>CAWBXU010000002.1:0-1018680 GCA_963792775.1 uncultured Verrucomicrobiae bacterium | reverse complement strand
AAGTGAAAAGCAGCACAGGCGTCGACCCAGGCCCGGACCCGTCGTCAGCGAAGGCGCTGAGTCAGTTTATCGAAGGTTCCATTGAAGCCCAGACGCGAATAGTGATCGACGCTTCGATAGCCAGCGAAACTTGGAACGTGCTTCGGACTAAGGCAGAAGAGTTTGACATCCCCTGGAACGACTTGCCACCCGACACAACCCTAGAACAATTGCCGGAGGCAGTTGCAGTGCGCCAAGTGGAGACAGAGAGGGCTCTAGCTGTGAAGTTTCAGGACATTGTTCATGCGAGGAAGAGCTGAGAGACTGCGGTTGTGCATCCTCATCTTCAGCCCTTACCCCGACATGAACGTCCATCATCATGCCCGACTTACCCCGCGCGGTCGAGAGGCAGTTGTGCGGCGCATCAGCAATCTTCATCTCCCAATTACGCTCGTCGCCGCGGAGGCCGGCGTCTCTGAGCGGACCGTGCGCAAATGGCTTACCCGCTTCCGGAGCGAAGGCAGCGTGGGCCTGCGCGATCGTTCTTCGCGGTCGCACCAAAGCCCAAAACAGACGCCGCCCGCGCAGGTCGCCGTAGTCCTCGCTCTGCGCCGACGCCAGCACGGTGTTGTCGCGGCCGCATCCTGTTCGGCCTTGGTCGCCACGTGCTGGGCAAACATGAGGGACGTGACCTTTGGCGAGGCGGCGCCATCGAGGGTGAGCTGGTCGATAGTTTGATCGAGGCAGCGTTCCGCTCTGACGGCGAGTTTTGGACATCCGCCCTGCGCCCGTTGGTGCGATTATATGGGGACGTGATCTTCGACACCAGTAACCCGGCCGGGTCGTTGCCCTCGTCCGCTGGTCTGCGTAAATCGAAGACTTTGAAAAAGATCGCCGCGAAGAAAAGTCTGGAGCCGAGAAGGCGAAGTATCCTGTTGGTGGACGACCATCCGCTTTTCCGCAAAGGGATGGGCCAGTTGCTCGATGGCCAGCCGGATCTCCAGGTTCAGGCCGAGGCCGAGAATAGCGCCGGCGCGCTCAGGGCATCCGGCAACAGCGCTTCGACCTCGCGATCGTCGATATCGGTTTGCGTGGCGGCGCCAATGGGATCGAGCTCATGAAATTTATCAAAGCCGAGTGCCCGGAGTTACCGGTCCTGATGGTTTCGATGTACGACGAAGCGCTCTACGCGGAGCGGGCGCTGCGGGCGGGAGCGCGCGGTTACGTCATGAAACGCGAGGCGCTCGATTGCGTGCTCGGCGCTGTCCGCAGCGTGCTCGACGGCGAGATCTACATCAGCCCGACCATGTCCAAGCGGATGATCTTCGATCATATCCACAGCGGCGGCGAAGCGCGCAGCGCAGTCGAACGCCTGACCGATCGGGAATTGGAAGTCTTCCAATTGATCGGCGAAGGGCGCGACATGCACGAGATCGCGGGCGATCTGCACCTGAGCAAAAAAACCGTCGAAGCCCATCGCGCCAACATCAAGGAAAAGCTCGGAGTGCCGAATGCGCGCGAAGTGTTGCGCTACGCCACGCAGTGGGTCGGGCAGCAGCGCTGACTGCTTTCTCGTGCTCGATTGATTTCTCCGGGGAGGACGCGGTGCCACTGCGTCGGACGAGCGAGTGTTACTCGCTCGCCTCTCTTCGCGCGCGGTTTTGGGCGGGGAAGTAGCACTTCCCCGTCCGACGGAGTAACACTCCGTCCTCCCCAGACGATTACGATTACGATTACGATTATGATTACGAGCACGAAGATGAGCACAATCTGACATCGCGAGTCATGAGGACTATGCTGCGATCATGCGCGGCCTGGTTCTCTATCTCTCCCTGGCGCTTGGTCTGACAGCTTCTGCGGGCCCGTTGCCGGAGCCGTCGCCCAACCCGCAAATCGCCGCAGTCGTTAGGCAGATTTCCTCGAAAAATATCGAGGCGAGCATTCGCAAACTTGTCAGCTTCGGCACCCGCCATACCCTTTCCGAAACGAAGAGCGACACCCACGGGATTGGCGCGGCGCGGCGCTGGATCCAATCGGAGTTCGAACGCTACGCGAAAGGTTCAGGCGGCCGTCTGCAGGTCACGATGGACGAGTTCACTCAGCCGCCCGGGAAACGCAATCCGCAACCTGTCCAGGTAGTCAACGTCGTCGCCACCGTTCCCGGCGAACAACCAGAAGCGCGCGACCGGATCTATGTCGTGAGCGGCCATTATGATTCCCGCGTCACCGATGTGATGAACGCGACCGCCGACGCGCCGGGCGCGGATGACGACGCTTCCGGCGTCGCCGCGGTCCTCGAGATGGCGCGCGTCATGTCGCAGCAGAAATGGGACGCGACGCTCGTCTTCATGGCCGTGGCCGGGGAAGAGCAAGGCCTCTTCGGATCGACTCACTGGGCGAAAATGGCGAAGGAAAAAAATTGGAACGTCGCCGGCATGATCACGAACGACATCATCGGCAGTTCCCGGGCCGACGATGGCCACGTCGACGACACTCATGTGCGCCTCTTCGCCGAGGGCGTGCCGCCGATGAAGGAAATGTCTGAGAGCTGGCGCAAACAAGTCGCGACCGGCGGCGAAAACGACAGTCCGGCGCGCGAGCTGGCCCGCTTTATCAAGACGATGGGCGAGCGTTACGTCAGCGGCATGACGGTGAATGTGATTTATCGCAAGGACCGTTACCTGCGCGGGGGCGACCATTCTCCTTTCCTCGAAGCCGGCTATCCGGCGGTGCGAATGACCGAGCCTAACGAGGACTTCCGCCACCAGCATCAGGACGTGCGCAAGGAAAACGGCGTGCAGTTGGGCGACCTGCCCGAGTTCGACGATTTCAACTACATCGCGCAGGTCGCGCGGATCAATGCGGCGTCGTTAGGCGCGCTTGCTCTCGCCCCGGCCGTGCCCGCCGGCGTCGAGATCGAGGCGAAGGAATTGACCAACGACACGACCCTGCACTGGCAGGCGAATCGCGAACCGGATCTGGCCGGTTACGAAGTGCTCTGGCGCGAAACGACATCGCCCGTCTGGCAACACGCCGCTGCCGCTGGGAAGGTCACGCGCTTTACTGTTCCGGCTTCGAAAGATAATCTTCTTTTCGGCGTCGCGGCGCTCGATCAGGAGGGAAACCGCAGCCCGGCCGTTTACCCGGCGCCTGCCGCCAGATGAAGTTTTTTCCACCCATCAACGTCATACCCACCGAAACTTAATATGCACATGAAACGGCTTCTCCTCTTTTGCTTCTCGCGACCGGCGCGCTTCCCTCTTGCCAGACGGCGCACGATGCCGCCGTCGCCAGTTTCCGCGTGATCGATGCGCCCCATCAATACATCCGCCGCAAATTGGATATCGACGAGGACGGTAACACCACCACGACGACTTCCACCACGACCGTGCAAAGTGAAGCTCCGCCTAACGACAACGTCTACGCGCCGCCCTATCAGCAACCGCCTCCGCAGTACACGGGCCGCACTGAGACGGTCAATGCGCCGCCGCCTCCGCCGCCCCAGCCTCCGCCGCGGCGCGTGGGCGTGACCGAACAGTCGCGGGCGCCCGAGCCCGAAGCGACCTCGACTCCTTTGCCGAGCGTGACGACGCGTTCCACGACGACTTCGAATCAAGAGCGGGCCAACGAAGCCCCCACCTCCTCTACGTCGCGAACCGCTTCCTCAGAAAAATCGAGTCTGCCCTACGGAAAACCGGTCCCTGGAAAACCAGGATATGTGTTCAGTCCTTACGACAAGAACGGCGGTTACGTCGACGTCACTGGCTTCGCTCCCGGGAGCAAGGTGAAGGATCCGTACAGCGGCAAGATTTTCCTCGTGCCGTAGCCGCTACGGTCTGTAGCCGTCGCCCTGTGGGCGACGCGAGATAAGCGTTGCTGCCCTTTCCGCGCACAAACCGCGCTTCTCACAGCGAAGCGGCTACAGCTTTGCTTCCAACGCTTTCACGCGCTCGAATAATTTTCCCAGGTTCCGCACCCACGCGATCTGGCGCTTGGAAGCGGCCATCGGCACGATCGGCGTTCCCCACCAGACTCCGCCGCCGCGCAGACTTTTCGTCACCCCGCCCTGCGCGCCGACTACGGCGTTGTCCTCGATCTCGAGGTGACCGGCGACCCCCACCTGCCCGGCCAGGATGACGCGCTGACCGACCCGCGTGCTGCCCGAGATTCCGACTTGCGCGACGACGATCGAATGCGCCCCGATGACGACGTTGTGCGCGATTTGCACCAGGTTATCGATCTTCACGCCTTCCTGAATCCAGGTCCGCCCGAAGCGCGCCCGATCGATCGTGGTGCCGGCGCCGATCTCGACGTCGTTGTCGATCTGCACGATCCCGATCTGCGGAACTTTTTGCTGCGCGCCGTCGACGCTTTCAAAACCGAATCCGTCCGAGCCGATGACGCAGCCGCTATGGAGAATGACGCGGTCGCCGATCTTGGCGCGCTCGCGGATGGTGACGTTGGGATAAATCGTGGCGTCGGCCCCGATCGTCGTCTCGTGCCCGACGTAGCTGTTCGCGCCGATCCGCGTGCCGTCGCCGATGTGGACGCCGGGCTCGAGCACGACGTGTGGACCGAGCGCGATATTTTCGCCTAACGAGACCCCTTCCGCGATGACTGCGGTCGGGTGAATCTCGGCGGGAAAGCTGATCGGTTCCGGAGCGAAACGGAGGGCGACCTGTTCGAAAGCCTTGCTCGGATTCGGCACCCGGATCTGGGCGGGAACGACTTGCTCGAAGAAATCCTCCGGGACGAAGGCGGCAGATGCCCTGGTCTTGCGCAAGGCTTTGAGGTAGCGCGAATTGCCGTAAAACGTGATCTCGCCCGGCGTAGCTTCGGCCAGCGATGCCGCGCCGACGATCGTTAGGCTCGTATCGCCGGAAATTTCACCGGAAGACATCCCGGCCAGTTCTTGCAGCGTAAATTTCACGAAGCGGATTCGTTAGCCGCCGGTGGCGAAGCCGGGATAAAGCGTCATCCCGCCATCGACGAAGAGAGTCGCGCCGGTGATGTAATCGGATTGATCCGAAGCCAGCCAGACGGCGGTGCGCGCGATGTCTTCCGGCTCGCCCACGCGCTGATCGGGAATGAGCGTGAGGAGTTGCTTGAGCGCTTCCGGCGTGTCCCAGGCGTCACGGTTAATCGGCGTCTTGATCGCTCCCGGCGCGATGCTGTTGACCCGGATTTTTTTCGGGGCGAGCTCCTGCGCCATGCTTTTCATGAGCTGCATCACGCCGCCCTTGGACGCGGCGTAATTCACATGGCCGCCCCACGGGATGACTTCGTGCACCGAGCTCATGCAAATGATTTTGCCGGCCGCGCGCGAGACCGTCGGGACGACGCCGCGGCGGAGATATTCCCGGACCGCTTCGCGCGCGCAGAGGAACTGCCCGGTCAGGTTGACGCTGATCACTTTTTCCCATTGCCGCAGCGTCAAGTCCTGAAAGGCGGCGTCCTGTTGCAGCCCGGCGTTGTTGACCAAAATGTCGATTGTTCCAAACGCTTTCAGCATTTCCGCGAACATCGCCTGCACTTCATCTTCGCGGCTGACATCGGCGCGGACCGCGATCGCTTCGCTGCCCTGCGCGCGGATTAATCCCACGACGCGTTCCGCCTCTTCCGGCGCCGCGACGTAATTCACCGCCACGGCTGCGCCGGCCGCGCCGAGGGCAATCGCGCAGGCTTCGCCGATCCCGGAATTTGCACCGGTCACGAGCGCTTTTTGATTCTGCAATGGATGTAGTGGATCGAACGAAGTCGTGTTTGCCATGGCAGGGAGCAGCCTTCTTTTCGCGGCGGCCGAAAGCAAGGTAAATTCAGCGGCTGGAGGGATCGAACGGAGGCACAAATCTAGCTAACTCACTCGTGCGGCCGTGGCCGCTCCCGCGCATGCCATCCGCTAATTCCAATCCATCCAAGCGGCATCCAAAAACCGAGGAGCCCATCCGTCAGCCCCGAGCGAAGAAATCTCAGCTTCCACCGGTGGAGCACGCGCCGGCGGCAGGCGCGGAATATTTTGAAATCCTGGCCCGGGCGACGAACGATGCGATTCGAGATTGGGACGTAAGCAGCGGCGGGCTCACCTGGCCGCGCGGGCTGAAAAGTCTGCTCGGTCATCGCGCGGCCGGCGCCGACAAGATCAGCTTCTGGCTCGATCGCATTCACCCCGACGATCTCGGCCGCATCCAGGACAGTTTGCGTGAGACTCTTGCCAGCCGCGCGGAACGTTGGATGGGCGAGTACCGCTTCCAGCGCGGGAACGGCGAATACATTTACGTGCTCGACCGGGCGCTGATCGAGCGGGATGCGAATGGCGCGGCGCTGCGCGCGGTTTGCCTGATGATGGACGTGACTGCGCGCGAGCAAATGCAGGCGCAGGCCTGCCGTTCGCAACGGATGGAAGCCTTCGGGCAACTGGCCGGCGGAGTCGCCCACGATTTTAACAATTTTCTCACCACCATCCTCGGCTACAGCGATCTAATTTTGTCCGAGAGCGGGGTCGGCGGACAGCTCGAGCGCCAGATCACGGAGATCCGCGACGCCGCCGGACGGGCATCTTCCCTAACGAATCAACTGCTCGCCTTCAGCCGGCGCCAGGCGCTCGAGCCGACCGTGCTCGAGATCAATGCCTTTCTGACCAATCTTGAAGAATCGCTCCTCCATCTCCTCGGCGAAAATATTTCGACCACCTGCCATCTCCATCAGCTCAAGGAAGGCGCGCACGTGCGGGCGGATGCGGGTCAGCTCACCCAAATCATTTTGAACCTGGCCGTGAATGCGCGCGATGCGATGCGGAATGGCGGCCGCCTAACGATCGAGACTTTGGTCGTGCGCGTGACGGGCAGCGAGACCTCGTGCGTGGAATGTCCGCCGGGCGAATACGTCACCCTGGTCATCTCCGACACCGGCACCGGAATGAGAGACGAAGTCAAAGCGCGGCTCTTCGAGCCGTTCTTCACCACCAAGGCGAAAAGCAACCGCAACGGCCTCGGCCTCGCCACCAGCTACGGCATCGTGAGGCAAAGTGGTGGTCACATTTGTGCCGAGAGCGTCCTCGGCGAGGGCACGACTTTTCGCATTTTCCTGCCGCGCGTGGCGGCTCCGCCCGCGCCCTATAAAAAAAGGCATGGCGCTAAAATGCCGACCGGGACCGAGAGCATTCTCGTGCTCGAAGACGATGTCAGCGTGCGTCATCTTTCCGTCCACGCCTTGCGCCGGCTCGGTTACGAAGTGATCGAAGCCGCGCGCGGCGAAGACGCCAAGCGCCTCATGGCGCAACGCGGTAAACGCCCGCTCGATTTGCTCCTGACCGATCTCGTCATGCCGGAAATGAGCGGCCGCAATTTCGCCGACTGGCTGGTCGAGACGAGTCCGCAGACGAAAGTGATTTTCATTTCCGGTTATCTCGACGAGTCGCTTCATCCCGGCGATCGGCGCAATCCGAAAATGTGTTTCCTGGCCAAGCCGTTCAACGTGCAGCAGCTCGCGAGCAAAGTGCGCGAGGTGTTGGATGGAGAGGGAATTTGATGCGTGCGGGTTGATGGTTGATAGAAAAACGCAGCCCGTTAGGCTGGCTGCGTCGATCAGCAACGAGCCGCCACTTGACCACTTTCGCCGACATTCAGGACGCCGCCGGGCGCATCAAGGGCGCGGTCTACGAATCGCCCTGCCCGCAATCGATCCCGTTGAGCGAACTCACCGGGATGGAGATTCATAGCAAGCTCGATAACCTCCAGCGCACCGGCAGCTTCAAGGAACGCGGCGCGCACAACGCGCTCTCCCGCCTCTCGCCCGAGCAGAAAAAGAAGGGCGTCATCGCCGCTTCCGCCGGCAACCACGCGCAGGCGCTGGCTTATCAGGGGAAATTGTTAGGCGTGCCCGCCACCGTCGTAATGCCGCAGTTCGCGCCCCTGATCAAAATCTCGAACTGCCAGAAACTCGGCGCGACCGTGGTGCTTTTCGGAAAAGAATTTGCCGACGCGAAAGCGCGCGCGCACGAGATCGCCGAGGAACAAGGGCTCGCCTACATCGATGGCTTCGATCACCCCGACATCATCGCCGGTCAGGGAACGGCGGGTTTGGAAATCGTCGCGCAAGTGCCGAATCTCGACGCGGTCATCGTGCCGGTCGGCGGCGCGGGTCTGCTCGCCGGGGTTTCGCTCGCGGTGAAAACTTTGCGGCCCGAAGCCAAAGTGATCGCCGTCGAAGCCGATCACGTCGCGAGTTTTTCCGCCGCCTTGAAAGCCGGTAAACCGGTCCGCATCACGACCAGCCCCACCCTCGCCGACGGCCTCGCCATTGCCCAGGTCGGCGGCAACGCCTTCGAGATCGCGAGCAAGCACACCGACAAGACGGTCATCGTGACCGAGGAAGAAATCGCGCTCTCGATTCTGCGGATCGTCGAGCTGGAGAAAGGCGTAGTTGAAGGCGCCGCCGCCACTTCGCTCGCGGCCTGTCTGTCGGGGCAACTCGAGGAGCTCAAAGGCAAGCGCGTCGTGCTCTTGCTCACCGGCGGCAACATCGATCCCAATGTGCTCAGCCGGGTGATCGAGCGTGGCCTCGTTGCCGATGGCCGGCTCTCGCGTTTCCGCGCGATCATCAGCGATCGACCGGGCGGCCTCGCCGATCTCACGTCACAAATCGCCGCCGCCGGCGCGAGCATCAAGCAGGTCGTGCACGATCGCGCCTTTGCCAGCTCCGATGTTTCCGCAGTGCAGGTCCTTTGCACGGTGGAAACGCGCGACCGCAATCACCTCACCGAACTGCGCGATAAATTGAAAGCGCGCGGCGTCGAAACATTCGAGGCGAATTAAGCGTCTGTGGACGCTTCGCTCTGCGAAGCGCGAGAGAAAACGTGGCTTCCGGAAACTTGCGGCCGGTGCAGCCAACACCCCGCGCCTCCCAGAGGGAGGCGTCTACAACCCCTCGCGCTTGCGCGAAATTCCCTCTCTCGTAGGATGCACGATGGATTCAGTTGCCACGCCTCCGCGGGATAAAACGGACAAAACTTCCGCCCCCGAATCACCGGAAACCGCTCCCGAACTGAGCCCATTCGTCAGCCGTCACATCGGCCCTAACGACGACGAGATCGCGCAAATGCTCGAGACGGTCGGCTATGACGATCTCGCTTCGTTCATCGACGCAACGGTCCCGAAGGACATTCGCCTAACGACTCCGCTCGACCTGCCCGCGGGCAAGTCAGAGCAGGAGGCGCTGACAGAGCTGCGCGAAATTTCCCGCAAAAACAAAGTCGTGCGCAGCTTTATTGGGGCGGGCTATTCCGACTGCTTCGTCCCGCCCGTCATCCAGCGCAACATTCTCGAAAATCCCGGTTGGTACACGGCCTACACACCGTATCAGGCCGAGATCGCGCAGGGTCGCCTCGAGGCCCTCCTCAATTTCCAGACGATGGTGACCGACCTGACCGCGCTCGATATCGCCAATGCCTCGCTCCTCGACGAAGCGACCGCCGCGGCCGAGGCGATGGCGCTCTGTCATGCGGTCGCAAGCGATCGCGGGACTTTCTTTGTTTCGCGAGGCTGCCATCCGCAAACCATCGAAGTCGTGCAGACACGGGCGCGGCCGTTAGGCATCGAAGTCGTGATCGGCGATCATGCGACCTTCCAATTTACCGACAAAGTCTTCGGCGTTCTCCTCCAATACCCGACGACCGATGGCGCGGTCATCGACTACGAGCCGTTCATCAAATCCGCGCACGAGGCCGGCGCGCTCGCCATCGTCGCGGCGGATATTCTCGCGCTCACCCTCCTCCGGCCGCCCGGCGAAATGGGCGCCGATGTGGCCGTCGGCAGCACCCAGCGTTTCGGTGTTCCGTTAGGCTTCGGCGGACCGCACGCTGCCTATTTCGCGACGCGCGACCAATACAAACGCCACATGCCGGGCCGGCTCGTCGGCGTTTCGCACGATGCCGCCGGGCGCCCCGCTTATCGCCTCGCCCTCCAGACGCGCGAGCAGCACATCCGGCGCGACAAGGCGACGAGCAACATTTGCACGGCGCAGGTCCTGCTCGCGGTCATGGCTTCGATGTATGCCGTCTATCATGGGCCGGAGGGTTTGCGGAAAATCGCCCGACGCGTTCACTCGCTCACCTGTCGTCTCGCTGAAGGTTTGGAGCGGCTTGGTTACGGCGTCGCGCATTGGGATTTCTTCGACACGATCCACCTCAATCTCGGCAAAAAGAGCAGCGCCGATCTTTCGCGTCGCGCCCTGCGCGAGAATTGCAACTTCCGCGTTCTCGGCCCGCAAAGCATCGGCATTTCCCTCGATGAAACGACCACGCCGGACGACGTCGAAATGCTCCTCGGCCTTTTCGGCGAGAACCGCGCCATTCTCCATCACATGGGCGCGCCGGCCGATCGAAAGTCGAAAGTCGAAAACCGGACTTCGCCCTACCTGACCCACCCGGTCTTCAACACGCATGACAGCGAAACCGAAATGCTGCGCTATTTGCGCCGGCTCGAGTCGCGCGATCTCTCGCTTTGCCATTCCATGATCCCGCTCGGTTCCTGCACGATGAAGCTGAACGCGACCGCGGAAATGTTTCCGGTTTCGTGGCCGGAATTTTCGCGCATGCATCCGTTCGCGCCTAACGACCAGACGATCGGCTATCGCGAAATGTGCGATCAGCTCGAGGCCTGGCTCGCCGAAATAACCGGCTTCGCCGCGGTCTCGTTGCAGCCAAACGCCGGCTCGCAGGGCGAGTATGCCGGCCTCCTTGCCATCCGCGGTTACCATGCGTCGCGGAACGAAGCGGCCCGCAACGTCTGTCTCATTCCGACTTCCGCGCACGGGACCAACCCGGCCAGCGCGGTCATGGCCGGCTTCAAAGTCGTCCCGGTGAAATGCCTCGAGGACGGCGACATCGATCTGGCCGATCTCCGCGCCAAGGCGAGCGAGCACGCGAAGGACCTGGCCGCGCTCATGGTCACTTATCCTTCCACGCACGGCGTCTTCGAAACCACTATCCGCGAAATCTGCGAGATCGTGCACGAACACGGCGGCCAGGTTTACATGGACGGAGCGAACATGAATGCGCAGGTCGGCCTCTGCCGTCCGGGCGACATCGGGTCGGATGTTTGCCATCTCAACCTGCACAAGACTTTCTGCATCCCGCACGGCGGCGGCGGACCGGGCGTCGGCCCGATCGGCGTCGCCAAACATCTGGCAAAATTTCTCCCGGCGCTCGCCACCCTTAACCAACAACAAATAACCAATAACTCGGCGGGCCCGGTTTCGGCCGCGCCCTACGGCAGCGCCAGCATCCTGACGATTTCCTGGATGTATATCCGCATGATGGGACCCGCCGGCCTAACGAAAGCGACCGAGGTCGCGATCCTCAACGCCAACTACATCGCGAAGCGCCTCGATCCGCATTTTCCCGTGCTCTTCAAAGGCAAGCGCGGCCTCGTCGCGCACGAGTGCATCCTCGATTTGCGCCCCTGCAAGAGCGCCGGCGTCGAAGTCGAAGACGTGGCCAAGCGCTTGATGGATTATGGATTTCACGCGCCGACGGTTTCCTGGCCGGTCCCCGGCACGGTCATGATCGAGCCGACCGAGAGCGAACCGAAACACGAGCTCGATCGTTTTTGCGACGCCATGATCGCGATCAAGGCGGAGATCGACGCCCTTGGCCGCGACGGCGCCGATCGCAAGAACAATCTGCTCAAGAACGCGCCGCACACCGCCGCGCAGGTCACGGCGGACACGTGGGATCATCCCTATTCTCGAGAAGCAAGCCGCTTATCCGGCGAGCTGGACGCGTGAGCAAAAATTCTGGCCAGCGGTCGCGCGGATCGACAGCGTTTACGGCGATCGCAATCTTTTCTGCTCCTGTCCGCCGCCCGAGGCCTTCGAGGAAAACGCCTGACGAATTTAGGCGAGGTGGATTTTCCCCTCGGAATAGGTCACGGCGTTTCCGCCGATGCCGACGCGTTCGCCGCGATCCTCGCAGAATAATTCACCGCCGCGGGAGGAGATTTGGCGGGCGAAAAGCTCGCGTTTGCCGAGGCGCTGCGACCAGTAAGGGATCAGGGTGCAGTGGGTCGAGCCAGTCACCGGATCTTCCGGAATGCCGGCGGCCGGCGCAAAGTAGCGCGAGACAAAGTCGCAATCCGTCCCCGGCGCGGTAGCGACCACGCCCTGCTTTTCGAGCTCCGCGACGAGGTGGAAATCGGGATGCAGTGCGGCGACTTCCTGCTCCGTTTGGAAAATGGCGAGGTAATCGCGGCCATCGAGGAGCGCGCTCGGGTAGGCTCCGAGGCTTCGAATCAATTCGTTAGGCACGGCCATTTCCGGTGCTGGCCGAGAAGGAAAATCGAGCACTAGCCGATCGCCCGCTCGCTCCACCGTTAACAGCCCGCTCTGCGCCTGAAACCGGACGGCGCTCTGGGCATAGCCGAGATGCCGAAAAATGACATGGGCAGCGGCGAGGGTGGCGTGTCCGCAGAGTTCCACTTCCACCGTCGGCGTCATCCAGCGCAGATCGAAGTGCTCGCCCCGCTCGATCACGAATGCGGTTTCCGCCAGATTATTTTCCGCCGCGATCGCCTGCAACTGCGCATCTGGCAGCCACTCCTCGAGCAGACAAACTCCCGCCGGATTTCCGGCGAACAATCGGTCGGCAAAAGCGACGACTTCGAAAAACGGGATGGTCATGAGCCACCTTGCCAGCTCGACTCGAGCTGCGCGAGCGCTGACGAGATCCGTTGCTCCCGCCTAACGATATGCCAATTGCCTCCCGCCGGGGAGAGAAACGAAATTTGTCACTCGTTAGGTGGAACCCGCGCCGGTCGCGTCGCGCCACCGCCCGATCGCTTCTGATTCAGCCCTTCCAGAAGTTCGATCTGGATTTGCTGGATCTCGAAGAGCCGGTTGTACTGCTTGCGCAGAAGGTGATCGAGTTTCTCGTGCAGGTGCCGGATCTCGAGCTCGGCTTTCAGGTTCACCTTGTAATCGTTCTCCGCACCGGCGCGATCACGCGCCGCGCTCCGATTCTGACTCATCATGATGATCGGCGCCTGGAGCGCCGCGAGACACGACAAAATCAGGTTCATGAGGATGAAGGGATAAGGATCGAACGCGCGCGTCGCGAGGATGGCGGTGTTGATGATGATCCAGACGACGAGGACGCCGCCGAAGATCATGATGAACGTCCAACTACCGCCGAAGGATGCGATTTTGTCCGAGAGCCGCTCGCCAAAAGTCAGCTCCCTATCGAATTGTTTGCCGATATTTTCCGAGAGAATCTCGTGTGCGCGCAGACTTTCGACGACCTCCTGATCGAGCGCGGTGAGCTCGCCGAGTTCTTCCTCAAGAACTTCTTTGACGTATTCGCTGCGGAATTGTCCGAGGTCGTGATGGCAGATGAAGCCGTGCGGATCGAAGTCCGGATTCTTCTTCTGGATGTAACCCGCGAGAGAAGGACGGATGAAATCGCCCGTCGTCCCCGCGGAGACCGCCTTGGGTTGATGGCAAATCTGGCACTGCGGGCGCGCCGTCTCGTTCACGGTGCGGATTGAAAGCGCAAGCGCGGCCATTTGTCGAGTTCCATCTTGAAGCGCGCCCGGCGGAATCTAAGCTGAGCCATGCGCCCCTCCGCGGCTTTCCATTTCGCCTAACGATGCGCGTGCTCGCGATCGACGCCTCCCTGCGCAGCTCCGGCGTCGCCATTATCGAGCCGAACGGCGGCGGTAAATTTCACGCGCTCCATTTCGGCGTCATTCACAACGCCAAGGCGCTGCGCATGTCCTCCTGCCTCGTCGCGATTCGGGATCGGCTAGCGGAATTGATCCACGAACACGAGCCGGATTGCTGCGCACTCGAAGCGGTCATTTACGTGCAGAGTTACAAGACGGCGATCACGCTGGGCGCGGCCCGCGGCTGCGCGATCATGGCCGCGGCTGAGCGCGGTTTGCCGGTTTTCGAATACGCCCCGAAGCGAATCAAACAGGCGACGGTCGGAAACGGCTCCGCCGACAAGGCACAGGTCGCCTTCATGGTCCGCGCGCTGCTTGGCCTAACGGAAACGCCTAACGACGACGCGGCCGATGCGCTCGCCATCGGGCTCACCCATCTGCGCGCGCAGGAAGGTCTGCGCCTCGGTCTGCCGGGGCAATCGCAGATATGAGCACGCCGCCCCTCGAGGCGCGCTGGCTGGGCCGGATCGGTTTCGCGGAGGCGCTCGCGCAACAGGAGGAGTTCGTTAGGCAAAAACGCGCTCAGCCTGAGCTGCCGGACGCGCTTTGGCTGCTCGAGCACGATCCGGTTTACACGATCGGCCGCACGCCTGACCAAACGAGTCTGCGCGGCGCGAGCCACCTGCCGCATCCGCTTTTTCCGATCAACCGTGGCGGCCAGGCGACCTGGCACGGGCCGGGACAACTGGTCGGCTATTTTCTGATCGACCTGCACCGTTACGGCCAGGATTTGCATCGTTACCTTCGCTGGATCGAAGCGTTCCTGATCGAGCTGCTCGCCGGCTACGAACTCCCGGCGAAGACGCGCGACGGCCTCACCGGGGTCTGGATTGAGCAGCGCAAGATCGCGTCGATCGGCGTCGGCGTGCGCCATTGGATCACGATGCACGGCTTCGCCCTCAACGTCCGCGGCGACCTTGCGGCTTTCGACGCGATCACGCCTTGCGGGATCGCGGATGTGACCATGACTTCGATCGAAAAAGAGAGCGGGCGAAGTCCGGCAGTCGAAACCGTCGCGGCCACGGCGGCCGAATTAGCCAGGCAACGAATCGCAAATCTCGCCGGGAGCGCGTGCGCCGCGTTGTAGCCGGCAGCTCCGAGCACGCTTCCGGCTCGACAGCGACTTGGGTTTTCTTTTAGTGGATTCATGTCCATCCCACTAGAAGACAATTTCACCGACATCATCGGCAAAGCACAGCGCGGCCTGGAGATCTCCGATAGCGAGCTCGCGGAAAAATCCGGCGCCAGCGTCGAGGCCATCCGGCAATTGCGCGACGGCCAATTCGATCGCGCCACGATCGACCAGGTCGCGCCCGTCCTCCGGCTCGACGCCGCCGCGCTGGCCGAGTTCGCGCAGGAAAAATGGCGGCCTAACGAAGTCAGCCTCGATGGACTCGCGCAGTTTAATACGGCCTATCACGACATGACGGTGAACGCCTATCTCGTCTGGGATCCGGTGAGCAAGGAAGCCGTCGCCTTCGACAGCGGGGCCGATTGCAGCGCGCTGCTCGAGAAAAGCAGAAGCGCTGGCCTAACGATCAAGTTGATTCTCCTCACCCATGCGCATCCCGATCACGTCGCCGATCTGAATCGCCTGGCCGAGGCGACCGGCGCGCCGGTTTACCTCTCCGAGCACGAGCGTGCGCCTGGGGCCGAGCCGATCGAGGAAGGCCAGAATTTCACCGCCGGCGGGCTCACGATCGAATCGTTCCTCACCTCCGGCCATTCGCCGGGCGGGATGACGTTTTTCATCCGCGGGCTCGATCAGCCGGTCGCGATTGTCGGGGATTCGCTTTTTGCCGGTTCGATGGGCGGCGGCAATGTCTCCTACGAAGACGCGGTGCGGAACAATCTTGAAAAGATTCTGACCCTGCCTAACGACACCATTCTTTGTCCCGGTCACGGGCCGCTTACGACCGTGGCGGAGGAGAAAAAACACAACGCCTTTTTCGCCGGGGAGACCGAACTGTCGACCGGCCTGGAGTGATCCATATGAACGTCGCCTTTGTTGGAGTCGGCCGGATGGGCGCAAACATGGCGCGCCGTTTGCAGGAGCGGGGCTTTCATGTGACCGCGGTCTACGACGCGCATCGACCCACTGCCACCACGCTTGCACAGGAGCTGGGAAGCTTTGCCAGCCAGTCGTTAGGCGAAGTGACCGCGGCGGCCGACGTCATCATCACAGTCGTCTCCGATGACACCGCGATGCGGCAGATTTTCTCCGCGCCTAACGATAACCTGCTGAGCCAGGCGGAGGGCAAACTGTTTATCAATTGCGCGACCGTCTCGCCGCAGGTGCACGTCGAGATCGAGCAGCTTGCGCAGGAGGCCGGCGCGCAGTCACTCGAAGCCTGCATGGCCTCGAGCATCACGCAGGCGCGCGAGGGCTCGCTTTATCTCATGTGCGGCGGCGAAAAATCCGCCTTCGACCGCGCGGAGCCGATCCTGCAGGCGCTCGGTTCGAAGATCCGCTACATCGGCAAAGCGGGCGAGGCCGCGAAAGTGAAAGCACTGGTCAACATGGTTATGAACATCAACACCGCCGGCTTGGCCGAAGGCTTGGGATTGGGCGAGGCGCTCGGGCTTGACCTCACGATCTTGCGCGAAGTTTTCGCGGAAACCGGCGCCGGCTCGCGCGTTCTCCAGACCGATGGAGAAGACATGCAGAAGCGCGACCACGCCTGTTTCTTTTCCGCCGCGCACGCGGCCAAGGACAGCGGGATCGCGCTGTCGTTAGGTGAAAAGGCGGGTTTGAATCTGCCCCTGGCCCGCGCGACGAAGGAGCAATACGAGCGGATGAAATCCGAAGGCCTCGGCGAGCTGGACAAATCGGGCATCGCCGAGCTGACATTTAAAAACCGCGGCCCCGGAAGCAGCTAAGGCAGCTAAGGCAGCGGAGACGGTGGAAATAGCTGAAGCCGCTGAGGCAGCGTAGGTAGCTTGGGGCGGCCGAGACAGCGGAAGCGCCAAACGCGCTGTCATCCTGAGCGAAGAGAAGGATCTCTGACTATTTCCGTCCCCCCAGCGCAGAGAATGGTCAGAGGTCCTTCGCTACGCTCAGGATGACAAAATTTTCTTTTAGAGGAGGCGCCCGGCGCTCGCGTAGACGTTCATCGTTTCGCCGCGGAGAAATCCGACCAGTGTCTGGTTGTTGGCCTTCGCAAAATCCACCGCCAGACTGGTCGGCGCGGAGATCGCGGCGATGATCGCAATTCCGCCCGCGAGCGCCTTTTGCGTCATCTCGAAGGAAACGCGGCCGCTCAAGAGAAGCAGGCGGTTGCCTAACGGAAGCCGATCCGCGAGCAGCTCGTGCCCGATCAACTTGTCGAGCGCGTTGTGCCGCCCGACATCCTCGCGCAGAAGGAGCAGCTCGCCTTCCGAATCGAAAAGTGCGCAAGCGTGCAACCCGCCGGTGCGTTGAAAGGTCTCCTGCGCGGCCGCCAGTTTCGCCGGCAACCCGAGCAACGTCTGCGCCGCGACTCGGGGCGCGTCGGTGATCGCGGGAAACTGCTGCCATCGCCGCCTCGATCGTGGCCTTGCCGCAAATCCCGCAGCTCGACGAGCTGAAGACGTGCCGGCTCAATTTCGCGGCGTCAAAATTGCCCGGATCGGTCAGGCTGATTTCAATCACGTTATCGTTAGGCGATGCCGTCGTTAGGCAGGAAGTGATCTCGAAAATCTCAGCGCACCCGTGGACGATTCCTTCAGTCAAAGCGAACCCGGCGGCGAGTTCGCGATCGTGGCCGGGCGTGCGCATGACCACCGCGACGCTGCAGCCTTCAACCCGAATCTCGAGCGGCTCCTCGGCCGCGACTTCATCGGCCTGATCAGGCTGGAGTGCTTCATCGCGATACTTCGCGACGGTAATCTCGCGTGCGGGTAGCGCGGATTTCTTCACAGGTCGGCGGGAGCGTTGAGATTGGCGAAGAGAGACATTTCCGCGGCGGAAATGTCGTGGGTGACGATCAATTTGTTCTCGAGCGCCGTCTGCACAAAACTTTGCATGGAAAGGTCGCTCCGGCGCAACGCGGAACTCGTTAGGCTAGCGCAGGCCGCCGGATAAACCGCCGCGAGCGGCTCGAAAAACTCCGGCCCACGCGGCACGACGCCCCGGCCTTCCCGACAAAGAGTGAGCAGCGCTTGCAGGAAAGCGCTCGTCATCTGCGGGAGATCGACCGCGAGAACGACGAGCAGCGGTGAAGAAGACTTTTGCAACGCCGCCGAAACCCCGCCGAGCGGACCGGCATTCTCGACCTCGTCGGGGAGCGCCTCGTATTCGCCGCGCGGCGGACCGGAAACCATCAGCTGCTCGGGCGCCAACTGGCGCAAGGTCTCGAGCTGACGCCGCCAGAGCGGTTCGCCGTCAATCTCGAGAAGGGCCTTGTCACGGCCCATTCGGGTCGACTTGCCGCCGGCCAGAAGGACTGCGCTGCAGCGCATCGTTAGGCGGCGGCCTGCTGAATTTGCAGCTGCGCGTCGCCCACCTTGAGCCGGCCGTCGCTCAGGATCCGCGCCCGCAAGCCGCCCTGGTGGGCGAGGAACTCTTCCGTCCCGGGCGCGAAAGCAACGTCCATCCAGGCGCATGGTTTGCAGTGCGCCGTGCCGTGGAATTGCACGCCTTGCAGTTCAAAATCGGCGCCGATCAAATCGTTCAGCTCGACCCCGGAGACGATGACATTGCGGCGCAGGACGCCCGGCGATTTCGTCGTTAGGCCAAAATTTCGAGAGAGCTTGTCAAAAACTTCGCGCGCGAAAAAAGTGATCTGCCCCTGATAGTCGTCCTTGAAATCGAAGAAGCGATCGCCTTGGATTCCGCGACCGGCGAGGCACTCGATCTCGCGTTTTTCCTTGAGAGGAAAAGTGTCCGGTTCCCGGCCGTAATGGCCAAAATAGTTATGTCCCGGAGAGGTGAAAATCTGCTCGATCATCATCACAGGAAAGACTAAGGCGCGCTCCGCGCGGCGCAAATTCCGGCGGAGCACACGTGCCTCGCGTGTTCTTTGCGGCGCCTCGCCGCAAAGCGAGAGCGTCGCAGCGGAGAAAATCCGCGACGGCGAGGCGCCGTCGCCAGCACGCGAGGGCGCGTGCGCTCCCCAGAATTTGCGCTCCGCGCCTGCGCCCATGACGTTGCTGGTCGCATGAGAACCGTCTGGCGCGTCTTCGCCTACCTCAAACGCTATCCCTGGATGGCGACGGGCACGCTCGCCTGCGCGGTCGTGAGCACGCTCATGATCATCGTCTTCCCGGCGGTGACGAAGTTCATCATCGACGACGTGATCGCGGGTCATCGGCCGGAGCTGCTCCTGCCCATGGTCGGGCTCGCCCTGCTTTCGTTTTTTCTCCAGGACCTGCTCAACGGCCTGCGCATTTTGCTCAACAACAGCTTCGAACAAAAAGTCATCTTCGATCTGCGGAGCGATCTTTTTCGACACATCGAGCTGCTTCCGCTGCGCTGGTTTGATAATCGCGCGACCGGCGACCTGATCACCCGAGTGGTGGAGGATGTGAACTCGGTCGAGCGCGTGCTGATCGACGGGATCGAACAGGGCGTGGTCGCCGTGCTGCAGGTCGCGATCGTGATCGTGACGCTCTTTTATTTCAACGGCAGTCTCGCCTGGTGCGTGCTCGCGCCGGTGCCGTTGCTCCTGGGCGGCGCGCTGGCCTATACGCTGACCGGGCCGAGCCGTTACCGCCCGCAGCGGCGCGCGGCCTCGGCCCTGAACGCCCTCCTGCTCGACGATCTCGCCGGCATTCGGCAGATCAAATCGTTCGTTAGGGAAGCGAGCGAGCATGCGCGCTTTAATCGGGCGAGCGACGCCCTGCGGCAGGCGACGCTGCGGATCATGCGAGCCTGGGCGCTCTACAGTCCGTCGATGGATTTTGTGAATTCGTTAGGCCTGGTCCTCGCCATTGGATTCGGCGGACGCGCCGTTCTGCGCGGCGAGATGCAGGTCGGCTCGCTCGTCGCCTTTATTACCCTAACGAGATTTCTCTATGAACCGGTGACGCGGCTGCATCAGCTCAATCAACTCGTGCAGGCCGGCCGCGCGGCGGGCGAGCGCGTCTTTGAAATTCTCGATGAAGGCGAGGAGCCCGGTTTGCGCGATGGCGCGGTCCTTGCACACGTCGACGGGGAGATCCGCTACGACGACGTCAGCTTTGCCTACGCGAAAGGGCTGTCCGCCTTGAGCGACGTGAGCTTTCACGCGCGTCCGGGCGAAACGATCGCGCTGGTCGGCGCGACCGGGGCCGGGAAGTCGACGCTGGTCAATCTGCTCACGCGATTTTACGAATACACCTCGGGCACGATCACGATCGATGGCCGACCGATTCGTGATTTCGGCGTGCAGGCGCTGCGGGAAAAAATCGGCGTGGTCGCGCAGGAGAGTTTTCTCTTCAACGGAACGATCCGGGAAAATCTTCTCCTCGGAAAACCGGAGGCGACAGATGAAGAGCTCTTCGAAGCGGTCGAAGCGGCGAATGCGCGCGCCTTCATCGATCGCTTGCCTAACGGACTCGGGAGCCTGGTGGGTGAGCGCGGAGTGAAGTTGAGCGTGGGCGAAAAACAGCGGCTCTCGATCGCACGCGCGCTGCTCAAGGATCCGCCAATTTTGATTCTGGACGAGGCGACGGCGAGCGTCGATACCGCGACGGAGCGGCTCATCCAGCAGGCGCTGGAGAATTTGATGTTCCATCGCACCTGCATCGTGATCGCGCACCGGCTCTCGACGATCGTCAGGGCGGATCAGATCCTGGTGCTCGATCACGGGCGGATCATCGAGCGCGGGACGCACGAAGAGTTGCTGTCGTTAGGCGGAAAGTACGCGCGGCTCTGCGAGCAAAGTCTGCTCGAAGCGCCCGGAGAAGGCGATCCGGAAGCCGAGCTGGCCGCGAGCGAGTTGTAGGGCGACCGCTTCGGTTGCCCAGTTTCAGAATCGGGCCAGGCGGAGCGCCCGCCCTACAATTTCGAAGGCGTTTGCCGCAATTCGTTGTAGCTCGCTTCCAGCTCGCGATAACGCGCTTCGCAGGCTTCGAGGGCGCGGCGTTCCTCGAAAAGGCTCTGCTCGAGGTCGGCGATCCGATCGCGCAGATTGATCGCCATCGGGCTGGCCGGAGGGGCGTCGTCCGTCAACGCGACGAAGTCGTTAGGCTGGCGCGCCAGCTCGGGCAGCTCACTGATCTGCCGGCGCGAGCCGTCGCAGGAATTGACGATGAAGGTCTCGTCCGTGATCTCGCCGAGCCGGATGAATTCCCGCACCGCGCCGAGCGTGGTCGGTCCATAGTAGCGTTCGCTCGTCACTTCAACGAGCCAATCCATCCCGAGCTCCGGAAACATCGGCGCCTTCAGCCAGGTCTCCTGGTCCTGGGAAATTTTGTCGTGCGGAGCGATTTGCGCACCATCGGCCCAGCGCCGGACCTGGGCGAAAGTGAGCGGGCCAAAAACGCTGCCGTCGACGTGTTTGCGCAGGAACCAGCTTTGGCTGCCGGCCGTCTCCATTATTCGTTAGGCGTGCTCGTCGGGGTAGGAGATTGCGTCCCGGGGATGGCGAGGGTTTGACCGATCTGCAGTTTCCGGTCGTTCTCGATGTGATTGAATTTCTGCAGCTCGTCGATCCCAACTTTGTACTGCTTGGCAATAGAGGTGAGCGTTTCGCCGCGAGTCACGACATGAGTAGCGCCGCCGCCGGCGGGAACTGGCGAGGAGGAAACGTTTTCGGGGGCGGCCGGAGCAGTCGGAACGGACTCGCCTTTCATCTGCCCGACCTCCTGCTGCAACTTGAGAATTTGCTGCGAGAGCGCGTCGATTTTGGTGTTCTGCTCGTCGATTTTTTTGGTTAGCTCGGCGAGCTGGGAAGAGCTGGAACGGGTTGCGGTCTGGGCGGCGGCGGGGCGCGCCAGAAATACGCAAGCGAGGAGCAGGAAAAGAGTGAAACGGAGGCGCGTCATGGGGCAATGTTGGCATCTCTCCCCGGGGCTGGCAAGCTCGCCCCGGCTTGCGTTTCGGCGCTTTGGCGGTAGCGTTTTTTCATGCCTGAACGGACGGAAAAACCGGTCGCGCCCGTGCCGTGGGGACCGCGACCCGGGGACGGCGGCGGGCCGAAATCGCCCGATGTTTCCAAGCCGGACACGCGCGATTTGCTGAAGAAAATGCGCAAGGTGGATCCGAACCAATCGAAGCGCTATCGCCAGCGCACCGGCCAGTGACGAACGACTCGTTAGGCGCGGCCGGGGCCGATTTCCCGGCGCTGCTGCGCGAGCGCGGCCTCATAAGTCCTATAGGACCTATGGTCCCCCTCGCCGAACGCTGCGCCACCGACGCAAACCCAGGCGACGACGATCCTCGCTTTCAAATTCCGCGACGGCGTGCTCGTGGCAGGCGATCGGCGCGCGACCGCTGGCAACACGGTGGTTTACGATCGCGCGGACAAGGTGCTGGAGATCGATCGGCACTCGATCATGGCGATCGCGGGGGTGCCGGCAACGGCCTGGGAGATGGCGCGGGTGCTCGAACATTCGCTGCAATTTTTCCGGCGCACCCAACTGCAGGAGATGAGTGTGGATGGCAAGGTGCGGGCGCTCTCCAAGCTTTTGCGCGATAATTTTGGCTTCGTTATGCAAGGGGTCGGCGTGGTCGTGCCGATTTTCGCGACTTACGATTTCGCGGGCGATGGGCAGGCGCGGCTCTATTTTTACGACGCGATGGGAGCGCAATTCGAAGTGACGGAATACGCTGCGACCGGTTCCGGTTCGCCGGCGGTGCGGGGAGTTTTGTTTTACGAAAATCGCTGGGGGAAAAAGCCGCTGCACAAGTTGCGCGAGGAGCAGGCGACGACGCTCGCCCTGCGCGCGCTCGACACTGCGGCGGAAGCCGATACCGCGACCGGCGGAGTCGATCGGCAGGCGCGGATTTTTCCGATCATCAAGATCATCTCGCGTGACGGGATCAAAACGCTGCCGGAAAAACAGATCGCCGCGCGTTTTAAGAGCACCGTGGCATGATCGAAGAGCCGTATCGTTGGGTCGAGGCGATCGCGAACCGGCGCGAATACATCGAGACGCAGCTGGCGCCGGGCAGCCCGATCGCCGCGCTCAGTTATCGCGATGGGATTTTGTTCGTGACCGTGGGGCAGGCGCGGCAAAAACTTTTCGAGATTTACGATCGCATCGCGCTCGGGGCGATCGGACATCCGGGCGACATCGAGCGCTTGCGCATGGCGGCGATCGAGCTGGCGAGCACGGAAGGTTTCACTCGCTCGGCGGCCGACGTTTCGCTGCGGCGGCTGGCGTTTTATTCGCTCAGTCCGCTTTTGAAAACCGCTTTCGAACAGGTCTACGGCGCGCCTTATCTGGCCCGGATGATTTTCGCGGAAGTCGGGGCGACGCCGGCGGAGGATTTGTTTTTGCGGGTGGAATACGACGGCGCGATCGCGGCGCACGGTCCGAATCAATCCAGCTTCTGCGCGATCAGCGGGACGGCGCGCGCGACGGAATTGATGGAGGAACTCCTGCAGCGCGATCACGATCCGGAGGCGACCTTGAGCCAGGCGATGAAAGTCGCGCTCGACGCCTGGAGCGCAGGCAGCCTTCCACCGGCCGAGGAAGGGAGCGCGGGAATTCCTTCGCATCCAGCGTTGCTCGAGCAGCGGCAGGAAAAGTTGAAGAGTGCGACGATCGAAGCCTGTGTCCTGGAACGCAACGTGACGACTTCGATTCGCTACCGCTCGATCGCGGGCGACGAGCTGCAGGCACTCACAGCCTAACGACTCTATGCGGCGCGCCGTTCCCTGGATCGGATTGTTCCTCCTCGCGATCTCGTTCGTCTGGTTCCTCCGCCTATCCGGCAGCGGGCCCACTGGCGGCGAGAGCTCAGCGCAGCTGGCTGGGAAAAAGGAGCGATTGGTCGTGGTGCTCGATCCCGGACATGGCGGGGACGATTCGGGCGCGATGTGCGGCGCCGTGATGGAAAAGGATCTGACCCTGGATGTGGCCTTGCGCACCGAGCTGCTCTTGCGCACGGCAGGGTTTAAGACCGCGCTGACGCGGCACGACGACCGCTACCTCTCGCTCGCGGAACGGGCCGAGGTCGCGAACCACGAGAAGAATTCGCTCTTCGTCAGCATTCATTTCAACGACGGCGAGCGGGCGGCGGCTTCCGGGGTTGAAACTTATTTTGCGCCGCGGCAAGCCGCGAGCGGCACGGGGATTTTCGCCTGGTTATCGTTTTTGCAACCGACGGAAACGAACTGCTCCGCTGCAGGCGCAGAGCGAGAGTCTGGCGCGATTTCTCCAGGCCTCTCTGGTGGAGCGGACGCAGGCGGTGAACCGCGGGACCAAGACGGCGCAATTTTACGTCATCACCAATGTGCGGCATCCGGCCGCGCTGGTGGAAGGCGGGTTCATCACCAATCCTTCTGACGCGACGAAGCTGGCGACGGGAAATATCGACAGGAAATCGCGTCCGCGATCAGCGAAGGAATTCACCGCTACCGCGAAGTGCTTCAGCCTAACGAACCGACCCTGGCCTGGGCGGCCGCGCCGGCTGAATAATTGCGGGAAACGAGGCGTCGAATTTTGCCCATGAAACGAATCTGGTTCGGACTTTTTGCCCTTCTCCTGCTCGGGGCGGGCAGTCTCCGGGCGGACCAAACGACCGCCGCGGTCCAGCAGGCGTTGAAGGATCAGGGTTTCTACTACGGCAGCGCGACCGGGAAAAAAGATGCGGACACGACGGCGGCGATCCGGCGTTATCAGATTCGCAACGGCCTCCAGATCACCGGGGAAATCGATGCCGAAACCTTACGATCGTTAGGCGTGGGCGGCACGGTCCCGCGGGCCACGCCGGCCCCGCGACGCAGCGCGCCGGCCCCGGAAAATTCCGCGGAGGATGAGAACGAGCCGGGACAATCGGCCGAGATCCCGTCGCAGGAGCCGGCACCAGCGGATCCAGGGCCGCAACGGCCGCTGCGCGACTACCAAGGACCGGGGCCGCGCGGGCCGCGCCCGGAAGTGAGTGGGGTTTTCGAAGGCACGCCCTACGAGATGGCGCCGCCAGATCTGCAACGCCACGTCATCGTGGGCGCGCAGGCTTTGCTTGCCCGGTTCGGTTATTATCGGAGTGGGATCGACGGTGAATTCGGGCCAGGGACCGCGGCGGCGGTGCGGATCTTCCAAAGCCGGGCGGGACTTGTGCCGGACGGGCGCCTGAACATGGAGACACTGAGCGCGCTCGGTTTGTTGCCGGGGCAACACGGGCGCGGGATTACGCCGTGGCAACAGCGGCGCTTGCTGCGGCGGCCAGTCTACCGCGGGCAATGGATTCCGGAGTGAGCTTTGATCGTTAGGCTAGGCCTAACGATTGGGCGCGTCGGAATGCGGAAATAGTCAGAGATTCTTCGCCTCGCTCAGAATGACAGGTGGGAATAGGGCAGCGCGCGGAGCGAGGAGAAAGGCACAAGCCGAGCAAGGGAAAGCGAAGGCGGAGCGAAGAAAGGGCAGGCCCGAAGGCTGGAGCGTGTCGTGCACTTTGCGCCTAATGGAGGGACGGGCCCCGTCCCTCCAGCACGATCCATAGAGTGCATGACACGCCCTAAAGTTTGGGCTCCGGGAAAGTGACCGATTGCATTTCGGCGAAGACGGTGCCGACAAAAATCTTCGCTTCGATCCGGAGGAGAAGCCGATCCGCATCGTCCGAAAGCCAGACGCTGGCCTGGCGGAATTTCTTGTGCGGCTCGAGTTCGCGCTGCTTATTAATTTTGCTCAGTTGCAGATCGAGTTTGATCGCCTTGTAACTGCCCGCGCCGACCTTGAGGTTTTCCCGCCCGACCACGGTGATGGTGGCGAGGTAGCCGGTGGTGGCCGGGTAGACGACGAGCCGCTGCACGCTGCCGGCGGTGAGCGGCTGGCTGCGAATAAAGAGCAGAGCCGTGTGCAGGTCGCAGAGACCTGGAAAATAAAAGTTCTTCGGCGTCGGCGGCTTCTGCGCCTTGGAATCGGTGCGGGTGCGGACCACCCCGCCGGGGTTGAAGACCAGATCGGTCGTGATGACTTTACTCCGCACTTCGTCGACCTGATGCATGAGGATGGGGCGAAGCGTCGCAGCGTCGGCCACGGCGCGATGTTGTACATGGAAACGCCAGAGCGCGCGAACCACGCCGATGGTCTGGCCGGTGCCGACCAGCTCGAGGCGATTATCGCTTCTGCCGAAACTGATTTCCGCGGTGGCGGCCACGAGGTCATTCCAGCCAAACTGGTAGGTGGCATGGAGAGGGCGCGGATTGGGAAAGGCGCCGCGCTCGGCTTTGGAGACCGTTTCTTCCCAGGCGGCGGGAGAGGCAACTGGGGCAGCGCCGGCGAGGAGGAGCGCCGAGATTGCGATCGCGATGCAGGCCCCGTAACGCACGGCGCGACTTTCGGGTGCGGGCATCGCTGTTGCAACCTAACCGGAACGTCGCCCGGTCATCTCACCTGCAAAAAAAACGCACGCTAAACAGCGTGCGTTTTCAATTCTGCGTGGCAGCGAATTCGTTAGGGCTTGGCCTTGGCGGCCGCCGGAGTGGCCGAGGCTTTCGTTGCGGCAGTGCCCTTGTTCAACTGCGCGATCACGTCGCTCGTAAAGTCGTAGCTGTCCTTCGCATACATGACGGTCGGAACGCCGTTCAGGCTCACGCCAGATTTGTCGAAAACGAGGTCCATGCCGTCGGCGCGCACCTTGGTCATGACCACGTCGGTGATCTCTTTCACGATCCCATCGCGCATCCGCACGGCCTGCTCCTGGAGCTGCTTCTCGCGGGTCTGGCGGAACTCGTTGATCTCGCGCTCCATGTTTTTGATGCTGGCGATTTTCTCGTCGCGATCCTTCGCTTTCTGCGTCTTGGCGTCGGCGCTCAGGGCCGGAGCTTCCAGTTGCTGATTGAGCTTGTTGATTTCGTCGAGCGCTTTCTTGTAGGCGTCCGCCCGATCGTCGTATTCCTTTTTCGCGGAGTTCTTGGCGTCGTTGATTTTGCTCTCGGCGTCCTTGGTCTTGTTGTATTCCTTGAACGCGCGATTCATGTCGATGGTGCCAATTTTCACGCCTTGCGCAAAACCCGCGACGGGTAAGGCAAAGGCGGCGAAAAGGACCACGAGGGTAAGTTTTTTCATAGATGTAAGGTCAGACTGGTAGTCGGGAAGGCGTTAGACTGCAAGTGGTGGGTTGCGTTCAAAATTGATAGCCCACGTTGAAGTTGAACTTGCCGCCGGTCCCGAATTGCTTGCCTTGAATCGGAATACCGTAATCGATCCGCAATGGCCCGATGGGCAGGTCGAGGCGAAGGCCGATGCCGGCGTCAGTGGCGAGTTGCGAAGTGTTAAAGTCGTAGGCGTCCACATTCACCATGCCGGCGTCGAAGAAGGTGGCGAAGCGGATCTTGGGAGTGATGGGAAATGTCTCCTCGATCGTGAAGCGGGCGAGGGTTTTGCCACCGAGAGGCTCGCCGTTTACGTCCCGCGGCGAGACCGCACGAAAGTCGAACCCACGCAAATCATTGGAGCCGCCAAGAAAGAGACGGTCGAAGATCGGGACTTCGACGCCACTGCCCCAAGTATCCACGCTGGCGACTTCGCCGTTCAGGAGCAGGATATTATCGAGCGGGAGCAGGAAGTATTGCGAGGCGACCACATCAAACCCATAGGTCTGGACATCGCCGCCGAGGAACCCACCGGCCACATGCGGAGTGAAAATGAAGCGATGTCCGTGACGAGTGAGGAAAACATTATCGCGCGTATCGTAGCCGAAGGAGGGCGTGATCTCGCTCTTCAGGCTGGTCCCCTGTTCCATCTTGATGGCGTCCGACGCTCCGGCGGAGACGTTGTAGGATTTCAATTTCTTCGAGTCGGTAGGTCAAGCCCGCATAGGCAAAGGGTCCGATGGGCAGGCGGGTGTCGATCGAGAAACCATAATCACGCTCATCGTAGAGGGTGCTGAGGAAACTGGCCCCGTGATAGAAGAGTTCGCCGCCTAACGAAAGGCGGTAGCCGAGGAAATAAGGCTCACTCAAGGCGACCGAGTAATCCTGCCGTTGCGAGCCGAATTGGGCGCGGGCTCGGAATTTCTGGCCCGCTCCGGTGAAGCTGGGCCAGTTGAACAAATCGAAGTTGCCTTGGGAAAATTCGATGAAGCCGATGACGCTGTCGATCGTGCTGTAGCCGGCCCCAAACTGGAGAGAACCGGTCCGCTTTTCCTCCACCTGGACTTCAAGATTTTTCCGACCGGGGATGCCGGTATCCTGCGGAAACGTCTCGACGTGTTCGAAGTAATTCAGGTTCTCGAGGCGCTTCTTTGTGATGTCGATGCGCACCGTGTTGTAAACATCGCCGGGCAAAACCAGGACCTCGCGCCGGATGACTTTGTCTTTCGTGCGAGTATTGCCGACGATATTGACCCGCTCGACGAACGACCGATCACCCTCTGTGATGGTATAAGTGAGGTCGACCAGGCCCGGACCGGCCGGTGTCCCCTGCGGTTGAATATCCACGTCGACGTAACCGCCCGTGCCGTAGCCATCGGTCATCGTTTTGGTATCGGTAGCGAGCGCCTCCGGGCTATAAATCGAGCCCTCTTTCATTTTTAAAACCGCCCGCAGCCGCGCGTCGGTGGAGGCCTGCTCTCCCGTAATGGTCAGTTTGCGGACGTGATATTGCGCGCCCTCATTGATCACGACCACGATGGTGAGCCCGTTGGCGCTGTGCTCCTGCCGCACCTCCGGGATCGCGACATCGATATAGCCGTGGTTCTGATAAAACTCGCGAATGCTGTCGAGATCCTGCTGCAGTTGCGCCTGGTCGAGCCGGCCGGATTTATCGACAAACGCAAGTATCGTCTTGGGCTTGGTCTTCATCTGCTTGCGCAGTTTCCGATCGCTGAAGACCTTGTTCCCGACGAAGCGAATCGCGCGCACCGCGCCTTTTTCCCCTTCCGTGATCGTGTAAACGGCCCGGGCGGTACCCCGCTCCTGGTTGTTCACCAGGTTTAATTCCACCGCCACGGCGGTGAAGCCCTTGCGCTGGTAGTAATCGTTGATCGCCTGACGACCTTCCTCCAGTTTCTCCGCGTCGGCCGGCGCTGGGAGCTTCATCTTTATCTGCTTGCGGATCGATTGCGCGTTGAGCTCGTGCGCACCATCAATCTCGATCTCGGTGACGAGCGCGCGGGTCGCGAGAATGACCTGGACATGGACCCCATTGCCCGAGGGCTCGCCGTAGATGCGAACGTTCTGGACCTTGCCGGTGTCGTAAAGCCCGCGGATATCCTCCTCCACCGTGGTCTCGGAATAGGCGGTGCCGATTTTCGTGCGCATGTTGGCGAGGACGCGGTCCTTGCTGATCGTCTCCGGTCCGACATAGCTGATATCGATGGAGGTGACGGTCACACCATCGACCCCCTGTGCGCGCGCCCCCTGCGGCCAGCCGAAGGCCCAGCCTAACAAAAGCAAAATCGCCGCGATGCGGCCTAACGAGATGAAAGTTTTCATAGAAAAAACGGGCGCAGCGAGATCCGAGCGCAGAATAGTGCGTACTAGATGGGTAATCGGGACAAGCTCGTCAAGGGAGGAATCAAAAGAATCGCTCGGGCTTGGTTCGGCTCGTGTCCGCCTTCCGAGGCAACGCTTGCGACCGTGATCGGCGCGGGAAGAGCGCGGGCCGGCGATCGCGGACCGCCTCTCATGATTCCCCGTAGCGAAAGCAGATTCGTTAGGTCAACGAGATCGCCTGGAAGGAGCTGACGACGTCGTCGGGACCGGCTTCAGTGAAGAAGGACTCGTAAAACCCCGGGCCCAGATCCCAGTGATCGCCCTTGTAGTAATCGTCGCGATAAAACCGCCAGACGCCGCTCACCACAATGAGCGAACTGATGCGATCGTTCCAAAAATCGCCGAGAAAATGGAAGCTCAGATTCGTCCGCGCATAGGCGCCTTTAAAGCCGAAGTGATCGTAAACGATCACCTCCGGCAGGCGAAAACCTCCCTCCGCCGGCGTCTGATGCGCCGGGCCCGCAGCGCAGGCGTGGTAGCTCAGGTTCTCCAATTTCCATTTCGTGTCGATGATCGCGCCATTGTCTGGCGACAGGTCGGTCTTGGGTATTAGTCTCATAATCGGCTTTTATTTTCTTTGAATTTGAACAGGGCGAACGGCGCTTGTCGAGCGCCAGATTTTTTAAAGGCCGTGTTCGAGATTATCGGAACGCAGCCGGATGGTTTTGGTTTGCAGATCGTGGGTGGCGCGAATGAAGCGGACCGTCTTGCTTTTCGCGCGCATCAAAACCGAATGGGTGACGGCGTTTGCGCCCTGCGCTTTCACGCCGCGCAAGAGAGCACTGTCGCTGATCCCGGTCGCACAAAAGATGATGTTTTTCCCCTTGGCCAGGTCGTCGGCGAAAAAGACTCGGCCGAGATCGTCTTCCTGACCATCGGCGATGAGTTGGGTGCGCTCTTTCTCATCGCGTGGCCACATCATGCATTGCATGTCGCCCCCGAGGCACTTGATCCCGGCCGCGGCCAGGACCGCTTCGGGTGCGCCGCCGATCCCGATGTAAAGATCGATCCCGCTTTCCGGATAAGCCGGGGCCATCGCCGCGGCGATATCGCCGTCGCTGATCATGCGCAGGGAAGAGCCCACCCGCCGGATTTCCGCGACGATTTTCGAATGGCGTGGGCGGTCGAGCATCATCACGACTACATCCTGGACACGCTTGTTCAGGGCCTTCGCCACGGTGATGAGCGTCTCTTCGATCGGACTCTCCAGTTTCAAGGTTTCGATCCCGGAGATTTTCATGCTCCGGATGACTGCCGGACCATAGGCCAGCTTCATCATATAGAACGACGGGATGTCGCGGAGCGCGACCTTTACCCCCGCCTCGGGGCTGGCCGCCGCGATGCAGGCGATCGAGTTGGGCGCGCCTTTGGCGATGTTGGTCGTGCCGTCGATCGGATCGAGCGCGATGTCGAATTGCGGCGAACCGGGCAGCCACATGCCGAGGTGTTCGCCTTTAAAAATACCGGGCGCGTCATCTTTGATCCCCTCGCCGATGACGACTTCGCCGCAGATGTTCATGAGGTCGAACATTCCGCGGATCGCGTCGCAGGCGGCGTAGTCGGCTTTTTCTTTTTCACCGCGGCCGAGCCAACGCAGCGCATTGAGGGCAGCGGCTTCGGTCGCGCGGACGAAATCGAATTCGATGATGCGTTCGATGTCGTCATAATTCTGCTTTGGGATCCGCATCTGCTGACGTTCGCAAAAGGTCGTCGCTGTGACAAGAGCTGCTTGTGCCTCCGGCGCGGGCTCGCGAGGAGAACGCAAACGGCGGCAATTTTGGAGTGCTAACACGTGAGCGCTTTGGAACGAGGCGCGGGACTCCAGTCACGACGGATGCAACCTTGACTTTAGCACGAAGTTTTACTTGGATCGCAACGTGCCTGGTGATGAAGGGACTTCATTAATTGGGATTGATCCGGCAGCTGCCGGACAAAACGGAGCTGTCGCATTTGCAACCACGCATTGGAGCGTCGTGACTGGAGGCGCAAGGCGAAACATCAACGGCAGAAGAAGCGCTCGAAAAGGTTTGCCGCACTTATTGGCGACCCACTTATGGCTTCTTGCGGCTACAGGGTATCCGGCCAGAGGAGGCGGAGGATCTCACCCAGGGTTTTTTTGCACTGTTGTTGGAACGCAAATATCTGAACATTGTTCGCAAGGAGAAAGGACGACTTCGTTCTTATCTGCTTGTGTCGCTCAAACATTTTCTATTGGACGAACGCCGCCGTACGATGGCGATCAAGCGAGGAAAAGGACAGCGACTGATTCCGTTGGAGGAGCTGCGTGCGAACGAGCGGGGCAATATGGAACCAACTGACCCGTTGACGGCGGAGCGGATTTACGAACGCCGTTGGGCTTCAACGCTATTGGAACAAGTCCTTCGCCGATTAAAAGATGAATATCATTCTGCGGGTCACGTCGCGTTATTTAATTCGCTGAAACGATTGCTGCCGGATGAACCGGGAGCGCCTTCGCAGAGAGACATCGCTGCGGAATTGGGGATCAACGAAAATGCGGTCAGACAAGCGTTTCACCGCTTTCGCCGGCGCTATCAAATCTTGTTGCGGGAGGAGATTGCGCACACCGTCGCCATGCCCAGCGATATCGAAGATGAGCTACGCCATCTCGTTGCGGTGTTAAGGGCGTAACCTGTGATAGAGCGCGCGAGCGACTCTCCGGGAATGACGAGCGTCCTCAGAATTTGTAGAAAATGCGCCGGGGAAATCCCTGCCGACGCGCCCGAAGGGCTTTGCACAGCCTGCCTGCTGGAGACAGGTCTTGGCTTCTTCGCTGAGGATGAAGTTGGCCAGCCGGTCGAGGTGGGATCAGCGCCGCAGGCTGGCGTGGCCGCGCGGATGTTAGCGGATTTCGGAGATTACGAGTTGCTGGAGGAAATCGGGCGGGGCGGCCAGGGCGTCGTGTTTCGCGCGCGGCAGAAAAGTCTTAACCGCGCAGTGGCAATAAAAATCATTGGACTCGGCCAGTGGGCGACGAAGGCGCACCTCAAGCGCTTCCGTTTGGAGGCAGAAGCCGCTGCCAGCCTGAACCATCCGTCCATCGTGCCAATTTATGAAATAGGCGAACGAGACGGCTCCTGTTACTTCAGCATGGGACTGGTGGAAGGCGGCCAACTCGATGAAGTGGTCAAGCGCGAGCCGATGCCGCTGCGTCGCGCAGTGGAATTGATCGCGAAGCTGGCGCGCACCATTCACTACGCGCATGAGCGCGGCATCCTGCATCGCGACATCAAACCGGGCAACGTTCTGCTTGATGCAAAGGGCGAGCCGCATCTGACCGATTTTGGTCTGGCGCGGCTGGTCGAAACCCAAAGCACTCTTACGCGCACGCTGGAAGTGATGGGCACACCCAGTTACATGGCGCCGGAACAGGCCGCCGGTAAAACGACACAGCTCAGCGCGGCGACCGATGTTTATGGACTTGGCGCGGTATTTTACCAATTGCTCACCGGCCAGCCGCCTTTTGCCGGGACAACGACCTACGAAACCGTCCGATCGGTTTTGGAAACCGAGCCGCGACAACCGCGCCTGTGGAATCCAAAGGTAGATCGCGATCTCGCAACGATCTGCCTTAAATGCCTCGAGAAAAATCCGCTGCGCCGTTATTTTTCCGCGCTCGCGCTGGCCGAAGACCTTGAACGGTGGCTCCGGCAAGAGCCGATCCTGGCCCGCCGCACTGACCTCTTCACTTGGGGAAGCAAATGGATGCGGCGAAAGCCAACCACGGCGCTGCTGGTTGCCTCACTGGTTGCTCTTGCCGCAGCGCTCGGCGTGATCGTTTGGAAAAGCGAATCAGCCCGCGGGCCCGTAACAACCGGAATCGCCGTGCTGCCATTTGAAAATCTGAGCAATGACGGAAAGGACGCGTTTTTTGCCGACGGCGTCCAGGACGACATTTTGACCAAGCTGGCGAAAATTGCCAATCTCAAGGTGATCAGCCGCACCAGCGTTATGAAATATCGCGGCCCGCGGAATATGCGTGAGATCGGCGATGCCCTTCGTGTTTCACACGTGCTGGAAGGAAGCGTGCGTAAGACGGGCGCCTGGCTGCATGTGAACGCCCAGTTGATCGATACGCGCACCGACGCGCATGTCTGGGCGGAACAATATGATCGCGATTTGAAGGACGCATTTGCCATCCAGAGTGAGATTGCGCAAAAAGTCGCTGAGCAACTTCACGCCAAATTATCGCCGGCTGAGAAACTTTTCCTCGAGCGCCCACCAACAGCTGACCTCGTCGCCTTCGATCTCTATACTCGAGGCAGGAATCTTCTCCTCATGACGAGTTTCAGCAGTAGCGCGAAAGCAAATCTGCTGGAGGCGACTGCTCTGCTCAACCAGGCTGTGAGGCAGGATCCATCGTTTCTCCAAGCCTATTGCCAGCTCGCTCGAGCCCATGAGCAGCTTTACTTCTTTGGCTTCGACCATACTCCCGCTCGCCTGGAGCTGGCCGAAGCAGCCACCGAGGCGGCATTTCGCCTGCGTCCCGATGCGGGTGAAGCACACCTCGCTCGCGCGGAAAATCTTTATCGAGGACATCTCGATTACGATGCCGCTCTGGCGGAGTTGGAGGTTGCTGGCCGGACCCTGCCTAACGATCCCCAGGTATTTGCCTTGAAGGGTTACATTCAACGTCGCCAGGGCAAACAAGATGAGGCGTTGCGAAATCTCGAGCGCTCAGCCGAACTCGATCCGCGCAACATTTTCACGCTCCAGCAGATTGCGCTGAGCAGCGGATTCTTCCGCCGCTATCCTGAAGAAAAATTGGTCTTGGATCGCGCCTTGAACATCGAGCCTAACGATAACGAGACCAGGGTGGCGCGCGCTCTAGTGGAATTGGACTGGAAAGCCGATACCCGGCCATTGCATCAGACGATCGATTCCATTCGGGCCACAGATCTCGCCGCGACCCCCGCCATTGCAGATAGCTGGCTTTTTTGCGCACTGGCCGAGCGCGATGCGGCTGCCGCCAAGAATGCCTTGATCGCATTGGGCGAAGCCCCGATGAGTGCCAGCGTCGTTCATTTGAGTCATCCAGCGATAGAAGGCGTGATCGCGCGGATGATGAAAGACGAGGGCAAAGCACGGGCGGCTTTCGCTGTCGCGCGCGCGCTGCAGGAAAGAATCATCCAAGCTCAACCAAATTACGGGCCGCCGCTGTGCGTGCTTGGTTTGATCGACGCTGGCCTCGGGCGCAAAGAGGAAGCTCTGCGCGAAGGCCGGCGCGCGGTCGAGCTTCTTCCGGTAAAAAAAGATGCGATCAATGGACCCATTATGGTCGTCTATTTGGCGATGATCGCCGCGTGGGTTGGCGAGAAAGACCTCGCCTGCGAAGAGCTTGCGAGGGCCATCCGCTACCCGGACTTCCTCAGCTACGGCCATCTCAAGCTGCTGCCGTTTTGGGACCCGCTACGGGGCGACCCCCGTTTCGAAAAAATCGTTGCCTCCCTCGCGCCGAAGGAATAATCCGCGGCCGGTCGCGCCGGAGCCCCGAAAGGTTTTTCAAAAAGCTTTCGAACTTTTCCAGTAACGAATCGCGAGATATCACGCAGTACATGAGTGGACCTCTCAATTACGACGAGTCGAACACCGAAACAGAAAAGGTTATCCGAACGATTCAAAGCGTCACTCACAGCTCATCCGAAAATTGCAGCCATGAAAAAAACACCCACTACTCGATCCGCCTTCTTTAGTCCGCGCGCCCTATCCTGGCTCTTTCTTTGCCTGGTTGGAGTGCTCACTGCATTCGCTGCGTTTGGCGCCACCACCGGGCCACTTCAGTCGCAGGAGGCGAACGGGAGCTGGAGCACCACTGGCAGTCTGGGCACCGCACGTTTTGAGCACACGGCAACGTTGCTGCCCAACGGCATGGTGCTTGTCGCTGGGGGACTTGATAGGAAGGGCAACCTCCTCACGAGGGCGCAGCTGTACGATCCGGAGAGCGGGAGGTGGAGCGCCACCGGCAGTCTCAACGTCGCCCGGGTCGATCAGACCGCGACGTTGCTGCCTAACGGCATCGTGCTTGTTGCCGGGGGAGTTGATAGTAGCGGCTATTCCGCGAGCACGGAACTGTATGATCCAGCGAGCGGGAGTTGGACTGCCACCGGTAATCTCAATGTCGCACGGTCGGGTCACACGGCGACGTTGCTACCTAACGGCATGGTGCTTGTTGCCGGGGGAATTAGTAATGATTTTAACCTTTCCGCGAGCGCGGAACTGTATGACCCGGCGAGCGGGGCCTGGACCGCCACCGGCAATCTCCATACCGGCCGCAATAACCACACGGCGACATTGCTGCCCAACGGCAAGGTGCTCGTTGCAGCGGGACTTGATGGCGATTTTAACATTTCCACGGGCGCGGAACTCTACGACCCGGCGAGCGGGAGCTGGACTGTCACCGGCAAGCTGCACGTCGCACGCCGCACTCACACGGCGACATTGCTGCCGAACGGCTTGGTACTTGTCGCTGGGGGATTTGACATCAATTTCAATCCCAGTAAGAGCGCAGAACTCTACGACCCGGCGAGCGGGAGGTGGACGGTGACCAGCAGTCTCAACAATGGACGCTATTTTCATACGGCAACGTTGCTGCCTGACGGCTTGGTGCTTATCGCCGGGGGATTTGATGACGATTTCAACTCTTCCAACAAGGCAGAACTTTACGATCCGACCGACGCGAGCTGGACTATTACTGGCAGTCTCAACAATGCGCGCGACAGGCACACGGCGACGTTGCTGCCCAACGGCACGGTGCTTGTTGCAGCGGGCGACGGGACCGATAACCCGCTCGCGAGCGCGGAACTGTTTCAAAACAGCGCCGGGGGCGGAGCTAACCTCGTGAGCGCTGCTTCGCGCTTAACCCATCGCTCGGCTGGTACCTTCGACATCGACATGCCGCTCACAGGCCAATTAGGAGTGGAATGTCGCGATGCGGACGCCTACGAAGCGGTCTTCACCTTCGATGCGGCGGTCACCTCTGGCGAGGTTTCCGTGGTGCGTGGTATAGCTACTGCAGGAACGCCGAGGTTTAGCGGCAACGAGATGATGGTCCCGCTGACCTTGGTTGCGAACGCGCAAGTTGTCACCCTGCGGGTGGAGAACATCAACGGTGATGGTCTGCCGCATAGGAATATTCGCTTTGGTTTCCTGATTGGCGACGCGGATTCGAGTCGAACAGTGGATAACGCCGACATAGCGGCCCTAGAGGCCGCCTACGGACAGCCGGTTGACGGTTCAAACTTCCGCGTAGATTTCCACCCGGATGGCCGTATCAACCGGCAGGACCGAGCGGAACTAAAGTCTCATTTGGGGACCGCGCCTTAAAGGGAAGGATCCCAAGAAATCACTCGGCTTCGCGGCCGAGCCCGGCGAGAGCGTTAAGGGCGGCGGCTTCGGTCGCACGAACGAAGCGAATTCGATGATGGCGTTCGATGTCGGCGTAGTTCTGCTTTGGGATCCGCATCTGCCGCGTTCGCAAAACGGCGTTGCTGTGACAAACCACGGCTTCGACTCTTTTCCTTCTCCTCTTCGGAGAGAGCGCGAAGAGCAACGCCGCAGGAGCTATTCGTTAGGGCTTTTCTCCGGCTTTGGTTGCGCGGAGACATCCTTTTGGGGCGCGACTTCGTATTCCGGCTTGGCTACGCCCATCAGCCAATGGTCGAACCAACCCAGAATATGATCGAGCCGCTCGATCCGGTGCCACGGTTCCCCCGAGCGCGACAGCTCGTGCGTCTCGCGCGGAAATTTCACCATCACGGTCGGAATCTTGCGGAACTTGAGCGCGCGAAACATTTGCTCGCCGCCCGCGCCCGGCGGCGTGCGCGTGTCGTCTTCGCCGAGCACGAGCATGAGCGGCGTCTTGACGTTGTTGATGTAGCTGATCGGCGAGCGCGCTTTGTAATCGCCTTCTTTGTCCTCGAAAGGCGGCGTCTTGAACCAGTTCGGCTGAAAGAGAGTGAAATCCGCCGTGTACCACCAGTCCGTCCAGCTCGCGATATCGCGCTGCGCGACCGCGGCTGCGAAGCGGTCGGTGTGCCCGACCACCCAATCGGTCAGGAGTCCGCCGCCGCTGCCGCCGGTTACGCCGAGTTTTTTCTCGTCGATCCCACCGCGCCTAACGAGTTCGTCGACTCCGGCCATAAGGTCTTTGAAATCGTCGCCCGGATATTTGTATTGAATGATGTTGCCAAAATCCTGGCCGTAGCTCGTGCTCCCGCGCGGGTTCGGGTAGAGCACGACGTAGCCTTTCGCCGCCATCCACTGGAACTCGTGCTCAAAGATCCAGCCGTAGGCGGCGTGCGGGCCGCCATGGATGTTGAGAATGAGCGGATACTTTTTCGTCGGGACGAATCCCGGCGGTTTTTGCACCCAGGCCTGAATCCGTTTTCCATCAAAGCTCTCGTACCAAATTTCCTCCGGCTCAGTCAGGTTGAGCTGGTTAAAGAGGGTGTCGTTCGCATGGGTCAACTGCCGCGGTGCAGCGCCCGGCTGATCGATGAAAAAGAGATCGTTGATCCGGGTGGGAGTGGAGACGAGGCAGACAACTTTCTTTGCGTCGGCCGAGGTGGAAAAACGGACAACGGCCTGTTTCCCGTGGGTCAGATCGGTCACGGTGCCGTTGCCGGAATCGAACGAAGCGAGCTGTGTCTGGCCCTCCTTCGCGTAGATATCGAGGATGCTCCGGCCGTCGGGCGACCAGACTAACGAGTTCCCGCCCAGACCGCGCGGGGCGGCGTTGTCGCCGAAAACGCTGTCGCCCACGCCGTAATCGAAACCACTCGTTAGGTTGACCGGTTTGGCGTTGGGCGTCAGGTCGATCGTCCAAAGATCCGACTCGGTGTAGGAATTAACCGGCTCGTTCGTCGAAGCGACGAAGGCCGCTTTTTTTCCATTGGGGCTGAGGGCAAAATCGCCCGCGTTCATCTCGATCGTGCTAATCCGTTTCGGATCGCCGCCTTTCGCCGAGACGACGTAAAGCTCGGTCTTCCCCAGCTCGTAATACGGCTCGTCCACATGCCAGGAGGTGAAGTAAATCTGCGCTCCATCCTTTGACCAGAAAGCGTCGCCTTCATCGAAACGCCCGCTCGTCAGCTGGCGCGGCTCGACCTTTTGATCCGCGCTCTGCGGCGCGGTGACGACCCACAAATGCTGCGGGCGTTTTGGGTCGAGATAACCTTCCTCGTTATTCCGATAAACCGCCCGGGTGATGACGTGCACGTCGCTCTCGTGTTCCTCCTCCGCTTCGGCTTTCTTTTCCTCCTTCTTCTTCGCCTGCTTGGCGAGGTCTTCCGGATTCGAGCTGCTCGTGAAGACGATCGACTTCCCGTCCGGCGACCATTTCGGATCGCCCGCGCCTTTCGGCAGATCGGTAAACACGAACGCGTCGCCGCCCGCCATCGGGAGAAGGCAGAGTTGGGGCGGCTGTTTCTTGCCTTCCTTCTCCGCGGCGCGGGTGAAAGCGAGCCACTTCCCATCCGGCGACCAGCGCGGGCTGCCATCGCGCGGACCGTTTGTGAGTTGGCGCGGCGCTTCCTTGCCGTCCGCCGGCACCATCCAGATCGCGGTGTCGTAACCGGTCTTCTTCTTGTCCACCGTCACCCGCACGTACACGACCTGCGATCCATCCGGCGAGACCTGCGGACTCCCGATCCAGACAAAATCGAAGAGGTCTTTCTCGGTGATGTTGCGTTTCGGCGGCGCGCCGGCCGGCGCTGAAAATGGGATTGTTAGGCAAAAAGCAAAGAGAAAGGTCAATCCCAGAATTCTTTGCGACATTCCGCTATACTGGCATCCCCGCGGCGCATGACACGTGCACATCGGAGTTCGCCTAACGTTTTCTGGAGGTGGCGAGCTTTGGTTCACGTGCTGAAAGAATGTGAAACTCTCCTCTATCTCGAGGGCTCCCGTGCTCCCATCTTTTTGAGAACAGCCTTTGGGATCGGCGGGGCCGGAGGTCCCCGACGGCATGCTCGGCGATCCGTTATGTCGAGTGATTGCTCGCGAGAATCTTGAGATGGCGGGCCGGACCGCCTTCGCTGGAATTTCAAAGCTCAACTTAACGGTTCCGAGCAGTTCCGCTCCGCGCCATAAGGATCGAGCATACCAAAGCGGGCCAAGTCGTCCTTCCACCACTTTCTTGTAACCGTCCTCTGTTCCGGTGCTTCGGCGAGTATGGGGGAATTAGTCCGGCAGGAGGAAAGGCCAAACGCGAGGAGCAAAGGGAGAACTCGTGCCGATCGCCTCGCGGAGCGCAGATTAAGAGCCGCGCTGCACCTCGCCAATCTTTTTGTTGCGTCGCGCGCGAGTCGCCCCTTACTCTCCCCGCGCATGTTTCGTTTTCGGTTTCCGCTCGCGGCGCTCGCCGGTTTGCTCCTCGTCTTTAGTTCCTGCGAACGCCATCACCTCGGCGAATTGCCGACGGAGCAAAGAGAACACCTCCATCCGCTCCAGGCCGGCGCCGAAGAAACCCGGCCGGCTGCAGCCGAACCGGTTCCGTCCGCTTCGCCCACCCCGGCAAATTTTTTCCCGTCGCCGACGCCCTAACGACTAACGAGTCCGTCGCGCATGGCCAAGACCAAATACCTTACCTCGCCGCCCAAGATTTCGACCATGCCGCCGGGCGTGCCCTACATCGTGGGCAACGAGGCGGCCGAGCGTTTCTCCTATTACGGGATGAACTCCATCCTCACCGTCTTCATGACGAGGTACCTCCTGGACAAGATGGGTCACCTGAGCGTGATGCCGGCGACGCAGGCCGAGGCCTGGTATCATACCTTCGTTTCCGTTCTTTATATTTTGCCGATCTTTGGCGCGGTCCTTGCCGACGCGGTCTTCGGCAAGTTCTGGGTCGTCTTTTGGATCTCGATTGTCTATTGCGTGGGGCACGCCGTCCTGGCGTTGATGGGTTCGTCGGTCGCGCACATGATCGAGCCTCGCTATCTCCTCGCCATCGGCCTTTCGCTGATTGCGATTGGCGCGGGTGGAATCAAGCCATGCGTCTCGACGAATGTGGGTGACCAATTTGGCGAATCAAACCAGCACCTGCTCAGCCGCGTCTTTAACTGGTTTTATTTTTCCATCAACGCGGGTTCTTTCATCTCCACTCTCCTGATCCCGTGGCTGCTGGAGCCTTATATAGCTGATCCCGCGGGAATGATTGCCAAGCTTCCACCCGGCGTTGTCAGTTTTCTGGAAAGTCCGGGCCTGCACAGCCCCGAAGTCGCCTTTGGTCTGCCGGGCGTTTTCATGGCCATCGCCACATTCGTTTTCTGGCTGGGACGCAAGAAATTCGTCCACATCCCGCCGGTCGGGCTGCGTAATTATGCGCGTGAGATTTTCAACCGGAAGACCGGGAAGATTATTCTGAACGTTCTCATGCCGGTGCCGTTCGTCATGATTTTCTGGGCGCTCTGGCAGCAGAACTTTTCCTCCTGGATCATTCAGGCGGAGTCGATGGATCGGCACTTGTTCGGAATCGAGTGGCTCTCTTCGCAGATCCAGACGGTGAATCCGATCTTCATCCTGATCCTGCTGCCGGTCTTTTCCTACTGGCTCTATCCGTTTCTTGAGAAGTTCGTTAGGCTGACGCCGCTGCGAAAAATCGGCGCCGGATTGTTCGTCACCGCCGGTTCGTTTTTCATCGTCGCGATGATTCAGACCCGGATCGACGCCGGCGCCCGGCCGAGCATCATCTGGCAGGTTTGGGCGTTCGTCGTGCTGACCGCGGGCGAGACGCTGGTCTCACCGACGCACCTCGAATTTTCCTACACCCAGGGGCCGGTGAAGCTGAAATCACTCATCATGTGCACCTATTTGCTCGCGGTTTCGCTCGGCAATCAATTCACCGCCGCGGTCAACTTCTTCATCCAGAACCCGGACGGTTCGTTGAAACTGCAGGGCGCGAGCTACTTCATGTTTTTCGTCTGGGTCATGCTGGGGACGGCGGTCCTGTTCGCGATTGTGTCTCCGTTTTACAAAGGGCGCACCTATCTGCAGGACCAGTCGGAAGTCACCGGCGACGCCGAGCCGGCGGTGGGGTTTGCCATCCAGCCGGAACCTTAACCGGGGATTTGGCTTTTCCCGGCGTGAGGGAGCGTAATCCCAGGTGGCCGCGCCATCCAAATGCGCGACTTGGTCGCCGCCTTCGTTCTATCCTCTGCCTCGTGCGGCGGAGCGGGTTGGCGCTCTTGGTGTCGTTAGGCTGGTTCCTTCCCGCGACAATACCAGCCGGTAAGCACGGCTGGTTCGGGATGACAATCAAAGTGGACGGCGATGGATCTTTGAACCCGACGCTCAACAGCCAGATCGGTGTGGAAGGCCATGCAATTGCGGGTTCGGGGGCAAAGGAGATCGAGCCCCCCATGCGGAAGTCGATTGGCGAATCGTTAGGCAAAAAGGGCCCGGCCGCGCCGGCCGCGGTAAAAGCGTGCCGCGGCACTGGCATCGGCCGCGCACTCGTGCAACGTGTTCTTAACGGTGATGGGTCGATGGTTCTTCGGGTGCCGTATTCTTAAGATAAGATGTCTCTGCTACAAATCGTTCACCTGGAGCCGAGTGAAGCGGACGCTGCGCTGGTTCGCGAAGAATTGCTCCGGAACGGACTGGAGTGCGCCATCCGGCGGGTAACGACCGAAGCGGATCTGGTCGAGGCGCTCGCCGCGCCGCAGCTCGACCTCATTTTGGCGAACCGCTCCAGTTCGGCCTGTCCCGGTCCCCGCGCATTGGCCCTGGCGCAGGAGAAACGCCCGGAAGTCCCGTTCATTTACGTCCTGGACGAAGAGGACATGACCCAGGCGATCGCCACTCTTCAGGAAGGCGCGACCGATTTCGTGCTCAAGAAATCTCTGGCGAAACTCGGCCCGGCGGTGCAGCGCGCTCTGCGGGAGGCGCAGACGCACCGCGAGCTCGGGAAAACGCGGCGCGAGCTTTTGCAGCACTCCGAGCTGCTCGATATGGCAAGCGACGCCATCATCATCTGCAACGCTGCTGCCGAGATCACCTATTGGAATCGCGGGGCGGAAAAAATCTACGGCTGGAAGCGCGACGAAGCCCTGGGTAAAAACGTGCACGAGCTGCTGCAAACGCGCGCCGCCCAAACCCTCGGCTGGCTCAGTGCCACGTTCCGCGATGAGGATCATTGGGAAGGCGAGCTCTGGCAGACCCGGCGCGACGGCGCCGAGATCGTGGTCGCGAGCAGCTGGACGTTGACCGACAACAATCCCGACGCGCCCTGGCTGCAGATCAATGCCGACGTGACCGATCGGGTGCGCGCGGCGGAGTCACTCCGCCACAGCGAGGAGCGCTACCGCCGTTTCGTGGAGGAAGATTTGACGGGCAACCTGATCATGAAACCGGACGGTACCATCCTGACCTGCAATCCGGCTTTCGCCCGGACCTTCGGATTCGACTCGGTCGAGGAAGCGCAGGCGGCGAATTTCATGTCCCTCCTGCGCACGAAGAAAGAGGGACTTGATCTCGTCGCATCGATTCGGCCTAACGAGAGTGTGGAGCGCGATGAAATCGAGATGCACGAACGCGACGGCGACGCGGTCTATGTCGCGGCCCGTTTCACCGGCAGTTTCAACGTCGCGGGCGAGCTGCACGAACTGAAGGGCTACCTCTTTAACGACACCAAGCGCAAGCGGCTCGAACACCAGCTCGTCCAGGCGCAGAAGATGGAAGGGCTGGGCACGTTGGCCGGCGGGATCGCGCACGATTTTAACAACATCCTCGCCATCATCCTCGGCTATACCACCCGGATCGAGGATGGGCAGGGCCGTCCCGAGAAGGTGGCCGACGCGCTCCGCGTCATCCGCGAAGCGGTCGAGCGCGGGGCCGCCCTGGTGCAGCAACTCCTCACCTCAGCCCGCCAAACGGAAGCGCAATTTGCCTCGCTCGATCTCAATCGCCTGCTCGGTGAGATGGAGAAAATGCTTGGGGCCACTTTCCCGAAGACGATCAATTTTGCCCTCCATCTTCAACCTAGTATCCCGATGGTGAAGGCGGACCGAAGCCAGCTTCACCAGGTCTTGCTCAACCTTTGCGTGAACGCGCGCGACGCGATGCCCGATGGCGGCACTATCACCTTTGAAACCGCGACCACGCCCGGCGTTCGCCTGAGCCAATATTTTACCGGCGTGGCGGCGGAGAATTACGCGGTCATGCGCGTCATCGACACCGGCAGCGGCATCAGCAAACAGGTGAAGCCGCATATTTTCGAACCTTTCTACACGACGAAGGAACGCGGCAAAGGGACCGGACTGGGTCTCTCGGTGGTTTACGGCGTGGTCAACAACCACCGCGGTTTCGTGCAGGTGGATAGCGAGCGCGGCTACGGCACGACTTTCAGCATTTATCTGCCGCTCGAAAGCACCGCCGAAGCTGTTGCCGGCGAAGGCGACGAAACTCCGGCCGGCCCGCGCGGTCCCGCCCGCACCATCATGCTGGTGGAGGACGAGGAAATGCTGCGCGGCCTCGGCGTGCTCATGCTGGAAGGCGACGGCTATCGCGTCCTCTCAGCGAAGGACGGAGTCGAGGCGATCGAGATTTTTTCCGAGCACGCCGATGAGATCGGTCTCGTCCTCTGCGATCTCGGCCTGCCGCGTCTCGGCGGCCGCGACGTTTTTCTCAAGATGAAAGAGATCAAGCCGGATGTGCGCGCGATCGTGGCGAGTGGTTATCTCGAGCCGAATCTGCGTTCGGAAATGCTCAAGGCCGGTGTCCTCGACACGATCCAGAAGCCCTACGATTTTCGCGACATGCTCGAGAAGATCCGCGCCATCATTGGTCAGCCCGAGCCCGAAGACGAGAATCAGCCGCAGCTCTTCTAGGTGGGCATGACCCGCTCCCATCGTCGCACCCCATTTGCGCTCGGGTGGGAGGCGGCGCGGGCCAATCTCTGGCCCGCGCTCTTCCTCCAGGCGCTCATGCTCGCGCTTTTGCTCGCTTATTATTTCAGCCCGGCCGCGCATCGCGCGCTCGAGACTTTGGCCGCCTATAAGACGCAACATGGCTGGCTCTTTGTCATCGCCGCCTCGATCCTGGCCGGTGCGATTCTGCCGGAAATTTTCCTGGTCGCGTTTTTCCAGGGCGGCCGCCTAACGAAAAGGAATCTGCGTAACCTCCTCTTCACCATTCCGATCTGGGCGATCGATGGCTCGATCGTCGACCTGCTTTATCGCGGCGAAGCGGCCTTGCTCGGCAACGTCGTCACTCTCCCGGTCGTGCTCGGCAAAATCTGCATCGACCAGTTCGTCTATAATCCGTTCTTTGCCGATCCCTTCGGCGTCCTCACCTACGAATGGAAAAACAGCGGCTTCACTTTCGAGTCGTTAGGCCGGGCTTTCACCTGGACCCATTACCGTGAAAAAATCATCCCGACTTTGTTCGCCACCTGGGCCGTCTGGATTCCGCTCATGGCCATCATCTACTCGCTCCCGCTCGCTCTGCAGTTCCCGCTCTTCAGTCTCGCCCTCACTTTCTGGGTCCTTCTTCTCACCTACATGACGAATAGTTTTTCGAAAATCAGTCGCGCACCCGGCCTTCCCGATGTTCTGTCGTCCCCGATCGCCGAGACCATCCGATGAAATCGCACGAAATTTTCCAGCAAATGTCGCCGGCCCTCGCCGCCGAGATTTTCACCTACCTGCAGACCGAACAGAAACCGGTCCTGAAAGCCGCCATCCAGGGCCTGGCCAACCAGCGCAAGCTCCGGCCCGTTTTCGTCGAGCGGAAACCGCCTAACGAACGCTTCGCCTGGTTGCAAAACGCCCTCAGTCGCAAGGTGAGCGACACCCTCGCGGCCCATCTCCTTCAGGCCTGGCTGCTCGGCGCGCAAAAACCGATGCTCTGCGATTTTCTCGACTCGGCCGGGGTCCAGCGCGACGAAGACGGCACGGTGGAGAAGCTCCCCGATTCGCCACCCAGGGAAAAGCTGGCCGAGTCAGTCGACCAACTGGTCGCGAAATACCCGCCCGAAGCCGTCGCGGTTTACCTCCACGCCTTCCACGACATGGACAGCGAAGTTAGCTGGCCGCCGTTAGGCGAGCTTCTCGCGGAAGACGAGCGGCTGAGGTTGGGCGCTCGTTAGGCGAGCACGCCCGTCTTACCTTATCAGACCAATACTCGTTAGGCTAGGAAATGGCGGAGCGCTTCATGCACCCCGGCGCCCGCTTCCTTCTCCGCCACCCACCCGCTGGCTCGTCGGACCGCTTCCTTTACTTCCGGGATGGCGTTAGCGGGACAGGCGGGAAGCGCAGCGTAACGGCCGTCCAGCATGGAAAGGTCGTTGTGATGGTCGCCACAGGCAAAGATGTTCTCTCGACCTATGTTCGTTAGGCGAGCGAGCTCGGCCAGGGCCGCGCCCTTGTGATAATCGGCGTGGCAGAAGCGCAGGTAGATCGTGTTCCGCTGGTAATGGAACTTCGGTTCCTTCTCCTTCGCCTGATCGATGAACTCGATCAGCCGATCCATCTCCGCCTCGTCGGCTGCGATCAGGCCCGCCGGTCCGTCGGCCTCGTAGATGACCCGCGCCTTGGTCTGACGCCCGACAAAGTCCACCACCTCGGCCAGAACGGTGGAGGCACTGTCGTAAAGCTCGGCGTGGGCCTGGGCGCAGCGTTCGTTCCAATCGCCATACGGTTCCCAGCCGCCTGCCGACGGCCGGAAGATGTCTCTTTCACTCGTTAGGATAAAATCCGGCTGCACGGGAAAGGAAAAATCCTCCAGCCCGTCTTCCAGCATGCCAACCGAGCGACCGGTGTTGATCGCCCAGATCGCGCCTTCCTTTTGCAACTGCCCGATCAGCTCCATGCAGGCCGAATCGAGGACCGGATCGTTCGCGTGCCAAACGAGCGTCCCGTCGAAATCGGTGCTGATGAGTTGAATCCGGCCGGCCATCGCTTCGCAACTTAGGAATTGATTTCGGCTCCGCAATGGATCGATTAGCGAAGCGATGAAATCAGCCTACGAACTCGCCATGGAACGGCTGGAGAAAACCGCGCCGACCGTCACCCTGACCGATGCGCAGAAGGCGGAGATCGCGGAGATCGATTCGAGCTTCAAGGCGCGGATCGCGGAGAAGGAGCTTTTCCTGCAGGGGAAAATCCGCGAAGCCGGGCAGGCCGGCAATGTTGGCGAAATGGAGACGCTGGAGAAGCAGCTCGCGACCGAAGTGCGGCGCCTGCACGAAGATTGCGAGGAGAAAAAAGAAAAGCTCCGCGCGTCGTTCGCGAAGTAAGCGACTCCGCACCGGTTTTCCGGGGAGGACGGGGTGTCACCCCGTCGTTCGGCGCAGTCTGCGCCGAACCGCGCGATGAGGGCGTGTGGAGATTTTCCCTCCGCTCGCGCCGCCACGTCGGCTCCACAGGTGCATTCCGCGCAGCGGGCCTTGGGCGAGACTCGCCCAAGCGCGACGGGGTATCACCCCGTCCTCCCCCGGCAGAAGCGACCGCGCGACCATGGAAGGGCCGCGCAAGAAATTTCGCTGCCCCCCGCTACAACTCCATCGCCGCGATTCCTTTTGCCAACGTCGCATCCTCGCGCCTAAGGTAGCGACCCTCGCTCCATGTTCGCCACTCAACCTGAGCTCAAGGTTTTCTCCGGTTCCGCCAATCGCGAACTGGCGCAGCGGATCTGCAAGTTCATCGGCGTGCCGCTCGGGCAGGCGACGATCAGCTCGTTCCCGGATGGCGAGACTTACATCAAGATCGATGAAAACATTCGCGGCCGCGACGTTTTCATCGTCCAACCGACCTGCCCGCCGACCAATCAACACCTCATGGAGTTGCTCATCATGGTGGACGCGGCGCGGCGGGCGAGTGCGGATCGGATCACAGCGGTGATTCCGTTTTTCGGGTATGCGCGGCAGGATCGCAAAGACCAACCGCGGGTGCCGATCACGGCCAAGCTGGTGGCCAATCTTCTCACCGCCGCCGGAGTCAGCCGCGTCCTCACGATGGATCTGCACGCGCAGCAGGTGCAGGGATTTTTCGATATCCCAGTGGACCATTTGTATTCGTTGCCGGTTTTGATTCCTTATTTGCGCGGACGTTTGAAACGAAAAACGGTGGTGGTTTCGCCCGACGTGGGAGGATTGAAAATGGCCTCGGCCTATGCGCATGCGATGGGCGCCAATCTCGCGATCGTCGCGAAACAGCGGAAGAGCGCGACCGAGACCGAGGCGCTCTATCTCATCGGCGAGGTGGAAGATCACGACATCCTCCTGGTTGACGATCTGACCGAGACCGCGGGCACGCTCACGTCCGCCGCGACTCTCCTGAAAAAGAACGGCGCGCTCGATATCTATGCCGGCGTGGCCCATGCGGTTCTGGCCGACGTCGCCATCCCGCGGTTGCAAAATTCCCAGATTAAGGAATTAATAACGACCAACAGCACGCCTGTCCGCACCGTGGAAGGATTTACGACCACGGTGCTTTGTGTCTCTGAGCTGCTCGGCGAAAGCATCAAACGGATCCATCAAGACGAGTCCGTTTCCTCGCTTTTCCAGATCGACAAGGTCGCGCAATAACCTAACGAACCCATGGCCAAACAAGTAAAACTCACCGCCAGCCGGCGCTCCGAAACCGGGCGCTCTGCCGTCCGCAAAATCAAGGCGCAAGGCGCCGTGCCTGCTGTCATCTACGGTGGCAAGACCAAGCCGGAGCCGCTCCAAGTGGCGAAGCGCGACATCTCCACCATCCTCAGCCACGCCTCGGGCGAGAACATTCTCGTCGAGCTGGAGATCGAAGGCGAAGGCGGCGCCCGCACCGCGCTCGTGCAGGAAGTGCAACATTCCCCGCTTGGGGGCGACATTTTGCATGTCGATTTCCACGCCATCTCGATGGACGAAATGATCGAGGCCGACGTCCCGCTCGAGCCCACCGGCATCGCGGAAGGGGTCAAGACTTTTGGCGGTCTGCTCGAGCAGGCAGTCCGTTCGCTCGAGATCGAATGTCTCCCGCGCGATCTCCCGGACGTCATCCACGTCGACGTGTCGCATCTGAATATTGGCGACTCGATTCACGTGAAAGAAATCAAGTTGCCGGAAGGTGTGACCACTCGCGTGCCGCCGGATTTGACGGCGTTCTCCGTCCTTGCTCCGACGGTGGAAGAAGAGCCGGTGGCGGCGGAAACGCCGACCGCGCCGGAAGTGATCACCGCGAAGAAGGAAGAGGGCGAAGCAGCGGCTCCCGTGGCGGCCCCGAAAGAAAAAGAAGCGAAGAAGTAGCGAACGCATAATTGTAGGGCGGGCGCTTCGCCTGCCCGGTCTGAATCAGGGCAACCGAAGCGGTCGCCCTACAATGTTGTGAACGAAGTTTCCTCGCCGATCCGTCTCGTCGCCGGATTGGGAAATCCCGGCCGCGAATATCAGCGGACCCGCCACAACGTCGGGTTCATGGTCCTGGATTGGCTCGCGCACGAGCGTCAGCTTGCCTGGGATTACTCGGAGAAATGGGGCGCGGCTTGGGCCAAGACCGAGGTTATTCTGGTGAAGCCGGCGACTTTCATGAACCGCAGCGGCGAGCCGCTTTCCGCGATCGCGAATTTCTACAAAATCACGGCGGCCGAAATTCTCGTCGTGCTCGACGACTTCGCGCTTCCGTTAGGCCGACTCCGTTTGCGGACGAACGGCAGCTCCGGCGGACACAACGGCCTCGAGTCGATTTTCGCCCATTTTGGGACCGCGGAAATCCCCAGGTTGCGCGTCGGAATCGGCGCCGCCCCCTCCCAGGGCGCGGTCGATTATGTGCTCGGCCGATTTTTCGAAGAGGAACAGCCGCTCCTCGACGAAACGATCAAACGCGCGGCTGCAGCAGTGAAGTGCGCCATCGACAAAAGCGTGATTGCTGCGATGAATGAGTTCAACAAAACACCAGAAATATGACCAACCGTTACGAAGCGTTAATCGTCCTCAACACCCAGGGGAAAGATGACGCAGTCAAGGATATCGTGGACCGCTTAGAGTCCGAGTTTCAAAAAGAAGGCGCCAAAGTGGAGCAGGTCCAGAAGATGGATAAGCGGCCGTTTTCCTACGTCGCGGGCGAGCTCGACGCAGGCTTTTACGTCAATTTTATCTTCCACGCCGACTCGCAGCTCATCACCAAACTGCGCTCGAAGTTCAAGCTCGATCCGGAAGTTTATCGGCAGCATTACCAGAAGCTGCGCGAGAAAAAGGACCAGCCGGCGAAAAAGAGAGTTCCCTCGGAGAAGTAGTTTCGCTAAAACGGCCGCATGTCCGCCAGCTACAACAAAGTTTTCCTCCTCGGCAATCTGACCCGCGACCCGGAAGTGCGCTACACGCCGAAAGGCAGCGCGGTCGCCGATCTCGGGATCGCGGTCAACCGGCAATACACCCTCGATAACGGCGAGAAGCGCGAAGAAGTCACCTTTGTCGACGTGACCTTCTGGGGGCGCACCGCCGAAGTCGCCGGCGAATATTTGAAGAAGGGCCGCTCGGTTTTCATCGAAGGCCGGCTCCAGCTCGACACCTGGGACGACAAAACTTCCGGACAAAAACGGAGCAAACTTAAAGTTATCGGCGAGATGATGCAGATGCTCGGCAGCCGCCCGGGCGGCGGCGGTGGTGGTCCCAGCGACGAATCCGAAGAACCGCCCCGCGGTCGCTCCAGTGGTGCCGGCGCTTCTCGTGGCGCATCCTCGAAAAGTGCGCCGCCTCCCGAGCCGGACGACGACGAGATTCCGTTCTAAGAGCGGCTGCGCCTGGCGCGCTGCGCCGACCGAGTTGACCGCACACGTGCCGGCGTTACTTTGCACGTGTTCATGAAGGAGAAACTCACCCTCACGATCGATCGCGCAGCCATTGCGCGAGCGAAGGCTTTCGCCAAACGCGAACGCACTTCTCTTTCTCAAATCGTCGAGAAACAGTTCAACCGCTTGGGCGCGGAATCGTTCGTGGAAAAATGGGGCGGAAAGTTTAAAGAACCTCCGGCTGATCCATCCGATCCGCGTCTCACCTATTTGCGAAAAAAATACCTCGGCGCCAAGGAGTGAAACTCCTGCTCGACGCGAACGTTTTGCTCGACACGGCACTTCGCCGAGCACCATTCGCTGCGGATAGCGACCGGGTGATCCAGTGGTGTCAGGAACATCCACACGCTGGGTTGGTGGCATGGCACAGCGTTGCCAACATCTATTACTTCCTTCGAGTCGCCTGGACGAACGCGAAGGCTCGCGAATTTATCGCTGATCTACTTCGCTTCGCGATCGTGGCCGAGACTGGGAGCGCGGCCGTTAGGCAAGCGCTCAGCCTGCCGATGAGCGATTTTGAAGATGCATTGCAAGTAGCGGCGGCACTCGCCGGCGAAGCTGATTTCATCGTGACGCGCGACACGCGAGATTTTCGTCAATCTCCTCTGCGAGTAATGACGCCCCCGCAATTCCTGCGCGAAATGGAGATCGCATGAATACCACCGAAGCCTGCATCGCGCTCAACATGGTGGCGAAGATGGGGCCGGTGCGGCTGCGCAAGTTGGTCGAGGTTTTCGAAACGCCTGAGCGAATCCTCGCGGCGAAGCGAAGCGATCTGCGCACGGTCGACGGGATCGGCAACGAAGTCGCGGAGCAGATCGCGAACTGGGAAAGTAACGTCGATCTACCCGCCGAGCTCGCGAGGATTCGCGATTTCGGCGCCCACGTCATCACCGCGCAATCGCCGGAATACCCGCGGCAGCTGCGCGAGATTCACGCTCCTCCCATTGTTCTCTACGTCTGGGGCGAACTGACGGAACGCGACCAACACGCCATCGGCGTGATCGGTTCGCGTCGCACCAGTCATTACGGCGCGGAATGCGCCAAGAAACTTTCCTACCAGCTCGCCTACTCCGGCCTAACGATCGTGAGCGGACTGGCCCGCGGGATCGACACCGCCGCGCACCAGGGCGCGCTCGCCGCCAAAGGCCGGACGATTGCCGTGATCGGTTCTGGCCTAACGAAACTTTATCCGCCGGAAAATGCCGCGCTCGCGGACAAGATCCGCGACGGCCACGGCGCCATCGTCTCCGAATTCTCGATGGAGATCGAGCCCGACCGCCAGACCTTTCCGATGCGCAACCGCATCATCAGCGGTTGGAGCCACGGCATCCTCATCGTCGAGGCCGGTTTGAACAGCGGCGCGCTCATTACCGCTTCGCAGGCGATCGAGCAGGGCCGCTCGGTTTACGCTGTCCCCGGTCACATCAACGCCCCGACCGCGCACGGTTCCAATCGTCTTATCCAGCAAGGCGCCAAGCTCGTCATGGACGCGAGCGACATTCTCGACGACCTGCAAATTCTCCTGCCGGAAAAGCAAAAGATTCCCGTCGCCGCAGCTCGCGCCATCCCGGAGTTATCGACCGATGAGCGCCGGGTCTACGACGCGATCAACCCGACCGAAACTCCGATCGATCAGATCGCGCACAATTCCGCCTTGCCCAGCGCCACGGTCTCCTCCGTCCTCCTCCGCCTTGAACTGAAACGCCTCGTGAAACAACTCCCCGGCAACCATTTCGTGAAGCTCTCGTAGCGCGCCGCGCTTCCTCTGCGGCTCCGACTTGCAATGAGCGCCAACGATGTCTAGTTGGCATCCCTTTATGCCCAAGACCCTCATCATTGCGGAGAAACCCAGCGTCGCCGGCGACCTTGCCCGCGCCCTCGGCAAAGTTCCCCCAAAAGGCGACATCTTCGAGGACGGCGAATACGTCATCGCCTCCGCCGTCGGCCACGTCGTCGAGCTGGAAATGCCGGAAGACATCGACAAAAAGAAATACGGCTTCTGGCGGCTCGAGACTCTTCCCATCATCCCGGAAAAGTTCGGTCTCAAACCGATCGCTGATTCCAAACCCCGCTACGATCTGCTCAAAAAACTGCTCCACCGAAAAGACATCGGCCTCGTCATCAACGCCTGCGACGCCGGACGCGAAGGCGAGCTGATCTTCCAAAATCTCTACGCCCTCTCGAAGTCGAAGCTCCCGGTAAAACGCGCCTGGATGCAGACCATGACGGCGGAAGGAATTCGCCAAGCTTTCAAAAAACTCCGCGACGGCGAAGAAATGGCCGGCCTGGCCGATGCCGCGCGCTCTCGCAGCGAGAGCGATTGGCTGATCGGAATCAATGGCACCCGCGCGTTCACGAAACGCATTTTCGGTTCGCGCGGCGGCAACGTCGCCACGGTCGGCCGCGTGCAAACACCCACCCTTGCGATCGTCTTCTCGCGCGAGCTCGAGATTCGAAATTTCAAACCGCGCGATTACTGGCGCGTGACCGCGAAATTCGAGATCGCGAAAGGAATCTACGAAGGCGTCTACCAGCGGCCCGATTTCAAAAAAGACCAAAACGACGAACACGACCGGATCGATCGCATTTGGGAAAAAGCGCTGGCCGAATCCGTCCTCGCCGCCTGCCAGGGCCAGCCGCTGGCCAAAGTCACCGAAGAAAAGAAATCGTCCACCCAGGCTTCGCCGCGCCTCTACGATCTCACAACCTTGCAGCGCGAAGCGAACGGCCGCTTTGGCCTCTCGGCCAAGCGCACCCTGCAAATCGCGCAGGCACTTTACGAACGTCACAAGGTCATCACTTATCCGCGGACGGATTCGCGCGCGCTTCCGGAAGATTACATCCAGACTTGCCGGGAAACGTTAGGCAACCTGCAAGGCGATCTCGGGAAGCACGGCCAGACCGTTCTCGAAAAAGGCTGGCTCCGTCCGAACAAGCGCATCTTCAACAACGCGCAGATTTCCGATCACTTCGCCATCATCCCGAACGGCGCCGAGCCGAAGAATCTCGATGAAATGGAGAGCAAGATTTACGACATGATCGCGCGGCGTTTTGTCGCGACTTTCTTTCCGGCGGCGGAATTCGATGTCACGACGCGGATCAGCACGGTCGCGGCCGCGCATGCCTTCAAGACGGAAGGCAAAGTGCTGACCTCGGCCGGGTGGCTGGCCGTTTACGGCAAAACGACGGTGGACGATTCCGCCGACGCCAAGGCGCTTCCTGCCCTAACGAGCGAAGACAACGCCCAGGCCAAAACTCTTTCCGCCGAACTGCACGACGAGACGACCAAACCGCCGCCGCGTTACACCGAAGCCACTCTCCTCTCGGCGATGGAGCGGGCCGGCAAACTGGTCGACGACGAGGAGATGGCGGAAGCGATGAAAGAACGCGGCCTCGGCACGCCCGCAACCCGCGCCGACATCATCGATGGGTTGCTCAATCAGAAATATCTTGAGCGAAATCAGCGCGAGCTGATACCGACCACGAAAGCCGAATCGCTTCTCCAATTCCTCTCCGCCGTCCAGGCCGACGCCCTAACGAAACCCGACATGACGGGCGAGTGGGAATACAAGCTCCGCCAGATGGAGCACGGCAAATTTCCCCGGCGCGATTTCATGGCGGAGATCGTCGAGGTCACCAAGGGCATCGTCGAGCGGACGAAGAATTTCGAGGAAGACGAATCCAACTCGCGCGTGACCGACATCATTTCGCCGACCGACGGCCAGCCGATGCTCGAGACCTTGCGCGGCTTCAAATCGCAGGACGGCGCCCTTCTCATTTACAAGGTGATGAGCGGCCGCAAAATCGAGGAAGCCGAAGTGCGCGATTTGGTCGAGAAGGGCGAGATCGGTCCGCTCGACGGTTTCGTCTCCGCGAAAACCGGCAATCGTTTCCCTTCAAAAATCAAAATCGTCGACGACGAAAAAAATCTCGGACGCAAAAAAGCGGAGCTCGACTTCGGCAACAAAGTCGACCTCAACGCGCTCGTTCCCTTCTGGACCGATCCCGCGACCGGCGCGGAACTTTGCGAAGCGCCGACCAACTACGTCCTGCGCGCGCGCGCCGGCGACGACTGGAAGGAAACCTTCAAGGTCGGGCGCTTCATGTGCCAGAAGGAGATCACGCGCGAGCAGGCGATCCAGTTGGTTACGGAGGGGAAGACGGAGCTGATCGAAAAGTTCACCTCGAAGAAGGGGCGGCCGTTCGATGCTTTCCTCGTTAGGCAGGGACCGAAAATCAGTTGGGAATTTCCGCCGCGCAAGCCGCGCGAAGGCGCTGCCAAGAACGGCAAGAGCGCTCCGCGGAAACCGAAAGTCCCCGCTCGACCTGACGAAAGCGGTGAAGCTGAGTGAAAGCAAAATTCATCACGGCGATCTTTACCAGACGGACGATTCCTTCGTCGTGTCGAAGCCGCAGGCGGATGGTTCGCCCCGCGTCGTCTTTCAGTTGAAGCGCAATCTTTGCGGGAAGGAAATTTCGGCGGAAGACGCGGAGCGGTTGGTCGAGCTGGGCAAGACCGGGTTGATCGAAGGCTTCGTCTCGAAACGCGGATCAAACTTCAGCGCCTACCTCACCCTTTCGAAGGACAAGAAGAAAGCGGAGTTCGAGTTTCCGCCTCGTTAGGCGGCTCATTCGTGCGCGGCGCTGTAGACGCTTCGCTCTGCGAAGCGCGGCTGTCGATTCTCGAATCCGCAGTGTACCTCGCGCCTCCCAGAGGGAGGCGCCAAAAACATCCGCATTTTCCCCTAACGAGAGAAACTTTTTCGCCGTCTTTCGTCGAAATTGCTTGCGCTGCGCCCGCCTACCAAGTGTAGTGTCACCCTTGGTTCTCGGCTACATCATGCGTTGCCCCAAGTGCGGAAATAATGATGACAAGGTCATCGATTCACGGCAGTCCCGCGACAATTCCAGCATTCGGCGCCGCCGGGTTTGCCTCGCCTGTTCCTTCCGCTACACCACCTACGAGCAGATCGAACGCGCGCACCTTCGCGTCATCAAACGTGACCGCACCCACGAAGCCTTCGACCGCCGCGAGCTTTCCAACAGCATCGCCAAAGCGTGCGAGAAACGCTCCATCAGCCTCGTCGTCCTCGAGGAAACGGTTGAGGAAATCATCCACGAAATCGAAACGAGCGGGAGCGAAATCACCTCCACCGAGATCGGCGAGAAGGTCCTGGAAAAATTGCGCGACCTCGATGAAGTCGCCTATCTGCGCTACGCCTCGGTCCATCATCGTTTCGAAAACGTCGATCGTTTCGTCGACGAAATTCAGGCGCTCGCACGGCGCATCAAACCGAACGCGGCTCAGCGCGAACTCTTCTCCGAAACGGTAAAAAATGGTCGCGTTTAAGGAAGAATTTCCCTACCTCCGGGCCGACTCCGGCCAGCTCTTCGAGTTCAATCGCGACTGGTTGCACGACGCCATCACCCAGGCGGCGGACCGCGCCGGTTACCCGAGCTGGTGGCTGACCGAGCACGTCACCGAGAGCATCACTTTCTATCTGCGGCTGCGGAACGACGAACCGGTCGTCGCTTTCAGCCAGCTCAATCAGACCGTGCGCTACGTCCTGAAAGTGATCGGCTACAAGGAAATCGTTCCGCATTTTCGGCCCGCCCCGCCGCCGCTTTCGATTTCGCTTTTCGAAGTCGCCGAGGCTGCAGGCGACGGCTACGAGCTCGCCTTCTTCGATCTGCTCGAAAAACGCGTCGCCGCGATTGTCGCGACGGGCGCGACCAGCCTGCATTTTTTCGGTCTGCAACCAGCGATCAAACTTCTCTGCTCGGTTAAGACCTGGACGCGCGCCTGTGACAGCATGCGCGAGGAAGTGACCTGTTTCATCCGCGAGAAACTGCTCAGCCGCCCGGAGGTTTCCGACCTCACCTGTTCGATTCGATGACGATTTTTGAGAAAATCGTCGCGCGCGAAATTCCGGCGAAGATTGTTTTCGAAGACGACGACGTTCTCGCATTTCACGACGTCGACCCGAAAGCGCCGGTCCACGTTCTGATCGTTCCGAAGCGCGTCATCCCGCGGCTCGCGCAGGCGAAGGAGACGGACGCGCCATTGTTAGGCAAACTGATCCTGAGCGCGACGAAAGTGGCGCGCGATCTCGGGATGGCGGAGAGCGGCTATCGCATCGTGATCAACAGCGGACCGGACGCAGGCGAGAGCGTGCCGCATCTGCACGTGCACTTGTTAGGCAAGCGCAAGCTGGCCTGGCCGCCCGGTTAGGCGCGCGGCCGCTTCGCCGGATGGATATCGCTTCGCCTTTCGTCGCTGCGTTTGCCTGGCTGCGACGCACCCACTGCAAATGTCTCCTCGTGATGACGCTGCTCTGTCTCATCCTGCGGGAGAATTATCCCTTCTCGCATTTCCCGATGTACGCGTCGTTCAGCAAGAAGAGCTACTACCTCTTTCTGGCTGACGCGAAGGGCGACGAAATCCCGACTCGTCCCTTCGCAATCTCGAACTCCGGCCTGAGAAAAATCTACGACTCCGATTATCGGATCGCGCGAAAACGTTTCGCGGATGCCGGGAGCAAAAGGGTCCCTCTCGCGGAGAACGCGGCTGGCCAGGCGTTGCTCCATTATTTGGAAGCGCTCCCGGTGGCGGGCGCGGATGTGAAGAAACGTCTGGCCCACGCGCAGGTCCGGCGCGTCGACGTGCACCAGGAAGGTTCGCAGTTGCTCTTCCAAAGCCGGATCGTAGCGACGCGGCCATGACCGCGCGCCGCCCGCTTCCTGCTTTCGCTTTTTACGAGCGGCTGGTGATGCGAGCGCTCTTCGCCTGGGTGGTTTTTCAGGCCACGCCAAAAGGGCTGATCGTGAACGGCATTCCTTCGCCTAACGGATTCGCGCGCCTCGTCGATTTGCATTTCCTGCTCGCGCCGCACGTCTTCGCTCTCTGCCAGAAGCTGCTCATCGTCGCACTCGTTCTTTATGTCCTGCGCCTGGTCGTTTGGCTGGCGCTGCCGGTCGCGCTTTTCATTCAGGTGGCGACGAACGCGATCACGAATTCGCAGGGAGGAATCCAGCACGCGATGCAGATTGTTTCGCTCGTTCTGCTCGCGCAAACCGCCGCGCATTTCTACGGACTTTGGCGTCGGCGGGCCGGCGAAGACCGCGCCCTGCTCGAAAGCCGCGCGATCTGGTGGTCGCAGCAGACGATCGTCGCGGTCTATCTCGTCGCCGGGATCACCAAGCTGATAGTGACGAGAGGGAAGTGGATTTACGACGCGCGCTATCTCGGCGTTTCGATCGCGAAATCCGCTTACCAATCATTTTACGACACGCATCGCCAGGCCGATCTGCAGCAGCAACTCTCGATCGCTCATTTCGCGGCAACGCACGGCTGGATCGTGGTCCTCATCGCGGCGGTGGGACTTTTTCTCGAACTCGGCTCGCCGCTCATGTTGCGCAACCGGATTTGGGCCGCGCTGCTCGGTTGCGCTTTGATCCTGTTTCACGTCGGCCTGACTTATTCGATGGGCCTTTCGTTCATCTACAATCAGTGGCTGCTGCTCATCTTCATGGTCAACCTGCCCTACTGGCTCGTGACCGCGGGCGAGAAAATTTTCCGCTCACAGCCCGCTACATCCCCATGATCTGATAACCGCCGTCGGCGTAAATCACCTGGCCGGTGATAGCGGCCGCGCCGTCGCTCGCGAGGAACAATCCCGGTCTGCCCGATCTCGGCCGGATCGCAACTGCGGCCCAGCGGCGCGCGTTCCTGATAATGTTTCATCATGGAAGAGAAACCGCTGATCCCGCGCGCCGCGAGGGTATTGACCGGACCGGCGGAAATGCAATTCACCCGGATTTTTTTCGAGCCGAGATCGTAGGCGAGATAACGCGTGCTCGCTTCGAGGCTGGCTTTCGCCACGCCCATCACGTTGTAGTGCGGCACGACTTTTTCGGCGCCGTAGTAAGTCATCGCGACGATGCTGCCGCCGTCGGTCATGAGCGGCGCCGCTTCGCGCGCGAGCGCGACTAACGAATAGGCGCTGATGTCGTGCGCGGTGCGAAAAGCTTCGCGCGTCGTGCTGAGGAAATCGCCTTCGAGCGCTTCCTTCGGGGCGAACGCGACCGAGTGGAGAAGAAGATCGAGCCGGTCGGTTTCGCCGCGCACCTTCTCGAAGAAGCCGCTGATTTCCTCATCCTTCGAGACGTCGCAGGGCCAGAGCGGCGTGCCTTCGCCAAATTCGCCGACCAGCTCCTCGACGTTTTCCTTCAGGCGCTCGCCCTGATAATTGAAAATGAGTTTCGCGCCCGCTGCCGCCCAGGCTTTGGCGATCGCCCAGGCGATGCTGCGTTTGTTCGCGACGCCAAAGACGACGCCGGTTTTGCCCGCAAGAATTTGGTCTGCCATAACGCCGGAAGTTTAGCGGCTTTGCCTGGCGTGGAAAGCGCGCGAGTCGCAATCTTTCCGCTTCCGGCTCATAGTGCGGCGATGAAAGCGAAAGTCTTTGTCACGCCGAAGGAAACCGTCCTCGATCCGCAGGGCGCGGCCGTGCGCGAGGCGATGCAGCATCTCGGATTCACTGCCGCGCGCGATGTGCGGATCGGGCGCTATCTCGAGATCGAGCTGGAGGGTGACCCGGCGGCGCAGGAGGGAAAGTTGCGTGAGCTCTGCCGCGATTTGCTTTCCAATCCGGTGATCGAAGATTACCGCCTGGAGATGCCTAACGAGAAGTCATGAAATTCGCCGTCGTTCAATTTCCCGGCTCCAACTGCGACCAGGATTGTCTCGCCGCCTTGCGCGGGATCGAGGGTATCGAAGCGAACTACGTCTGGCACAAGGAGACTTCGTTAGGCGAGGCCGATGCGATTGTTCTGCCCGGTGGATTTTCCTACGGCGATTATTTGCGCTGCGGCGCGATCGCGCGTTTCTCGCCGATCATGCGCGCGGTAAGCGAGGCCGCGCGGGCGGGGAAACTCGTCATCGGCACCTGCAACGGTTTCCAGATTCTCTGCGAAGCGGGCCTCCTCCCGGGCGCGCTCGTGCGCAATCGCTCGCTTCATTTTGTCTGTGAAATTCCGACGATGCGGGTTGAGGCGAGCGATTCGCCGTTCCTGCACGGCCTGCCCGTTGGGACCTTGCTTCGGCTTCCGATCGCGCATGGCGAAGGCTGCTATTTCGCGGATGAAGCGACGCTGCAGGAGTTGAACCAGCGCGGACAGATCCTGCTCCGTTACTGCGACGCGGAGGGTCGCATCACGGCCGCGGCCAATCCGAACGGTTCGCTCGAAAACATCGCCGGCATTTGCAACCGCGAGCGCAATGTTTTCGGGTTAATGCCGCATCCGGATCGGGCCTGCGAAGAGCGGCTCGGGAGCAGCGATGGGCGGAAAATTTTTGAGTCGATGCTGCAATCGCTCGCACTCGAGCAGGCGGCGGCGTGAGTGTTTTCATCACCGGGACCGATACCGGCGTCGGCAAGACGGCTTTCACCGCCTGGCTCCTCAACCGGTTGCGCGCGCGCGGCGTCCGTTGCGCCGGCTACAAACCGATCTGCTGCGGCGATCGCCAGGATGCGGAAACGCTCCTGGCCGCGAGCAACCCCGGCCTAACGATCGACGAAATTAACCCGCTCTGGCTGCAGACACCCGCCGCGCCCTTGACGGCCGCGCTGGAAGAGAACCGCACGATCGATATCGCGATGCTGCACGACGGATTCGTTAGGCTGAAGGAGCGAGTGGATTTTGTGGCGGTCGAGGGAGTGGGCGGTTGGATCGTGCCGATCACGACCGACTATTTCTCGAACGATCTCGCAGCCGAACTGGAGTTGCCGGTGATCGTCGTCGTGCACAACCGCCTCGGTTGCCTGAATCACACATTTCTCACTCTCCGCTCTATCGCGGCGGCCGGCTTGAAATGCGCCGGCCTTGTCATGAACGATCTCGGCGCGGTCGGCGACGACATCGCGTTTCAGACTAACGCTGCCATTTTGCGCAGTTGCCTACCTTTGCCGCTGCTCGAAATATTCGACCCAGAAAGCGCGGAAATCCCTGCGCGGCTGCAGGAAATGCTCGGCCCAAGTGTCATCCCGGCAGCAGCCGAATGATGACAATTGTGTAGCGGATCGCGACACAAAGCGGCCCCCAGAGCAGCGCGCTCCCTAGGGAAAACGGAAGTGGCACGTCCGCTGCTAAAAGTGATTGCACTAACCTCTTGAAAACTATGCTGCTACAAAAAACCCTTCACATGAGCCAGTCGCTGGATGAGTGCAAAACCCGCCTCGCCAGCATCCAATCTTATCGCCGCCAATTCGTCATGGTCACGAAGGCGACGGTGACTTCGTCGAAAACGATCGACTTCGGCTTCCGCGGCCCGCTCGGCTTCGAAGCTCATACGGTAGTGGCCTCGGTCGAGAGCGAATCGCCCGACCGGTTCGCCTTCGAATCGTGGGGCGGCAATATCGATTTGATGGGTCTGGTGGAATTTGATTCCGTCCGTCCCGATTGCACCGAGGTGACCCTCGCCGTGCATTACGAGATCAAGAGCAAACTTTACGCGTGGCTGGACCGGAAGTTCGGCTTCATCGACGCTTTCCTCACTTCGGAGCTGCGCAGCCTCCGCGCGCATTTCGAAGGGATCGCGACACCGGTGGCAGAGCGCGCGCCTTCCTACGCGATGCTCGAGCCGATGCACGCCTAACGAACAGATTTCTCCATTAAAGAGCGCGGTCCGGCTGAGTGGTCGGGCCGCGCCTTTTTATTTGATGCGCACGGCGCGGGTCTTGTCCAGGCGAAGGACCTGCCCGGGGGCTAATTCGAGCGCGGCCTGCAGGTCGCGAATTTTTTCGCCGTCGAGTTGCACGCTGCCCTGCTCGACGAGCCGCCGGACGTCGCCGCGCGATTTCGTTAGGCCAAAACCGTCGCGATAAGCGTCGGCGACGAGTGAGATGACGTTGCTCTCGGCCGCCCGGGGAGAGAATTCCGGCAGCTCCGCCTGGTCGAGCCGTTTTTCGCTGAAGCGGCGTTCCCATTCCTCAATCGCGCGCCGGCTCTCCGCGGCCGAGTGATAGGTCGCGACGATTTCGCCGGCCAATTGCTTTTTCGCTTCCATCGGATGCAGTTCCGCGGGCAATTCGCGGCCGAGGAGAAGCGGGTAATAGCGCGCCATCAACTCATCGGAGATGCTCATGAGCTTGCCCAACATCTCGTTAGGCGGCTCACTAATGCCGACGTAATTGCCGAGGCTCTTGCTCATCTTCTGCACGCCATCGAGCCCTTCCAGGATGGGCATTAGAAAAACCACCTGTTGCGGCTGGCCCTCTTCTTTCTGCAGATCGCGCCCGACCAGAATATTGAAAAGCTGATCCGTCCCGCCCAGCTCTACATCGGCCTGCACCTGGACCGAATCCCAGCCTTGCATGATCGGGTATTGGATCTCGTGTGCGCGAATCGGCTGTTCCGTCTCGATCCGGCTTTTGAAATCTTCGCGCTGCAGGAGTTGTTGCAGGGTGACGCGGCTATTCAGCCGAATGACTTCCGCGAACGGCATCGGCTGGAACCACTCGCCATTGAAAACCGTCCGCGTCTTTTCCGGATCGAGAATTTGAAAAGCCTGCGCGCGATAGCTCTCGGCGTTGGCCAGTACTTGTTCGTGGGTGAGCTGCGGCCGGGTCGCGGAGCGTCCGCTCGGGTCGCCGATCATGGCCGTGAAGTCCCCGATGATGAGGATGGCTTCGTGCCCGAGCTCCTGAAATTGCCGGAGCTTTTGCAATAAAAGCGTGTGCCCGAGATGGAGATCGGTGCTGGTGGGATCGACCCCGAGCTTGATCCGGAGAGGCCGGCCTAACGAGAGCTTCCGCTGCAGCTCCGCGTCGCTGATGATTTGCGCCGCGCCAATTTTCAGACGCGCGAGTGCTTGAGCCGAATCCATCCCGCAAGGTGCGTCAGCTTGCCCAGGCTTCAACCCGCGCAGCTACTTGCTCTTGTTCAGGAGATCGCGCACTTCGTCGATCGTCATCGCATGATTCTGCTGGCTCAGAATTTTCTGACGCGTGCCCTGGCCGAGAAACTGCCGGTTGTCGGCGTAATCTTTCCCCTGCGTTTTCTTCTCCGCAAAAGACGATTTTCGTCCGACCGAGCTTTTCTTGTCCGCGAACTGGCTGGCGTAGGCAATCTCCGCGTTCGCCTTGGCGTTGGCGGCCGCCTCGGCCCGCGCGTACTTGCCGGTCCCGAAAGTTTTGGAGAGGAAACTCTTCGCGCCCCAGAAGCTTTTTGTCGTGCTTTCCTTGCCGGAATAAAATTGTTTCCCCTCGAATTTCTTATCCACCGAAGTGCCCTCGACCGCGGTGAACTTTCTGTTCTGGGCCGAATTGCTCAGCTCCATGTTCGGACGGAGCAGGCGATCGACCAGCTTGTTCTCCTGTTCCTGCGCCTGGGCGAAGGTGGAGAAAATCGTTAGGCCAAGGAGCAGGCAAATCCAGCGCACGGCGCGACGTTGGCGCAAGATGTTCCTTTCTGTAAAGAAAAATTGCCCCGCCCCGGATATGGCGCGGGTTGATCGGCGAGAGGATCTACTTCCGACTAACTCTTGGCGGACGGCTTCCGTATTGACTCGCCCTTCAGGCGTTCGAAGGCCGCAGCGAGTTTCGCGAGGCCTTCTTTGATTTGTGCTCGCGACCAGGCGGCAAAGCCAAAGACAAACGCCGGCTTCAAGTCGGCTTCGACACAGAGAAACGATAACTTCCAGGGAATTACTCCGGTTTCTTTGCGAGCTTGCGCGAAGAGGGGAAAATCCTCCGCGTTTCGCATCCAGGCGACAAAATGCAGCCCGGCCTGCCTGACCTCCAGAATGAAATATTCCCCAAGAAATTTCTCGAACTGTTCGACAAAGTAGGCGCGTCGTCCGGCGTAAAAATTGCGCATCCGTTTAACATGACTGAGGAAAAAGCCCTCCGTCAGAAAAAGCGCAAGCGTTGCCTGATCGATCGCCGAAGAGTGCTGATCCATGACGGCCCGGATCTTGATGGTCGAATCGATCAGTTGCTCCGGGACGAGTAGGTATCCGAGGCGCAAAGAGGGATAGAGAATCTTACTCAGCGTCCCCGCATAGATCACTCGGCCATGGTGATCCAGTCCCTGCAAACATGGCAGGGGCGGACCATCGAAGCGAAACTCAGAGTTATAGTCGTCCTCGAGGATAAAAGCATCACGCTCGTGGGCGAACTCGATGAGTTCTTTCCGGCGCTCCAGACTCATCGTCACTCCGAGTGGAAACTGATGGGAAGGCGTAACGAAGATAACCCTGGGCGACGTCCGCGCGGAGGTTCGCGCGATCACGATTCCATCCCGGTCGATCGGCCTGGGGATAACGGTGGCTCCCATAAAATTAAAGACCCGCCGAGCCTGCTGGAACCCTGGGTCTTCAATCCACGCAACGTCGCCCGGATCGAGCAAAGCCAGAGCAGTAATTACCATTGCCTGCTGCATTCCGGCCACGACCACAATCTGATCCGGATGGCAGCGGGCCCCGCGAAAATCGCAGAGATAAGCGGCGATGGCTTTGCGCAGATCGACATCACCGTGACTCGAGGCATAGCGTAAAAGATTGACGCCCTTCTTCGCCAGGACCTTTCCCCGAAGACGTTCCCATACCGCCAGGGGAAACTCATCCACCGCGGGCAGGCCAGGTAAGAGGGTCACTCCCTCCCCACCTCCGCGTCCTACATCCAGCTCCTTTCCCGCCCGGGGATCCAGAATCTTGCTAAGACGCTGAGCGAGCCTAAGGGAACGCTCCTTGGGCTTGCTCACCACCGGTTTGCTCGCACTCAAGAAACTCTCAGGAAGACAGGACGCGACGAACATTCCCGAGCGCTTCTTCGAGCGGACGTAGCCTTCTTCCTGAAGTTTTAGAAACGCGAGTTTGACCGTGGGTCGCGAGATCCCCAAATCCGCAGCCAATTGTCGGGAAGAAGGCAACCGGAAGGCGCTTTCCCCGAAGCTGCCCGACTTCAATTCATCGCGAATCTGACGATAAACTTGCTGGTGGAGCGGCTCGGAGGAAGCTCGATCCAGGCGCAACATTGCGAACGAAATAATGGAACGGCTTCGCCGCTTCCTTACTCTCGAATTTTCTCGAACCGTCCGAAGCTTTTTCACGCGGACCTACCGTTCCATTCATAGGTCATGTTCTCAAGATAGCTGCGCCGCACGTCGCGCTTGTCCAAAATGTCGGCCGTGCCGTCCGGGAATCCACCGGGGTGGAACTGGCCAGCTCGATCTGTCTTAGTTGGGTATGGCCGAACAGGCGCCAAGCGCCAGATTGTCGTGCAAGATGATTTTATCTGTGCTGCAATGCCGCCGTCAGCCTGAGGTGGATGATTACTGATAGCGAAAGAAAAGCGAAGAAAGCCGGATTGTGGCGAGCGATCTTTTGGGGCGGACTAATCGCCGGGGCATTGGACCTAATTTTCGCTCTCACCTTCAACACCGCGCGCGGGGTTCCCTTGATTCGGACTCCGCAGGCCATTGCGAGCGGATTACTCGGCCGCAGCTCGTTCGACGGCGGGATCGCGACGGCCGCGCTTGGCGTCGGCCTGCACTTTGTCATCGCCTTGGGGTTCGCGGCTTTTTACAACTTCGCGAGCCAAATTTTTGTCGTGCTCACGCGACGAGCCGTGGTCTGTGGCGTGATTTATGGCGTTACCATCTTCTACTTCATGCGCCTGGTTGTGCTTCCTCTTTCCCGCGCTCCCAGTTTTAAGCCCAGCACGGTCTCGACCCTGAGCGATCTGGCCTCACATATTTTTTTCGTGGGCCTCACCATTGCCCTCTGCGCGAGACGCTACTCGACCGAATCTGTGACGCCCAGCGCCTAATAAAGCTGCCAAACTGGTCTCATCGACCAGCCTCTTCTGGGTATTGTGCGGTCGCGTCCACTGTTAGAAGAATGGCAGGGATGCGAGCCTCATTTTTTGAATCACCCGCGCTTCCACGACTTCCGGTCGACACTCCCCCCCGGCTGATAGGGATCGTTGGATTCGATGGCGTCGCGGCGCTCGATCTTATCGGGCCGCTCGAGGCGTTCAAGGCCGCCCGCAACTACGATAACTATCATCGCGCGCACGCTTGCTACGAGGTCGTCATTCTTGGCCTAACGAAGAGAACATTCGTCTCTGAGTCTGGAGTCGTCTTTCAGGCTGATAAGACGATTGAAGAAACTTTTGTGCCCGACACACTGATCATTCCCGGCGGCAATGGAAGCCGCGCGATGACGGTGCGGAGCTGCATTTCCGACTGGCTTCGTGAACAGGAAGGACGGATAAGACGCATCGCTTCGGTTTGCACCGGGATCTATCCCCTCGCCGACAGTGGCCTGACGGATGGCCGCGAAATCGTGACGCACTGGCGTTGCGCGTCCGAAGTCGCAAGTCGCTTCCCGCAGCTGCGGGTCAACCAAACCGCTTCATTTCTCAAAGACGGCCGCATCTATACCTGTGGGGGAGGTAAGGCCGGGCTCGAAATGACTCTGGCGATGATCAATGAGGACTACGGATCGCAAGTCGCGCGCGAAGTAGCCCGTGAATTCGTCCTTCGCCTAAAGCCGTCAGGGGCGGAGAAGGCACTCGTCTGTGCGCCCAAAGGCCAATGGGAATCGTCTGAGCGCATGGCCGATTTGCCCGGCTGGATTCTCAGTCATCTCGATGGCGATCTCTCCATCGAAGTGTTAGCGGATAAGTGCGCGCTTTGCCCGCGCCATTTCAGCCGGCTCTTTAAACGCGTCTTCAAGACAACGCCGGCGGAATTCGTGGAACGATTGCGCCTGGGTGAAGCACGCCGGCGCTTGTTAATGCCAGATACCACCATCAAAAGTGTGGCGGAAGCGGTCGGCTTCAGGAGTGCGGAAGCTTTCCGGCGCGCCTTCGAGAGAGAGTTAGAGATTAGTCCATCTGCCTTTCGCATGCGCTTTCAGCAAAGGGTGGAAACGGACGTTCGCACGCGCAAATATTTGAGGAAGTCACGAACGCCAAGGATGGCAAGGGAATGGCCCAGCAGAGTGCGGTAAGCACTGCTGAACCTTCCGCCAACATCTTCCAGCGCATCCTTTGGGATACGACGCGCACGAATTCGGATGAATAATGTATTCGATCGGAACCCGCGGCGGTCTCTTCTCGTTTTATCCGTTAGGCTGGCAGAGGATAGAGACCGCCCAAATCATCCATCGGCCTAACGACTGAGGAGCCGGAGGAGATTGCTCGCCCCCGCAGGCGGAGCGACCCGCCCGCTCAAAATGGCGCGCGCTCCCACCGGGTGACCGTAGTAGCGGGCATTCGCTTCTTTTTGCGTCGCAATAACCGCCCCTTCCAGCGAGACGCCGGCGAAGAGCCCCTTGCTCCGGCTATAGGTATAGACCGCCGCCGTCGTGGTCACATCCCCCTGCAGATCACGGCCCACCGGACCGGCCGCCGCACTCACGTCCGCGCCGATCTTGACGTTGCCGTCGCGCGAGAAAGCACGCACCGCCGCGTCGGTGTTGAGGACGAAAATGAAGTCGGTTACTTCCGCACCGATTTGCAGGCCCCAGCCCGCGCCGCCCAGACCGACAAACGACGGGCCCGACCAGCCGTTCCCCGTCCGGGCCACGATCACGCCCTGGCCGCCTTTGCCGCTGAAACCGAAGCCGACTTTGAGCACGCTCATGATGGCGAGCCCGTGCGCGTCGTTCAGGATTCGACGCGGAATCTGTTTCTCCGGCATCTGGTGGAATTCGCGTATGATTTCGGCAGACTGGTTGACGATTTCCTGTTCGGTCGCAGCTCCGGCGGTCGTCAACGCCATCCAGGCAGCGAGCAAAGAGAGAGTAAATTTTTTCATGACATAAAGGTTTCGCCGCTCGGCCGGGTAGCGGTCGCCTCCAAACCGGCGCCAGGCGATTCGTTAGGCGCGGGCCGGCGCGAATAATAAGCGAGCGCGGTGCTGAAGCGGAGGGCCGCGATCTTCCAATCGTCGAAACTTTGCACAAAGAGCGGACTCCACGATTAGAGATGAAATTTTTCTTTTTTCCCCGTCATCTCCGGTTTCTGTAAAGGCAGCCGTCTCGATTTCGAAAGGCGGCTGCGCAAAAAATGGAGCCGATCATCGATCTGCAAAGCGACGCTTATTTCATGAGCGAAGCCCTGCGCATGGCCGTGCGGGCGCTGGAAGCCGAGGAAGTGCCGATCGGCGCCATCGTCGTGCGCGAGGGAAAAATCATCGCGCGCGCTTTCAACCAGGTCGAGCTGCTCAAAGACGCGACGGCGCATGCCGAGATGCTCGCGCTCACCCAGGCGGAAGCGGCGATCGGCGATTGGCGCCTAACGGATTGCGACCTCTACGTCACGAAGGAGCCGTGCCCGATGTGCGCCGGCGCGCTTGTCCACGTGCGCATGCGTCGGGTCATCTTCGGCTGCGCCGATCCGCGCGGAGGTGCTGCCGGCGGGTTACTCAATCTCCTGCAAAACCCGTCGCTCAATCACCAGTGCGAGATCACCGCGGGCGTGCGGGCCGACGAGTGCGCCGCGCTCCTGCAAAGCTTTTTCCGGACGAAACGCACGGGCGCCCAAAGCGACTTGCGCAATGCTGCGGGCGAGCTTTAGGTCTCCTCCCCTCGATGCCTCGTGGTGTAACGGTAGCACGAGAGATTCTGGATCTCTTTGTCAAGGTTCGAATCCTTGCGAGGCAGCACTTCTCGTTAGGCCAAGGCGTGCGCCTGCAGCTCTTCCAGGTTGACCCATTCCAGCGCCGAACTGTGCGTCGCCGCGAGATCGACCGGCGGTGCGACTCCGCGCTCGAGCGCCTGTTTCCAGCGTGACACGCAGATGCACCAGCGATCGCCCGGCTTCAGCCCGGCAAAACCCCACTCCGGATGCGGCGTCACGAGGTCGTTGCCCATCAGGACCGAGTAATCGAGGAAATCGCGCGTCATCTCCGCGCAGACGGTGTGCAGCCCGGTGTCGTCCGGCCCTGTCCTGCAATAACCATCGCGATAAAATCCTGTCTCCGGATCAATGCAACAGGCGCGCAATTCCTCACCGAGAACATTCGTCGGCATCCGAAAAAGTAGCGACGGTCGGAGCGCGCTCCATCGAAATTTCGCCGAATCAAATTTTTGGTACAGAATGAAAAAGATGGCGCCCCGCAAATTGCCCCTCGGCCTCCTTTGTCTTTGGATTTGCGCCGTTCTTCCCGCTCTTGCCCTGGCCGATTCGCACGAGTTTCGGCTCGATCGTCCGGACGCGCAGAGCGTCGGTGTGGCCGGGGAATTCAACGATTGGCACGCCGCGCCGATGGCCAAGGGGAGCGATGGCGTGTGGTCGATCACGCTCGCGCTCTCGCCCGGCATCTATGGCTACAAATTTCTCGTCAACGGCAACGAATGGATCTTCGATCCGCAGAATTCGCAGCGAAAGCAGGTCAACGGCGTCGACAACTCTGCGATCGAAATAACAGCCGACGGCAACGGCGCTTCGTCCGCAAATGCCAGCTCGACTTCGGAAAGCCCGCCACCGCCCGCTCCAGCGAATGCGCACAGCGGCGACGTCCCCGTCACTCCCGGCGAGGTGAGCGAATTCGACGTGACGCTCTCGCCTCAGCAGCAGGCGCAATCGACCCGCGGCGGCAATCCGCCGGTCTCGAGCGCGCACATCGCGCTGGGGATTCCGCAAAATTTCGATCCGCTCAAGAGTTGGCCGATTCTCATCATCAGCGCGACCGTCGATGCGTCGAATATCGAGTTGCTCCACGCTTACAAGGAAGCCGCGCTCGCGGCCGGCTGGGTCATTCTCGCGGCCGATGCACCGGTCAAACCGAAGGAGGACAACACCGATCGGCGCCTCGCCCTGATCGATGCCGCTCTCGATTATCTCGCGGCGCATTGGCCCGACTCGAAAAATTGGCCGGTCGCTGCCGGCGGTTTTTCCGGCGGCGCGAAGCGTTCCGGTTTTGTCGCAGGCTGGCTCATGAAACAACAGCGCCACGTCCTCGGCATTTTGATGGGCGGTTGCAACGAAGACACTGCGACGATGGCGCTCGAGCGCTTCCATCCGCCTTACGCGTTTCGCCTTGTCCCGATCTTCCTCAGCAGCGGCACGCACGACCAGATCGCCGATCCCGACATGATCCACTTCGTCGAGCACTCGATGAAATCCCACGGCTTCCGCTATGTCCGCTTCGCCAGCTACGACGGCGCGCACGAGGTTTATCCGGAACACACTACTGCAGCCTTGGAGTGGTTCGTCGCCGGACCGGCTCCGGCCGCCACCACCACGCCGAAATCGGCCTTCGAGGGTTTTTTCAAGAAACCGTCGAATCGTTAGGCCGGGTCGGCCCCTGGAAATTTTGCGAGCTCGCGCCTTCTGCGCAGACTAACGAAATGGCTCAATACCTCGTGGTTCTATGGCTCGCTCCCGCGGAGCCGATCCGTTCCTTTTTTCAGGAGATGATCGATCGTCTCGCGCGGGAGCAAAACGCGCCCTCTTTCGCGCCGCATCTCACTCTCGGCCCTGGCTCGGCTGCGCAATTGGCCAACGCCACCGGGGCTCCGCTTGAATTGCCGGTTCGCGCGCTCGCCTGCTCCGAGCAATTCACGAAAACGCTCTTCGTTCGCTTCGCCGAGACGCCGGAGTTGGCCGCGCTCCGCGATTCGTTAGGCATGGAAGCGGCCGGATTCGACCCGCACCTCAGCCTGCTCTACAAGGAAATGCCGCTGGCCGAGAAGGAGCAGCTCGCCTCCGCCATCGCTCTCCCCTTTACCTCTGTCACTTTCGATTTGATCGAGGCGGTCCGCTCCCCGGACGAGCCGGTCACTCCGGCAAATATCCCCACCTGGAAAACGCTCGCCTCCCAACTGCTGCGCTAATCGAACAAACTGGTCAGTTCCATCCGGACGGCGTCGACCAAACCCTGGTCGGTCAATTTCAAAGCCGGAATGGGCGACAGGCTGAGGAATGAGAGCGACATGAAGGGCGCCGGCAGCTCGCAGCCTAACGACTTCGCGGCGGCGTTGAGCGCGGCGATTTTCTCGATCACGCTCTCCAGCGGTTGATCGGAAACGAGGCCGGCGATCGGCAAGGGCAACGCCGCCTGCACTTCGCCGTCCGCCATCGCCACCTGCCCGCCGCCCATCTCCCGCAAGGCCTCGATCGCCGCGACAATCTCGGCGTCGCTCGTCCCGACGACGACAACGTTATGGGCATCGTGCGCCACGGTGGAGCCGAGCGCGCCCCGGCGCAGTCCAAATCCCCTAACGAATCCAACTCCCACATTTCCCGTCGCCTTGTGCCGTTCGACCACGACCAGTTTCAAAATGTCGCGCTCGAGGTCGGCGACGATTGCGCCATTCTCGATCTTCGGAGTTTCGCGTGCGCAATTCGTGATGATCTGGTTGGGGACGATCTCGATCAGCTTGATCGCCTTCGCGCCGTCGGGCACCACGACCAAATCCTCCGGCGCGCGATAACGCAGATTCATCGTGCTGCGCGGTTGCGGAATTTCCGAGGGCCGCGCACCGAGATAATTCCCATTCTCCGCGACCAGCTTTCCCTTTTTGTAAACCTGCCTAACGACAAATTTATTTAGATCGTCGAGGACAACGAAATCAGCCCAGAAGCGTGGCGCGATTGCGCCGTGATTACGCAATCGATAATGCCGCGCGGTGTTGATCGCTGCCCATCTGGATCGCGGTGATCGGCGCGATCCCGAGCTCGATCGCGCGCCGGATCGAATGATCGAGGTGCCCCTCGCTGCACGAGATCGCCCGCCAGTTTGTCGTCCGTCGCGAAAGAACAATTGGCGGAATTCTGCGGCGTCACGAGCGCCGATGATATGCTCGAGGTTTCGTTCCGTGCTTCCTTCCCTAACGAGCAGATGCATCCCCAGTCGCAGCTTCTCGCGCGCTTCCTCCAGCTCCGTGCTCTCGTGATCGGAGCGAACCCCCGCGAGCGCATACGCGTTCAGATTTTTCCCGCGCAAACCCGGGGCGTGCCCATCGATCGCCTTGCCTTTGCCGGCGCGGATTTTCGCCAGCTCGCTTTCCATCCCAAGAAAAACGCCCGGGTAATTCATCAACTCCGCGACGCCGGCGATGCGCTCGTCGTCGATCATGAGCGCGAGATCGTCGGCCGTGAAACGCGCGCCGCTCGTTTCCAGATGCGTCGCCGGCACGCACGACGGCAGCATGATGAAAAAATCGATCGGCAAATTCTTGCTCGACTCGAGGACGTAACGAATGCCGTCGAGCCCGAGAACGTTGGCGTATTCATGCGGATCGATCACCATCGCGCCGGTGCCGTGCGGGACCGCCGCCCTAACGAACTCCGGAATCGTCAGCATCGTGCTCTCGACGTGAAAATGGCCGTCGATCAGGCTCGGCGCGAGGAAAGCGCCTTCCAGGTCGATCGTTTCCCGCCCTTCGTAATCGCCGAGCCCGACGACCCGCCCGTCATCCACCGCCACATTCGTCAGGTAAATCTCCGCCGCTGAGGACGTTGACCAGCCGCGCGTTCTTGAAAAGCGAGTTCAGCCGGTGCTCGCCGCGCGCGACGCTCAGTTTGTTCTGAACTCTCTCATCACCGCTCTCTTGCCGAGGCTCCGTCTGCATGACCAGTCGGCCGCTGACGCTCGGATGACTCCTTCCGCCATCGCTGTCCGGAGTTGCCTGCTCGGCTCGGCGCGCTGACTCGGTGATGGATCGCATTGAAAATCGCCTCGCAGGTCGCGGGCGAAGGGAGCGGCACCTGGCCGCCGGTCTCTCCAAAAGCCGCCACCGCATCGCGGATCGCTTCCCGCACCGAAATCGCGAGCATCAGCGGCGGTTCGCCGACCGCTTTGCTCCCGTGAATGACGTTGGCTGGGTCGCATCGGCAAGAAACGCGACGTTGAAAACATCCGGCGTATCGCCGATCGCGGGAATCTTGTAAGTGTCGGGCGAATGCGTGCGCAGCCGCCCTTCCGAATCCCAGACCAGCTCCTCCATCGTGAGCCAGCCGGCGCCCTGCACGAAGCCGCCTTCCATCTGCCCGCGCGCGATCGCCGAGATTCATCGCGTCGCCGATGTCGTGCAGAATATCGACGCGCCGGATGTGCATCATCCCGGTGAAACCATCCACCTCCACCTCGCTCACCGCCGCGCCGACCGCGAAATAATGAAACGGTTTTCCGCGGCCCGGCCTCGCGGTCGTAATGAATCTCGGGCGTCTTGTAAAAGCCGGTCGCGCTCAGGCTGGTGCGCGCGAAGTAGGCGCGCTGCAAGAACTCGGCGAACGGAAACGCCTAACGACGGCTTCGTCAACGTTCGAAAACCAAGTTGTCGTTGAAAACGATCTGGTCGACTCCGACTTGCTGGCCGCTTTTCTCGCTCAACATCTCCTCCGCGAAGGGCAGGAGGCGCGCCCGCAAGGTGTCGCAGGCGTTCTTGACCGCGGCGCCGTTCAGGTCGGTCCCGCAGGAGGCGGCGGTCGCGGAAGTGTTCGGCACTTTGTCCGTCCGCGTCGCCATCACCCGCACGCGATCGATCGTTAGGCCAAGTTCGCGCGCGGCGATCAGCGCGATGTTGCGTGTAAACGCCCTGCCCCATCTCGGTCCCGCCGTGATTGATCTGCGCGGTCCCGTCCTGGTAGAGCAGAACCAGCGCGCCGGCCTGGTTGAGATGGGTGGTCGTAAAGGAAATGCCGAATTTCACCGGCGTGATCGCGAGCCCGCGCTTTTTGTTTGGCTGACTCGCGTTCCATTCGCTGCAATTGCGCGCGCCGCGCGGCGAACTCGCTCGACGCGCTCAACTCCTCCCAGATGCGCTGGAGCCGGTTGTCCTCGATCTCCTGGCCGTAGGGCGTGGTGTTCGTCTCGCCCGCTCCCGCGATAGAGATTGCGTTGCCTGACGACTTCCGGGCGCAGAGCCCAGTCGGCGCGCGCAATTCGGTCCATGATTTCCTCGATCACGAGCATCCCCTGCGGTCCGCCGAAACCGCGGAAGGCGGTGTTCGAGGCGAGGTTGGTTTTGGCGACGTCGGCCGCTGAATTCGACGTGCGGAATGTAGTAGGCGTTATCGAGATGAAAGACCGCGCGATCGGTCACCGCGCGGGAGAGATCGAGCGACCAGCCGCCGTTGGAGATAGAGTGTCGACTTTGCGCCGCGAGCAGCATCCCCTCGCGATCGAAGCCAACCTCGAATTTCCCGAGAAACGGATGCCGCTTGCCGGTGATCATCATGTCCTGGTCGCGATTGAAACGGACGCGCACTTTGCGGCCGGTTTTCGTTGCGGCGAGCGCGGCGAGCGCGGCCAGACTCGCCGCCTGCGTTTCCTTGCCGCCGAAGCCGCCGCCCATCCGCGGGCATTCCACCACGACGCTGTGCATCGGCAGGCCAAGCAAATGCGCGACGATGTGCTGCACTTCCGATGGATGCTGGGTCGAGGAACTGATGAAGACACGTGCCGTCCTCGCCCGGCTCCGCCCAGGCCGCGTTCGTCTCGAGATAAAAATGATCCTGGCCGCCAAAGGAAAATTCGCCCTGCCAACTTCAGCGGCGCACTCGTTAGGGCCGCGGCGACGTCGCCCCGCCGGATGAAGTTCGGTTCGCTGTGAAAACTGTCTGCCGCGATCGCTTCCTCGATCGTGAAAATCGGCGGAAGCGGCTCGTATTCCACGATCACCTTCGCCGCCGCCGCGCGACAAAGCCTCCTGCGTCTCGCCGACGACCAGCGCGACGATCTGTCCGTGATAAAACGCTTCCTTGTCCGCGAGCAAAATCTCGTCGTGACGGACCGCGCCGACATCGTTCAGGCCGGGCACATCCTCGGCCAGCAGGACCGCGACGATTCCCGGCATCGTCGCGCGCCTCCGTTGCGTCGCGCCGCAAAATTTTCGCGTGCGCATGCGGCGAAGCAGACCGGCCAAACCTCCAGCATCCGTCGTCGCCTGCGCGACATCGTCGACATAAATCGCCTCGCCCGTGACATGCTTATGCCCGCTCTCATGCGGCGGCGACTCATCCGGCTGCGCCAATTGTCGCGCGATTTTTTCGGCGGGACTCGCCGCGGCGAGTCCAGGCTCTTCCGCGAAAAACTTCCGCAACAAAGTCTTGATCAATTGCGCGCGATAAGCCGCGCTGCCGCGCACGTCGGAGATCGGAGTGAACTCGCTCGCCAGAATCGGCAACACCTCTTCCACCGTTTCCGGTCGCCACCGCTTTCCGATCAGTGCCTGCTCGGTCTGGCGCGCGCGTGCCGGCATGGCGGCGACTCCGCCAAAAGCAAGCCGCGCTCGGACGATCGTCCCGCTTTCGCCTAACGACACCGCGAAACCGCCGGCCACCGTGCTGATGTCCATTTCTCGCCGTTTCGAAACCTTGTAGAACCTGCGCACGGAACGCGCTTCCGGGTCAATTCGCGGGATGAGAATCGATTTCAGAATCTCGTCAGGCGCGAGCGCGGTCTTGCGATAGGAAACGAAAAATTCGTCGAGCGGCAGGGCCCGCTCACCCGTCGCCGAGGCGAGCACGACTTTGGCCTCGAGCGCGAGCAGCACCGGCGCGGAATCGCCGATCGGCGAAGCCGTCACGAGATTGCCGCCGAGGGTGGCGCGATTGCGAATCTGGCGCGAACCGAAGACGAGCAGCATCTCGCGCAGCTCCGGATATTCCGCGCCCAGCGCTTCGTCGAGCCGGGTCAGGTTGGTCGCCGCGCCGATCGTCCACTCGTTAGGCGTGGAGTCGATCGCGCTCAGCTCGGGAATCGCTTCAAGCGAAATGAGGATCGGAAATCGGCGAAATTTTTTCGTGATTTCGAGACCGAGCTCGGTCGCGCCCGGCGATCAGGCGCGCCTCGGGATATTGCGCCATCGTCTGCGAACAATTTGCCGAACGAAGCCGGCCGCAGAAAATTTTCGGCCCGCTGCTGTAACGAACCGCTTTCAGTTTCGTCTTCGCGCTTTTCAACTGCGCAGCGAAAGCGTCGGGCACGCCGCGTTGGGTGAGCGCGTCGGCCGCGGCATCACGAATCGGGCGATAGCCGGTGCAGCGGCAGAGATTGCCGCAGAGTTGCTCGTCGAGCTGCGCGGCGGTTTTCAGATCCTTGCGGTAGTAGCCTTCGAAAAGCGACAGGATGAAACCGGGCGTGCAATAGCCGCATTGCGATCCAAAATTTTTCACCATCGCTTCCTGCACCGGATGCAGTTTTTCCCCGGCGACGCCTTCGACCGTGACGATCTCGCGACCGGCCATGAGCGGAAGCGGGACGAGGCAACTGTTGATCGCGCGATAGCAGCGTTTGCCGCGCGCGTCCCGGTCGATGATCGCGACCGAGCAGGCGCCGCAATCGCCCTCCGCGCAGCCTTCCTTCGAGCCGGTCAAGCCGCTCGTGCGGAGCCACTCGAGCAGGGTGACGTTAGGCGAAACCGATTCGACGCCGGACCGGCTTGCCCATTCAGTCGAAACTCGAATCGGGCTCTGTCTGCCTTCTTCCGGCGGCTCTTCGAGGATTCTGTAAAAAGAGCGGGAGCGGAATTTCCGTCGATCGTTAGGCCAGTGGCGAGCGCCTCCTCTTCGGTGATCGCGCCGCAGGCGATGCCGCGGAGGAAAAAATTGAGCAATCCCTGGCCGGTGGCGGCGTCGTCGAAGACGTCGCCGAAGAGCGAGGCGAGGGCGGCTTTCTCGACGAAAGTTTTCAGCCGATTCGAGGCGCTCTCGAGCCCTTCGAGGAAGAAGGCGAAGACCGCCGCATAACGAGTGACGAGCTGCGCCGGATGCAGATCCCAGCCCTGGTAAAAACCGGTCCGGAGCGAGTGCAGGTTGTCATTGAAACCGAGCCGCCAGGCAGCGTGCACGGCTTCACGATTGCTCTTCTCCTGCGCCGCGGTGAGCGGCTCGCCGTCGCTCGCGCGATGCGGGCCGACCGGCAAAATATTGGTCGCGCCGTCGGAGAGATGAACGCCGGTGCCGGCGAGCGAGACGAGCATCATCTGCCGGGCAAAATCGCATGCCGGATGCCCCATCGTTTGGTAGGCGGCGGTGATGCCGCAACTCGCGGTGTAGTCGTAAACGCCGAAATGAACGCTCCCGCAGCGGCCTTCCGCCGCTTCCACGAGCGAGCTGAGCGCGATCTCGCCGCGCTGATTGATGATCGCCTGCGGGGTTTCGATCATCGGCTCGATCCGGAGCGCGCCGCTCGTCAGGCCGGTCTCTTTTTCGAGCGCCTCGAAGAGGCGGACCGCGGCCGTCATCTGCGCGGGGAGCTGCACCTTTGGCACCGTGATGACGAAATTCTGGCGGCAACTTGCCGCCCGTTGCCTTCGTTAGGGCGGTGATGAAAATATCGAGTGTGCGCATGCTCCGGGCGCGCAGATCTTCGTTCAGCGGCTTGATCCGGATGCCGATGAACGGGGGGAGCGTTCCTTCCTTCATTCCGCGCGCGACTTCCGACGCGGCGCTGGCGGCGTGGCCATCTTCTTCGTCGTCGGCCCGATTGCCGTAGCCATCTTCGAAATCGAGCCGGAAATCCTCCACCGGCTCGCGTCGAAGTTTCTCGACGATGCGCTCGTAGATAGTTTGCCAGAGGCGCTCGTCGCCGCCCACGCCGAACGCTCCGCGAGGGTCGCGGCGTCCGGGGCGATATTCCTCGAGCGACGCGGAGGGCGACCTCGCCGAGGCGCGCGGCCGAGTTGGCTTTGAAGAGATGCGCCCCGCCATAAACCGTGTGCACCGCCTGGCGGCGGTTGGATTCGCCCGGGTAATGCTGCAGGAAAGCCTGGTTGGCCGCACTCAGCGGCGCGGTCATTTTTTCGAGTTCGCTGGGCGGCAGGGTCACGTGCACTTGCAAGGTCGTTGGGGCGCTCTCGGGCCTAACCAGATCGGCCGGCTGGGCGCGGCCCGAGATTACCATTCTCGAAGATTGTTTGTCCCCGCAAAATTGTTCGCACGATTCGACCGCGAAGTGTGCGGCCGAGATAGGGGGTGTGGCGATGGCGATAGTGCAGCGACTCCGCCCGGACGGTTTCCTCCGTCTGCAAGTCGACGAGAGTGAGGTCGGCGTCCTTTCCGATCTCGAGTCCACCTTTTTCGCATGATCCGGAAACGCTGCGCTACTCCTGCGCTCGTTAGTCTGGTGATTTCCGCGGGCGCAAGCTTTGGCGCGGCGTCGACGAGGAGCGGCAGGAGATGCTGGCAACCGGAGATGCCGCCCCAGACCTGGAAAAAATTTGCGCCTCCTTCATCGACCAGGGCGCGGGCGAATGATCCGAACCGATCGTTGCGACCTCGCTGAGCCGCTCCCAAACTCGTCCTGCTCCGCCGCGGATCGCAGCGGCGGTGCGCATTTCGCGACCGCGCCGAGGCGGACCATGTCCTGCGTCGGTGAGAAACAAGATAATGCGGACAGGTTTCGCAGGTCACATCGACTCCCGCGGCGCGCGCTTCCGCGACGAGTGCGACTCCGCGGCCGCAGCTGACGTGCACGATGTGCAGCCGGCAGCCGGTTTCGTGCGGCGAGGTCGATCGCATTCGCGGATGGCGTCGAGCTCCGCTTGCGATCGGGCGCGAAGTCGAGATAATCGCTGCACGCTGTTGTGCCGCCGCTTTCCGCTGTAGGCGTCGCGTCAATTCCTCGATTCGGCGTGAACCGCGACGAGCAGGCCGAGCTCGCGCGGCGCGTTTCATTCCGGCGCGCAAGGTGGCGTGATCGACCGCCGGGAAATCGTCGATCCCGCTCGTCGCACATGAAAGCCTTCAGGCCGACCACGCCGCGATCGCGCAGCGTCTCGAGTTGCTCGAGATTTCCCGGGACCAGTCCGCCCCATAAACGCGAAATCGACGAGCGAACTTTTCTCCGCGGCAGCCCGTTTCGCGTCGAAGGTGGGGCCGTCGATCGTCGGTGGATGCGCGTTGAGCGGCATGTCGAAAATCGTCGTTGTTCCGCCAGCCGCGGCGGCGCGCGAGCCGGTGGCGAAGCCTTCCCATTCGGTGCGACCCGGCTCGTTGAAATGGACGTGGGCGTCGATCACGCCGGGGAAAATCGTCAGGTTGTGCGCGTCGATTTCGGTCCTGGCCGAGCCGCACAGATTCGGGCCGCGCAGCGGCGAACAATTTTCCTTCCGGCCTGATCCCGATGTCTTGCTCGCTGCCGCGGACGAGCAGCTCGAAATCACTCATTCGTTGAGGCCAGCCGGGTATCCCCAGACGCGCAATCGGCTCACCCCGCCGTCGGGATAGATGTTCAGGCGGATGTGCGTGCAGTCGTTCGAGCGGAGCCAGTTCACGCTCGAAAAAGTGGCGCGTGTCGGCCTGCAGCTTTGTTTTCGGCAGGATCTCGCTCCAGCGGCGTCGCGGACCGTCAGGCGTCGGTCGAGGCGCCAGGCGCGACGCAGCCTTCGATCGAACACGTGTCGGGATAGTTTCCTTTGAAATGGTTGGTGTCGACTTCGATTTTCCGGATCGCGCCGGGCAATCCGAGCTTCAGAATAATCCAGTCGTGGCCCGGACCGCGCCGGCGTTTTGTTTCCCAGCCGTCGCCCATGTTTTCGGAGCGGCCGGGCATGATGAGGTTGTTCATCGAGCTGAAAAACATGTCGCTGCAGGCGAGCGGGACGCCGCCGTTTTCGACCGCCGCGAGATCGATGAGCTCGTCCGGCTTCAACTTGCTCCAGTCGGGCACGACCACGCCGTAGACGCGCAGCCGCGCGACGCCGCCGTCAGGGAAAATGTTCAGTCGCAGATGTGTCCAGGCATTGTGGTTTGCGATTGCGAAGAGGTTTTGCGCGCCGGGATTCAACGCTGATTTCTCGAGAAGCGGCGCCCACGGCAGGGCCCCGACCGCGTCGGCTTCGCGCGGAAAGTCGCTCGTTAGGCAAAGCGCATCGAGTGAGACGAAGGGCGGGTGATTGCCGAGGAAGTGATTCGTGTCGATATCGATCTGCCTAACGATTCCGCGCAGGCCCAACTGCACGACGCACCAGTCGTGGCCGGGCGAGCGGCGGCGGCGCGTTTCCCATCCATCCATCCATTTCCCGTGGTCGGTGTATTTGTCCGGAATGAAGATGCCGCGACCGGGTTTGAGGAGGTTTTCTTTCTCCGCAAAAAACTCGTCATTCGCGAGAAGTGCAATGCCGCCGAGGCGGGCCGCGGCGAGATCGACGAGGCCGGCGGGGGTGGAGTCGGCGGCGCTCATGGCTTCGGGAAATTGTAGGGCGGGCGCTCCGCCTGCCGAGGTTGAATCAGGGCAGGCGAAGCGCCCGCCCTACAATTTAACTGCCGCGATAGGTGCTGTAGGCCCATGGACTAACGAGAAGCGGAACGTGATATTTGGCCGCGGGATCGGAAATGGTGAAGCGGACCGGGACCTGGTCGAGAAAGCGGCGTTCGCCGAAATAGTCGCCGACGTGGAAGACGATCTCGTAGACCCCAGTGCTACTCTCGTTAGGCGGAAGTAAGGCTTCGTCCGTCCGGCCATCCGCATTGGTCGTTAGGCGCTTGAGCAGCTGGCGCGGGTCGCACGACCAGAGCTCGATCGTCATGCCCGCGGCGGGGCGGCCGTCGCGGGTGTCGAGAACGTGGGTCGTCAGGCTCATGCGATCAGGTCTTGCAGGCGCAGCTCCGCGATTTTGAAAATTTCGCGAAGCGCGGTTTCAATCTCCTCTTCCCGCGAATTTTCCAGGCGTTTCGGAAAGGCGGCTAGGATCGCATCTTTCTTGTTTTCCCGCGCGCAGATGACGAATGGAAAGTCGAATTTCGCCCGGTAACGGCGGTTGAAGTTGCGAAACTGCCCGGTCTCTTCCGCGGACAAGCGGTCGAGCCCGGCGGCGTGTTGTTCGGCTTGCGATTCATTCGTGAGAACGGCCTGCCCGACCAAATCCGGATGCGCGCGAATCAGGCAGACTTTTTCCTCCTCGCTCGCCTCGCGCGATAGTGTGGCGAAAGCCCGCCAGGAGTTCGCCGCGGGTCGCGAAAGGTCGCGCTTCGGAAGTGCGCGCGGCGACCCAGGGCGAGTGCTCGAAAATCGGTCCGACCCGCAGGGTAAATTGCTCGCGATCCATCGCATTCACCTCAGCCAGCTTTAGCATCGCGCTCCCGGAGTAAATGATTTATTCCTAGGGCGCAATGGCGAAACTGAGCGACCAGCGCTACGGAAAAGAGAAGGTGCGGGTCCTGAAAATCCTACGCGACGGGCCGGTCCACACGATTCGCGAAATCGAAGTGAGCGCGCTTCTGGCGGGAGATTTCGAGAGCTCCTACACGGCGGGCGACAATTCCAAGGTCGTCCTCACAGACACGATCAGGAACACGATTAACGCCCTAACGAAAGAACGACTGGGCCTGGAGGTTGAGCGGTTCGCGCTCGAGCTCGGGCGCCATTTTGTAAAGAGCTACCAACAGGTTAATAAGGCCACGATCGAGATCCTGGAGCGGCGCTGGAAACGGATGGAGATTGGTGGCCAGCCCCATCCCCACGCCTTCGAAGCGGGGAGTGACGCGCGGAAGTTTACCCGGGCGATTTGCACGGCTGATGGCTGCGAGGTCGCCGGCGGGATTCGCGATCTCGTGATCTTGAAATCGACCGGCTCAGGCTTCGAAAATTATCCGAAGTGCAAATTCACCACGCTGCCGGAAACACCGGATCGCATTCTCGCGACTTCGTTTAGCGGGACCTGGCTTTTCGCGACCACGCCGGGCAGCTACGGCCAGGCGAACGACGCCATCCTCGCCGCGATGATCAAGGTCTTTGCGGAAAACTTCAGCCCCTCCGCGCAGACGACGGTTTTTCAAATGGCGGAAGCGGCGCTCGCGGTCTGCCCGGAGATTTCGCGGATCGATCTCTCCATGCCTAACAAACATTTCATCCCAATCAATCTCACCCCCTTCGGTCTCGAAAACGCGAACGAAGTTTTCCTCCCGACGGAGGAGCCGTTCGGCTTGATCGAGGCCAGCGTGACGCGCGATGACTGACGCGCTCCTCGACGAACTGCAGGCCGCCCGCGCCGCACGCAAGCCGTGCGCGCTCGTGACCGTGGCCGCGACGAAAGGTTCCGTCCCGCGCGCAGCTGGAGCGAAGATGCTGGTTTACGCCGATGGCCTGACCAGCGGAACAATCGGCGGCGGAAAGTTTGAAGCTCTCGTCCTGAGCGACGCGCTCGAGACGATGCGAAACAAAGAGCCGCTCCTCAAGACCTTCCCGCTGCGCGAAGGCGAGCCGGATTCCTTCGGGGCGATCTGTGGCGGCGAAGCGACGGTTCTGATCGAGCCCCTAATGCTCAAGGAAGCCCTCTTTCTCGTCGGGGCCGGTCACTGCGCGCAGGCGATCGCGCGGCTGGCGATCGAGTGCGGGCTCATGGTCAGCGTGCTGGACGATCGAGCGGAACAGCTCGCCGAGCTGACCGCGGGGGCGGCGCTCATCTCCGTGCCGGCTCCGGAGTTCATCCGCGGCCGGTCCTGGCAGGCGGATGAGGCGATCGTCATCGTGAGCCGCAATCATGAGCTGGACCGCGCCGCTTTGGCCGCCGCACTGCAAACAACCGGTGCAGGTTACATTGGAATGATCGGGAGCCGCCGCAAAGTGCGAAAGGTCTTCGACGGCCTGCTGGAGAGCCGGGTCGCTGAGGAAGCCCTGGCGCAGGTCCACGCGCCGATCGGGCTCGACATCGGGGCGGATACTCCGGTCGAGATCGCGATCAGCGCGTTGGCCGAAATTCTGGCCGTGCTGCGGCGAAGGAGCGGCGAGAAGCTGCGGAATTTTCCCGTCAGCTCCACCTCTTAAATCGAAGGGAGGAAAGACACCGAAAAAGCACGATTTGAGAGGCAAGCAAAGGGCAGCGGAGGCACGAATCAGGCATGATCGGAATTTGGCGCTCGACAGGCGGAAAAGAATGAACAACAAGCATCCACGCCCTGTCTTAATTCCGATATTTAACCTTGTTAACTACTTTCTTAAATGGTAGAAATCGCATTCCGCTGGTTGCCCGCCTCCGAAGCACTCCGGGCCGCGGAGAACCAATTAACCACTTTCTACCTTTCCCATGAGAACTTATATGGCCGCTGAAGATAGCGATACTGGAATAAAAATTTACCTGCGCGAAATCGGGCAGATCCCGCTCCTCACGCCGCAGCAGGAGATCGAGCTCGCCGCGAAGATCAAAAAGGGCGACAAGGAGGCGCGCGCCCTGATGATTCGCTCCAACCTGCGCCTCGTCGTCAAAATCGCGCACGACTACGCCAACCTGGGGCTGCCGCTCCTCGACCTCGTCTCCGAGGGCAATATCGGCCTGATGAAGGCGGTCGAGCGTTTCGACCCGGCGAAAGGCGGCAAGCTCAGCACCTACGCCGCCTGGTGGATCAAACAGTCGATCAAGCGCGCTCTGGCCAACCAATCGAAGACGATCCGGTTGCCCGTCCATCTCGTCGATAAAATCTCGAAAATGCGCCGCGTCTCGCTGCAGATGAGCGAGGAGCTCGGCCGCGAACCGACCGATGACGAGCTTGGCGAAGAGATCGGCATTGCCGCGGGCAAAGTCTCGCAGCTCAAGACCGTCTCGATCCGCCCGGCTTCGCTCGACGCGCCGATCAGCGACGATGATTCGACCGAGTTCGGCGAAATCGTCGGCGACGAAGAAGCGCAGACGCCGTTCGAACTGTTGCGCGACAAAAACCTGCGCAACGAAGTCGGCGGATTGCTCGACGTGCTCGACGATCGCGAACGCAAGATCATCTTCTCCCGTTTCGGGCTCGACGGCGGCAAGCCGAAGACGCTCGAGGAAGTGGGCAAGAAATTTGGCGTCACCCGCGAGCGCATCCGGCAATTGCAGAACATCGCGCTCTCGAAGTTGCGCCGTGCGCTGAGCAAGAAAGAGCGCCCGGTCGACGTAGAGCTGACCGCGGAAGTCTAACGACCTGGTTCAGCCTAACGAATTCAAGCGCGCGGATGGAAACGTCCGCGCGCTTTTTCGTTAAACGCCCGTGCGGTGTGCATGCTGTTCGTTAGGCGCTCTGGTCAACCGCGTGCTCTCGCGATTTTCTTGCTCACGCCGACTTCACCTCGCGCAGTTGCACGCAATCGACCAGCGCTGATCCCGCCCGGACATCGCTGATGATGACCAGGTTGTCGCCCGACTGGATTAATTTTTGCGCCCGCAGATATTTCTCCGCCGCTTCGATAGTGGCGTTCGGGTCGTCGGTAAAATCGATCCGGACCGGATGCGTGCCCCAGCAAAGTGCGAGCTGCCGGTAGACCATCTCGTCAGGCGTGAAAGCAAAGATGGTGGCGTGTTCCGGCCGCAGATTGGAAACGAATCGCGCCATCGTCCCGTGCCGGGTGAAAACGATGAGCTTCGAACGGGCGAGGGAATCGGCCAGTGAGACCGCCGCCGCGACCGTTTTCTGGCGCGCGTCCTCCAGAATCGTCTCCTTCGCGTAGCCGGCGCCGCCGCTCCGCTCGATCCGCCGCGCCACCCGATCGAGAACTTTCACGCACGCTACCGGGTAGCGGCCCGAAGTGGTTTCGCCGGTCAACATCATGGCGTCGGCTTGCTCGAAAACGGCATTGGCCACGTCACTGATTTCCGCCCGAGTCGGGACCGGATTTTCCACCATCGATTCGAGCAGATGGGTCGCGACGATGACCGGTTTGCCGAGGCGCAGACAGTGTTTCACGATGCGTCGCTGCATGATCGGCAGGTCTTCCATCGGGCACTCGATCCCGAGATCACCGCGCGCGATCAGGACCGCATCCGCCGCGCGAATCATCTCGTCGATCTGCCCGACCGCTTCCGCGCTCTCGATCTTCGCGACGACGCCGGCTCGGCTGCCACTCTTTTTCAAAACGTTGCGCAACTCGTCGAGGTCGCGCTTTTGCCGGGCAAAACTCAGCGCGACGAACTCGACGCCCAGCTCCATGCCAAGGGCGACATCGGCCAGGTCCTTCTCGGTCAATGCGGGCAAGTTCACGTGCACGCCCGGCAGGTTGATGTGGCGATGGGAGCGGAGCGTCCCGGCGGTCAGGACCTCGCAGCGGATGCGGTTGTCGCGCTTCTCCAGGACGCGCAACTGCATCACACCGTTATCGAGGAGAACGGTATCGCCTAACGACACGTCGTCGATCAGGTCGTCGTAGTTGACGCTGATGGAATTTTTTTCGCTGCTGCTCGCGCCGCGCACGGTGATCTCGAGAATGTCGCCCACGGCCAGCGCGATCTCGTGCGCCACCGCTCCGGTGCGAATCGCCGGTCCCTGAGTGTCGAGGAGGAGCGCGACTCCGCGCCGCAGTTCGTCTCCGATCGCGCGCGCGCGCGGCACGATCTCGCGCACCCAATCGTGTTTCGCGTGGCTCATGTTGAGCCGAAAGATGTCGGTCCCGGCCGCGATCATCTCACGAATCGTCGCGGTTTTTTCGGAAGCGGGACCGAGCGTGCAGATGATTCGAGTCTTGCGCATCGGGGCTCAGAATTCCGTCCGTGAGTTTAATTGCAAGAGCGATTTCAACTCGCCTACGCGGGCGGCTGTAGACGCTTCGCTCTGCGAAGCGCGGGACTGATCGACCGAAACTCTGAGACTTCCGCCGACTCTCGCGCCTTCCAGAGGAAGGCGTCCACAGTTCGCCGCGATTGCGCAAAGCGCGCGCGAACGGTTCAGTAACGGCGATGCACCCCAGCTCCTATGACAAGATGACGGCCTTCGCGCAGAAGTATCTGGACGGCCGCCGAGGCCAGCCACTCGTCATTCTCGATCTTGGGAGCCAGGATTTTAACGGCTCCTATCGGCCGCTCTTCGATCGACCCCCCTGGCGCTACCGCGGCGTCGACATGGCGGCGGGGAAAAATGTCGACGTCGTTCTGCGCGATCCTTATCGCTGGCGGGAGATCAAGTCACGCAGTGCCGATGTCATCATTTCGGGTCAAACCTTCGAACACACGGAATTTTTTTGGCTGACGATGCGGGAAATGGCGCGCGTGCTAAAACCGGGCGGATTCTGCTGTATCATCGCGCCGTCCGCGGGCGACGAGCATCGTTATCCGGTCGATTGCTGGCGGGTTTATCCGGACGGCCTGCGGGCGGCGGCGCGCTACGCTGGCCTGGAAACGCTCGAAGCCTGGACGCAGTGGGAAGACCTCCCGCAGTACGACAACGAGAGCAACAAATGGCATGACTCCGTCCTGGTGGCGCGCCGGCCTAACGAAAAGCGACGGCGCAACTGGCGGCGCCGGCTCGATAATTTTCTCGAACGCCAGTTGGATAACTAGCCGGCCGGAGATTTACGATGCTGGAATCGCGGCTCGAATCGATCCTGATCTGCCCGACCTGCCGCAGTGCGCTGCGCGGCGAGGCTGAGGCGCTGCGCTGCTTGCAGTGCGACGCCACTTTTCTGAGGCAGAACGGCGTCCCGGTGTTTCTCGACGAGCCGGCTGAGGTCATGCCGGCGGAACATCAGAGCAATCCGTTAGGCCCGGAATTCGAAGAAATCCTCGCGCGCGGCGATGGCCTCACTTTGCACCTCGGCGCGGGCGCGACCACGACTCGTTATGCCAATTGCGTCGAGTTCGAGCACAAGATTTTTCGCCACACCGACGTGGTTGGCGACGCCCGGCGCCTGCCCTTTCAAGACTGCATCTTCGATCGCGTTTTTGCCTTCAACGTTTTCGAACATCTGCGCGATCCGCGCGCCGCCGCCGCGGAAATTCTTCGGGTGCTCAAGCCGGGCGGCGCGCTCGCTTTGCACACCGCGTTCCTGCAGGCGCTGCACGAAGCGCCGCACCATTTCTATAACGCGACCGAGTTTGGCGTGCGCGAATGGTTCGCCGCTTTCGAGATCGAGCGCTGCGAAGTGAGCGGAAATTTTGGGCCAGGTGTGATGTTGGGATTTCTCACCGCCAGTCTGCTCGAGGCCGTTCGCCAGAGCGACCTGCCGGCGGCAGAGCAACAGCAGATCGCGCAAACGCGACTGAGCGACTGGGCCGACTTTTGGAATCGGCGCGCGCCGCCGCCGGCCGGCTTCGCCGCGCTGCAGGCGCTCCCACAGGATTTGCAAAAGCGCGTCGCCGCCGGTTTCGAATTGCGGGCGCGGAAGCCCGTCGCTGTCTTGTGAAGCTTTCTCGACTCTGGAAAGGCGGACCGCCGCCCGCGGACCTGCTCAAGAAGCAGGTCTCGCAGACGAAAAAGCAATTCGCCTGGTGGTTTAATCACCCGGTCGACTGGACCCGGCCGGTCCGCACCCTCTATGCGGTAGGCTGGTGCGCGACGCGCGACGGGAAATGCGTCCAGGCGATCCGCGGGCGGATCGGCCGGCGCAAGTTTGCCGCTAACTACGGAATCATGCGGCCCGATGTTGCCGCCTCGCACGGCCCGGAAGCGCTGCGCAGCGGGTTTGCCCTCGCGGTGCCGCTCCCCCGCGGGAAATCTCGCCTAACGATTGAAGCGCAAGGCGACACCGGGCCTGGCGGCCGCTCGCGAGCCACGAAGTCTTCGGCGCGCCTAACGAGGAAGAGCCACCCCAGGATGTGAAGTATTTCATCCCGAATCCGGGCGCCAATCCGCGGATTGAATTCTGGCTCGATCGGCCCTCGGTCTGGACGAAAAAGATCCGCTACCTCCGTATCACGGGATGGTGCCTGGCCACGACGGGCGAACCGCTTACCGAGCTGCGCGCGCGCCTCCGCGGGAAAAAATTTTCCCGCGCGCTTCGGGACGGTGCGACCGGATATCGCGCTTCTTTTTGAGAATCGGCCGGGCGCGTTGCGTAGCGGCTTTTCACTCGATGTCTACGTTCCGCCAGGCCGTTCCCAGCTGTTTCTGGAAGCAAGGAGCGGCGACGGGCCGTGGGAGACTTTCTTCCTCCATCCGCTGCGCGGGCCCTTCCTGCGCGAAGAGTTCGATGAAGGACGCGAAGCGGTCGGCGACTACAATGTTTGGATCCGTCGCTACGACCGGCTCCGCGCTGAGGATCGGCGTCTCATTCGCGAACAGATCGCCGGCTTTAAAAATCCGCCGCTCATCTCCGTCCTCCTGCCGGTTTACAATTCCAACCTGAAATGGCTCCGGCGCGCCATCCGCTCGGTCCAGGCGCAGCTCTATCCGCACTGGGAACTTTGCATCGCCGACGACGCCTCGACGCAGGAAAACATCTGGCCGCTCCTGCAAAAATTCGCGCGCCAGGATCCGCGGATCAAAGTGATGCGACGCGCGCAGAACGGTCACATCTCGGCCGCTTCGAACGACGCCCTCGCGCTCGCCCAGGGCGAGTTCGTCGCGCTGCTCGATCACGACGACGAGCTGGCGCCGAGCGCGCTTTATTTTGCGGCGCTCGCTTTGCAGGAAAACCCCGATCGTCATTTGCTCTACAGCGACGAGGACAAGCTCGACCGGCAGAGCCGCCGCTCCGATCCCTACTTCAAATCGGATTGGAACCCGCAGCTTTTCCTCGGGCAAAACTACATCTCACATCTCGGGATCTACCGGACCGAACTCGTTAGGCGGGTCGGCGGTTTTCGGGTCGGCTTTGAAGGCTCGCAGGATTACGATTTGACCCTGCGCTGCGTCGAGCAGATCACGCCCGGCGCAGATTCACCATATCCCGCGGGTCCTCTATCACTGGCGCGCGACGGACGAGAGCACGGCCAACGTCGCGAACGCAAAACCGTACGCGCAGGAAGCCGCGCAACGCGCCGTGCAGGAACATCTCGACCGGATTGGCGTCGCGGGAACGGTCGTGCCGCATTACGGCGCCTATCTGCGGGTGAAATACGCCCTCCCGCCCGAGCGGCCGCTCGTTTCCATTCTGATTCCGACCCGGGACCGCGCGCCGCTCCTGCGCAAATGTCTCGAAAGCATCTTTGCCCGGACCGATTACGAAAAATACGAAGTGATCGTGCTCGATAACGAAAGCCGCGAAGCGGAGACGCGCGAATATTTGGAGTCGTTAGGCGAGCGCGTGCGGGTGGAGCGGATCGAAGGGCCGTTCAATTATAGCCGGCTGAACAACCGCGGCGTCGAGCTGGCGCGCGGTTCGTTAGTCCTGCTCCTGAACAACGACATCGAGGTGATGAACGATTCGTGGCTGAGCGAGATGGTGAGCCACGCCGTCCGGCCGGAGGTCGGAATGGTCGGCGCGCGACTCTGGTACCCGGAAGGGCCGATGCAACACGGCGGCGTCATCCTCGGCGCTGGTGGAATTGCCGGGCACGCGCACGCCGGGATTCGGCACGAGCACGGTTATTTCGCGCGCGCCCATCTCACGCAGAATTTTTCCGCCGTGACGGCGGCCTGCGCGCTGGTCAAACGGGATCTTTACCAGCAACTCGGCGGTCTCGACGAAGTGAATCTCGCGGTCGCTTTCAACGACGTCGATTTCTGTCTGCGGCTGCGAGAGGCCGGTTACGAGATCGTCTGGACCCCGCACGCCGAGCTGCGCCACGACGAATCGGCCAGTCGCGGCTTCGAGGATTCGAGCGCGAAGCAGGTCCGTTTTCTGGCCGAGATCGATTACATGAACGCGACCTGGGGCGAGGCGTTGCATAACGATCCCTTCTACAATCCCAATCTCTCGTTAGGCGAAGATCTCTTCACCCTCGCCTTTCCGCCTCGGTTGAAGCGGCCCTGGAAACCATGAGCCGCGCCTCGGAAAAGCCCGCCGGCAAGGATTTCGCTTTCCGCCTCGACGCGCCGATTCCAGCGCGAGTTTTCGCGGAGGAATTGCAGATCAGCGGCTGGCTACTGCATCGTGGCGGCGAACCGATCCACGGAATTCGGTGCGTGGTGAAAAGGAGGCTTTCCCGCGATCGCGTCTGGAAAGCCCGACGCAAGCGCAGCCGGCCGGACGCGGCAGCGGCTTTTCCGGATTTGCCGGGAGCGAAATCGAGCGGCTTCCTTCTTCAGGTCCCGCTGTCGTTAGGCGTGAATCGACTCCGCCTGCAGGTCCTCGATGCGGCTCGGGTTTGGCGAACTTTTCACGTCGCCAAGGTGCGAGCACTGCCGCTGAAGGGCGTCGCCCGCGCTGGTTTTCCGCGTGTGCGCAAATTGATTCTTTCCTCGCTCACCCGTTCGTATTCCGGAGAAAGCGTCTTGAAGGCTTCCCGATCGGCGCGCCCGGGCATCGGTCCTCCCGCACGATCCTCCGCGATCAGGCGGGTGGAACTTTTCGCAACGAGTAAATCGAACCTTTTCATTCGCGAAATTGGCGAGCTCGTCGCCGCCGGGTTCAGCGAATTGGGTTGCGCGGCCGAACTGCGCCTCGACCAGCCGCCGTCGGAGAATCCGCCTAACGACCTCCTGCAAGTCGTGGTCACGCCGCACGAGTTTTTTAATCTCTACCTGACCGAGCATTTTTCGCGGGACGAAGCGCGGCGGCTCGCGAGTCGCGCCGTTCTCCTCTGCACCGAACAACCCGAGACGCGTTGGTTTCAGAGCAATCTGCAATGGGCGCCCTACGCTCGCGCGATGGCCGATATCCATCCGCTCGGCGTCCTGGCTTATTGCGAGCGCGAGGCGCGCTGCCATCATTTTGCTCTCGGTTATCACCCGATGCTCCGCAGTTCGCCGGAGAAAAGCTCGGGCGAACGGGCGACCGAGATTACTTTTCTTGGTTCGCTCACTCCGCGGCGGGAAGAATTTTTTGCCGAGCACGCCGCCTTCTTTTCCGAACGCCGCGCCCATCTGCGCTTCGTCCCGTTAGGCTTCGCGAAAACGGCGACGACGCGCAGTTATCTTAGCGCGGGCCAGCGCAACGAACTGCTCGCCGACACGAAGATCCTGCTCAACGTCCATTATTCCGAGCAGCGTTATTTCGAATGGCACCGCATGCTCGTTGGCCTGGCCAACGGCTGCTGCATCATCACCGAACCTTGCGAAGGGCATGGTCCGCTCATCCCCGGCGTGCATTTCGTCGCGGTCGAGCCGGAGAACCTGATCGCCGCCTGCGAGTACTACCTCGAACACCCTGACGAATGCGCGCGGATCGCGCAGCAGGGGTTTGAGTTCGCGGAAAAAAATCTGCGCCAGTCGCAGCTCTGCGAATCGTTCCTGCGCGAATTGGAAACCGCTGGATGCCAGGTGCCGATGGACGCCGCGGCTCAGCCGCTTCCGCGCGACTTGCGGCGGAACTTCTCGCAACTCAGGCGTCGCGCCTTTCGTCGCGCGGCCGCGGCTGACCTGCGCGATTTCGTTCACCGGCCGTCTCCGCCCGAGCCGCCGGCGCCCGTTCCGAGCGCCGAAACGCTCGCCGCCCAACGCGCCCAGGCGATCGCGAATCGGACGGCTTATCGTGCGCGCCTCGACGAACAGGAAACACGCCGCGCCGCGGGCGAGAACGTCTGGACGCTGCACGACAACGACGCCTACGCGGCCGAAGCGGCGCCCGGTTATTTCGGTCGTGATCACGCTCTACAATTACGCGCGGTTTATCGGCGACTGCGTGGCCAGCATCGAGCGGTCCGCCGCGAGCTTCGGGAAGCCGATCGAGATCGTCCTCGTCGATGACGCCTCGACCGATGACTCACTCGCGCAGGCGAGAGCCTGCCAGGAGCGCACCCTTTTGCCTATGCGCATCGTCGCGAAGCGTTTCAACACCGGACTGGCCGACGCGCGCAATGTCGGCATCCGAATCGCGCGCGCGTCGCTCGTCTTCATGATGGACGCCGACAATCTCGTCTTGCCGCCGGCGTTGCGGGAACTCTTCGACGCCATTTCCGTCGACGACCGCGCGGCCGCTTACAGCTTACTGGCCCGCTTCCGCGAGAGATCTGGCGAATGCTTCGGATTACTCTCACCCTTCGCCTGGGATCCGCAGATTCTCGTGCAGCAACCGTACGTGGATGCCATGGCGCTTTTCCAGCGCGACGTTCTCCTGGAGTTAGGCGGCTATGACACTCAGCTCAGCCAGATCGGTTGGTTCGGCTGGGAGGATTACGACATGTGGTTGCGCTTTGCCGCGCGCGCTCTGCCGGTTGGATTCGCCCCGAACATTTTCTGTCTCTACCGCCAGCACGACATTTCGATGCTCAGCATTACAAACCTTTTCGAGCTCGATCTGGCCGGCCACTTTTATGATCGCTTCAGCGAACTCTGCGAACGCTTCGAGCCGCAGGACACACTCTTTGGCGTTGATCGACGCAAGATCGGAAGGGGTAAGTCTTCCTTCTTTATCGCGAGCGGCTGTCCTATCGCGACAACGACTCTTTATCGCTGTGTTCATTTGCGGGAGCAGTTAGAGAAGCTGGGTCACGAGGCCAAGGTGGCAGAATGGTTTTCGGAGAAGGCGATGGATCTGGAGGAAGCCCTGAGTTATGACGTGATTGTGCTCTATCGGCTGCCAATGAGCGCGCTGCTAAATCAGCTAATCCATCGCGCCCATGAGTCAGGCAAACGAATTATTTTCGACACCGATGACCTGGTTTTCGAACCTGATCTTATCCAATGGCACCGCGCCGTTGCGCAGCTTTCGGAAAGCGATCAAGAACTGCATCGCTCAGGCGTCGAGCGTTATCTCGAGACACTGCTCGCCTCCGACCTCGTTATGACCGCGACGCCGCTGCTGGCGGAGTTAGCGGCGGCCCGGGGCAAGCCTGCTTATGTCCACCGCAACGCGCTGGGCAAAGAAATGACAGCGTTGGCGGAGCAGCTCTATGCAACGCGCCGCCAGAGACTGGACTCTGGTAAGGTCGTGATTGGATATGGGAGCGGCACTGCTACTCACGACGTCGATTTTGCGGAAGTGGCCCCGGCTTTGGTGGAAATTCTGCAACGGTTCGATGAGGTCGAGCTTTGGATAGCCGGGCCGCTCAACTTGCCCGACACGCTTAGTCGTTTTGGCGAACGCATTCAGCGGTTTCCACTGACGGATTGGCGCGGCTGGTTTGAGTTGCTAAGTCGCATGGACATCGCGCTGGCACCCTTGGAAGCGGGAAACATTTTTTGTCGGGCCAAGAGTGAGATCAAGTTTGTTGAAGCCGGTGCGCTCGGGATTCCTGTTGTCGCGTCGAGAATCGAACCTTTCGTGGGAGCCATCACTGAGACAGAAAACGGGTTCCTGGCCGCCGACGGAGAGGAATGGAAGCTGAGTCTGACTCAACTCGTGACTCAGCCTGACATGCGAGTCAGGATGGGGGAAGCCGCCCGACAGACCGTTCTACAACGTTATAGCCCGGAGGCGCGGACGAAGGAGCTGGCGGTCATTCTGCCCGGAATGACCAGACCACTGAAGCTGAACTGGCTTATTCCCGAGCCCTTTCCTGGCGCCGGTGGCGATGTAGGAATCTTCCGGATCATTCGTTACCTCGCCGAGTTTGGTCACGATTGTCAGGTCTATGTCGTGCCGTATAACCTAATGAATGAATTCAGCAGCGAGCAGGTGCGTGACTATGTGCGCAAATATTTCGGACCATCCCGCGCCCATTATGAACGCTGGGACGGAGTGGTCCGGGATGCGGACGCCACTTTCGCCACCTTCTGGCCGACCGCGGAAAACCTGCTGGCTTTGCCTAACGGCGGAAGCCGCTACTACCTTGTGCAGGATTTTGAACCTTCTTTTTACCCGGACGATCCGAAGCACTACGAGCGAGCGGAAAAGACTTATCAGGCCGGGCTTCGCTGCATCACTCTCGGTCCGTGGCTGGTCCGGCTCTTGCGCGACCGTTACGGCGCCAAAGCGGACCACTTTGATTTTGCGGTGGACACACAGACATATTGGCCTCGACCGGGATTGCGCTCCGCTTCTCGACGAGTTTGCTTTTACGCCCGACCCGCGACTCCGCGCCGAGCCTACGAGTTGGGGTTGGAGGCCTTTCAACGTGTCCATCGACAGCTGCCGGAGGTGGAGATCGTTTTCTTCGGCACCGAAAAGCTTACGCCGGTGCCCGACTTTCCCTTTGTCGATCGCGGAAAACTGAGTCAGGAAGAGCTAGCCATGCTCTTTTCCAGCTGTGATGTCGGAGTGGTCTTTTCCCTCTCCAATCCATCCTTTGTTCCGCTTGAGATGATGGCTTGCGGCTGCGCGGTCCTGGAGTTAGCCAGCGAGCGTTGGAATGGTGTGCTGACCCACGGAAAAGATGCCTGGCTGGTGGAGCAGAATCCGGTGTCCGTAGCAGACGGAATCGTCGAGCTCCTTACAAACACAGCGTTGCGGGATCGGCTGATCGAGAACGGACTGGAAAGCACCCGGTCGATGAGTTGGCGCGATTCTGTCCGACAAATAGAAGCGTTTCTTTTGCGTGATGAGTCTTGACGATCTTCCCTCGCAGAGCTTCGATCCTTTGCGTTACGGGCTGGGAGCGTGGACCGAGCACATCTTTTTCGCCTACGACCTGGTCGCCCAGTTGCGCCCGGCTGTGCTCGTCGAGCTGGGAACCGATCGGGGCGAGAGTTACTTCGCTTTCTGTCAGTCGGCCAGGGAGAACCAGACTCAGACGAAGTGCTTCGCGATTGATCACTGGCAGGGTGACAGCCATGCCGGGAGTTACGACAACACGACGTTCAATGATGTTGAGAATCACAACCGCAAACATTTCGCGGATTTTTCCACACTGATCCGCTCGACTTTCGACGAGGCGCTCGAGCGGTTTGCTCCAGATAGCATCGACCTCATGCACATCGACGGTCATCACACCGAAGAGGCGGTTCGCCACGACGTGGAATCCTGGCTGCCGAAGCTGCGGCCGGGTGGGATTTTACTGATGCACGACGTGGCGGTGCGCTCGCGGGGGTTTGGCGTGTGGAAAGTGTGGGAAGATCTGGCCACGCGTGGGCGATCCTGGGCTTTTGCGCAAGCGCCCGGCCTGGGGGTTTGGGAAAAATCACCGGCCGGGTCGCTACCGCCTTTGCTTGAGACTCTCTTTGGTGTGCCTAACGAACATAAGGATGCTTTGCTGAATCATTACCGGGAGCGAAATGGCGAGCTTCAGGAAAAGATGGCCCGTCGATGGCGCGACGGGAGCATCCGAAGCGCGCCGATGGCGAGCGAGACGGTCATCCAGATTTTTTGGACGAGCGACGGCTGTTACGCGGAAGAACAGTCGGCCGATGCTCGAATCGGACATGAGGGCTGGAAGGAGGTTGCGCTGCCTTTGCCGGCGGCCGGCTCAATCAGTGGACTACGCATCGATTTTTTCAGTGCGCTGACGAAAATCGAGATTGCAGAAATCGTAGTGGAGTCGGGCGACGGCCTCGTGCATCGGCGGGTAGCGCGCCGCGCGGATTTCGAAGGGATCTCGTTAGGCGGCGATTGTGTACGGATCAGTTTGGAACCGTTTGTGGTTCAAGTTACCGGGATCGATCCGCAGCTTTATTTGCCGACATTTTCTCCACCGGTCCCGGGCGACGGGATGACGGTGCGGATGCGCTTGCGGGTATTGCAGGGCGAGTAATTGGTTTGCCCAGGATGAATCGAGGCAGGCGAAGCGCCCGCCCTACAATGCCTCGCGTAGCGGTCGCGAAAGATCGTTCTTCACCCGATCGAGGATCCCGTTAACGAAACCGCCCGAATCCGGACCGCCGAATTCCTTGGCCAGTTCGATCGCTTCGTTGATCGAGACGACGGGCGGGATGTCGTCGCGGTAAAACATTTCGTAGATGCCAAGCCGCAGGACGTTGCGGTCGACCGCGGAGATGCGGCGGAATTCGTAGTTCTCGCAGTAGCGAGAAATGCGTTCGTCGATCTCCGGGAGGTGCAGGAGCATCCCTTCGATGAGCGGTTGCGCGAATTGCTGCACGCTGCTTTTCGCCGGGCAAAGCTCCCAGAATTCCGAGAAACTTTCCGGTCCGTCGCCGCCGTGCAGGTCGCGCCAGAAATGATATTGCAGCGCCGAGCGGCGCGCCGAGTGACGCTTGCCCATGCTATTTGCGCAGCTCTCCGATGAGCCCGCTGATTTCGAAAGCGGCGCGCGCCGCCTCGGTTCCGCGATTGATCCGGTCTTCGAGGCAGCGTTCGCGCGCCTGCTCCTCGTTTTTCAAACTCAGGACCGCATGAACAACGGGCACGCCGTACTCGAGCGCGATTTGCTGGAGGGCGTTCGTGACGGAGGCCGCGAGATGCTGGGCATGAGCGGTCTCGCCTTCGAGGATCACACCGAGCGCGACGATCGCGTCTGCACTTTTCTTGAGCGCGACCTCGCGCACGACGATCGGGATTTCAAAGGCGCCGGGCACGAGATGAAGAGTGACATTGGCGGCAGGGGACAGGACGCGCAGCTCGTCGGTGCAATGATTGACCAGCCCCTGCACATAGTTGGCGTTGAACTGGCTCGCTACGAGGACGAACCCGCGCTTCGCGCTAACCAGCCGCGGCCGTGGCGGAACAAATTGCGACATCGTTAGGCGGCCGCCCCCTTAAAGCAGATGCCCCATCTTGAGCTTTTTCGTTTCGAGATATTTGGCGTTGTGCGGATTGGGCGCACTCCGGATTGGGACCTGTTCGACCATTTGAATGCCGTAGCCTTCGAGGCCGACGACCTTCTTGGGATTGTTCGTGAGGAAACGGAACTTGCGCACGCCCAGATCATACAAAATCTGCGCGCCGATGCCATAATCGCGCAGGTCGCTGGCGAAGCCGAGCTTGGCGTTTGCCTCCACCGTGTCGAGCCCTTCCTCCTGCAATTTGTAAGCGTGAATCTTCGCGGCCAGACCGATCCCGCGGCCTTCCTGCCGCATGTAAACGAGGACGCCGCCCGCTTCGCTGATCTGCTGAAGAGCGGCGTGCAGTTGGTTGCCGCAATCGCAGCGGCGCGAGCCGAAGACGTCGCCGGTGAGGCATTCGCTATGCACGCGCACGAGCGTCGGCTTGGTCTTGGAGATCTTGCCTTTCACGAGCGCGAGATGATGCGCGCCGTCGAGGGTGGAGCGATACATGTGCAGATCGAAGTCGCCGTAATCGGTCGGCAGTTTCACGATCTGCTCGCGCTCGATCAGTTTCTCCCGCACGCGCCGATAGGCGATCAAACTCTGGATCGTGCAGATGCGCAGCCGATGCTTTTTCTTGAACTGCATCAGCTCCGGCAAACGCGCCATCGTGCCGTCGTCGTGCAGAATTTCGCAAAGAACGCCGGCGGGCTTGAGCCCGGCCATGCGCGCGAGATCGACCGCCGCTTCGGTATGGCCGGCGCGTCGGAGCACGCCGCCCTCCTTCGCCCGTAAGGGAAAGATGTGGCCGGGCTGCACGAGGTCGTTAGGCCCGGATTTCGGGTTCGCGATCGTGCGAATAGTGGCGGCGCGATCGTGCGCGCTGATGCCGGTCGTCACGCCCTTGGCGGCATCGACCGAGACGGTGAAATCGGTCCGATACATTTCGCGATTTTGCGCGACCATGCGCTGGAGTCCGAGTTGCTCAGCGCGGTCCGCGGTTAACGGCACGCAGATCAATCCGCGGCCGTGCATGGTCATGAAATTGATCGATTGCGGCGTGGCTTTCTCCGCCGCCATGATCAGGTCGCCCTCGTTCTCGCGGTCGGCGTCGTCGGTCACGATCGACCATTTTACCGGCGGCGAGATCGTGCAGGACGTCATCGATGGTATCGAATTGGAAGGCTTCCGGTGCCTGGATGATCATCGGGTCGATAACATTGCCGTCGGGGGTGAGGTCGGCAACGGAATTTACGGGCGGCGGCTGTGGCTGCATGGGTCCCATGGGACCCATGGGTCGTATGGACCTATCCCCCTAACGAGAAATATCCGCCTGGCTCAGCATCTTAAAACCTTCCCCTTGCAGGACGGAAGCGGCGCACTCGGTGTCGTCGACGTGCAGGGCGAGGGCGGCGAGGCCGTGCGGCCGGGTCAGAAGCGGATAGCTGAAATGCATGTTCACCTCCGCCATGAGGAGGGCGGCGAGCAGCTTGGCCAATTCCGTCGCGACCTCCTGCATTTCCACCACCACCATCTCGCAGACGCCGAAGGCAACATCGTGTTCGTGAAAAATATTTTCCACCGTCTCGGGATCGCTCACGATGATGCGGGCGATGGCGGAGTCGGTCTGCTCGGCGATGCTGAGCGCGACGACGTGGGTGTTGCGGGTGCTGAGGAGCTTCACGATGTCGAGCATCGCGCCGACCTTGTTCGGCAGGAAAATGGAAAACTGTTTGACCAGCGGGCCGCCGATCTTGGAAGTGGTTTTGGGTGAATCAAGAGCCATAAAAAGTGCGACCGAGCGGGTCGGCAATATGCCGCCTTGGGGGAGAACAACGCAAATGGATAGTTGCAGGCGGAACGACTGCTTCCCCGGCGACGCGATCGCTCTTACCTCGGCCCAAAGCGGCAATGCAAACAAACCAGCGTGCGATCGGGAAGATGCCTGAGTTCCTCCTGCGCCGGAATCGAATGGCATATCGGGGCAAGGTTTTCCTAAGCTGCATCCTCGCCGCGATCGGCTACGGAATTATCCACGACGAAATCACGGCGCACCTTTGCGTCGAGTATTTCTCGGTCGCTCATCCTCCGCTTTTTCCGACGAGCTCGCCCTTTCTCCTCGCGATTTGCTGGGGAATCGCGGCGACGATTGGGTTAGGCGCCATCTTTGGCGGCCTCTTCGCGCTGGTTGCGGGCGCCGGCGAATGGCCGCCGCTCCCGTTGGAACGGGTTTGGCGCAAGCTCTTCGCTTTGCTCCTGTTCGTGGCTGTCTGCGCCTTCGCTTCCGGCGTAACGGGCTATCTCCTCGCCCGGCACGCATTCATAACTCTGCCGGCCGATCTGCGGAATATCATTCCGCTAAGTCACCACGACCGCTTTGTCGGCGTCTGGTTTGCGCACCTGGCGAGTTACGCCGTTGGCCTAACGGGAAGTGCCTGGCTGATTTTCCAGGTCTGGCGCGAGCGAGGTCGGCCATATGTCATCGGCATCTGGCCCCGCACCCGTAAAGGGACCTTGCGCGCGCTGGTTCTCGCGCTGCTCGTTGTCCTGGCCTTCTGGTGGCGGCTTCGACGAGGCTAGCGCATGTTCTTGGAGCAAGATCGGTAGTGCTAGAGCGTGTCCTGCCCTTTGAAAGGGATCCGCGAGGCACCGCCTGGAGACGTCTCCCTCTGGGAGGCGCGGGTTTCGGCGCCATTAGGCAAGCCGCGTCGATACCCGCGCTTCGCAGAGCGAAGCGTCTACAGGCGACGCGCCCCGGCAACCTCGACGATTGAAGTGCAGGACACGCTCTAGGAGTTAACCGGGTGAAATCGCTTCACCGCCAGGATTCCCGCGACGAGGAAAAGGGCGAAGACGATGCCCTGGGCGATGGCGAACGGCGGCTCGGAACCGTTCGGCGCGAGAACATGCAAAGCGGGAATGTGCAGGAACGATTGCACCACGAGGGCGAAGAAATTGAAGTAGAGAGCGATGACCGCGCTGACGACGTAAACCCAGCGCCAGGCGCCCGAAAGATGAAAGGCATAGCGCGCCGCGATCGCCAGGATGAGAACGATCATGGAGAGAATGCCGAGGATGATCGCTGGCGTGATTCCCTTGAAGGGAAAGAAGAACCCGGTCACCGAAGTCGCCACGGTCGTGACGAGAAAGAGCAACGTCCAGCCGTTCATCGGGTTGGCCCGAAGAAGACCGGAGAGCACAATGAGACCGGAAAAGATACCGACCAGGCTCAGGGCCACATGCACGAGCGTAAAGGTGTCCATGGCGCGGATCATTACGCTGGGCTTTTGCGCTTGTCGATGCCAGGAATGGGCCAATGCAACGTTACGTAGCGTTCTTGCGAGGAATGAATCTCGGCAAACGCCGCCTCGCCATGAGCAAGTTGAAAGCGCTCTTCGAAGAACTCGGCTTCGCTGACGTTGAGACTTTCATCGCGAGTGGCAACGTTCTCTTCTCGAGCCCGAAAAAGAAGGCGTCACATTTCGAAGCGCAGATCGCCACGCACCTGGAGAAGTCTCTGGGTTATCGGGTCGATACTTTTGTTCGCACGGTTGCGGAAGTCGCGGCGATCGGAAAAGCGAAAGCGTTTCCGGATGAGGGAAAACCCGGAGTCATCGTTCACGTCGGGTTTCTGCACGAAAAACTTCCGGCCGATGTGGCGCGAAAACTGGCCGCAGTGCGCACGGCGGAAGATGCGTTTCGGGTCGACGATCGGGAGTATTACTGGCTTTGCCGGACCCGGACTTCCGAGTCAAAAGTCTGGACGTCGCCGGAAATCAAAGCGCTGCGTTTACCGACATCTTCGATGCGCAACATGACCAGCATCCGCAAGTTGATCGCGAAACATATCGCCTGAAGCTGGAAGCCCGGTCCCTCGCGATAAATTCAAGCAACCGAGCAACCGCTTCGAGACGTAATCCAAGTGTGAAACCCTTCTGCGCTCTTCACCTTTTGCTGGCTTGTCTGCTCATCGGTTGCGCCAGCACTTCTTCGCGGCTGATCGCGCCGGCCCGCCCGCCAATCAACCCGGCCGACGTGCGAATCTACAAGGCGCCGCCGCCCAAGTATCAGGAAATCGCCACGCTCGATGCGACCAGCGGGACGAGCTTTTTCCACGGCTCGGCTCAGGGCGAAGCAGCGGCCATCGAAAAGCTAAAAGTGGAAGCGGCCAGGGTGGGCGCCAACGGCGTGCTTCTCACGTTGCTGGGCGATCGCCCTAACGGCTCCATCGGCGTCGGCGTGGGCGGCGGAGGCATCTCGGGAGGTCGCGGCGGTGCGACTGCGGTGAGCGGCGGAGCCAGCGGCGGCTTTCCCCTCGTCAGCAACGGCGCCCAAGGTATCGCCATTTACGTCCCGAATCAGCGCTAGCCTGCCGCGCGCGCGGAAAGCGATCGCAGATCGTTCCGGGTAGCGCACGCTCGTCCCGCGTTCGCGAACTTTCACCACATCACGCGCCCGGGTACCAACACCCTTCGATCCCGGCTGGCGCGCGGAACTTCCGCCGGTAGGTTCCAAACCTGATGTTTGGACTTCTTCGCGATCGCCGGCGCCAGCAGTTGCGCAAAGAGCCCGTGCCCGGCGCATGGCGCGCGATCATTTCGCGCAACGTCCCGTTCTTCGGTCGCCTGCCCGCTGACGATCAGGAAGAGCTCCTCGGCCACGTGCAGGTTTTCCTTTCGGAAAAGCGTTTCGAAGGCTGCGACGGTTTGGAGATTACGGACGAAATCCGCGTGACGATCGCGACCCAGGCTTGCCTCCTCCTCCTGCATCGGAGAACGAATTACTATCCGCATCTCCTCACCATCCTCGTTTATCCCTCCGGCTACATTGTGGAGGAAAATCGTCAGGTCGATTCGCATGTTTGGCAGGAAGGAAAAATCGGCCGGCTCGGTGAAACTCAGCGGCAAATGGGATCGCTCGTCCTCGCGTGGGATGCCGCGAAATCGGGCGCGACCGATCCCTCCGACGGCAAAAACCTCGTCCTGCACGAGTTCGCCCATCAGTTGGACTACGAGGATTTCGCGGCCGACGGCGTGCCCGCGCTCAGCTCGCGCGGCGACAAGCAATCGTGGGCCGAAGTGATGAAGATAGAGTTCGCTGCCTTGCGCGCGGCGGATGCGACCGGTATCCCGACCTTGCTCGACACCTACGGCGCGACGAATCCGGCCGAGTTCTTTGCCGTCGCGACCGAGGCATTTTTCGAGAGGCCTCGCGCCTTGCGCGCGCGTCGGCCGCGCTTGTATGCCGAGTTCCAGCGCTTCTTCCGCCAGGACCCCGCGCTCTACTCGAGCGAGCCCGAGCCGCAGCCGGCATCGGGCGAAACGGGAAGCCGCACCCCGAGTCAGGCGCCCGCGCCTTTCTAGCGTGTGTCATGCACGTTGGCCGGTGAAATCCGGCCCACCAGTGGCGCGAGCTTCCAGCTGGCGAGATTGGTCAATCGGGAAGTTCCTTATCGGAATCTCGCAAGCTGGAAGCTCGCGCCACGGACGGACGGACGGCCTGCCCTCGGATTTCCGCTGAAGACACGCCCTGGCGAACCGCCCGCGGATCGGGTTCAATGATAATCTCATGCCCACGAGTCGCGTCCCAGTCACTCCTTTGATTCACGGGCACCTCGATCTGTTCGCTGCGCTCGAGAGTGGGCAGGCCAGACTCCGCGGCTGGGTTTTCCGCGCCGATACTCCGATTGAAACGGTGGATATCAGTCTATCCGGCAAACCCTGGGTCTCAGCCTTTCGTTTGCAGGAGCGGCCCGATGTGCGCGCAGCCTACGAACCCACGCTCGGTCCAACTCCGCATCTCACTTGGAGCGGCTTTGATCTGACCGCGCCGCTCCCGCCCGGCCTGCGCGCGGATTCCGCCACGATCGTTAGTCTTACTCCTCATCGTTCCGACGGACTAAGTCTCGATTCACTTCATACCTACTTTCTCGACTTATCGGCCGCGCTCGCGCACGAGCCTCAGCCGCCGCCTCACCTCCAGGAACGAGTCGGCGGAAGCGACAACTTTGTGCAGGTCGCCAGCCAACTGACGACTCTTCTCCTGACCTGCATCGGGAAACACAAGCCGCTCTGGGAGCCGGCGGAAATCCTGGATTGGGGTTGCGGCTGTGGACGCATCGTCGCGCAACTTAGAAAGCTCGTCGTGCCGGAGAAGCTTCACGGTTGCGACATCGACGCGGCCGCCATCGCCTGGGATCAGGAGCACCTCGCCGGACCGCACTTTACCCGGATCAAACCTTATCCTCCGACTCCCTATCCGGATAAGAGTTTCGATGTTGTCTACGGTATCTCCGTCATGACTCATCTCGACGAAGAGGCACAGTTAGCCTGGCTGAAAGAGTTACAACGCATCACCCGGCCCGGCGCCATCCTCGCCCTGTCCGTGATCGGCCATGACCTGCGCGGGACGAACATGCCAGCCGATCTCGCTCCCACTTATGCAGAGAAAGGTTTCGCCGCTTTCGTGCCTGGCTATTCCGATCTGCTCGCAGAGTTTTCTCACCCGGGCTACTACAAGGAGGCGTATCACAGTCTCGATTACATCGTCTCGACCTGGGGCCGGTTCTTCGAGGTCCTGGAGTATGTCGAGACCCGCCACCAGGATATCGTCCTCCTGCGCGCCCGCTGACAAAGTCTGTGCAGACGGACGATTCCGGTTACATTCGGTTCCCGAAGGCCGGGAAGGCGGCCGCCAAATGGAAGAAGAGAATGAATTGATCGCGCTCCGGCGCCAGAAAATCGAGGCTTTGCAGGCCCGCGGAGTGGCACCGTTCGGCCGCAGCTTTGCCACTGATGGCGACATCGGCGAGGTCCGCGAAAAATTTGCCGAAGGCGAAAAGTTGTGTGTCGCCGGACGCATCACTGCCCATCGCGACATGGGGAAAAGCCATTTCCTCGATCTGCGCGATGCGACTGGGCGGATTCAGATTTACGTCCAGGCGAAACAGCTCGGGCCGGAGGCGATGGAAACTTTCGGGTTGCTCGACCTGGGGGATTTTCTTGGCGTGGAGGGAAGTTGCTTCCTCACCAAAACAGGCGAGCCGACGTTGAGGGTGGAGCGCTTCGAAGTGCTCGCGAAAACCTTGCGACCGCTCCCGGAAAAATGGCACGGCCTGAGCGACGTCGAGACGCGCTATCGCCAGCGCTACCTCGATCTTGTAACGAGCGAACGCTCGCGCGAAATTTTTTCCAAGCGCATCACGATTCTGCGCGAGATGCGGCGCTTCATGGAGGCGCGCGGTTTTCTCGAAGTGGAAACGCCGATGCTCCAGGCCGTCCCCGGCGGCGCGGCGGCCGAGCCCTTCCGCACTCATCACAATGCGCTCGGGCTCGATCTCTACCTGCGGATCGCGCCGGAGCTCTACCTGAAACGGCTGCTCGTCGGCGGCTTCAACAAGGTCTTCGAAGTGAACCGCAATTTCCGCAACGAAGGCATCTCGCGCCGGCACAATCCCGAGTTCACCATGCTCGAAGGTTATTGGGCCTACGCCGATTTCGAGAAGATCGCAGACTTGGTGGAGGAATTAATCTGTCACCTGGCCGAGACGGTGACGCTGGAGGGACGGGCGCCGTCCCGTCCGAGTCTCGAAACAGAACCGGGGACGGGACAGCGCCCGTCCCTCCAGGTGGAACATCGCGACGCGGAGGGCAACGTCACGCGCACGCTCAATCTCACGAGACCCTGGAGACGCGCGCGCTATCGCGCCCTGGTCGAGGAAACAGCCGGGGCGGATTGGTTTAGCCTAACGAATAAAGGTCGCCGGGAGAAGGCCGCTGCTCTCGAGATCGAGGTCAACGCGCAGATGGCTGATTACGAAGTCACTCAGCGCGTCTTCGAAAAGCTGGTCGAGGAAAAAACCTTCGACCCGCTCTTTGTCACCCATTGCCCGAAAGAGCTCGTCCCGCTGGCGAAGCAAAATCCAGAGGACGATTCGTTAGTCGACGTCTTCGAGCTGATCATCAACGGCCAGGAAATCTCGCCCGGCTACTCCGAGTTGAACGATCCGTTCGTGCAGCGGCGCCGCCTTCTGGAACAGGCCGGCGAGGAAACGCAAAAGCTCGATGAAGATTTTCTCCTCGCCCTCGAACACGGCATGCCGCCGGCCGGCGGCTTCGGTCTGGGGGTCGATCGCCTAACGATGCTCCTGACCGGCGCGGAATCGATCCGCGACGTCATTCTTTTCCCGCTGCTCAAGCCGAAAAGAAGTTAAAAACTGCATGCCGTTTCTTCCGGCCGAGAAATCCTGGCGACGGATACTATTCTGCGCGCTGGCGTTTTTTCTTCTCAGCCGGCTGCTCACGTTGACGGCGTTCCCCATTTTCAACGACGAGGCGATCTACCTGCAGTACGCGGAGCGCATTCATGCGGACTGGGCGAAGAACAAATTCATCTCGATGGACAACGGTTACGGCGATTGGAAACCGCCGCTGCAATATTGGCTGGCTGCGCCGGTCATTCGCTGGGGGAACGATCCGCTCGTCGCCGGACGCGCGGTCGCGCTGCTCGTTTCGCTCGCGGGCTTTTTTGGGTTTTATCTTTTCGCGAAGGAGTTCTTCGGCGAGCGCGAGGGTGTGCTCGCCGCTCTGCTCTACGTTTTCTGTCCGCCCGTTCTTTTTCATAACGACGAATTCATCGCCGAGACCTTTCTCTTTTCGACGGCGCCGTTCGTTTATTGGTCGCTGCTCAAGGCGATGCGGCCGGAAAAATCCCGTTGGCCCTGGTTGATTGCCGCTTTCCTTTGCGCCAGCGCGCTGCTCCTGTTCAAACAGTCAGGGACGCTTCTGTTAGTCGTCGCAATTTTTCTGCCCTGCGTCCGATTCCGCAGGGAAGCGACGAAGGATTTTCTCTTCAACTTTCTCCTCGTCGCGGCCGTCATCATCGCTGGCGAAGGTCGTGGTCGGCGTGATTTTGCCTAACGAATTCAGCGCCACCCGCGCGCGCTTCAACAGCCATTGGGTCATGACTCCGAGCGAGCTTTTCCGGTTCCCACTGAAAGTTTGGAGCGCGAATCTCCATCTCGTCGGCGCTTACATCGGCGCTTACTACTCGTGGCTCGTCGCAGTCTTTGTCGGCGTTTTTCTTTGGTTCGGATGGCGTCGAAAAAATCTGCCGGAACTGACCCTGGCCGCGATTTGCCTAACGAGTGCAAGCGCGATCATTTTCCTTCTGCGCGGCTTCAACGAATACCTTTTCAACACCGCGGTGATCGTCACCCTTCTCCCGCTCCTGGCACGAACGGGTCTGCTCGTTTGGGAGCTCGCGCGCGTTGGTCCGCTTCGCTTCGTCCGGATCGGACTTCTGGCGGCTGCTGGAATGCTGCTGGTCTCTTGGAGTTACCAGATCGTGCTCATTAAAATCTCGCCCGCGCGCTACATTGAGCGAAGTACTTCGTGGGCGGTGGCGAATTACCTGCGCGGCTGGCCGACTGGTTTCGGCGTGGAGGAAATTGTAGCGTTGCTCGAGAAAGAAAAACGCCCCGGGATCATTTTTGCCGACGCACAGTGGGGCAATCCGCGGACCGCTCTGGAAGTTTATCGCAAACGTTTCCCGAACCTGCAGATCGTCCCGATCTCGCAGGCGTTTTTCGATCGAGAGAAAACGCACGCCGTCAGTGAGAAGGCGCGCCGCGAGCATCTGGTGCGCTTCGCGATTTTCTCCGCTGACCCATCGGGCCGGCGCCGACTCTGGCAGGAAAACGTGGAGCGCGAAATGTGCAGTCAACGGATCGAGGTTAGGGCAACTCCCGACCAGACGCCGATCGTAGTCTGCCGGTTTTAGCCGGCTTTGTGTTTTTTGTGCGCCGGACTTGGAGCGGCGGACTTCAGTTGGGCGGCGCGCGCCACGGCGGTCTGGGCTTCGGCCGGCTGGCCAAGCGCTTGGTATTCCACCGCGAGATGTTCCCACGCCAATTTATAGTTAGGCATCGCTTTGGTGGCACTTTCAAAAGATTTAGCCGCTTCGCGATGGTGACCCTGCCTGGCATAAGCCAGGCCGAGATGTTCCCAGACCGGCCCGTAGTGCGGCGCGAGCTTGGCGCCTTTGCGCAAATGCTCGATCGCCGGCTCGAGCTGCCCGGTTTCCTCCAGACAAAAACCGAGCTGGGCCTGAACCAAGTAGTCGTTAGGCACGAAATGAACCGCGCGCTGCAATGGCGCGATGGCCTCTGGGATGCGGCCGAGATTGATGTAGCCGTAGCCGATCGTCGCCTGCATCGCGGGGTTATCGGGCGAAAGATCGGCGGCGCGCTGCAGGGCGTGGAGACACTCGAGGTTGTTCCCCGCGGCCTTCTCTATTCGGGCCAACTGCACCCAGGCGAGCATGGAGGCGGGCGACAAAACGGTCGCGCGTCGCGCCGCTTCCCGCGCCTTTTCGCGATGGCCCAGCCGGGTTTCGCATTCGCTTAGCATCATCCAGGCGACCGCATTTTTCGGCGCGAGCGCGACGACTTTCTCGACGTGCGGAAGGGCGGCGGCGTAATGGCCCTGGGCCGCTTCCGCCGCGCTGAGGAGAACGTAACCGAGAGCGAATTTCGGCTGAAGCTTGACCGCGCGCTCGAGCTCCGCCTCGGCCCGGGGAAATTGGCGCGCGAGCAAAAGGACCGCGCCGTTGAGCGCGAGCGCCGCGGGACTTTGCGGGTAGCGCTGGAGCAGTTGCGCCGACGATTCCAGGGCAGCGCGGACGTTTCCCCGCTGCAGTGCGGTGGTGACTTTTTGGCCTAACGGATCCTTCAAGGCCGGATCGTTTTGCTCGAAAATTTGCTGCACCGGGTTCTTCACCAACTTTTCCGGCGGCGGCAGTTTTTTCAGGAGGTTATCGATCGAGGGCTCCTGCGCCTCGAGTGTGGCCAGGCTGGCGCCGACGAAGAGCAGAGTGATCGTTAGTCTGGAGAGAAGCCGTTGCATGCTGCCCGGAATAAGCGGCGGGCGCGGTTTTTTCCAGCCGGAAATGGCGCGGCGCGCTTGTCAGTGACGACCGGCGCTGCTAAAGCCAGCCGGATGTCCTCCTGGAAATTTTTCCTCGCGACCGCGACGCTCGCGACCCTCGCTCTCGCTTCCGCGGCCTCCGGCGCGTCCTGCGTTTGGAAAGTCACCGGACCGGGCGGAGGCACGCTCTATCTCGGCGGCTCGCTCCACGCGCTGCGCAGCACCGATTACCCACTCCCTAACGCCTACAATCGCGCCTTCGACGCGTCGGACCGGCTCGCCTTCGAAGTCGACACCAAAGCATTGCAGGATTCGGCGCGGCGGGCCGAGAAATCGGGCCGTTATCCGCGCGGCGACAATCTCAAGAAGCATGTCGACCCGCGCACTTACGATTATCTGCAGCGTTTTTTTAACCGGCTCAAAGTGCCCGAGGAAAAATACGCGCCTTATCGCCCATGGTATCTCGCTCTCATGCTTCAGGCGCCGCAGCTCCACGGTTTTTCGCCGGAGCTGGGGGTGGAAGGATTTCTGCAACGGCGCGCCCGCGCGAATCACAAACCGGTCCTCAGTCTGGAATCTCCGAGCGAGCATATGGAGGTTTATTCCGGGCTGACCGATCGGCAGAGCGAAGCCATCCTTCTGCTTACTTTTATCCCGCAGGCCGAAGGCTCGAGTGCAGTGGAGAAAATGACTGCGGCCTGGCGCCGGGGCGATGTCGACACGATCGCGCGCGAGACAAAAAAATCCTACGCCGATTTCCCGGCTTTCGCCGATCGGGTAGTCGACGCGCGCAATCGCAACTGGATTCCGAAAATCGAGCGTTATCTGCAGAGTGGCCACACCTATTTCGTGGTCGTGGGCGCGGCGCACCTCGGCGGCCCGAACGGTTTGCTCGCGCTTCTGCGCGCGCGCGGTTACCAGCTCGCGCAACTCTAGTCAGACCAGCCGGGTCAACGCCCTGGAGCATGTCAGGCACTTTATTAGGGATCCGCGAGGCACTCCCTGTAGACGCCTCCCTCTGGGAGGCGCGGGCCTTGGCGCCAGTAGGCAAGCCGCGTCGATACCCGCGCTTCGCAGAGCGAAGCGTCTACAGGTGACGCGCCCCGGCAATCTCGACGGTTAAGTGCATGACACCCTCCAGGCTACAACGTTCCCGAAAATCGATGGCCGAAATGCCGCCGGGTGCTATTTTACGCCCATGGAAAAGCCACAAATCACCGCCTACCTCAAAACCCATTGCGGCTGGAGCGGCGGCGTTCGCGCCGTCCTCGCGAAATACGATCTCCCCTTCACCGAAAAAGATATCATCCAGAATCCCGCTTTCCGCTGGGAGATGGAATCGAAGAGCGGCCAGCCGCTCTCGCCCTGCATCGAGATCAACGGCGAGATGCTGGCCGACGTGAGCGGCGAGGAGGTCGAGCGCTACCTGAACGAGCACCAGCTCGTCCAGCCTAACGAAGCCGACGCCGGCGTCCCGATCAACGCTCCCTGCGCCAACGAGCAGCACGGCGAGCCGGTAAAGATGAAATTTTAGCGACTGCTTTTCGTTAGGCTGTGGGGAAGACCTTCTCCTTTTTGGGAGAAGGTCTTTTCTTTTGCCACCACGCAAACGCGCCGCTTTCTTCGATTCGCAGGTGTGATTAAGTTTCCCGCGCGAAGCCTCCCGAGCTTTCGTGATTCCAATCCTGCATGAAGCTTTTCGCGCGGACCGCCCAACGAAAGAAATCGAGCACGCCCAGGAAAAAGCGGCGCCGCGGCTGGCGCTGGCTGCTCGTCCTCCTCTGCCTCGTTCTGCCGGCGATCGCGCTCGCCATCCTGCTTTCCACCTATGCGGTCTGGGCCCAGACCTTCGACCTGAAACGCCTCGGCAAGATGCCGGAGCGCAACACCGTCTTCGACGTCGATGGGAAAATTTACAGCCGTCTGGCCGGCGCGAACCGGTTGAAAGTTCCACTCAAAGACGTCTCACCACTCTTCGTCCAGGCGCTTCTCGCGCGTGAAGACACGCGCTTCTACGAGCATGGCGGAATCGACTGGCGTGGCGTGGCCCGCGCGCTTTTCCGCGACATCACGACCGGATCGGTCAAGGAGGGCGCGAGCAGCATCACCCAGCAACTGGCGCGTAACAGTCTCCCGTTAGGCGGGCGCACCCTCAGCCGCAAAATGCTCGAGGCGATGGTCGCGCTCCGGATCGAACGCAACCTGACGAAGGATCAGATCCTCGAGCTTTATGTGAACCGGATTTATTTCGGCTCCGGTTGTTATGGGATCGAGACTGCCTCCCAGGCTTATTTCGGGAAGGACGCGTCGAAGCTCGATCTTTCCGAGGCCGCGATTCTGGCCGGCCTGATCCGCAGCCCGAATCGTTTTTCTCCGTTGAAGAATCCGCAGGGCGCCATCGTGCAGCGCAACACCGTGCTCGATCGGATGCGCGAGCTGAAAAAAATCTCCGCCGCTCAGGAAGCGCAGGCCAAACGCGAGAAGCTGAACTCGCATCCGCGCCGTCTCACTTTGATCCAGGAAAACTATGCGATGGACGCGGTCCAGCGGGATCTCAACCTTCTTCTCACCCAGGACCAGATCGATAACGGCGGCCTCTTCATTTACACGACGCTCGATCCGACCGTGCAAAAAGCCGCGGCCGACGCGATCGAAAAGCAGCTCGCCAAAATCGAGCGCCAGCCGGGCTTTAACCATCCGCTCAAATCGCAATATCGCGCCCCGGCGGAGGGCGAAGATAATTCCATGCCTTATCTCGAAGGCGCGCTCGTCGCGATCGATAACCAGAGCGGCGGCATCCGCGCGCTCGTCGGCGGGCGCGATTACAAGGAGAGCAAATTCAATCGCGCCCTGCCGCCGGCCAATCGCCAGATCGGTTCGTCCTTTAAGCCGTTCGTTTACACGCTCGCTTTCATGCACGGGCTGCTGCCGGGCGCGGCGATCAGCGACGGGCCGATCCAGCCGGGCGAGATCCAGGGGGCGGGAAATTGGTCGCCCGGAAATTCCGACGGGCGTTACGGCGGAATCATGCCGGTCTCCTACGGGCTGATCCATTCCCGCAACACCATGAGTGTGCGGGTGGGCGAGTTTGCCGGGATCGCCGACACGCAAAAAACCGCGACCACGCTCGGACTCGGCGACAAGATCCCGCCGGGCGCCGCCATTTACATCGGCTCCTTCGAGACCGACCTGAAAGATCTGACCGCAGCCTACACGGTTTTCCCCAACGCCGGGGTGCGCAAGCAGGCTTACATCATCGAGCGGATCGACGATCCCGATCACAAACCGATTTATCGCGCGGCCCATCTCACCATCCCGGTGTTCGATCCCGGCGCCGCCTGGATGACGACCGAGTTGATGGAAGAAGTGATGACGCGTGGGACGGCGGCGAGCTCGCGTTCGTTAGGCTTCAAACTGCCGGCCGCCGGCAAGACCGGGACGACGAACGATTTCAAGGACGCCTGGTTCCTCGGCTTCACCAGCTCGATCACCTGCGGCGTCTGGGTTGGGTTCGATCGGCCGACTACGATCATCCCGCACGGTTACGGCTCCGCCCTCGCCCTTCCGGTTTGGACCCAGGTGATGAACAAAGCCGCGCAACGTTACCCGGCCGAGCCGCTCCAACCGACCGTCGCGCTGCAGCACGCCACCGTCTGCTCGATTTCGAACGCGATCGCGACGAGCGGTTGCGTCGCCGCCGGCACGGCCTACGACATCGATCTGCCGGTTAATGAAATCCCGCGCGGCGTCTGCCAGGTGCACGGTGGCAGTCCGACCGTGCTGGGCCGGCGGATGGAACAGCTCGGGCGCAAAGTGCAGGAGGCGCCCAGGAGCATCATCGAATCGTTCAAGCATTTCTTCGGCGGCGGGAAGTAGGCGTTTGCGCTTCGTCGCGAGAAAATCAAAGCGCGAAGAGAGAATCAAAATGCGTGTCCGCGTGTTCCAAGGGGACTTGGTAATGGAGAGCGCACGCTGCGATGAGAACGTCGTTTGCCGGCGCCGTTTTCCCTGCTTTCCGGCAGCGTTCTGCAAGTGAACAGGCTTCATCCCAGACCGCATCCGTGATGGGCAGCTCTGGCAGCAAGCGCTCGAAGTCCCGAAGAATTTTTCGATCCGCAGCGCTCCCCACGCCATTCCACAGCTCGAGCCGGATCGCCGCGCACCAGACAGCGTCCCCCCGCTCCAAGAGGTCCGAGACCCGCTCGCGCACCTTGCCGTCGCCACGGCGCCGCAGGTAGTGCACCCAGCAGGAGGAATCGACAAGTGTTCTTCCCATCAATCCATTCGCCGAAGTTTCATGAGTTCTTCGATGCTCAAAAAAGTTTCGGAAGTGCCGGCGTGCCTGCGCAGTGCAGCCATGCGTTTGCGATGATTGTATTCCATGACTGCGGTGACCACCGCGTCGCGTTTTGTTTTCGCTTTGGTGAACCGAACCACATCCTGCAGTTCCTTGTCAGGAATATCCAAAGTGGTTTTCATGATTCTATCATGACGATATTTAGATTCCCTCGCAAGCTCCATCAAAATCTTTTACAGCAGCTTCGCGCATCAATCGGGCGTAATCCGCTGCTTGATCGATATCGGCCGCGCCCGCGGGAAAACTCACGGAAGCGACCGCTTCCGGGCGGATGCTGAAGATGCTTTTCGCCCCCTCCGCGTCTCTGAGTGAGAGAAGCTCGGCAAAATGCTCCTGCGCAAAAAGAACTGGGACGCCCAGCGTCCCGGCATAGGCGGAGGCGACAATCGATTTGCCCGTTTCCTCTCGTGCTCGAATCAATTGTTCGAGAAGGTGCGCGTCCACGAAGGGCTGATCGCAGGCGAGAATGATTATCGCCGGAGAGGCCCGGAGCGCTTTTACGCCGGCGCGGATGGAGCTGCCGAGGCCTCGCTTCCAAGAATCGTTAGGCACGATCTCGGCCGGTGAGTCTCGGAGCTCGGCTGCGATTGCTTCGTGATCGCGGCCCACGACGGCAACGATGGGGAAACAGCCGGCGGCACGCGCAGCCTCGACTGCGCGCCTAACGAGCGTCTGACCTTGAAAGCGGAGGAGCTGCTTGGGTTGGCCAAGGCGGGCGGAGCCGCCGGCCGCGAGAACGAGAGCGGCGACCTTCACGCCACCGCCAGGTCCGGCACCAGATGGATCGGCGCTTTGCGGTCGCGCAGCGAATCCGCTTCGGCCCCGGCGAAGACCGCTTGGATTTCGGAGACGATCGCCAGCGCGATTTGCTCGGGACCTTCCGCCGCGATATCGAGGCCGGCAGGCGCGAACAGCTCCGAGCGGACTTCAACGCCTTCCTCAATCAGCGCGTGCAGCAACTGATCGCGGCGGCGGCGCGGACCGAGAAGAGCGACGTAGCGCAAGCCGAGCGGGAGCAGTTTTTGCAGCGCGGCGAAATCGCGGCCGTAGTTGTGCGTTTTCACGATCGCGGCGGTCCATTCGTCGAATTCGTTAGGCAAAGCGGAGACTTCTTCGGCTTCGAGAACCGTCCAGCCAAGGGTGCCGCCGAGCGCGCGCATGGCGGAACTGTCGGGACCGTCGCCGATGAGAAGGAGCTGCAGCGGCGGATTGATTTTCTGGATGAGCGCGCCTTCTAAAAGTTTGTCGGCCGGACGAGAGGACCGACTGCCTAACGACTCCTGATTTTCGAAAATGGTCGTGATCAGGCAGGGCCTGCGTTCGCGTTGCGCCGCGGCCAGCGAGTCGAGCAAGGCGGGCGAAACTTTCTCGACCAGCACGTCGATCGCGCCGTTGCAACCGTAGCGCAGCCGGGTGTCGAAATGGAGCAGAGTCGGGGTGGCCGTCTCCAGCACCTGCTGCGCGTGGACGGCGACTTCCTCCTCGAGGCAGCCGCCGCTCAAGGTCCCGACGGTCGTTCCATCGGCCGCGATCAACATCCGCGCGCCCGGGCGACGATAACTCGAGCCGCGCGCCCTAACGAGTGTAGCAAGAGCGAGCGGCTGGCCGCGCCGCCGCTCGAATACCTTGAGGATGTCCTGAATCTCTTTCATGCCCTGGTGGGGCCAGCTCCGGATAGCGCGCGCGCTACCCGGAAAAACCCCTTACGCATGGTTCTAAATCAGCTTGTCTGGCGTGATCGGCAAATCGCGCACCCGTTTTTCGGTGGCGTGATAGACCGCGTTTGCGACCGCGGCGGCGATCCCGGTGACACCGATTTCGCCAATCCCGCGGGCGCCGATGGGGTTGAAGGCAAAATCCGGTTCGCCGACGAAATGGACATCGATCTGCGGGATGTCGGCGTTCGTGGGAACGTGATATTCCGCGAGGTTTGCCGTCACCGGCAAACCGGTTTTCGGGTCGTACTCGGTCGCTTCGTGCAAGGCCATCCCGATTCCCATCACGACACCGCCGATGATTTGGCTGCGGGCCGGTTTGTAAGTCACGACCCGCCCGCAATTGATCACCGTGACGACCCGTGTGACCTGCACGCGCGGGAGGAGCGGGTCGATTTTTACTTCGCAAAAATGCGCACCCCACGATTGGAAGGCGTGCTTTTTGTCCTCTTCCGCCTCGTGCATTTTGCTCTCGACCGCGATCGCATCCTTCCCGGCGCGCCTCAGGATCTCCGTGTAGCTGTCCGATTTCGCCTTGTCGTTTTTCAGGCCGATGCGGCCCGGCTCGACCATTGCGATGTCGTCCTTCTTCCCGCCGTGGAGAGGCGATTTCGGATCTTCGATCGCGAGATCGGCCAGCGCCTGATGGAGCAGAATCGCGACGTCGTGAATCGCGGTTCCAACCGTTCCAGTGGAGTTGGAACCGCCCGCGACTGGGCCGAACGGGAAATCGGATTTGCCCAGCTCGAAGGTCACTTTCTCGAAAGGCACACCGAGCTGCTCGGAAGAAATCTGGGTGAAGGCGGTGTAGGCGCCGGTCCCGAGATCGTGGGTGGCGCATTGCACGATCGCGCTTCCGTCCGCGCGCAGGGTAGCCTTGGCCGCGGCCGCCATTTTATGCGCGGGATAAGTCGCGGTCGCCATCCCCCAGCCGACCAGGGTGTTGCCCTCGCGCATCGAGCCGGGCCGCGGGTTGCGCTTCGACCAGCCGAACTTTTCCGCGCCTAACGAATAGGCTTCCTTCAGATGCTTGGCGCTGAAGGGCACGTCTTTGATCGGGTGGTTGTCTGAATAGTTCGTTAGGCGAAGCTCGACCGGATCCATCTGCAGGAGATAGGCCAGCTCATCGAGCGCGCATTCCAGGGCATAAACACCGGGACACTCGCCCGGCGCGCGCATGAAGGTCGGGCTGGCGACATTTACCGGGTAAACGATCTCCTCGATCCGAATGGCCGGGCTCGCATACATGACCGCGGTCGAGCGCGCGCCGCACGACTCCGTCCAGTCGGCGACGGGCGACGTAAGGGTCTGGCTGACGTGTTGCATGGCCTGCAACTTTCCGTTGGAAGTGGCGGCGAGGCTCAGGGTCTGGCTGGTCGGCGTGCGGTGCCCGGTGGAGGTAAACATTTCCTTGCGCGGGACGTGAAACTTGACCGGCATGCCCGACGACTTTTGCGGCCATCGTGGTGAGGAATTCGTGCGGCCAGACCGCGCCTTTGCAGCCGAAAGCGCCGCCGACGAAGGGGCAAATCACGCGCACGTTTTCGAGGTCGAGGCCGTAGGTGTGGGCGAGCATTGCCTGCACGCCTTTCACGAACTGAGTCGCGTTCCAGACCGTAAGTTTCTTGTCACCTTCCCAGGCCGCGATCGTGCCCGACATTTCGATCGGGTTGTGCGTTTCCGTTGGCGTGGTGTAGGTCTGGCGCAATCGGATGAGGTTGTGGTTGGCCAGCGCCGGCTCCACATCGCCTTTTTTCGGCTGAACATTTTCGCCGTTATTTTTTTTCGGCTTATCGGCCTTGTGCTCGGCTGCGGCCATCGTGAGGAGCGGTTCTTCCGGCGCGTAATTCACCCGGACTAACGAGGCCGCGTACTGCGCCTGCTCGAGAGTTTTCGCGACGACGAGCGCGACGTATTGGCCGGCGTAATGAACTTTGTCATCGCTCAGCGGATTGCGCTCTTCGATCCGGATGCCTTCGGTGCGGGCTGCGCCGCCGCCGCTTTCCGCTTCCTTCGGTTGGGGCGCGTTTTGATGGGTCAGAACTTTGAGTACGCCGGGCGCGGATTCCGCGGCTTTGGTGTCCATCGCGGTGATCGTCGCCTTCGCCAGGTTGCTCACCACGGGCCAGGCATGGACGCAGCGCGGGATTTCAAATTCGACCGCGTATTTTGCCTGTCCGGTCACTTTGAGCGGACCGTCCACGCGATTGCGCGCCGGTCCGAGAATATCACTAGTGGGCATGAGTGGGTGTGGTTAGGAAGGCTTGAGGCGACGATTCATGGTGTTTCAAATCAATTTGTCTGGAGTGATGGGAAGCTCGCGGATGCGCCGGCCAGTGGCGTGATAGACGGCGTTGGCCACCGCCGCGGCAACGCCGGTGATGCCGATCTCGCCGATCCCGCGCGCGCCTAACGAGTTAATGTGCGGATCGGGAAAGTCGATGAACAAGGTTGTGATTTCGGGCACGTCGGCGTTCACGCAGACGTGATAATCGGCCAGGTTTTGGGTGACGGGCCGGCCATTGACCGGATCGTAATTGGTCTCTTCCATCAGGGCCATGCCGAGCCCCATGATGACGCCGCCGATGATCTGACTGCGGCTTGTTTTGGGATTGATGACGCGGCCGTTGTCGATCGCGCTGACGAAGCGTGTCACTCGCACCCGCGGAATGACCGGATCGATTTTCACCTCGCAGAATTGCGCGCCGAAAGATTGGAAGGCGAACTTCTCGGCTTCCTCGCCGGGATGGCTCAGGCCGGAGTCGACGACCAGCTCTTCTTGATTTGCCCGCCGGAGAATGTCGGTCAGCTTCTCGCCCTTCGCCGGGTCGCTCTTCAGCGCGAGGCGGCCGTTGGCGAGGACGAGATCGGCTGCTTTTTGGCCGAACAACGGCGAGTCCTTCGCGCCGCCGGCGAGAGCGGCAAGCTTTTCCCTGACCGCGTCGCCCACGCGCAAAATCGCTTCGCTTACCGTGGCGGTGGAATTGGAACCGCCCGCCACCGGGGCCGAGGGCAGGCTGCTGTCGCCGAGCTGGAAAGTAACCTGCTCGATCGGCAGCCCGAGCGCTTCGGCCGCGATCTGGGTGAATACGGTGTACGCGCCGGTCCCAAGATCGTGAGTCGCGCTGCTCACCACCGCCTTGCCGTCACTCGTTAGGCGAGCGCGCGCCGCGGCCGCGAAACGAAACCCGGGATAGGTCGCCGTCGCCATCCCCCAGCCAACCAGAGTGCCATCCGCCTCGCGCATCGACTTCGGCTCCGGCGTGCGGCGCGACCAGCCGAATTCTTTCGCGCCCCGCTCGTAGCATTCGCGCAATTTCTTGCTCGACCACGGCTTGTCGGAAATCGGATGACGCTCCGCATAGTTCGTTAGGCGAAGCTCGACCGGATCGGTCTTGAGCGCATAGGCCAGCTCGTCCATGGCCGACTCGAGAGCGAAAGTGCCGGGGGTTTCGCCGGGCGCGCGCATCGGAGTGGGCGTGGCGATGTTGATCTGATAAAGGGTGTGCGCGATTTCGATGTTTGGGCAGGCGTAAAGTTTCGAGGTCGAAGCCAGGCCGCAGGCTTCGATGTGCGTCCCGACCGGCGAGGTGACGATCTGGGTGGCGTGCCGCATGGCCTGGAGCTTTCCCTTTTTGTCCGCGGCGAGGGAGAGTTGCTGGACGGTGGGCGGACGGTGCCCGCAGGAAGTGAACATTTGTGGACGACTCACCACGAGCTTGACCGGCCGCCCGAGCTGACGCGCCGCCATCGCGGCGAGGAAAGTGTGGGGCCACTGGAAACCTTTGCAGCCGAATCCGCCGCCGACATACGGGCAGAGGACGCGGACATTTGCCCGCGGCACGCCGAAGGCCTCGGCGAGGGTGGCCTGCGTCCCCTGCACCCACTGAGTCGCGTCGTAAATCGTCAGACGATCGCCTTCCCATTGCGCGATCGTGGCGGACGGCTCCATCGGATTGTGCGTCTCAGCCGGCGTGAGGTAGGTCGCCTCGATTTTCGTTAGGCTGGAATCGGCCAGGGCGGTCGCGGCATTTCCTTTTTTGATCTGGATCGGCTCATGGAAAAACTCCGCCGGCTGCGTTGCCGTCCCGGCTGCGTCTTCCATCGTTAGGGCAGGCTTCTCTGTTTCGTAATCGACCCGCAGGAGCGAGGCGCCGTGCACGGCATTTTCAAAGGTGTCGGCCACGACCACGGCGATGTCCTGGCCGGCATAGGAAATTTTGTTGTCGGAAAGCGGGAGGCGATCCTCCTGCAGGACGCCGCCTTCCATGAAATCACTTTTTGGCTGTTGCAGTTTGAGCGCGTTCTCGTGCGTCATGACCAAGAGGACGCCGGGCGATTTCTCCGCCGCGGAAACATCGAGCTTCGTGATGCGGCCCTGCGCGATCGTGCTCTGATGCAAGACCGCATGAACCAGCCGTGGCTGCGGAAACTCCGCCGCGTAGCGGGCTTGGCCGGTTACTTTCAACCGGCCATCTACGCGATCGATCGGCCGGCCGATGGCCTGGCTGGAGGGACGGGCGCCGTCCCGTCCGCGAATATTCGGGGACGACACGGCGGTCGTCCCTCCAGCGTCAGGCGCGTTCATCACGCCATCTTCGCGACCGTGCCGAGCGCCTGGGTGATGGCGCGCTTGGCCAGTTCGATTTTAAAGGAGTTGTATTTGTAACCCTTGGCCGGGGCCAGCTCCGCTTCGGCCGCGGCCCGGAAGCTTTGGTCGTTAGGCGCTTTGCCGGCCAGGGCCTGCTCCGCTTTGTCTGCGCCGCCACGGTTTGTGGGCCACGCCGCCGAGGGCGATGCGGGCGGATTTGATTTGTCCGCCCTCCATTTCCAGCGCCGCCGCCACGCTGACCAGAGCAAAGGCATAACTCGCGCGGTCGCGCACTTTCAAATAATGCGAGCGGGTCGCGAAAGGAATCGCCGGCAGGTCGACCGCGGTGATGAGTTCGTTAGGCTGAAGATTGGTCTCGACGTTCGGGGTGTCGCCGGGGAGGCGATGGAAATCGGCAAAGGGAATCGTGCGCTCGCCTTTCGGGCCCTGCACACGCACGACCGCGTCGAGCGCGGCCATCGCGACGCACATGTCGCTCGGATGGGTGGCGATGCATCGCTCGCTCTGGCCGAGGATGGCGTGGATGCGGTTGTAGCCTTCGAGGGCGCCGCAGCCGCTCCCTGGATTGCGCTTGTTGCACATCGGGAAAGCCGGGTCGTAGAAATAATAACAGCGCGTCCGCTGCAGCAGGTTGCCCCCGGTGGTGGCGAGGTTGCGCAGTTGCGGGCTCGCCCCGGAAAGAAGCGCTTCGCTCAGGACCGGGTAGCGCGACTTGATCAGGTCGTGCTCGGCCAGGTCGCTGTTGCGGACGAGCGCGCCGATGCGGACGCCGCCATTGTTAGGCAGCTCCTCCACTTTGGTCAGGTCGAGTCGATTGATATCGACGAGCTGTTCGGGCTGCTCGACGCCCATTTTCATGAGGTCGACCAGATTGGTGCCGCCGCCGAGGAATTTTGCCTTCGGATTAGCCGCGATTCCGCTCACTGCGGTCTGCGGATCCGTGGCGCGTGAATAGGTGAATGGGTTCATGACTTTTGCCCTCCTCCCATTTGGCCGCGGGCTTGTTTGATCGCATCGACGATGTTCGGATAGGCGCCGCAGCGGCAAAGATTGCCGCTCATCCATTCCCGGATCTGATCGTCCTCGGTCGCGTGCCCTTCCTGCACGCAGGCGATCGCGGAACAAATCTGCCCGGGCGTGCAATAGCCGCATTGAAAACCGTCGTGCTCAACGAAGGCCGCCTGCATCGGGTGAAGCTGGTCGCCCTTGGCCAGACCTTCGATCGTCGTGATCTCTTCGCCGTCGTGCGCGACCGCGAGGCAGAGGCAGGAATTTACCCGCCGACCGTTGATCAAGACCGTGCAGGCGCCGCATTGGCCGTGGTCGCAGCCTTTCTTCGAGCCGGTGAGCTGCAGATGTTCACGCAGCAAATCGAGCAGCGAAGTGCGCGGATCGAGCTGCAACTTGTGGACCGCGCCGTTTATCTTGAGTTCGACGTCAACCATCGTAGTTGGATCGTTTACGGCCACGGCATTCGCCGCCTGCGCGCCGGAAAAACTCATGAGCTGCGGTCCGAAGGTGAGCGCAGCGCTGGTGCCCGCGACTTGTTTCAAAAAACGCCGGCGCGTTTCGAGACTGCCAAAGATGAGCAACTCGTCGAGCGGATCGCCGGCGCCCGGTGATGGTTGGAGAGGTTCCTCGGGCATACAATAGAGAATATCGCGGCTCGGGGTTTGCAAGGATTCGTCGGCCCGTTCTGTCAAACTGGAGGCGCGCCAGCTGCGGGGCAGGCCGGAGGAAAACGAGCCCGCCTGAAAATGCGAGCAAAAAGCTTGTCAACGCGAGACGCGGTCTCTAATAATGCCCCCCTCAATCGGCAAAAAAATATCAATGAAAAACCTTCTCTCTCTCTCATCCCTGCTCGCAGTCGGGCTTGTTCTCACTGCAGCCTCATCGAGCGCGTCCAATCTCGCGGCTGATAATTCAGCCCTCTACGGCGGAAACTGGACTGACGGATCGAATAATGGAACCGGCTTCGGGGCCTGGGCCTTTGATGGTGATAACGGCACCGGCGGAGGTTTCGGAACGTTTATTGGGGGGACCGGTTTGGCTCCCAGTTCCTTCGGCATCTTTTCATTTCCTGCCGATAGCGGAGCGTTTGCGGGTGTGACTCCGGCCGTTTACTGGCGGTCCGCTCGCCGGCCGGCCAGACATTTTCCATCAGTCTCGGCTACAACGGGATTGCGGCCAATGGACTGATTGGTCTCGATTTTCGGGATAGTGGCGGCAACGCCCGGTGTTTTCGCTTCAGGGCGATGGCTCGGGCGACTGGCAATTGAGCGATGGCGGCGGGGCATCTTCGGCTCTGGCGCCGCCGAAGCCGCCAACACTCCGTTTGTTTTCACTCTTCACCTACAATGGCGGCAGAGTTATTCCTATACGATTGGCACTGGTTCCGGGATCGATTTCAACGGCCACCAACAACATCGGCGACATTTCCAGTGTGAGGTTGTATAGCTTCCAACAAGGAGACGACAATAATTTCGGCTTCGACAATCTCTCGATCGTGCCCGAGCCGAGCACCTGGGCGATGATGATCGGCGGACTCGGAATGCTGACCCTGCTGCGCCGTCGCCGGAGCTAAATCAAGAATCTGATCGCCAAATTTGGCGATCAACGAAAAGACCGCACGGCCTCGAGTCGCGCGGTCTTTTTCGTTTTGGGGTGGGAGCGGGTGAGGGGAATCGAACCCCCGTATGCAGCTTGGGAAGCTGCCGTTCTACCATTGAACTACACCCGCAAAGAGATTGCCGAATTTCGATTGGCGATTTGCGATTGCAACCGCGAAGAGCGCCTCATTGCCAAGAAATCACGTCGTCGTCGTAGGTGCCAGTATTCTTGTCGCCGCCCGACGTCGCTGTTGTGGCGCCAGCTGCATCTTTTCCGATCGACCACGCGATCACACCGAGCTGAATCGGATCGAACCCAGCGTGTTGTGAGTAAGGATTCTTCACGGATCCGGAGTAATCGTTATCAATTAGGATTCGATAGGTGTCGCCCCATGGATCATAGAAACGACCGTTTCCTCCGATACCTGAACGGGGACTGGCGGGGTCCTTCGCGATGGTGGGTTGGAGGAACTGTATAGCCTTGGGATTGTATGTTTGAACCCGCCCATTTGTGGGGTCACCACGAAGGATATCGAAGAGTGCGTTGTTTGGATCATCGTCAGCAGCGAAATAGTCGGTACCGGTGCCGAACTGCGTGTCACACGGATACTGCCCATACTCCGTGTAGAAGGCATTCACCGCCGTCACGATCTGGGTGAGATCATTCTTCGCCTGCGTCCGTTTCGCCTGATCCTGCACGCCTCGGAAAGCGGGAAAGAGCAGCGCCATCAAGATGGCGATGATCGTGATGACGACGAGCAACTCGATCAGCGTGAAACCGCGCGCCCCATTCCGCATTCCGCAATCCGCATTCCGCATTGGCTTCAGCTCCACTTTCGCATCTGTTCGGGGAAGGGACATTGCGCGCAGTCGGAGTTGTCTTGCAAGCAAAAGTCTTCGTAGATCTGGAGGAGGCCCTGTTGCTGCGCGACGGTGCGCAGGAATTGCGCGCGGCGCGGGTCGTCGCCGAAGAGGCGGGCGGCGCCGGTCTCGAGTCGCCGGTTCGTTAGGCGAGCGGGCAGCTTGGCGTAATCCGGCCAGACTTCACTGCCGCGCGCCCGGCGCAGCGGAAGGATGACGTTGGCCAGGATCTCGGCGATGCGGGTCTCGCCGATGAGCGCCATCTCGGCCCCGGCCGGGGCCGAGGTGAGGGTGTAATGAAAATTCCAATAAGGATGGGTGCAGCCGAGGAAGAAGTCGCGCGTGGCCAAGAGCTCTTCTTTGCCTAACGACCGCAGGAGACCGGGCCAGTGAGTGGCCAGAAGAGCGAGCGCGGCCAGCCGGCGTTGTGGATGATTGAGGGGGCGGGTGCCACTCAGTCGCCAGGTGCGCGCCGGGAGGACGAGCCGCTCCAACTCCGCGCGCCGCGGCCACCATTGATCCCAGAGAGCGCGCAGATAGCTGCGCGTGCCGGGCCCGAACCTGGCCAGGTCCGGCGAGTCGAGGAAGCCGGCCACGCCGAAAAGGACTGCCTCGATGTCGTTAGGCGAAGCGCGCAGCGTCCTGAGCGAAAGGCGTTGGGCGAGGAGAGTGAAGGGGAGTTTGTTTTGCTTGTAGCCGAGGGCTCCGGCCAGTTCCTGGAAAAGCGCTTCGTCGAAGCCGTGGAGTTCCGTCAGCCGGACGAAGCGTTCCGCTTTTCGGCGCAGGCGGAACTGCGCCGCCGCGTCGAGAATGCTGAGCACTTTTTCCTCCGGCAAATTCCGCAAAGGCGCATGACAACGCCCCGGACGCGCCAGCGGAAGATTGCTCGCCATCCCTGCCGGGAGCATGGCGGGATCGACTCGCACCTGCGGCACGTTGCGGTTCGCGCTCGTCCGGCTGAAGAAGGCGCGCGGACCCGCCGTCACGAAAACGTGCAGGACGGTGTCATCGAAAGCCGGATTGGTGGCGTGGCCGTGCGCTTCCCAATTTTCATCCGCGAGATCGAACTCGACGCTGCCGCGGACCGGCTCGCCGCCCTCAATCCGGATCGAGACATCGGAAAAATCCGGGCCGGCCGCGCGATTCCAGGTGCCGAATTGCACGACCTCGATTTTCTCGCCTGCCGTGCTCGTAAAAGTGCGTCCGAAATCGCCCGCAAACCAACACGCCTGCAACTCCAGCTCATTGAAATTTCGGGGGAGCGGAAAAAGCGGGCGCTCCCGGATTTTGGCCGAGGCGCGGATCTGTGCGTAACGTTCGCCTAACGACATTGCGGAAGGATCGCTCGATCAACCGGGCCTCTCGGATGTGGCGGGAACATGCCGCAGGCTAGAGTGGAGCGTTCTGTCGGAGCAAGCCTGGAAGCCCCCTCTTTGCGGTCCGCAAATTTGCCATTGCACCGCATCTCACATCCCGCTAGACCGGCCTGAATCAATGCTGGCTTCCCCCGTCCAAGAATTGCGCGGGCTGCAGGCCCGCAAAACAACCAACAACAGAAAGAGAAAATGAAATCCAAAAGCATGTTAGTAACCGGCGTCTGCCTCGCGGCCCTCGCGCTCTGCGCGACCCCCAACGCATCCGCCAAAGGCAAGAAATCGCCGACTCCCGAACCCACCGCCTCGGCTTCGCCGATGGGAAAAGAAGCCGGCGCCAAGACCGCACGCGCCCTTCCCTATCACGGGAAAATTGCGTCGGTCGACAGCACGGCGAAGACCTTCACCATCGCGGGGAAAACCAGCTCCCGGGTCTTCAAGGTGACGGACAAGACTGAGATCATGAAAGCTGGCGCGGCCGCCACGATGGCCGATATCGTGGCCGACGAGGAAGTGCGCGGCTCCTATTGGAAGAAAGAGGATGGCACGCTCGAAGCCAAGAAGGTGACCCTCGGGCCGAAGACCGAGATGGAGAAATCGATGAAGCACTCGAAGAAAGAGAAGAGTGCCGGATCGGAAGCGGCGCCGACTGCGACTCCGTAATCTTTGGCCTAACGAAAAGCCAGCAGAGACCCGCGGCGGTGCAAACTGCCGCGGGCTTTTTTGCGTTGTAGGGCGGGCGCTTCGCCGGCCCGATCAGTAACTGGGCAACCGAAGCGGTCGCCCTACAATCACCTGCGTTCGCGCTCCGCCGCGCGCAACGCGACCCCGAGGTCTTGGACGAAGAGAGCGTATTCGCGTTTCCTCGATTCTTCATCCGGCTGCCGGAGGAGCGAGGAAGGATGCACCGTCGTGACGACGCGCGGCGCGAGTTCCGACTCGAGCACTTTCCCGCGCTCGCGCGTGACCCGGAAGGACGAGCCGAAAAGCGCCTGCGCCGCGGTCGAGCCGAGACAGACGAGAACGCTTGGCCTAACGACGCGCAGTTCCGCTTCAAACCAGGGCCGGCAGGCGGCGATATCGCGGGAGCTCGGTTTTTGATGGATGCGGCGTTTCCCGCGCGGTTCCCATTTGAAGTGCTTCACCGTGTTTGTGACATAAACCGAGTTGCGATCGATCCCGGCTTCTTCAAGCGCGCGATTCAGGATTTGGCCGGCCGGTCCGATAAACGGTTTGCCGCTCAAGTCCTCCTGGTCGCCCGGCTGTTCGCCGAGGAGCATGATCGCGGCGCTCTTGCCGGCCTTCGCCGAAAACGGTTTGGGTGGCGTTTTTGTAGAGCGGACAGGCGGTGCAGCCGGCCGCGGCTTCGCGCAATTTCGTTAGGGCGGCCGTCACCGGCGGAGTGGCGAGGTCGCCATTCATCGTCGTCCTGCGCGGCTATTTTCGCGGCACTCTTTTTCATCATCGTCTCGAGGCGTCGTGGCGCTTCGTGCAATAGGGCCGGGATGAGGGTGGCCTCCGGCAGGTTGCGCCAATATTTCTTCGGCATCTCCGCCTGCATCGCGTGCACTTTTACGCGGGCCGGGTTGAAAATGTTCGCGTAATAGGTGCGCCGGAGCTCTTCCATTTCGTCCGCCTTTGGCGCGTCCGCGCGCTGCGTCCCGGCGGTGATTTTAAGACACCTCTCCGATGATCGAAGAGGCATTTTGTTTTCGGGAAGATCGGAAGGCGCTTTCTGGCGGCGGAAAAATTCCCCGGCCAGCGCGCGGTAAGCCTTGGCGCCGGCACCGTGTGGATCGTGCTCGAAGATGCATTTGCCGAAGCTGGGCGCTTCGCTCAAACGGACCGAGCGGGGAATGAGAGTATCATAGACGCGAGCCTCGAAATGCTGGCGCACTTCGGCCACGACTTGCGCGCTGATGTTGGTGCGGCTGTCGAACATCGTCATGAGAATTCCCCCCATTTCCAAACGGGGATTGGCTCCGGAATCCCGGATGCGCTCGATCAGGCGCACGATCTTGACCAGACCTTCAAGGGCGAAATATTCGCACTGGATCGGGGTGAGCAGCTCGTCCGCGGCGGCGAGCGCGTTGGTCATGAGAATGCCTAACGACGGCGGGCAATCAAGGAGCACGAAATCAAAAGCCTGATCGTCGCGCAGAACCCGGAGAGCCTGGGCGAGGCGGGTGAGGTGATCGGGCATGCGCGCGATTTCGATTTCAACCCCGGCGAGATCGAGATCCGCGCAGACGAGGAAAAGATCGTTCAGCCGGGTGGGAAGAATTTTTTCCGTGATGGGGGCTTCGCCTAACAATGGTTCATAAAGGCTCTGGCCGGAGATTTCCTGGAGGCCGAAAGAACTGGTCGCGTTGCCCTGCGGATCGAGATCGATCAAAAGAATACGCTCGCCTCGCTCGGCCAGGGCGGCGGCCAGATTGACCGCCGTGGTCGTCTTGCCGACACCGCCTTTCTGATTGGCGATCGCAACCACTTTCATGTCTCTGGAGTGGCGGTCGTCTTCGACGTTCTCTTAATACTACAGTTTCCTTCCGATGATCAGCCCGTGGTCCCGAGGCAAGGGTTGTGTTTCGATGGATTGGAACCCAGCGTCAGTCATCCATTGTTTATATTCGTCCCACGTGTAGAGCATGCCTTCGCCCGTGGCGAGGGTGAGAAAGTAGGGCGACCCAATCGCCGCCGTGGCCGGCCCATCTTCACTGTTGTGTTGCATCATATTGAAGACAATCACGCTGCCGCCGACCGGCAGACTGTCGAAACATTTACGGAGGAGACGTCGATTCCGCTCCTCGGACCAGATGGTGAGGAAATGAGCGAACAAAATCGCGTCGGCTTCGGGCGGAAAGGGATCGCTGAAGCAATCCCCAGCGTGTGCTCCGAGCCGTTCGCTCAGGTTTTCCTTCGCGATATTCTTGCGGGCGATCTCACAAACCGAGACCGAATCGAAAACGGCGGCGCGGAGTTGAGGAAACCGGCGTGCGAAGGCGATGATGTTCGTCCCGTTCCCACCGCCTACGTCGAGGAGGAACTTTGCCCCGCGCAGATTGAGGCTTCCGACCAGCATCGCATTGGCCTGGACCGAAATGCTCTCCATCGCGTCCTGGAAAATCTGCTCACGCCATTCATCGTGCGCCAAACGCTCATAAAGCGTCGGTTCAGTGCCACTGAATTCTTCCAGACCCACGTTGGAATTTGCGCGAATGGCGTCCGCGAAGCGGGACATCGCGCGGTAGTTGATGTGATGCTGCCAGCGAACCACGTCGATGATGTTCCGGGCGGCGCTACGCACCAGAAGCTTTCGGGAAAGCAACGTATTGGAGTACGACTGGCCGCGCTTGCGGACCAATCCCAGAGTCGTGCATCCCAAGAGCAGAATTCGGATCGGTTGCTCGGCGCAGTTCAACGCTTTCGCGATCTGCGCACGCGTCATCTGTTTGTGCTGATCGAGGAGAGAAAACAGATCGAGCTCCACTGCGGCGCTCAGAGTCTGGAAAAAGATGTGGCCGCCAACGATGAGATAAAGTCTTTGGTTAAGCCGGCGAAGCAGGACGCGCTCGATCAAGAAACGCTGGACCCAGTTGGACACTTTCCACCAAAGGTCGCCCCCGGCTTTGACAGGCAAAGATTTCATTAGCAGCGGTTAGATCACGCAGGGAATCTCGTCAATTCAAGTGGATCCAGCGATGCCACTTCACCTGCGATCGCTCGGCGGCTGAGGGCGGCCTGATCGCCATCAGCGTATTTCTTCCCGGGCCAGGATCAAAGTGCGCAATTCAAAAGTCCGTCGCCCATCCGGTTCCCGCCAGAGCAACTGGTCGGGATTGGGCAGCATTTCGCTGATTTCGAGTTCTCCCGCTTTCGTTAGCCAGCGGTGGAAAATTTCCAAAAAGAGGTAGCTCTCCAGATCGATGTAGACTGGCTTGGTGTCTTTGTCGCGTCCTTCGGCACCGCTTCGTCGGAGAGCCTGCTCGGTCGGGCGAATATAAATATGTCGCGGCAGATCGCGCGCCGCCCGTAACCGTTCCACCGCGACAACAAGATCCTTGGAGACCCCGGTGAAATCGCCGTGCTCGAGCTCATCGAGCGTCGACCGTCCAGGAACGGCGCTGCACCACCACGTTCCCACAGCGAAGTCGTGGAGTGTTCTTGCCTAACGAAAAGCCAAAGGGGTGGAAACCGAGCGGTGTGATCCAACTCCGGGCGAAGGAACCAAGATACCGCTGCGATTCGCGCTCGCGCAGGCAGACGTCACGCGTTTGCTCATCGATGAAGACTTCGGTTTTAGCGGGAGGGAAATTTTGCCAGTCTCCCACCGAGCGCTCGGGAGCGACAAACTTTGTCAGGTGCGGCAAAGCGTCGAGACGCACACTTGTGGTGGCGGTGAAGTCCGCGGCGAAATAGCCGAAATGAAGGTTGGGTTTGCCAGCGAGTGCTCGATCGAGCGCGGCGTTCAGGGCGGCTTTATCCGGACACGACCAGTAAAAGCCGTGATGGAGGAGCGCGGCCGAGGGATGCATCTCGGCGAGAATCCATTGGTATTCTCCGCGCGCGACGGCCCCCGGGGATTCCGCCGCCAGTTGCAAATCGGCCGAGGGATAGGTGAACTCATCAAACTTTTCGAAGACAAAATTTTGCCTAACGACAGCGCAATCTTCTGTCGTCAGCTCGTACTCCGGTTCGTTCACTCGGTCAGCGATTCGCGCCTGGAAAGCATTTTTCACCTCCTGAAAGGCGAGGTGGGCAAATACGATCATCCCCGGACCGGTTAACGACATTTTCTTCTCCGCGCAGTGACGCAGGAAGGCGGGCAGAGGAACCCCGCCGCCCGGTCGCGGCATTTGCTTGAGCAAGCCGCACAAACCTGCGGCGACTCGACTGGCGACGAAGGCATAATTGTCCCGCCACAACTCGATCCACGGTAAGGCTTCGCGGGAGACTTCATTGATGAGTTCTTCCTCGATCGAGAAATGGCATTCCCGGGCGCACTCTTCCCCGATCGGGTTCGTGGCGGCGTAAAGAAAACGGCTGTCGCTTTTTTGCGCGCCGAGTAATCGGAGCAGATCGGCAGCTTTGTTGATCAGCGAGAGCCGGGCGTCGGCTTCGGTGTTCTCGGCAAATTCTTCGCGAAGCGCCGCGAGCGGCTGGAGCTTCTCGAGCCAGCGAGCTCGGACCGGCCCGTTCCGCCATTTCCCGATATCGGAAAAAAGGATCTCGAAGGCGTGGGGCTCCAACGCCGGAACTTCCATTTGCCAGCGGATGAAGTGATCCCAGGCCAGCTCCGCGAGCGTCGAAGCGTCAGCGCCTAACGAGTGGGCAGGTGTGGCGCCATCGCAGCTCTTGAGCAGAGCAATCGTGGTGGGATCGAGATTTCGTGTTTCGCCTGTGTCGGTAAAAATGAAGACGTCGCCTTCAATCCGGCCGTTGGGATTGAGCCGGGGAGCAAGCTCGAGACGGGCTTCAGGATCGGCATTGACTGCCGCCGCTACACCGTGTGCGGTCCAGCGTTCCAGAAAAACTTCACGTAGCGCAATGCCGGGCTGAGGCCGCAGTTCTACACCTCGTATGCTCGGCGTGACTTCTCCCCAGCCTTCGGGTCCGAACTCACTGAGCGAATCATTTTTTCCGCAAATACGCTGCAGATAAAGTAAGAGATGCCGTTCATCGGCCCGCGCCTGCTTGTTGCGAGGCGGGAGGGGATCTGGCGTTTCTGCGAGTTGGCGAATAACTCTCTCGCGCACTCCGGAGGACGCGAAGACGAGGTAGCGCGGTAAATGCGTTTGCGCGGCCGAAAGGAGCGCTTGTCGCGCGGTCGGCAACTCCTGAACAAGGGTTTGTTCTAACTCTTTTTCCGCGCTCGCCAAGTGCGCGGCCGCATCCCAACAGACCGCGAAAGACTCGGAAGGTGGATCGTGCGGAGGCGGCATCACTCCGGTACGAATGGCGCGACGCCAGGCGCGAAAGAGCTTCTCCGAGAGGCCATGCTCGCGCGATTGAAGGAGTTGCTCGACGGCTTTCGCGGACGCCTGGAATTCCGCTTCCCTAACGAGGAAACGGCGGGCTGCTTCTGCCGTCGCCACGGTGGCGAACCTCTGCAAAACGTCGAACGGCACGCCCGCCATCCGAATCAGGAAGATGGGAGCTATGCGATAACTGGCGTCCGCCACGTCGAAAGAAAACAGAACCCGGGCATGAGGCAACGTTTAATGCCGCCAAAGATTCTGTCGCGCATCCCAGCTGACAAATTTCGCCGACGCGTTAGGCGGCGGGACGAGCGCAGATCCGCTCAGTTCACCAGCGGCAGCCGTATCGTGAAGGTCGTTCCGACGTCCGGCGTGCTGTCGACTTTGATCGAGCCGTTGTGATCTTCGATCACTTTCTTGGTGATGTAGAGACCGAGGCCGGTGCCGCTCTTACTTTGCTTGGTCGTGAAGTAGGGATCGAAAATCTTGGCGATTTGCTCCGACTTAATCCCCGAGCCGGTATCGGCGATTCGCACGTCGACATAAAAGTCCTTCCGGATGCAATCGACTGAGACGGTGCTCCCCTGTTTATCTGCGCTCGCCTGAATGGCGTTGATGATGACGTTCTGGATGGCGCGGGTGATCTGCACTTTCTCGCCCATCAGCGTGCACGGATCGTCCGTCACTTCGCACTTCACCTCGACGGGTGTCTCCCGGGCCATCGCGCCGACGCTCTCGACGACTTCGCGCACAATCTCCGAGATGGAAATGGCTTTGTGCGGCGCGGCTTCGACGCTGCCGTAGCTCTGCCACATGGTGAGGAGATCGCGGCACAGGCGGACGTTCTGCTCGATGATTTCCAGTTCCTTGTTGGAACCGGCCGGCTTGGGATTATCGCCGTTCTCTGAGTCTTCCAGCTTCTTCGCCAACAGCTGCACGTAGCCCCAGACAATCGTGAGTGGATTGCCAATGTCGTGGACGAATTCGGCCGAAGCCTGCCCGAGGGAGGCGAGCCGTTCCTTCTGCGCGAGCTCCTGGAGGAGGCGATTGTTTAATTCCTTGATCTCGTCGGCCGCGTTCTCGCTCGTGCGATGGAGGCGGGTCCGTTCGACGTTGCGACTGATGACCTCCCGCATTTCGCGGGCGTCAAACGGCTTGCTGATATAGTCGTTAGCGCCTAACCGGAGGGCTTCCTTGGCCGTCTCGAGGGCGCCGAAGCCGGTTAACATGATGACCGAAAGGTAGGGGTCGATCTGGCGGATTTTGCGCAGGCCCTCGATCCCGGTCATGCCCGGCATTCGGATATCCATGACGATGGCGTCCGGTTTTTTCTCGACAAGTAACTGGAGCCCCTTTTCCACCGAGTCGGCCGTGTGGACCTGATAACTCGGTTTCAGGAGCATCCGCAAACTTTCGCGCGGACCCATCTCATCATCGATGACGAGGACTTGCGGAAGTTCAGCGGTGGCGATCATTGCTTCCCTCGTCAGAAGCTAGGGACGTGCCTTCGGCGGAGGAATTTAACGAATGAATCGGGCTGATCCATTTCTAGGTGCGATGCTTCCGTAGTTTTTCAAAAAACGCAAGGTACAACTTGTGAATAACTTTTTTTCGAGAGATTGCGCGCCTCGCGGGGAGAAATCTGATGGCCCAGGCCAGGTATTTGCTTAGACTCAAGAATGGGCACGGGAGGAAACAGGGTGAATGCGCAAGCGTAATCGGGTCGTTGTAACAGGGATGGGTGTGCTGGCCCCTAATGGCATCGGCCTAAAGGCATTTTGGAAATCGCTGGTCGCAGGCGAGAGCGGTATCGGACCGATCACGCTCTTCGATGCGAGCAGACATCCCAGCCGGATCGCCGGGGAAGTAAAGGATTTCGATCCGCTGGATTACATGCCGGCCGCCTGGAAACCGAAGCGCATGGCGCGCCAAACTCAGATGGCTTACGCGGCGTCTCAAATGGCCCTGAAGGACGCGGGATTAAACCTCAAGAGAGATGGACTCGCTAATGTTCTGCCGGTCTGCATCGGAGTGAGCACGAGTGCCTTGGATGTAATCGAAACTGGATTTCGAGAGATGAACATGCGCGGCCCCGGTCGAGTAAATTCGCTTGTCGTTGGTAATGCACATCCGCAAGCTGCGGCCCAACTTATCGCAGAGAAAATCGGAATCGAGGCTCACGCCACGACTCTTTGCTCAGCCTGCCCTTCTGGCCTGGACGCGATTGCGATGGCGGCGGAACGAATTCGGTCGGGCGAAACCGACGTTGCAATCGCCGGGGGGGCGGACGCGCCAATCACGCCACTGACAATGGCGAGTCTCTCAGCAGCGGGTCTGAGTTCGTTATCCAACTCCCACCCGGAGAGAGCGAGTCGGCCTTACGACCGAAAGAGCGATACTGGTGTCATTTCCGAAGGGGCGGGCATATTTGTGCTGGAAAGCCTCGACCATGCCGAAGCCCGGAATGCGCGGATCTATGCCGAGATCACGGGATATGGCGCGCAAATGGATCACGACCCGGACGACCCTTTTGCGGGACTGAAATTCACGATGCGTCTGGCTCTGGCTAACGCGAGACGCCGCCCAAGTGATGTCGATTATATCTGTTCCTATGCCCCCGGGCACCCATTTCTCGACGCCGCAGAAGTACGTGTCATTCGCGAATTTTTTGGGAGTTGGGCCAATAGCCTAGCGATCAGTTCGATCAAGGGTGTGACAGGTAATCCACTTGCCGCCTCGGGCCCGCTCCAGATAATCACGTGCGCATTGGCTTTCCACACTAACCTCATCCCACCGACTGCCAATTACGAGGACCCGGAGGATGGATCTGATCTGGATTTCGTGCCTCAACGAGCGAGGCGAGCTCGTCTGAATTGCGCCCTAGTCAATGTTCGAGGACTTGGCGGCGGTAACAGCAGCATGGTCGTCGAACGCGTTGAGAAACGATAGATGCTGGTGCGGCGCTTAATTACTCTCGCGAAATGAACGCCGTCGTTATTCCCACGATCGCGGCTTTGGCGGTGCAAATCGCTTTAGGATTGGCCGTCTTCCTGGCTAATCGGCGGCGTCTCGCAAACCAATGCTTCTTACTTCTCACCCTAACTATCGACCTTTGGCTGGTAAGCTTTATGGTCGGCTTCACGACCCGAAGTCCGGGAACGGCTGGCCTCGCCATTCGGGAAGCTTCGGCTGCGACTGTCATTTATCTTCTCGTCTTAAACCTTCTGCGTCTGTCGGTTCGTCAAAAATTGCGCCATTGGTGGGATTTGGTTAGTCAGTCGCGAGTTTGGCTGCTGGTCGCAGTTTGTTTTGGCATCCTTTGTCACACCCAGATATTTTTACAGGGGGTCGAGATGCCGACCGTCCCTCATTCAACGCCAAACCCGATCTACGGCTGGGGACTTTATCCTTACTCCTTGTTCCTCGTCATCGGTTTTGTTGTTCTGATATTTTGCTATCTGCGGGACCTTAAGCGGACGACTGGGAGTGAGCGAGCTGAGCTGACTTTTATCCTCATAGGCGCCATCGGCGCGGTGTGTTTCGCCGTCATTCTCTCGTTCCTCCTCGACTACTTCATCGGCCAATCTCGAGCACGGCTTTTCGCCCCCTTCCGTGTCGTCATTTTCAGCCTTGTCGTCGGTTATGGCATCGCTACGCGGAAGATCCTGGAGGTGGGCTTCTTCATGCGGCGGGCGATCGCTTACCTCCTGCTCGGCGCCTACCTGATAGCACTTTACCTGGTTATCTGGTGGCTTGCGATGGTGGTTTTCCTGCCAGTATTTGGGGAGGAAGGGCGGACGCTGTCCCACTTGTTCGCGACTGTCGTGGTCGCCTTTGCCATGGCCCCGGCCCGCGGCATTTCTCAATCGCTCGCCGATCGGCTTTTCGTCGGCGCGCGTCGGCTCGATTTCCAGGCCACGATGAGTCAGGCCACGGCCATCCTGCGCTCCGTCACCACTCTGGCCGATCTGCTCGATCGATTCGGCCTAACGATCGCGCAGGCGGTCGACACGGAACGCGTTTTCATCCTCCTGCCCGAGCCGAATTTTTTCGCGCAACAATTCCCCGCCGTCCATGTGAGCGCGCGGACCGCCCGAATCGAATTGCATCAGGATCAGGCGATCATCGCCCATCTGGAAAAAAGCCAAGAGCCGATCGTGCTCGACGAGTTGCACCGGGTGCGTTCCACCCCGGAGAGCATCCGCGTGCGCAAACAAATGCAATCGCTCCAGATCTCTCTCGCCATGGGCATTTTTTCGCGCGAACAACTGGTCGGCGTGATGCTCCTGGGCCCGCGGCGTTCCGGCCGCATTTACGGCACGGTCGAACAAAATGCGTTAGGTGTTCTCTGCGGCCAGCTCGCGGTCGCGATCGAAAACGCGCGGCTCTTCACCGAAGTGCAGAATGCCCGGATCTATAATGAAACGCTTCTCCAGAACCTAACGACTGGAGTTGTCGCGGCCGATCGCAACGAAGCGATCACAGTTTTCAATCACGAGATTGCCACGATCACCGGACTGAATTCAGCGGAATTGTTAGGCCGAAAAATCAGCAACCTGCCCGAGCAATTGCGCGAAGTCTTGCGCGCGACTCTCACGACCGGCGAGCGGCAGGGCGATCGCGAAATCGTGCTGCGCTCCGGTGAGAACGCCGCCGTCCTGCGCGCGAGCAGTTCGATTTTCCACAGCCAGAACGGAGATCCGCTGGGCGCGCTCATGGTCCTGACTGATATCACCGCACTGAAACGGCTCGAGATGCAGATTCGCCGGAGCGATCGACTGGCCAGCCTCGGCACGCTCTCCGCCGGCATGGCCCATGAAATCAAGAATCCGCTCGTCTCGATCAAGACGTTCGCGCAGCTCCTGCCGGAGCGGTATCAGGATTCGGATTTCCGCGAGACCTTCTTCTCGCTCATCGGCCACGAGGTCGACCGGATAGATTCGTTAGTTAATCAGCTCCTGCGTTTCGCCCGGCCGGCCAAGCCGCTTCTCAAGCCGATGCACGTGCACGAGGTCCTGGAGAAAGCCCTTCTTCTCGTCGGCCACCGCCTCTATCAAAAAGATATAAAATTAGTTCGTTCCTGGCACGCAGAAGTGGATACTATCCGCGCCGATGCCGATCAGATCGAACAAGTTTTCCTTAACTTTTTCATCAACGCTTTGGACGCGATGAAATCGGGTGGCTCTCTTACGGTCTCGACGGATGTGGCTTCGACCGATGCGTGGCCGGCGGCGCTGCCTACGCATGCCGGTGATGTGCGCGAAATTCTCCGCGTGACCGTGCAGGATGACGGCATGGGGATCAAACCCGAGGATGTGCCGCACGTTTTTGATCCCTTTTTTACGACGAAGGATTATGGGACCGGTCTAGGTCTTTCGGTCGTGCACGGCATCGTGCAGGAACATGGCGGGCAGATCGAAGTGGAAAGTGAACTCGAGCGAGGGACCAGCTTCCACATTCTTCTCCCGCTGGCGCGGTTTCAGGCGGAGGTTGCAGCCGCATGATTTCCCCCGCGGCGTGCCTTCTCTATACCCAGGATAACGATCTCGTTAGGCGGAGTCGGGCTTTTCTCCGCAATCGCGTGCACCTCCGCCACGTCGAAGAACCTGGCCGCCTAACGGCCGTGCTGCAGCAGAGCAACCCGGCGTTGCTCCTTTTCGATCTGCGCGCGCGCGAGAGCCGCGACTTGCTCGGGCAGGTCCAGGCGGAATGGCCGCAGGTCGTCATCGTCGCCCTCGGCACGCCCCATTCTGAACCGTTGCGCGACGCCGAGGAGGCCGGTATCTACGCGGCCGAAGATCTCGCTCTCGATCGGCATCGCTTCCAATCCTTGATCGGCCGTGCGCTCGATCATCTGGCATTGATCGAAGAAAACTATTCACTGAAACAAGCCGCGGCGCCGATGGCGAGCAGGCTGGCGCCTGCGCTCGCCGGTTTGGGTGGCGACGAGGCGGCGGTGAGCAGTGCGGGCGCGCCGCTTCTGGGTCTGCGTTTCGCCCGACTCCTTCATCGCGGGGAAAATATCGACGGCCTCATGAACAGCGTGGTGGAAGGTCTGGCCGATGCGGCCATGGTTTCCCGGGTCGGTCTTTTCTCGCGGGTCGGCCGGAGGAGCGAACGCTACCATCTCCGCGCCGGCTTGCATTGTTTGCCCGAGACAAGCGAGTTGGAATATCGCGAGCGCGATCCGCTGGTTCGCTGGTTGGAGCTCCGCGCCCACCTCGTGAGCCGCGCGCATCTCGGGCAGATCACGGAGCTATCCGAACGCCAGCTTCTGCGCCGCGCTCTCGATGGCTTCGGCGCCGAAATTATTGTGCCTTTGCACGAGGAAGGCCGGATTGCGGGCTGGCTTTTCTTTGGCCACCGCCTCACCGGGCAGCCGTTCGATTACCCGAGCATGGAAGGGATCATGCTCCTGGCCGATCACGTTTCCAGCGTTCTGACCAGCGCCCATTTGCGTGAGGAGGTGGCCATCCAGAAAACCCTCGCCGAAACTCTGCTCGAAGCGATTCCTCCCGGCGTCGTCGCGACCGATGAGGAAGGGATCATCCGCTGGTTCAATCCGACGGCGGAAAACCTTCTCGGAGTGCCGAGGAACGAGGTGCTCGGCCAGGCGGTCGAATCGGTCGGCAGCCGCCTCGGCGGCTGCCTGCGCGATGCGCTCGAGAGTTCTTCTCTTCAGCCCGAGCAAAGATGGATCGAGCCGACGACCCGCCGCTCCATCTCGGTGCAGACACGGCCGCTCAGGCAGGGCCAGGATTCGTTAGGCGCGGTGGCCGTTATTCAGGATCTGACACCCGAGGAAGAGCTTCGGCAAAAGCAGGACCTGATCGATCGCGCCGCCTTCTGGTCCGATCTCGCCAACAGCATGTCCCACGAAGTCCGCAATCCCCTGGTCGCGATCAAGACCTTCGCCCAGCTTCTCCCCGAGCGTTTCGACGACGCCGATTTTCGGCGCGATTTCAACGAGATCGTCGTCCAGGAAATCGAGCGGCTCGATCGCAGCATCACCCAAATCAACAACTTCGCTCACCCGCCGGAGTTGAAATTCCGGGCGCTCGACCTGCACGCGCCGGTAAATAAGGCGGTCGAGATGGTCCGGGCGCGCCATCTGCAAAACGGCTTCTCCGTCGAGACCACGTTACCGGACAATCTGCCCAAGGTCGTGGGCGATGAAACCGCGCTCGCCGAAGCCTTCGCCCATCTCGTGACGAATGCAGCGGAAGCGATCTCCGGGCAGCCGCAAGCGCAGATCACCCTTTCCGCAAAACCCATCCGGGAAGGAAATCATACCAGCGGCGTGGTCGTCACGGTGCGCGACAATGGCCACGGCATTTCCCCTGATCTGAAAAATAAAATCTTCTCACCCTTTTGCACGACCAAAGCGCGCGGCATGGGCCTGGGCTTGCCAATCGTGAAGCGGACCGTCTTTGATCACAACGGCCGGGTCGATATCGATTCCAATCCGCACGGCACCTCGGTGAACGTGATGTTGCCGGCGGCCGAGAACGGCGAGTGAAGCCGGAGGACCATGTATAAAGCGAGCGAGCCTCCGGGGTTGAGAGTTGCGAACACAGAGTCGAGAGTGCGCACGTCATGATCGTCACCACCAAACAACTCTACAACGTCGCCTACGGAAAGTTCGCCGTCGGCGCATACAACGTGAACAACATGGAGCAGATCCTCGGGCTCTTCCGCGGGAGCATGCAGAGCAAGGCGCCCTTCATCATCCAGCTCTCCAAGGGCGCGCGGAAGTACGCCGACAAACGCATGCTCGAAGCGCTCATCCGCACGGCCGAGCAAATTTTTCCCGAAGCCATTTTCGCTGTGCACCTCGATCATGGCGATGAGGAGGCCTGTTACGATTGCATCGACTCGGGTTTTTACAGCTCTGTCATGATCGACGCCAGCCACGAATCCTTTGACGAGAACGTCGCCATCACCAAGCGAGTGGTCGATCGCGCCCACCAAAAAGGGATCAGCGTGGAAGCAGAGCTGGGTCAGCTCGGCGGGGTCGAGGAAGACATTAAGGTCGACGAAGGGCACGCCAGCCTAACGAATCCTGCGGAAGCGGTCGAGTTCGTCAATCGAACCGGCTGCGACTCGCTCGCCGCCGCTATCGGCACGAGCCACGGCGCCTACAAATTCCAAGGCAAACAGGGCCTTCATTTCAACGTCATCGAAGACATCCAGAAACGCATTCCTGGCACGCCGATCGTGATGCACGGCAGCTCGAGCGTCCCGATCGAGGAAGTCGAGCGGATCAACGCGGCCGGCGGAAAGCTCGATCCCTCTGCGCGCGGAGTGAACGAAGATGAATACCTTCCCGCGGCCAAGCTAGGCGTGACCAAGGTCAATATCGATACCGATGGCCGGCTCGTCTGGACCCGGGTGCACCGCGAATTTTTCCGCGATCATCCCGAGCAGTACGATTTCCGGCCGCCGGGCAAGATCTTCGTCGAGGAATACGCAAACTTCATTGCGCACAAGAACGAGAAGCTGGGCTCGGCCGGCCAGCTCGACGCCGTCCGCGCCACCCTCTAGGCGTTCGCCACGCCTCCTGCCAGGGGGCTGGCAGCCGGGCAGACACGTTCGATTTTTCTTGCCGCTTTCCAGCCAAGCCTGTAAAAAATCGCCATCACGGCAATGGCTAACTTTCTCCAAAGCACTCCACGGCTGCCGTCACTCTTTTTGAACGAGACCGAATCGCGATTGCGACCACGCGTCGCGGCCCGGTTTTGTTCACCCCGCAGTTGGTACTGCATTTGCTAACCTAGATCGCGATTTGACTCACCTATGAGCAAGGACTCCACACTCTGCAAAAACGCCATTCTCCGAACGGCGCTCATGCTTATTCTGCCATTGTTTTTCCTGATTCCGAGCCTGCGCGCGCAGGACGCCGTCCGTCCGTCGCTCGCCGGTGAGGCTGCGGCCGAGGCGCGTCGCCAATCGGTCGAGCAGATCCCTTACAACCTGCTGGCCGGCCCGGTTCGCTTCCTCTTCAGCATCACCACCGGGATCGAATACAACGACAACATCAACCTCTCGCAGACTGACGAGCAGAGCGACGTCATCATCCGGCCGCAGTTCAACATCGACGCCATCTGGCCGGTCACCCAGCTCAATACCCTCAAGCTCGATCTCGGCCTCGGCTACTCCTTTTACCTCGATCACTCCAATGCGGACACGAATGCCGTCCTCATTTCACCCGGTTCGCAGCTTTCCTTCGATATTTTCGTGCAGGATTTCCGGATCAACATTCACGATCGCTTTTCCCTGCAGCAGGATCCGGTTGCGGAATTGCAGCTCAGCAATGTGGTCGATTACGGGCGCTTTGAGAATACGGCCGGCGTCTCTGTTCTGTGGGACTTGAACAAAGCGGTCCTCACCTTTGGCTACGACCATTACACTTACGTCTCTACGACCAGCACCTTCGACTATCTGGATCGCAATGCCGAGGAGCTGACGGCGAGCGCTTACTTCGCCCTCACCACCACCACCGGCGGCGGCCTCGAGGCCTCCGCCGTCTACAACTACTACGACCAAAATGTTCTCAACGACTCGACCAGCTACACGGTCGGGCCCTTTGTCGAGACCCAGATCACGAACTACCTCAAGCTGCGCGTCTCAGGCGGTTATCAATCGATTAACTTCGATAGCGGCGGCCTCGTCTCGGACTCAAGCGATGTGAGTGATTACTACGCCAACATCCTCCTCTCGCACCGCATCAACGCCTCGATCAGCCAAACGATCTCGGCCGGTCACGAGGCTCAGCTTGGCGTTAACTCGAACTTCATCGAACTCAACTACGTTCGGCACACCGCCACCTGGAACATTATCAACCGCACCCTGCTCACGACCGAGCTCTTCTACGAGGACGGCGACGATTCCGGAGGTATTTTCGGGGAACACATCCAGCGCTACGGCGGCGCCATTGCCTTCGGTTACCAGTTTACCCAGCACATCACTCTCGGTCTGCGCTACCAATACACGCAGAAGCAATCCGATCAGCCACTGCGCGACTACAAGCAGAACCGCGTCTCCCTCGATGGGACTTACAGTTTCTAGATAGCTCGATGAACTTATGAAGCGACTCCTGGCCTTATGCAGCCTCTCCGCTCTTTTCCTGCTCTCCGGGCGGATTGCTTTTGCGCAAGATAACAGTCCGCTTCCCGCCATCCCCCGCGCTTCCGCCGTCGAGCCCGCTGGTCCCGGTACGGCCAGTGACACCGTCATGCGGACCAATTCCATGACGGTCCTCGACGACAAGAAACGTCTGGGCAGCGATGACTACGTCAGCTTCCGCGTTGTCGAAGACCGCGACGGTGAATCACAACGCCTGCGGGTCAACGATAATGGGGAATTGGAAGTTCCCTACATCGGCCTCGTCCAGGCCTCGGGAAAAACCTGCAAGGAACTGGCCTATAACATCAAGTCCGCCCTCGAGAAGGAATACTACTATCACGCGACTGTCATTCTGGCGGTGGATCGAGTGAGCGAGAAATCTCGCGGAAAAATCTATGTCTACGGCGCGGTCAAAGCTCAGGGACCGCAGGAGATTCCGCCGGATGAGACTTATACCGTAAGCAAGGCGGTCATCCGGGCGGGCGGCTTCGGCGACTTTGCCGACAAGCGCAAAGTCAAAGTGACGCGCAAGAACGGAAAGGACTTTGTCGTCGATCTGAAGAAAGTGATCGAACAAGGCCACACCGAGGATGACGTCGTGCTGCAGCCGGACGACCAGATCTATGTGCCGCAACGGTTGGTCAATTTCTAATTATGCAGACACCGGCTCTTGAACGTTCCACTCCGGCCTCGGTCACGACCGCGATCATCACTCGCATCCATCGCTACAAGGCGCTTCTGATACGGCGTTGGTGGATTCCAGTCCTGACCATCTGCCTCGGACTCTTTGTCGGAGCCTGGATGATCTACCAGGCGCCCAACGCCTTTCTTTCCACGAGTAAGATGATGGTGGCCGGAAAGTTGAACCTGAGTCAGAACGCCGTCTATAGCGAGGACACCAATAATTTCTACGGCACTCAGATCCAAATGATGGAGAGTGACGAAGTGCGCCAGGGCGCAGAGGCACAAGTCCGGGCGACGCATCCGGAATTGCCCGCAGTCAAGGTAACCGTCTCCGTCACGCAGCGGCCCCGCACTTCCATCTTCGAGCTGGAGGCCGTTGGCACCACTCCCGATTACACTCAGGCCTATCTGAATGCGGTGATGCAGAAGTATCTCGACGTCAAGAAAGGCATGCGCGCCGATGAGGGTAGCCACGTTACCACCGCCATTACCGAGCAGTTGATCCAGGTGGAAAAAGATCTCCGCAGCGGTGAAGACGAGATGCTGGAATATCAGAAGGAGAACAACATCGGCCTGCTCCAGGGCGAGGGGAACAGCGCGGCTGCCTATCTCGTAAAGCTGAACCAGGAATATGCCCGCCTGAAAACGGAGCACGATCTCCTCAGTCTCCTTGATCTCGATCAAAATCTCGACCGTCAACAGGTCGCCGGCGCCCCGGTGGCTGCTAATGGCAGCCCGGCCCCGAGTGAGGGTATGCCTTTTGCCGACGTCGGGCCGGAAGGTGATTACCTCAAGGCCAAGCAGGCGGTGCAGCTCTTAAAAGCGCAAAAGGAGACGCTTTCCAAGGATTTGCGGCCGAGACATCCGAAAATCATCAAGCTGAACGATCAGATCGACCAACAGGAAAAGCTCATCCAACTCTATCGCCAGGACGCGGTCGAGAAACTCGAAACCCGGCGTAACTCGATCGGCAAACAGATGGAGAACCTGAAATCCAGCATCGCGGAGTGGGAGAAGAAAGCACTCGATCTCAGCCAGCGTCTCGCTCAGTTCAACCGGATCAAGGACAAGGTCGATCGGCAAAAAACGCTCTACGATCGGCTCACGAATAGTCTGAAAGACGTCAACGTCTCGCAAGTCGTCGATGGCGGCGATCAGGTCGGTGTCATGGAAAGCGCGACCACTCCCGTCTCAGTCCGTCCAGGCATGATCAAGAGTTTGCTCATCGGCTTTGGTTTTGGCGCCTTTGCCGGGCTCGCCATTCTCCTCCTGCTCGACCGGATCGACGACCGGATGGCGTCGTTCAGCGAGTTCCAGCACCACTTCAGCGAGAACATCCTCGGCCAGATTCCGAAGGAAAAGACAAAGGGCAAAGTCACGCTCCTGCAACCGGACGACGCCCGGCACATCTTTGCCGAGTCCTATCGGAACGTCCGCTCCTCGATCTTCTTCATGCCCTACGAAGGGCCGCGTCCCAAGACGCTCCTCATCACGAGTGCCGTGCCTAACGAAGGTAAGTCCACCATTTCCTCCAATCTTGCCATTACCATGGCGCTTTCCGGCGCGAAGACTCTTCTGATTGATGGCGATCTACGTCGTGGCGCCTTGCGTGAGGCTTTTGAGATCCATTCCAAAATCGGTTTTTCCGAAGTCCTGAAACAGGAAGTGAACTGGCGGGAGGTCGTCATTCCCACTTCGCTGCCCAGCCTCTTCATCCTCCCGCGCGGCAATACCATCTCGCAACCGAGCGAACATCTTCTGCGCGAGTCGACCGATGCCTTCCTCAAGGACATCTATAATCACTACGACTATATCATCATCGACAGCTCGCCCGTTCTGGCGGCAGACGACACCACCAGTCTCGCTCCCAAGATTGACGCCACCCTTTTCGTCGTCCGGCTTTCCTATACCTCCGCGCGCCTAACGAAGAAAGCGCTTGAGCTGCTTTACAATCGGCAGGTCAATGTGCCGGGCGTGATTCTGAACTATGTGGATACCTCGCTCCCGGAGTATTACTACTACCAATACGCGGAGTATTACAATACACCGCCAGCCACGCCGACCCCTGCGCCGACCGGAGCCGAGAAGACCTTGCACCCGGCCGGCAACGAACACGGGCATCACGTCTAGGAGTCCGGCCGCTTCGACCCGGCCGCCCGGCGCGTTCGTTAGGTTGGGATTCGCGCCATGATCTCGCACGAGCCGGCCACCTCACCCGCCACGCTCCCGCCGCCGGCAGCGCGCGCCTTTCAGTTCGCCCAGCGGGTAGGCCGGTTTGCTTCGGTCCAGGCGGCCGTGCAATTGATCGGTTTTGCCAGCGGTATTTTGCTCGTTAGGCGATTGGAGCAGGGCGAATACGCGCTTTTCACCATCGCCAACACGATGCAGGGCACGCTCAACGTCCTCGCCGATATCGGCATCAGCATTGGGATGGTGTCGATCGGTGGCCGGGTCTGGCAGGATGGCCATCGCTTTGGGCGAGCTGGTCAGCACCGGTCTGCGGTTGCGCCGCTCGCTCGGGTCGCTCGCCGTTCTCGCAGTCACTCCGCTGCTTTATTTCATGCTGGTCAAGAACGGCGCTTCGCTTCCCTACACCCTCCTCCTAATCGGCGCGGTCCTCGCCGGATTATTTGCCCAGCTCTCTCTTGGAATCCTCGAGGTCGTCCCGCGGCTCCGCGCTGATATCCGGCAGATCCAAATTATCGATCTCTCCGGCTCGCTCGCGCGCTTTACCGTCCTCGTCGCGCTTGCTTTTATTTTTCTGAACGCCGGGACGGCCGCCCTCGTCGGCGCGGGCACGTTGTTCCTGCAGTATTTCCTCCTCCGCCGCTACGCCGCCGGCGTGATCGATCTGCACGCGGAGGAAAATGCGGAAGATCGCCAGGCGATGATTCGCTTCATTCGGAGCCAGGCGGCCAACGCCGTCTTCTTTTGTCTGCAGGGGCAAATCACCATCTTGCTCATCAGCTTTTTCGCCCGCCAGGCCGGTTCCGTCGCGGAAGTTGGGGCACTCGGCCGACTCGCCATGATCTTCACCGTCCTCGGCAGCTTGCTCACAAATATTTTCGCGCCCGCCTTCGCGCGTTGTCAGGAGCGGCGAAAACTCGGAATGCTTTACGGCGGGATCGTCGGCGGAGTGGTTGCTTTCAGTTTGGTCGTGCTGGCGGGGGCGGTTTTTTTGCCTAACCAATTCCTTTTCGTCCTTGGCCCACACTACGCCCATCTCCAGCACGCGCTTCTCCTCATGGTCGGCGGCGCCGTCCTCAACATGATCGCGAGCACGCTCTGGACGCTGAACGCTTCGCGCGCCTGGATTTTTGGTTCGTGGCTCTACATTCCGCTGACCCTCGGAACCCAGCTCGCGCTCATCCCGTTCGTCGATTTCACCAGCGTTCCCGGGGTCCTCACTTTTAATCTTTTCTCCGCCGTGCCGAGCCTGCTCCTCAACATTGGGTTGAGCTTGCGCGGATTCCGGGTGCAGGAGCGCCAAAATGCGGCTGCCTAACTTTGGTTACCACCTCGCGCTACGCGATGGATCCTGGCGCCGGCAAGTCTACCGCGGATTGCTTCCGGCCATCGTGCGCCGTCCGGTTCGCGTGCCGGGCGCCGTTCCCTTTAGTGTCTTCGCTTATTCGAGCGAGCAATCTCTCCCGGAACAGGTCCGCTCGATCCGCTCTTTTCTCCGCCATGTCGGCCGGCCGAAGAGCTACACCGTGGTCTCCGACGGCTCGCATTCCGCGCGCGGCATCCAGCTGCTGCAGGCGATCGATCCCTCGGTCTCGGTGCAGCCCGCCGGCGAGCAGATCCCTTCCGGATTGCCGGAAAAATTTCGCCGCTATGTCACGACTTATCCCATGGGGAAACAACTCGGCCTCATCATGTCGTTGCCGCGCGGCGACGAACCCGCGCTTTACGCCGACTCCGACATTCTCTTTTTTGCCGGCGCCTCCGATCTTTTGCGCATCGCGACCGCGCAGGATGTGCCGGCTTATTACTTGCTCGATTGCCAGCCCGGCTCGGACGATCCGCGTCTCTTTCGCGGTCCTTCCGAGGCACTTCGTCCGGTCAATTCCGGCTTGCTCCTTCTCTTTCGCCCGCTCGATTGGTCGTTAGGCATCCAGCGTTATGAAGAGATTTCCGGAGAGCCGATTTTTTTCACCAACCAAACAATTGTCCACCTCGTGATGCACGCGAATGGTGCCCAGCCTCTCGACCCGGCCAAGTACATCCTGCAACTGGACGACCAAACCATTTACCCCGATCGCCATGCCGGCCCGCATCTCGCCTTGCGCCATTATGTCAATCCGGTGCGGCATAAATTTTGGACCACCTTCTGAGCGTGATAGAGTCGCCTAACGAACCGCTGCGCATCCTCGCCATCGTCAACCTCCCGTGGGATCTGCGGCTGGGCGCGGCGCGGGTCTGGATCGAGCTCGCCGAGGAATGGACTCGCGCCGGCCACGTCGTAGAAAAGTTTTGCCTGAGCGATGCGTTCCCCGAACCGACCTCCTCGAATGTCCGTTCCACCTGGCGGACCGTTCTCTTTCCATATCGCGCAGCCGCTTTCGTCCGACGTAACGCGGCGCGGTTCGACGTGATCGATTGCCTCATCGGCACCCTTCCGTTCAGCAAAAAATCGCTCGGCTTTCGCGGCCTCCTCGTCGCTCGGTCCGTCGGGCTCTATCGGCTCTACGAAGATTTTCTCCGGCTCTCCCGCACCCGCTGGCCGGACCAGCCGAAAGGCCGTTTCCTCGGGCGCATTTTCTATCGCCTGGTCGACGGACATTTCTGGAGAAAAGCCGAAGCCTCGATCCGGGTTTGCGATTTGCTCAATGTGCCTAACGAAAACGAACGCCGTGCGCTCGAGTCGGATGCGGCCCTGCGCGCCCCGGCGATCGTGCAGCCCTACGGATTGAGCGATCGTTTCCGCGAGGCGTTGACGCGCGAAGCGGCGCCCGCGGCGGAGCGTTTGCGGCGCCAGAAAATTTGCTTCATCGGGATGTGGAGCTTGCGCAAAGGCTCGCGCGACTGGTCGCAAATCATGGAAGGAATCTGGCAGCGTCATCCGGGAGACTGAATTCGTTTTCCTCGGGACGATGTCGAGCGAGAAGGTGGTCCGCGCGGACCTTGGCTTCGATCAATCGAAACGCATCACCTGCCTGCCCACCTACGACGCGACCGATCTCCCGAAACTTCTGGCCGACGTCACGCTCGGGCTTTTCCCAAGCTACGTCGAAGGATTTGGCCTGGCCGTGCTCGAACAACTTGCGGCCGGCCTCCCCACTGTCGCCTACGATGTAGCCGGCCCGCACCAGATTCTTCAGTCGCAGAGCGGCTGGCTCCTCACTCCCGCCGGCGATCCCGCCGCGATGGCCGCGCGCGCGGCCGAGATTCTGGCGTTGCCGCTGGCGAAATATGAAGAGCTCGCCACTGCCTGCATTGGGATCGCCCTGGAATACCGTTGGAGCGCGATTGCCGCCGGCACCATTCGGCAATATCGAGCCGGCCTGGATTCGTTAGGCCGAGGTAAATGAAGAGTCCCGGCGCCATCCTGCAAATTGTGCCGCGGGCGCCCGGTAATCGCGAAGGCGTGGGCGACTATGCCTGGACGCTGGCCACCGGTCTGCGGACGAGAGGATACGAGACGACTTTCGTCGCCGCCCATTCGGCCGACGGCTCCGAAATTCTTGCGCCGCTCGCGCGCATCTCCGACGAAGAATGGCGCCGCCATCGGGCGAGCGCGATCGTGTTGCACTACGTCAATTACGGTTACCACGCGCGTGGCGTCCCTTGGTCGCTTCCGAAAAAAATCGAGCGCATCCACGAGCTCACCGGCGCGCGGTTGATCACGATCTTTCACGAGCTCTACGCCTCGGGCTCGTGGCGGCAGAGCGCCTTTTGGCTGCGGCCGCTGCAAAAGCATATCGCCCGCGTGCTCGCCCGTCGTTCCGCCGCCTGTTTTGCGAGCAGCGCCGCGCTCGCGCAACAGCTTCGTGAACTTGCGCCAACAGCACGCGTCATTGTTAGGCCAGTCGTTTCCAACTTCGGGGAACCGGCGCTTTCTTCCGGGCAAATTGCCAATCGCGATCCGCAGCGCTGGGTGATTTGCGGCGGCACGGAACTCATCCGCCGCTCGCTTCGCTCTTTCCTTCGCAACTTCACCGGACCAGCCGAATTGTTTGTCGTCGGCGGGTCGGAACAATCCGACATCCGCCAGCTCCTCGAGGTCGCCGGGAAAATAACCGCATATTATTTGCCTAACGTTGAAGTCGAGGTCGCATCCGAAGTCCTGGCCTCCTGCGCTTTTGGCTGGATCGATTATTTCGAACGCAGCGATGTTCCGACCGCCGCCATTCTCAAGTCCACCGCCTTTGCCGCCTACTGCGCGCACGGCGTGATTCCGGTTCTTCCGGCGCCCGGCTCGACCATCGCGCTCGGCGACGACGCTTTGCCCGGTCCGTTTACCCTCTCGACTCTCCCGAGCGAAACGGAGCGTTCCCAGATCGCGCAGGCTGTTTACGAGTGGTACGGTCGCAACGCTTCCTCGGCGCATCTCGCCGAGAGCATCGCGGAGGTGTTGGCCGAATGACTGAAGTGCAGCTCCTTGTCGTCCACTGGAATCAACCGGAGGCCTGCGCGCGCACTGTGCGGGCGCTCGCCGCTCAGGGGGTGCCGTTGCACGTCACGGTGATCGACAACCATTCAGAGCCGGCCGCTTTTGCGCGCCTGCAGACCGAGCTTGGTCCGTCCATCGAGATCGTTAGGCTGGAGGAGAACAAGGGTTGGGGCGGCGCCCTCAACGTCGTCCTGCAACGCTGGTTGAACGACGGCACCGCTCCTTACTGCCTGATCAGCGCGCACGACGCCGAACCGGCCGCGGATTGCCTACGACTGCTCGTCGATGCGGCGAAGGCGGACCCGCGTCTTGGCATCGTCTGCCCGCAATACCCGGAGCCATTCGTCGCCCGACTCTCGGCCCGGCGCGGGGTTTTTCCCGAAACGGTCACGCCCGGCGCGGTTGGGAGCGTGCAGGAAGTCGATGCGCCGCACGGCACTCTTATGCTCGTTAGGCGTGAATGCCTGCGGGAGATCGGGCTTTTCGACGAGCGCTACTTCGCCTACGGCGACGAACACGAGCTCGGCGCGCGGGCGGCACAGAGCGGCTGGAAGGTCACGCTCGTCTGGGGATCGATCGTGACTAATCCCGGCACCCGTACCGCCAGCGCGCTGCGCAGTTATCTTTTCGCCCGCAACTCCCTTCTCCTCGTGCACGATTATTTCGGACGCCGGGCTGCCTGGTGGCGCGCCTTTTTGCTCGTCGGCAACACCCTTCGGCTTGCCGCATTTTCCCGAGAAGAAAATTCCTCGTTTTCTGCGTCGGCCCGCTGCCGTGCGCTGCGCGATTATTTTACCGGCCGCTACGGGCGGCCCCGTTTTCGATGAAGATCCTGATCTCATCGCACGCCTTCGCTCCAAGCATCGGCGGGATCGAAACGGTCAGTGCCTTGCTCGCGGAAGAGTTCGTTAGGGCAGGTCACGAGGTCAGGCTAGTGACGCAGACGGAGGCGCGAAGGGCCGGAGGCATTTTCGTTTCCGATCCTACGCCACCGTCGTTAGGCCAACTGCGCGCCGCGCTGAAATGGTGCGACATTTTCTGGCAAAACAATCTCAGCCTGCGCACGCTCTGGCCTGCACTCATCCTGCGCCGGCCGGTTGTGATTACGCATCAGGGTTCCTATTGCCGGCGGCCGAGCGGGATCGATCTCGTGCAACGTCTCAAGCACGCGGTGATCGCGCGCGCCACGCAGCGTCGCGATCAGCCAGGCGGTGGCGGACTGTTTCCGCATGCCGTCGCAAGTAATCCCCAATCCTTTTGACGCGCGACTCTTTGCGCCCGGGCCCGCCGACGGCGGAGCGGCCTAAGGATCTCGATTTTCGTCGGCCGGCTCGTTTCGGAAAAAGGCCTCGACGTTCTTGCTGCAGGCGCTCGCGCGGATTGGGAATTCTCCGCGCCTAACGATCGTGGGCGGAGGGCCGGAGGAGGCTGCCATGAAAGAGCTGAAGGACCGGCTCGGGTTGAGCGATCGGGTTGTTTTTGCCGGACCGCAGCGGGGGCCGGATCTCGTCAAGTTTCTTCAGGAGCACAAAATCCTCGTCGTCCCGTCACTTTACGACGAGCCGTTTGGAGTTGTGGCGCTGGAAGGAATTGCGTGTGGTTGCGTCGTAATTGGCTCGAGCGGCGGGGGGTTGCCGGAAGCGATCGGGCCTTGCGGGCGGACTTTTCCGAACGGCGATGTGGCCGCGCTCTCTTCGACTAATCGAGCGGCTCCTGCGCTCGCCTAACGAATGCGCGAAGTTGAGCGCAAATGCGCCGACCGCATCTCGCCCGCTTTCATCCCACGCGATCGCCAAGGTCTACCTCGAACTTTTTCGCGCTCGCTTTCATGTCATCCTGAGCGAAGCGAAGGAACTCTGACTATTTCTTTTCTCATCACGCTATGCACCGGAAATGGTCAGAGATCCTTCGCTCCGCTCAGGATGACAGTCTTTGTTGGGATGCCAGAGACTTTTCGTTCCGCGCCGGACGATCGTCTTTTTGGATGTCGGAGACTCTTGTGTGCTCGGGATGACAGTTCTGTCTTTAGATGATTCTGCTTTCTCATCCCACGGCTAATCAAAATGTCCGGCAAACCGCGCTGGCGCTCGCGCAGGCAGAATTTGCTCGCGGAGTTCTGGACGGGCGTGAACTGGCGGCAGGGGAGCGTGCTCGACCAGTTCTGTCGCCTTTTCGCCCGCATCGCGGAGCGAGCTTCGGCGTCGCTCTTTTCCGCCGGAGCTGGCGCCGTTTATTCGCACGGTGCCGTGGCGTGAGTGGGGGCGGCAGCTCGCCGGCCAGCTCGGCTGGATTCGCCCTAACGAAAGACGAAACCGGCCCGCTTCAGTGTGGACGCGGTTTATCTCTCGCTCGATCGGCGGGTCGCGCAGCGCCTCGCGCGACCCTCGCGCATCCGCGCGATCTATGCCTACGACGGCGGCGCGCTGGAATCATTCCGAGCCGCGAAACGTCGCGGGTCTCACCTGCATCTACGAGCATCCGATCATTTACTGGCGAAAAGTCCGCCAGCTTCAGCGTGAGGAAGCGGAACTGCATCCGGAATGGGCGCCCACCCTCGGCGCCCTCAGCGACAGCGACGAAAAACTGGCGCGCAAAGATGAGGAGCTGGCGCTGGCCGATTTTATCATTACGCCGAGCAGCTTTTCCCGCGACAGCCTCGCCGCGGCGCCTAACGTGCAGGCTCCCGATTCGCGTTCTTCCCTACGGCACGCGTTCGTTAGGCAAGGAACGGTTGCCACGCGCCGGCGGGCCGACAAACTCCGCGTCCTTTTCGTCGGCGCGCTCACCCAGGCGAAAGGTCTCGCCTACCTCTTCGAAGCGGTCGCGCGCCTCGCCAGCGAAATCGATTTCACCCTGATCGGCCGCCGGGTTAGCGCAGCCGTTCCCGCGCCCGCCGTCCTCGATCGCTACCGCTGGATTCCGTCGCTCCCGCACGAAGAACTATTGCAGGAAATGTCGCGGCACGATGTGCTCGTGCTTCCGTCACTGCACGAAGGCTTCGGCCTGGTCATGAGCGAGGCGATGAGCCAGGGGTTGGTCGTGATCACGACTCCGCAGACCGGTGGGCCGGATATCATCGCGGATGGAGTTGAAGGATTTATCGTGCCGATCCGCTCGGCCGAGGCGATCGAGGAAAAACTGGCGCTCCTCGCCCACGATCGCGATCGTCTCCTCGAGATGCAGGCGGCTGCCGGGCGAAAAGCGGCTTCGTTAACCTGGGAAAATTATCGCCACGGTGTCGCCCGAGTGGCACGAGAAGTGATGGAGAAAAGGACCACGCCATGACGACAATCGCGGATTCGCGGGAGAGCGCCGCACAAAAAGCCCCTCCCGCCGCAGGCGACGCCGCGCGCATCATCCAGCGCATTCGCCAGCTCATCTGGCTCTATTTGTTTCTCCTCATTTTCGAAGGCGCACTCCGCAAGTGGGTGGTGCCGCAATTTTCCGCACCGCTTTTGATCGTGCGCGATCCCGTCGTCCTTCTGATCTACGCCCTGGCGCTGAGGGCGCGCGTTTTCCCTTTCAATATCTATGTCGTTTCGATCACGGTCATCGCCATCTTATCTTGGGCCGCCGGGATCATCGTTCTCTCGTCGTTTGTTGCGATGAAGACCGTCCTCCTCATCACCGCCTACGGGGTGCGTTCGGATTTTCTCCATCTTCCGCTCATCTTCATTTTTCCCGCGGTGATGGATCTGGAAGATGTGAAACGCGTCGGCCGCTGGACCATTATCGGCATGATCCCGATGGGCATCCTCATGGCAATTCAGTTCAACGCTTCGCCGGAATCGTTCATCAACACTGCGGCGGGCGCAGGCGAAGGCATGCAGCTCGGCGCGGGCGGCGGCAGGATTCGCCCGCCGGGCCCGTTCTCTTTCACCTCGGGCGCGGTTTATTACCTGAGCGCGGTGGCGGCCTTCATGTTGCACGCGGTGCTGACCAAGCTGCCCTACAAAACCTGGTTGCTTGCGGCTGCGGGCGGCGCGCTCCTCGTCGGTATGGGCGTCTCCGGGAGCCGCTCCACCATTCTGGCGGTCGGCGTGGTGGTCGCCTCGCTCGCGCTCATCGTACTCGTTAGGCCAAGGCTCGTTGGCTCGCTCGGACGCTACATCTTGCTCGCCGCCGTTGTCCTCTGGCTGATTAGTTACCTGCCGGTTTTCCAACAGGGCCTCGGCATCCTCTCCGACCGTTTTGTCGAAGGCGCGGAGGACGCGGAATCGAGCGTCGTCGGCGGACTGGTCGCGCGCACGGTCGGCGGCTTCACGGAAGGCTTGCGGGTCGTGACGCGGGCTCCGTTAGGCGGGTTCGGCCTCGGCGTCGGCACCAACGGCGGGGCCAACTTCCTCGTCGGTCATGCGGAATTCTTGCTCGCCGAGAACGAGTGGTCGCGCATTATTCTGGAGAGCGGTCCGATTCTCGGCCTCGCCTTTTTGTTTTGGCGTTGCGCCATCACCTTCCGCGTCGGCCGGCTTGCTTTTCGCCAGCTCACTTTCGGAAACACCCTCCCGCTTTTTCTTTTCAGCGCCGCTTTCTTCGTGCTCCTCGAAGGACCTTTTGGGCAGCCGACCAGCCTCGGGTTTGCGGTTGTTTTCGCCGGTCTGTCTTTGGCCGCGCGCAATCCGGAGAACGATCCGACCGAACCTGAGGACGAACCGAAGGAGGAGGACGAGACGCCGCCGCGTCGGGTCGGTCGGCGTTCCGCCTACGCCGAGCGTTTGCACGGCTCCCGTTCCGGTTTGCATCCATCCCATGGTCCTTTTGATCGGTAACTACCCGGCCGATCAGCAACAAAGTATGCAGCGGTTCGCGACCATGATGCTGCGCGGACTGACCGCCGCGGGCGTGCCGGCGGAATTGATCCAACCGCGATCATTGTTAGGCGAGATCCGTTTCGCCGGCGACTTCGTCGCGAAATGGCTCGGTTACATCGACAAGTTCCTCCTTTTTCCGCTGCAGCTCCGGGCCCGGCTTTCACCGGCGGTGCGCCTCGTCCATATCTGCGACCACTCGAACGCGATGTATAGCGCGCAGGCAAAATCGCGCCCGGTCGTAGTGAGCTGTCACGATCTGCTCGCGGTCCGCGGTGCGCTCGGTGAGGTGAGCGATACGCCCGCTTCCGCCACCGGGAAATATCTACAGCGCTGGATCGTGGCCGGACTGCGCCGCGCGACCGCGGTGGTCTGCGCGTCGAGCGCAACCTTACGCGATGCCCAGCGCCTCGTTAGGCAAAGCGAGGGCCGTCCGCAGCTCCTTCTCATCCATCATGGGATAAATCATCCCTATCAAAAACAACCGCCCGAGGTCGCCCGCCGCCATCTCGCTGGCGTTGCCTCGCTCGATCCCGCGCGCCCGTTTCTTCTTCACGTCGGCTCCAACCTGCGCATGAAAAATCGCGAAGGCGTTCTCCGAATTTTTGCCCTAACGAAAGACCAATGGGACGGCCAGCTTGTCTTCGCCGGGCTAGGTCTGACCCCGGAACTGCGTTCGTTAGGCGAAAAGCTCGGAGTGCTGGATCGCGTCGTCGAAGTCGCAGGCCCGGATAACGACCTGCTCGAAGCGCTCTACAGCTCCGCCTTCGCGCTCCTTTATCCCTCGCGTTTCGAAGGTTTCGGCTGGCCCATTATCGAAGCGCAGGCCTGCGGTTGTCCGGTCCTCTGCGCGAATCGCGAGCCGATGTCGGAAATAGGCGGCGATGCGGCGCTCACCCATGAGTCTGAAGACGAAGCCGGCTTTCGCAAAATCCATTTTGCGGCTGACCGATCCGGCCGAATGGCGCAAGCTGGAGCGAGAAGAGCCTGCGCAATGCGGAGCGCTTCAGCGCCGAAGTGATGATCGCGAAATATATCGAGCTTTATCGCGAACTCGGAGTCGCCGGCCTTAGCGATGTGCGGAATCGCCGCTCATTTTCGTTTTCGGCGGCCGGGCGACGCCGCTTGATCTGCGTCTGATCGCGCATCGCGGGCCGGACGCTTCAGGTGAATGGTTTTCTCCGGACGGCCGCTGTTGGTTAGGCAACACCCGCCTCGCCATCCTCGATCTCTCGCCCACCGGCGCGCAGCCGATGGTCGATCCGGCCAATGGCAACGTCCTCGTCGTTAACGGCGAGATTTACAATCATCGCGCCCTGCGCGCGGAAATGGGCGACGTCGCCTGGCGCGGCACGAGCGACACCGAAACGCTCCTGCACGGCTATGCCCGCTGGGGGCGCGACGTTCTCGTTAGGCTGAAGGGGATGTTCGCTTTCGCCATTTACGATCACGCGCGAGAGGAACTTTTCGTCGCGCGCGATCGGCTCGGAATCAAGCCGCTCTACTTTTCGGCCGAGGCCAGCGGCATCCGCTTCGCCTCCGAGACGCGCGTCCTGACCGACCGCGCTCCGGCTGAAATCACGCGCGCATCGGTCGCGGCCTACCTGCAATGGGGCGCCTGCCCGGAGGATCGAATTCTTTTTTCGCAGATCGAGGTTCTGCCTGCCGGCCATGCCATGATTATCGCGGCCGACGGGAAACGGGAAACCTGGCGCTACTGGCCGGCGCGAAAAAAGTTCAGATCGCCGCCGGATTCCGCGCCGCAAAAAATCCGCGGCCTTCTCGAGAAAGCGGTGGAAGAACACCTTCTTTCCGATGTGCCGGTGGCCAGTTTTCTGAGCGGCGGAATCGATTCTTCGATCGTGACCGCGCTGGCCGCGCAAAGGCTGGAGCGAAAGCTGCAAACCTTCTCGGTCGGTTTCGAGATCGAGGAATTCGACGAAAGCGCGATCGCACTCGAAGTCGCGCAACGCTACGGCACGACTCATCGGCGGCTTCAATTGACCGAGGAGGAAGTGATCCAATCGGTCACCGAAGCGGTCGCGCATCTCGACCTCCCATCGGTCGACGCGATCAATACCTACATCGTCTCGCGCGCAGTCGCGCGGGAGGGCGTGAAGGTGGCGCTCTCCGGGCTCGGCGGCGACGAACTCTTCGGCGGCTATCCCAGTTTTCGCGATGTGCCGCGGCTGCAGTGGTTCGCGCACTTGCCGCGTTTCTTGCGCAGGGCGATCGGCGGCGAACGCCTGGCAGATTTGCCTAACGACGCTGACGTTGGCGAGCTGGCGCAATGGCGCCGGCGTTTTTTCACCGACGAAATGTTGCAGGAGGCCGGTTTGCCTAACGACTCCACGCCTGTGCCAACGCCGGTCGATTTGCCGGATGATTTCGCCCGGATCAGTTGGGCGGAGCTGACCGGTTACATGCGCCGGATGCTCCTGCGCGATTCCGATCAAATGAGCATGGCCGTCTCGCTCGAGCTGCGTGTGCCTTTTCTCGATCACGAGCTGGTCGAGTATTCGTTAGGCCTGCCCGCGGCGGAAAAGCAGCGTTATCGCGGGACGAAGGGTCTGCTCGTCGAAGCGTGCCGCGATCTGCTCCCGCCGGCGGTGTATGAAAGGCCGAAGCGCGGTTTTGCCCTGCCGATGGAGAAATGGATGGCAGGGCCGCTCGCGCCCTTTGTCGAGGAAGGTTTGCGTGAAGTCGTCGAGCGCGGGTGGCTGTCGGGAGAATTCGTCACGGCGACGCGCAAGATGCATTGGACTCGCTCCTGGAGCATCGTCGTGCTTGGGCATTTCGTTAGGGCGCGGCAGAAACTTGACGCCCAGGAGCGCGTCCCTCCGGGGGGACGCGCCGCGGCGAGTGCGGCATGAAAATCCTGCGCTGCATTCACTCGCTCGATCCGGCGATCGGCGGGCCGCTCGAATCGGTCAAGCAATCGACGCTCGTTCTGCAGCGCCGCGGTCACGCAGTCGAAATCGCCTCGCTCGATGCGCCGGGCGCGCAGGATTTTCCCGTCCCGGTGCACGCCCTCGGGCCGGGCCGCGGCAGCTACGGTTATTCCGCGCGTTTTGTTCCCTGGTTGAAAGAAAACCGCGAGCGCTTCGACGCGGTCGTCGTTCACGGCATCTGGCAATACAATAGTTTTGGCGTCTGGCGCGCGCTGCACGGAAGCGCGACGCCCTATTTCGTTTTCCCGCACGGCATGCTCGATCCGTGGTTCAACCGCACCTACCCGCTGAAGCATTTGAAAAAATTGCTCTACTGGCCGTGGGCGGAATATCGCGTCTTGCGCGACGCGGCCGCCGTTCTTTTCACCTCCGAGGAAGAGAAGCGCCTGGCCCGCGAATCGTTTGCTCTCTATCAGGCCAAAGAAGTGGTGGTGAACTACGGCACCGCGGCGCCGGAGGTCGATTGGGCCGCGGCGGAGGCGGAGTTCGGTGAAAGATTTCCCCAACTGCGCGGCCAGCGGTTTTTCCTTTTTCTGGGTCGGCTGGCGGAAAAAAAGGGATGCGACCTTTTGATCGAGGCTTTCGCCAAGTCGTTAGGCAAAGGCGTTTCGCATCTGGTCCTGGCCGGTCCGGGTGCGGATGAGAGTTACCTCAAGAGGCTGCGCGAGTTGGCGCGCGACTTGCCGGTCGTTTTTACCGGGATGTTGAGTGGAAATTTGAAGTGGGGCGCGCTCCGCTGCCGCCGAAGTTTTCGTCCTGCCTTCGCATCAGGAGAATTTCGGCATCGCGATCGCCGAAGCGCTCGCCTGCGGCACGCCGGTTTTGATTTCCAAGGCAGTGAACATTTGGCGCGAAGTGGTTGCGGACGGTGGCGGTTTTGCGGAAGAGGACGATCTCGCCGGGACGACGCGATTGCTCGAGCGCTGGCTCGCGCTCCTGCCGACGGCGCGGGAAGAGATGAGCGCGCAGGCGCAGCGAATCATTTTCTCGTCGCTTCGAGATCAATCAGGCGGTGGATTCGTTTTTGCGGGTTGTGCAGTTACCACAATGAATGAGCGCGCGGCTGAGAGATCACGATCGTGACTCGGCGCGTTTTTTCCCGTCCCGCCGATCATGGGTGGAGCGGTCGAGAAGGTCTGGTTCGCGCTCGGCCAGGAGTTCGTTAGGCTGGGCCACGCGGTGACGCAGATTTCGCGGGCCCATCCGGACTTGCCGGCCGCCGAAGAAATCGCGGGCGTGCAGCACCGGCGGATCAGCGGCTTCGCCCAACCGCGCTCCATCGTTAGGCTGAAACTGCTCGATCTTCTCTACTCACTCCAGGCGCGGCGTCTTTTGCCACCGGCCGATATTCTCGTGACCAACACTTTTTGGCTGCCGCTGCTCGTTCGCGGGAAGGATCGCGGCCTCGTCTACGTGCACGTGCAGCGCGGGCCGAAAGGGCAGATGCGCTGGTACCATCACGTGGCGCGTCTCTGCGCGGTCTCGCGCGCGATCGCCGATGAAATCGTGGCGGAAGCGCCGCAGCTCCGCGAGAAAGTGCGCGTCCTGCCGAACGCGCTGCCTTTTCGGATAGATGACGAAGCGGAAGGCCCGCGCGGGCGCACGATCCTTTTCGTGGGCCGGATTCATCCGGAGAAAGGGATCGAACTTTTCCTGCGCGCGTTGCGACTGCTGCCGCCAGATTTACTGAGCGGTTGGACCGTGCGCATCGTCGGCCCGCACGAGACCGAACTGGGCGGCGGTGGGAGTGCGTTTCTCCAATCAATGCAGGCGCTCGGCGCAGAGAGCCGAGTACAGATCGAGTGGCTCGGGAAGACTTTTGAATCGACAGAATTAACCGCGCAATATCGCGCCGCGCTCCTCTTCATTTATCCCTCGGTGGCGGAGACGGGCGAAGCATTGCCGCTCGCGCCGCTCGAGGCGATGGCGCAGGGCTGCGCGCCGATTGTTTCCGGGCTCGCCTGTTTTCGCGATTACATTGAGGATGAAGTGAATGGTTTCGTTTTCGATCATCGCGCGCCGGAGCCGGCGGAAGTTCTGGCGGCGCGGCTCCGCCACGTGCTTGAGCTTTCGCCCGATCGAATACGACAAGTCGGCCGGGCTGCGCGCGCAAAGGCAGCCGAATTTTCGGTCGAGAATGTGGCCCCGCGTTATCTCGATGATTTCGCCAGTTTGCTGAAAAGATGACCGCGCCCTTGCAACCGGTAGATCGGGAACAGGCTTCGCAATTCTCTTCGCCCTGGTCGGTGCACGAACGTTTCTGGCGGATTCTCTGGGAATTTTGCTGGACGCTTTTTTGTGTCTGGACGCCGAAGCCGGCCAATCCGTGGCGGCTTTTTTGGCTGCGCGTTTTCGATGCCAAGATTTTCGGGACGCCCTTCGTGCATCAGCGGGCACGGATTGCGATTCCCTGGAACCTGACCCTGCACGACCAGGCTTGCCTGGGCGATCGGGCTAATGCTTATTCGTTAGGCGAAATCGAGATCGGGGCGCGCGCGATCGTCGCCCAGGAAGTTTACCTTAGCACCGGGAGTCACGATTTCGCGCAGCCCTCCCTCCCGCTCGTCGTCGGCAAAATCACGATCGGCGAGGGCGCGTTTCTTGGCGCGCGGGCTTTCGTAATGCCGGGGGTGACGATCGGTGCACGCGCCATTGTGGGCGCCTGCTCGGTCGTGACCAACGATTTGCCTAACGATGTCGTTGCGGCGGGGAACCCGTGCGTGCCGCGGGAGGTCTAGCTGGGACAGCGCCGCGTCGGCGATGCGCCTCGCCATCGCGAGCTTTCTATCCCTCGCATTTCCTTCGTCCTTCGCGCTGGGGAACAAGTTGTTCAGCGCGCCAGCGCGAAAACGCGTGCGCCCAGGGAAATATGCGTCGGGTGGTAGACGTTTCGCTCTGCGAACGGGATTGATTGCACTGGTGGAAACTCTCGCGCTTCGCCGAGCGAAACGTCTACAACGGTTTGCGGAAACGCGCGACGATCTGGGTGAGCAGTCGCCGCGTCCAATCGGCCGGCAGCCGCGAGGTCAGGTTTTCGATTTGCTTGACCATCGTTTGCGGCGTCGCGCGCAGAAGGACGCGCGTTTTCATATGGCCGCTCGTGAACGGGTTGGTCATGAGGGCGAACTTTTCCAGGACGAGTCCAGCGCTCGCCGCCAGCGGCTCGATCTCCTCGGGATGGAGGAGGAAAATGTGCCCGTCGGAATCCGGTTTGAATTGGTGTTCTTCGTACACGGTCGGGTCGGAGCATTCGGAAAACTTGGGAAGATGGTTGCGAAAATAGGCGCCATTCGGGGTCGTCATGATGATGTAGCCGCCCGGGCGGACGAGCGCCGCGATGCGGGCGAGGAACTGATCCGGATGCGCGGTGTGCTCGATGATTTCCGCGATGAGAGCGGCGTCGAAGAGTTGCGGCAGGTCGATCTCGAAAGCATCGCCCGGGGCGTATTGGATCGCGCCGCGTTCGTACTTCAGCTGCACGTAATCGGCCAGCTCGGCACGGCGATCATTCCAGGTGACGTCGTAACCCATCTCCGCCAGGAGAAGAGAAAAATTTCCCTGCGCGGCGGCGACATCGAGGACGCGGGCGCCGGGTGGCAATACCTCAGTCAGGAGCCGAAGCGTCTCGCTTCGCCGCTTTTTGTAGGCATTAGCGTAGCCGAGATGGGTGACGGGACCGTAGACTTCCTCGAGATCGTAGGAGTAGGAGGACTTCCACGATTTCGGCCAGTTTTCGTCGAATGTTAAGCGCTTCACGACAAGAAAAGAGGCGGGAAAAGTCGGTCGATCTTAGGAGCCGTCGCCTGCCGAACCGCTTGGTTTCTTTTGGGACGGCACGCCGGCAAGAGAACGCCCTTTTTGATCGATAATGTCCATCCAAAAAAGGGTTTGCATGCGTGCCTTTGATCTCTCCCTCTCATCTGAGCGAAAAGTGTGCCCCACTGGAAGTTCATTATCCTTCGGCTGGGCCAGCGGGTTCGATCGTGGGGCGGCCCGATTCCTGCAAGTTCTCCGTGGCGGCGAAGATCGCGGACGCCGCCAAAACCGGTTAGGCTAATTTTTGAACGTGGATAAAAGCGCAACCCATGTGCCCGTCTCGGTGCTTGTGCCGATCCGGAACGAAGCCGGCAACCTGCCGCGATGTCTCGCATGCGTCGCCTGGGCGGACGAAGTTTTTGTGGTCGACTCGCAAAGCACGGATGGCTCGCCCCGGATCGCGCAAGAGCTGGGCGCGCGGGTGGTGCAATTCGAGTTCAACGGCACCTGGCCGAAGAAGAAAAACTGGGCGCTGGAGAATCTGCCGTTTCGGAACGAATGGGTCTTTATTCTCGATGCCGACGAGGTGCTGCCGGGAGATGCGGAAGAGGAGTTTCGACGGGCCATCGCCGAGGCCGGCGAGCTGGCGGGGTATTGGATCAACCGGCGCTTCATGTTCATGGGCCGCTGGCTGAAGCATGCCTATTATCCGAATTGGAATCTGCGCCTTTTTCGGCACTCGTTAGGCCGGTATGAGAAGTTGACCGACGCGGTCACGGAAAGCGGCGACAACGAAGTGCACGAGCACGTCGTCGTGCAGGGGCCGACCGGACGGCTGCGCTCCGAGCTGGATCATTACGCGTTTCCGTCCGTCGAGGTTTTCGTCGAGAAACACAACCGTTACTCGAACTGGGAGGCGCGCGTCGCGGTCGCCGATCAACTCCGGGCAGAGCTCGGAAAACCTGCAAAGCGCGAGGGTGGCGCAACGCCGCAAGCTCAAGCAGTTATCGCAACGGTTGCCGTTTCGGCCGCTCCTCCGTTTTCTTTACGTCTATCTCTGGCAACGTGGTTTTCTCGACGGTCGCGAAGGTTACTATTTCGCGCGGATGCACGGCTTCTATGAGTTCCTTTCCGTCGCGAAAACTTACGAGCTTAAGAAAGAGCGGCGCGAATTGTAGGGCAAGCGCTTCGCTTGCCCAGTTTCTGAAATCGGGGCAGGCGGCGCCCGCCCTGCAAATCGTTAAAACTCCGCGCTGCCCGGCGTGCGCGCGAAAGGAATCACGTCGCGGATATTCGCCACGCCGGTGACAAACATGAGCATGCGCTCGAAGCCCAGGCCGAAGCCGGCGTGCGGCACCGAGCCGTAGCGCCGCAGGTCGAGGTACCATTTGTAATCGTCCAGATTCATATTGTGCTGGCGCAGGTTTCCCTCGAGCACGTCGAGGCGTTCTTCGCGCTGACTGCCGCCAACGATTTCGCCGATCCCCGGGACGAGCAAATCCATCGCCGTGACCGTGCGGTTGTCGTCGTTCAATCGCATGTAGAATGGCTTTATTTCCTTCGGATAATTGAAAACCGTGACCGGACATTTGAAATGTTTCTCGGTCAGCCAACGCTCGTGCTCCGACTGCAGGTTGAGCCCGTACTCGACCGGGAATTCGAACTTCTGTCCGCTCGCTTTCAGCAGCTCGATCGCCTCTTCGTAGCTGATGCGCTGGAACGGCCTTTCGATCACAAACTCGAGGCGCGCGAGCAGTTCCTTGTCGACGAACTTGGCGAAAAGCTCCAGCTCGTCCGGGCAATTTTCCCGGATGTCGCTGACGAGGTATTTCACCAGCTCCTCGGCCAGATCCATGTCGCCGTTGAGATCGCAGAAGGCCATCTCCGGCTCGATCATCCAGAATTCGTTCGCGTGCCGCGAAGTGTTCGAGTTCTCGGCCCGAAAGGTCGGGCCAAAGGTGTAGACCTTGGAGAGCGCGCAGGCGAAAGCTTCGGCCTCGAGCTGGCCGCTGACCGTCAGGTAAGTCGGGCGTGCGAAAAAATCCTGCGCGTAATCGATCCCAGCGTCGTTAGGCAGACGCGGCGGTTTGTTTTGATCGAGGGTCGTGACCCGAAACAACTCGCCTGCTCCTTCGCAATCGCTCCCGGTAATGATCGGCGTGTGCACGTAAACGAAGCCGCGTTCCTGGAAAAATTGGTGGATGGCATAGGCCAGCCGGCTGCGCACGCGAAAGACGCAGCCGAACAAATTCGAGCGCGGCCGCAGGTGGGCGATCTCGCGCAGGAACTCCGGGGTGTGGCCTTTCTTCTGCAGCGGATAGCTCTCGTCCGACGCGGCCGACGATCTGCACTTCCTCCGCGACCAGTTCCCAGCTTTGGCCTTTCCCCTGTGAAGCGACGAGTTCGCCACGCACGGAAATGGCGGCGCCGGTGATGAGTCGCTGGACCGCGGCATAATTAGGCAAAGTCTCCTGCGCGATGACCTGCAGATTGCGCAGAGAGGAGCCGTCGTTCAGCTCGATGAAGGAAAATCCTTTCGCGTCCCGCCGCGTCCGGACCCAGCCTTGCACGAGCATTTCCGGGACCGTTGTATCGCTCTGCAGCGCGTCCTTGACTGAAGTGGGCGAGACCATCGCTGGAATGTGCCGGACGATCGCGATCCGACAAGCAAAAGGAAGCCAGGCTGGACCGGAAAGACGCCTGGCACGCACGAGCGGTGGTTCGTTAGGCGCGATGGCTCGCCGCGGGCGCTTCCTCGCCCAGCATTTCCGCGACGCAATTCACCAGATCGGAAATATCGAATGGCTTCGCAATAAAAGTGTAGCCGCTCAGAAATCCGAGCGTGCCGATTTTTCCTTCGGGCGAAAGGCTGGTCACGAAAATGATCGGCACGTCCTGGAGGGCCGGGATCCGCCTGCATCTCCCGCGCCACCTGACGCCCGTCCAGCTCCGGCATGAGGACGTCGAGCAGGATCAGGTCGGGCTGAAAATGTCGCGCGGCATGGAGGGCACGCAGACTGTGGTTTTCCTCCTTGATGAGATAGCGGCCGGTCGCTTCGAGCGCCTGCCTAACGATCGCGGTGAGATGCGGCTCGTCGTCAATCAGAAGAATGCGTCTTTGGAAGTGCATGATCGGTCTCGCTATGGAAATTATAGCATCCGCTATGCCAGAGCCTCTCCCGCCTCGACTTCGACCCTGGGCATCCCGGGCCAAGTCCGCCTTTTTAATCCCCCCTCCTATGCTTAATTGCTCTCTTGCCCTCATGCCTAACCAAGCAAAGAAAACGGCCGAACCGGCGAACTTCGAAACGGCCATGAAACGCCTCGAGGAAATCGTGGAGCAGATGGAATCCGGCGAGCTCCCATTGGAGGACCTGATTGTGCGCTATGAGGAAGGCATGAAACTCGTGAAAGTCTGCCAGGAACGGCTCGCCTCCGCGGAGGAACGGATTGAGATAATCACCCGCAACAGCGCCGGGAAACCGGTCGTGAAAGATTTTGCCACCGCCGCGGAGATCCCGCCCTCAGCGCCAGCGCCGGAAGGAAAAGGAGAACCCAAGAATGTCGATGTCAGCCTCTTCTAAAACCCCTAACGAACCCTCGAATTTGCTCGCTGGCATCCACTCGCCGGCCGACATCAAGTCGCTGCCGGAGGAAAGCCTGCCGCAACTCGCGCAGGAAGTGCGCGACGAATTGATCAAGGTTCTTTCCCAGACCGGCGGCCATCTCGGCCCCAACCTCGGCGTGGTCGAACTGACGATCGCGCTCCATCGCGTTTTCAGCACGCCGCAGGACAAACTGGTCTTCGACGTGAGCCACCAGGGCTACGTTCACAAAATGTTCACCGGCCGGCTCGATCGCATCCACACGATGCGGCAATACCAGGGGCTGAACGGCTTTCTCCTCCGCACCGAAAGCGAACACGATGCCTATGGCGCCGGTCATGCCGGGACGGCGCTTTCCGCCGGCCTCGGGATGGCGGTCGGTCGCGACTTGTTAGGCACGGACGATAACGTCGTGGTCGTGGCGGGCGATGCCGCTTTCACCTGCGGCATCAGTTACGAGGCGCTCAATAACGTCAAGGCGCAGACCAAGCGTTTCATCGTCGTCCTAAACGACAACGAGTGGTCGATCGCGAAAAACGTCGGCGCGATCGCGAACTACCTGAATAACATCGTGACCAACCCGACCTACGCGCATCTGCACGAAAAGGCGGGGCGTTTCATCAAAGCGATCGCGGGCGGACGCGCCCTCCATCTCGCGCACAAGGTCGAGGAAGGCTTCAAGAACCTGCTCGTCCCGAGCGTGATTTTTGAGGAGCTCGGCCTGCGCTATTACGGACCGATCGACGGCCATGACATCCCGCTGCTCACCCGCACCTTCGAATTCTTGAAGCGCCAGGACGAGCCCGTCCTCCTCCATATCCTAACGAAAAAAGGCAAAGGCTACGAGCCGGCCATGGCCAAGCCGGACAAGTTTCACGGGCTCGGAAAATTCACCGCCGCGACCGGGGAAACCGCGGCCGCGCCGATCCCGACCTACTCGGAGATTTTCGGGAAAACGTTAGGCAAATTCGCCGACACCAATCGCAAGATCGTGGCCATCACCGGCGCGATGCCGAGCGGCACCGGCCTCGGCTTTTTCCAGGCGCAACATCCCGACCGCTACTACGACGTCGGGATCGCCGAGGAGCACGCCGCGCTTTTCGCCTGCGGTCTTGCCACCCAGGGGATGAAACCGTTCCTCGCGATTTACTCGACCTTCATGCAGCGCGCCTACGACATGATCATTCATGACATCGCGCTGCAGAACCTGAACGTCGCCCTCTGCATGGATCGCGCCGGCCTGAGCGGCGACGACGGCCCGACTCATCACGGTCTCTTCGACATCGGCTATCTCCGCCCCGTCCCCAACATCGTGCACATGCAACCGAAGGATGAAGACGAATTCGTCGACATGCTTTGGACGATGGCCAACCATCACACCGGTCCGATCGCGATTCGTTATCCGCGCGGTCCGGGCACGGGAGCGAAACCGAAAGCGACACCCAAATTGCTCGAGATCGGCAAGGCTGAAGTGGTGCAGCACGGCAAGGACGTCGCCATTTTCGGTCTCGGCAACATGTTCGAGATGGCGCAGGAGGCGGCCAAAAAACTAGAGGCCCAGGGGTTTTCCGTCGCTCTCATCAACCCGCGCTGGATCAAGCCGCTCGATACCGGCACGCTCGAATTTTTCGCGCGCAGCGTGCAGGTCGTCTGCACGCTCGAGGACCACGTTCTGCACAATGGTTTCGGCTGCGCCGTGATGGAGCATCTGCACACCCAGATGATCGATACCCCGGTCGTGCGCATCGGCTGGCCCGATCAATTCATCGAGCACGGCACCATTCCGATCCTGCGCGAGAAACATGGCCTAACGAGCGATGCCCTGGTCGAGAAAGTGTTGCCGCTCTTGAAAAAGCCAGCCACCGGCGCGCGGCCCAGCGCGGCGTGAACTGCATTCCGCGAACTCAGTCCGAGAGATAAGCGAAGAGCGCCCGGTCCAGGGTATGAATGAATTCGGCGGGCGCGATTTCGATCACATCGAGAAGACGCGATTTTTTTACCTGCCGCATACCAGGCAGGACCGCATAACTGGTCTTCTGCCCGGACAAATCAAATTTAAGGCGCAAAGGCCAGACTTCCGGTGCTTGCGTCGAAAAAGGGACAACGATGACGGTTTCGAGGTGCGCGTTCTGGTCGGAATTTGAAACGAGAATGCCCGGTCGAGTTTTTCCCAATTCCGGTGGTTTGGCATCTTCGAGGTTGATCCACAAAATCGTGCCGCGTTTCATTTCCGTCGCGTCCGCGGGTGTTTCGCCAAGGGAGCGGCCTCCCACTCCTCCATCGCGGCGCGTTCCGCGGGATTGTTTCGCAGAAGATTCATGTAAGTTTCAGCCGCCTCTCGCATCTGTTGCCGTCGCAAATCGCGCTGCAATGCTTCACGGACATAGGCAGAGAGTGTTTGTTTGGGCGGTTTGACAGTTGCAATTGCTCGCAGAAGTTCACCATCTAGTTTGACGGTAGTCGCGCTCATACTCGAATAGTAGAATCTGCCTTTATCCTGTCAATGAGCGCGATCGAAGCCTCCGGCCTGACCAAGGTTTACAAGACCTACCGCAAGGAGAGCGGGCTCTGGGCTTCGGTCAAAGGACTCGTTAGGCGAAAGCACGAAGAGACCCGCGCGGCCGACAACATCTCCTTCACGATCGAAGAAGGCGAGCTCGTCGGCTTCCTCGGCCCGAACGGCGCCGGCAAAACCACCGTCCTGAAAATGCTCAGCGGCCTGCTCAATCCCACTTCCGGAGAGGCGCGCGTTCTCGGCTTCGTCCCGTGGGAGCGGCGCGATGAGATGAAGCGGCAATTCAGCCTCCTCATGGGGCAGAAGAACGCGCTTTGGTGGGACCTGCCCGCGCAGGAATCCCTCGAGCTCAACCGCGCGATCTACGGGATCGACCGCGGCCGTTTCAAGAAAGTCGTCGGCGGGCTGAGCGAGCTGCTCGAGGTGCAGGACAAGATGAACGTCATGGTGCGCGAGCTGTCGTTAGGCGAACGCATGAAGATGGAATTGATCTCCGCCCTCATCCACGAACCGCGCGTCCTCTTTCTCGACGAGCCGACCATCGGGCTCGACGTGGTGAGCCAACAGCGCGTCCGCGAGTTCCTCCGCCTCTACAATTCCGAGCACAAAATCGTCACCATGCTGACGAGCCATTACATGCAGGACATCGAGGAGCTGTGCGATCGGGTCATCGTGATCGATCACGGGAAAATTTTCTTCGACGGTCCGCTCGATGACATCATTGATCGTTTTTCCGGCCACAAAGTCATCAGCCTGACTTTCGACGACAAACAAGATCGCGACTTTTCCGCCTTCGGCGAAGTGGTCGAGCAAACACCGGCGAGCGTGCAGCTAAAAGTTCCGCGGGCCAACGTCACCGATGTGGCGCGGAAACTCCTCAGCGCCTGCTCTGTCTCCGACATCAACGTCCAGGAATTGCCGGTCGAAGACGTGATCCGCCAGCTCTTCGGCGAGCACAGCGCGGAAAGACGCGCCGGGCTCGCGACCCCAGCCTAACAGAGCGCGACGCTCTGTCGTCGCGAGGATGATCGCCAGCTGCACCTTGCCCTAACGAACGGCTGGGCCGCGCGGATTGAGGGCGGGCGCTCCGCCTGCCCAGTTTCTGGATCGAGGCAGGCAAAGCGCCCGGCCTACAATTCACACCCAGGCCCGCGCCATCGATTCCCGCAGCTCGTGCACGTAGCTGGGGTTCACCTCGAAAGCGGTCGCAGGCATGTCCGCGACGCTGACCTGCTCGCGATACGGTTTGCTCTCCACATAGCCGGCGGCGAGCAGCGCGTTCAGCACGTCGGTCAAGTCGTCGGCCGGCATCTGGGTTTGCTCGAGCAGCTCCGCGCCCGGAGCGCCCTCGGCAAATCCGACCGCTTTCATGACGGCCCGCTCGCGCCCACTCAGTTTGATTCGACGCATGCTCGAAAATCAGCAGGTCGCATACCGGCCATCGTCTTTACTCTCGCAACGGGCTCCGTAAATTCCCGTCTCATGCCCGTCTCGCAGGATCAGATCACCGACGCGCTCAAGTCCGTCAAATATCCGGGCTTCAGCCGCGACATCGTTTCCTTTGGGCTGGTCAAGGGCATCGACCAGCAGAACGGCGACGTCATCGTGCAACTGGCGCTCGCCACCAACGACCCGGCGATTCCGCAGACGATCAAAAACGAAGCCGAAGCCGCCCTGCGCAATCTCCCGGGCGTGCAGACGGCAAAAGTCCGGATCGACATCCAGGCGCCGCCCGCCGGCAGCGGCAGCGCCGGCGTCGGCGCGACCAAAATTGCCGGGATCAAACACGTCATCGCGATCGCGAGCGGAAAAGGCGGCGTCGGCAAATCAACCGTCGCGGCCAACCTCGCCGTCGCCCTTCAGAAAACCAAAGCCGCCGTCGGCCTTTGTGATTGCGACATTTACGGACCGAGCATTTCGCTCATGTTCGGCACCCGCGACCGGCCGATGGCGACGGAGGAAAACCGCATTATCCCGATCGAACAATACGGTCTCCGCCTCATGTCGATGGGTTTTCTCCTCGACGACACTTCGCCGGCGATTTTGCGCGGGCCGATGGTGACGCGCTACACCCAACAATTTCTCCGCCAGGTCGAATGGGGCGCGCTCGATTACCTCGTGCTCGATCTCCCGCCCGGGACCGGCGACATCCAGCTCACCATCGTGCAGACGGTTGCACTGGCCGGCGCGATCATCGTGACCACGCCTCAGGAAGTCGCGCTGATCGACGCGCGCAAAGCCTCCACCATGTTCGAGAAAGTGAACGTTCCCGTGCTCGGCCTGATCGAAAACATGAGCTACTTCCAGTCGCCCTCCGACGGTAAACGCTACGACATTTTCGGAAGCGGCGGAGGCGAGCGGGAAGCGAAACGGATTCACGTGCCATTGTTAGGCCAGATCCCGATCGACATCGCGACGCGCGAAGCCGGCGACCGCGGGATGCCGGTGACGGCGGAGGCAAACGACTCGCCGGTCGGCGCGGAGTTCATGAGAATCGCTCGCGGTTTGCGCGATCTTTTGCCAACCTGAGCTTGCCAGGATGCCACGCAATTTGCTAAATAATCGGCCCGCTGGTTCGTCTAATGCTTTAGAACAGAAACAGCATTAGCCGCACTGATTGCCATGAAAGATTTCGCTGAAGGGGCCGCTCCGCAGGATGACGGCTCCGTTTTTTTGAAGAACTCCGTTCTCTACAAGGAATTCCTGGCCGAGCGCGAAGAGATTTTGAAACACAAGTGGATCGAGAGCGAAAAAGCCGGATCCGACATTGGTTTTGAAAAAGCTTTGCTCGACTGGATCATGAAACACCGCTCCAATTGGCGCGAACGCCGCGTGCGCGAGACGCGGGCCGCCCGGGCGCCTGCCTAGTTTCGCCCGCTTCCTTTAAAGCGATCCGGTGAGGTCGCGAAGGAAATGAAAAAAAACGAATCGCCTAACGAGAGTAACTCCGCCCGCATCTTCGATGCGGAAACCCTCCGGCGTGCTCTGCGCCGCATCGCGCACGAAATCATCGAGCGCAATTCCAACCTCGAGAGCCTCGTCCTCGCCGGCATTCCGGCGCGCGGCGTCGAACTGGCGCAGCGGCTCGCCGCCGATATCGAGGCGCTCAAAAACATCCGTGTCGCCACCGGTGTGATCGACGTCTCGATGCACCGCGACGACATGCGCCAGCGCGCCACCCTGCCGGTCGTGCAGGGCCTCGGAGCTGCCGCTCCCGTTAGGCGAACGCACCGTTGTCATCGTCGACGATGTCCTTTTCACCGGCCGCACCTGCCGCGCCGCACTCGATGCCATCGGCTCGTTCGGCCGACCGGCTTCCATCCAATTCGCCGTCCTGATCGATCGCGGCCATCGCGAGCTGCCGATCCGGCCCGACTACGTCGGGAAAAATTTGCCGACCGCGCGCGACGAGCGCGTTCGCGTCCGTCTCGAGAAAACCGACCAGGAACCGGACGCCGTCTGGCTGATCAAGGAATGAGCAATCTGCACGAGCTTGAAATTGTAGGGCGGGCGCTTCGCCTGCCCGGGATCTGGGCAACCGAAGCGGTCGCCCTACAATTCGCTTCTAAATGAGCGCCACCTGGACGCGCAAAGACCTGCTCGGCCTGCGCGAACTCTCGGCGGAAGAAATCATCCTCGTCCTCGAGACGGCCGACGCCTTCAAACAGGTCGGAAACCGCGAAGTCAAAAAAGTCCCGGCGCTCCAGGGCAAAACGTTGATCAATCTTTTCGTCGAGCCGAGTACGCGCACCCGCACTTCCTTCGAGCTCGCCGCCAAGCGCCTCAGCGCCGACATCGTCAACATCAGCGCCGCCGCTTCCAGCCTAACGAAAGGCGAAACGCTCAAGGACACGGCCAAGGTGCTGGAGGCGAATCACGCTGATCTCATAGTCCTGCGTCACAGTTCCGCCGGCGCGGCCCAATTCCTCTCCACCCGGCTGCGCTGCAGCGTGATCAACGCGGGCGACGGCGCGCACGAACATCCCACCCAGGGGCTGCTCGATCTCTACACCATTCGGGAAAAAAAGGGCGCTATCGCCGGGCTGCACGTCGCCATCATCGGCGACATTCTTTTCAGCCGCGTCGCCCGCTCGAATATTTTCGCCCTGTTGAAAATGGGCGCGCAGGTCACTCTCGTCGGGCCGAGCACACTCGTCCCCCGCGCCTTCGAAGAGCTCGGGGCGAAGGTGACGCACGACCTCGACGCCGTCCTTCCCCAGGTCGACGTAGTCAATCTCCTGCGCATCCAGCACGAACGGCAGCGCAAGGAATATTTCCCCGGCCTCGGTGAGTACATCCGCCTCTTTGGCCTGACGAAAGAGCGGGCGAAACTTTTGAAACCCGATTGCCTGATCATGCATCCGGGCCCGATCAACCGCGGGGTCGAGATCGACAGCGAACTGGCCGACGGCCTGCAAAGCGTCATTCTCGATCAGGTGACCAACGGCCTCGCCGTCCGCATGGCGGTGCTCTATCTCTGCGGAGGAATCGCCACGCCATGAAAGGGAGAAACGTCTCTGCGAACGCATGGCCGCGTCATGAATGGGAGAAGCAGCGTTCGATTGCACTCTCCGAAGCGCCGGAGGCGCGTCATGTCTATAGAACCCGGCTATGAAAAGAGAACCAAGCTCCGTTAGGAGCGGCATGTAAACGAGAATGGCGAATACCTACACGCAAATTTATCTGCATGTCGTCTTTGCCGTTTCCGCGCGTGCCTGTGTCATCGGCGAAAATCGCCGGGCGGAATTGCAAAAATATTTGACTGGCATCGTCACACGACAAAAACAAAAACTGATCGCGATTTACTGCCGGCCTGATCACACGCACGTCCTGCTCGGGTTGAAACCGAACATCAAACCGTCTGATCTGATCGGTGACATCAAAACCGGATCCACCAATCACATCAATGAACAGGGCTGGATCGGCTGCCATTTTTCCTGGCAGGAAGGCTACGGCGCATTCTCAGTCTCCCACTCGCACCTCGGACGGGTCGTCGATTATATCCGCAATCAGGATCGGCATCACCGACGGCGATCATTCCGAGAGGAATACGCCGATTTCCTGGAACGGCATGCTTTGTCGTTCGATGAGCGTTATGCGTTTTCACCGATCGAATGACAGCGCAACCTTTACATGCCGCTCCTCCGGAGCTTGGATTTTTGTCCGGAGACGGTGGCTATAGATATGGCGCTCCTCCGGAGCTTCCGGAGTCATCGCATGGCCACGGAGGAGGTTCGGGAATATGAGCGCCATTGTCATTCGCAACGGCCGCATCATCGATCCGGCGAACGAGCGCGACGAGATCGCCGACCTCTTCATCGTCGATGGCCGAATCGGCGAGCAATCGGCAATCAGCAATTTATCATCAGCAATCGACGGAAATCGACGCCACTGGCTTGATCGTTAGTCCGGGTCTCATCGACATCCATGTCCACCTGCGCGAGCCGGGATTTGGCTGGAAGGAAACGATCGAATCCGGCGCGCGCGCCGCGGCCGCCGGCGGCTTCACCACCGTGGTCTGCATGCCCAACACTTCCCCGGTTGCGGACAGCCCGAGCACGATCGCCTGGATAAAGGATCGCGCCGAGGAAGTGGCCAGCGTCCATGTCCTACCGACCGGCGCGATCTCGAAAAATCTCGCCGGCGAAGAGCTCGCGCCGATTGGTTCGCTTGCCCAGGCTGGCGTGGTCGCGATCACGGACGACGGGCATTGTGTGCAGAATAACGAATTGATGCGCCGCGCGGTCGAGTACGCGCGGATGTTCGACCTCCCGGTGCTCGATCACTGCCAGGACTACAACCTCGTCGGCAACGGCGTGGTGAACGAAGGCTACTGGAGCACGCTGCTCGGCCTGCCCGGCTGGCCGGGTGCGGGCGAGGAGGCGATCGTGGCGCGCAACATCCTCCTCGCCGAACTGTGCGACCATCGGATTCACTGCCAGCACATCAGCGCGGCCGGCAGTGTGCGGCTTCTGCGCGAAGCACGAGCGCGCGGGGTGAAAATCAGCGGCGAAGTTTGTCCCCATCACATCGCCCTAACGGATGCGGCGATTGAAAACTTCGACACCAACTACAAGATGAATCCGCCGCTCCGCACGCAGCGCGACATCGATGCGCTCCTCGAAGGCATTGCCGACGGCACGCTCGACATCCTCGCGAGCGACCACGCGCCGCACGCAAAATTCGAGAAGGAAGTCGAGTTCGATGCCGCGCCTTTCGGGATCATCGGGCTCGAAACCGAGCTCGGGTTATTTCTCGATCTGCTAGTGCATCGTCACCGGACGATCGACCTGCCGCGCCTGATCGCGCTCTTTACGGTCAATCCCGCGAAGTTGTTAGGCTTGGACAGCGGCACGCTCTCGTTAGGCGCGGCCGCTGATATTACCCTGATCGATCCCGACCTTGAATGGACGGTGAAGGCTGACGATTTCGCCTCCGCTTCGCGCAATACGCCGTTCGACGGCTGGAAGCTGAAAGGCCGTGCCGTGCGCACGATCGTCGACGGCGAGACGGTCTGGCAGCTGTAGACGTTGGAGCCCGGCCGTTGCTTCGCATCCGTTACGGCGCTCTGCGAAACGCGAGCCGAGTTTCCGCTACGGAAGCAACTCCCGCGCTTCGCCGAGCGAAGCGTCTGCATCAAAAGGTTTGCTCCAGCCACTCGCCGAGCTGCCGCAAAATCACGCCGAGAAATGCCCCGGGCGATTGCTTGAGCGTTTCGATGACGCGCGGACTGAGATCCTGCCGCGGCTGCTCGACCGTTCCGGACAAGCGCACCGTGGTCCAGCGGTAGCCTCCGGCGGAACGCGTGAATACTTCCTCCGCATGCGGGAGCCATGCGAGATACTCCGGCGCGACCCCGAGCTGGATCGCGCCGCCTAACGACTTTTTCTCCCGCAGCGAGACAGTTCCTTCGATCCGAAATTTTCCCTCGTCTTCGATCGCGATGTTCCTGATTTCGCCGCCGCCGTTTTCCCAGGCGATCTCGGCGGAACATTCCTTCAGGTCGAGCCGTTCAAGCGATTTCTTTTTCGTCAGCGCCGCCAGCTTGTCGAGAAACTCCATTCCCTCGACCCGTCCGCCGTCGACGCGCAGCGCGCCCTGCACCGAAGCCGAATGCATTTTCGGGTCCTTTCCGCGCCAGCGCACCGCGCCGGCCGCCGCGCCGGCGACGTGTTCATGCCAGGAAATGGGCAGCCATTCGCGCACCGGCAGCTCTCCAAATTTGAGTTTAAAGTCGACGCTCTTGTCCTCGCGGGTGCCGGCGGTTCCCTCTCCGTGGATGAACCCCTCGTTCTTCATCCCCGCGGCAAGATCGAGTGTGACAACGGTGAGAAGCGTCTTCGTAATGATGAGGTGGGTGTGCCGCAGAGGCAGCTCCGGCAGATGCGCCGAACGCAGGGTCGCAGCCGTGAGATCGTATTCGAAGTCGCGGCCGTGCGGTGTGATGACGAGCCGTCCGGCGTAGAATCCGCCCGGCTTGCCCGCGAGCTGCCAGGTCACGTCGGCCGGATCCGACCAGACGCGTTTGAGGTAAACGCGATCGGGCAGGAAAACGTGGTACCACGGTTTGGCCGGCGAGGGCTCCGGCTTCGGCTCGTAGGTTTGAATGCCGACTTCGCCGCGCTCGATGTGGAGCTCATCGAGCTGCCAGCGCCGGAGAAAAACGCCTAACGGATTGAAGCGCGCGGTGACATCGTACGCGTCGATCCGGGTCATGGCCTTGCGGCCGTTTTCGGCGTGAAAGCCAGCGGTCGCGGCGGTGAGAAAACCAGTGCGCCGAATGGGGGCGAAGTGCCCCTCCGGAAAATGCAGACCCTTGGCCGTTTCCTTTTCCATTGCGGCGCGAAAGGCGTCGCTCTCCACGTATTTCGTTAGGCGGGGATTCAGCCAGAGCATGGCGAGTCCGCCGGCTATGAGAAAGAGAGCGAGCGCTCCCAGAAAAAACCAACGCTTGCGCATCGTCGGAATCTCGTCGCTAGGCAAAAGCCCGCCCGTATTGCGCGGGCGGATCCATTTTCTGGTGGAGCGGTCTCGCCGCGTTCAGCGGCCAGTAGGGATGACGCAGAAATTCGCGCGCCATGAAGACGAGATCGGCCTGGCCGAGGCGTACGATCTGGTCGGCCTGAGCCGGCTCCGTGATCATCCCGACTGCGCCGGTCGCGATCCCGGCTTCGGCGCGAATTTTCTCCGCGAAAGGAACCTGGTAGCCCGCGCCGGTCGGAATCTTTGCCTCCGGAACGTTGCCGCCGCTCGAGCAATCGATCAGGTCCACGCCTAACGATTTCAATTTTCCCGCAAGCGCGACCGAATCCTCCCCGTTCCAGCCGCTTTCCGTCCAATCGGTCGAGGAGATGCGGACGAAGAGCGGAAATTTTTCCGGCCAGACTTCGCGCACGGCCACGACTGTCTGGCAGAGAAAACGAATGCGATTTTCGAACGAGCCGCCGTACTCGTCCGTCCGCTGGTTGCTCAGCGGGGAGAGAAAGCTGTGGAGCAAGTAGCCATGCGCCGAGTGAATCTCGATCACCTCCGCGCCCGCCCGTTGAGCGCGCTGCGCCGCCTCGACGAAGGCTGCGCGGATCCGGTCGAGGCCGGCACGATCCAGCTCTTGCGGGGTCTGATAGCCGTCGGCGAAAGGCAGCGGGCTCGGACCAAAAATTGGCGACCAGCCGCCCTTCTCCGCGCCGACTGGCTTGCCGCCTTCCCACGGCCGCGCCGTACTCGCCTTGCGCCCGGCGTGAGCCAGCTGCATCCCCGGCGCCGCACCCTGCTCCCTAACGAATCGAAAAATGCGCGCCCACATCTCGACGTGCTCGTCTTTCCAAATCCCGAGATCGTGCGGGCTGATCCGACCTTCGGGCAAGACCGCCGCCGCTTCCGTGAAGACGAGGGCCGCGCCGCCGACTGCGCGGCTCCCGAGATGAACGAGATGCCAGTCGCTGGCGAAGCCGTCCTCGCTCGAATACTGGCACATCGGCGAGACGGCGATGCGGTTGCGGAATTCCACCTCGCGCAGGCGAAGCGGCGAGAAAAGGTGGACGTTTGAGTCTTGCGGCACGCTAACGAATCGCACGCTTGGGTGGCTTCGTCTCTTGCCCGAGCCGCGGGCCGCTGCTCCGGGGAGGATGGGGTGTTACCCCGTCGCACTTGGGCGAGTCTCGTCCAAGGCCCATTCGTGAAAGGAGCGCGGAAATGACGGCGCTCTCGTTAGGCAAATTCTGCACGCTCTCTGCGCGCGGTTCGGCGGAGACTCCGCCGACCGACGGGGTGGCACCCCGTCCTCCCCCGAGGCTCTTATTGCGTCGCTTGGTAATTCGTTAGGGCAGGGAGAAGTAGTCCGCGCTTTGGTAATTGCCGTCGACTGTCTTGGCGATCTGCATGAGGACGTCGTTGACCAAGGTGCTCGCGCCGAAGCGGAAGAGATCGGGAGTGAGCCAGTCGTCGCCTAACGTTTCCTTCACCATCACGAGATAGGCGAGCGCCTGCTTGGCGTTGCGGATGCCGCCGGCTGGTTTCATCCCAATGCGGATTCCAGTTTCGTAGAAGTAATCGCGGATCGCTTCGAGCATGACGAGCGTGACCGGGATGGTGGCAGCCGGCGCGATTTTGCCGGTCGAAGTTTTGATAAAATCACCGCCCGCGCGCATCCCGATTTCACTCGCGAGGCGCACGTTGTCGTAGGTCTGCAGCTCACCCGTTTCCAGGATGACTTTTAAATGCGCGGCGCCGCAGGCTTCCTTGACCGCCGCGATTTCGTCGAAGACGCGGTTGTAATCACCCGCCAGAAAAACACCGCGATCGATCACCATGTCGATCTCATCGGCGCCATCGCCGGCGGCGCGCCGGACTTCTTCGAGTTTCAGATCGAGCGGCATCAGGCCGGTCGGAAACGCGGTCGCGACCGACGCGACCTTTACTCTGGAAGTGCCGAGAAATTTTTTCGCGACCCGCACCAGATTCGAATAAACGCAAACCGCCGCGCAGGGAGGCACGTCATAGCGCGGATCGATCGGCTGCATCGCCTTGCGACAGAGGAAGGCCACTTTGCCCGGCGTGTCTTTTCCTTCCAGCGTGGTCAGGTCCATCATCGAGACGGCGAGCTTGAGGCCGGCCAAGCTTGGCGGAAGTCTTGATGCTGCGCTTGGTAAAGGCGGCCGCCCGCTCTTCGACCATGATTTGATCGACTGCTGGAATTTCCCAGCGATCGCGCAGAGCATTGTGGCGGTTAGTGGTGGCGGTGAGGGTTTTCAAGGCGAGCGAGGTTACCGAAAGAGGGGCGGTGTGTCGATAAACGGAAGTCAGGCCTCTGGCCTGACTCGGCGGGTGGGCTTCCAGCCTGCCCGGAAGAGCCGACCGGCTGGAAGCCCGTTGGCCGAGTCAGGCAGGATGCCTAACTTCCGATCAGACTCAGCGCGATCTCGCGGCGGTGCGGGGCGCGGCGGTGTTCGAAGAGAAAGATGCCCTGCCAGGTGCCGAGTTGCATGCGGCCGTCGGCGATCGGGATCACTTCGCTCGAACGCGTAAGGACGGAGCGGATGTGCGAGGTGCTGTCGTCGCCGCCTTCCGCGGTGTGCTCGAAATACGAAGTGTCCTCGGGGACGAGGCGCTCGAAGAATTCCTCCAGATCGCGCCGCGCGGTTGGATCGGCGTTTTCCATGATGATGAGGCTGCAACTGGTGTGCCTAACGAATACGGTAACGGTCCCGCTCGCGATTCCACTTTTGCCGACCTCAGCGGTGACCTGGTCGGTGATCTCGTAAGTGCCTTTGCCCCTGGTCGAGACGGTGAAGGTCGCAGAATGAAATGGCATCGCGGCGGCCACGCTATCCGCAGCCGGTGACTCCTGCAATCTCCGCATCTGGGCGAGCGCGAAGAACTACTCCAAGTTGTAAATTTCGACCAAGGCCACGCCGGTCATGTCATTCCTGCCGCACACGACCCCGGTTGTCTTCTCCAGTCGCCTTCTCGAAAGTGGCGGATGAATCGCTTCCTCCACGGGCTCGTCGTTTCGGCTGCGACTCTGCCCTTCCTGGCGGCGGCCGCGCCTAACGAGCAGAAGATCGCCGATCTCTACGCCCGCGGCCTGGCCGGCGATGCCCAGGCGGTGATCGAGTGTGTGGCGGCGCTGGAAGAGACGGTGGCGCGCCAGCCTGACGATCAGCTGGCCCGCGTTTACCTGGGGAGCGCCGAGACCTTGCGCAGCCGCGATCTGTCTTTCGGCCTAACGAAATGGTCGACCCTGCAACGCGGCATCGCCCTGATGGATGAAGCGGCCGCTGCCGCGCCGGAGGACGCCCGTGTCCAGCTCCTGCGCGCCGTCACGAACGAAGCTTTTCCCGCGGTCCTCGGTCGGCGCAAGATCGCGCGGCAAGCTCTTGAGGAACTGGTCGCGGCGGTCGAGAAAAATCCCGCGAAGCTGAAGCCTTCCGATCGGCAGCTTTTGTATCTGAATGCCGGTGAGGCAGCGGAAAAGGCCGGCGACAAGGCGCGGGCCGCGGTGCTCTGGGAACGTGGCGCCACGCTCCGGGCCGATCCCAAATTAAGTGAGGAAATCGAAACGGCCCGCGCGCGGCTGCAAAACTAAATCGGTGAAGTTCGCCTCAATCTGTGGCCCATTAGTTAATGTTTGAGGATCTCGAACGCGTCCTCTTCGATGAAGGAACCATCCTGCGCCGGCTCGATGAGATCGCGGCCCGGATTTCAGCCGACTACCAGAGCCGGGAGCTGACCGTCATCGCGGTCCTCAACGGCAGCCTTATTTTCATGGCCGATCTGCTCCGGCGCATTCCGCTCCCGCTCAAGCTTGATTGCCTGAGTGTGGCGAGCTACCACGGCGGCACCCGCACGACGGGCGAAGTCGTTTTCAAACAAATCGACCTGCCCGACGTGGCGGGGCGGCACATTCTGATTCTCGACGACATCCTCGATAGCGGCGTGACCTTGGCGGCGATCGCGGAAAAATTGCGGACCGCGAAGCCCTTGAGCGTGAAAATTTGCGTCCTCCTGCGGAAGAAAAAAATCCGGCTCCGTCAGGTCGAGGCGGATTACGTCGGGTTCGACATCGGAGACGAGTTCGTCGTTGGCTACGGGCTCGATTACATGGAGCGCTATCGCAATTTGCCCTGCGTCGGGGTGCTCCGGAAAGACCGGATCGAAGCCGCCTAACGATGCGCGTCTCCGTGCAGTTTTTCTCCCAGCTGAGGGAGATCGCCGGCGCGGCGGAAAAAACGATCGAGCTGCCGGAGGAGGCGAGCGTGCAGGATCTGCTCGCGCGGCTTTACCAACTGCATCCCGGTCTGGAGAAATGGGATCGGCAGATCTTGATCGGTTCCGGCGTCGAATTCGTGGAGCGGGAGCATGTGCTCCAGCCTAACGAACAGCTCGCGATCATGCCGCCCGTCCAGGGCGGGTGAATCGCGCTGACCTCGCCGGCTCAGCCTAACGTCTTTAGTTTTTTGTTTGCGTGAGGGATGCGAAGCGCGTCCTGATTATCATCCTGAGAGAAGCGAAGCACGCTTTGTCGTTTCTCATCGCGAGGGAAACGAAACCTCATTGTGTCATCCTGAGCGGAGCGAAGGATCTCTGACCCTTTCCGGCTTCTGACGCGCTGCCTGCCCGGAAATAGTCAGAGGTCCTTCGCGTTGCTCAGGATGACAGGGTCGAGGGGACCGCGCGTGAGCCTTGGCGTAATTCAGCGCTTTTTCTTCGACTTCTTCTTCTGCGCCGCCTTCGCCGCGATTCTTCGCCTGCGACGGTGCTGAATTGCCCGCTGTTGCGCGAGGCCAGGCCCTGCAGCATGGCGCGCTCTTCGCTTTTTTCCTTCCCGTGAAATAATAGATCATGTGTAGATGCGCCTTTTTCGGGAGCGTCTTCTGCCCGTCCTCCGCGATTTTGTAGAGCACCTGCGCGTCGATCTCCTTCAATCCGCCGCCCGGCTGCGCAGCGGTCGCGTTCCCGTCGGTCAGCATATAGATCGTTTCCGGCTTGAGCTTGAAAGCGAGCTCGAGCGCGTAATCGTGCCGCGTTCCGCCTGGCCGGCCTTTCGGCTTTTTGGCCGCCTTGTGTAATCGATCTCATCTCTGGATGTGCGCGATCGCCTGCGGCTTTGTTCGCGTCGGTCGCGGGCACGAGCTCCGGTTTCCAGGAGTAGGCCCCGCCCGACCAACGGATGATGCCGAAGCGCGTTTGCGGGCGTGAGATTTTTCACCAGCTGGATCGCCTCGTCGCGCACGACCTGGAAACTCTGCTCGGTGCCGACGCTTGACCAACTTGTGCGATCGGTACTTGGCGTCGCCCGTGCGGCTAAACATCGAGTCGGAGACGTCGATCATGATAACGACGGCGCTGCTGATATCTTTGATCCCGAAAAAATTGATCTGCGATCCGTTGCCGCTCGCCCTGCCGCCGCCCATCGCGCTCGCCGACCGCGGTCCCGAACCCGACCCCGCTCCCGCCCGCGCTCGAACATCGTGCGCGGGGTTGTTTCCTGCGGCTGCATCTCGGGCATCGGCGGGAGGGTGACTTTGGCCATGCCGGTGGTGAGGACGCGCCGGGGACGGCCGGCGGAGCGCTCACGGTCTCGAGTTTTTTCTGCAACTGCACGCGATGTTCGAGCGCGCGCTCGCTCGGGTTGGGGGATTTCGGCCCGGCGCGGAAGGTCAATTTGCGGCTCGCGGAATATTTCGAGACGACCCAGATGGTGGCGACGCCGCCGAGCACGAGGTGCAGGAGCACGACCGCGATCAGGACCGGCGGGGAATAGCGGCGGAAAGCCTTGCGGGTTTTCGTGGGGGCTGGGGGCACTTCGGTCATGGCTTCCATCAGGCTCGCCAAGTTAATCGCGCGCGCTGCGCGCTGGCGAGCAGGTTGTAGACGCTTCGCTCTGCGAAGCGCGGGGGAAACCGGGCGCGCGGGGGAAGCCGCGCGGGAACTGGACGCCTGCCCAGTCTCGCGCATGTGGATCAGCCATCGACGAATTGTCCGCCGCCCGAGAGAGTTTGGGCTGCGCGACCTGTATCGAGCAGGAGATAGTCCGAAGTGTTCTTTTACTGTCGCGAAGCTTTGGCTCGCGGAGCGAGAAGCACGTCGCGGCCGACGAGATAAAGCAGGACGCAGAGCACAACGAAGGGGATGAGCGCGAGTAGATCGGCGTACGGACCGGCGAAGAAGGGATTGTGTGCGGTCGCCCACGCGGCGAGGCGGTCGTTCGTTGCCGCCAGGCTCGGCCAACCTTGCATGATCGCGATCACGATGCCGGCGAGTGCGCCGCCTGCGATGTAACCGGAAGCGAGCAGCACGCCGGAGCTTTTGTCGCCTTCCGCGACCAGCTCATCGTGGTTCAGATCGTGCTCTTTGAATTTATGCCGGCGCAGCCAGCGATCGACCAGCCAGCGAATCATTCCACCAACAAAAATGGGCGTGGAAGAAGAAAGCGGAAGATAAACGCCGACCGCAAAAGCGAGCGACGGAATACCGCTCATCTCGAGCACGATCGAGATCATCACGCCTAGCAAAACCAGCGTCCACGGCAGCTTGTGGCCGAGGATTCCCTTGATGATGTACGACATGAGCGTCGCCTTGGGCGCGTCGAACTTCGTCACCGTCGAGCCGTCCGGCCGAACCTTGTGCGTGCCGTTGATGCCCGGATCGACGAGGTAAATCGCTTCGCGCTGGTCGTTGACGAGGAAACGCTGGGCCGCGCCGCCGTTCGGGTCGGACCGTTGCCAGGAACGGTAAAGTTGCGGATCCATGTTGGCCTGCGGGCCTTTGACGTGTTCCGGCGGACCCAGCTCGGCATCGTTAGGCGCGCGCAGGTCGGGCGGGAAGTTGTGCTCCAGCTTGTAAACGACTTCGCCCTTTTCGTTGACCAGATAATCGCCCGGATTGAGTCCCGGAACGATCGAGTTCACGCCGCCCTTTTCGTTATGTAGGACGCGATAATGCCCGGTCGTATCCGGTTTCACCTGCCCGTGAAATGCCGGGAGATTGGCAGCCTGCACACGCGGCGGGGTCGCGCCGGCTTCGATCTCTTGGAAAGTCGTCGGCGGCACATAGACCGTGTAGGCGTTGTTCAAGACGAGAAGGATCGGACCGAGAGCGAGGGCCGATGCGAGGGAGCCGGCGAGGATCGCGATCTGTTGAAACTTCGGCGTCGAGCCGACGAGAAAGCCGGTCTTCAAATCCTGCGAAGTGGTGCCGCCGTTCGAAGAAGCGATGCAGACGATCGCGCCGATCGAAAGCGCCGTGACGAAGTATTTAGGCCCAGTCCAGCCGACGATGAGAAAAGCCAGACAGGTGAGGAGCAGAGTCGCCACCGTCATGCCCGAGGTGGGACACGAAGAAGAACCGATTTCGCCAGTGAGATGCGACGACACCGTTGTGAAAAGAAATCCGATCACGACGATGAGAAGCGCGCCCAACAAGTTCCATTGCAGGTGCAGTTGCGGCGCGATCATGATCACGATCATGATCGCGATCACTCCGCCGATGACGAATTTCATCGATAGATCCTGATCGGTGCGTGCCGGTTTGCCGACGGCTCCTCCCTGCATTTTCTGCAGATCGGCAAAGCCGCTTTTCATCCCGTGCCAGATGAGCGGCAGCGAGCGCACCATGCTGATGATGCCGCCGGCCGCGACCGCTCCCGCGCCGATGTAGAGAACATAAGCCTCGCGAATATCATCGGGGGCCATCTGGCTGATCGGGATCGTGCCCGGCGCGAGAATCCCGGTCGCGCCTTCGCCGAAAAACTTGATCGCGGGAATGAGCACGAGATAGGCCAGGACGCCGCCGCCGCACATGATGGAAGCGATCCGCGGCCCGATAATATAACCCACGCCTAACAATGCCGGGTTGAGTTCGAGCGCGATCGAGCCGGCCTTAAAGGGAGTGCCGAAAACCTTCTCGGGCACTTCCTTCCACGCCTTGAAGGCCTCCATCGCCGAGTAGTAAATAAATCCAAGCCCAAACCCGCTGAAGATCGTTAGGCCGCCGCCCGCCTTGTCATCGGCGGCTTCCGCGTTTTCGATTCCCTCGCGCGAGGCCGCTGCCTTCAGCACTTCGGCGCAGGCGGTGCCTTCGGGATATTTCAAAAGCCCGTGCTGATCGACGATGAGAGCGCGCCGGAGCGGGATCATCATGAGAATGCCTAACAATCCTCCAAGAATAGCGACGAGCATGACCCGGGTAATCTCGAGATCGAACCCGAGTATCATGATCGCCGGCATCGTCACTCCAAGACCGAAGGCGATCGATTCGCCGGCGGAGCCCGCGGTTTGTACAATGTTGTTCTCCAGAATCGTCGCGTCGCGCATTCCCATCTTCGAGAAAAGCCGAAAGAGCGTGATCGAAATCACCGCCACGGGAATCGAAGCGCTGACCGTGAGACCAACCTTGAGCACAAGGTAAAGCGACGACGCGCCGAAGATGACGCCGAGCAAGTTGCCGACAATCAGCGGCACCGGGGTCAGCTCGCGCATCCGCGTCGCCGACGAGATGTAGGGCTTGAAATTGGCCGCGAGCGGATTCGAGGGCTTGTACCCGACGATGTCGGGCATTTCGTTAGGCGGATTGCGCAGGTCGATCTTCAAAATGTGAATTTGTCAGCCGCGCTCCGGCTTCGAGCGGCGAATTCTGGGGAGCGCACGCGCCTCGCGTGTCCGCCAGTCGGACGGACTCGTCCCGTGGCGAGCTGGTTTCGGCGCCTCGCCGAAACGATCTTGGAATCGCCCCGCGCTGGCAGAAAAGTTCGCGATGATGAGGGCGTCATCGCTCCCGCAGACGCGGGACGAGGGCGCGTGCGCTCCCCGGTCTCCGCGTTCTCACGTCAGGCGAATGGTGGATGCTCGACATCAGCGATTGCCTAACGAATTAAACAGCCCCCGCCCTCCGCGTCGCCATCTTGATGACCCAGCGATAGAGCACGAACGTCGTTACGACGAAGACGACGCCGCCGATGAAGATGGCGGGCGTTTTAAAGGATGGGCCCACCAAGGCGAGCGGGCTCTGTATGCCACTCAAACCTACGACGCCGGCGTAGATTACTGCCAGGAGACTCTCGCCTACGATCAGACCCGAGGCGAGCAGCACTCCCAGTTGCTTGATCGCCTGCGCGTTCTCGCGGCGCTCCGCGTAACGGTCAAACCATGCGCCGACCAGCGCTCCGACGACAACCATCAGCGTGGTCGAGGTGGGCAGATAAATGCCGAGCCCGACCGCCAACGGCGGCAGGCGCGGACCCTTCTTCGCAATCCCGAGAACCTCGTCGAGGATGATGATGGCGACACCGATTCCGGCGCCGAGCCCGATCATGTTCCACGGCACGTCGCCGGTGATAACGCCCTTGGCCAGGGCCGAGATCAGGCCCGCCTGTGGCGCGGGAAGCGCCCGCGCGGGATCAGCGCCCGGCGCCCCGAGGAACCCGTAAGTGTTCTGCAGCAACTGCATCACCGGCGGGATGACGACCGCGCCGGCGAGCACGCCGATCACCAGCGCCCACTGCTGCAGCGCGGGCGTGGCATCGACCAGTTGGCCGGTTTTGAGATCCTGGAGGTTGTTGTTCGCGATCGACGCCACCGCGAACACGATCGCGGTGATGAACAATGCAAATCCGACCAGCGCTTTGTCCGCGCCCGGGGGCAGGAATGGCTTCACCCCCAGGACCAGCAACAGTGCCGCCACCACCACGACCAGAATGCCGATCCCGGAAAGCGGGCTGTTGCTGGAGCCGATCAGCCCGGCCATGTAGCCGCACACGGCGGACACCAGAAAACTCATCAGGACAACGAACGCCACGCCGCCGATCACCAGGGTTGCGACGGCCGCGCCCAGCCCGTTTTGGATCGCGAAAGTCCACAGTAACCAGCCGATCGGGATAAAGCAGAGCAGCGAGACCAGTCCGACGATGCCAATCGGAATGTCGTGCTCGGTGCGCGGGAGTTGATCGAGCGTGCCGGCCTTCCGTGCGCGCGAAGCGCGGAAGGATCCTGCGAGGCCGTCGGCCAGCGGCTTCACCAGCTTCCCCAGTGTCCAGACGGCGGCCACACCGATCGCGCCCGCACCCATGAAGCGCACGTAGTGGGTCCAACCGGCGCGGGCCGCGTCGGCCGCCGGGCCCGCCGCCCAGTGGATATGAGTGAAGTAAGGCACGGCCCACGCCCAACCGATCAGCGCGCCGACCAGCATCGCGATGCCCACCCACAAGCCGACCAAATGCCCGATGGCCAGCAAGGCGAACGATAACCCAAAATCGAACCCGGTCGCTCCGCTCCTCGCGCCTCCCCCGACGCGGAAGTAGCTGGTCACCGCCTCGGCAAACACCTTCGTCTGCACCATGACGTAGAACACCGCCGACACGATGGCGCCCCAAACGACGGCCTTAAGGCCAGCGCCGCTTGTTTCGACCCTCTCCGCCTCCGTGCCGGGTGCCTCGCCCGACCCGACCTTCAGCACTTCCGCGCAGGCTACACCTTCCGGGTAGGGAAGATCCGAATCCGTCACCATCGCCCGCCGTAACGGGATCGTGTACATGACGCCGAGGATGCCGCCGGTGGCGCAGATCGCGGCCGAGGTCCAGAACGGGAACCCCGTCCAGTAGCCGACGATGACGAGACCAGGGAGCACGAAGATAATCGCCGAGAGCGTGCCGGCCGCCGAAGCAATCGTCTGCACGATATTGTTTTCCTGAATGGTGGCGTTGCGCATCGCCTTCAAGATCGCCATCGAGATCACCGCCGCCGGGATGGAGGTGGAAAAAGTGAGCCCGGCCTTGAGACCGAAGTAAACGTTGGCCGCGGTGAAAACCAACGTGATTAAAATTCCGATGATGATGCCGCGGATGGTCAGTTCCTTGCCCATATCGCCAAGAGGAGAGCGGGAACGGCCGCGCCTGGCAACAGCAAAACATCCCGACCGTCAATCCTCTCGGCGCACATGGGTCCATCGGCGACGCCACGCGCGTATCACTCGGAGTGACGACACAAGCGAGAGGTTCAACCCAGAGTTTATCATTTGGCTTATTCGTGCTGCTTTCGCTGCCGATTCTCGCGGCCGCCGCTCCTTCCCCGAGCCCGTCAGCCACGCCTAACGAACAGATCTTGCGCGCACAGATTTTCCTCGATGGCTCCGCCTTCAAACCCGGAGCGATCGACGCGAAGTGGGGCGAGTTCATGCGCAAGGCGTTGACCCGCTATGAGCAGGCGCAGGGGAAAAATGACGCGCACTTTGGCGACAAAGCGCCGACGCAGTTCGATCTCCCGATGGACACTTCGAAGCCGGCGCTGATCAGCTACCAACTTTCCCCTAACGATCAAAAGTTCATCGGCAAAATGCCCGAAAGTCACGCCGCGCAGGCGAAGCTCGACGCGTTGCCTTACGCTAACTTTCTCGAGCTGGTCGGAGAAAAATTTCACGCCCGGCGGGATTTCCTGCGCCAGATCAATCCCGGTTACGATTGGAGCAAGGCGAAGCCCGGTGACTCTGTCCAGGTGCCGAATGTGGCGGCGCCGTTCGATGTGCAGGAAGCGATCGATCTGAGAAAGCAGACGGACGCGGCCGAGAAAAACAACAGCCTAACGACCGAAGACAAGAAGCCGGAAGCCGAGCAATTCGCCCTCTTCGTCAGTGTCCCGGATAAAATTCTTGAGGTGAAACAAAACGGCAAAATGGTCGGGAGTTATCCGATCACGCCCGGCTCGAAATCGCTTCCGGCGCCGATTGGCGAATGGTTCGTTAGGGGATTTGTCTGGATGCCGACCTTTCGCTGGGATGAAGCGATGCTCCAGCACGACGAACGCGGCGGAAATTCCGTCATGCTCCCGCCCGGGCCGAACAATCCCGTGGGCATTCTCTGGATGGAGCTGAACCACAAAGGGAGCGGCATCCACGGCACGGAAGTGCCCGAGACGATCGGCCGCACGACGAGCCACGGCTGCATCCGGCTCTCGAATTGGAACGCGCTTGATCTCGGGAAAAAAGTGCTGCCCGGCGTCCATGTCACGATTCGGTAACTGTAGACGCTTCGCTCTGCGAAGCGCGGGTCTGCGCATGGCGGCTCCGCGCGTCTGCCTAACGATCGTCAGTCTCGCGGCGGGTAAAGATTTCTCTCGCGTCTCCCGGAGGGAGACGTCCACAGCCGGCCAATGAAAACTTTCTTCAGCACGCTCTGGGAAAAACTCCGCAGCAGCTACTGGTTTCTCCCCAGCATCATGACGGTGGCGGCCGCGGGGCTCTCGTTCCTGACCGTCCACATCGACACCCAGCTGAACGTCAAATGGGCTCGCGCCGCCGGTTGGATCTGGGCGGGCGGACCGGAAGGCGCGCGCAACGTTCTCGCCACCATCGCCGGCTCCACCATCACCGTCGCGGGCGTCGTTTTTTCGATCACGATCGTCGCGCTCACCCTCGCGTCATCGCAGTTCGGCCCGCGTCTTCTGCGCAACTTCATGAACGATCGCTGGACCCAGATCGTCCTCGGCGTTTTCGTCGCAACCTTTCTCTACAGTCTCTTGGTTCTGCGCACGATTCGCGGGACGGACGCAAGCAGTTTCGTCCCTTTCCTCTCCGTCACCTGCGGACTGCTCTTTGCCGTCGCGAGCGTCGGGTTTCTCATTTTTTTCATCCATCATGTCCCGACCTCGATCCTCGCGGAAAACCTCATCGGGCGCGTCGCGGCGGAGTTGCAATCGCGGATCGACAGCCTTTATCCCGACCTGATCAGCGACGGGCCGCGCGAGAAAAAAAGCGACATCGCCACGCAATTGCCGCGCGCCTTCGACGTGGAAGCGCGGCCGGTGCCGTCGGAAGCGAGCGGCTTCATTCAAGCGATCGACAACGAGCGTCTCGTCGAGTTAGCGACGCGCGAAGGCATGGTCATTCGTCTCTGCCGGCGGCCGGGGGATTTCGCCGCGAAAGATGCTGCTCTCGCCTTGGCCTGGCCCGCCGAAAAGGTGGACGAGCAGTGTCTCGCGCAGATCAACGACTGTTATTTCTTCGGTTGGCATCGCACGCCGACGCAGGACATCGAGTACGCGATCGACCAATTGGTCGAGGTCGCGGTCCGCGCATTGTCGCCGGGGATCAACGATCCGTTCACCGCCATGAGTTGTCTTGAATGGCTCGGCGTCGCGCTCATTCGCGTGGGCGAACGGCAGATTCCATCCGCGTGCCATTACGATAAAGACAGTCACCTGCGCCTGGTCAGCGATGTCACCGATTACGCGGGCATCGCCGCCGCCGCGCTCAATCAAATCCGTCAATACGGCCGCGGGAGCGTCGCCGTCGTCACGCGCATGCTGGATGTGATCGCGCGCGTCGCGACGGAACTAAAACGCCCGGAAGATCGGGCTGTGCTCCGCGGCCATGCCGAGGCCATTCGCGAAGACGGATTGTCCGGCGCGAAGAACGATCGCGACAAACACGACATCGAGATCGTTTACGATCGCGCGCTCGCCGGCCTTCGCGCTGATCGTTAGGCGCGGGCGTTCCCGTCGCGGCCGGCGAGATTGGCGATGGCCGCGATGAGCTCGCTCGGCTCGACTGGCTTCGGCACGTGCAGTGGAAATCCGGTGCGGAGCGCGCGGGTGCGATCGGCCACGCGCGCATAAGCGGTGAGGGCGGCGGCGGGCCTGCGGCCGCCTTCCAGAGGCGTTCATGCAGGACTACTATCAGAACGCGCGCATGATCTCCTCGACCGTGGCGGCTTGCATGAGGAGCTGGCCGATCTCCACCTCCAGATTCGTTAGGCGAGGTTCCTGTGGGGAGGGCGTCTTTGGCGAGGACAGGGCCAGCGTAGCCATTTGCGGCGGGGATCGGGAAGCGGGGCGGGACACGTCCGACGGACTCTTTCGCTTCGTTCGTAGGAGGGAAGATGCAGCCGATCCAATGTTTTTCGCAACGCGATCATCAAAGCCTTCGAAGGCACGCTCGAAAACAAAAACCTGCCCAAGGTCCCGCAGGACCAAAGCTAACGTCAGCCGTTAGGCCAGAGCCAAGCGCACGGCGTTGTCGAAGCGGACGTGTCGCCCGCTCTTCCGCTAAAAGACACCAAGGAGCTTCAAAACAATTACGACTACGACGATCACCCCGATGATGTAAAAAATGCTTCTGTTCATAATGAGTGGTGCAGCAATACCATTCTTCCCTCCCTCCCGCCCAAGCTTATCTTTGCCCGTTGGCCCCGGCCAGCGCCCGGAATACGCGCAGTTCGGCAATGTCATATTTCCCCCCGAGATCGTCGCGCAGCCCGGTCAGGTTGCGCCCGCCCGTGCGCCCGAATGCAGCCGCAATCTCGTCCTGCTGCGGAGGCGTGAAAAACTGCGCGCTCGTTAACGGCGCGCCCGCTTCGATCGCGAGCACGAGGTGACTTAAAATCGTGGTCCGCACAAAACCGCGAGCCCGCGCAATTTCATCGACCGACTCCCCCGCGCGAAAGCGGCGCAGCGTTTCCGATTCGCTGTCATTGAGCGATCGTTCGCGCGGAGCAGTCGCGGGCGCCGCCGAAAAATCCTGCCGCGAATGCTCGCCTAAGTAAGCAGTGATCGCGGCGAGAAACGGCTCCGCGAAATCCTTCAACTTCTGCTCGCCGACCCCGGGGATGCGGCGGAACTCCGTGGGCGTGGTCGGATAACTCCGCGCCATCTCGCGCAACGCGACATCGGAGAAAATAACGTAGGCCGGAACGTTGCGCTCGTCCGCCAGATTTCGCCTAACGAGTCGCAAATCCTCGAAAAGCGCTTCATCGCACTCGATCGCGCCGGCGCGTTGTTTTGCTTTCGACTCCGGCTTGTCGGGCGGCTTCGTGAGAATGATCGCGGTGCGGGCGCGAAGCGCTTCCCGGCCGGCGCCGGTTACCTGAAGAGTGGCAAATTTTCCCGGCGCTACTTCCACAAACCCGAGTCGCAAGAGCTCGCGCCCGACCGCCTGCCAGGCATCCCGCTTCAATTCTCTCCCGATCCCGTAGGTCGAGAGTTCGTTATGCCCGCGCTGCCGGATCGCCTCCGTGTCCGCCCCGGTCAGCACTTCGACGATATGGTTAAGCCCGAAAGCGAAACCGCTCTTCTGCTGGATGCGCAGAACGCAGGAGAGAAACTTCTGCGCCGCGATCGTGCCGTCGAACGTCTCGGGCGGGTTGAGGCAATTGTCGCAGCCGTTGCAAGGTTCGTTAGGCCGTTCCTCCGCGAAGTAACGCAGGAGGGTCGTGCGGCGGCATTCGCGCGTCTCGGCGTAATGCACCATCTGGCGCAATTGCTCACGTGCGATCCGCGCCTCGCTCTCGCTCTTCTCCTCGATGAAACGGGTCTGTTTCATGACATCGCCCGGGCTAAAGAGAAGCACGCACTCGCTCGGCAAACTGTCGCGTCCGGCGCGGCCTGTTTCCTGGTAATAGCTCTCGATGTTCTTGGGCAGATCGTAGTGCACGACGAAGCGCACGTTCGGTTTGTTGATCCCCATCCCGAAGGCGATCGTTGCACTGACCACCCGCACGTCGTCGCGCAGAAACGCTTCCTGGTTGCGCGCGCGCTCGTCGCTCTCGAGCCCGGCGTGATACGGCTTCGCCGGAATCCCGTCGCCGTTCAGCTTCGCCGCGACCGAATCGGCCGATTTGCGACTCGCGCAATAGACGATCCCGCTGTCGTTAGGCCGTTCCCGCAGGAAGGTGAGCAGTTGGTCGTAAGGCGATGCCTTCGGCACCACGCGATAGGTCAGATTCGGTCGATCGAAACTCGCCACGTAGATCTTCGGGTCGCGCAACTGGAGCTGCTTGAGAATATCCTCGCGCACCCGCTCCGTCGCGGTCGCGGTCAGGGCCATGATGGGAACGTTAGGCAAAAGCTCGCGCAGCTTCGCCAGCTCGCGATATTCCGGCCGGAAATCGTGGCCCCATTCGCTGATGCAATGCGCCTCGTCGATCGCAACCTGCGCGACGTTCCACTCCTTCACCCGCTCGATAAAAGTGTCGAGCATGAGCCGCTCCGGCGCGACGTAGAGCAGCCGAAACCCGCCATTGTAGAGCCCGCGCAACCGGGCTTTCGCTTCCGTCCCGTCGAGCGTGGAATTCAAAAACGTCGCCGCGACGCCGCTCGCCGTGAGCGCGTCGACCTGATCTTTCATGAGTGAAATGAGCGGCGAAATCACGATCGTTAGGCCATCGCGCAGGAGCGCGGGAAGTTGAAAGCAAAGCGACTTCCCGCCGCCCGTCGGCATGAGAGCAAAGACGTCGCGCCCGGCGAGCGCATCGCGCACGATTTGCTCCTGCAACGGCCGAAAGGCGTCGTAACCGAAGTGTTCTTTGAGAGGTTCGAGGAGGTCCATTCAGTAAGGCATTTTTGGGGCGAGAATTTTCAAATCGGGAAAGTAAGTTTGATAGCGGGTTTGGTCGCGGGTGACGAGCGTGAAACCGGCCGTCTCCGCATGGGCGCCGATATAAAAATCCGGCAGCGGCGAACTCTTGCCGCCGCCACGCTGCCGGTAATCGAGAAACGCGCGGCTGGCGCGAAAGCCCGCTTCGTAAGGCAAAGGCAGCCGGCGAAAATGCTGCGGCCGCAGCCAGTGGTCGAGCGCGGCCTGGGAATCAAACGCGGGCGCGATCTCGGCGTAGATCACGGGATTGATCACGACCGTGGAAGCTTTCGCTGCGCGTCTGAATTGATCGATCGACCAGTCCATCCATTTCGGGTCGGCCGTTACGATGTCGAGGAGGACGTTGGAATCGAACATGAAGACCATTAATCAGTTCCTCGCGTTAGCTTCATGATTTTCGCCGTGGTGGTCTTGCCCTTGGCGACGCCAGTGGCCTGCCGCAGCCAGTCATCGACCGGGTGAGAACGTTTCCGCCGGGGGTGGAGCACAACCTTTCCGTTCTCGGCCACGAACTCCACTTCGGTTCCGGGCTGCAGTCCAAACCGGTCGCGAATGGGCAGCGGAATGGTCACCTGGCCTTTGCTCGTAATCTTCATGATCCAGTAATACCGCAATCGGTATTACTGAGCAACTCATCTCGGATTTGCAGCGATTGGGCCTCATCCACTTTTCTTGTTCGCAAAAAGGAACGGCTTGGCGGAAAGCCTTCTCCATGAGATTGCCGCAATCCCTTCTTCTTTCTTTCCTTCTCGCCACGACAGGGGCTGCCGCTGCTCCTCCGAAAACGCTCAGTTGGTCGGAGCTGTCCGAGTTGCCCCTTCCGGAACCGGGAAAAAAGATCGCCTACGGGAGCGGCCCGCAGCAATTCGGCGAGCTGCGTCTTCCGAAAGGCGCGGGACCGTTTCCGGTCGTCGTGCTCATGCATGGCGGCTGTTGGATGGCCGCGTTCGACTACGTTTACATGACGCGGCTGGCGGCCTGGCTGACGGCGCGCGGGTTCGCCACATGGACGATCGAATATCGCCGGGTCGGCGATGAGGGCGGCGGCTGGCCCGGCACTTTTCTGGATGTGGCGCACGCGACAGACGCGCTGCGGAAAATCGCGCAGGACGCGCCGCTCGATTTACAGCGGGTTTATGCCGCCGGGCATTCGGCCGGCGGGCAATTGGCGCTCTGGCTCGCGAGTCGCGCTCGCCTAACGAAAGAGAGCAAACTTTACCTGGCCGATCCCCTAACGATTCGTGGCGTGCTCGGCCTCGCCGCGATCACCGATCTCGCGCAATACCGGATCGGACCGCCGGACAGTTGTCACGGCTCCGTGGCGCAATTGATGGGGGGCGGGCCGGAGCAGTTTCCGCGACGTTACGCGGAATCCTCACCCCGCCACCTTCTCCCGCTCGGGATCCCGCAAGTTTTCATTCAGGGCGAAGTCGACCCGATCGTTGCTCCGGCCTCGGTCCGCGCTTACGTGGAAGCGGCGAAAAGGTTGGGCGATCGCGCGGTCCTGTTGCCGCTGCCGGGCGCGGGGCATTTCGAGGCGTCGGTTCCGCTGCCCGGGACGGAAGCAACTTTTGAAAAAGCCCTGGGTTTGCTCATGTCGCCACCGGCAAGGGTTCGTTAGGCCAGTTCACTGCGCCGCTGCGGGCAGCGCATGAAAATGGTGCCAGGAATACCAAAACGCCCAAACGACCAAGCCCAGAATGGCGCTGACAAAAACGATCATGAAGACCATTTCGCCGAGGAAGAACTGCAGGACAAGAAGCAGGAGCGAACCAAAGAACATCAGGCGACCGCCGAGGCGGTGGGTCGCCCGCCAGGTTTGCGGATCCTCCAGCGTCCAGGGCGTGCGGATGCCGGCGAAATAGTTCGGCCGCAGCGTGCCGAGGTAGTTCCCGATGATGGCGCAAAACACCAGGGTCGCCACGACCACGATTCGCACCACGTTTGCTTTCCAGCCTAACGAGACTGCGATCTGGATGTAAAAGATGATGTTGAGCAAGAGCAGCATGCCGAGGCGGGTGACGGCCAGCGCAGCCCCCATGCGACCTTGCAGGCCGTGCGTTTTCTGGAGCTTCGGATCCAGTCGCGGGAGGAAATGGAGGAGCGCAACGAGACCCACCGCAAGCAAGGGCAGCAGGAACAGGCCCGGAGCTTTGGGCGCCCAGAGATTGACCTTGCCGCTCAGATTCCAATGCACCGGCACCCGTGCCGGGAGCTCCCGCCAATAGGTTGCGAGCAGGACGAATGGCGCGAGGAGCAGAGTCGCTTCGAGCCAGGAAAGTTTCGATTTCATTTTCGTTTTTTTCCTTTTTTGATGAGGTCGAGAATCCAGCCTAACGAGTCATCGAGCACGGTGGTTTCGAGTGAATAGGTGACGAACTGGCCGTTCTTCCGCGAGGAGACGAGCTGCGCGTGCCGGAGCAGATCGAGGTGATAGGAAATGCTCGGCGCGCTCATGGAAAAGGCTTCGCCAATCTGGCCGGCGGTGAGATCACGCTCCTTCAACATCTCAAGGATGCGGCGGCGGGTCGGATCGCGCAGGGCTTTGAAAAGCAGGTTCACGAAGTTGGATGAGTCTGTCAGTTCGCCACACTCACGTTACGACGTGCCGAAGCCATGAATCATGAGGTCCGCGCAAAAATGGGCGACCACGGCATACTCGAAGCCCCACCGCCAATAAAACCACCCAAAGAAGAACCCGCCGAAAGCATTCAAGACCACGGTTCTGGAAACGACCACAGGCGTCAGTGGCCAAATCTTCGCCGCCGCCGGCAGGTGGCCAGCTCCGAAAGATAAAGCTGCGAGGGCGATGCCCAGCCAAAATATCCAGGCGCGATTGGGCGAAGAATGCGGCAGAACTTTCAGCAAAATCCAGACGATGCCGCTCATGAGAAAAAGGCGAACGAGACACTCCTCCGTCACACCTCCGTAAAGGGATGCGAGGAGACGTTTCCAGAGCACGATTCTGGGCAGCGCGGAGTAGGGCGCGGGCATGAGACCGGAGAAGACGCGGTCGGAGAAAAACATCGCGCCGCCAATGACAAAGCCGAGCAAAACAGCGGCCGCAAACCTTCCCAGAAAATCAGCCGGGAAAACTCTCTGACCGAGCCAGGCGCGCACGATCGGCGAGTCCAATCCGGTCAGGGCTTGGCAGCGAAGCCCGAGGAAAGCGAGGATGAAGACCAATACGGCCGCCTGGAGGGTTTGCGCCGCGGCGAAAACAGCGAAGGGGAGTTTTACCTTGGCGCTGAGCGCGGGGAATAAAGCGAAGAGGTAGGGCAAAACCGCCAACGTCGCGGCGGCGGCGGCGAGACTCCAAAAGAGCGCGACGCTGAGATCGGAGCGGAGGGGAGCGGCAACTGTTTTCATGGATGCTTAATTAGCTAAATATCTAAATATTGGCAAGCCCAATCCCCTTTTAAGGAATGATTTTTTGGCAGATTTCTCTTTCTTTCCTGCTCCTGCTCCTGCTCCTGCTCCCTGCTCCCTGCTCCCTGCTCCCTGCTCCTGCTCGTGCTCGTGCTCGTGCTCGCCTCGTGCTCGTGCTCGTCGCTTACCGACGCGCACTCTGCTTCGCGCTCGGGGGCGGCACGACGGCTAGAGCGTGTCATGCACTTCAATCGTCGAGGTTGCCGGGGCGCGTCGCCTGTAGACGCTTCGCTCTGCGAAGCGCGGGTATCGACGCGGCTAGCCTAATGGCGCCGAAACCCGCGCCTCCCAGAGGGAGACGTCTCCAGGTGGTGCCTCGCGGATCCCTTTCAAAGGGCAGGACACGCTCTAGTTCAGTGCGAGATCGGGAACGGCGTCTTCAGGTCGGCGTATTGCCAGGCTTCTTCGAAACGCTGCTGCACTTGCTCGGCTTCGTCGGTCTTGTGCTGCGCCTTCAGGCTTTGCGCCAGTCCGTAGAGGCTCCAGCCATTGTGCGGCGTCTGCTTGAGATCCTGGCGAAAAACTTTTTCCGCCTCCGCGAATTTGTCTGCCGCGAGCAGAGCCGCGCCGTAGACTTCGCGGATCGGGTAATGATAGAAGGGCGGTTCCATGTAGGGCAGTTTGTCCTGCGCTGCGACCGCCTTTTCGTAGGCCGTGATCATCGCCGGCACGTCCTTTTTCGCTTTCGCCGTCGCGGCGTCCAACTCCAGGCTGGCGACAGTCAGAATGCTCTTGCCCGGCAACGCTTCGGTTTCGAGCGCCTCCACTTCCTTGCTCGCCAGGATCTTGTCGAGCTGGGCTTTTTCCTGGGCAGCTGCGTCGGTTTTTCCCTGGGCGGCAAAGGCCAGCGCGCGCGCGTAATGGTAGAGCCCTTTTTCGAAAAGACCGTCCTCGCTCTCGAGCGGTTCGTTGAGGACTTCATCCCATTTGGCGAAGCGGGCGAGAGTCAGAGCCGGGAGCGGGTTTTGTCGGGGTTTCTCGAGCGCGTCGGGCCGACAGTGGGTCACGTAGTTGGAAACTTTCCGCGCGGCGGCGACGGCGTCCTTGCTCCGGCCTTCCATGGTTTCGGTATACCAGAGGAAGTGAACGTTATGCGGATAATAGACCGCGGGATAGAAACCCTGCCGCCGGCAAGCCGCCATGTAGGATTGATCGGCGGCGATGGCGCGCTCGTTAGCCATCGTCGCGAGATGATAAAGCCCGGTCTTGAGATAAATGTGGCTCGGCATATGGACGAGGTGACCGGCATCCGGCGCCAGATCCTCCAATCGATAAGCCGCCGGCAGACCGCTCTCGGGATGCGGTCCGGACTCGACCAGGTGGATGTAAAGGTGGTTGGCGCCGGCGTGCTGGTCGTTGCGCGCAAAGACGGATTCGAGCGCCGCGATTGCCTCTTTCGTTAGGGGCCTGGCTGCTTTTTCCTCGGTCCAATAATTCCACGGCATCGTGTCCATCGCCGCCTCGGCAAATAGCGTCGCCGCGTCGAGATCGTCCGGGTTTTGCTTTATCACTTCGCGCATCGCTTCGGCGTAAGCGAGGTCGAGCGGGTGGCGATCCGCCGGATTTTTCTCAAGGTACCGTTTCGTTAGGGCAGCGATGTAAGCCTGCTCGCGAGGGCTGGCCTTGGGCGCAGCGGCTTTGGCTTTTTGCAGGGCGGCCCAGGCTTTGGGCGCGGCTTCTTCACTCATCGGCGCGTTGATGTTCGGGCCGAGCACGAGGGCTTCGCCCCAGTAAGCCATCGCGCAATCGGGATCGAGCCGCTGCGCTTCCTGGAAGGAGCGGACCGCCTCGGCGTGGTTGAAGCCGTAGGCGAGGGCGAGCCCCTGCTCGATGAAGCGCTGCGCTTCAGGTGATTTCGTCGTCGCCGGGAAAGCGTGCTGCCCGACCTCATCGAGCCGTGGTGCGAGCGCCGCCGGCTTAGTATCGGATTTTACTTCAGCGTTTCCCCCCGACGCCGGAAGTAACACCAGGGCCAGCGTGAGGGCGAACCATTGCGTTTTCATAGCGATGAAATTTTCCGCCTCGAGTTCGCGCCCGACAAGCAAAACCGGTTACGCAATTCCGCGAGAAATGTCCCCGCGCTCGTTTTGCCTAACAAAAATGGCCTAACGAAAAGCGAGGCGCCGGATCACCCGAGGCGGAAACGAAGGTCGCGAATGACCCGGCCGCCGAAACGTTGCTTCAGCTTTCGCAGGATTTGCGGCTTGGTCACGCGCTCCAGTTCGTAATGCAAGGCCGGCTGCAGGACGTGGACGTAGAGAATGCCATCGCGCAAGGAAATCGGCGCGGAATGAGCGGCGATGAAATCGCCCACCAGCGCCTGCCACGCGGCGCGCACCTCGCTTTCCTGCAGGCGCTCCTTCAGCCCGAGTTTTTGCATCACCTTGGGCAGGAGATCGGTTACCGCCTGGGCGCGATCAGGACGGGGCGGATCGGAAGGCAGACCGCGCCACTCGGCGATGACAGCGCGACGGAGGGAGGGGCGCATGCTCACCTTGTCATCCTGAGCGAAGCGAAGGACCTCGCAAGTCATTTTGCGCCCGTTTGCAAAGGGGCGACTCGCCTAACGAGTGAGTTCATCGCTGCGCTCAGGGTGACAATTTCGGGTGCCGCGGCGCGATCGGACGAAGAGCCGATAGCTTCTGGTTAGGCTCAATATTTCCGCCGCATGTTGCTCGGCAGAATGTTGAGCTCGGTCCGATATTTCGCGACGGTCCGCCGCGCGATCGGAATCCCGCGCTCGCCCAAAATCTCGACGATTTCCTTGTCGCTCAAGGGCGCGCTGCCGGACTCGCTTTTGACCAAATCGAGGATCGCTTCCTTCACGCTCGTGTTGCTCATCGACTCGCCGCTCGCCGTTTGGTAGCCCGGCGTGAAGAAGTATTTCATCTCGAAAACACCCTGTGGCGTGGAGATGTATTTGCCCGAGATGGCGCGGCTCACGGTTGTCTCGTGCACGCCGACGGCTTCGGCGATTTGCACCATCGTCATCGGCTTCAAATGGGCCGAGCCATGCTCAAGAAACTCTTTCTGCCGATCGACGATCTGATGCGCGATGTTGGAGATGGTCTGCTGGCGCTGGTGGATCGATTTGATGAGGAATTTGCCGCTCCGGATCTTGTCCCGGATGTAATCCTTCACCTCGCTGCCGTTGCCGTCCTGCGCCATGATGTCTTTGTAGGTGTTGCTGATGCGCAGGTGAGGGATCTGTTCGCCGTTCAGGATGATCTGGTATTGGCCCTGGATTTTCTCCACGGTCACGTCGGGGAGAACATAATTTTGCGGGGCCTCGGCGAAGATCGCGCCGGGGCGGGGATCGAGGCGCGCGATGCTGTTGGCGCATTTCTGCACCGTTTCGGCGCTGGTCCCGATGCGGCGGGCGATCTCCGGGAAACGTCGTTTCCCCAGGTCTTCCATGTGGTCGGCGATGATCCGATATTCCAGGCTGCTCTGGCGGCCTTCGCGTTTTAATTGAATGAGGAGACATTCGCGCAAGTCGCGCGCGCCCACCCCGGGTGGGTAAAAGCTTTGGATGAGCGTGAGCATGAGCTCGAAATCTTCCTGCGGAATGCCGGTGTTGAGCGCCATCTCTTCCGGCGTCGTCTGGAGGAAACCGTTGTCGTCGATGTTGCCGATGATGAGCTCGGCCGTCTTGCGATCGTCGCCGCTCAGGGCGGTCTGATTGAGTTGGCCGACGAGATGTTGCTGGAGCGTTTCCTGGGTCGCGATCGAGTCAAAAAAGAATTGGCGTTTATCCTCCTCTTCCTTCGAGCGCCCGCCGTAGCTGCCCGATTGCGCCATGTAATCGCGCCACTCGTCATCGAGCTTGGCCAGCTGATCGAACTCCTCCTTGAAATCGTCCTTCGCCGGCTCGCTCTCGGAAACCTTGCGTTCCTCGTCCGTCGCCTCAGCCAACTCCTCGAGCACGGGATTGGTCTCCATTTCCTGTTGCACGAGATTGCGCAGCTCGAGCAGCGGCGCCTGGAGAATGAGGAGGCTTTGCTGGAGCTGCGGCGCCAGAACCTGCTGGAGAGAAAGGTTCTGCGATTGATACATCCCGGGGCCTGCCATGGGCTTGAGGGTAACAATCCCCCTCCGGGCCGCAAGCAAATTTCGCGCCGCGCTCCGGTAGGAACGTGACTTGCTTCGTATCCCAGCGAACCTCTTGCCTATGAAAAAATGGATCCTATTCGGCGCGTTCGCCTTTTTCGCGACATCGGCCGGCGCTCAGGCCCCGGCCGCGACTGACCAAAAACAGATCGAGGCATTGGTCAAAGCCGTGCAAGCCCAGCAAAACCAAATCGCTGACAACCAGGCGAAGATCGACGCCAAGCTGGTCACGCTCGCGGAAGCGATCCGCATCGCCAAAATCTACGCCAGCCGGGGAGGCCGCTAAGATGCGCGCCTCATCGCTCTGCGCAGTCGTTCTCGGACTCCTCGCCCTCAGCTCGATTGACGCGCAAACTCCGGCGCCAGTCATTGTCCAGGCTGCAACGCCCGCGGCAGCCGGACCAAAAACCGCGATCCCAACTTCCCCTGCCGCCGCCGACGATGCGAAAAACCTGATGCAGCTTCTGCAGGCAATGCAGGCGACTAACGCCGAGACGATCAAGAAGCAGGAAGCGGCTCTGCAGACTCTCGACGGCCTGCAAAAAGCCGCGGAAGAAATCAAAATCTTCAGCAAGCGCGGTTAAGGAGAGGCGATTGTAGGGCGGGCGCTCCGCCTGCCGAGTTTGAGCCGGGGCAACCGAAGCGGTCGCCCTACAATCTTGCCGCGCCGCTAGCAACCGCTCATCACGGCGCAGCGCCGCTCATCATATTCGGCGAGCGAATCGCGTTGGGCTGCGGTTTCCTGTTCTCGTGAAAAAATCCATCGCATATCTCAGCGCCGCCCTTTTGCTGGCGGCTTCATCGATTCGCGCGGCCGACGCGCCCAAAGTCATCGACGTCAAAGTCACCGGCCACGGCCAGCCGGTCATCCTCATTCCCGGCCTGGCCACGCCCGGCGCGGTCTGGGACGACACGGTGAAACATTTGCAGGACAAGTACGAATGCCACGTCGTCACCATCGCGGGCTTCGGCGGGATGCCGCCGGTCAAAACCGACAACCTCCTCGATGACGCGCGCGACCAAATCATTGCCTACGCTCGCGAACACCAACTCCAGAAACCGATCATCGTCGGTCACAGCCTTGGTGGCACACTCGCTCTCGCGATCGGGGAAAAAGCGCCCGACCTCCCGAGCGAAATCATCTCCGTCGACGGCCTGCCGTTTCTCGCCGGGGTCATGTTCCCCGGCGTGACCGACGCGGACGGGGCGAAAAAAGCCGCCGCGGCCATGCGCCAGAAAATCTCGGGGCAAACTCCGGAACAATTCGCCGAGTATCAGCGGAAAGTCTCCATTCCCTCGATGGTGACCAAACCCGAGGACGTCGAGCGCATCGCCACGATGTGCGGCAAATCCGACGGCGCCACCGTTGGGCAGGCGATGAGCGAATTGCTCAGCAGCGATTACCGGCCCGAGCTGGGCAAAATCAAATCGCCCATCCTCGTCATGGGCGCGCTCGCCGGATTGCTCCAGTTCGCGCCGCGCGAAGTGCTCGAGCAAAATTACAAATCGCAATTCGTGAATGCGCCACAGACCCGCTTCGAGTTCTTCGACAAAGCCAGGCACTTCATCATGATCGACGATCCGGCCGGTTTTTATGCCGCGCTCGATAAGGAACTCGCCGGGCATTAAGCTAATCGTTAGGCCAGCACAATTATGAACAGCAAACACTTAATCGGAAACGCTCTTCTTTGGGCCGCCGCGATCCTTGCCGCGGCGCTCCTCCATGCGCCCGCGATCCTGGGCAGCGTCATTTTGCCGGCATTGGCCGTCTGCTCTCTGCTCGTGCTCCGCGCGCCGGTCTGCCAACCCGGCACTTCTCGTTAGGCGCATCGGCATGAAGACCCGCCCCACGCCGCCGCGTCCGCCTCTCGCCTATTGGTGGTGCCAGGCGGGCGGCTGGGGCGCGTATTTTCTCGTCAACGTTTTCACCAGCCAGGGGTTTGTGCCGCTCACCTGGCGGCTCGCCAGCGGCTATGCCATTCTCAGCCTTTTCGGAATTCTGTTCACTCACGGCCTGCGCGCCTGGGTCTGGCGGCGCGGTTGGCTCGAGCTCCCGATCACGCGGCTGATTCCGCGCGTTTCTGTCGCGAATTTCCTCCTCGCGCTCGCGCTCGTTGCGCTCGTTACGGTCTATTTCATCGTCGTCCCGCCGGGCGCGCACAGCTACGGCAACCACGGCCTGACCGCGCTCGTCGCCACCTGGGTCGTCTTCGTTTTTAACGACTTCATCATCCTCACCCTTTGGTCCGGGATTTACTTCGGCTTCCATTATTTCCAACGCCAACGCCGGCTCGAGATCGAGCGCTATCAGGCGCAAACCGCCCTCGCCGAAGCGGAGCTGCGCGGACTGAAGAGCCAGCTCAATCCCCATTTCTTTTTCAACTCGCTCAACAGCCTGCGCGCGCTTGTCCTGGAAGATCCGGCGCGGGCCCAGGAGGCGATCACCCAACTCGCCGGGATCCTGCGCTACCACCTGCAATCGGGAGATACCTCGCTCGTCCCGCTCGCCGCCGAGCTGGCCGCGGTCGAGCAATATCTCGCGCTCGAGCTCATCCGTTTCGAGGATCGCCTAACGATTGAGCGCGCGCTCGATCCGGCGGCGGGGTTGTGCCTCGTTCCGCCCCTCGCGCTTCAGACGCTGGTCGAAAACGCGATCAAATACGGCGTCTCGCGCGAGAGCGGCGCCGGCCTGCTCCGGCTCGCGACGCGGGTCGAGGGCGAGCGGCTGGAAATTTCCATCGGCAACACCGGCGCCCTGCGCAGCTCGGATTCCTCCGCTTCCTCGATCGGCCTCGGCCTAACGAACCTGCGTACCCGCCTGCGCCTGCTCTTCGCCAACCGCGCCACCCTCGATCTGCGCGAACCCGAGCCCGGCTGGGTCGAGGCGCGGCTGCAACTTCCCGTTACGAAAGAATGAAAGCCCTCCTGATCGACGACGAACGCCTCGCCCGCGCCGAGTTGCGCCGTCTCCTCCGCGCTCATCCGGAGATCGAGATCGTCGGCGAAGCGGCCAACGCCGCCCAGGCTGAGGGGAAAATTTCCGCCCTGCGTCCCGATCTTATTTTCCTCGACGTGCAAATGCCGGGACGGACCGGATTCGAACTGCTGGCCGATCTGCCCGACGCGCCGCGGGTCATTTTCACCACCGCCTACGATCAGTACGCGCTCAAGGCTTTCGATTTCGGCGCGCTCGATTACCTCCTCAAACCGATCGAGCCGGCCCGGCTCGCCCAGGCGCTCGCGCGCGTGCTGGCGGAAACTGAAACAGCCGCGCCGGCCACTTCCCCATCGGGTTTGCTCGGCGCGGACGATCAGGTTTTCCTGAAAGACGGCGACCGCTGCTGGCTCGTGCGGCTGAGCGACATCCGCCTGCTCGAATCGGAGGGCAACTACGCGCGGGTCTATTTCGCGGAAAATCGTCCTCTCATCCCGCGCTCGCTCCAGGCCCTCGAGGCGCGGCTCGACCCGCAACTTTTCTTCCGGGTCAGCCGGCAGCACATCATCAACCTGCGCGCCGTGGGGAAGGTCGAGCCGTGGTTCGATGGCGGGCTCCTCCTCCGCCTCGGCGAGAATGACCCCGAGGTAAAAGTGGCCCGCCGCCGTGCGCAGGAGCTGCGGGACCGGCTGAGCCTGTAGAGTTCCCGCGAGTTCGCGACCATTTCCACCCAGCTTGCGTCCCCTTCCCGCGACTGCGCGACGGCTTCCCGCCCGTCGGCCATGCCTTCCCGCCGCCGCCCCGCAGAAAAACACCTGCCCGTCGGCCCCCCTCGCATGCCCAATGGCCGCTCCACCGGCCAGCCCCGCCTCTCCTCCATTTGGGGGAGAAAAAAATCGCCAGCTTGCTGTTTTGTCGGCGGCCCCGGAAGTGGCCTTCAATGGCAGCATGAAAATTCAATCTCATCGCAAGGTCATCCTTCACCTCTTCCTTTACTCGTTAGGCGCTCTCGTCCTCGGTCCGCTCGCGGCCCAATCGCCTCCCGCCACCCGCACTTGGCAAATTAAAATAGCCGGCGAACCCAGTGGCACTTTCACCGAAACGACCACCGCTGCGCGCGAGGGAAATGTCGCGACCGCAGAGGCGATGCATCTTGAGATGAATCGCCTCGGCAGCAAAGTGGAGATGAAGAACGAAAGCCAATCGTTCGAGAACGCGCAGGGCGAATTGCAATCGCTCAAGAGTTCCACCAGCAGCTCGCAGACCTCCACCCAGACCAGCGTGCAAGTGCTCGGCGATCATCTCGCGCTCACCACCACCGCCGGTGACAAGACCTACCGCAAATCGATCCCGCTGACCGGTTCCATCCTTGGACCGAAAGGCGTCGAGCGCCTCAGCCGCGAAAATCTGCGGAAAGAAGGTGATACCATTTCCTTCCAGATGTTTTCTCCCGAACTCGGCAACATCGCCGAGGTGAAACGCAAGGTCGTCGGCCAGGAGCGCGCTGGCGCTCGCGATCTGTTCAAAGTCGAGGAAGCCACGGCAGGGTTTCCCGGCCAGGCCACCGTTCTGCTCGATTCCCAGGGCCGCTGGCTGCGTCGCGTGCAAACGCTTCCATTCGGCGAAATGGTCATAGAGCCGCTCGAAGAAAAATCCGCTCCGGCACCAGCTCCGGCCGCGGCGGCCACGCCTTCCGAGTCCTACGACCAAACCCTCGCCCGCTCGAACGTCCGGTTGCCGGATCCCCGTGCGCTCAAAAGCGTGACTCTGAGGCTCCGCCACAAAAAGCCGGAACTCGGCTGGCCCGTGCTGGAGAATTCCTCACAACACGTCCTCGAGAAATCGGACACGCTTCGCGTCGTCGAGATTCATCAATCCGCCGCGCCCTCTGCCTCCGATCCGAAAAAGAGCCCGGCGCCGGGCGAAGAATTCCTCCGCCCCAACGCCATCGTCCAAAGCGACGACGCCGAAGTCATGCGCATCGCCGCGGAAGTGATCAAAGGCGCGCCGAACGACTTCGACAAGGCCCGGCGTCTCCAGGATTGGGTAAACAAGAATCTAACGCTCGATCTCGGAGTGGTCCTCGCGCCCGCGTCGGAAGTGGCGCGCAATAAACGTGGCACTTGCATCGCCTACGCCACTCTCCTGGCCGCGCTGGAACGCGCGGCCGGTCTGCCTTCGCGCATCGCCATGGGTTACGTTTATGTCGACGGCATCTGGGGCGGTCATGCCTGGAGCGAAGTGTTCGTGGACGGTCGCTGGATCGCGCTCGATGCCGCCCTCTACGCGCCCGGCCCGGCGGACGCGGCGCGACTTTGGTTCGGCGCTTCGTCGGGGGACGATCAACTCATGAAGCTCCTCGCCGCCGCGGGGCAAATGTATGGCTCGGTCAGCTTCGAGGTGGTCGCCTTTTCGACGGACCACAACAGCGTGAAGGTGCCGGAAAACGCGCCACCGTATCGGGTGACAGGGAATCGCTACACCAATCCGTGGCTCGGCTTTTCGCTCGATGCGCCGCAAAAATTTCGCTTCACGAAAATGGACGCGGTCTATCCTGATGGGACGATCGTCGCGCTGGAAGGGCCGGATGACTCCCGCGCTGCGGTCGAACTGGACAATCTCCGGGCCGACGAAAACAAAGCGATGAAGAAGCGCGTCAACTCCTCGTTAGGCGAAGCCGAACTCGTCTCGCGGAAGTTTGGGCAGTTGGATGGCCAGTTCGCCCGCAACGCCGGCGGCGCCCTCTTCCTCTGGCAAAAAGGGAGTTCCGTTTGGTCGCTCACGACCAAGGGTCCGGGCGCCGAGGCGCTCCTCGAGAAAATTCTCCGGAGCTGGAAATGGAGTCATGAATCCTGAGCGGGATGCCCGCTTCGTGCGGTTGTTTCGACGACCCGACCCAGAGCGCCTCGCCTGGGAGCAACCGCTCCGCGCGCAACTCGTGCGGCGTCTTCTGTTCGTCGCCGCCTTCGCCGAAACGCTTTTCCTCGCGCTCGGCTTCGGCGGGATGGTGCGCTGCGCTTTTTTTCCCTGGATCGGCTTTGAAGCCCTCGCGCTTCTTCTGCTCGCCGGCTGGCTCGTGCACCGCGGCAACGTCAGCAGCGCTGCCACTTCGCTCGTTATTTCTCTCTCTCACGTGGGTGCCTTCGTCATGGCTGCCTACCGCCCGGGGAGCCCCGCCGCCGTTTTGCTTCTCCCGACCATTATCATCGGCGGTCTCGTCGTCGGCGGCTATTTTCTCGCCGGTTGGACGATGATCTGCGTGCTGCTTTTGTTTTGGGTTTCGGCTCCGCACTTCGCATTCTCGGCCGTGCAACTCCTCTGGACCGGCGTTTATGCGCTGACCGCTTATCTGGTCTGGCTTTTCTCCTCGCACCTCGAGCGCCTCATCGCCGCCTCGCGTCGCGCGGATGAATATCGCCAGCAGGCCGTGGTGGAAGAACGCACCCGGCTCGCGCGCGAAGTGCATGACACCATCGCGCAAGGCCTCACCGGTATCGTCGTTCAGATCAACGCCGCCGAACAAATCACTGCGCAAAATGACGCCGTCGTCTGGCAACATCTCACCAAGGCGCGCGACCTGGCTCGCCAAAGCCTCGAAGAAGCGCGCCGCTCCATTCTGGCCCTGCGCCGTCCGCCTCTCGATCTCCTGCGCGCGATCGAAGCCAGCGCCCGCCCGTTAATCGTCGATGATTCGGTTCAACTCGAAACAACTTCCACCGGCACGCCCCGCGAACTTCCCACCGAACTCGGCGACGAAATCGCCCGCATCGGCCAGGAAGCGGTCACGAATGCCCTCCGTCACGCCGGTTCCAGCCACATCCGCGTCGTACTCGAATATCGTCCGCACGAGATCGTTCTTTGCGTTTCCGATGATGGCCGCGGCTTCGCCAACGGCACGCGAGGACATGGGATTCGCGGCATGGAAGAACGAGCGCGACGTTGGGGCGGAGAGTTGCAGATCGCGCGTAGCGAGAGTGGAGGAACGAAGGTAACCGCTTCCGTCCCCTGGCCCGCGCTGGATTTGCAGAAGGCATGAAAAAAATACGGCTCCTCCTCGCGGAAGATCACCATGTCGTGCGCGAAGGGCTCATCTCCATTTTCAATCGGGCCGGCGACATGACCGTGGTCGCCGAAGCAGGCGATGGCCTCGAAGCGGTCGCGCAATTCGCCCGCCAGAAGCCCGACGTCGCCGTGCTCGATCTGGAAATGCCGCGCCTGGGCGGACTGGAAGCCATCCAGCAAATCCGCACCGCCGACCCGCAGGCTCGTATTGTCGTTCTCACCACCTACGCGGGCGACGAGCGGATTCATCGCGCGCTCGCTGCCGGCGCCAGCGCCTACGTTTTAAAAGACGCCGAGACCGAAGTCGTCCTCCACGCCGTCCGCCAGGTGCACGCTGGCGGCCATTTCCTCGACCCAAAAGTGGGCGCGGAACTGGCGCGGCATCTGAGCGCAGGCGAAGAATTATCCGAGCGCGAACTGGAAGTGCTGCGTCTGATCAGCCGCGGCCAAAGCAACAAAGAGATCGCCGCCGCGCTCTTCGTCGCCGAAAGCACGATCAAGACCCACGTCGCCACCATCTACGAGAAGCTCCGGGTGAGCGATCGCACCGAAGCCGTTGTCAAAGCGATTCAGCGCGGCATCATCCGCGTTTAACGCCCCGCCTCTCAAAAGCGCAGGCCGGGCCCGAGCGCCGCGACAAAGATCACTACGCAAAACAGGCCGGCCGCAATCCAAAGCGGCGAAGTCGGGGTGGCGATCCGCAGATCGGGTCGGCTCCGGGAAAGGACAAAGCCTACCCAGACCAAGCCGAACGAACTGAGCGCGGACGGCAACGCATCCGTCAAAATGATGGTGGCTCCTCGTGGATCGAACGCTCCGCCGATCGCCGCGAGCACTGCTGCAGACGAGAGAGCGATCAGCGCGAAGCTCTGCGGCCGCCAGCCGTCGTCGTTGTCGGCAAAATGTCGAGCCAGCAGCGCGCCCAGCACACGCATCGCTGTCGCATAAAAAACCACGCCACACACCACCAGCCCCGCGTGCCAGGCGGCCGCCGGTTCGAGCCCGGCGATGACGAATTTCCAATCGCCGCGATCGAGCAACCCCGAGTCGACCAGGTAACCGACATTCCAAAAAATCGCGAAAGCGAACGTTAGGCAAAGGAACACGCGCATATTGCGCGAGCGCGGAGTCGCCCAGCGCAGCCAGGCCAACGCGGCCAGCGCCACGATGATTCCCACTCCCGGTCCCGCTCCATCGATCCAGCGCGAGTGAATGCTGCAATCTTCATACGTCGTCGAGAGTGACAACATTCGGCCACCCAGAGCCAGGCACGCGCCGCCGTGACCCAAGCCTTCATGCGCCACATCTGCGACCAAGAACGCCGCGCAGGCGATGGCCAGCGATGTGAGGAGCGATCCGATTTTCATATTCCGCGCGAAAGGCGGCCGCCTGTTTTACGCCCGGCTTCCGTTTGCCTCAACCTCCGCGCGCTGGCATCCTCATACCTGGCAATTTTCTCATCCACAGATTAACGCAGATTTCCGCAGATTCGCTGGAGAGCGAGATTCTCCTCCTCACAATCTGCGAAAATCTGCGCAATCTGCGGATGAGAATTCTTCCGATTTTCAACCATGTCCGACGAACGCAAGACACCCGACCAACGCGCCCAGATGACTGACCTGGAGCGGCTCCGCCATTCCGCCGCGCACGTCCTCGCCACCGCCATTTTGAAGATCTGGCCGGAAGCGCAATTTGCCGCCGGACCGCCGGTCGAGAACGGCTTCTACTACGACGTCGAGCTGCCCCACCGCATCTCGCCGGAGGATTTCGAGAAGATCGAGGCCGAGATGAAAAAGGAGACGAAGGCAAATCATCCGTTCGAGCGGGTCGAAGTCTCGCGCGCCGAAGCTTTGGACATGGCCAACCGTGGTGTCCTTGGTGCCCTTGGTGCGAGATCCGAGCCGAGCAAATTCAAGCTCGATATCATCGAGGGACATTCCGGAGGACGAAAAGATCACCCTCTACCGCAACGGCGAATTCACCGACCTCTGCGCCGGCCCGCACGTCATGCGCACCGGCAACATCGGCGCCTTCCGCCTAACGAATGTAGCCAGCGCCTACTACAAAGGCGACGAGAAAAACCCGCAGCTCCAACGCATCTACGGCACCGCCTTCAAGAACAAGACCCAGCTCGACGACTACTTCGCCATGCTCGAGGAAGCGAAGAAGCGCGACCACCGCAAGCTCGGGAAAGAGCTCCAGCTCTTCACCTTCGACGACGACGTCGGCCCCGGCCTGCCCTTGTGGCTCCCGCGCGGCGCCGCCATCATCGAGGAACTGGAAAAGCTGGCCAAGGAAACCGAATTCGCCGCCGGCTATCAACGCGTCCGCACTCCGCACATCGCGCGGGAGAATCTGTACCTAACGAGCGGCCATCTTCCCTATTACGCGGACTCGATGTTCCCGCCGATGGAGCTCCTCGAAGAAGCGAGAAGTCTGAAAAGCACGGCTTCGGCCAAAGCTCCTGTCTCGCGCGCTGGCGAAGTGCTTCGAGCGCTGCCGAAGGCTGGAGTCAGTGATCGAGGATCCAGGATGCTCGTCGAAACTGACCGAGGTCGAGCTGCTTGAGGAAGCCAATCGATCGGTTCCGAAATCGCTACTACCTCAAAGCGATGAACTGCCCGCATCACCACAAGCTCTTCGCCGCGGTGCCGCACAGTTATCGCGACCTCCCGCTGCGCCTCGCCGAATACGGCACCAACTACCGTTACGAACAAAGCGGCGAACTCTTCGGCCTCATGCGCGTGCGTTGCCTCCAGATGAACGACGCCCACATCTACTGCACCGAGGAGCAGTTCGAAGACGAGTTCCGCGCCGTCAACGAGATGTATCTGAAGTATTTCAAAATCTTCGGGATCGAGAAATACGTCATGCGTTTCTCCACCCACGATCCGGCCAAGCTCGGCCAGAAATTCGTCGATAACCCCGAGCTCTGGAAGAAAACCGAAGACATGGTCCGCGGCGTCCTCCAGCGCAGCGGGATCAACTACGTCGAAGTGCCTAACGAGGCCGCCTTCTACGGCCCGAAGATCGACGTCCAGGTCTGGAGCGCGATCGGCCGCGAGTTCAGCATCGCCACCAACCAGGTCGACTTCGCCGTCCCGGCCCGCTTCGGCCTCGTCTACAAAGATCGCGACAACACCGAGAAGACTCCGCTCTGCATCCACCGCGCGCCGCTAGGCACGCACGAGCGTTTCATCGGCTTCCTCATCGAACATTACGCCGGCAATTTCCCTCTCTGGCTCGCGCCGGAACAGGTCCGCATTTTGCCAATCGGCGACGAAGCCCCACTCGTGGATTACGCGCGCGCCATCCAAGCGGAACTCCGCGCCCACGAAGTCCGTGCCGAGCTCGACGCGAGCAGCGACCATATCAAAGCCAAAATCGCCAGCGCCGAGCAGATGAAAGTGCACACCATGCTCGTGATTGGCCACCGCGACCTGGAAGCCAACGCCGTCAGCGTCCGCGTCCACGGCCAAGGCAACCTCGGCGCCAAACCGAAGGCTGAGGTCATTGCCGATTTGCTCGGTGCGATCAAAGAGCGGCGCTCTTAGTCGTTAGGCTTATTTTGCGATCATGGCGTGGCGCGCTCTTAAGTTTCTGCTTCTGGGCGCGGTGGGCGCCATCTTTCTTTATTTCGCCGCGATTCTGGTTTTCGCCTTTTGGTCCGGAGAGAAAAACCCTTCGACCGCCGCTTCGCGAGCAAGTATCTCGCAAACCCGCGCCGGCGCTGAGACCTGGGGTAATCCCAAAACACTGCCCGATCACTTCGCGCGTCACGGCTCTGATTTTCGCGCGAGAACGGCAGAAGAGTATGCCGCGCTCGCCGCGCAACTCCTGGTGCGCGCGAAGAGCGAAGGACTGCCCGCGAAAGTGGATCGTGCAGGAACGGTGCGAGTTTACGACCCCCGCACAGGCGCGTTCGGCGCTTACAACTCCGACGGGACGACCAAGACCTTTTTCAAGCCCGGGAGCGCGAGCTATTTCGCTCGACAACCGGGACGCACTGTCGACCTGAGAACCGGGAGATAGAATGAGTTACCGTTGTCCTGTTTGCGGCTACCCCAGGTTATGCGAGACGCCCCGCACCCAGGCCGAGGGCGGCTCCTACGAGATCTGTCCGAGCTGTGGTTTTCAATTTGGGGTAACCGATGACGACCGGGGCTTCACCTACGAACAATGGCGGGAACTGTGGCGTGCCGAGGGAATGCGCTGGTCCAGTTTGCGACCGAAGCCGGCGAACTGGGATCCGCAGCGGCAGTTGGAGCAGCTAGGAGAGTAAGACTCGCGACTGACTCCGGGGAGCACAGGCGGCTCGCCCGAACACTGTGGGCGCCTGAAGCAATGTCCCGCGTGGTTTCACGAGTTGCTCTTCGAGCAAAATGCACTCATAAATTCACAAAGTCCGAAATACGAATTTATGAATTTCGGTAGATTCACGAAGGATTGAAGCGCTGCCCTTCAATTGTCTCCTCGCCCGCGCGGGTCGCTTTCGTAAGCAGGTAATTTCTCTCCGGCACGCTCGTTGTTTTCGCGGCTGCTTTTCGATACAACTTCTCCGCCGTGGTGTGCTCACCGGCGCGTTCGAACAAATGGGCGCGGGCCGCGTCGAGCCGATGGTTGTCGCGCAATCGCTCGTCGTCCTGCAACGGCGCGAGCAAGGCCAGTCCCGCCTTTGGTCCGCCGCACCATCGCGGCGGCAATCGCGTGACTGATCGCGACCATCGGGTTGTCGGTCATCCGCTTGAGGACGCTGTAGAGCGCGAAAATCTGCGGCCAGTCGGTCTCTTCCGGCGCGCGCGGCTTCGTCGTGCACGGCGGCGATCGCCGCCTGTAATTGGTATTCGCCGACCAATCCTTTCGTGAGCGCGGCGCTGACGAGCGCGACGCCTTCGGCGATGGACTCCCGGTTCCATAACGTGCGGTCCTGCTCGTCGAGCGGGATCAACTCGCCGTCCGGCCCGGTCCGCGCGGCGCGGCGCGCGTCGGTCAGGAGCATGAGGGCGAGAAGGCCGCCGACTTCGCCGTCGTTAGGCAAAAGCTGATGCACGGCGCGAGTCAAACGGATCGCTTCGTTCGACAAGTCGGCGCGATGGAGTTCGGCGCCCGCGCTCGCGGTGTAGCCTTCGTTGAAGACGAGATAGAGGACGTGCAGGACGGCGCCGAGTCGCTCCGCCCGCTCTTCCGCATCGGGCAGGCGAAAGGGAATGCCGGAGGCCTTGATGCTTTGCTTGGCCCGGCTGATCCGCTGTCCGATGGTCGCTTCCGGGACGAGAAACGCCTTCGCGATTTCCGCTGTCGTTAGGCCGCCGACCGCGCGCAAGGTGAGCGCGATGGCCGACGCGGTGCTAAGCGCGGGATGGCAGCACATGAAAAGCAGGATAAGCGTGTCGTCCGGGTCGATCTCGGGTTCGCCCTCGTATCGCCGGCTCGATCGCCAGTGGAATTTCTGCGCCGATCATCGCCTCGCGATTCCGGCGCGAGATTTCGCTCCGCACCTCATCGGCTCAGGCGTCGCAGCGCCACCCGGATCAACCAGCCGCGCGGATTTTCCGGGAGACCATCGCGCGGCCATTGCGTGGCCGCGGCAATCAGCGCTTCCTGGACCGCGTCTTCGGCTGCGGCAAAATCACGACCTTGCCTAACGACCGCGCCGAGCACCTGCGGCGCGAGCTCCCGGAGGAGGCTGTCGAGCCGCAGGTGCAGAGGCGTCTTCCGTCATTTAGCCGATGTCTTCGTGGCTGCTCATGACTTCGCGCACCTCGACCACCATCTCGAATGGCTTCCCATCCGCCATGACGTCGGCGTGCGGCGCATCGAGGATTTTTCCCGCGAGCTCATAGGCGCGCTCCGGGTTTCTCGACATCGACAATCCAGAAGCCGGCGAGGAATTCCTTCGATTCGGGAAAGACGCCGTCGGTCACTGGTTTGCCATCCTTGCCAGCGCGGACCGCCTTCGCCTGAACCGGCGAGGCGAGCCCTTCCGCGAGGACAAACTCGCCCGCGCTCCGCAGTTTTTCGTTGAAGGTTTCCATGAAGGCGAAATGCGCTTCGAGGATTTCCTTCGGCCAGCTCATGAACTGGTCGTAACCGTCGCGGGGGCAATTCATCATGATCATGTATTTCATTGTTTTTTCCTTTGGTTACTGGCCGCCCGTGCTGGGCCGCCTTTGTCGATGAGTCGGAGCCGCGGCCGGGATTTCGACATGCCTGGCAAAAAATTTTAGCGGTCGCGTTTCGCAGGACTAATTGGTAGACCTTCGCGCGATGGCGCGCACTCCGCTCTTTCGGCAGCTCGAAAAAATTCGCGCGGTCGCGGCCGAAGCGACCAGGCGTGGATGTCCGGTCGAGGAGGCCTGGGATGCACGCGAAACTCGTCTTCTCAGCCGGCGGGATTTTCTGCGGCGGAGCGGGCTGGTCGCCGCGGGGATCGCGCTCTTCCCGCATGACCGGCGTCTTTGCCGCGGGCAAGAATTCCCAAACCATCGCCATCATCGGCGGCGGCCTGGCGGGATTGACCTGCGCGTACCGGCTGAAGCAGGCGGGCGTCCGCGCGACGGTTTACGAAGGCGCGGAGCGGCTCGGCGGACGCTGCTTCACTTTGCGGAATCATTTTGCGCAAGGGCAAGACGGTCGAACGCGGCGGGGAACTGATCGACACGGATCACGTGCAGATCCGGCGACTGGCGCACGAGCTTGGGCTTAACGCTCGACGACCTCCACGCGCACGAACCGCCGGGCAGCGAAGAACTTTATTTCTTTCATGGCGCTCGCTATGCGCGCGCCGAAGCGACGCGCGATTTTCAGAAAATCCTGCCGCGCTTGCAGGCGGATCTGGCGGCTGCGGGCGAAGGAACGTCCTGGGAAAAATCGACTCCGGCCGGACGGGCGCTCGATCAGATTTCGATCGCGGACTGGATCCGGAAAAATGTTCCGGGCGGTTTGGAATCGAATCTCGGTCGCCTCCTGCGAGTCGCTTACACGACCGAGTATGGCGGCGAGATCGCAGAGCAGAGCGCGCTCAACCTGGTTTACCAACTGGGCGAAACCAAGCCCGGGCGTTTCGATCTCCTCGGCAGTTCCGACGAACGCTTCCATGTCCGCGGGGGGAACGATCTTATCGTTAGGCAACTGGGGGAGAAATTGCGCGATCACATCGAGCAACCGCGCAAGCTGGTCACGCTGCGCCGCCTCAGCGACGGGCGCTTCGACCTCGTTTTCGATCGCGGCAACGTCACGGCGGACAAGGTTGTCCTCGCAATTCCCTTCACCATGCTGCGGAGATCGGTCGATCTTTCGCGCGCCGGCTTGTCGCCGCGGAAGATGATGGCGATCCACGAGCTCGGCATGGGCACGAACAGCAAGTTGCATCTGCAGTTCAACGAGCGCGTCTGGGAGAAGCGCGGGTATAACGGAGAAGTTTTCGCCGACGCCGGTTTTCAGAATTGCTGGGACACGACCCGAGCCCAGCCGGGACGCGCCGGGATTCTCCTCAACTTTACCGGCGGAAAAATCGGCGCCGCTTTCGGCCGCGGCGACGAGACCAGCCACGCGAAAGAATTTCTCCGCGAAATCGAACCCGCGATTCCTGGCCTAACGAGCGCTTGGAATCAGAAGACCGCCGTTACCTGCTGGCTAAAAAATCCCTGGTCGCGCGGCTCGTATTCATTTTGGCGGGTCGGGCAGTACACCAAATTTGCCGGCTACGAAGGGGTGCGCGAAGGCAACCTCCACTTTTGCGGCGAGCACACTTCGGAGTTCCAGGGGTTCATGAACGGCGCGGTCGAGTCGGGCGAACGGGTCGCGCAGGAAGTGCTCGCGCATTCCGGTCTGCGCAAATCTATCTCTTCGGGTTCCTAACCCGCGCCTGCTGGTTACGAGTCAATTTTCGGCTACGACGCGCGGAGTGAGATCTTGTGTTTTAAGTTCCTTGCTCACCCTCTGGATTTGTAAAGCCTGCTCCCTGAGAGTTGATTTCAGCTCCGCTACAGTCTCTTTCAATTCTGCGATCTGATCGCTCTGATCCGCCACCTTGCGATGCTCTTTTAGGAATTCATTGAGCAGCATCGCGTTCACCTCTTCATAGCGAACGCTGAAAGGTTTACCTTTCTCGTCAGACGCCACGAGAGCGGGAGCGACCTTTGCCACCTCCTCGGCCACGAGCCCAAACTGGGGCTTCGCCGCAGGGTCGAGCGCTTTCTTATAGCGGAACGTCACGGGCTGCAGGGAGAAAATCGCTTCGCTCGCTTTATCCATTGGCTTGATCGCCTCCTTGAATCGTTCGGAGGAAGCTTTCACGCCAATTTGGCCGCTCGCATTTACGCCGACGGGCTGCAGGTTACCGAGCGCGACCCCGCGGATCCCGGCGACGAAGGCTCTGGTGTGCGTGCCCGCCGTGCCCACGCGAATTGTCTGGGATTCACCCGCCACTCCGCGGTGGCCGATCTCTAAATTGTCATTACCCGTCGTGAGGTCGGCACCGGCCGAAGCCCCGAGAGCGACGTTGTTGCTACCAGTAGAGTTAAAAAGAGCGTTTCCGCCCATGGCGGTGTTATTCGTTCCAATCTTATTGCTGAAAAGCGCGAAGCCCCCCGTCGCAACGTTATTGAGGCCGGTCGTATTGCTCTGGAGAGAATTAGCCCCAGTGGCGGTGTTAAAGCCGCCCGTCGTGTTGTCATGAAGAGCCAGATAACCGCTCGCCGTGTTGGAGCCGCCGGTCGTGCTATTGAAGAGCGTCTGGTAACCGCAGCCGACGTTAAAGTTGCCCGCGGTATTGTTGTTCATGGCGTCACGACCGGCTGCCGTGTTGCCTGCCCCGGTACTGTTATGAGCAAGGGCGGCCACTCCAGTAGCGGTATTGTTAAAGCCGGTGGTATTGAGCGCGAGTGCGGAGGATCCAATTGCTGTATTGTAGCTGGCGGTGGTGTTGTTGGTGAGAGCAAAAACGCCAATCGCCGTATTGTCCGAGCCGGTGGTGTTATCATAGAGGGCGCTCGACCCGCTGGCGGTGTTATCGAGACCAGTGGTGTTGCTATAAAGGGCTTGGAAACCGGTGGCCGTGTTATCCGTGCCATCAGTGTTGGTAAAAAGAGCGAAGGCGCCGTCCGCGGTGTTTTGGTCGGCGTTGTTGTTGGTAAGTGACCAGGCGCCGATTGCCGTGTTCAGGCTGGCCGTGGTGCTGCTATAAAGCGCTGAAAAACCAACCGCCGTATTCTCGATGCCTGACGTAATATTGATGAGCGCAAATTGGCCCAAGGACGCGTCGCGCAAAGACCCGTTGCAGCGCGGCCCACATGGCTCGGGCACGGCATGGACGCGTGACAGAACCGCCAGGAAGGCGAAGGCCGTAATAATCTCAACTAATCTAATCTTCATGTGACTCCTCCGTGCCTGGCATCGTTTAGGCCGTGAGTTACAGGTCTAAAAGAGGTGAGGATGCCCCCAGGCGAAAGCGTCTCCGCCAGATTCAGATCTATTCGACGGTGCATCTTGAGGACGCTCCCATTCCACTGGCAAGCCAAATAGGCTGGCTCGCCCGGTCGACGATGAAATTCTGCGATCGGCGATTTTTTTCGACCGTCTCACTGACGCAGCTGCTCGCCAAAAGTGGCCAAATAATGGCCAAACAGAACTTCGCCCTAATCGAGAGAACGTGCCATTTTAGAGGCCGCCGGGCGTTAGGCCCTAACGAGTCGCAGCATTCTCGCCTAACGACGTTTTTTCTTTCCTCGATTGCTCCCGGCGCGATAATCAGCGAGGGAAAATGATGGAACGCATTCGAGTCGCTTCGCTGCAGTACTTCATTCGGCCGGTTCAGACCTTCGAGCAGTTTCGCGATCAGGTCAGCGCCCTGGTCGAGACGGCGGTGGATTACAAGTGCCATCTCCTGGTCTTTCCGGAGTATTTTTCCGTGCAACTCCTCACCCTCGGCAACGTCCGCCGGCCAATCCGCGAGCAGATCATCGATCTGGCCCGCCAGGTGCCGCGCTACATCGAGCTCTTCACCGAGCTGGCGCGCGAGCCACAAAATCTACATTGTCGCGGGGACGATCCCGGTCTTCGACGAAGGGCGCGACAAGATCTACAACGACTCGCACTTTTTCAGTCCGTCGGGCGAATATGGGGTGCAGGGGAAAATGCACATGACTCGTTTCGAGTCGGAGGAATGGGACGTCTCGCCGCGCGAACGATTGAAGGTTTTCGAGACCGATTTCGGCAAGCTCGCGATCGCGATTTGTTACGACATCGAGTTCCCGGAAATCGCGCGCGCGGCCGCGCATCAGGATGCGCAGATCATCATCACGCCGAGCTGCACGGACGATCGGCAGGGCTTTTTGCGGGTCCGTTATTGCGCGCACGCGCGGGCGATCGAGAACCAGGTTTACGTCATCCAATCGTGCACGGTCGGCTCGCTCCCGATGGTCCCGGCGGTCTCGCTCAATTACGGGCAGGCCTCGATTCTGACCCCGAGCGATTTCTCTTTCTCGCGCGACGGGATTCTCGCGGAGGGAACGGTCAATCAGGAGATGATGGTGATCGGCGAATTGAATTTGAAGACGATCCAGGAAGGCCGCGAAACCGGCACGGTGCTGCCGTTGCGCGACAGCAAGCGAACGCAGGATCTGCTCGAGCAGACGGAGTTGGTGAAGTTATGAGAGCGGGTGAGGCGCCGCGGCCCGGAAGTAATCGTGCGCAATACGCGCCCGGAGGATTTCCCAGAGATCATCGAGATGTGCAGCGAGGTCTATCACGCCAGCCCGACGTGGTCGATCGCGCAACTCGCTTCGCACCTGGAAGTTTTTCCCGAGGGGCAATTCGTGGCGGTGGAAAAGGAGAGCGACCGCGTCGTCGGGATGGCGGCGAGCCTTGATCGTGCTCTGGGATGATTACGACATGACGTCGAGCTGGCGCGATTTCACCGACCACGGGACTTTCCGCAATCACGATCCCGAACGGCCGCACGCTTTACGGAGCGGAAGTGATGGTGCGGCCAAGTGAGCAAGGCCGCGGAATTGGGAAGAAAATTTACCAGGCGCGCCGGGCACTCGTTAGGCGGCTGGGTCTCCTCCGCACCCGGGCCGGGGCGCGGCTCTGCGGTTATCATCGTTACGCCGATCGGCTCACCGCCGAGCAATATGTCCTGCGCGTGATGGCGGGCGATCTGAGCGATCCGACATTGTCGTTTCAGATCAAACAAGGTTTCCTGCCGCTGGCGGTGGCGCCGGATTATCTCCACCACGATCCGGAGAGCCTGGGTTACGCGGCGGTGATCGAATGGCTGAACCCTGAGGTGGCGACGGCGGAGGATTTCAACGTGCGGCATACCAGCTTCGGCCAAACTTAGAGGTCGCCGCTATTTTTTTGCGCGGCCCTTTTGTTTGCGCAGATGCTTGGTGAAAGCCTTGAGGGTTTCCTGGCTGACGTGGTGCTCGATCCCTTCGGCGTCGGATTGCGCCACGACCGCAGGCACGCCTAACGATTTTAGAAAATCGACTACCGTCTCGTGACGCTGGCGCGACTCCTGCGCGAGCCGGCGCCCGGCCGGCGTGAGAAAAATCGAGCGGTAAGGCTGGGAAGTGACGAAACCTTCACGCTGCAGGCGCTGAATGGTTCGGCCAACGGTGACATGGGTGACCCCGAGCCGGCGGGCCAGGTCGATGGCGCGCGCTTCGCCAGCCTCGGCGATGAGCTCGGCGATCAATTCCACGTAGTCCTGGGCTGTTTCCTGGGCGTGTTCGGCGCGCGTCCGCCGGGCGGCGGGACGGCGGGCGCGGGTTTTCGAAGTGTTGCCGACCATCGGTTTGGGAAGAGAAAAACTTAAAAAAAATCTTTTGACAACTTCTTCGCAAATTTGTAGCTGTAGCTACATTATGAAGTCGGCACTAAATAAGCGACCCGATGTTTAATCCGCCCGCCCGCTTCCGGCATTTCCTTCTCTTCGGCGCAGCCGCTCTGCTCCTTCCGGCGACGGAGGCGGCGGCACAATCCGAACCTGGGATCATCGCGTCCCAAGGCACGGCCGCGCCGGACAAGAGCGCTTACACCCTGTTTAATCCCACGCCCCCGGATCAGATGCGAGAGCTCTCGACCGATCGGCCGGACAAGACGGAGAGCCCCTACACGGTCGATGCGGGGCATTTCCAGCTGGAGATGGATCTGGCTAATTTTACCGCGACCGATACCGATGGAGGGCGCGTTCGGGCATTCAATATTGCTCCGATCAATCTCAAGATTGGTCTGCTCAATCAGGTCGATCTCCAGTTTGTCTTCGATAGCTATCTGCACGTCAGCACGCGCGTGCGCGGGGCGACGCCAGAAACGACCACGCCGTCGGGCATCGGCGACTTCACGACCCGGCTGAAGATCAATCTCTGGGGCGACGAGCGCGGCCAAACCGCTTTTGCGCTCCTGCCATTTGTGAAAATCCCGACGAACACCGACGGGCTGGGCAACAACGGCGTCGAGGGCGGATTGCTTCTGCCGCTGGGGGTGAAATTACCGGCCGACTTCGATCTCGGAACGGAGGCCGGGTTTAGCTTCTACCGGAATAGCTTCGATTCCAGTTATCACGCGGAGTTTATCCAATCGGTCACTGTCGGCCACGCCATCGCCGGGAAACTCAGCGGCTATCTGGAATTCTTTAGTAATCTGAGCACGGAGCGGCAGAGCGGCTGGGTGGCCACGGCCGACGCCGGACTCGCGTATCTGGTGACCGAAAACCTCCAGCTCGACGGCGGCTGCAATTTCGGAGTCACCAAAGCGGCCGACGACTTCAACCCTTTCGTCGGTCTCACCGTCAGATTCTAACCTAACGAGCTTGACTCTCCAACTCTCCGTCTTTTCCTATGGGTGAGATAAATCAACTTCCAAAACCGAAATCCGCGAGCGCCTGGCGCCGTGAAGCCAGCCTGAATTCGCTCCCGGAGGTGCATCGCAGCATCGCCGTGCCGGCGAATGCTTCTTTCTGGCGGAAGCTGCTCGCCTTTTCTGGGCCCGGCTTTCTCGTCGCGGTCGGTTACATGGATCCGGGGAACTGGGCGACCGACCTCGCGGGCGGCGCGCAATATGGCTACACGCTGCTGACCGTCGTCATGATTTCGAATCTGATGGCGATTCTGCTTCAGCATTTGTGCATCAAGCTTGGCGTCGGCACCGGGCGCGATCTGGCGCAGGCCTGCCGCGATCATTATTCGACGCCGACGGTCTGGTTTCTCTGGATCCTCTGCGAAATCGCGATCGCGGCTTGCGACCTGGCCGAGGTCGTGGGTTCCGCGATCGCCCTGCAACTGCTCTTCGGCATTCCGCTGGTCTGGGGCTGCGTCATTACCGCGCTCGACGTGCTCCTGGTCTTGTTCCTGCAAAACAAGGGCTTTCGTTACATTGAGGCGGTCGTGATCACGCTCATCGCCACGATCGGCGCCTGCTTCGCTGCGGAACTCTTCTTTTCCCGTCCGAGTCTCGCCGGCGTGCTCCTCGGCTTCGTGCCGAGCACGCAGATCGTGACCAACCAGGGGATGCTCTACGTCGCCATCGGCATCATCGGCGCGACCGTCATGCCCCATAATTTGTATCTGCATTCCTCCATCGTGCAGACGCGCAAATTCGATCAGACCCCGGCGGGAAAGCGCGAGGCGATCAAGTTCGCCACGATCGATTCGACCGTGGCGCTTACGCTCGCGCTCTTCGTCAACGCCGCCATCCTGATTGTCGCCGCCGCCGTCTTCCATTGGTCGGGCCACCAGGACGTGGCGGAAATCCAGGACGCCTACAAGCTGCTCAGTCCGATGCTCGGCGTGGGCATCGCCAGCGTGCTCTTCGCCGTTGCGCTTCTCGCTTCCGGGCAAAACTCCACCCTCACCGGCACGCTCGCGGGACAGATCGTGATGGAAGGTTTCATCAACGTCCGTCTGCGGCCCTGGCTGCGCCGGCTCATCACCCGCGGCATCGCGATCGTACCAGCCGTGGGCGTGATCGGATTTTTCGGCGAGGGCAAAACCACGGAGTTACTCATCGCCAGCCAGGTGGTGCTCAGCATGCAGCTCGGCTTCGCGGTTTGGCCGCTGATGCGTTTCACCGACGAAAAAGCCAAGATGGGTGAATTCGTCAACCCGATCTGGATCCGCATCCTCGGCTGGACCACGGCCGTCATCATCATCGTCCTGAACTTGAAACTCCTTTTCGACACCTTCGTACCCGCCCCGATGCTGAAGGCGTTCTACGGTTTCTTCGGACTACCAACCCCATAAAGAATCGACCCGATGTACAAGACTATCCTCATTCCTTTGGAGAACGGTCCCGCCGATCAGACCATCCTCGATCATGTCCGAGCTCTCGCGCAGCTGACGAAGGCGAAGCTCATCCTGGTGCATGTGGCAGACGGTTGGGTCGCGCGGAATTTCGAAACGCTCAAACTGGCCGAGAGCGAAGAAATAAAGGAAGACCGGGCCTATCTCGCGCAACGCCAGGAGGAGTTACGCGGCGAAGGTTTTTCCGTCGAAGCGACGCTCGCGATGGGTGAGCCGGCCGACGAGATCATTCGCGCGGCGCGGCAGCATCGGGTTGACCTCATTGCCATGTCTACCCACGGTCATCGTTTCATCAGCGATCTGCTGTATGGGAACACCGCGGACAAGGTGCGGCATCTGGTCGACGTGCCGGTGCTGCTGCTGAAGGCGAAGAACTGATCTTTTCCTGCTCCTGCTCCTAATCCTAGTCCTGCTCCTTTTGATCGAACGAAAAGGAGCAGGATAAGAGCAGAGCAGGAGAAGGAAGGAGCGATCGCTGTGCCTAACGAGAAGCCGGCGCGGCTGGACAGGGCAGGCGATCTGGCTTAACGCATCCTCACCATGTTCCTGCCGACCAAAATTTACTTCATCGTCTTCGGCCTGCTCACGATCGCGGGTGGGCTGATGGGATACGTCAAAGCCGGGAGCACCGCGTCGCTCATCGCCGGCTCGATCAGCGGTGTCCTTCTTCTCGTCGCCGCCTTTCTTTTGCCGGGACATGTGGTCGCTGGCCTAACGATCGCGATCATCGTTTCGCTCCTCCTTGCGGGGCGATTTTTGCCCGCCTTTGTCCGGACGGGCAAACTGATGCCGAACGGCATCATGGCGCTCCTGAGCATTCTCGGGATCGTCCTCGCGATCGCCGCCTGGATGCGAAAATAGCTGGGGCTCCGCGTGCGCAAGTTCCGCCTGAGCACGCTGCGCTGGCTCGCGCTCCTTCTCTTCTGCGCGCTCTTCGGCGCGGTCGTGCTCCGCTGGATTTCGCTCGAACGGCTGCGCCAGAGCATGCTTCGACTCGGCCCGGTTACAATCGCCACGCCGACTCCGATCCCGCCGATCCCGACGCCGACGCGCCCTCCTCTCATCGGAGGAAAATTGGACACGGCGAAGCTTTGGAGCGGGATCACCGTGCACGCGGAGGTCGATCCGACTTCGGGTGGCCCGGCCTCGGTCGAGCGGGTCGATCCGCAGAGTTACGTGGTCGATCTGAACCTGAAAGTGCGCGTCCCGACGCCGAACAAGACGATCGAAGAGCTCGTCGCGGTTACGCCCGAATTGCCCAGGCTCCTCCCCAAACTTGCGAGCACTTTCACGCCCGATTCGGTTTCCCCGCTTTTTCGCGAACTCTACGAAGTGAAGGTGCAGTCGCTCCGCCAAAATCTCGTCCGGCTCGATCAACTGCTATCGCGGCACAACTTCTACGATTGCCAGACGATCCTGCAGTTGCGCGATCCGACGACGAAACGCAAAGCGCTCCTCCTCCAGGCCGACATGGACGTGGATGCGGACGGTTCCGACGCCGATCGGCTCCCGGTGAGTCCGGGCGGCTCGATGAATTTCAAGCCTTTCACAAGCTATCGCTGGAAGAAGAAAACGACGCGCCCGAGCGCTTTCCTCGCGCCGGCGCAGGCGACCCTGCAGCGTTACGAAACGGAGTTTGCGCACAAAGGCCTAACGATGGAGCGAAACCGCGATCTGCGCATCGGCATTCAGCGGATGCACGACGAAGTCGACTCGCTGAGACGTTTCAGTTTTCTGATTGCCGCGACCGATCCCTACATCGTCCTGCCCGGGATCATGACGCACGCCAAAGACGCCGGCCGGGTGGGCGATTACGCGGTTGTCGCGGTAGGCGACGCCCTCTATCCGGCGCTCGTGGGGGACGTCGGGCCTAACGACCGGGTGGGGGAGGCTTCGCTTCGTATTGCCAAGGAAGTCAATGCGCAGGCCACCGCCAACAATCGCCCGGTGAGCGATCTGAAGGTGACTTATCTGATCTTTCCCGAGACCGCGGAGAAAACGCTTGGGCCGCCCGACCTCGAGAAAATCGAGGCGCGGTGCGAGGCGCTCGTGAAAGAAATTGGCGGTGCCAGCGTGCCGCTGCACCATTGGGAAAATCTAATTCCGACGCCCACTCCGACCCTCCCCACTCCCACGCCTTCGCCGACTCCGACACCAAGCGCAACCTCGACCCCGAGTGTGTCGCCGACGCCGTCATCGAGCCCGAGCCCATCCGTGGCGCCGACCTTTGCCTTCCCGACGCCGAGTCCAGCCGAATCACCTTCGCCGAGCGTGTTGCCGACGACCTCGCCACTCGTCTCGCCGACGCCGGCCGGCGCACTGTAGACGCTTCGCTCTGCGAAGCGCGGGTATCGAGGGCCCGATCTTCTCCGGGCTTCCGCGTCGAGCCGCGTCTCCCAGAGGAAGGCGTCCACAGGACCGGCGCGTCCTCGCAAACATTTCGCTGCCGCCCTAACGAAAAGCTGTCGCGTGATTGTAACAATAGAGCTTTTGCCGCCTAACGCGCTCGCGGCTAGAAGGGGGCGTGGTGACCAATCGCACGAATCACTATCGTGCCGCCTGGATCTCCGATGTCCACCTCGGCACGCGCGGCAGCAACGCCGCCGCCTTCCTCGCTTTCCTAAAGGAGAACGAGTTCGAAACCCTTTATATCGTGGGCGACCTGATCGACATCTGGTCGCTGCGTCGCGGCATCTACTGGCCGCAGGAGCATAACGACGTCATCCAAAAAATTCTGCGCAAAGCGCGCAAGGGGACGCGGATCATCTACATCCCGGGAAACCACGACGAATTCCTCAGCAGCCATCTCGGCGCGTATGGCGCGATCACGATTCAAAAGCACGCCCTCCATCTCACCGCGGACGGCCGTCGCATCCTCGTCATGCACGGGCACGAGCTCGATACTGTGGTGCAAAACATCAAGTGGCTCGCGTTCCTCGGCGACGTCGGCTACCAGTTTCTCCTCGCCCTTAATCCGCTCGTTAACGGTGTGCGCCGGCTCTTCGGCTTCGGTTACTGGTCGCTCAGCAAGGCGGTGAAAAAGCGGGTCAAGGACGCGGTCAGCTTCATCGGGGCCTACGAAGATGCGATCGTTCGTTATGCCGGAAAGTTTCACGTCGAGGGCGTGCTCTGCGGACACATTCACAGTCCGATCGTTAGGCAGATCGGCGCGACCACTTATTATAACTGCGGGGACTGGGTTGAGAACTGTTCCGCCCTCGTGGAACATGATGACGGCCAGATCGAACTCATCAACAATTGCCAAATTCCCCGACCCGAGCCGCTCCTGGGAAAATCCCGCCGGCTGGGATTGAGCTCGCAGCCATCCTATGAAAAAGAAAAAGACCGCGCGACCAAGGACGACCGTGCACGAGATTTCTCCGGCAAGATCATTGATTACCGACCTCGTTAGTCTGCGGCGGATTTTGCGCCACACGGGGCGCGCCTACCTCAGCCGCCTCGAGTCGGAGATCGACGAAGTGAGCGCGTGGGCGAGCGAGCTGGCCAAGGAACGCGAGCTGCCGAAAGCCCGCATTCGCGACCTCGGCGACATGATTACACTGGTGCGCAAGATCGACACCAAGCCGCTCAAAGGCCGGCGGCGCGATTTGAAGAAGATCGACGCGACGGTCGGCGATTTGCGGGAAATGACCGGCCAGAAAGCGACTCGTTAGGCAAAATTGTAGGGCGGGCGCTCCGCCGGCCCAGCTTCTGAGCGTTCTTAATCGGGGCAGGCGGAGCGCCCGCCCTACAATTGACCGTCGCGCGCGGGCCATTCCTTGGCGTAATGGAGCAGCCGTTTTTCAAACGACTTCGGCTTTTCGGCAAAAAACCGCGCGCCCAAATCGAGAGCTGCCTCTTCCATGGCCCGCTCGTGAGCGCAGATCAGACCCAGGAGAAGTGCGCGCTCCGATTCGGGAAATTCTATCTTCGTTTCCAGACGGCTGCGGAAAAACGCGAGGTCGTGTAGGTCGCCCAATTGCTGACCGAGCGTGTCGGCGGTGTCGGCCAGTTGGCACATCACAGTCGGGTTGAGGTTGCGCAGAAGAAGCGCCTGATACCGGATGTCCTTCACCCGTTTGCGCCAGGAATGAAAATTCTCCGCGGTCGGATGCGATTTCGCGCAGGAAAGACCTCTGCGCCCGCGGCGATAAAAGCGTTTCAAAGCGCAGCAAAGAATCTCGAGGTCGAGATCGTCCAAGGGCCAGCCTTCCAGGCGATCGCCGATCCATTGCAAGGTCGTGGCGGCGGCTTTTTGCTCGGCGTTCAGATCGGTCGAGGCCATCTCGATCTCGCGTTGCAATGCCGCCGTCGTTCTGCGAAAGGCGGACTTCTTTTGCCGCGCCTGTTCGCGCAATTTTGCGAGCACGCTCAGTTGCACCTGCGCGTCGCGCGCTCCGGAAAGCGACCGGGCAACGTCGCGCAGCCGGCGATTTTCCTCCGCGAAAATCTCTTCGCCGATCTCGTCGCAGATGAGACGGAGAAGCGCACGCACCTTTTTGATGTGCTTGCGCGTGGCGTGAACCGCAGGGGCGGCTCTGGCACCGGCGATTTTCTCGATTTCGCAGAGTGCTTTTCCCAATTGCTCGCGCGCGATCCGCCGAATCCCTTCGGCGGGAACTTCGCCGCTCTCCAATTGGTAGCTCATGCAGGATTAAATCGAATGAGACGACCCGATTGCGCCTGCGCTTCGAAATGACTGACTCTGGTCCGCAACGAGGCTAAGTTCACGGATGAATTCCGCCGATCGGCTTCGCGAAACCGAGCAATTCCTCCGTGCCCAGATCCCGCTCACCCGCGCGATGGAGGTGCAGGTGGAAAGTTACGACGCAGGCCAGCTCATCCTGACCGCACCGCTCGCCGCGAATCATAATCACCTCGGCACCGCGTTCGGCGGCAGCCTCGCGGCGCTCGCCATGCTGGCCGGCTACGCGCTGGTCTGGCTGGAACTGGGGGATCGGGACGCGCATGTCGTAATCAGCGAGAGCACGCTGAAATTCCGGCGGCCGGTGCAAAATCTTCTCCGCGCTATCTGTCGGCCTCCGGTGGCGACGGCGCTGGCGCAGTTCAAAGCGGAGTTCGCGGCCAGAGGGAAGGCCCGCCTGCAACTTGAGGTTGTGATCGAGAACGAGGGAGAAGTCGCGGTGGAATTCAGGGGCACCTATGTGGCACGGCGGTGAGGTTTCATGAGTACGATTCCAAAACGGGTGTAGGCTGGTTGAAAGAACGAGCTCCCCTAACGAACAAATAACTTCTGATGAAAGACCGCAGCGATAGGATCCAGGCAATCATCAAACAGGCTGGGAATATTCCGGCCGAGAGGAAGGCGGAGCTGTTGGAATTGGTGGCCGGGTTGCAATCCGAGATCGACGCTCTCTCGCAGACTCACCGCGACGAGGCCTTCAGCATCACGCACTTCGCCGATGCCTCCGCGCACGAAGCGGTTCGCACGGAGAAGAATCCCCAGCTGGCCGAAACGGCGTTACAGGGATTGCGCGCCTCCGTGCAAGGCTTTGAAGAGACGCATCCTGACCTGGTCGGAATCGTGAGCCGTTTCGCGACGGCCTTGTCGAATATGGGGCTTTAACCGAGAGAAGAGCCATGGCGCAGACGACGTTAGAATCGACCGCACGGGCGCTCCTGGCGCAGGGCAAAGGGATCCTGGCCGCGGACGAAAGTTTCCCCACGATCGGGAAGCGATTCAAGGCTCTGGACATTCCATCGACAGAGGAGAACCGCAGCGCGTATCGGGAGATGTTGTTCACGACTCCCGGACTGAGTGAATTCATAAGCGGCGTGATTCTCTTCGACGAGACGCTGCGGCAGCGTACGCCGGGCGGCGTTCCCGTGCCCGAGTTGCTCGCGCAGGAAGGCATCATTCCCGGAATCAAGGTGGATAGGGGAGCCGTTCCATTGCCAAATTTTCCTGGGGAGAAGTTCACTCAAGGGCTCGACGGCCTGCGCGAACGACTTGGCGAATATCATGATCTCGGCGCCCGTTTCACCAAATGGCGCGCGGTCATTGCCATCGGCGAAGGCTTGCCGACTGAGACGTGCATTGAAGCGAATGCCCATGCGCTCGCGCTCTTTGCCGCACTAAGTCAGGAAGCCGGCTTGGTGCCGATCGTGGAACCGGAAGTTTTGATGGATGGCGATCACACGCTCGGGCGTTGCGAAGAAGTGACGCGGACGACGCTCGAACGCGTGTTCGATGCACTCTTCGATCAACGCGTCACGCTCGAAGGGATGTTACTCAAGACTGGCATGGTGTTATCGGGCAAGGATTGTCCGCAGCAGGCCAGTCTTGGAGAAGTGGCCGAAGCCACGGTCCGCTGCCTGCGTCGTGTCGTGCCGGCCGCCGTCCCTGGAATTGTCTTTCTCTCCGGTGGGCAGAGTGACGTGGCAAGCCACGGAGAGGCTAAACGCGATCTCTGCGGTCAGCGACGCTCCGTGGACGCTGACTTTTTCCTATGGGCGTGCGCTACAGGACGCTGCGCTGAAAACGTGGCGCGGATCCGCAGCCAATGCAGCGCCCGCGCAGGCCGCGCTCTCCCACCGCGCGAAGTGCAACGGTCTCGCGGCGCAGGGAAAGTATTCGTCCGATTTGGAAAGCGTGGTTCGTTGAATCCAACCGGAACGCCGGCCGGCGTTGCCGACCCACGAGTCCTGACCATTAACGGGGGCTCATCGAGCATCAAGTTTGCGCTCTACCGCATCGGCGAATCGCTGGAGCGAGGGCTTCACGGGAAGATTGATCGCATCGGATCGGGCGGGACGAATTTAACCTTTAGTGTCCCTAACGAGGATAAGAAGGAGAGCCGTGAGGTCGATGCTGCCGATCACAAGTCGGCGGCGAAGTTTCTGATCGATTGGCTGGAGAAGGAGACCGATTTCGGTTCCGTGAAAGCGGTCGGGCATCGCGTTGTTCATGGCATGCAACACACCGCGCCGGAGTTGGTCACGCAGGAATTGCTGGATGAACTGCGTCGCCTTAGCCCGATCGATCCGGACCATCTACCGCGTGAGATCGAGCTGATCGAAGCTTTCCGGCAGCGTCATCCGAAATTGCCACAGGTCGCATGTTTCGACACGGCGTTTCACACCACCATGCCACGTGTGGCCAAGTTGCTTCCGATTCCGCGTCGCTACGAGGCGAAAGGAATTCAGCGCTACGGATTTCACGGTTTGTCCTATGCCTATCTCATGGAAGAACTCGCGCGCCTTGGCGATCCGGCGGCGAAGAAGGGCCGCGTGATTCTCGCGCATCTCGGGAACGGCGCGAGCATGGCCGCGGTCCGCGATGGCAAGAGCATCGACACCAGCATGGCTTTCACGCCGACGGCGGGGTTGGTCATGAGCACCCGCTCGGGCGATCTCGATCCGGGCCTGGTGAGCTATCTGGCACGCACGGAGAAAATGACCGCACCGCAATTTAATCAAATGGTGAACCACGAATCCGGGCTACTCGGGGTTTCGGAAACCAGCTCCGACATGAGGGACTTGCTCGACCATGAAATGGAGGACATCCGGGCGGCGGAGGCAGTGGCTGTATTCTGTTATCAGGCGAAAAAGAGGATCGGCGCTTATGCTGCTGCGCTCGGTGGATTGGACACGCTCGTCTTCGCCGGCGGTATCGGCGAGAGCGCGCCGCTCATCCGCGAGGGGATTTGCGACGGGCTTGGTTTTCTCGGAATCGAACTCGACGAAAAGCGGAACGTCGCGAACGACGCCGTGATTTCAGCGGAAACCGGCGACGTGACCGTGCGTGTCATTCGCACCGACGAAGAACTCATGATCGCCAAGTCTGTCGCCCGCCTCTTGCATCTGCAAACGCCTAACGAATAATGAACACACTCACACCTGACCTTCTGCAAAAGATCGACGCCTACTGGCGGGCGGCGAACTATCTCTCCGTCGGCCAGATTTATCTCTTCGATAATCCGCTGCTCAAGCGCCCGCTCGCGCTTACGGATGTCAAACACATGCTGCTTGGACATTGGGGCACGACGCCCGGGCAGAACTTCATCTACGCGCACTTGAATCGGGTCATTAAGAAATACGACCTCGATATGATTTATGTCTCCGGTCCGGGTCACGGCGGGCCGGCGGTTGTCGGGAACACTTATCTCGAAGGCACCTACAGCGAGATCTATCCGAACATCAGTCAGGATGAGGCTGGGCTGCAGAAGCTCTTTCTGCAGTTTTCGTTTCCGGGCGGAATTCCCAGTCACGCTTCGCCGGAAACGCCCGGCTCGATTCATGAAGGCGGTGAGTTGGGGTATTCGCTCAGTCACTCCTTCGGCGCGGTCTTTGATAACCCCGATCTCATCGTGGCCTGTGTGGTCGGCGATGGCGAAGCGGAGACCGGACCGCTGGCCACGGCCTGGCATTCGAACAAGTTCCTCGATCCGGCGACCGATGGCGCGGTCCTGCCGATCCTGCATCTCAACGGCTACAAGATTTCCAATCCCACCATCCTCGCCCGCATTACGCACGAGGAATTGGAGCAGTTACTTTGCGGCTACGGTTGGACGCCGATCTTCGTCGAAGGTCACGAGCCCGCGCTCATGCACGAAGCGATGGCGACGGCGCTCGATGCCGCGATTGAGCAGATCAAACAAATTCACGAACGCGCCCGCACCAATGGCGACCTGACACGTCCGCGCTGGCCGATGATTGTCCTTAACTCACCGAAAGGCTGGACGGGGCCAAAGTGGGTCGACGGCTTGCAGATCGAAGGAACGTTCCGCGCGCATCAGGTGCCAATCTCGGACCCGCGCACACATCCGGGACATCTCAAATTATTGGAAGACTGGCTGAAGAGTTATCGCGCTGAAGAACTCTTCGATGAGTCAGGCCGCTTGAAACCGGAGCTAGCCGAGCTGGCACCGAAAGGCGAGCGGCGGATGGGCGCGAATCCCCACGCCAATGGCGGCATTCTGCTGCGCGATTTGCGGATGCCGGACTTCTGCGATTACGCGGTCGATGTTCCTACGCCGGGAATTCGCGGCATCGGCGACACCCATGTGCTCGGGCCTTTCCTGCGCGACGTGGCGAAGCTGAATGAAGATCAGCGGAACTTCCGCGTCTTCGGTCCGGACGAGACACTTTCCAACGGCCTCGAAGCACTCTTCGGCACGACCAACCGCCAATGGGACGCCGCCACCGTGCCTAACGACCAATGGCTCGCGCCCGCCGGCCGCGTCATGGAAATGCTGAGCGAACACCAATGCGAAGGCTGGCTCGAAGGTTACCTCCTCACCGGCCGCCACGGACTCTTCAATTGCTACGAAGCCTTTATCCACATCATCGACTCGATGTTCAACCAGCACGCCAAGTGGTTGAAGGTCACCGCCGGCTTGCCGTGGCGGCGGAAAATCGCGTCGCTCAATTACCTGCTCGCCTCGCACGTCTGGCGCCAGGATCACAACGGCTTCACCCATCAGGATCCCGGTTTCATCGATCACGTCGTGAACAAGAAAGCCGAAGTCGTGCGCGTCTATCTGCCGCCGGACGCTAACTGTCTGCTCTCCGTCATCGATCACTGCCTGCGCAGCCGTCATTACGTCAACGTCGTCATCGCGGGCAAACATCCCGCGCCGCAGTGGCTCACGATGGACGCCGCGGTAAAGCATTGCACGGAAGGCATCGGCATCTGGTCGTGGGCGAGTAACGACCAGGAAGTCGCGCCCGATGTCGTCATGGCCTGCTGTGGCGATGTGCCGACGCTCGAAACGCTGGCGGCGGTCTCGATCATGCGCGAACACCTGCCCGAGCTAAAGATCCGCGTCGTCAACGTTGTCGATCTCATGCGTCTGCAGCCGCGATCCGAGCATCCGCACGGCCTGAGCGATCGCGATTTCGACGAACTCTTTACCAAGGACAAGCCGGTCATCTTCGCCTTCCACGCCTACCCGTGGTTGATCCATCGGCTGACCTATCGCCGCACTAACCACGACAACATCCATGTTCGCGGCTACAAGGAAGAAGGCACCATCACCACGCCGTTCGACATGACGGTGCTGAACGAGCTCGACCGTTTCCATCTCGTCATGGACACGATCGACCGCGTTCCGCAGACCGGTGAACGCGGCATCTACCTCAAGCAGCAGCTCCGCGACAAGCTGATTGAACACAAACTTTACATCGACAAAAACGGCGAAGACCTGCCGGAAATCAGGAACTGGAAATGGGGTGCATAACCCCGGTTCCGCAACCACTCCGTCGGTAATCGTCTCACGCCGCGGAGGTGCTGCTGATAGCCTGCGATCGTGAACCACCTGCCCAAGCTGACCATCCCAGCTTCGCTCGCGAAAGCGGCGGACAGGTCTATTCACTTCTCGCCGCTTCTCGCGGAGGTGGCGCGATTGGAAACGAACGCGGTTTTCGCCCGGATGCAGTGCGCGCCGGAAGGCTTGAGCGAAGACGCCGCCGCCGCTCGCCTGGTCGAAGCCGGCCCGAATGTCGTGGCGGCCGGCCACCATCGGAGCTGGCCGTGGCGCCTCCTCACCGCGACGCGCAATCCCCTGGTCATCCTGCTGGCTGTGCTGGCGACGATTTCGTTCGCGACCGGCGATGTGCGTGCCGGAAGCGTGATGACCCTGATGGTGAGCATCGGCGTGTTGCTGCGCTTTGTGCAGGAAACCCGGGCGGACGCGGCCGCGGAAAAGCTGAAGGCGATGATCAACGTCACGGCGGCGGTTGTGCGCGGTGGGACGGAGGAGGAAATTCCGCTCAAGCAATTGGTGCCCGGCGACGTGGTGGAGCTATCGGCGGGAGACATGATCCCAGCCGATGTGCGGCTCATCGCGGCGAACGACCTGTTCATCACGCAAGGCGCGCTGACCGGTGAATCGTTGCCCGTGGAGAAGCACTCCACGCGCGAAACGCGAACCGGGATTGCGCCGCTCGAGCTGGCGAATCTCTGCTTCCTCGGCACCAGCGTGGAAAGCGGTGCAGCCACCGCCGTCGTCCTCGCCACCGGAGCGCAGACCTACTTCGGCAGCATGGCCGGGAGCATGGTGGACCAACCGGCGCAGACCAGCTTCGACAAAGGAGTGCAGCAGTTCACGTGGCTGATGATCCGCTTCATTCTGGTCATGGTGCCGCTGGTCTTCCTCATTAATGGATTCACCAAGCACAACTGGCGCGAAGCCTTCTTTTTCTCCATCGCGGTCGCGGTCGGTCTGACGCCGGAGATGCTGCCGATGATCGTCTCCGTCTGCCTGTCGAAAGGCGCGCTCGCGATGTCGAAGAAGAAGGTCATCGTGAAGCAGCTCAACGCGATCCAGAACTTCGGCGCCATGGACGTGCTCTGCACGGACAAGACCGGCACGCTGACGATGGATCAGGTCATCCTCGAACGGCATTGCGATGTGATGCAGAAGGAGGACGACGAGTTCTGCGCGACGCCTATCTGATCGCGCATTTTCAGACGGGCTTGAAGAACGTGCTCGATCGCGCGGTGCTGAGCCATCGCGAGACGCACCACGAAGTCATCGACGGGTTTCACCAAGGTGGATGAGATCCCGTTCGACTTCGTGCGCCGGATGATGTCGGTGGTGGTGGAGACGCCGGAGAAGGATCATCAACTCCTGACCAAGGGCGCGCCGGAAGCGATCTTTCCCTGCTGCACGTTCTTCGAGCTGGATGGGAAGGTGTCTGCGATGGAGCCGCAGCTCGTGGGCAAGTTGATGGAAGAATACCAGCACTTGAGCGCGGACGGATTCCGCGTGCTCGCCGTCGCCTACAAACATCTCGCCGCGGACGAATTCATTTCCAAGGAGGACGAGTGCGACCTGATCCTCAAGGGCTACGTCGCGTTCCTCGACCCGCCGAAGGACTCGGCGGGCAAGGCAATCTGCGCACTGCAACAAGCACGGCGTCACCGTGAAAGTCCTGACCGGCGACAACGACCTCGTGACCCGCAAGGTCTGCCGCGAGGTGGGGTTGAAGGCCGATGATATTCTCCTTGGCAGCAAGGTCGAGACGATGACCGACGAGGAACTCGCGCGAGGCCGCCGAGAACACCCACGTTTTTGCGCGTCTCTCGCCTGCGCACAAGCAGCGCATCATCCGCGCGCTGCAGAGTAAGGGGCACGTCGTCGGCTTCATGGGCGACGGCATCAACGACGCGCCCGCGCTGCACGTGGCCGACGTGGGATCTCGGTCGATTCCGCCGTGGATATCGCGAAGGCCGCGGCGGCCGTGATCCTCTCGAAAAGGATCTATGGTGCTCGATGACGGCGTGATCGAAGGCCGCAAAGTTTTCGTGAACATCCTCAAATACGTCCGGATGGGCGCCAGCTCGAACTTCGGCAACATGTTCAGCGTCCTCGGCGCGAGCGCGTTTCTGCCGTTTGTTCCGATGGCCCCCATCCAGGTCCTGACGAACAACCTCCTCTACGATTTCTCGCAGGTGCCGATTCCCACCGACACCGTCGGCGCGGAGCAGACCGCCAAGCCCCGCCATGGCACATCGGCGACATCAAGAGATTCGTTCTCTTCATCGGCCCGATCAGTTCGATCTTCGACTACACGACCTTCTTCATGATGCTCTACGTTTTCGGCTGCTGGGATCCCGCGCGCGCCTCGCTTTTCCAAACCGGCTGGTTCGTCGAGTCGCTCATCACCCAAACGCTCATCGTTCACGTCATCCGCACGAACAAGATTCCCTTCCTCCAGGGTCGCGCGAGCTGGCAGCTTACGATGACCACGGTTGCGATCATGGCCGTCGCTGCATGGCTGCCCTATTCGCCCCTCGCGCCCGCCCTGGGTTCACCGCCTTGCCGCGCTCTACTGGCCGATCCTGCTCGCGACGCTGCTTTGCTACGTCGTCCTGACTCAGGCCGTGAAGATGTGGCTGATCCGTAAGAAGTGGCTCTGAGTTCAAACGGCCTAACGAATGGAAAACAAAACCGCGCCTGCGAATGCCGGGACGGTGGCGTGGGTCTGCGGTAGTGTTGTCGATGTGCGGTTGGACGCGAATCGCCGCCGATTTGCCCGGCGCTTGCGCTCGGGTGCGAAAAGGAAATTGTAACTGAAGTGCTGGCTCAGAGCGAGGCGCATCACGTGCCCGGGATTCCTTTGACACCTACTCAAGGTCTCGCGCGGGGAATGGCGTCTTAGTCGACGGTCGGGAAATCGTCGATTGGCGAAAGAGACTGGCGGAGTGGTCGAGGATTAGCTTCGCGGAATGCTCGGTTTCGGCTATTTACGACGCGGAACCCGCTTTATGAAATCCTCGGCTGCGCAAACCTCTGCAAGCCTCCCCGCATCGACCGCTCACCCCAGCTTCGCCAAGGCCTTCCGTTTCTGGGTGAAGCTCGGGCTGATCAGCTTTGGCGGACCGACTGGGCAGATCGCGATCATGCAGACCGAGCTGGTGGAAAAGAAACGCTGGATCAGCCAGGCCCGCTTCCTTCACGCGCTCAACTACTGCATGCTCCTCCCCGGCCCGGAGGCGCAACAGCTGGCCACTTACATCGGCTGGCTTTTGCATCGCACCTGGGGCGGGATCGTCGCCGGGGCGTTCTTCGTCATCCCTTCGATCTTCATTCTCTGGGGGCTGAGCTTTGTCTATGCGGCTTACGGGAACCTGCCGTGGATCGCGGCGATCTTTTACGGATTGAAGCCTGCCGTGATGGCGATCGTGGCCGTGGCCGTGGTCCGCATTGGACGCAAGGCGCTCAAGAACGAAGTCATGTGGACGCTCGCCGCGCTCGCTTTCGCCGCGATCTTCTTCTTTAAGGTCCCTTTCCCGGTCATCATTCTCAGCGCCGGAATCATTGGGCTGCTCGGAGGCCGCTTTTGGACGGCGAAGTTCAATGTCCTGAAAGGCCACGGCAAGCCAGGTGACTCGTCCGTGCTCGATGACGAGACGGAATCGCCCGAGCACACTCAGCCATCATTGATGCGCGCAGTGAGAGTTATTCTTACATGGCTCATTCTCTGGCTCGCCCCGATCGTGGTTATCGGATTATGGCTCGGTCGGAATCACACGCTCTTCCAGGAAGGCATCTTCTTTAGTAAGGCCGCGGTCGTCACTTTCGGAGGAGCCTACGCGGTCTTGCCTTACGTCACGCAACAAGCCCTCTTCCATTACGGCTGGCTCAACCCGGGACAGATGATGGGCGGGTTGGGCCTCGCGGAGACGACGCCGGGCCCGCTCATCATGGTCCTGCAATTCGTCGGTTTCATGGGAGGCTGGCAGCATCCGCAAGGTCTCTCTCCACTCCTGGCGGCTACCCTCGGCGCCCTGCTTACCACCTGGGTTACGTTCACTCCCTGCTTCCTTTGGATATTCCTTGGCGGCCCTTACATCGAGAAGCTGCGCGGCAATACGCGCCTTAGCTCCGCGCTCTCCGCCATCACCGCCGCCGTCGTCGGAGTCGTTCTAAATTTGGCTGTCTGGTTCGCCCTGAACGCACTCTTTCCGAATCATGGTCCTTTGGACTGGTTTGCGTTAGGACTTACCTTGGTTGCCCTCGCCGGGATGCTGAGGTGGAAATGGGACGTGATTCCGGTCGTTCTCGCCTGCGGCTTGATCGGACTTATTTATCGTTCGCTCCTGTGATCGAGTAGCGGCGAATCTCCGCGCTCTCTGCGCCGCGCCGCGGAACGGCGAGGAACAAGCTGTGCAGCACAGCAACATAGAGACCAGTTCTCGCTCCCGGAGCCGTGGGAAAGGTAACCGTAGTCTTATAACTGTTCGGAGTTACCCGCTCGATCACCGCCACCGAGCCGGCGCCGCAGATCGCCACGACGGCGTGCAGACTTTCGACATAGAAGAGGTCGTCCACATCGCCGGGGATAGTGAGAGTTGTTACCACCGACTCTGAATCACTATCGAGAACGGCGAGCTGCGCCGGGGACCGGCAGCCGACGAAGAGACGATGGTTTCCTTCGTCAAACGCCATCGGAAAATTCGCGGCCGCACCGGCTAGCGGCCAGCGTGCCAACACGCGCGCGCTCTGTCGGTCGACCACCGCCACTTCACGCGCCTCCGGCAGATTCACGAAGATTCGCGGCCCGCGCGTCTCCAGCACAAAGGCTTCGGGATGGCCGGCCAGATCGATCACCCGAAGCGTCTTCGCCGTCTTGGGGTCGAGCGCCGCGATACCGCCGTCGCCATATCCGATATAGACGTCGCCACCTGAGTCCTCCACGCGGATGTTATCGGCATCATCGCCGAGCGAGACGGTGCCGAGAGGAGCGAAGGACTTACTGTCGTAAACATTGCAGGTCCCACCGGCATCGTTAGTCACGAACAAGCGTCCGAGCGCGGGGAGATAGGCCACGCCTTGGGGACTGCCCAGACCCGGGATGGTGTGGATGCGCTTGCCTTCCCGAAGGTCCAGCACTTCGAGAGAGTTATTGCCCAGCGCGCAAACGAACAGACGTTGCCCCGCCAGATCGATCGCAAAATGATCGATGCGCCCCCGCACTTCGGGCAGGGCAAAGGTCTGTTCGAGCCGAAACGACGGCGCGCTCTTCTCCTCGCCCGCGGCGCACATTGAAGGCCCCACGAGCGCGGAGAGAAGGCCGCTAATGAGAATGCACCGGCAAGTCATCGTGCGTGTGTTCCACGATGCGATGGAATTCTTCCCCGGCTTCGCCCGTCGGGTCGATGTGAATGACCGCATTCGAGAGATAGGGAACGTGGTGCATCATTTCATGCCGCACCTCCTTGGCGATGGCATGGCCTTGCACCACTTCAAGGTGCGGCGCGACGGCGATATTCACCTCCGCATGCAGCCGGTGGCCGATCCAGCGCGCGCGCACATCGCTCACCTGCTCCACCCCTTCCACATGACTGGCCGCGTGCCGCAACTCCTCGACCACTTCCGGGCCCACGCCATCGAGCATGCGAGTAAAGACCGCCCTGCTCGATTGCCAGACGATCTGCGCGATGCCGAGCGTGATCAGCACCCCCACGATCGGGTCCGCCAGCGGATAGCCGAGCCAGACTCCGACCGCGCCGAAGAGCACCGCCAGACTCGTCCAGCCATCGATTCGCGCGTGATAGCCATCCGCGATCAGCGCCGCGCTTTCGATTTCCTTCCCGACCTTGATCCGGAAAATGGACACGATCTCATTCCCCGCGAATCCGACGAGCGAAGCCGCCACCACCGCCCAGAGATAACCGACCGGCTGCGGATGCAAAAAGCGCTGGACCGTTTCGTAACCCGCCACGATCGCGCTCAGGAGAATCGTCCCGACAATCGCCACCCCGGCCAGATCCTCGACCCGCCCATAACCGTAAGTGAAACGCCGGCTCGGCTTCCAGCGCGAGAGCATAAAGGCCACCCACAACGGCACCGCCGTCGCCGCATCGCCGAAGTTATGAATCGTATCCGCGAGCAACCCGACGCTATGCGAAAACAAAAACACGACCACCTGAATCCCGGCCGTGATCGCAAGTCCCATGAACGACAATTTGATTGCCCAAATCCCGCGCTCCGAAGTGGTGATGGAAGGATCGATCGTGCCATGCGTATGCCCGTGGCCATGGGCATGACCGTGAGCTTTGTGATGGTGCTCCGCCATGCCGATACCATCCCCCGCGCTTCGGTTCTTACAAGCGGATAGCCAGCGATCCGACCTCCGGAAGCCTGGGATGACCCACCACTGAACCCGGGGCAGTTGGCGGCGCGGCCGCCCGACCCGTCGCCGATCCGTGGCGACGAGGACGCGGGTCTTGGCCGAGTTAAGTGACGCACTGGCACGGAGGCCGGAACCGGGCGACATTCACGCGCTTTCTCGAGGCGAATGCGCACGGGGTTTCGAGGTGGTGCCGGGATCGAGGGAGTTGTTTCAGCGCGGAGTGGTGATGAGACTCGCCAACCCGCTCCTATAAATGGAAAATACGATCACTCCTTCGAATAAAGGCGTGATCGCCGCCGTGCGCGGCAGTGTGGTCGACGTGCGTTTCGACGCGCACCTTCCGCCGATTTATTCGGTTCTGCGCGCGGGCGCGAAAAACGAGATCGTGATCGAAGTGCTGGCGCAAAGTGATGCGCGGCATGTCCGCGGGATTGCGCTCACGCCGACGCAAGGTCTCGCACGCGGCATGGCAGTGGAGGACACCGGCGGGCCGCTGCAGGCGCCGGTCGGGAAAGGAATTCTCTCGCGCATGTTCGACGTCTTCGGGAACGCGATCGATCGCGAGCCAGCGCCGACGGATATCGAATGGCGTTCGGTGCATCGCGATCCGCCGCCGTTGGCGCGACGTTCCACCAAGTCGGAAGTTTTCGAGACCGGAATCAAAGTCATCGACGTGCTCATGCCGCTGGAGCGCGGCGGGAAGGCGGGATTGTTCGGCGGAGCCGGCGTGGGCAAAACCGTGCTGCTCACCGAGATGATTCACAACGTCGTCTCGCACCAGAAAGGCGTGAGCATTTTCTGCGGGATCGGCGAGCGCTGCCGCGAAGGCGAGGAGCTTTATCGCGAGATGAAGGAAGCCGGCGTGCTGCCGAACATGGTCATGATCTACGGCCAGATGAATGAGCCGCCGGGCAGCCGTTTTCGCGTCGGCCACGCCGCCCTCACGATGGCGGAATATTTTCGCGACGACGAACATCGCGATGTGCTGCTGCTGATCGATAATATTTTCCGCTTCATCCAGGCCGGGATGGAAGTGTCGGGTTTGATGGGGCAAATGCCGTCGCGTCTCGGCTATCAGCCGACCATGGGCACCGAGCTTTCCGGTTTGGAAGAACGGATCGCCAACACGGACACCGGCGCGATCACTTCGATCCAGGCGGTCTATGTGCCGGCGGATGATTTCACCGATCCGGCGGCGGTCCACACCTTCTCGCATCTCTCGGCGTCGATCGTGCTTTCGCGCCAGCGCGCGAGCGAAGGACTTTTTCCCGCGATCGATCCGCTGCAATCGAGTTCCAAAATGGCGACGCCGGGAATCGTCGGCGAACGCCATTACAAACTGGCGCAGGAAATCCGGCGCACGCTCGCGCAATACGCCGAGCTGAAAGACATCATCGCGATGCTCGGTCTCGAGCAGCTCTCGCCCGAAGATCGCAACGTCGTCGCCCGCGCCCGCCGGCTGGAGCGGTTTCTGACCCAGCCGTTTTTCACGACCGAGCAATTCACCGGCATGAAAGGTAAACTCGTTAGTCTAAAGGATGCGCTGGATGGTTGTGAGCGAATCCTGGACGACGAATTCAAGGATTTACCCGAGAGCGCGTTCTACATGATCGGCGCGGTCGATGAGGCCAAGGCGAAAGCGAAACCGAGTGAGCCAAAGCCCGCGGAAACAAAACCGCCACACCGGTCGCCGCCGCACATGCAGCTTAAGATTCTTCTCCCGTTCCAGGTCTTCGCCGAGAAGACCGGCGTGTCGCGCATCGTCGCGGAGACGCACGAAGGTTCGTTCGGCATCCTCCCGCACCGGCTCGATTGCGTGGCCGCGCTCGCGCCCGGGATTCTGACTTACGAAACCGAATCCGACGGCGAAGTCTTCGTCGCGGTGGACGAAGGCGTGCTCGTGAAAACCGGCGCGGACGTGCTCGTCTCCGTGCGCCGCGCGCTCGGCGGAACGGATCTCGGAAAGTTACACGACGCGGTGAAGCAGGAGTTTCTCGCGCTCGATGAGGACGAGCAAAACGTCCGCTCGGTCATGGCGAAATTGGAAACCGGCTTTCTGCATCGGTTCGCGAGCTTTCAAAAATGAGTGACCCGCCTAACGACCGGACAGATTTCGCCGGAGAGATCGGCGTGAAGGCGGCGCGCAAACTCAAGGCGCGGCGCAATCCGAAGCCCGGCGTCTGGTTCGGCCTCGGCATGATGGGACTGATCGGCTGGTCGGTGACCGTGCCGACCTTGCTCGGCGCCGCGCTCGGGATCTGGTTGGACAAGCATCATCCCGGAACGCATTCCTGGACGCTCGCGCTTCTGGTCGCGGGGCTCACGATTGGTTGTCTGAACGCGTGGCATTGGGTCGCCAAGGAAGAAAAGGCGATGCGGGACGACGACGAGGCGCCTAACGATGAATGACCCACTGCCATTGCTGCTCGCAGGCGCTGCCGGCCTTGTGCTCGGGGCGATTTTTTTCGGCGGCCTTTGGTGGACCGTGCGCAAAGGCCTTTCGTCCCGGCAACCCGCGCTCTGGTTTTTCGGCAGCATGCTCCTGCGCATGGGCATCGCGCTCGCCGGCTTTTACTTTGTCGGTCGCGGCGATTGGCGGCGGTCTGCTTGCGTGTCTGCTCGGATTCGTCGTCGCGCGTTTCGTCGTGACATGGCTGACCCGCCCGCCGGCCGAAGATCACAGCTCGCGAACACCGGAGGCCAGTCATGCGCCTTAGTCCCGACCAGATAATTTTTTGGCAGCACGGGTTTCTCAAACTCAACGGCACCATCGTCTTCACCTGGGGCCTGATGATCGTGCTCGCCGTCGGCGCGAAGCTCATCACGCGCAATCTTTCCACCGAACTGGAACGCACCCGCTGGCAGAACTTTTTGGAAATCATCGTCACCGGGATCAACAAACAGATCGAAGACGTCGGTCTGCGACACCCGGAGAAGTATCTCGGTTTTCTCGGCACGCTCTTTCTCTTCGTCGCCGTCTCCGCGCTCTGCACCATCATCCCGGGCTACGAGCCGCCGACCGCTTCGCTCTCGACTACCGCCGCGCTCGCGCTCTGCGTCTTTGTCGCCGTGCCGCTCTTCGGCATCGAGGACCAGGGCCTCGGCGGCTACCTCAAATCCTACACCGAGCCGACGGTGATCATGCTGCCGTTCAACATCATCAGCGAACTCTCGCGCACCCTCGCGCTCGCCGTCCGTCTCTTCGGCAACATGATGAGCGGGGCGATGATCATCGGGATTCTGCTCACGATCACGCCGTTCATTTTCCCGATCGTGATGACGGCGCTCGGCCTTCTCACCGGCATGGTGCAGGCCTACATCTTCAGCATCCTCGCCGCGGTTTACATCGCGGCGGCCACGCGCACGCGCCGGCCCAAACTTCCCGCAGCCTAACAAACAAAGGACACACCAATGGATAACATGACACTCATCGCGGTCGCCTCGATCGTCATCGCCGGCCTCACGACCGGTATCGGTTGTATGATGCCGGCCCTCGGCGAAGGACGCTCGGTCGCGGCCGCGCTCACCGCACTCGCCCAGCAGCCCGACGCCTCCGCCACGATCACGCGCACGCTCTTCGTCGGCCTCGCCATGATCGAATCGACCGCCATTTACTGCTTCGTCGTCTCGATGATTTTGATCTTCGCGAATCCGTTCTGGAATCACGTCATCGCGCAGGCGGCCGGAAAGTAATTCATGCTCATCGACTGGTTCACCGTCGGGGCGCAGGCGCTCAACTTCCTCATCCTCGTCTGGTTGTTGCGGCGCTTTCTTTACAAACCGATCCTGAACGCGATCGACGCGCGCGAGAAGAAGATCGCCGCCGAACTGGCCGATGCCGCTGCCAAAAAAGCCGAAGCGAAAAAGGAGCGCGACGATTTCCAGCACAAGAACGACGAGTTCGACCAGCAACGCGCCGCGCTCCTAAGCAAAGCAACCGACGAAGCGAAAGCCGAACGCGAGCGACTCCTCGACGAAGCGCGCAAAGCCGCCGACGCCTTGAGCGCGAAGCGAGGCGAGACGCTACGAAACGACGCGCAGCACTTGAGCCAGGCCATCAGTCGCCGAACGCAGGAGGAAGTATTCGCCATCACGCGAAAGACGCTGGCCGATCTCGCCACGGCCAGCCTCGAAGAGCGGACGGCTGACGTTTTCCTGCGACGCCTGCAAGCGCTGGACGCAAAAACGAAAGCCAGCCTCGGCGAAGCGCTTAAGACAGGCGCCCGATCCCGCAGTCGTGCGCAGTGCGTTCGACCTCCCCGCCGAGCAACAGGCCGCAATTCAAAAAGCGCTCAACGAAACCTTCTCGAGCGAAATCAAACTCCGGTTCGAAACCGCGCCGGATTTGGTCAGCGGCATCGAACTCACCACGAACGGCCAAAAGCTCGCGTGGAGCATCGCCGATTACCTCACAGGTTTGGAACATGGCGTCGACGAACTTTTGAAAGCGAAGGACCAACCGAAACCGCAGCCTAACGAGCAAAAGTCAGTCGTGAAAAGTAAATGAACGCGACGCCGGAAAGTCTGCAGAGCGTCTTCGATCGCACGTTCGCGGGAATCGATCAGGCGCGCGAAGCGTTCACGCCGCAACTCGCGCCGCATGAAGTCGGGCACGATCATCAGCGTCTCCACTGGCATCGCACGGGTCGCCGGTCTTCCCAACGCGGGCTTTGAGGAGCTGCTCAAGTTTCCCGGCGATCTTTTTGGGATCGCGTTCAACGTGGACGAGGAGGAAATCGGCGTCGTTCTGCTCGGCGAATATCAGGGTCTGCACGCGGGCGATGAAGTTCAGCGCACCGGGCGGGTCATGGATGTGGCGGTGGGCGAAGGCTTGCTCGGGCGCGTGATCGATCCGCTTGGTCGAGCGCTCGATGGCAATGGGCCCGTGGCAGCGAGCGAACGTTTGCCGATCGAGCGACCGGCGGCGGCGATCATGGATCGCGCGCCGGTGACGGTGCCGCTTCAGACCGGATTGAAAGTGATCGACGCGCTCATTCCGATCGGGCGCGGGCAGCGCGAGTTGATTTTGGGCGATCGCCGGACGGGCAAGACCGCGATCGCGATCGACACCATTCTGAATCAGCGCGGCCGCGATGTCGTCTGTGTCTATTGCGCCATTGGTCAGCGCGCGTCGGCGGTCGCCAAAGCCGTGGCTGGTTTGCGCGAGAAAGGCGCGATGGATTACACGGTCGTGGTCGTGACCGAGGGGAACGATCCGCCCGGGCTCGCCTACATCGCGCCTTACGCCGCGACCAGCATCGCGGAGCATTTCATGGAAGCGGGCCGCGACGTGCTCATCGTTTACGACGATCTCACGCACCACGCGCGCGCTTATCGCGAGCTCTCGTTGTTGCTCCGCCGGCCGCCCGGGCGCGAAGCTTTTCCCGGCGACATCTTTTACATTCACTCGCGGCTGCTCGAGCGCGCGACCCATTTGCGCAAGGAACTCGGCGGCGGCTCGCTCACCGCGTTGCCGATCATCGAGACCGAGGCGCAAAATATTTCCGCTTACATTCCGACCAATCTGATCTCGATCACCGACGGCCAGATTTATCTCTCGCCGTCGCTTTTCGAACTGGGCGTCCTGCCCGCGGTCGATGTCGGCAAATCCGTCTCGCGCGTCGGCGGCAAGGCGCAGTTGGCGGCCTACCGCGCGGTGACGGGCGACCTCAAACTGGCCTACGCGCAGTTCGAGGAACGCGAAACCTTTTCCCGCTTCGGCGCGCGGCTGGATGAAGAAGCGCGCAAGATCATCGAGCACGGACGGCGCATCCGCGCCTGTCTCGAGCAACCGGAATTCGCTCCGGTTCCGGTGGTCGAACAAATCGCCGTGCTCCTGGCGTTGAGCGCGAAACTCTTCGACGACGTGCCGCTCGAACGGATGAAAGAAGCCGAGCAGGCCATGCGCGAGGCTGCGGCGAAGATTCCGGCGGAGGTCATGCGCACGCTTCGAAACCGCCGACAAGTTGAGCGACGAGGATCGCAAAGTGATCATTGAACTCGCACGCCAAGCGCTCGCACCTTTCCAGCCGAAACCGGAAGCCAAACCTGACGAGCCTGAACAAAAGACCGAGAAGAAACCCGCACCTGAAAGAAATGACGGGAAGAAGTCAGAATCCAAGCCGGATAAATCCACGTCGGCGGCCACTCCTGGAGCCGGGCAAAAAACCGACTCCAAACCCGAACTTAAGACTGATCCGAAATCCGCGTCTACCAACGGAGGCAAGCCCGACGCCAAGCCGAAAGCCAAAGCCACACCGGAGCATTCAACATGAAACATACTGAAATCCATCGAACCCACCGCATCGGGTGGCTCCGCGCCGCCGTGCTCGGCGCCAACGACGGCATCGTCTCCACCGCCAGTTTGATCGTGGGCGTGGCCGCCGCCGCCGCCGACCGCAGCAGCGTGCTGGTCGCCGGCTTGGCCGGGCTGGTTGCGGGGGCGATGTCCATGGCTGCCGGTGAATATGTGTCCGTCAGTTCCCAAGCCGATACTGAGCACGCCGACCTGGAACGGGAGCGTGATGAGTTGGCGACCGGCGGTGAAAGTGAACATGCCGAACTCGCCGCCATCTATGTCGCCCGCGGACTTGATGCTGAGCTTGCCGGGCAGGTCGCCACGCAATTGATGGCCAAGGACGCACTGGGTGCCCACGCCCGCGATGAACTGGGAATCTCCGACACGTTGAGCGCCAGGCCGGTCCAGGCCGCCTTCGCGTCAGCGGGCAGTTTCACCGTCGGCGCCTTCCTGCCGCTCCTGCTGGTTCTCCTCGTGCCGCGATCGGCCCTGGTCTGGACGGTATCCGGCGGGTCGCTTGTGTTCCTCGCCCTGCTGGGTTCCCTGGCGGCCCGCGCCGGAGGCTCACCCGTGGGGATTTCAGTTGCTCGCGTGACTTTTTGGGGTGCGTTGGCTATGGCTCTGACCGCCGGGGTGGGAGCTTGGTTTGGGGCGACACTATGAACGATCGCCCGACTTTACCATGAGTGATACCACCGCCAGCCTGCGTCGGAAGATCAGCAGCGCAGGCGATCTTCAATCCGTCGTGCGGACGATGAAAGCTTTGGCCGCTTCGAGTATCGGCCAGTATGAAAAATCGGTGAAGTCGTTAGGCGATTATTATCGCACGGTGGAGTTGGGCCTGAGCGTCTGCTTTCGCGCGGCCGGTTCCTCAGCATTGCTGACAGCCACGACCAAGCGTCTGGGCGCAGATGCAATCGCCGCGGTCGTCTTCGGTTCCGATCAAGGATTGGTCGGCCAGTTTAATGATGTCGTAACCGATCATGCGGTTAAGGCCCTGGCCGCCCTAACGAATAAACCGCAAGTCTGGGCCGTCGGCGAGCGCGTGCACGCGCGTTTGAAAGACGCGGGGCTGACACCGGTCGGGCTCTATTCGCGTGCCGAATTCCATCAAAGCCATCACGCCGCTGGTCGGGAAAATTCTTGTCGAGCACGAGACGCATCGTGGGCGGAATGAAGATCACCGAGCTTCACCTCTTCTACAACCGCCCCACCTCTGGAGCGGGCTACGAGCCGGTGAGTCAGCGCCTGCTGCCCCTGGACGAAACCTGGCGTCGCAAGCTGGCCGAGATTCCCTGGCCGGCGAAGAACCTCCCCGAGGTCATCGGCAGCAGCACCGCAACATTACGCGCACTCATTCGCGAGTATCTCTTCGTCTCGATCTTCCGCGCCTGCGCCGAATCGCTCGCGAGCGAAAACGCCAGCCGCCTCGCGGCGATGCAGCGTGCTGACAAAAACATCGACGAACTTCTCGTCACGCTTCACGGCACCTTCCACCAATTGCGTCAGAGCAGCATCGACGAGGAACTCTTCGATGTTATCTCCGGCTTCGACGCGTTGGCGAACACACCTAAGGCTGCGGCGCGGAAAGAAACGAAATGAATCAGTGCCGTCCTCGCGTGCGCAACATCTTCAGAACCATCTCGCGCGCTCTTTGTCTGAACCTGGTTTTGACGACTTACTCCTTCGCCGGCCCGCCGTTTTTGACCGACGACCCGGAGCCGGTGGATCTTCGCCATTGGGAAGCCTACCTGTTTACCTCCGGCCTGACTTCCGGCGGGGGGAGTTATGGCATTGCGGGTCCGGCCGTCGAACTGAATTACGGGGCGCTTCCCCGATACCCAGTTGCACTTGATCGTGCCGCTCACATCGGTTGATGGCCCTGGAATGCCGGCCGCTTTCGGCCTGGGCGACATGGAGCTGGGCGTCAAGTATCGCTTCGTTCATGAGACTAACGAATGGCCGCAAATCGGGATCTTCCCGATGGCCGAGTTGCCGACGGGTGATGAGAGTCGCGGACTGGGCAATGGACGGACGTGGTTCCGATTGCCGTTGTGGGTGCAGAAAAGCTGGGGCCTTTGGACGACCTACGGCGGCGGTGGCGCGGTGATCAATCCCGCGCCGGGTCAGCGTGACTACCCTTTTGGCGGCTGGCTGGTGCAGCGGAACTTCGGCAAACATCTCATGCTCGGCGGCGAATTTTTCGCGCAAGGCGCGGACACGCCTAACGACAAGGGATTTGGCGCGCTCAATCTGGGCGGCTCCTACAATGTGAACGATCATTTCAGCCTGCTCTTCAGCGCCGGTCACAGCGTGGCGGGCGACAACCACACGCTTTGGTATTTCGGGCTTTACGAGACATGGTGAAACGAAACCGAATTCGCATTCTTCTGGGTGTGCTTGCGATCGCGATCGTGGCCGGCCTGGTCTGGTTTTGGTTTACCCGCCATGGCGCCGGCACCAACGACCGGTTGGTGCTCTACGGCAATGTGGACATTCGTCAGGTGCAGCTCGCTTTCAACGATAGCGAGCGGATCACGAAGTTGCTCGTGAAGGAAGGCGACCGCGTGCAGACGGGGCAGGAGTTGGCGACCCTCGATAGCCGGCGCTTTGCGGCGACCGTCGCGACCGGTGAGGCCAACGTGGCCGCGCAGCAGCAAGCCGTCCTCAAGGCCGAAGCGGACAGGAACGTGGCGCAGGCCAATCTGGTCAACGCCGATCTCACGTTTAAGCGCGTTCAGGATCTGCGCGAGAAAAAGGTCGTCTCTCCGCAGGACCTCGACAATGCACGGGCCGTGCTCGATGTGGCCACGGCCACGCTGGCGGCGGCGAAGCAAAACATTGCCGCAGCCGAAGCGACGCTGAAAGCCAAAGAAGCCGAGCTCGAATTGGTGAAACGCGACCTGGCCAACGCCAAACTTTACGCGCCCAGCAATGGCGTCATCCAGGATCGGCTGCTCGAGCCGGGCGACATGGCTTCGCCGCATGAGCCGGTCTTCACGCTGGCGCTGGACGATCCGTTATGGGTGCGGGCCTACGTGTCGGAGACGGACCTCGGCAAAATCCGCGAAGGAATGAAGGCGGAGGTGACGACCGATAGTTTCCCTAACAAACATTACGACGGCTGGATCGGGTTCATCTCGCCGACGGCTGAGTTTACCCCGAAAACGGTCGAGACCGCCGAGGTGCGAACCAAGCTCGTCTATCAGGTGCGCGTCTTTGTCCACAACCCGGAGGCGAACTCCGCCTCGGGATGCCCGCGGTCGTGACCATCCCGCTGAACCAGCCTCAAGAGTAGCTCGCACGCATGGACGCCTCCGGAGAAACCGAGCGGGCGCAGCGTGAGTCCGACGTTGTGCTGGAGTTGCACGGCGTGCGCAAACAGTTCGTGGCGGGCGGGCGAACAGTCGAGGCTCTCCGCGATATCAATCTCGCCGTGCGACGTGGACGCGTCACGGGATTGATCGGGCCGGACGGCGCGGGCAAGACGACGCTGATGCGGATGGCGGTCGGGCTGCTCGTGCCCGACGACGGCCAGATCACGGTGTTGGGTTTCGATGCCACGCGCGATTCGCTGGAGGTGCAGGCGCGCGTTGGCTACATGCCGCAGCGCTTTGGGCTCTACGAAGATTTGTCGGTCCAGGAGAATCTCGATCTCTACGCCGATTTGCAGGGCGTGCCGCACGCCGATCGGGCTCCCGTCTATGAGGAATTGATGCAAATGACCGGCCTGGCCCGGTTCACCGCGCGCCTCGCCGGTCGTTTGTCGGGCGGGATGAAGCAAAAGCTCGGGCTGGCTTGCACGCTGGTGCGTCCGCCGGAGTTATTGTTGCTCGACGAACCAACGGTGGGCGTTGATCCCGTTTCGCGACGCGAACTTTGGCAGATCGTTTATCGACTCGCGCAAAAGCAAGGCGTGACCGTCCTGCTGAGCACGGCCTATCTCGACGAAGCGGAACGCTGCGCTGAAGTGATCCTGATGCACGATGGCGAGGTGCTCGGTCACGGTCCGCCGCAGGAATTCAGCGAACGTTCCCGCGGCCGGACCTACATGGTGACTTCGTCCGTCGCCAACAAGCGTGCTCTCCAGGAATCGCTCTCGACCGCGCCGGGCGTGGTCGATGCGTTGATCCAGGGCGAATCCGTGCGCCTCGTCATGGAGAGCGATGTTCGCCCCGATCCTGCGACGTTGTTGCCGAATAACAAGGACATCGCCATTCAGCCGGTGCCGCCGCGGCTGGAAGACAGTTTTGTGACGATGCTGCGCAAGCGAAGGCCAGAAGCCGCGGCGGCGAAATCGCCGGAAGCGATGACCGGAGATTCGGTGCGTGCGCACAACGGCGCCGGTCCGGTGATTGATGTCGAAAACGTCAAACGGCGCTTCGGCGATTTCTATGCGGTCAAAGGCGTAACGTTCCGGGTGGATCGCGGCGAGGTCTTCGGGTTGCTCGGCGCAAACGGCGCGGGCAAGTCGACCGTGTTCCGGATGTTGTGCGGTTTGTTGCCGGCGACCGAAGGCAGTCTGCGCGTGGCCGGCCTGGACTTGCGGCGCGCGGCGGCCGCGGCGCGCGGGCGGATTGGTTACATGTCGCAGAAGTTCTCGCTCTACGGCAATCTCAGCGTCTGCGAAAACCTGCGTTTCTTCAGCAGCGCCTACAATCTTTTCGGGAAACGTCAGCGCGATCGGATGGATTGGGCGTTGAGCCAATTCGAACTCGCTCCGATGGCCGAGCGTCACCAGTCTCGATCTTGCCGTTAGGCCACAAGCAGCGGCTGGCGATGGCCTGCGCGCTCATGCACGAGCCGGAAATCCTCTTCCTCGACGAACCGACTTCCGGCGTCGATCCGCTGGCCCGGCGCGAATTCTGGCGACGGATCAACGCGCTGGCCGAGCAACGCGTGACCGTGATGGTGACCACTCATTTTATGGAAGAGGCCGAGTACTGCGACCGGCTCGCGATCATGGCCGATGGCGAAATTCTCGCGATCGGCACGCCCGAAGAAATCAAGAAACGTGAGCGCACCGCCGAGCGACCGGAGCCGACGATGGAGGACGCATTTATCGCACTGATTGAAAACAAGGGGACAGCCGGATGAGCGCGCAACCTGAGCCACTCTCACGCGGTGGGGGACGTATGCGCTTGCGCGGATTGCTGCGCAAAGAGTTTCTCCAAATCCTGCGCGATCCGAGCAGCATCGCGATCGCGTTCCTGATGCCGGTCGTGTTGCTGCTGATCTTCGGCTATGGCGTGTCGCTCGACGCGGAGCACGTGCCGATCGCGCTGGTCGTGGAACAGCCCAGCGCCGACACCGCGAGTCTGACCGGAGGTTTTCAGCAGTCGCGCTACTTCGCGCCGGTCTTCATGCACAATCTCCACGAAGCCGAAGCGGCGCTCATGCAGCGTCGCGTGGATGCCATCGTTCACCTGCGCTCGGATTTCACGCGGCAACTGCGCCAGCCCGGCGGCGCGCCGGTGCAGGTGATCGTCAACGGCGTGGACGCCAACACCGCGCGGCTCATCCTTGGTTACGTGCAGGGCGTCTGGCAGAGATGGCTGCAACAGCAGGCCCTCGCGCGGGGCCAGACCTTGCACGCGCCATTGCAGATCGATCCACGCGTCTGGTTCAACAGCGAGTTGCGCAGCCGCAATTTTCTCGTGCCTGGCTTGATCGCCATCATCATGACGCTGATCGGCGCGCTGCTCACGGCTTTGGTGATGGCGCGGGAATGGGAACGCGGCACGATGGAGGCGTTGCTGGTGACGCCGGTGACGATGGCCGAAGTGTTGCTCGGCAAAGTGCTGCCCTACTTCGCCCTCGGCACGGGCGGAATGGCGTTGTCGGTGGCGATGGGTGTCTGGCTCTTCGGCGTGCCGCTGCGCGGATCGCTCGTGCTGCTGTTTGCGGCCTCGTCGCTGTTCCTGCTGGCGGCGCTCGGAATGGGATTGCTGATTTCCACCGTGACGAAGAACCAGTTCGTGGCCGGCCAGGTGGCGATCATCACCACATTCCTGCCGGCCTTCATTTTGTCCGGGTTCATTTTTGATATCGGCAGCATGCCGCGCGTCGTTCAGGCAATCACCTACGTGTTGGCGGCGCGATATTTCGTGACGATTTTGCAGACGCTTTTCCTCGCCGGCAACGTCTGGTCGGTGCTCTTGCCCAACGCGCTGGGGTTGGTGGTGCTGGCGGCTTTTTTCCTCGGAGTGAGTCGGCGCAAGCTGCGGAAACGGCTGGAATAGGAGACCAACCATGTGGCGACGAATCGGAGCATTGATGAAGAAGGAGTTCCTGGCCCTGCTCAAGGATAAGCGGAGCCGGATCGTGGTGATCGTGCCGCCCATCCTGCAATTGCTGGTGTTCGGCTACGCCGCGACGTTCGACCTGAACCGCGTCCCGCTGGCCGTCTACGACGAGGATCACAGTCAGGCATCACGCGATCTGGTCGCTCAGTTTGAGGGTTCGCCGAATTTCCAGTTGGTCACGACGATTTCGCACGCCGCGCAGATCGCGCCGCTGGTGGACGCCAGAAAAGTGCTGTTGGTCCTGCACATCGGCCCGCAGTTCAGCCGCGAATTGCTCAGTGGTCGATCCGGGCCCGTGCAGGTCATCATCGACGGACGCAACTCCAACACCGCGGCGATTCTTCTCAATTACGTCAACACGATCATCGCCGGGTTCAACGCCGACTGGCTGCAACAGGCCGGCGCTCCGGCGACGCCGTCCTACCTGGAAACGCGGGCGTGGTTCAATCCGAACCTGGTGAGCCGCTGGTTCATCGTGCCCGGCATTGTCGGGTTGCTGACGCTCGTGGTCACAACACTGGTCACCGCGCTCTCCGTGGCCCGCGAACGCGAGCAAGGGACCTTCGATCAATTACTCGTGACGCCCTTCCGTCCCGTGGAAATTCTCATCGGCAAGGCACTGCCGGGATTCATCATCGGATTTGCCGAGGCGACGGTGATCATCCTGATCGCGAGGCTCTGGTTTCAAGTGCCGTTGCGCGGGAGCGTAGCCACGTTGTACCTGGGGATGTTCTTCTTCCTGCTCTCGACTGTAGGCGTGGGTTTGATGATCTCATCGCTTTCGCGTGACGCAGCAACAGGGATTGCTCGGCGCATTCCTCTTCATCGTGCCGTCGATCATTCTCTCGGGCTTCACCACGCCCATCGCCAACATGCCATATTGGGTGCAGCAGCTCACGTTGATCAACCCGATGCGCTATTTTCTCGTGATCCTGCGCAGCATCTTCCTGCAGGGGACGCCGTTTCATCTTCTGATCAGCCAGTTTTGGCCGATGGCCATCATCGGGCTGATTAACCTGGCGGTGGCAGGATGGATGTTTCGGGCTCGCATGTATTAGTGAACCTGGGAAGGAAGGAATGAAGAACCTTTTAGGAGATCGCACAGCTCGGAATGCAAGTTGACGCGTGATGGAAATCCCCTCTTCAGCCGCCACGGCGGTGCTGATCATTTTCGCGCTCACTTATCTCGGCATCGCGCTCGGGCATGTGCCGGGATTGAAACTCAATCGCACCGGCATCGCGCTCCTCGGCGCGATTGCGGTCATCGTCTTTTCGCGCATGCCGACGACGAGCGTCGTCAACCTCGTCAACTGGCCGACCATCCTGCTCCTCTTCGGCTTTTTCGTCATCTCGGCGCAACTGCGGCTTGCCGGCTTCTTTGGCCGGGTCGCGAATGCGATCGCCACCCGCCTCGACCGACCCGCGCGGTTCCTCTTCGAACTGATGCTGGTGACCGCTGGACTTTCGGCCTTTCTGAATCACGACATTGTTTGCTTTGTTTTCGCGCCGGTCGTGGCGACTGCCCTCATCCAGCGGAAGATCAATCCGGTGCCGTTTCTCATCGCGCTCGCGATCGCGAGCAACATCGGCGCGGCTGCCACCTTTGTTGGCAACCCGCAGGATATGATGATCGCGGAGGTAGCCGGCCTGAATTTCGGGCCGTATGTCCTGTGGTGTATCGCGCCGGTCGTCTTCGCGCTCGCCTCCGCCTATGGGATCATCTGGGCGATGTCGCGGCATCACCTGCGGCGCGCCGTGCCGATGCCCGACGACGGCGAGAATTACGCGCAGCCTTTTAGCCTCCATCACACGATCAAGGGGCTCGTCATTCTCGTCCTGGTGATCGCGTTTTTCTTCACCCGGATCCCGAAGGAAATCACCGCCCTGACCGCGGCCGCGATTCATCTCGCAAGCCCGAAGTTTCGCACCGAAGACATGCTCCGTCTGGTTGACTGGTCGATCCTGGTTTTGTTCATGGGGCTCTTCGTGGTGACGGGCGCCTTTCAAACGACGGGTTACGGCGACCTCGCGGCGCAGTGGCTGGCGCACGCCGGCTTGAATCTTCAGTCTCCCTCGATCCTGGCGGTCGGGACCGCGGCGCTTTCCAACCTGATCAACAACTCCGCGGCGGTGCTGCTTTTGGTCAAGATCGTCGATGTCACAAACCCAACGACTGCTTATGTGCTGGCGTTGGCTAATAGCTTTGGCGGCAGCCTCATCATCATCGGCAGCGTCTCGAACATCATTGTCGTGCAGCAGGCACGCGAGCTGGGGATCAGGATTTCCTTTCGCGACTTCGCCCGCCTCGGCGTGCCCGTGACGCTGACGGCCATGGGCGGCCTTCTCGCCTGGGTCGCGTTGATGACCTAGATTGCTGAGAACAACAAACCGGACGCATCGCTATGAACTACGAGAAAGAATTTCGCGTTCACCCGGGAGCCGAGTGCGGCTGAAGAAGCTCGATCCCGATTTAACCGACAAGAGCGAGAACAAAAAATCTGCCACGCGCAAAGTCGCCAAGCTCCAGCAGCGAACGGACGATCTGCAATTCCCGCTCTACGCCGAAAACAAACGTTCTCTGCCTGATCTGTCTGCAGGCGCTCGATGCCGGCGGCAAGGACGGCGTCATCCGTCACGTCATCGGCTCGATGAATCCGCAGGGCTGCCGCGTGGCCAGTTTCAAACAGCCGAGTTCGGAGGAGCTGGCGCATGATTTCCTCTGGCGCGTCGAACAAAAGACCCCGCGGCGCGGCGAAGTCGTGATCTTCAACCGCTCGCACTACGAGGATGTAATCGTGGTGCGCGTGCAGAAGAACTCTTCGACGTGATCTCCGGCTTCGACGCCTTGTCGAGAGTGGCTACCCCGCATGGATTCGAACCATGAATAACGCCTCCAAAGGGCGCTGTGTTACCGTTACACCACGGGGTATTCTGATTTACGAATTGCGATTCGATTCGCCTGCCCGACTACTAATTCGCAAATCGGAAATCGCAATTCGCAAATAGCCCGCGCGATTCGCTAAAGAGGGGATTCTGCACTATGTTTTGGATCCAATATGGAGCAGTTGACCATCGAAAATTTACACGTCGCGATTGGCGATCAGGAGATCATCCGCGGGCTTACGCTCTCGTTGCCGCGCGGCGAAGTGCACGCCATCATGGGCCCGAATGGCTCGGGGAAGAGCACCCTCGCGAAAGTCCTGGCCGGACACCCGGATTACACCGTGACGGCTGGATCCGTTTTCATGGACGGCGAAAATCTTCTCGAGTTGGCGCCGGACGAACGAGCGCGCAAGGGAATCTTCCTCGCCTTTCAATATCCGAGCGAAATTCCCGGCGTGACGATCGCCAATTTCTTGCGCGCCGCGGTGCAGGCGCGTATGCCCGAAGGCGAAGAGTTGGAGGCGACGGATTATTACGCGCAGCTCTATAAGAAGATGGATTTGCTCGAAATGGATCGCTCTTTCACCTCGCGCTCGGTCAACGAAGGCTTCTCCGGCGGCGAGAAGAAGCGGAACGAGATTCTGCAACTGGCGATGCTCGAACCGAAGTACGCGGTCCTCGATGAGACCGACAGCGGTCTCGACATCGACGCGCTCAAGGTCGTGGCTCACGGGGTCAACTCGCTCCGCGGGCCGAATCTCGGCGTGCTTTTGATTACCCATTATCAGCGGCTCTTGAATTACATCGTGCCCGATCGCGTGCACGTTATGGTGAAAGGCCGGATTGAAATGAGCGGGGGCAAGGAACTGGCTCTGCAGCTCGAGGAACAGGGTTACGATTGGGTCAAAGAGGACGCGACCGAAGCGGCATTAGCCTAACGAGGAGATAAAATGGTCAAAGAAAACACAACTCTCGATATCGAACGCAACATTGGCGACTTCGCCTATCCGGAGACCCACACCCATGACGCGGGCGTCGGGTTGAACGAGAAGACGATTCATTACATCTCGGATGTGAAACAGGATCCGGATTGGGTGCGGGAATTCCGGCTCAAGGCGCTCAAGATTTTTCAAGGCAAGCCGATGCCGACGCATTGGGCGAGCAAGGACTTGGAAGCGATCGTATTCGACAATATCCGCTACTATCTGAGCGGCGGCGTGCAGGCGAAGCGCACCTGGGAAGAAGTGCCGGAGGATGTGAAGCGTACTTTTGAGCGGCTCGGCATTCCGGAACAGGAGAGAAAATTTCTTGCCGGCGTCGAGGCGCAGTTCGACAGCGAAGCGGTTTATTCCAACATCAAAAAAGCGGTCGGCGAACAGGGAGTCATCTTCGTCGGGAGCGCGGATGGTTTGAAGGAACACCCGGAGATTTTCCGGAAGTGGTTCGGCAAGGTCATCCCGATCGGGGACAACAAGTTCAGCGCCTTGAACAGCGCTGTTTTCAGCGGCGGCTCGTTCATCTATGTGCCGCCGGGAGTGAAGGTGAAACACCCGCTGCAGGCATATTTTCGGATCAACGCCGAGAATTTCGGGCAGTTCGAACGCACGCTGATTATCGTCGATGAAGGCGCCGAGCTGACCTACATGGAAGGTTGCACCGCGCCGAAGTTTAACACTGCCACGCTGCACAGCGCGGTCGTCGAGCTCGTGGCGATGAAGGGCGCGAAAATTCAGTACATCACCGTGCAGAATTGGTCGAACAACGTCTTCAACCTCGTGACCAAACGCGGCCTCGCCCATGAGGAGGCGGAAGTGAAATGGATCGACTGCAACATCGGTTCTCGCCTAACGATGAAATATCCGGGCGTGGTCATGAAAGGCCGTAAGGCCCGTGGCGAAGTCCTCTCCATCGCGCTGGCGGGCGACGGCCAGCATCAGGATACCGGCGCGAAAATGGTTCACGCGGCCGATGAAACGACCAGCAACATCATTTCCAAATCGATCAGCATCGGGACCGGCCGTGCCACTTATCGCGGCCTCGTCCACGTCCCGAAACATCTCAAGAACTGCAAGAACAACACCGAGTGCGACGCGCTTCTGATTAGCGCGAACAGCCGCACCGACACCTATCCGGCGATCACCGTTCGCGGGACGGGGAACGCGGTGCAGCACGAGGCGAGCGTCAGCCAGGTGAGCGCGGAGCAGATTTTCTACATGCAACAGCGCGGGCTGACCGAAGCGCAGGCGATGAGCCTGAGCGTCAACGGGTTCGTCAACGATCTCGTTAGGCAGTTTCCGATGGAATATTCGGTCGAGCTGAAGCGGCTCATCGAACTTGAGATGGAAGGCTCCGTCGGCTAGTTTTCGCCAGCCAAAAAGGAGGACTGTAGCGGCGGTCTATGACCGCCGTTTGCATCTCCGCGACCCATGAGTAATCCGTCAGCTCTCCTCGAAGAAATCGCCGAAGCGGCGCCGGAACCGGCCGCCATTCTCGGCGGCGTCGGGACCCGCAACGCCGATTTGCCGGGGTGGTTTCGCGAGCAACAGCGCGCCGCCTGGATTGAATTCCAGAGCCTGCCGATGCCGGCGGTGAAAGATCAGGCCTGGCGATTCTCCAATGTGAAGGCGCTCGATCTTGCGCCCTACCATCTGCCCGACGCCTCGCCTTCCGACACGGAAACGGCTGGGCTTCTCGAGCGTTCGACCGAGTTGAGCGAGACCGGCGGCCGGATGGTTTTTGCCGACGACCATTTGCTCGAACGCGAGGCGCTCTCCGAAAAACTGCGCGAAGCCGGCGTCATCTTCCAGCCGCTCGAGCGCGCCATGCTCGAGCACGAGGAATTGTTCCGGCGCCATTTCATGAATCAGCCGGCGACTCTTGGTTCGGCCAAGTTTGCCGCGCTTCATCAGGCGTTCGTTCGGTCGGGCACTTTTCTTTACGTCCCGCGCGGGATCGAGATCGAGTTGCCGCTCGAAACCTTCCATTGGCTGAGCACGGAGAACGCCGCGATTTTCCCGCACACCCTCCTCGTCGCGGAGGAATTTTCCAAGGTCACGCTGGTCGAACATTTTCGCTCCGCCGAGCGCACTCGTCCCGGTTTCTCCTGCGGGGTGAATGATCTGGTTGTCGGCGCTGGCGCGAAGGTCACCTACATCTCGACGCAGGAGTGGAGCGATCACGCCCTCAGCATTCAGATCAACGCCACGCTCGTCGGGCGCGACGCTTCCGCGATGAATCTCCATCTCGGGTTGGGCGGAAAATATTCGCGCCTCGAAAGCCTCAGCCGCCTCGAGGGCGAAGGCGGTCGCAGTGACATGCTCGCTGTCTCGGTCGCCGATGAAACGCAGGAATTCGACGCGCGAACGTTGCAGGATCACGCCTCGCCGCACACCTACAGCGATCTTCTTTTTAAGAACGCACTCAGCGGCCATTCGCGGAATACTTTCGGCGGTTTGATCCGGGTCGAGCCGCACGCGCACTTCACCGACGCCTACCAAAAAGTCCGCAACCTTCTCCTGAGCGACGACTCCGAGGCGAACTCCATGCCCGGCCTCGAGATCCTGGCCGACAACGTGAAGTGCAGCCACGGCGCGACCTCGGGTCAGCTCGACGAGGACGAAATGTTCTATCTCCTCGCCCGCGGCATCCCGGCGCCGGTCGCGCGCGAATTGCTCGTGGTTGGTTTTCTCAACGAAGTGCTCGAGCGGCTGCCGCAGCCGACTTTGGTCGCGAAGCTCGAGGAGTTGATCGCCGGGAAGTTCGCGCGTCGCGGTCGATAATTGTTTTGCTCCATTTCCAGCCCTCGGTATTCTCCGGGAATGGACGTGAGCGGCACGGTCGAAACCATCCTTGCCCACAAGACCGGCCCGATCTGGTCAGTCTCGCCCGATGCCACTGTTTACGATGCCATCGCGCTGATGGCGGAGAAAAATGTCGGCGCGCTCCTCGTGATGGAGAATGACAAACTCGTCGGCATCGTTTCGGAGCGTGATTATTCCCGCAAGGTCATGCTCAAAGGCAAGACCTCGCGCAACAGCTACGTCCGCGAAATCATGACGACCGAGCTCATCACCGCGCACCCGCGCGAGACGGTGGAAGAATGTCTGCACTTCATGACGGACAAGCACATACGACATTTGCCGGTCATGGCCGATGGTGAGCTGCGCGGCGTCGTATCGATCGGCGACCTGGTGAAGCACGTGATCTCCACGCAAAGCGCCGCCCTCGATCAGCTCAAAGACTACATCGCCGGCGGCTACCCATCCTAACGCTTCCCGATTAGTCCGAAAAAGTTCACATCGCGGAGTGATCGCGAGCGCGAAATATCGCCGAGTCCGGCCGCGCACGCATGATCAACGCTCTGAATTGAATTCGATGCGTCCGTAAGAATTTGATCGAGGGTTCCGATCAGGCTGCGAGCACTCCTATAACTACTGGGATTTACCCTACGAGGGCGCGAATCCTCCCGAGACGGTCGGGCAGCAGGTGATCAATTTCTTCCTCGATCATCTTTCGGATTAGATTTGCCTAACGATCGCGGAGAGGACCCGCACTTCCGGCGGCGCTCGGCCGGAGGAGTTGACGTCGCGAGCGCGATACCCTTGGATCTTACCTCTTATGAAATTCGTTCTTTGCTCACTCGCCATCCTTTGTCCCGCAGTCGCGTGGGCGACCCCCGCCGATCAACAATTTGAAACCACCGCCAAGGCTTACATCGAGCAATACCTGCAGCGGAATCCCGAATCGGCCACCGCGCTGGGTGACCACCGTTTCGACTCCCGCCTAACCGATTATTCGCCCGACGCTTTCGCCAAGGCGCGCGCGGCCGCGCAGGAATTTCGCGAGAAACTGGGGAAGATCGACGCCGCGCAGTTGACCGGGCCGAACAAGATTGACGCCCAGATTTTGCGGGACGCGATCGATTACGAACTCTTTCAGCTCGAGGAGTTGAAAGAGTGGGAAGTGAACCCGCTGGTTTACAACGAGAGCCTGGCGAACAGCCTCTACCTTCTCGTGGCGCGCGATTTCGCCCCGGCCAGCGACCGGATCGCGAATCTGCGCAAGCGGATGGAGGCGATCCCGGCGGTGATCGTGCAGGCGAAGGCCAATCTGCGGCGGCCGCCGGAGATCAACACCCAGGTCGCGATCGACCAAATGGCTGGCGCGATCTCGCTCGTTAGGGAAGGTCTCGCGCCGTTGCTCGATCAGGCGCCGGAGTTGAAAAAGGAAATCGCGCCGCTCCAGGAGAAAACGGCCAAGGCCCTGGAGGATTACAAGAAATGGCTGGAGAGCGATCTGCTCCCGCGCTCCACTGGCGACTTCCGGCTCGGCGAGGAGAAGTTCCGCAAGAAACTGCACTTCGCGCTCTCCTCCGACATGCCGATGGAGGAAGTGATGTCGCGCGCGCAAGCCGATCTCACGGCGACCCAGGCGGCGATCTACGAGACCGCCTTGCCCCTTTACAAAAAGTATTTCCCGCAGGCCGACCCGGCGACTTTGGCCGACAAACACAAGGTCACCGCTGCGGTGCTCGACAAACTCGCGGAGACCCATCCCGACAACAAGACGATCGTGGAGTACGCGAAGAAGGTCGTGGCCGAAGCGACCGCATTCGTTAGGCAGGCAAAGCTCGTGAGCGTCCCGGATAAGCCGCTCGACATCGTGGAGATGCCGGAGTTCAAGCGCGGGGCGTCGATTGCCTACTGCGATTCGCCGGGGCCGCTGGAGGAAAACGGCAAAACGTTTTTCGCGATCTCGCCGACACCGAAAGATTGGCCGGAAGCGCGCAAGAAATCGTTCTACCTCGAATACAACAACTACATGATGCACGACCTCGTGGTGCACGAGGCGATGCCGGGGCATTATCTGCAGCTCGCGCATTCCAACCAGTTCAAGGCGCCGACCCTGGTGCGCGCGATTTTCCAGAGCGGGAGCATGATCGAAGGCTGGGCGGTGTACATGGAACAGGCCATGGCGGAGCACGGTTTCGGTGGTCCGGAAGTGAAAATGGAGCAGCTGAAAATGCGCCTCCGCGTGATCGTGAACGCGATCATCGACCAGAAAATCCACGCCGGGAAAATGACCGAGCAGGAAGCGCTCGATCTGATGGAGAAGGAGGGTTTTCAGCAGGAAGGCGAGGCGGTCGCGAAATGGAAACGGGCCCGGATCAGCTCCGCCCAGTTGTCGACCTACTTCATCGGAGTGAGCGAATGGCTCGATCTGCGCGAGCGCGCGCAGGCGAAGGCGGGGAAGAATTTCGACGCGAAGAAATTTGACGACCAGGCGCTCAGTTTCGGAAGTCCGCCGGTGAAATACATCCGCCAGGAGATGGGATTGTAGGGCGGGCGCTCCGCCTGCCCTGTTTTTGGCTCGGGAGGGCCGACTCGTTCACCGCGTTCGAAACTGGGCAGGCGGAGCGCCCGCCCTACAATTCTTCGCTCAAGCGTCGCCCGGTCTTGGCGATGAAGACGTCTTCCAGCGTCGGCTTCGCCAGGGTGACGGATTCCAACTCTCCCGGAAACGCCTCGACCAGGCGCGCGATGAAACGGCCCCCGTCGGAATGCTCAATCCGGACCTCGTCGTTCAGCACGCTCACTTCCACGCCTAAGGACTGCGCGATGCGCTCGCCTAACGACGTCGCGTCCTTCGCCCGCGCGCTGATCACTTCGCCGCCGATCTCGGCCCGGAGCGCGTCGGGCGTATCCAGCGCCACGATGCGGCCCTGGTCGATGATCGCGACCCGGTCGCAACGTTCCGCTTCCTCCATCAGGTGCGTCGTGAGCAGGACGGTGACGTCCTGCTGATCGCGCAGCCGGTAAAGCGTCTGCCAGAGATCGATCCGCGCTCCCGGATCGAGTCCGGTGGAGGGCTCGTCAAGGAGCAGGAGCTCCGGCCGATGCAGCAGGCTTTTCGCGATCTCGACCCGGCGCTGCAATCCGCCGGAAAGGGTTTCGACGAGGTCGTGCGCGCGATCGCGCAGGTGGAACTCGAGGAGGAGGTCGTCGATCCGCTCGCGCAAAGCCGCGCCGGAAAGCCCGTAGAGATGCCCTTGGTGCGCCAGGTTCTCGCGCACCTTCAATTTTTTATCCAGGCTGGGCGCCTGAAAGACGACACCGAGGCGGCTGCGCAATTTGGCGGTGTCTCGGAGCAAATCGAGCCCCAGGACTTCGGCCGAGCCGCTCGTCGGCCTAACGAGGGTAGAGAGAATGCGAAAGAGCGTCGTCTTGCCGCCGCCGTTCGGGCCGAGCAGTCCGAAAATCTCGCGCGGTGCGACGCGCAGCGATATGCGATCGAGCGCGAGGCGCTCGCCGTAGCGATGCGTCAGGTCCGTCGTGCGCAGGGCGGACGGAGCGGTCGGTTCGGCAAAATGCATCGGAGCCGAAAACGATAGCATGGCCGGGGGGACGTGCTTCGGGACCCTCGCAGTTCGATTTGTAGGGCGGGCGCTTCGCCTGCCTCGTTTCTTGGGCAACCGAAGCGGTCGCCCTACAATTTTCCGCTCTCCGAACTCGTTAGGCGCGACTACGCCAGCTGCGTCTTGTTCGCCCGGAAACCGGAGCTTCCCGCCCGCTTCATGCCGGAAGTCTGTCCCTCTTTTTTCTGCGCGCCGCCTTTGGGGTTTTTGCGGGCAGGCAGATCCCGCACTTTCCTGGCGGACGTTTTTCTGGACGATTTGGTTGTTTTGGTGGCCATGTGGATTCCTTCCCGTTGTTCTTTGGGTTGCAAGCGAGAGGTTGCGCGATTCAGCAGCCAGCCGTCAATCGCGAAACGCTTGAATTCCGCGCGCGCTTTACACCGTCCGTGAGCACTCGCAAGTTCGCGCGTGCCTAACCTCGCCAGCTGGATTCTCCCGAAGGATGAGAAGTGGTTCGGACCGTTTCTCGCCATGCGGCCCGGGATCAACGTCCGCAACGCAGCGCGCGAGCCGGTCGCGCTCGAAGAGATGGACGCGCTCCTCCTCATCGGCGGGAACGACATCTCGGCGGAATTTTTGCGGCAGCCGGTGCCCGACCCGTCCGTACTCGAGCCGGGCGATTTGCCGCGGGACAAATGGGAATTTGCCGCGGTCCAATCCGCGCTCGATCGCGGGTTGCCCATCCTCGCGATCTGCAAGGGGATGCAGCTCCTCAACGTCGCCCTCGGCGGCACGCTCCGGCTCGACATTCCGGGGCACAACCGCCCCGAGCAGAAATCGCACGATATCCAGCCGCTACGGAACGACACCGCGGCGGCGCATCGCTTCGAGAAAGTGAACAGCTCGCACCATCAGGCGATTGACCGGCTGGCGGACGGGTTCGTGGTCGAATCGTGGTGCGCGCAGGACGATGTGATCGAACAGATGCGCCTGACGGATCGGCCATTCGGGCTGGCGGTGCAATATCATCCCGAGCGCGGCCCGCTTTACGCTCCGCTCTTCAGCGATTTCCTCTCTCACCTCGCCTAACGCCTAACGAGACCTCATGTCGACGCCGCAGAACACGATCGCGATCGTCTACGATTACGACCAGACGCTGAGCCCGAGCTACATGCAGGACGAGGTCGTCTTTCCGACTTTCGGGATCGATGGGAAGAGCTTCTGGCGGCGTTGTTCCGAGTTCGTGCGCGACCAGGGCTACGACAGCGAGCTCGCCTACATGAAGGTGCTGCTCGACACCCTCGGGATGGATCGCCCGACCAACGCCGAGCTGCGTTCGTTAGGCGCGAAACTCAATTTCTACAAGGGCCTGCCGGAAATGTTCGACGATTTTCGCGACGATCTCCTCAGCGAAGAGCAGCGCGCCCAGGGCATCGCGGTCGAGCATTACATCATCTCTTCCGGGATGAAGGTGTTGATCGAAGGAAGCCGCCTGGCGCCGTATGTGCGGGCGATTTTTGGCTGCGAATTTGCCGAGGACGAGCAAGGCCGGATCACTTTTCCGAAGCGGGTCATCAGTCACACGCAGAAGACGCAGTTCCTTTTCCGGATCAACAAAGGCCTGCTCGATATGTCGCAGGATGTGAACGATCACATGGCGCCGGAGATTCGCCCGATCCCGTTCCCGAACATGATTTATCTCGGCGACGGCCCGACCGATGTGCCCTGCTTCACCGTCATGCGCAAGAACCATGGGCAGGCGATTGCGGTCTATAATCCCGACGATCCCGAGCGGGTCGGTTTCAAGAAATGCTATCAGCTTTCAACCCATGCCGACCGCGTGCGGCACATCGCGCCGGCGGATTTCCGGCGCGGCAGTCATCTCCGCATGTTGCTCGAGGAGATGGTGGACGAAATCGCCAGCCGCATGGTCGAGCAACGCCGGGCCGCGATCGAGACCGGGACGGTGCGCGCGCCGCATCATTGAATTAACGAATTCGTCCGCAGATTTTCGCAGATAAACGCAGATGGAGAGAGAAGAACTCGCAGAAACTAATCTGCGCAAATCTGCGTCATCTGCGGAGAACTAATCCCCGCGATAAACGCAGCGCGCGGTCGGTGTCTCGTGGATCACGATCTCGCACAGGCCCGGACATTGCGGGGCCAGCTTTTCCCAGAACCACGCCGCCATGTTCTCGATCGTTGGATTTTCCAGGCCGGGGATATCGTTCAAATAGGAATGGTCGAGTTGCGCCACGAGCGATTTCATGGCCGCGCCGATCTGCGCGTGATCGTAAACCCAGCCGCTCGCGCGCTCCACTTCGCCTTCAACCGAGACTTCGACCTTGAAGCTGTGCCCATGCATCTTGCGGCACTTGTGTCCCTCCGGCGCCGAGGGCAAAGTCTGGGCGGCTTCAAAGGTAAAATCTTTCGTTAGGCGGGCACGCATCGCGGCGAAAAATCGCACCGGAGGGCGCCGCTGTCATCCAGCTCTCCCGTTGCGGCCCCTTTCTCAATCCGAATTGGTTTTGTCGACGGCTGAGGGGGAAACTTGTGCTAACTCTTGTCGCATATGCGACAAAGTTGGGAGTGAGGAAGTAACGACGCTCCGCACACCTTCTTGACCGCGCTGGTCTGTCGTCACACGTTGCCGGATGAAACCGGCCGCCCTTCGCTTCCTCGGTGCCTTCGCCGTTCTGAGTCTCGTCGCGGCGAGCCATGCCCAGGACATCAGGAGCGGCCTGAACGGCCGACTCGTTAGGCTGGACGGGAAAAATTTCGCGGCTTTCCCGACCGCGCCGCTCGCGCAGGACAAATATGTTGCGCTCTATTTTTCTGCGGGCTGGTGTCCGCCCTGCCATGCTTTCACGCCCGAGCTGGTCCGCTTTTACAACGAAATGAAACCGAAGCATCCCGGCTTCGAGGTCGTCTACATCCCGCAGGATTACTCGGAAAACGACATGAAATCCTACATGGAAGAAATGTCGATGCCCTGGCCGGCATTGCGCTACGGCTACGCGAAATCGGACCGGGAGCTGGGCAAATATTGCGGCCCGGGCATTCCCAGCCTGGTGGTCTTCAATGAGAAAGGCGAAGTCGTCTCGGCCAGTTGGGACGGGAAGCAATACCTCGGCGCCTACAAAGTTTTGAAAGATCTCGGCAACCTGCTCGAGGCGGAGCCGGCATCGTCCACTTCGAGCGCGAGCAACCCCGCAGCCGCTCCCTCTTCCCAGGCTTCGGTGAAATCGCCCAGTGGCACGAACTGGGACGAGGCTTTCAAGAAGAAGCCGTGATGTAGACGCTTCGCTCTGCGAAGCGCGACCCGGGCGTGGCCGCGCCCTAGAGTTTCGGATCGCCAGTCTCGCGTTTCGCAGAGCGAAACGTCTACAGCGCAGGCGATTCGCCTTTGCGGCGCACCCGTTTATTTTCCCGCTCGGCCGATGGCGAGCACGATCACTGAAACCCACCTCACGCAGTCGGACGCTACGGCCGGAAAAGGCGCCGCCGCTCCCACTGTGCTCGCGATTCTTTTCGCGATCAGCTTTTCGCATCTGCTTAACGACACCATCCAATCGCTCATCCCGGCGATTTATCCGCTCCTCAAAAGCAGCTTTCATCTCAGCTTCGTGCAGGTCGGCTTCATCACGCTCGCCTTCCAGATGACGGCGTCCATCCTGCAACCGTTCGTCGGCTTGTACACCGATCGCTGGCCGAAGCCGTATTCACTCGCCTGGGGAATGGGCTTCACTCTCGGCGGTCTCGTTCTGCTCTCGCACGCCACGCAATATGCCATGGTCGTGGGGGCCGCTGCGCTGGTCGGGATGGGCTCGTCGATTTTTCATCCGGAGTCGTCCCGGGTCGCGCATCTCGCTTCCGGCGGCCGCACCGGTCTCGCTCAATCCATCTTCCAGGTGGGCGGGAACGCCGGGAGTTCGTTAGGCCCGCTTCTCGCTGCGCTCGTCGTGGTCCCGCGCGGACAGGGCAGCGTCCTCTGGTTCGCCCTCATCGCCCTGCTCGGGATCGGCATTCTCTCCGTGGTCGGTCGTTGGTACAGCCGGCACTTGGCCGAGGTGAAAGCACGGCCCTCCGCCGGGTCTGAGACTGCCGGACCGCTTTCCCGCCGGGTCTGGTTTGCGCTCGTGATCCTCGGCGTTCTGATCTTTTCCAAATATTTCTACCTCGCCAGCCTAACGAATTACTACACGTTTTACCTCATCCAGAAATTCCATCTCGGCGTCCAGGGCGCGCAGTTTCATCTCTTCCTTTTTCTTTTTGCCGTCGCTCTCGGCACCATTCTGGGCGGGCCGATCGGTGATCGCTACGGACGCAAACTGGTCATCTGGGTTTCAATCCTCGGCGTGGCGCCGTTCACGATCGCGCTGCCGCACGCCAATCTTCTCTGGACCGGCGTGCTCACCGTTATCATCGGCATCATCCTCGCCTCCGCTTTCTCCGCGATTTTGGTTTACGCCCAGGAATTGGTCCCGGGCAAGGTCGGCCTGATCGCGGGATTATTTTTCGGTCTCGCCTTTGGCATGGCCGGCATCGGCTCGGCCGTGCTCGGCGAAGTGGCCGACCGCACCAGCATCGCCTACGTTTTTCATCTCTGCTCGTTTCTGCCGCTCATCGGGTTGCTCACGGCATTTCTTCCCGAAACCAGATCGGCACCAGCTAAGAATAAGAGCGCACCGTGATCCCCGTCCTCCCGGAAGGGCCGGAGCATTCCGTCCCCCGGGATTCCAGCGCGACTATCACACCCCGCGCTGCGTCGGCGTCCAGATGAACTTGTGCATCTGGAGCTGGAACCGCACGGGCAAATTATCGGCCAGAATCCACTCGACGATTTCGCGCGGATCGATTCGGCCGAAGATCGGGGAGTAGAGCACCGCGCGACAGCGCTCCGCCAGCCGATGTTCGCGCAGTTGCGCGCGTGACCATTCGTAATCTTCGCGCGAGCCGATCACGAACTTCACCTCATCGCGCTGCGTCAGGTGCACGATATTGGAAAACAAGTTCCGCTCCACCTCGCCGCTTCCGGGTGTTTTCAAATCCATGATGCGATGCACCCGCGGATCGACCGCCGAGATGTCGTGCGCGCCGCTCGTTTCGAGCAAGACGGTGTGGCCGGCATCGGCCAGCAGGATCATCAACGGGAGCACATTCTTCTGCAGTAACGGCTCGCCTCCGGTGACCTCGACCAGCGGGCAGCCGTGTCCCGCGACCGCGTCCACGATTTCGCCTAACGACTGTTTTTTTCCTTCGTAGAAGGCGTATTCCGTGTCGCAATAAGTGCAGCGCAGATCGCAGAAAGTCAGCCTGACGAAAACACACGGCAACCCCGCCCAGGTGCTCTCGCCCTGCACCGAGAAATAGATCTCGTTGATCGTCAGTTTCTTTTCGCGCTCGGACATGGGGTGTGAGGACGTTTCCGGCGAAGGCTCGGCCCTGTCAAAGCGCATTGTAGGGCGGGCGCTTCGCCTGCCCAGTTTCCCAAAGCGGGCACTGAATCAGGGCAACCGAAGCGGTCGCCCTACCATCTTAGCGCCAAAGCCAAATTAAACGTGCGGCAAAAAAGAGCATGACGAGCGCGCTCACCGCCTGGGTCCCGATCTGCCAGGCGGGCCGGGCAAAAATCCGCGAGCCCAGTTTGAGCGCGGTGCAAAGGACGATCGTCCACGCGATCGCTCCCGAGACGACCGCCACGGCGAGCGTCAGCGAGCCGAGGAAACTGTTGTGAGTCTGCGTACTCCCCTGGCCGCCGACGACGGCAAACCAAAAACCGATGTTCCAGGGACTCGTTAGGGCGAGGACCAATCCGAGCAGATAACCGCGGGAAAGCGAAGCCGGCCGGGACGCTGCGGCAGCCGCATTCCCGGCTTGGTGCAACCGCGCCGTGCGCCAGGCGCCGCGCGCGAAAATGAAGGCGAGAAAAAGCAGAAGGACGAAGCTGACAACCCCGAGGACGAGGTGCAGTCCGGGCGAGGCGAGAAGCGCGCCTGCGCCCGCGGCCACGCCGAGCGCCCAAAGGAAATCGCCCGTGCATGCGCCCAGCCCGACTTGCCAGGCCGTCCAAAATCCGCCGCCTTCCGCCCGCGGCAGGAGGGCGCGCCGGATCATCTCGGCATTGATCGGTCCCGGCGGCCAGGCGACCGACCAGCCGAGGATGAGCCCATTGACGATGGTCGCCCCCGAAACTGCGCTCATTCGTTAGGCCACGCTCACATTCCGCACTTTACCCGAGCCTCGGAGTAGCTCGAACGCACCCGCTCGAGGCTGGCCAGGTAACTATCCAAGTCCGGCACGCTCTCGATTTTTGTCAGGTTGGCCGGGGCATAGAGCCGGGAGAAGATGGCGTGCACAATCTTCGTTCGCGGGACGCTCTTTTCGCCGTAGCCGAACGGAATGTTGCTCGACCAGAAGCGCACGTAGTTGAGCCCCGCCTTCTTTTCCGTCCCGAGATAAATCACGGAGTGCCCATGCTCTTCGCGGCCCACTTCCGGCGACCAGAAAATTTTCATGAAATCTCCCGGCTCGGCCTCCTCGAAATCGTCGAAGTTGCGCCCGATCCCGAGCTCGTAAAAGAGCCGCGCCGTGCCTGGACCATTGGCGTTCCAGCGGCCCCAGATCCCCTGGCCATCGCGCTGCCCGCGGATCATCAACTGGTCGAGCGTTTCGTAGTCGAGGGTGAGGTCGCCGCGATCGCGCAGCGCCTCGATCGTTTTCATGAAGACGAGATAAGTCGCGCCCGAGCAGTAACTCGGTGAAGCCGAGGCCGGGAGGATGAAAAATTTCCCCGACTCAAAATGCGCGGCCGACTGCAGTCGGATGGTGGCCGCGCGCGAGGCGGAATATTTTCCGCCGCTCGGCATTTGTTTGATCTGCTCGAGGATGACCTGGTTGAGCGGGCTGGGCGCGAGCTGGGCCGAGATGTCGTTAGGCGCGAAGACGGCGAGAAGGATCGCGAGGAAGACGAAACGCACTTGAGATCAATAGGGGAAATCAAACGCGTGGCAACACGGTCTGGGGAGCGCACGCGCCTTCGCGTGCTCCATCCGGCGCCTCGCCGAATGGCCGAGTGGCCGACGATGCGTGGAGTTCTCCAAGTCTTTGCGGCAAGGCGCCGCAAAGAGCACGCGAGGCGCGTGCGCTCCCCGAAGAGTTGGCTTTCGCGCGAGAGTATGTTAACGACCAAATCGCATGCTGCGTTTCACGAAAATGAACGGGGCGGGCAACGATTTCGTCCTGCTCGATAACCGCGCCGGCGAACTTCGCCTAACGACCGAACAGATCGCGCGCCTCTGCGATCGCCATCGCGGTGTCGGCGCCGACGGCGTGCTCATCCTCGAGCCGGCGGCGAACGGCGCCGATTTCCGGATGCGCTATTACAACGCCGACGGCGGCGAGGCCGAGATGTGCGGCAACGGCGCGCGCTGTTTTGCCCGCTTCGCCGATCGCACGGCGGGACCGCGTCCGCAGCTTTCCTTTGAAACTCCGGCGGGCGTGATCGGAGCCCGCTTGGAAGGCGAGTTGGTCACGTTGCAAATGAGCGAGCCGAAGGATTTGCGACTGGAACCGAACGGCGCCAGCTACGTCGACAGCGGCGTTCCGCATGTTGTCGTGCGCGTGCCGAATATCGACGACGTGGATGTGCGCAAAGAAGGCTCGGAATTGCGGCACAACCCGCTCTACGCGCCGCGCGGCGCGAACGCCAACTTCCTCGAGAAGCGCGGCGCAAAGAGCATCGCGATTCGCACCTACGAACGCGGGGTGGAAGATGAAACCCTCGCCTGCGGCACGGGCGTGGTGGCGAGCGCGGTCATTTTTTCCGCGCTCGAAAATGTCGATGGACCGATCGCGGTGCAGGTGCGCGGAGGCGACACTTTGCAGGTGGATTTTCAGCGCGAAGGCCAGCGTTTCAGCAACGTCACCCTGACCGGCCCGGCCGATTTTGTTTTCGACGGGACGATCGATTTATGAGGCGTAACGAGATCGTGGATCGTAAATCGGGAGGGCGGCGCGCCCGCATCGCCGATTCACGATTCACCTTTTAACGATTCACGCGCCACCCATGTTTCGCGGCACCTACACGGCCTTGGTTACGCCGTTCCGAAACGATGCGCTCGATCTCGACGCCTTCGAGCGTCTGATCGAAGCGCAGATCGCCGGCGGAGTGAGCGGGATTGTGCCGGTCGGGACGACGGGCGAATCGCCCACCCTGAGCAGCGAGGAACGCCATCAGGTCATCGCCTCGGCGGTGAAATTCGCGCGAGGCCGTTGCCAGGTCATCGCCGGCACCGGTTCCAATTCGACCCGCGATGCGATCGCGCACACGAAAGAGGCCGAGGAGATCGGCGCGGATGGCGCATTGCTCGTCGCGCCCTATTACAACAAGCCGAGCCAGGAAGGTCTTTTCCGGCATTTTGAGGCGATCGCGCAAAGCACCTCGCTCAAGATCATGCTCTATAATATTCCGGGGCGCTGCGCCATCGACGTCGCCGCGGATACAGTCGTTAGGCTGGCGCAGGCTTGTCCGAACATCGTCGCGATCAAGGAAGCAAGTGGGAGCGTCGACCGGGTGAGCGAGCTGGTCGGTCGCCTGCCTGAGGGGTTCACTGTCCTGAGCGGGGACGACTCGCTCACTCTCGCTTTTCTCGCGGTCGGAGCGGTCGGCGTGGTCAGCGTGGCTTCAAACATTTTCCCCGCGGAAGTTTCGGAACTCGTTAGGCTGTTTCTCGACGGCCAGGCAACGGCGGCCCGGCAAATTCATCGGAAATTCTTCGCGCTCTTCAAGGATATTTTCATCGAGCCGAACCCGGTGCCGGCGAAGACGGTCCTGGCCTGGCGCGGCGTGATGTCGGCGGAGTGCCGGCTGCCCCTGGTCGGGATGAGCCCGGCGAACGAAGAGCGGCTGCGCAAAACGCTCGACGAATTGGAGCGGGCGCAGCCGTGAGCGGCACACCTCGCGTGCTCCTCGTCGGCGCCGAGGGCCGGATGGGGAAAGCGATCGCGGCGGCCGCGCCCGGCGCTGGCCTAACGATCGCTGCCAGATTGGAACGGGGCGATGCGATCATGCCGACGATGGCGAATTGCGACGTTGTGATCGATTTCAGCGCGCCGGAGGCGACAGCGCAGATTTGCCAGGCCGGTGCAGAACAAGGGAAACCGCTCGTGCTTGGAACGACCGGATTGAGCGCGACGCAAAAGGATTCGATCACGGCCGCAGCCCGCGTCGTGCCGATCGTTTACGCGGCGAATTTCAGCATCGGGGTGAACGCGCTTTTTGCCCTGACCCGGCAGGCGGCGAAGTCGTTAGGCGAAGATTTCGATCTCGAGATCATCGAGATGCATCATCGGACGAAGAAGGACGCGCCCAGCGGCACGGCGAAACGGCTCGCGGAAATTTTGGAAGAGACGCGTGCGGACTAACAACAACGTGCCGGTTCATTCCGTGCGGGCGGGCGACATTGTGGGTGATCATCGGATCATTTTCGCGGGTCCGGGCGAGCGGCTCGAACTGATCCATCGCGCCGCCGAGCCGCGAGACTTTTGCCCGGGGCGCGTTGCAAGCCGCGCGCTGGGTTATCGGAAAACCCGCCGGCCTCTACAGCATGGAAGATGTCCTCGGATCTTAAAGCCGGTCGCAGCGTAATTCCGGGGAGGACGGGGTGTTACCCCGTCGTTCGGCGGAGTCTCCGCCGAACCGGACGTAGCCTTTCGCCTAACGAGAAGCTGATCTGCGAACCTTTGCCGCGCGCAGAAAGGCCTCGCCGCGGCGAGCGCGACGGGGTGACACCCCGTCCTCCCCAGAAGTTTGCCGCGTCGCCGCGGGGGATTTCGGCCAGATGAGAGCCGGCATCGCGCTTGGCGCTAACCTGGGCGATCGGCTCGCTTGCCTAACGAAAGCGCGCGCGGAAATTTTCGCTCTCGAAGGTGTGCATCCGCCGCTTCTTTCCTCGTCGCTTTATGAAACCGATCCGGTCGAGTGCGAGAGCGGCGCGGCGAAATTTCTCAACGGCGTGATCGAACTCGGCTACGAAGGTGCGTCACTCGACCTCCTCAACGCGCTGCAGCGGATCGAAACGCAACTGGGACGGCCCGTCGGCCACGAAGCCAACCGCTCGCGCACGATCGATCTCGATCTTCTCTATCACGGCAACCACGTGAGCGACGAAGCGCGCCTCGCCCTGCCGCATCCGCGTCTCCGCCTGCGCGCTTTCGTCCTCCAGCCTCTGGCCGAGATCCGCCCGAACCTGATCCTGCCGGGAGAGACCAAAACCCTGCAGCAACTCGCCGCCGACGTCTCGCCCGCGCCCTCAGTGGTGCGCCTTCCAATGCAGTGGTAGGGTCGCGGGCGATGGAGGATTTCCGCGAGCGCAAACGCCGGGGCGAGCGCATCACCGCCCTGACCGCCTACGATTATCCAACCGCCCGCCTGCTCGACGAGAGCGGGATCGACATCATCCTGGTCGGGGACTCGTTAGGCATGGTCGTGCTCGGTTATCCCGATACGACAGAGGTGACCTTTGAGGAAATGCTCCACCACACCCGGGCGGCGGCGCGCGGGGTGAAGCGGGCTCTCCTCGTGGCCGATCTTTCCATTGGCACCTACGACACACCGGCCATGGCGGTGGAAAGCGCGCAGCGGCTCGTCGCGGCCGGCGCGCAGGCGGTGAAATTGGAGGGCGGAGTCAGTCACGTGCCGCAGATCGAAGCGATCGTTAGGGCAGGAATCCCGCTGATGGCGCACATCGGGATGTTGCCGCAGAGCGTGCGCGAAGAGGGCGGCTACAAAGTGAAAGGCCGCACCGCGGCGGGAGCGGAGCGTTTGTTCGTGGATGCCGATGCGGTGGAAAAAGCCGGCGCATTTTCCGTCGTCCTCGAAATCGTCGCGGCTGAAACGGCCCGACAGATCACCGCCCGGATCGGGATTCCGACGATCGGGATCGGTTCGGGCGACGGCTGCGATGGGCAAATCCTGGTGACGCATGACCTGATCGGATTGTATCCCTGGTTCACGCCGAAATTCGTTTCGCCGGCCGTCCATGTGGCGGAGGAAATCCGGCGGGCGGCGCGGATCTTCAGCGAGCGAACCCGCGCCGCTCACTGACGATTTGTAGGGCGGGCGCTCCGCCTGCCCCGTTTATCATCCGCCAACAAGCGAGAGCCTGGCCAACCGAAGCGGTCGGCCTACAACCCACGAAGTTTGACAAACTTTTTCGCGCGTCGTTTGTCTAACTCGCGATGAGAGCCGTCACTGCCCGCACCTCCGAGCCGTTGCCGGTCTGGTCCGGCCGGAGCAAACCGCCCAACTGGCTCCTCGTTGGTTTGATCGCTTCGCTCACCCTGCACGGCCTGCTCTGCTTCTTATTTTACCGGACCGGTTTTCAGCCGACCGCACCGCTCGGGATCGAGAAACGGCCGCCGCCGACTTTCAAAGTGAAGAGCGTCGATCTCAATCCCAAGCCGGTCGATCAGCCGGCCGCGGCCGATATTGCCGAAGCGGCCAAACCGAATCCCGACCAGACCAAGGTTCAGCTCCCGGAGGATCAGAAATCTTTCGACAAGCTTTTGCAGGAAGTGCACTCGACCGCCGCGATGCCGGACGACACGCGCGACGTTCTTCCGGACAAACCGAAAGTCGAACAGACGAATCTGAGCTCGGTCATCAACGAGATCGAACGGACGCACCGCGCAAAGCCTGGCGAAATCGCCTAATGCGCAGCGCGAGCAGGCTGCGCTCAACGACGTGGCCGATTCCGGGCGGCCCCAACCGGCCATGAGCGGGACGGAGCTGGCCACCAGCACGACGATCAAGCGGCCCGGCACCTTCAACGGCATCCCTGGCGACAGCGCCGGACCGCGCACCGGTCGCGCTCCGGGATTCAGCGACCTGGAATCGCTCCTCTCGCAAAAAGGGCCGCTCGGTTCCGGGACGAAATTCAAGATGCCTAACAATCAGCTTTTCGAGTACGACAGCGCGGAGTTGGGTGGGAGCGCGGTCGAGCAGTTGCAGAAGGTGGCGACGCTGATCAAGCGCAACCCGAAGGCGACTTTTACGCTCGAGGGTTACACCGATTCGTTTGGCTCGGAGGAATACAATCTCGATCTGAGCGAGCGGCGCGCGGAAGCGGTCAAGGCCTATCTGGTCGATGCGCTCGGGCATCAATCCCGCGCAGATCGAGACGCGCGGTTACGGGAAGGCGAACCTGCTCACCTCACCGGACGCGTCGATCGAAGAGCAGGAAGTGAATCGGCGGGTTGTCGTGGTGGTGCATTAACGCGCTGTTTCGCTTCCCATTGCACGCTTCGCGCTGCGGTGAACCTGTAGACGCTTCGCTCTGCGAAGCGCGAGAGTTGCGTTGCCGACAAATTCGCGCCCGATCATCCCTCAGGCCCGCGCTTCGCAGAGCGAAGCGTCTACATCACCAATTCTTGATCCACTTCGCCTGGTCCTTGCCGCTCGTGGCGCCGGCCGTGCTCCAAAGATCGAAGGTCGGGTTGTAACCCTGTTGCACCAGATTGTCCAGCGGTCGAATAGCCGTAGCTGTTGCCAAAGGGATCTTTGATGAATTGTACCGGGCCGCCGGTATCGATCTGCAGCTGATTATCTTTGAAAGTCATATAACGAAGGCCTGGATCCGGCTGTCCGTTCGGCATCCGAGTCGCCGGTAGAGATTCTCATAAAGAATCAAGCTCGCCGCCTCATAATCGGAAAGATTGATCGAACCCGTCGGATCGAGACCGTCCGTCTTAGGATCGTTAGGATAACGTCCCGTTATCCGCCTTATAATTCTCCAGCGCCGCCGACATCGCGGCGATCTCCGCCTCCGCGCGCGAGCGGGCGCCTTTGTTGTGCACGTAGCTGCTCGTTCCGAGGACCAGTCCCGCGAGGACGAGAATGATCGCCATCACGACAAGCACTTCGACGATCGTGAAAGCGCGCGTTACCCATGCGGTGCGGCGCGGGTCGCTTCTACTCTTCGCCATCGTTAGCTCTGCTGCTGCAACCCGCCGATGATGCTGATCAAGGGCATGAAGAGCGCGATCACGATCGTGCCCACGACGAGGGCGAGAAAGACAATCATGATCGGCTCCAGCATGGAAGTCAGACCGGCAACGGAGTTATCCACTTCGTCGTCGTAAACCTCGGCAATTTTCAGGAGCATCTCCGGCAACTGCCCGGTCTCCTCGCCGACGTCGATCATGCTGATGACCATCGGCGGAAAAGCCGCGCTCGCTTCCAGCGGTTGGACGATCGATTCGCCTTCCTTCACCGAATCGTGCACCTGAGTGATGGCATTCGCGATCACGACGTTGCCGGCGGTTTCTTTCGTAATCGTGAGGGCCTGCAAGATCGGCACGCCACTCGTGACGAGCGTGCCTAACGTTCGTGAGAAACGCGAGATCGCGCTCTTGCGAATGAGATCGCCAAAGAGCGGCGCGCGCAATTTCATCCGGTCGATCACCGCCCGGCCCTTGGGCGTGCGCGCGATAAATTTGTAAGCCGCGACGAGCGCGATCACGACCCCGATGAGAATCAGCCAGTGATCTTTGAAGACGTTGCTCACGCTGATGACGAAGCGCGTGATCCCGGGAAGCGGTTTGTCCCCGAGCATGTCGTGAAAGATCGACTCAAACTTCGGCACGATGAAGACGAGGAGAAACGCCATGATAGCGAAGGCGAGACAAAGCACGATGGCGGGATAAATCATCGCGGAGACGACCTTGTTTTTGACCTTCTGCGCTTTCTCCTGGAACTCGGCGAGCCGCCCGAGGACGAGCTCGAGGACGCCGCCCAGCTCTCCCGCTTTCACCATGTTGACGTAGAGTTTGTTGAAAATCTTCGGGTGCTGCGCGAGGCCTTCCGAGAAAGTGCTGCCGCCCTGCACGGAGTCGGCCAGTTGATCGATCGTGCTCTTGAGGACGACGTCGCGTTCCTGTTTGGCGAGGACATGCAAGCCGCGAAGCAAGGGCAGACCGGCGTCGATCAGGGTGGCCAGTTGCCGGGTGAAAACCATCAGCACCTTTCCTTTGACGGTTTTTCTCTGGTAAATGACGATCCCTTTTCCCTTCGCCTTGGGTGCCGCCTTGACGGCGGTTTTCGCGCTCTTCCGCGCCTTTTTTTCGACGGCTCCTCCCTGGCCTTCCTCATAGACACTGGTCGGGAAATAGCCGGCCTGGCGCAGCTGGCCGATGGCGTCGTTGGTGGAGACGGCTTCGACCAGTCCGGTGGACTCCTGGCCGCGGGCATCAAGCGCTACGTAGTTAAATCGCGGCATAAGGTGGAGTCATGAGCGGCTCCGAGATTAAAACGCTCAAGAAACGCTGTCGAGTTTTCCGCGGCGCGGCAGCAAAAACTCCGGGGAGGACGGGGTGCTACCCCGTCGCGCTTGGGCGAGTCTCGCCCAAGGCCATTTGAACGCAGAGCAAGCTTCCTTGCGGTTGAGCTGACGGCAGCCGGCTCGACCAATTCCCAAGCGATCTCTCCGCGCGGTTCGGCGCAGACTGCACCGAACGACGGGGTGACACCCCGTCCTCCCCGGAGGTTTTCCCGACCGCCTCAGGTGTACTTCAGCACTTCTTCGATCGTGGTGTCGCCTTCGAAGATGCTGCGAATGCCGTCCTGCCGCAGCGTGGTCATGCCGAGCTCGATCGCTTTTTGTTTCAAGACGACGGAGGGCGCGCGCTGGTTGATGAGCTCCCGGATCGGGTCGCTGATTTTCATCAACTCGTAAATCCCTTTCCGGCCTTTGTAACCGGTCCGGTTGCATTTCTCGCAGCCTTTCCCGTAGTAAAAATGGCGCTCGCCGATTTCGTTAGGCGAAAGATTGAGCTGCATGAGGAGAGATTCGTTAGGCTGATAATCGGTCTTACATTCCGGGCAGATGCTGCGGAGGAGACGCTGACCGAGAACGGCATCGAGCGTGGAAGAGATGAGGAAGGGTTCGACCCCCATGTCGATGAGGCGCGCGATCGCGCCGGGCGCGTCGTTTGTGTGCAGGGTGGTGAAGACAAGGTGACCGGTAAGCGAAGCCTGGATCGCGATCTGCGCCGTCTCCAGATCGCGCGTTTCCCCGACCATGATGCGGTCGGGATCCTGGCGCAGGAAGGCGCGCAGCACGCGCGCAAACGTCAGCCCGATATTGTCGTTCACCGGCACCTGCATGACGCCTTCGAGGTCGTACTCGACCGGCTCTTCCGCGGTCAAAAGTTTGGAATCGATCGTGTTGATCTTGCGCAGGCAGGAATAGAGCGTGGTCGTTTTTCCCGAACCGGTCGGGCCGGTCACGATGAAGATTCCGTTAGGCCGATTGATCACCTCGAGGATGTAATTGAGGATGTAATCCGGCATCCCAAGAGCCTCGAGATCGAGGTTCACGGTCGAGCGATCGAGCACCCGGAGGACGACGCTCTCCCCAAATTGCGTCGGCAACGTCGAGACGCGCAGATCGACCGTGCGGCCCGCGATGTTTTTCTGAATGCGGCCATCCTGCGGGAGGCGGCGCTCGGCGATGTTCATGTTCGCCATCACCTTGACGCGCGAGATCACCGGCAGCGCGAGATGCCGTGGCGGCGGCGCCATTTCGTAAAGCGCGCCGTCGACCCGGTAGCGGACTTTGAACTCGTTCTCGAACGGCTCGAAATGGATGTCGCTCGCGCGATCCTGGATGGCTTGGTAGAGAATCAGGTCGACGAAACGAATGATCGGGGTGGCGTTCGCTTCCGCCTCGACATTCGTGCCGGTCGCGGCATCGCCGGCCAGCGTCATCAACTCGCCGGCTTCGCCCAGCTGCTTGAGGATGTCCTCCATGCTGGAGGTGTCCTCGCCGTAGTGTTTTCTCAGGCGATCCTCGATCTGCCCGGTCGGCGCGAGGACGACATGGATGTTGTGCCCGAGGGCGAAACGCAAATCTTCCACCGTCTGGGTATCGAGCGGATCGACCAGCGCGACGTGGATTTCGTTGTCGTGCAGACCGACCGGCAACGCGCGATGCAATCGGGCCAGGCCGGCCGGAATCAGCTTCAGGATGGGCGGCGAAATTTCGACCTCGCTGAGATCGATCACCTCGGTGGCGAGCGCGTCGGCGATCGTTTGGTAATATTGTTTTTCGTCGACGATGCCGTGATCGACCAGCGCCTGTTCGATCGCCTTGCCGTTCTGCGTCGTCTCGAGGAGGACGTCATCGGCCTGGGCGCGGTCCATCAGGCCCTGGTCGATGAAGAGATCGGCGATGCGTTCGTTATTCATTCGTTAGGCAAGAAAACGATAGAACGGGGCGATCCGGGGAGGACGGGGTGTTACCCCGTTGCACTTGGGCGAGTCTCGCCCAAGGCCGCTTGGCGGGAAGCGCAACCGAGGGAGCCAAGATGCCGGCTACGCGTGGAGGAAATTTCCAAACGCTCTCTTCGCGCTGTTCGGCGCAGACTGCACCGAACGACGGGGTGGCACCCCGTCCTCCCCGGAAGTTGCGCAGCGGTCTCATCTCGTTGCGACGCTCATCGTTAGTTCAAATCCCCCAGCGTGATCGAGATCACTTCCTCCGCGCTCGTTAGGCCAGCGAGGACCTTGCGCACGCCATCCTCGCGCAAGGTGCGCATGCCCTGTTCGCGGGCGCGCTGGCGCAGAACCATCGTTGAGGCGCGGTCGTTCACCATGTGGCGCACTTCGTCGTCGATCTCGAAGATTTCGAAAATGCCCATCCGCCCCTTGTAGCCGGTCTGTCGGCAACGCTCGCAGCCGACCGCGCGCATGACGTGCGCTTCGCCCAGTTGCGACGCCTCGATGCGGAGCGCGCGCAGCTCCGATTCCGAGAGGTGGCCCGGTTCTTTGCAATTAGCGCAGAGCCGCCTAACGAGTCGCTGGGCCATGATCGCGCGGATCGAGGTCGCGACGAGAAACGGTTGCACGCCGATGTCGATGAGACGCGCCACCGCGGAAGGGGCGTCGTTCGTGTGCAGCGTGCTGAAGACCAGATGACCGGTGAGGCTGGCGTTGGTCGCGATCGAGGCGGTCTCGAGATCGCGAATTTCACCGATCATGATGATGTTCGGGGCCTGCCGCAGGATGGAGCGGAGCGCCGCGGGAAAGGTCATGCCGATCTCGCTGTTCACCTGCACCTGGTTGATCCCGTTCATCTGATACTCGACCGGCTCCTCCACGGTGATGATCTTGCGGTCGGGTTTGTTGATGTAATTGAGGCAGGCGTAGAGCGTGCTCGTTTTGCCCGAACCGGTCGGGCCCGTCACGAGCAGGATGCCGTCGGGCGCGCGCAGCAGGCGCTCGAAAGTTTCCTGGTCGTCGCTCAGAAAACCGAGCTCGGGCAAACCGAGGAGCAGACTCGTCTTGTCGAGCAAACGCATGACCATGCTTTCGCCGTGATTCGTCGGCACGGTCGAGACGCGCAGGTCGATTGATTTTTTGCCCATCTTCACCTGGATGCGGCCATCCTGCGGGAGGCGTTTTTCCGCGATGCTCATCGAGCCGGTCATGATCTTGAGCCGGCTGATGATGGCCGATTGCAGCTTCTTCGGCGGCGACTGCATTTCCTGGAGGACGCCGTCGATCCGGAAGCGGACGCGGAAACTTTTCTCGAGCGGCTCGAGATGAATGTCGCTCGCGCCGAGCTTGTGCGCCTCGAGCAGGAGCATCGAGACCATGCGCACGATCGGAGCATCACCCGTGTCGCCTTCCGGAAGCTCCGCGCCTTCGGTCAGATCGAGATCGCTGATCTCGGCCTCGCCCAATTGCCGGCGCAAATTATCGGCCGCCTCATCCGCGGTGCCGTAATATTTCACGAGCGCCTGGCGAATCTTCTCCGGGCTTGTGCAGACCAGCTCGACTTCCTGTTTCAAGAGAAAGGTGAGGCTATCGATGCTGTCGAAGTCGAGCGGATCGCCCGTCGCCACGACAAGGCCGGTATCGTTGCGCGCGATCGGGATCATGCGAAACCGGCGGGCGTCGCCCGGCTTGATTTCGTTGATCACATCCTGCGGGACGACGATGTCGGAGAGATCGACCCAGTGCATGTGGGCCTGGGCGGCGAGGCTGCGGGAAATGTCGTCCGCGGAAACGATCCCGTCGCGTACGAGCACGTCGACCACGCTGCTCGAGCCGTTCAGGCGGGTTCGCGCGTCATCGATTTGTGCGCGCGTCACGAGGCCGACATCCCGCAGGAGATCGAGCACGTATTGTTCGTTAGGCTGCGGCATGAAGGACGCGATCGCCGGGGCCGGCTGAGGCGCAACCTGAGATTATCCGCCGCGGCAAAGAGCGTCAACGCGGGCGAGTTGTAGGGCGACCGCTTCGGTTGCCCCGATTCAGAAACTGGGCAGGCGAAGCGCCCGCCCTACAATTCATATCACGAGGACGCCTTCGTTCGCGGTGCGTTCGGAGTAGAGTCTGCTGAGCCTTTTCGTCATCGGGCCGACCTTGCCGTTGCCGATGGTGCGATCATCCACCCGAGTCACGCCGGCCAGCTCGCCCATCGTGCCGGAGCAAAACGCTTCATCCGCGAGATGGACTTCCTCGAGAGTGATGTCGGCTTCGCGAGACGGAATGTTTTCGGCCGCGCAAATTTCCAGGATCGTTGCGCGGGTGATTCCGGCGGGGCAGGCGAGGACACGGCTGGTGGCGACTTCTCCGTCGCGGACAATGAAGACATGGGTCGCATTGGTTTCCGCGACGAACCCACGCGTATCGAGCATGAGAGCGTCATCGACTCCGGCCTTGTTCGCCTCGATCTTGGCCAGGATGGAGTTGAGAAGGTTGGCGTGATGAATCTGCGGGTCGAGAATTTCCGGCGGCGGGCGGCGGAAACTGCTCGTGACTAACGAGAGCCCAGTCGTCGCATAGACCGGCGCCTTGTGCTCCGCGAGGACGATCAGGGTCGGACCGCTCTGATTGAGCCGCGGATCCATTCCGGAGGTGATCTTGACTCCTCGGCTGAGAGTGAGCCGGATGTGGACGTTATCCTGCATCCGGTTGGCGGCGAGGGTGCGCCGGATTTCTTCGATCATTTTCTCGTTAGGGGGAATTTGCTCGAAAGAAAGTGCGTTCGCGGAACGACGGAGGCGCGCGAGATGTTCCTCCAGTTTGAAGATGCGTCCGTGATAAAGGCGCAACCCTTCCCAAACCGCATCGCCCCCTTGGACCGCGGAATCGAACGGGCTAATCCCGGCCTCGTCGCGATGCACGAGCCGGCCGTTGATGTTCACAATCAGATCGCGATTCTTCTCGTTAAATTTTTGGAGCATTTGATTTCGGTCACACGACGATCACAAAGGATCCGGAAACTTTGTGTCCGTTGTGGACATTATGCGAGGCATTCAGTGAATCCGATGTTCGAAGAGCTGCCGATAACATTCCTGGCAGCGCTGGTGGACCTCTGACAAGCGCTCCGGCACCGCTACTTCCCTCGGTTCATACGGCTGAAAAGAAGTCGAACATACGACTTCGCCATACCAATGTTTCGCCCAGACTCCATCGGTCTCGCGCAAACCAGCCGGCCAGGAGAGCATCGCGCGATCGAACTCGACCGCGACAGCCGCGCAAAGACGTCGCAGTGTCCCCTCGGGATCCCGCAGGACATCGCGCGCATCGATCACCGGCGGAATTGCACCGCTGCGTTCCCGCACCCAGTTGAAAATCTCCAACTGCTGCGGAAACCCGAGGTCTTCTGGCGTCGGGTCGTCGTTCTTCTTCAGATAGGAAGTGATGACCTCAGCCGGGCCTCGAATGAGAAAGCAGTTAGTCAGACCGGCGAGCCAATCCCGTTCGATCTCCGGCAGGAGATGATGGGTCATCTGTTTCTGATAGACGATGCCCTTCCCGACCGGAGCTACAGTCGTTAGGCTGGCTGCTACTTTGCGCCAATCGGTTTCGCCCGCAGCGATGACTTCATCGGCCAGCGGATGTTTCTTTCCTGTCCGTTGCAGGTAATAGGCATAAAGCGGCTCGTCGATCACGCTCGTATCCGCCCGGTTGCCCCAGGAGCGCAGGAGAGCGGTGGAAATGTTGCGTGGACCCGACCACATCGCGAGGCGCAGCGGTTCACTCATACTCGTTAGGCCGCGCACTCACAGGCCGGCGACAAATTCCACCATTCGCTGCCGCATTTTCTCATTCGGCAACCGGCCGGCGCCGGCGGCCATGTTCTCCTCCAGATGCCTGACGTTGCCCGTCGCGGGAATCACACAGGTCACGGCCTCATTCGCGAGGATCCACTTGAGAAGGAATTGCGCCCAGGATTTGCAATCGAACTCTGCCGCCCACTCGGGCAACGGCTTTTGCAAAACGCGCGGAAAAAGATTGCCGCTGGCAAAGGGCCGGTTGATTAGGACCGCGACACCGCGCTCGCGCGCCAGTGGCAGGAGCCGGTCATCCGCCGCGCGGTCGATGATCGAGTAGTTGATTTGGAGAAAATCGAGCTTCTCGCGGCGCAGAATTTTCTCGACCTCGGGAAAGGCGGCGTCGGTGTAATGCGTGATCCCAAGATAGCGGATGCGGCCTTGCTCCTTCCAGGTGCGCATCGTCGCCAGCTGGGTGTCGAGATCGACCAGGTTATGCACCTGCATGAGGTCGAGGCGCTGCACGCGCAGGCGCTGGAAGGAGCGCTCCATCGAGTCGATCCCGGCCTGCCGCCCGCTCGTCCAGACTTTCGTCGCGAGGAAAAGCGAATCACGCAAACCCAGCTCGCTCGTCAGGTCGCCGATCACACTTTCGGCGCGACCATACATCGGCGAGCTGTCGATGACTTTACCGCCGAGTTGGACGAAATGGCGGAGCACCTCCTTGAGCGGCTCACGCTCGTTAGGCGATTCGCCCACGTCGAAAACCTGCCAAGTGCCGAGACCGACGACCGGGAGTTTCTCGCCGCTCGATGGAATCGAGCGCTGAAGCAGAGCAGAAGTGTCGCGGGCCATCGTCAGAGCGGGCGGGAAGAGCAAGGCTGCACCAGTCGCCGCGAGCAGGCGTGCCGCCTCCCGGCGAGTGAAACGAGTGGGTCGCCTCTTCATCCTGCAGGAGCGTCTCCTCGGATTCGCCAGGGCGCAAATTTGTCGCGCCGGCACGACCAAAAGTGCGGTGGAAACAACGGATCAGGCGGACGCGAAGGCTCGACCTGAAGAAAAATATCGCGCGGTTGTCCCTCTGGCCTAACGACTTGTGACTTGTTTTCTGCGCCTTCTCTGGACAGGCACGGGAAGCGTTGTAGATAGAGGCAGATGAAGACGATCAGCGCTCCGATTAGCGCCTCCGATTCCCGGCAGACTAGATAGTCTGTCCTGAATCAAGGCCCGCCTCCGCCCATCGTGCGGAGGCCCGGAATGGCTGAAGTTTTCCCCGTGGCGGTCGCCTCGGGTTATCCGAAAAAATCTTCGGGTATCACGAAACGCAAACACCACAAAACAATGAAATCACCTCTATCAATCAGTAGCCAACCGCGCGCGCGGCACGACGCCCGCGTGCGGCCCGGTTCGCGGAGTTTTCCGCGGACCGACTATCACTTCCAAGTCCAGGCTGAAGACGTGGCCAGCGCCCGTGCAGAACGTGCGAGGGCCACGCAGGCTGACCTGCACGCATTCCGCAAGATGAGCAGCGAGTACCTCTCGGAGGAGACGCATCGCGGTTACCTCGTCGAGATGGCGGTCTTCGCGCTCGTCGTTGGACTTATTGCCTGGTCGCTCGTCTCGCTCCTGATCGTTCTGGCGCAAACCGCCAACGGTTAAGCCGCGGCGCGGTCACTGCCCGACTTCTTCGCCTCACTCTGCCGGATTCCTTCCGGCAGGGTCAACCGGCGAACTATGTACCGATCATCCGGTTAGAGCCTGGCGGCGTAAGTGGATTGCTTGTCTTCTCGAGATTCGTGCGACGGACTTGCTATTCGGGCTTCGGGGTTTCCTCTGAATCACCCGTCCGATGCTCGACGATTTGGAAGCGAAGGAACTGGTGAATCGCGCGGATAGCTTCGGGATCCTTGGTCGTGATGCGGACTTGAGCGCCGCGCGGAGTTTCTTCCGCGGTGTAAGTGATCCTCTGCTTCAGGCGTTGCATCGTGGCCATCCCGGGCGGCGCAGTGGCGTGGATAAACATCGGGACGGAAAAATCACCGGCGGCGAACCTTCCGGCGATCATCGTGAGATGAGTGCGAATCGCCTGCCGGCTCGCTGCGTCGTTCGCTTCCTTCGCTTCGACCTCGATCGCGCCGCCATCCGGCAGAAGGCGAAAATGATGACCCGTCATCTGATGACTGAAACCCATCCCTTGATCGCCCCGCGCCTCAACGTCTTCGAAATGTTTTTGATCCGTCGCAGGCGTGGCCGAGGCCGGCGTTTGCGCCCAGCCAATGGTGGCCAGGAGCGGGAAAAAGCTGACGCCGAGGGTGCACGCGGCGATCATTTGTGTTCTCATAGTTGTATTAGCAAACTAGTTAGTTGTATTGTCAAACTAATAAGATGAAGAACGAATTGGACCCGGAGGCGGCGGAGCTGGCGGGCGCGATGGTCGCGTTGGTCCGGGCCTTCGGTCTGCATCGCCCGCACCAGACACCCTGCGGCGAGCCGGTCCCGGTGGCGGAAGCCCATGCCGTGATGGATCTGGGCGCGATGGGTCCGCTCAGCCACGGACAACTGGCGGCACGCCTTCGGCTCGAAAAAAGCACGGTCAGCCGGCTCGTGCGCCAGTTGGAAAAACGCGGATGGATCGCAGCGCGCGCGCCTGCGGCACGACCGGCGCGTCGTTGAGATTCGGCTGACCGCCGCAGGGAAACGCGCCGCGGAGCGCCTTGCCCGGGCGCGTCAGACAAAGTTCGACCTGCTCCTCGCCGCCCTCCCAAAACAAAAGCGAGGGCTCGTTCTGGAGGCAATGTCTGCTTTGGTGGCGGCGCTGGAGAAATAGAAAAGACGATCGTTAACGCAAGAAGGCGGCGAGCAAGAAGCCGGCGTAAGTCCCGAGGGCGTTGCCTAACGAGCCCGCGAGGATGCCCGGCAGGCGCAGATCGCCCCGCCCGATCGCGACGGCGAGAACTCCGGCCGAGGTAGCGCCGCCAATGTTGGCGTTGGAAGCGACCGCAATCAGCGCCCAATCCCGGCGCAGCAGTCCGCCGATCGAGAAAATAACCAGGGCGTGAATGCCAACGATGACGGTCACCCAGGCGAGCAAGATGCCCGCGACCGACCCGTTGGCGATGAGGGCCGCGAGATCGCAGTAGGCGCCGACCACGGCAAGAAAAATGAGGACGGTGAAGTAGCCGAGCACTTTCGCTCCGCTCAGCCGCTGCACGGCCGGCACCTGCGCGAGCCCGAGCGCGAACGTCGTGAGCGTCAGCACATACGGAAGCGCCGGGAGCAAGCGGCTCAGCCATTGCGAAACGAACAAGCTGCCCAACCCGAGCGCGAGGAGGAGTGAGAGATCGGAAACGCTGATTCGTTCCGGCAACTCCAATTCAGCCGGAAGCGCGGCGGCAGCTACCCCATCATCGGTGGTCGCGAGGCGACGCGGCCAGAAACGCTGCAAAACCCGCGGCAAGATCAGGGTCGCGACAATCCAGATGGTGGTGATGATGTTGTCGGCGGCATTGATCGCGGCAAACTGCGTTCCGCTTTTCGTCACGCCGTATTGCAGCGCGACCGCGTTGAGATTCACGCTCCCGCCGATGTAAGTGCCGGTAAACATGCCAGCGACCGCGAACGCTTTTTCCACCCCGTGGGTTTGCGGCGCAATGAGGTAATAGCCGGCAAAAGCGCCCAGCATCGTGCCGGCGGCGCCGATCGCGAAAAGGACGAGCATGGGCAATCCCGCCTGTCGCAGGTCCTTTAGTTTCACGTCGAGGAGGAGGAAGAAGATCGCGAGTGGCGCGACGAAATTGAAAACGCCATCGTAAAGCCGCGGCGCGTTTTGCGACGAGGGAAGCAGCCTAACGTTGGCGAGCACGGCCGCGGCGAGGATGACAATCAGGGCCGATCCGAGGTAGCTGAAGTATTTCCGGCGGGAAAGCCACTCGGAAAAAACCACGAGCAGGCAAAGAACCGTGGCGACATAAATCGGTTCGAGGACGAACGACATCGGGCCGAGTCTAGGAGGTTTTCGTCGCGCGTCGACTCAGAGGTCGAGCGAGTCGGCGCCTGACGATGTTCGTTTTATTATCGTTAGGCATTGGAGGGACGACCGCCGTGTCGTCCGTGTCTGGTCAGCGTTTTTGCGGCTGGGCAAACTCGGACGGGACGGCGCCCGTCCCTCCAAGCGCGTCACGCAGCCAATGGAAGTGGAGCGGCGCTGCTGTGGCGAGTTCGCAATGCGCCAGGATTTCTCCCGGGTGCAAGAGCTGCTGAAAGACTTAAGCTCCCGCTCCACGCGAACTTTATGTCCCATATCAATTTTATTGGAATCGGCGCACCGAAATGCGGGACCACCTGGCTTTCCGCCCAGCTCGAGGCCCATCCGCAGATCGGCTTCGCCCCGGACAAAGAGGTCTACTATTTTGCCGATACGATCCTGCGACGGATGGCGGGTAAGGAGCTGCGCTGCTTCGAGCGAGGAGAGGCCTGGTATCACGAACAATTTCCCGCGGCCGTCGGGCCCGTGACCTGCCGCGGAGAATTTTGCCCCGCTTATCTCTACTCGGAGGAAGCTGCGACCCGCATCGCCGCCTACCGACCGGACATCAAACTCCTGCTTTGCCTGCGGCCGCCAGTCGAGATGATTTACTCCTGGTACCTGGTACAACCGAAACGCCGTGCTCGCGTCCCTCCCGGAAACGTTTGAGGAGATGATGGGGAATCCCTTTCTGCGCGACCTCGGGTGCTTCGCGCGTCACCTCAAGCCGTACTTCGATCGCTTCCCCGCGGAAAATATTCTGGTCGTTCAATTCGAGGCGATCCGGCGCACGCCCGACCACGTCCGCGAGCGGACCTACGAATTTCTAAACGTCGCCTCAGACTTCAAACCGCAGCCTTCCCAGCAAGGGAAGAACGCCGCGCGCGCACCGCGTTTTCCACTCCTCCAATCCGGCGCCCAGAGTCTCTACAACGGTGTCTCCGCACTTCCGGGTGTCGGCACACTCCTGAAATCACCCGCCGTAGCCAGGACGCTGCAAAGCGTCTATCACCGGTTCAACTCGAAGGCCCGCCAGTACCGAGCCGCTCGCGCCCGAAGCGCGTCGCAAATGGGAAGGCTACTACGCGGCCGATCAGGAGGAGCTCTCGCACCTCCTGGAGGGTCTCCAAGTCATCGCCTGAGCACTCGTTAGGCGCTCGCCTTTTCGGTTCTACTTCGCCAGCTCGTAGAGATATTCGACGAACGACATGACCGCGCCGTCGTAGCCCTGCACTTTCGGATTCGTCGAATCGATCACGTAATACTCGTCCGGCGCGTGGGCGCCGCTGCCGTGACCGAGACCGAAATGCCCCGCGGCCAGCTTGAGCGGCTCGTCGGTGAAAACGTAGCCGGGATAAGAGCCGGCATTCCACGGCCACAAGACCGGATCGATCCCGGCGCTTTTCAAGACCGCGATCTGGGCCTGAATCAGCGGCGCGTCGGCCGAAGTGGTGGTCGGGTCGTAGCCGCCGGTCATGTTCACCTCGATGTCGCCGAAACCATGCTTGGCCAGATGCGCCTTCAGCGCGGCGAGGGCGTCGGCGGCTTTCATTCCCGGAACCAGACGGAGGTCGAGTTTCGCGACGGCCTGATGCGGGAGAATCGTCTTTCCGCCCGGGCCGGTGTAACCGCCGACCAGGCCTTCAATGTTCACGGTCGGCTGCGATTCGAGTCGTTCCTGGGCTTGTTCCCACGGCAGGTCGTTGATCCAATGTTTCACCCCGAGAACTTTTTTGCGCTGCGCTTCGCTCTCCCGCTTCGACGCTTGCGCGATCATGTTTTTTTCCGTCGCGGTAAGCGGTCGCGGCTTCGGATAATTCTCGATCGTGATGTCGTTCCCGTCTTCCGAGACGAGAGTCGTTAGGGCGTGGACCAGGTGCCAGGCCGGGCTATCGACCATCGCCTTGAGCGAAGAGTGAATGTCTTTCGCCGGACCGCGTCCCCACTTTTCGCCGCTCGAAGTGAGCGAGCATTCGATGATCCCTTTCGCGCCCAGGCTCACGGTGACGACGCCATCGACGCTCTGCATCGCCGAGGGCATGAAGACCCCGCTGCATTTCGAGAGCGCCGCCTGCACTTCCGGCTTGTGCACGATCTGCCCGATGTGCGGCGAGCCGATCTCTTCCTCGCCCTCGGCCACGAGCACGAGATTCACCGGCACGTTCTTGCCCGCGCCTTTGATCGCGTGCAGGGCGGCGAGGAAGGCCGACTCCGGTCCCTTCTGGTTAACCGCGCCGCGACCGACGATCGCTTTCCCGAGATTCGGTTTGTCGACCAACTTCCCCTCGAGCGGCGGCGACGACCATTCCTTCGGATCGAACTGCTTCACGTCATACATGAAGTAGAGCCCGACCGTCTTCGCCGCGCCGGCATCGAGCGTCGCGAAAACTCCCGGCTTGCCCTCGGTCTCAACCCGCTCGGCTTTCTGAAAACCGGCATCCTTCAACATCTGCGCCATCAGGTCCGCGCCCTGTGGATAGTTTAGATTTTCCGCCGCGATCGAGGGCAGCTTGATCCAATCCCGCAATCGCTGGATCGCTTCGTCGTGCTGCTTCGCGACCTGCGCTTTGATCTCAGCGAGATCGTTCGAGGCGGAGAAGGCTAACGGCGCGCTCGCGAGAAGCGGAGCCAGGACGACGGCGAAGAGAGCTCTGCGATTCATCAGACATCTTGCCGGCTCCTCCCCGGCTGGCAACGGCAAAAATCACTATTCGTTAGGCAATATCCGGGTCGCGAGAAAAAATTGAATCCAATCGCGCCGCCAGAGGCATCCCATCCGCAGGCCGCGGATTCGCCCTTCAAACCGGAGGAGAAACTCATGAGCACACTTCTGCAGGACATTCGATTTGGCTGGCGCCAGTTGTTGAAACACTCGGGCTTCACCGCCCTCGCCATCATCTCGATGGGGCTCGGGATCGGCGCGAACACCGCCATCTTCAGCCTCGTCGATACGGTGCTCCTGCGGCCGTTGCCGGTGAAAGATCCGGGACAGCTCATGGAGGTTTACGGCACGCAGCATAATGGCGCCGACATCACCATTCAGTCCTACCTGAATTACAAAGACTATCGCGACCGCAACACCGTCCTCTCAGGACTCATCGCCTACCGGCTCGCGGTCGTGAGCATGCGCCACGGCGGGACGAATGAGCGGGCCTGGGGTTATCTCGCAAGTGGGAACTACTTCGACGTCCTCGGAGTGAAGCCGATCCTCGGTCGCAGCTTTCTCCCCGAGGAAGATCGGGTGCCGGGCGCGAAAGCGGTCACCGTTTTGAGTTATGCGACCTGGCAGAAGTCCTTCGCCGGCGACCCCGGCGTCATCGGGCAAACGGTGACTCTGAACAGCCGGCCTTACACGATTGTGGGCGTGGCTCCGAAAGGTTTCATCGGCACAGAGGTCGCGTTCGCGCCGGAAATGTGGGTGCCGATGATGATGGCGAAAGAAATTCAGATCGGCAGTAACTGGCTGGACTCGCGCGACAGCGATAACCTTTTCGTCGTCGGCCGCCTCAAACCGGGTGTGAGCGCGAAACAGGCTACCGCCGCGCTCACCGTGCTCACCGCGCAGCTCGCGAAAGAACATCCGAAAGATAATGGCGGCCGCGGCGTCCGCCTGATTCCGCCCGGGCTGTTCATTCCCTCGATTCGCGACTCGGTCTTTGCTTTCTCCAGTGTCCTCGCGGTCGTGGGCGGGCTCGTCCTCCTTCTCGCCTGTGTCAATCTCGCTAATCTCCTCCTCGCCCGCGCAACCGAGCGGCGGAAGGAAATTGCCATTCGCCTCGCGGTCGGCGCGAGCCGCTGGCGGCTCGTTAGGCAACTGCTCACCGAAAGCGTCATGCTCTCGGTCGCGGGTGGCGGGCTCGGTTTGCTCCTCGCCGGTTGGATCACGCACGTCGTTTCGTCGCTCAAGCTGCCGAGCGAGTTCACTCTTTTCTTCGATGTCCGGCTCGACGGCCGTGTGCTCGCCTTCACCCTCGCGCTTTCTCTTCTCACCGGCGTTCTCTTCAGCCTCATCCCGGCGCTGCAATCGTCGAAGCCCGACCTCGTCCCCTCCTTGAAAGAAGAAGGCTCACTCGCCGGCTTCCGCCGTTCCCGCCTGCGCAACGTTCTCGTCATCCTGCAGATCGCGCTCTCGCTTGTCCTTCTCATCAGCTCCGGTTTGATCGTGCGCAGCCTGCAGGCGGCGCAGCATCTCCGTCCCGGTTTCAATCCCGAGCACGCCGCCACCATTTCCTTCGATGTGGCGCTGCAGGGTTACGACGAAGCGAAAGGCCGCGCCTTTTACACGACCGTCCTCGAACATGCCCGCGCCTTGCCCGGCGTCACCTCCGCCGCGCTCACCGAAAGCCTCCCGCTCAATATCGATTACAATTCGTCCTCCATTTACATCGAGGGCCAGGCCGCGGTCGAGCACGAGCCAATTCCTTCCGCGGTCCCGCGCGATGTCGGCCCGGATTATTTCCGGACGATGGAAATCCCGCTCCGCGGCCGCGATTTCCTCCCTAACGAGGATAAGACTGAGTCGCGAGTCGCGGTCGTGAGCGAAACCTTCGCCCGGCGTTTTTATCCCGGGCAGGAGGCGATCGGGAAACGTTTCAACTTTAGCGGCCCGGACAAACCGTATTGGCAGATCATCGGCGTCTGCGGCGACGGCAAATACAACAGCCTCGGCGAGAATCCGACCCCGGCGGTGTATCGTCCGCTCCTGCGCGATTACACCACCCCGGTCTCGCTCGTCGCGCGCGGTCCTGGGTCGGCGCACCGCCTTCTCGCTTCGATCAAGGAAGAAACGCAAAAGCTCGATCCCGGCCTAACGATCTACGTTGCGAAAACCCTCGAGGAACACATGGACATTCCTCTCTTTCCCGCGCGCATGGCGGCGAGCGCGCTGGGGAGTTTCGGCGTGCTCGCGCTCGTCCTCGCCGCCATCGGGATTTATGGCGTGATGTCCTATGTGGTTGTCGGACGCACCCGCGAGATCGGCCTGCGCATGGCGCTGGGCGCGCAGACGAGCAACATCCGCCGCCTCATCCTTCGCCAGGGGATGCTCCTCGCCGGCATCGGCACGCTCATTGGTTTAACGGTTAGCTTCGGCGCGACGCGTTTGCTCGACGCGCTGCTTTACAACATCAGTGCGGTCGATCCGATGACTTTCGCGGTCGTGACGCTTCTCCTCGGGACAGTGGCGCTACTCGCGTGCTGGTTCCCCGCGTATCGCGCCGCACGCGTTGACCCGATGGTGGCGCTGCGCGCGGAATAATTTACCTCCTATTGACACTCTATAGGAATCTGTGCTCTACTCCTATAGACCGCCAATAGGAAACGATGAAAAAGAAAGCCGATCTTCTCCAGGGCACGCTCCATCTCCTCATTCTGCGGGCGCTCGCGCCGCAGCCGTTGCACGGGCTCGGGGTCTCGCTCCGGATCAATCAAATCACCCAGGAGACCTTTCACGTGAAGCCGGGCTCGCTCTTTCCCGCGCTCCATCGAATGGAAGAAGCCGGCTGGCTCAAGTCGTCCTGGGGTGAATCGGAAAACAATCGGCGCGCCAAATTTTACACCCTCACGAAAGCGGGCCGGCGCCAGCTCGAGACCGAGACGGAAGATTGGCAACGCATTTCGATGGCCATCGGGAGCGCGCTGACCTCGAGCTGACGCCATGCGCCTGCTTTCCTCATTCGTTGCGCTTTTCCGGAATCTCTTCTCGAAGAAGCGGGTGGAGGATGACCTCGCGGCGGAAGTCCGCTCTTACCTCGAATTGTCGAGCGACGCGAAAGTGCGCGCCGGGATTGACGAAAAAGCGGCGCAACGCGCCGCCGCCGTCGAGCTCGGCGGAATCGAACAGATCAAGGAACAGGTGCGCGAAGTGCGGCTCGGCCATTGGCTCGAGACGCTCCTGCAGGATCTCCGTTTTGGCCTGCGTTCGTTAGGCAAGAGTCCGGGCTTTACCGCGGTGACGTTGCTCACCCTCGCGCTCGGGATCGGGGCGAACACCGCCATTTTCAGCATCGTCAACGCGGTCGTCTTGCGGCCGCTGCCGTATCGCGCGCCGGAGCAACTCGTGAAAATCTGGCCGGAGAAACCTGACGTTTCGAGCTCGAAGACGGATTACGTCGAGATCAAAAGCGCGGCTTCCTCCTTCGACGATCTCGCGGGCTATAGCGGCTGGGGTTTCACGGTCACCGGGAGCGGAGATCCGGCGAAACTGGACGGTGCGCGCGCCACCGCCAATTTCTTCCCATTGCTCGGCGTGCAGGCCGCGGTCGGCCGCACTTTTCTTCCGGATGAAGATCAGCCCGGGCATGAGAAAGTGGCGCTGCTCAGTTACGGGCTCTGGCAAAGTCGTTTCGGGGCCGATCCGCAGATCGTCGGTCGCTCGATCACGATTGATGGCGCGGCCTATGTCGTGGTCGGAGTGCTCCCGCAGAATTTCGATTTCCTCGGCTTTCACGCCGCCGATCTGTGGCTGCCGGCCACACTCGACCCGAGCGACAAAGACGACTATTCCGCGGCTTACCTGACGTTGATCGGCAGGTTGAAGAAGGGCGTCACTCCCGAGCAGGCGCAATCAGAGATCACCGCGATCGCGCGCCATCTTTCGGAAAAACGAGGCGCTCCGCGCACGCCGGAGAAACCGTCGGTCACGCCGCTCCAGACGGATCTCGTGGCAAACGTGCGCGCGATGCTTTTCATCCTCCTCGGCGTGGTCGCATTTGTTCTCCTCATTGCCTGCGCGAACGTCGCCAATCTGCAACTGGCGCGCACGAGCACGCGCCAGCGTGAGCTGGCAATTCGCGCCGCTTTGGGCGCGACCCGCGGACGTTTGGTCCGCCAGCTCTTGACCGAAAATTGTCTGCTCGGTCTGCTCGGCGGCGCGGTCGGAGTCGCGCTCGCCTGGTTCGGACTCGATCTCTTGCTCAAGCTTCTTCCGCTCCAGCTCCCGCGCGCCGGCGAGATCGCGCTCAGCCGCTCCGTCCTCGGCTTTTCGTTAGGCGTTTCCCTTCTCACCGGATTTCTGTTTGGTCTCGCGCCGGCCTGGCAGGTTTCCCAGCCCGACCTGCAGGCACCGCTGAAAGAAGGCGGCCGCACCTCCGCCAACGGTCTCGGTCGCCTTCGTGGCCTGCTCGTCATTGCCGAGATGGCGCTGGCTTTGATGCTCGTGGTCAGCGCCGGTTTGCTCATCAAGAGTTTTGCGCGCCTGGAGCAGGTGGATCCGGGATTCAAACCGGACCGGGTAATCTCGTTCCAGCTCTCGCCCGGAGACGACGACCCGGCCCGCGCGCGCGTCTATTACCGGGAGGTGATCGACCGGCTGGAGAATTTACCCGGCGTGAAATCGGTCGGCGGCATCCACATCTTGCCGATGAGCGAGGATAATTGGAATCCGGGTTTGAAAATCGAGGACCAGCCCCTAACGACGGCCGCTTCTTCGGAGAGTGTGAATTGGCGTCTGGTCACACCGGAGTATTTCCGGACGATGAACATCCCGCTCCTCGCAGGCCGGTTTTTCACCACGGCTGATAGGGAAAGCGCGCCGCCGGTCGCGCTCGTGAACGAAACGCTCGCGCGCAAATATTGGCCCGGCGCCAGCCCGCTTGGGAAACGCGTGCAGACCGCGTTCGAAGGCAAGAAGACGTGGGCCTCGATCGTCGGCGTGGTCGGCGACATCAAGCAACAAGGCCTGCGCAACCAAACCGAGCCCGAGATGTATCGGCCTTACCCGCAGCACAGTTTTCTTCCCGACATGACGGTGATGGTGCGCTCGACCTCGGACCCGGCCGCGCTCGCCGCTTCGATCCGCAGCGTGGTCTGGTCGGTGAACAAAAACGTGCCGATTACGCATCTCGAGTCGATGGACGAAGTCGTCGCCCGCTCCATTTCGCAGCCGCGCTCGACCATGCTGCTGCTGAGCATTTTCGCCCTGATCGGTCTGATTCTGGGCGTGATCGGAATCTACGGCGTGATCTCTTACACCGTCACGCAACGGACGCAGGAGATCGGCATTCGCATGGCGCTGGGCGCCGCGACGCTCGATGTGCTTAAGCTCGTTCTCGGGCAGGGCCTGAAGCTGATTTTCTTCGGAATCGCGACCGGCCTGGTGGGCGCTTTTGCGCTGACCCGTTTGCTCTCGAGCCTCTTGTTTGGGGTGAGTGCGACCGATCCGGCGACCTTCGGAGTCATTACCGCGCTCTTGATCCTGGTGGCGTTGCTCGCCTGCTATCTCCCGGCCCGCCGCGCGACTCGGCTCAACCCTACGATCGCGCTGCGTTACGACTAACGAACGCGCATGAAAATCTTGGCATCGATCAGTGCGCTCCTGGGCAATCTCGCTCGCAAGAAACGCGTCGAGCGCGATCTCGCCGAGGAGGTTAATTCCTATCTCGAGTTGTCGGCCGCCGCCAAAGTACGGGCCGGCCTTGACGAGACCGCCGCGCGTCCCGCCGCCGCCATCGACCTCGGTGGAGTCGAGCAGGTGAAAGAGGAAGTGCGCGAGATTGGGCTCGGGCATTTGCTGGAAACGCGCTGGCAGGATTTGCGCGAATAGAAGTGGCGCGAGCTTCCAGCTTGCGCGATTCATCAATTCGCGAGGGAAAGGGAACAAACATTATGCCAGGAAGAACCGGATCAGCAGTGTGGGAAGGAACTCTCAAAGAGGGCAAGGGAACGATGAAACTGGGGAGCGGCGCCTACGAAGGGCCGTATTCTTTTCAGTCGCGTTTCGAGAACGGGAGCGGGACCAATCCCGAGGAATTGATCGGCGCGGCGGAAGCAGGGTGCTTCTCCATGGCGCTCTCCGCCAACCTCGAAAAAGCCGGTCATCCCGCGAAACGGATCAACACCACCGCAAAGGTGAAACTCGAAATGGTCGAGGGCGGACCGAAGATCACGACGATCGATCTCGAAGTGGAAGCAAGCGTCCCGGGCATGGATGACAAGGCATTCCAGGAGCAGGCCGAGAAAACGAAAAAGACCTGCCCGGTTTCCGTGGCCCTCGCCGGCACCGAGATTAAGATGACCGCGAACTTACTCTAGCGCGGGGGAGATACCTGCTTCGCGATCTCGCAGAGCTATTGCACGAAACTGGACGAGTGGAAGCTCGTCGCTCCGGAGGGACCTGCTTCGCAGGTCGAGTTTCCCGCCAGCGACGACGACATCGCGGCCGCCACGCCGTTCTCACAGAACGGGTTTGAGCTGCTCGCCATATCGTCTTAATATCGTCGCATGACCACCCTCTCTCCAACGCAAGCTCGCGCCAACCTCTCGTCCCTTCTCAAGCGGGCAGCTAAAGGCGAGGACATCGGCATTTTACACGGCGACCAAGTCATCGCGCTCCGGCCCGTGACCGTTCACTCCGACGATTATGCCCTGCGCGAGTATGGCGTCACCGAGGAAGAGCTGGATCGGTTCGTTAGGCGGATGGATAAACAGATCGCTCGCGAACGGAAAGCGGGCAGCGTGAAACGCTACAGCGGCGATTTGGAAGCAGACATTGCAGATTGATCTTTCCAAGCGTTTTCGCGAAGGCGTGCGCAAATTACCAAAGCGGCGTCGACGCGAAATCGCTCGCGCAATTGACGCCGTGGCCGACCTCTTCGGGCAACCGCATCGTCACGTCGGCCTTGGAGTGCGGCGGCTCAGGGGTAACTATTTTGAATGTCGGGCTGGCTTGCGTCTCCGGCTGCTTTTCCGCGCGGAGAGCGGGGTCCTGCATTTTCTCACTTTGGGAAATCACAACGACGTGCGGGATTTCATTAAGACGATCTGACCCGAGGCTTGGACTGTTTCCTGCGAGCCCGGCCAACTCAGTCCCGCAGACCCGTTCGGTGATAGAAAAGAAAGGTTGACGTCCGATACCGTGTTGCACATACTGTGTGATACATAGTGTATTGCACACCGTAATGAGCCTCCTGCCGAATTCCGATCTCTTTAATACTCTGCGCCTCGAACTGCGCCGCGGCCTCCTTATCGTCGCCGTCCTCGCCCAGCTCCGGGCGGAGCATTACGGCTACACTCTGCGCAAGGATCTCGCCGCGCTCGGGATCGAGATCGACGAAGGCACGCTTTACCCGCTTCTCCGCCGGCTCGAGACCCAGGGTTTGCTCGAGAGCGAGTGGCGCGAGGAAAACAATCGCCGGAAACGCTTTTACAAACTCTCGAAGGATGGCCGCGTCATTCTCAAGCAGCTCCTGGCCGAGCTCGAGCAGATCAATTCCTCCCTCACTCGCATCATTTAGCCTAACGAACACCGAAACTACCGACCAACCATGCAACTCCTCGATCGCTACCTCACCGCCGTAAAATTCTGGCTCCCGAAAAAGCAGCGCGACGACATCGCCGCCGAGCTCGCCGCCAATCTCCAATCCGAAATCGACGACCGCGCCGCCGCGCTCGGCCGGCCGCTCAGCGATGACGAAATCGCCACGCTCCTCAAGCAGCACGGCTCGCCGATTCTGGTCGCGTCGCGCTATCAGGAGGAACATCGCACCGTCACTTTCGGACGACAGCTAATCGGGCCGATCGTTTTTCCGTTCTACTGGACCGCGATCAAAGTCACGCTCGTCCTGCTCCTGATCCCGGGGGTCGTTCCCGCGGTTGTGCTCGGGGCACAGGCGCACGGCCAGCCCTTCGCCCAACTCGGCTATGCCTTGACGCGCGTCGCCTGGCTTTCGCTGCCCGCGCTCTTACTCGTCACGCTGGTCTTCGCGGCCGTTGATTTCGGTCTGCGTCATTTTCGTATTCTGGAAAAATGGGGCAGCGATTGGGATCCGCGAAAGCTTCCCTCTGCCGTTCATCAGGCGAAACAGGTGCGGCGTTCCAGCTCGATCGTCGGAATCATTGTCCACTCGATCTTTATCCTTTGGTGGTGGAATCATGGGAGCATTCCCTATCTCGTGGCGACCGATGCCGGCGCGAAAATCCATTTCGCGCCGGTCATCACCGCCCTTTATCTCCCGGTTCTGGTCATCGCCTTCATTCATCTCGCGCAACACTGGATCAACTTCGCGCAACCCGATTGGCGCTGGCTCCCTCCCGCGACCGGAATGGTTACAAGTCTTATCGCGCTGATCATTCTTTATCCGCTCCTCGGGACCTCGCCGTTGATTGCGATCAGCGAGCCGAATGGCCTGCAGCTGAACGCGCGCGAGACCGCTCAGATCCAGGGGCTGGTGAGAATGAGCGTGAGCTGGCTTTGGATTGGAATGGTCGTCGTGGGCGGAATCTACGCTTGGCGTTTGGTCTGGATCGCGTGGCAATCGTTCCCGAGAACGCCGCGGACGCCGCGGGCCAATGGCGTCGTGCACAGCTAAGTTATCCGAGAGGAGGTTGCGCGGATTTGCGCAGAGACTTACGGCGAATCGTAAACCTCGAGGAGGGCGACACCGGTGCCGCTCCCTGCTGACCTGACAATCGCAGTGTAACCTCCGGCCGGAAGCGTGATGAGAATCGCCGACTCACGGACTTTGGTCGGGGCAAGTCCGCTCGCGCGCAGTCCCGGCCCTTGCGTGTCCTGCCAGTTATCATTGGAAGCGATCAGCGCGCCGCTGCTATCTCGCAATTCAAGTAAGGGATCCGGCAGGGCACCTGTCACACCGGAAGAAGAAAGGGAAGGTCCGAGCGCGCGGACTACGACCTTGTTGTTCAACAAGGCATTGCCCCCAACGATAAAGCCCCCGATTAAGACATTGTCGCCCGTCGCAACGGTTCCGCGGGCGCTGAAATTACGAAATTTCCCAACCTCCGGTTCGAAAGCAAGCAGCGCTCCGCCGCTTAAACCGGACGCGAACGAACTCTGATTGCCGTCCGATCCAATCTTCACAATCACGCCATCGGAATTACTGACGACAAAGAGTTGGCCGGCTTGATCAAAGGCAAGGCCGGCGGCGCCGGCAAAGGACGCAAAGGTGCTCTGGACGCCGGCCGCGGTGAATTTGTAAACCTTGCCGGCGGACAGGTCTGAAACGAAGAAATTGCCGGCCGAGTCGAAAGCCAACCCGGCTGGATTGACGAACCCAGAGTTGTAAACCGTCTTTTCACCATTTGGCGCGATCGAATAGACAGTGCCGGTGGTCAGCTCGGAAACGAAGAGGTTACCGGCCGAGCCGAAGACCAAATCCACGGGAGTCGTTAACCCGGAAACGTACGTGCTCTGGGTGCCGTCGGGAGTGAAACGATAGACGGCCCCTCCGTTGAAACGCCGTCACATAAAGATTACCGGCGGGATCAAAGGCCAGGCCTGTCGGCCCATCCAACCCGGAAGCGAAGGTGCTCTGCACGCCCGCTGGACTGATCTTGAAGATGCTGCCGGCCCCGCTATCGGAGGCGAAGAGATTCCCTTGTCGGTCGAAGGCGAGCCCAACAAGAGCAACGAATCCGGAGGCGAAAACGCTTTTCTCGCCAGTCGGCGTGAAGCGAAAAATCGTTCCACTCCCCTGGTCCGCTTCGTAGAGATCGCCCGCAGCAGCCTGGGCGTGGCCCACCGGGATAAATGCAGCCAGCAGCAAGCTCGTCAGGAATTGGAATCGAAATGAATAATTCATAGGATTTTTTCGTTAGGCGCTCTTTCAAGCGAGAAACATGCCAGACCGAAGGGGATTCTCGTCCGCCAAGCCGATTGAGTTCGGACACGACGCGTGTTCAGCGGTAGCGATTTACGAGAAGCGGCGAAAGGCCGCCTGCCTCAACCTCCGCGAGCGAACCGCGTTTCATTTCCCGCTTCGAGCTGTCCAGCCTGCTCGGCTCCGCCTAACGAGAAGAATCTCTTAGGAAAGCAGGAACGCAGGTCGTAAGACTCGCCGCGGCGAGAAAGCAGGTTAGGGAAGGAGGACAGAAGACGGAGGACAGAGAGGGCCACCTTGGACGAGGGTCCCAGGGGGAAATCTTCAGTTCAGTAGGCCCTTCGTTAGCGCAGTAAACGCCTTCTCCCTGCTGGTTGTAAAAAGCGGATTTCGCGAAGAATCAGGGGTGTGCCCGATCTTGTAAAGCGTTGTTACTGTCCCGTCGCCCGCTTCAAACGACTCGGCCATGGGCTCGTCAATTACGCCAATAAACTTCTCGCCAGTTCTGGCCCATCCCAATGTCGGAACGACATTTACACCCTCGTTATGAGTTCCCGCTTGTATTCTTGTGACCGGTTCGATCCAAGCGGTGGTTTTCTCCGCGCCAAATATGAAGGGCTTGATAAATGCAGAGATGCGTAGCGCCTCAAGGTTCTGGTCCGTAATCCGCGCGAGTTTGTCCTTCGCTCGATCAATTTCACTTTGCAGATACATTTGATCCTTTGCGGTCTGCGCTTGCTCTCTCTGTTTTGCGATTCGCGTTTGGACGGCTCGTTGCCCGGCAATCAGGGCCGCGCTGTAAGCCGCAGCCGCCCGGGGATCGTAATGATATTTTTGCTGCAACTCCCGCGATAGATCGGTAAACGGGACTTTGATTATCCCCGTCGAAGTCATCAGCACAATTCCATCGGGCTCCGCCCGGGTCACCGTTGCGTTGCTGAACTTCTCCCGTGTAGGGTGGTGATGTCATCCGCGCGCGCGATCGGCGCGGCGGCTACTAGAGGCGTCAGGAGAAAACAGGGGATTTTCATTTCAGAATTTTCCAGGTTGAGATCAGCCACTCTCGCACCTCGGTGTTTTCGTATGCCAATTTTCCGATGAATTGCCAAGCCGTTTTCGCTTCTCCGATCAAAAACACCTCCGCTTCCGGCTCCTCCCGGATCACGGCGCTTGTGACCCGCTCCACTCGCACGAGGCCTATCGCGGATCTCGGGATCGTGTCCCGCAGATAAGCTTCCGCCAGCAATTGACGGTCGGGCTCGCGCAGACCAGCGCACAGTTTTTCGAAGTTCTCCGGCTCCGGCCGGGTGTTCCCATTCACGTATTTACTGAACTGCCCTGCGACGCCCACTGATCCGCCAGAAAAGCCTGGGTGTAGGCATCGTTCGTCCGGAGGATTTCCTGCAAGCAAAGCGAATCTGCTTGTGGACGTTCCACGCTCCTCCTAAACGGGACGCGTGCTCTTTAACTCGCTCACTATTCCGAAGATTACCCGGAGCTGGCGAGCTTTACCTGTCCCGAATGGTCGCATCTCTCCGCCGGCGATTCGGTCGAATTCAGTAAACGTCTTGTCCCGCATCTCCGCCGCGCACTCGGGATGTGAGGTTAGATTGCCTAACGATTAAAGCTCTACGCAATGCCGGGGGAGTTTGAAATTCGCGCTGCAACCGTCGCTGACGCGGCGTTGATCGCGCAGCATCGCGCCCGGATGTTCCAGGACATGGGACTGGTGCCCGGGCCACTTTTTGAATCCTGCCGAGCCCAATGCGAAACCCGCCTCCGTGAGATGCTCGCCTCCGGCGAATACCTCGGCTGGCTCGGGTACCCGATAGCGGAGCCAGAAAAGATTGTGGCCGGCGTCGGCGTTCAACTGCGACGCACCCTCCCGCATCCGGTGGGTGAGCCGGGTGGAGAGATCACGCTGGCCGAGGGCCGCCACGCCATTGTGATCAATGTTTTCACCGAGCCCGATTGGCGGTGCCGCGGGCTGGCGACTCTCCTTATGGGACATCTCCTCGACTGGGCACGCGCGCAACGCCTCGATCGCCTCGTGCTGCACGCAACGCCGGAGGGCCGAATCGTCTATGAGCGTCTCGGCTTCGTCCAAACCAATGAAATGCGATTCAAGGATCGGCTGGATACTTGATAAGATGCTGACCAGCCGTGCGGCTAGACACAGCGCAGCCTAAAAGCCGAGATCGCCCTGCGTCTTGTTTGCCTCTTTTGAGGGCGGCGCTGTGAATCCGGCGAACTTCTTCATCAGATCGTCCAGCTTGGCGGCGTAATAATCGACGTTTTCGTCGCGGTTTTGCGGGTCGAAATCGGCCACGAGTTTGGCCGCTTCGTAGGCCGCGACTTTTTTCGGCGTCGCCTTCACGTAGTAGCTGATCTGGTCGCCCGGCTTGTAGTTCCGGCCACTCGTTAGGGCGAGCTCGTAGGCGGCGGCGCGATTGCGACCGCCGCCGGCGATTTTCTGGCGATATTTCTCGAGCGAATCCTGCAGGGTGTCGGTCTTCATCAACATCTCGATCGGCCATTCGCGCTCGCGGATTTTCTTCGCAAACTCATCGCGCAAGCCCGCGATCGCCTCCGGCTTTTCCTGCATCAGGAGCTTGATCATCTCCTCGAGGAAAACGCGCTGGAATTTCTCCAGCCCGCGCGATTTGAGCGCGCCGCCTTTCAGGGTGACTTCGCCCTCTTTGTCGAGCAGCGCATAGTTCTTCGCCTTGTAGCTGAACATGGCTTCGAATTGCTCGTCGAATTCGACCTCGATGCCGGGCGGCAGTTCCTTCGCGAGGCCAGCGCGCAGTTCTTCGATCGTGGCGCGAGCATCTTGCTTGCGCGTTTCACCTCGCAAGCTGGAAGCTCGCGCCACAGGAGGCGGAACGAAATAGATGCCGTCGGTGTCGACTTCGATGACCTGCGCGCCCTGCGCCTGGAGCCATTCGATCATCTTCTTGAGCAGGTCGCGCCCGATCTGCGTGACGCGCGCGGCTGCTTCGAAGTCCGCGAAACTGCCCTGCGCAAAACCGAGATAGCCATAGAAGCTGTTGATCAGGATCTTGAAGGTATTTTGGAGGGCGTGGAAGTAGCGCCGGGACGGCCCATCTTTCGCCTCGCGCATATCGCTCTTCGCCTGCAAACGGAAGGTGCGCAGATCGGTGAGAAGATGGCGAAAGATCTGGAGTTGGTCGTTTACCGGGAAACAGTCGAACTGCAGCATGATCGACGGATAGAGCGAGGCGATGTCGCAATGCCAGACGTTGCGGGCCACACCGGTAAAGAAAATGTCGGTGTAACCGCCTTCAAACCCGCGCGCCATCGGCATCTCCGGAATACTTTGCCGCTGCCGGAGATATTCGCGGAGGAAGAGAGCATTAATCCGGGTGGCGTTCCCGCGCACGATCACATCCTGATAGTTATAGGGAAAAATCTGCGCTTGAATGAAGTAGCTTGGGCTCAGCAGATCGGCCACGGCCCGCGTCTCGCGCACGGCGCAGAGGGCGCGCTCCCGATAGCGCGGCGGGTCCTTTTCCCAGGCCTGCTGCAGTTCTTTGCCGGATAACTGCGAGACATCGGCTATGTTCGTTAGGCCGAAATGCTGGGCCACATCGCTCCGCTCAAAACCGGAAAGCGTGCGCATGCCGACGTCGTAGAATTGCGCGAGGAGGAAGGTGTCGACGAAGTGCCGGCCTTCGATCGTGAACTTTGGGTAATCGATTGTTTTCTCCGCGATCTGGAGGCGCGACGGCCGCGAACGCAGGAAACCGCCGCTCCGCCCCCAGTCGAGCTTGGTCTTCGCCTTGCGCGCGCGGGCCACGAGGAATGGCAGATCGAACTTGAAGAGGTTATGCCCTTCGATCACATCCGGGTCGCGCTCCTTGATCAGACTCGTTAGGCGCTTGATCGCGGCGTGCTCGGATTCTTCGATCGCGCGCGGGTCGACTTCGAGCAATTCCTCCCAACCCGAATTATCGGAGACGGCGATGCTCGTGATGTGGTCGGCCGGGTCCGCCTCGAGGTCGCCGCCGGCGAAAGAGAGGACCTCGATCTGCATCCGCTTGAGTTCTTCAAAGGGAAGCTGCTTGAAAAGGGTGCGCCCGGTGTCGGTGAGGTAATGCTGCACCGGATCGCTCAGGGCAAAAAAATTGCGGCCGGCTTTCTTGAGGCCGTTGCGGAGCGCGATCAGCTCCTTCCAACTGTCGGTCGTGACGAGCCAGTTGTATTTCAGGTCGCCCTCCAGCTTTTCTGCGTTCGTTAGGCCGAGATCGACCACGTCGCCATCGGCCCAGACGAAGGGATGAAATTTCTCGACCTCGCAGACGGTCGTGCCTTTCTCGCCGCGCCGGTAAACTTTTACGGTGCCGGGGTCGCCCAGCTCGATGCAGACAATGCGCGGCGTGGGATCGGAGCCGAAGAGCAGTTTGTTATCTTCAAAGGCCACGAAAGAGATTCCGCGTTTCGGCCGGACTGGCAAATATCCCGAACCCCAATCGCGGCGCTGCTTGCTTGTTTTTTCCGAGCCAGCGCAGGAGACTAAATGCCGCCAGACCGGAAATGAATACCGAGGAATTGAAGTCGTTGCAGGCGCCGCTGAAGGAGAAATATCGAGCGCAGCCGGAGGCCGGCAGGGTGACTCTGCGAGCCGAGGGTCGGATGGGCGAAGGCCTCACCTGCAAGATCGAAACCGGACAAGCGCTGGTCGAGGCCGGCCTGCATCCGGCGACTGGCGGGAACGGCTTGAGCGCGTGTTCCGGCGAGATGTTGCTCGAGGCCCTGGTGGCCTGCGCGAGTGTGACTTTGCAAGCGGTCGCGACGGCTCTCGGGATCAAGCTGACCGACGCAACCGTGCGGGCGGAAGGCGATCTTGATTTCCGGGGCACGCTCGGGGTTTCAAAAGAAGTGCCGGTCGGCTTTCAAAGCATTCGCTTGCACTTTGATCTGGAAACCAAGGCCAGCGAAGAGGAGCTAGCCACCCTTCTTCGCCTGACCGAACGTTACTGCGTCGTCTATCAAACGCTCCGGCAACCTCCCCGGATCGACATTCTGCGTCACGCGACCTCATCGTAACTTGACTCGGTGGCGCCGGCCTTTCGCTTAGGCGGTGCCGCATTTCCCTAACGATATGCCGTTATACATGGACATCCACAATCTCGGGCAGGCTACGGCCGAAGACCTGGCCGCGGCGCATGCGGCTGATCTGAAAACGCAGGAGCAATACGGCGTGGAGTATTTGAAATACTGGTTCAACGAGAGTTGCGGGAAAGCCTTTTGCCTGGTCCACGCGCCGGACCGGGAGACGGCGAACAAGGTTCACCGCGAAGCGCATGGTCTGGTCGCGGAAAAACTTATCGAAGTGCAGCCCGAGATCGCAGAAGGATTCTTCGGTGGCACCGAGATTAGCCCGTGGGGCGCTGTGCTCATGCCCGGCGGCAAACCGGATGAGCGCGATCCCGGCATTCGGACGGTCCTTTTCACCGACATCGTCGGCTCGACCAATTTAACCCAGCAACTCGGCGACGAAGCGGCGATGGACCTGATTCATTTGCACGACACGGTTGTGCGCAATGCCCTGGGCGATTCCGACGGCCGCGAGGTCAAGCACATGGGCGATGGAATGCTGACGTCGTTTGTCTCGGCCGCGGGCGCGATCAAGTGCGCGACGCGCATTCAGCTCGAGCTGGCGCAAGCGCGCGAGACGCGGGCCGATTGTCCGCTGCACGTGCGCATCGGCATCGCCTCCGGGGAGCCGGTCGAACATCACAGCGATCTCTTCGGATCAACCGTCCAGTTGGCCGCGCGGCTTTGCTCGGCCGCGGCGGCGGGACAAATTTTGGTCTCGAATGTGGTGGCCGAGTTGTGCCTCGGCAAAAAGGTCGATTTCGATGACCTCGGGCCGCTCGAGCTCAAGGGATTCGATCGTCCGATCCGCGCCCACGCTGTCCGCTGGTCCACCTAGATCAAATCCCGTCGTTAGGCTGGAGTCGCCGCTCCTCGGCGTAAGGCGGAATTTCCGGCAGGTCGCCGGCGCGCAACTTTTCCTGCACCGCGCACCAGTAGTCCGGCTCAAACAAGTCGCCATGCCGCTCCATCAGGGCGGCCCGGGCCCGTTCCGGAAAGGAAAGAAAATTGGGAAATTCTTCCGGAAAAATATCGTTAGGCCGGACCGAGAACCAGGGCTCACCCGACATCTCCTCTTCGTAGCTCTGCGCTGCGGGCATCTTGCGGAAGTGGCAATCAGTCAGCCAGCAGAGTTCGTCGTAATCGTAGAAAACAACCCGGCCCCGGTGAGTCAGCCCGAAGTTTTTCGTGAGAAGATCGCCCGCGAAAATATTCGATGCCGCCAGGTCCTTGATTGATTGCCCCCAATCGCAGGCCGCCTCGATGGCCGCGTCCGCATCACTTTCCGCGAAGAAGAGATTGAGCGGCCGCACGCGCCGTTCCACGTAAGCGTGCGCAATCACGACGTCGTCGCCGTCGACCCGGACGGTGTGACTGGCCCGGCACAAGAGGTCGTCGAGGAGAGAAGACGAGAAGCGATCGCGCGCGATCCGGAGATGTTCGAACTCATGCGCTTCGACCAGGCGGCCGGCGCGGTCGTGCTCGAAGACGATGCGATAGCGCCGCATCACATCGGCGCGATCGGCTTCCTTCGGCGCATCGAAATGATCGCGGATCAACTTAAAGACGACGTCGTAACTCGGAAGAGTGAAGACGAGCATGACCATGCCGCGCGCCCCTTCCGCGGCGATGAAGCAATCGTCGGAATTTTGCAGGTGCCTAACGAAATCGCGATAGAATGCCGTCTTGGCATGCCGGTTGTAACCGAGCGCGTTATAGAGATCGGCGACCCGCTTGCTCGGCATGAGCTGCCGCAGCCATTGCACCAGTTCGTAGGGTGACGGCGCGTTTACTCGAAAGTAGGCCCGCGTATAGGAGAAGAGAATCGCCAGGTCCGATTCGCCGATCAAGACCGCGTCGAGCGTGATGCCGCTGTCGCGCGGGTGCCGGAGGCAAAAAGCGATCGGCAGACTGCCTTCGCTCGTCGTGATGCGTCCGACCAGATAGGCGCCGCGGCCGCGGTAGAAGACCTCACGGAAAATCTCGAAACTGATCGCTTCCTTCAGTCGGGTGGCCGCTCCGATCCGTTGCGCGGCTGCCGATGCCGCTGCGCGGACGTCGCTCCAGTATTCCGCGGCGAAACCGGCGCATTCCGCATCGGTCAGCGCCTGATAAATCAGATCGGTTAAAGCCGAAAGGCTGTACTCGCGGCAGAGCCCGACCTTGTTTGGATGGGGCGGCGCGTCGAAGTCGGTGTCAACAAACTCAATCGTCTGATCGACCCCTTCCGTGGCAAAGACACGGCGAGTGAGAGAATTGAAAAAACTCTCCGCGATCTCAAAACGGCGGGCGCGCGCGATGAGCGAGGAATAAACCGCCTTGGTCGCCCGCCAGATGGAGCGCTCGCGCAAACGGTTTCCCATCAACTCGCCGACTTTACTCGTTAGGGCATCGAGCACCTCGGAATAGAGACGGAGCCGCTCCGCCGCGTCCTCATAGCTGCGTCGCCAGTCGCGTTCCAAGAACCGATCGCGCGCCCGCCGGGTGATGGCATCGAAGCGATCCTCGTAGGCGTGAAACGCGTTGCGCGCTTCTTCCGCGCAAAGTGTCGCGAGCCGGCTGTCGGTTAGCGTCGCGGAGGAGGCGGGCAGCTGCGTTTCGCTCAATGAAATTGTTCTTCCTCGGTCGAGCCCCGGAGGGCTGCAGTCGAGCTTTCTCCGCCGGCGATGACTTGCGCCACCTCGTCGAAATAACCGGTGCCAACTTCGCGCTGATGTTTGGTCGCGCTGTAGCCGTCGGCTTCGGCGGCGAACTCCGCCTCTTGCAACTCCGAATACGCCGCCATGCCGCGATCGCGGTATGCGTTTGCGAGTTTGAACATGCCGTAATTAAGAGCGTGAAATCCGGCCAGGGTGACAAACTGGAACTTGTAACCCATCGCGCCGAGTTCGCGCTGGAACTTGCCGATCGTCGCGTTCTCGAGCCTGGCCTTCCAGTTGAAGGAGGGCGAGCAGTTGTAGGCTAGGAGTTTGCCCGGAAACTCGGCGTGCAAAGCCTCGGCAAATTTTTTCGCTTCGTCGAGATTCGGCGTCGCCGTCTCGCACCAAAGCATATCGACATAAGGCGCGTAACTGAGTCCGCGCGCGATCGCCTGATCGATCCCAGCTTTCACTCGAAAGAAACCTTCTGGCGTTCGCTCGCCGGTGAGAAAAGCGTGATCGCGCTCGTCGATGTCGCTGGTCAGAAGGGCGGCGGCGTTGGCGTCGGTTCGCGCCACCAGCACGGTCGGCACATTCGAAACATCGGCCGCGAGCCGACCGGCAATGAGATGCGCGACCGCGGTCCGGGTCGGGACGAGGACCTTGCCGCCCATGTGCCCGCATTTCTTCTCGCTCGCCAGCTGATCCTCGAGATGAACGCCGGCCGCGCCCGCTTCGATCATGGCTTTGATCAATTCGAAGACGTTGAGCGGACCGCCGAAGCCGGCTTCCGCATCGGCCACAATCGGGAGGAACCAATCAATCTCGCTTCGGCCTTCGGCGTGATCGATCTGGTCGGCCCGCTGCAGCGCCTGGTTGATTCGCCTAACGACGGCGGGAACGCTGTTCGCCGGATAAAGGCTTTGGTCGGGATACATATGGCCGGCCAGATTCGCGTCGGCCGCGACCTGCCAGCCGCTCAGGTAAATGGCTTTTAAACCAGCCCGTGCCTGCTGCACGGCCTGGTTGCCGGTGAGCGCGCCGAGAGTCGGAACGTAAGGTTCAGTCTGCAACAGGTTCCAAAGTTTCTCCGCGCCGCGACGCGCCAGGGTGTGTTCGATGAGGACGCTGCCCTGCAAACGCTGAACGTCGCCTAACGAGTATGGGCGGGTCACGCCTTTCCAGCGGGCGTCGTTTTTCCAATCCGATGTCGAATTCTTCATGCGCTCCCCAGAAACCTAAACAAGCTCCTCATAGCCCGGTAACGTTAGAAATTCGACGAAATCGTCGTCAGTCGTGATTCGGTCGAAAAGCTCGCGGGCCGCGTCGAACCGGTCGCCCTTGGAGCGCTGTACCTTCCCGAGTTCCTCTTCGAGCACTTTGCGGAAAAGTTCCTTCGTCACTTTGCGGCCGTCGCTCAGCCTGCCATCGCGGTGCCGAATCCATTGCCAGACCTGAGCGCGCGAGATTTCCGCGGTGGCCGCGTCTTCCATGAGATTAAACAACGGCACCGCGCCGTGGCCGCGCAGCCACGCCTCCAGATATTGCACGCCCACGCTGATGTTCTGGCGCAAACCCGCTTCCGTGATCGGGCCGCTCGGCGCGAAATCGAGCAGGTCCTTCGCCGCCACCTTCACGTCTTCGCGTTTGCGATCGATCTGATTCGGCTGCGGCATTTTCTCGTTAAAAGCATCGAGCGCGAGTTGCACCATCCCGGGATGCGCGACCCAGGTGCCGTCGTGTCCATCGCCGGCTTCGCGTTCCTTGTCCGCGCGCACTTTGGCGAAGGCTTCCTCGTTCGCCTTGGGATTATCTTTCACCGGAATCTGCGCCGCCATTCCGCCCATCGCGAAGGTGTTTCGCCGATGACAGGTCTGGATGCAGAGAAGCGAATAGGAATGCATGAAATGCGTCGTCATCGTGATCAGCGCGCGATCGGCGAGAAGAAAATCTCGCTTGTTCCGGAAGCGTTTGATGCAGGAAAAAATGTAATCCCAGCGGCCGCAATTCAGCCCGGCGGAATGCTCGCGCAGTTCGTAGAGAATCTCGTCCATCTCGAAAGCGGCCGGGATCGTCTCGATTAAAACCGTGGCCCGGATCGTTCCGCGCAGAACACCGAGCTCGTCCTGCGCGAGCTTGAAGACGTCGTTCCAGAGGCGCGCCTCGAGATGGCTCTCCATTTTAGGCAGATAAAAATAGGGACCGCTCCCCCGTTTGAGCAGCTCCTGCGCGTTATGAAAAAAGAAAAGCCCAAAATCGAAAAGCCCGCCGGCGACCGGCTCGCCATCGACCAGCAGATGTTTCTCGACCAGATGCCAGCCGCGCGGCCGGGGCATGAGGACGGCGACCTTCTCCCTCAGCATGTATTTTTTCCCCTTGGGATTGGTGAAGGTGATGGCGCGCCGGATGGCGTCGCGCAGATTGATCTGGCCCTCGACCATATTTTCCCAGGTAGGCGAGTTGGCATCCTCGAAGTCGGCCATGAAAATCTTCGCGCCGGAGTTGAGCGCGTTGATCACCATCTTGCGATCGGTCGGTCCCGTGATCTCGACCCGCCGATCCCGGATGTCGGGTGGAATCTCGGCGCATTGCCACTTCCCTTCCCGGATCGCCTTTGTCTCCGGCAAAAAATCGAGCGATCCCTCGCGATCGAGCACGGCCTGCCGTTCTTCCCGGCGGGCGAGGCATTCGCGCCGGCGAGCGCCGAACGCGCGCTGCAGGTTTGCGACAAAGGCGAGGGCGTCCGGGGTCAGAATTTCGGCAAACGCCGGCGTCATTTTCCCGCGCACCTGCACGCCGTTCGAGGTCGGGAGGGATTTGCTCATGGCCATTGCATCCTAGAAAGGGTTCGTCCCGGCTCCCGCTTCCGCGCGCATAAATGCCGTCACCGCCGGGCGTAAGCGGCCCGCGCTGCTTCGTAGATCACCGGCAGGGGCGCCTGGGTGCGAGCGCTCGCTGCCCGGCAACTTTCAAATTCCGGCGAGACCTGCACGACCGCGCCCCCGAGCAGTCCGAGCTTGATCGTGATTTCCCCAAACTGCGTCTGCACGGTCTCGCTCCGACGCTCTAGTTTGAGGCGGCGCTTCTCACTTCGTCTCACCCCAAATGCGCTCGTCTCGGTCAGAATTATCCGGGTGAGCTTCTCCTCCAGCTCCGGCGCGCAAAGCACCGAGAGGCAGACTCCCGGGCGATTTTTTTTCATCTGCACCGGAGTCAGCGTGACATCGAGCGCGCCAAGCGCGAGCAACTGTTCCAGCGCGGCGCCAGTCAGCTCGGGCGAGAGATCATCGAGGTTGGTCTCGATTTCGATGATCGTGTCGGTTTCGAGGTCGTTAGGCAAAGAAGCGTCCGCCTGGCCGAGAATCGCGCGGAGAACGTTAGGCCGCGCCTCGAGATCGCGCGTGCCGATGCCGTAACCGATCCGCTCGATTTCCATCCGCGGCATGGGTCCAAACGATTCCGCAAATTCCCGCGCCAAGGCCGCCCCGGTCGGCGTGATCGATTCCCACGCTTCCTCCACCATTTCCAGCTCGACCCCGCGCAAAATCTCCACGGTCGCCGGCGCGGGCAGGGGGAAACGCCCGTGCGCGCAATCGATCCAACCGCGTCCTTCGCGCAGCCTCGAGACGATCACCCGCGGCCAGCCCAGCTCCTCCAGCCCGAGGCACGCGCCGACCACATCCGCGATCGAATCGATCGCCCCGACTTCGTGAAACCCGACCGTCTCGAGCGGCACGCCATGAATTTTCGCCTCGGCGAGTGCGATCCGCTCGAAGATGGCGAGCGCTCTTTGCCTAACGAGTTCGGAAAGCCCGCTCCCGCCGACGAGTTCTCGGATTTCCCGACAGCTCCGTCCGTGCCCATGTTCGGCGGCGTGCACGTTGAATTTCATCCCGCTGATTCCCCGCCGCGATTGCCGTTCGAAATGAAATTGCGCCTCGCCTAAGGACAGCCTGCCCAGCTCCTCCTCCAGCCGCGCTGGATCGATCCCGAGATCGCAGAGCGCGCCGACCGTCATGTCGCCGCTGATCCCGGAAAAGCAGTCGAGATAAAGAATGCGGCTCATCGCGGGATTAAAAAGCAGCCCAAGATTAGCACGTCTCCGCGCGAGCCGCGCATCCGCCAGCAGTGACCCCACTCGCGTTTCGCAGGGCGAAATGTCCACCGCAGCCGCGTTGCTCGTTAGGATTTTCGATCTAGGCTGCGAGATGAAACTTCCCGTCCTGCTCCCGTTCCTTCTTGCGCTCGCTCCTTTCACTCTCGCCGCTGAAACCCCCACCCAACTCGCGCAAGAGGAGCTGCCCGCGCTCCTCACGATTTATAAGGACATCCATTCCCATCCTGAACTCTCGACCCAGGAAAAGGAAACCTCGGCGCTCGTCGCCAGGGAACTCCAGGCTGTTGGCTGCAAAGTAACCGATCACCTCGGCAAATACGAAACGCCGGGCCTGACTGGTTACGGCGTTGTCGGCGTGATGAAGAATGGCGACGGCCCGACCGTTCTCATTCGCACCGACATGGACGCGCTCCCCGTGGAAGAGGAAACCGGCCTTCCCTATGCGAGCAAAGTCACGGCCAAAAATGACGCCGGCAAAGAAGTCCACGTCATGCACGCCTGCGGGCACGACGCCCACGTCGCGATCTTCATCGGGACCGCGCGCGCTCTCGCCAAGATCAAGGACCAATGGCATGGCACTCTCGTCTTCGTCGGCCAGCCCGCTGAAGAAACCGGCTCCGGCGCGAAGGCGCTGCTCGCGGACGGTCTTTACAAAAAATTCCCGAAACCGGATTTCGCCATCGGTTATCACGACGACGCCGAGCTCGCGACCGGCAAGATCGGTTACCACCCCGGCTACGCCTGCGCCAATGTCGACTCGGTCGATATCACCGTGCGCGGCGTAGGCGGCCACGGAGCCTATCCGCACAAAACCAAGGACCCGGTCGTGCTCGCCTCGGCAATCGTGATGGAATTGCAAACCATCGTGAGCCGCGAAAACAATCCGCTCGACCCGATCGTCATCACCGTCGGCTCGATCCACGGCGGCACGAAGCACAACATCATTTCCGACGAAGTGAAGATGCAGCTAACGGTGCGCACTTATAAGCCCGATGTGCGCAAACATGTGCTCGACGCGATCGCGCGCGTCGCCAAGGGCATGGCCATCGCCGCCGGTTTCCCCGACGACAAAATGCCGATCGTGAAAGTGGAGGAGGACGAGTTCACCCCCGCCATGTATAACAATCCCGAACTGACCGAGCGCCTCGTGAAAGATTGGAAGAACGCAATCGGCGCAGACGACGTGGTGGAAAAAGATCCGACCATGGGCGGCGAAGATTTTTCCGAGTACAGCCTGCCGGATCACTCCATTCCGGCGTGTGATTTCTGGATCGGCGCGGTCGCGCCGGAGAAAATCGCCGAGAGCGAAAAGAGCGGGAAGCCACTGCCGAGTTTGCACTCGAACAAGTTCGCGCCCGTCCCGGAGCCGACGATCAAGATCGGAGTGATCGGCGTCACCAGCGCTGTTCTCGACTTGATGGGGAAGAAATAGATGTAGTTGGGAGCGCTGACCCCCCGGCCGCTCAATGGGTTCGGCCCGATCATGAGTCCACGGCTGTAAAACCGCTTACGCGTCCTGCGAGCGGAGCGGCGCTGGTCGCAGGCCGAGGTCGCCCAAAAGCTCGGCGTCTCGCGTCAAACGATCAACCCGGTGGAAACGGAGCGTTACGAGCCGAGCCTTTCCCTCGCCTTCCAAATTGCGCGTCTCTTCGAGCAATCGATCGAGGAGATTTTCGACGACGAAAAACCGCCGCTTCGCTCGAAGAGATAACTCCGCCTAACGAACGGTGTATTCGCCGGAACTCCGGGGAGGACGGGGTGTTACCCCGTCGCACTTGGGCGAGCCTCGCCCAAGGCCCTTTGCGCGCATTATAAACCTCCCTTGCAGCGGAGCTGACGGCAGCCGTCTCAATCCAATTCCCACGCGCGCTCTCCGCGCGGTTCGGCGCAGACTGCACCGAACGACGGGGTGACACCCCGTCCTCCCCGGAGGTTGATCGGTTCTTCCGGCGCACCTTATGATCCTGGAGACAAAGATCGGTAAGCGCATCCTTCGGCCGCTTTGCCCGCTTTGATGGGTTTTACACGAAGATGAAGGCGGTATGGATCGGCGGGAGCGGGTATGATTATGGTGGCGCGAGCTTCCAGCTTGCGTGTTTCTCGCCGACATGACACCGCGCTGGGAAACAAACACGCAAGCTGGAAGCTCGCGCCACGTTAGGCGGGGCCGAGCAGCGACGATAGCTCGACGCTATCGCCCTCGTTAGGCGCAGGGAAGTTGAGCCCTTTGCCTTCGGCGACACCGAACCGAGGGAGGACGGCGCATCCACCGGCTGAGACCGCTTACGAATCTTCCGCGAGCTACTTCACCCGCACGTTTTTGCGCAGATAGGTCGGCACGTCGAGGTCCTGGCCTTCCACGATGGTCGGCTCGCTTTTCTCGAAACGGCCGCGCGTGATCGGCTCGAATTGCATCACTTCCTGGCGCACCTGCACTTTTTCCTTACGCGGACTGGGCGCCTTGGGAGCGGGCGCCGTTTCCAAAATGGGGGCCGGCTCTTTCGCCGGCGCAGCCTTCTTTTCCTTTCGCACGGGAGGCGCCGGCGCGGCCGCGGCGACCGGTTCTGGTTCGCTGATAATTTCTTCCTCCGTGGGTTCGTTAGGCGCGAGTATCTCCACCGGCTCGGGCGGGACAGGGGTGGCGTATTCGGTCATGGGCGCTGGCGCCTTCCCTACCGCCGGCTGCGGCGACGGCGGGGTAAACGCCGCCGGGCCATAAGAGACCGGCGCCGGCGCGGGCAACTCGGCGCCCTTCACAGAGATGGAACTGATCAGCGTTACGCTCAACCGATCTCCCATTTTTCCGTCGACCGACGTGCCGAAAAGAATCTGCGTCTGATCTTCCACGTGGCGCCCGAGTTCTTGCATCACGATCTCGACTTCGGTCAGCGTCATTCCCGGTCCGCCTGCTACTTGCACAAGGACGTGATGCGCGTCGGTCAGCATCTTGCCGCGGTCCATCAGTGGATTTTTCAAGGCGAGGGCGAGGGCTTCGTGGGCACGATTGTCGCTGTCGGATTCGCCGTAACCGAAGAGGCAACGGCCATCCTGGCTGCGCAATGTGGAAAGCAGTTCGTCGAAGCCGATCCGAATCAGGCCCGGCCGCCTAACGACATTCACGATCGCGCGCACGCTCTGGCTGATCGTGAGGTCGGCGGATGCGAAAGCCTGGTGGATTCCGGCCTTCGGTAAAACCATGTCGCCCATCCGATCGTTCTCGAAACAGACGACCGCGTCGGAAATTTGCTGCAGTTGGCGGAGCCCTTCGCTCGCCTGGGCGTTGCGCCGTTTGCCTTCGAAAGCGAAGGGCATGGTCGCGAATGCCACGACCAGGGCGCCGCTTTCCCGCGCCATCTGCGCAATGCAGGGCGCCGCCCCGGAACCTGTCCCGCCGCCCAGACCGGCGCAGACGAAAACCATCCGCGCTCCCTGCAGAATTTCGCGGATCTCGTCCGCCGATTCGTTCGCGGCGTTGAAGCCGAGCTCGGGATCGCCGCCCGCGCCGAGCCCACGCGTGACCGTGCGGCCGAGCTGCACCTTGTTGGTCGCGACGGAACTGGCGAGCGATTGCACATCGGTGTTGCAGGCGATGAGATCGACCCGTTCCATCCCATCCAGCACGATGCGATCGAGCGCGTTGGAGCCGGCGCCTCCCACGCCAATGATCTTGATCGCGAGTTCGTCTTCGTGTTTTTCCGGCAGGGTGTAGTTACGGCTGAGTTGGATCATTTCGTTAGGCTTTCGTTAGGCATTAAAGGGACGGCGCGCTCCGAAGTTGTCATCCTGAGCGGAGCGAAGGATCTCTGACTGTTTCTGTTTCACAGCGCGGCAAGCCCGGAAATGGTCAGAGGTTCCTTCGCTTCGCTCAGGATGACAAAATGGAGGTGGCGGCAGCGTGGCGGCTGGCTTCATCGCATTCCTTGGAAAAACTTCCCGAAAATCCGCCCGATCCCTGTGCGCGGCTGGCGCTCGCCCTGCACGGCCTGGGCGTATTTGATCAGGCCGATGGCGGCGGCGAACTGCGGGTTTTCGAATGCACTCGTTAGGCCGGACATCGTCCGGGCGTGCGTGACCCGCGCCGGGATGCCAAACACGTCCTCGGCCAGGTTGTCGATCCCGTTGAGCTGGCTGCAGCCGCCGGTGATGAAAATGCCTTCGCCGAGGTAATCAAGAAACGGCTCATCCTCGAGTTTGCGCTTCAAGAGCTCAAAGGTCTCGCGCAGGCGCATGTGAATGATCGTGTTAAGCGTTTCGCGTTCTATCTCTTTGCCGGCAAACCCGGAGTCGTCCTTCAGGAGAACGGTTTCTCCCGGGAGACAGTTGCCGAGCACCGTGCTGCCCTCTTCGACCTTGAGCTTTTCCGCGCGCGTCATCGGGATGCGCAAGCCCATCGAGATGTCGTTCGTGATGTGATCGCCGCCGACCGCGAGGACGCCGCTCTGTTTCACCGCGCCATCGACATAGAGGACGTAATCGGTCGTGCCGCCACCGATATCGATGACGAGCGCGCCGAGACTTTTCTGGTGCGGGGTGAGCACGACCTGGGCTGAGGCGAAAGCGGTGAAGACCACATCCTCGACGTCGAGCGGCAACTCTTTCACGCAGCGGATCGTGTTTTGAATCCGCGTGCGTACGCCGTGGATGATGTGAAAATCGGCCTCCAATTTTTGCCCGAGCATGCCTAACGGATTAAGGACGCCGTTCTGCCCGTCGACGTGATAATGCTGAATGATCGAGTGCAGAAACGCGTTTTGCGCCGGGATGCTGACCTCACGCGCGTTGATTTTTACGTCCTCGATATCCTGCTCGTCGATTTCGTCGCGGTCGTCCGGGAGCGCGACGCAGCCGCGGTTGCTGAAGCTCGCGATGTGCGCCCCGGTGATGCCGATGTAAACGCTCCGAATCATGATGTCGCTTTTCTCTTCGGCATCGACGACCGCTTCGTGGACGCATTTCATCGCCGTCTCGAAATCGACGATCTCGCCCTTGCGCACGCCGCGCGATGGCGCCTGACCGACGCCGAGAATTTTGATCGTGCCGTCGGGCCGGCTCTCGCCGACCACGACGCAGATTTTCGAGGTCCCGATCTCGAGACCGACCATTAAGTTGCTGCTAGCCATTGCCGTCTTTTTCCTCGTTGAAACGCTGAAGTGGAACCGCCTTCCGCACCGGAATCGGGGCGGAAGGGCGGGAGTGAAATTTTTTTACGCCGGGGCTGACGGCGGTGGCGCGCCTAACGAGCGGCTCCGCCGGTTTGGCCCGGCGAATTTCCGGAGGATGCGTTTCCGGCGCTCGCGTCTCGGGTGCTTTTGCTTTTCCGGTGATCGCTTTGGGCGCGGGCGTGGAAGCAGTTTCCTCGGTCTGCGGAGCGGGTTCTGCCTCGGGCGTTTCCTCCACGGTAGAGATAATTTCCGAGACCGGCTGGGCGAAGGTCACGGGAATATTGCGCGCGACGAGCAGGTTGACGGTGTCGATCTCGCGCTGCGAATCATCCGAGTAGACGAGCAACTGTTCGAGCCGCTGCATCTGCTCGGCCAGTTTGTCGAACCCAAACATCACCCTGCTGTGGTGCTTATCCGTCACGAGCAGGCAATACCCTTTCGAGACATCGATCTCGCGGATTTGAAAACGGGTCTGCATGAAACTGGTCGTCGTTAGGCGAAGCAATTCCAGGGCGGCCTTGGCCTCGAAGGAATCGACCACTTTCCCAGGGACGAGCGCCTCGCTTGAGCAGCCGGTGATCAAAGGCAGGGCGAGATAATCCGGGAGCAGCTTTTTTTCCTTCATCAGGACGCCGCGGGCATCGACCAGGAAGGCGGCGTCGGACGCGAAAGGATCGGTCACCGTTTTCTCGCTCGTGATCCAGGCGATCGGTTTGCGCTCGGTGATGTGAATATCGATCTCGTTAGGCATTTTCCTTTCCACCTGCACCTCGTCGACCTGCGCGAGCTGCTGCAGGCGGTCGTGCACCTGGGCGAGATTGACTGAGAAAATGTTGAGCCCCTCGGAAATGCCGGCGGCGCGCAGGACCTGGTCGCGCGGCAGGGTTCCATCCGTCTTCACCTCAAGCGTGCTCAGGCGATATTCCGGGTTTTCGAAAAAGAAGCGGTTCAAGCCTTCGCGCACGCCGAAATAAACCCCGGCACAGATCGCGACCCCGAGCACGACTTTGGAGACGAGCACGAGGATGCGGCGGTTGCGATGATGCGAGGCGCGGCGCGAGCGCACCCGCACATCGAGGAGATGCTGCTGCCGCCGCTGGCGTGAGGTGGAAAGCCGCTGATTGCGCGGACGCAGCTGATTTTTTGGCGTCGAAGTTTTCATTTCTGCGAGGGCCGGGCGGCGAGGGAAAGCTCGATAATGCGGGCGCAAAGTTCCGGATAAGAAATGCCGGCGACGGCGGCGGCATCAGGCAGGAGACTGGTTTCGGTCATGCCGGGGATGGTGTTGAGCTCGAGGACAAACGGTTCGTTCGCTTCCGAAAGGATGACATCGACCCGCGCGTAGACTTTCATGCCTAACGACCGCCCGGCCTGGAGCGAGAGCTCCTGGATTCGCTTCGTCAGGTCGGCCGGAATCTTGGCCGGGCAAACGTGCTCCGCCCCGCCGCCGCCCTGCGGATTGAGGAAGGGATACTTGTCGTTGAAATCGTAGAACCCGCTCTTCGGGATGATTTCGAGAACGGGGAGGGCGAGATCGCCGAGGAGGCCGATGGTTAGCTCGCGGCCGGCGATAAATTCTTCAATCAGCAGCTCATTGTCATAGCGCGCGGCTTCGCTCAGTGCGCCGGCCGCTTCGGCTGCTTGCCTAACGATTTGAATACCGACGGTCGAGCCCTGGCGCGGCGGCTTGATCACGTAGGGCAGGGGCAGCGACGGCTCCTGCCCGACCCGGATGATTTCCCAGGCCGGAGTGGCCACGCCGTGTTCGCGGAATTTTTCCTTGGAAGGGATTTTGTCGAAGGCCAGCCAGCTTTGATAAACGCCTTCACCGGTGTAGGCGACGCCGCGGTCTTCCAGGATTCTCTGCAACTGGCCGTCCTCGCCAAAGGTGCCGTGGATGACGTTGAACACGATCTCGGTGTCGTTAGGCAACTCGAAATGAGCGTCGCGCACGTCGATCGCGCTGACCGCCGCGCCTAACGAGCGCAGCGCCTTCGCCACCCCGGCGCCACTGGCGAGCGAAACATCCCGTTCCGAGCCGGGGCCGCCCATTAGGACGGCAATGTGTTTTCCAGTGAGATCGATCATCGAGGTTGCTCCTTCTGGGGAGGACGGGGTGTTACCCCGTCGACGGCCGGGAGTCTCCCGGCCGCCCGTCTGCAATCGGTGTCTCCGAGTTGGCTGAGAAGGTTCTCGACCTATCCACGCGCCGGTGCCCGGGAGACTCCCGGGCACGACGGGGTAACACCCCGTCCTCCCCGGAACAGTCGGAACGGCGCTCACGCGTCCTCCCCCACGATTTGCACTTCGGTTTCCAATTCAATCCCGCGCTCTTCTCGCGCTTTCGTTTGAATGCGCTCGATCAGTTCGAGCACTTCGTCGGCGGTCGCGTCTCCATCGTTCACGATAAAGTTTCCGTGCACCTTCGAGACCCGCGCGTCCCCCACTCGCGTGTCTTTCAGGCCCAGCTCATCGACCAGTTTTCCCGCCGGGCAGCTCGCCGGATTTTTGAAAATGCAGCCGGCACTCTTCGCGCTCGGTTGGGTGGTGCGGCGTTTCTCCTGCGAGGCTTCCAGCCGCCTAACGATTTCTTCGGCGCCCGCTTTTTCCCCGCGGAACACAGCGGAAACCGCAAAATTTTCCGCGAGCGACGGCACGTGCCGGTAGTGCACTTCGAGTTCGTTAGGCGTTTTTTCGTGCGCTTTCCCTTCCCGGTCGAGATAACGCACCCGCACCACCTGATCGAAAGTCTGCACCCCCATCGCGCCGGCGTTCATTCGCAGGCCGCCACCAACTTCGCCCGGAATCCCTTCCATCCATTCGAAGCCGCCGATCCCGGCCGCTTTCCCCGCGTAGGCGATCTCCTTCAGCTTCGCGCCCACGCCCGCCGTCACCTCCACGCCGGAGGTTTCGATTTTTTCAAAATCGCCGCCGCTCGGATGGACCACGACCCCGCGAATCCCGCCGTCGCGCACGAGCAGATTCGAGCCGCGACCGATCACGAAGAGCGGCAAATTTTCCCGGCGACAATAGCGGATCACCTCGGCGAGGGCGGCTTCGGTGCGCGGTTCCACCCAGAACTGCGCCGGCCCGCCGACGCGCAGAGTGGTGTGTTTCGCGAGGGGCTCGGAGAGGCGCACTTCGCCTTCCGGGCCGACGATTTCCTTCAGCCGCTCGGCGATGACGAGCTCGGCCGCGAGCTTCGCCAGTTGCTCGTGAATATTTCCCGCGCCGAGGCTCAGGACGAGATCGCCTTCCGCCAGCATCCGCCCGACGTCGCCGTGGAGTCGTGAGAGAGTCGGCTGATAGGCGACGTTCGGATGGCCATGACGCGAAATTTCGTCCGCGATCGTCTGGCCGCTAATCCCAGCGAGCGCAGCTTCGCTCGCGGGGTAAACATCGGTCACCACGACCTGGTCGGCATCGTCAAAAGCCTGGCCGAATTCGCGCCGGAGCGCTTTCGTGCGGGAATAACGATGCGGCTGGAACATTGTCAGGACGCGCTTGCGCCCGGCCGATTTGGCAGTGGCGAGGGTGGCCCGGATCTCGGTCGGGTGATGCGCGTAATCGTCCACGAGAAGGAAGCGTTCGCTTTGGTATTTGATCTCGAAGCGGCGGCGGGCGTGGCGAAAATTGCCTAACGACTTCGCGATTTTCGCAAAAGGGACGCCCAGCTCGGTGGCCAGCGCGATGACGCCGAGCGCATTGCTCACGTTGTGTTTTCCGGGAACGTTGAGGGTCGCGTCGCCAAGTTTTTCCTCGCCGCGCTGCACACAAAAGGTCGCCGCGAAATCTTGCAGCTCGAGACCGGTCGCGCGGTAGTGCGCGCCTTCGCCGAAGCCGTAGGAAATCGCCTCCGCGCGGCCGCCGCAGATGCGCGCGGCGTGCGGATCGTCCGCGCAATAGAAAACCGTCCCGCTGGTCTGCGCGAGCAACTTGCCGAAGACGGCTTCGATCGCGGCGAGGTCCGCGTAGAAATCGAGATGTTCCTCCTCGACGTTGAGAATGAGGGCGTGCTCCGGATGAAAGAGCGCGAGCGTCCCATCGCTCTCATCGCCTTCCGCGACGAAATATTCGCCTAACGAATCCCAGTGCGCATTGCTCCCGAGGATTGGGATTTCCGCGCCGACATAGTGAGAAGGATGAAGCTGGCCGCCGCGCAAGACATGCGCCGTCATCGCGGCCGTCGTGGTTTTACCGTGCATCCCCGCGATGATGATGCCGCGCTTTCCGAGCATAATGGCAGCGAGCGCTTCGGCCCGCCGCACCGCCGGCACTCCGCGCGCACGGGCATCGGCCAGAATCGGATTGTCCTCTTTGATCGCGGAGGAATAAATGATCAGCTCGGCATCGGCCGAATCCTCCACGCGATGTGGCGAGAAAGCGCGGAGCCCGAGCTGGGCGAGGCGTTCGGTCTCGAGCGTGCGCGCCTTGTCGGAACCGCGCACATCGTGCCCGAGCTCGAGGAGCAAAGCTGCGATCCCGCTCATCCCGCTCCCGGCCACGCCGATCAGATGAATGGCGTGGTGTTCCTGGGTGAGGAACCGCTGCAGGTCGAGATCAGGCGGCGACAGCGTCATGCGGATGACTGTACCTTTCCATCGTATCGACGACCAAATTGGCCGCGTTTTTCGGCGCGAGCGCGGCGGCTGCGGCCGACATCGTGTGCAGCGTCTCCGGTTCGCTCAGGAGATGCTGAATTTTTTTCCCGAGCAGATCGTCGATCAGCTCGGATTCCTTGAGGAGGACGGCGGCATTTGCCCTAACGAAAATCTCGGCGTTGCGCGTCTGGTGATCGTCCGCCGCGTAGGGATAGGGAACGAGCAGGGCAGGGAGGGCAAACGCCGCCAACTCGGCCAGGCTGGCCGCGCCCGAGCGCGCAATCGCAAAATCGGCCGCGCTGTAAACGTCCTCCATCTGATGATGAAAAGCGGCGACGTGCGCGGGAATATTTTCGCGCCGGTAATTATCCTCGAGCAATCGCGCGTCGCGGCTTCCGGTGAGATGGATGACCTGGAGGGAAACCTCCTGGAGCACCGGAAGCGCCTTGATCATGGCCTGGTTAATCCCGCTCGCACCCTGGCTGCCGCCCATAACGAGGAGGGTGCGGAGATCGGGACGTAATCCCAGCCTAACGAGCGCCTCGGCCCGATCGATTCGGCGCAGGCTGGAACGAATCGGGGTGCCGGTCCATTCCGTCCGGACCTTTGGGAAAAAAGCGGCGCATTCCTTGAAGCCGAGGAGGACAGCGCGGACGAAACGGGCGGCGCGCCGGTTGGCCTTACCCGGAAAAGCATTCGACTCGTGAATGAAAGTCGTGCTCCCGCGCATTCGGCCGGCCAGGACCGGTGCCATCGAGGTGAACCCGCCCATGCCCAGGACCACTTGCGGCTGGAACTGGCGGTAGATCGCGCGGCAGCGCGAGAGGCTGTCGTTAAAGCGCCTAACGAACCCAAGAATGGCGGGCGAAAAAGGCGAGGGCAGCGCGACGGTCGGCAGTTTCTCGAAGCGGAAATCGGCATGGCCCTCGGCCGCGAGAGTATCGATCTCCTTCTCCGAGATGAAGACGAGCACCTCGTGCCCGCGCTCGCGCAAAACCTCGGCCACCGCCATTCCAGGAAAGAGATGGCCGCCGGTTCCGCCGCAGGCAATGACTGCATTCATAGCGAGCCTCCGCCGCGTCCGACATTACGTGCGCGGGAAAAATCGCTGTAGACGCTTCGCTCTGCGAAGCGCGAGTCTGCGCCTCCGCCCGTTTCTCCGCCTTGTAATAAAGCCCACTCTCGTGCTTCCCAGAGGGAAGCATCCACAACAGGCGGAACAGGCACAGCAAGCGCAACCAGCCGCGTGCGAATGGCGGGAAAATCGTGGTGCCCCTTCATCAGATTCTTGGCGTCACCCGGACGCGCATCGAAATTTGTTTTTTCGCCGCGACTGGTTCGAGCACGCCCTGGCGATAAATGTTGATGAGGACGCCGACGCCAAAGAGCGCGACGATCAGATTCGAGCCGCCGTAGCTGATGAAAGGGAGCGGCATGCCCTTGTTAGGCAAAAGCGAAGTGACGACCCCGATGTTGATCGCCGCCTGCCAGGCGAGGAGGGCGACAATTCCGCTCCCGAGGAGAAGTCCGAAACGATCCTTGGCGTGCAGCGCGATCGTTAGGCCGCAGACGATCACGACGACAAACAAAAAAACGACGAGCAGACTGAACCGCAGCCCGAGTTCCTCTCCCACGATGGGGAAAATGAAGTCGGTATGGGCGTAGGGCAGGTAGAGCATTTTCTGGCGGCCATTGCCGAGCCCGAGGCCGTCGATCCCGCCGCTCCCCCAGGCGATCAGCGCCTGCATCTGCTGCAGGCCGGCGTCCTGTTTGAATTGCTCGGGATGAAGAAACGCGGTCAAACGCGCCATCCGCTCGGAGATGTGAGTGGCGACAAAAAGAATGCCGCCGATCCCGCCTAACGAGAGCACACCGAGGAGCGCCAGGTTCGTCCCGGCGATGAACATGACGACAAACGTAGTCGCGCCGAGCAACGCCGTCGTGCCGAGATCGACTTCCGTGACGACGAGCGAAGCGACCAGGCCGACGACGAGGAGAGGAAGAACAAAACCGCGCCAGATCTGGCTGCTCTCCTTTTCGTAACGCGAAAACCAGTAGGCGAGAAAGAAGACGGTCGCGACCTTGGCAAACTCGGAGGGCTGCACGCTCCAGCCGTGAAACAAGAGCCAGCGATGCGAGCCGTTGCGGGCGGGAAAGAGAAAGCAGGCGCCGAGGCCGAGCAACCCGAGCCCGAACCAAATCCACCAGGTGCGCTGCCAGAAATGGTAATCGATCGCCGCCGCGATGAAGCAGAGAACCAAACCGGCGCTCAACCAGACCGCATGTTTCTTGATGAAAAAATAAACGTCGCCGCGGCTGTCGCGGGCGAAGGCGCCGGTGCTGAAAATAATGACGATGCCGATCGCCAGCAGACCGAGAACAGCGAGAAATAAGAAATATGCGCTCTTCCGATGCATTTAGTCGTTAGGCGAAGCTCGGGATATCGTGGCGGCTACGGCCGCCGCTCCGGAGGCGCATTCCCTGCCGCGTGCGTCAACCAAACTGGACGTTGGAACTCTCTCTTGTCCATTCTAGTCGGACTTGGATTTGGACGAGACCGTGCGCTCGGGAATGCGCAGCTTTTGGTTGATCTGCAGCTTTCTCGGGTCGGTGATCTGGTTGAGCTCGAGCAGATCGGCTTCCGACACTTTCAGGTGGCGCGCGATCGTGACCGGGTTGTCGCCTTTCACCACGGTGTAGATCTTGCCCGAATCCTTCACCGAGCTCTGCTCCGGCGCAGCCTCTTTTGCGACGGTTTTCGGCGCGCTCGGCGCCCTCGTCTTTGCAGTCTCGTTAGGCAGGGCAGGGGTCGAAGCCGCCTCCGCGGTTGGGACGGAGGAATTCTGCGCGACCGGAGGAGCGATCGCCTCCGGTGTCGTCGACGCGAGGTTTTCCCGCGTCTTGATCGTGTTGAAGGCGACGATCCCAGCGACCGCCACGATGTGGAGAACGAGCACGATAAGGAGGGCGCGCGACAATTTCATGTTCGGCTCCGACATCTGTTCGTAGTCCATTCCCTCGGGCAGCCCGAGGCTGCGGGAACGGCGCGCGGTCGAGGCGCGGAGCTTCTGTTTGCGCGGAATTCGAGGATTGAGGATGGATGGTATTTTCATAGGCGTGAGGCAGGGAGCGCGCGGACGAGGGCGCGAAATTGATCGCCGCGATCGGCGTAGCTCTTGAACATGTCGAAGGAAGAAGTGCCGGGGGAAAAGAGAACGGTTTCGCCGGATTGCGCGACGGCCTGGGCGCGCTCGATTGCTGCGCCTAACGAACCCGCGAGCTCGCATTCGGTCGCGTCTTTCCAGTCCTGCGCGATCCGTTCGCCGATCTCGCCGATGAGGATGGCGTGGCGAACTTTTTGCCTAACGAGCGATCGGCGATCGAGTCGAAGGCAAAGCCTTTGTCCTTGCCGCCGGCGATGAGGACGATCGGGCGGGTCGCGCTGAGCAGGGCTTTTTCGAGAGCGTCGAGGTTGGTCGCTTTCGAATCGTTAACGTAATCGACGCCGTCGATCGCACGGATGAATTCGAGGCGATGAAGCTGCGCGCGGTAGGCGCAGAGCGACGGGACCATTTGTTCGAAGGTCAGACCGCGGGCGCGACCGACGGCGAGCGCGGCCATCATGTTCTCGGCGTTGTGCGGGCCGGTCAGGTGCGCCTGAGAGAGCTGCAGGACCGGCTGTTGTTGGTAGGCGATCCAGCCGTCGGCTAACGAGTAGTCGCCGTCGTTCGTCCAGGCGCTGAAGGTGCGGATTTTGGGCGCGATCGGCGGCAAGTGTTCCGCGACGTTGACCACCGCGGTGTCGTTAGGCGTCTGGTTCTCGAAGATGCGCAGCTTCGCTTCGCGATATTCGCGGATCGAGGGATAGCGATCGAGATGGTCGGGCGCGAAGTTCAGCCAGACGCTGATCTCGGGATGAAATTCGCGAATCGTCTCGAGCTGGAAGGAGCTAACCTCGACCGTGAGAACGTCGAAATCATCACGCTCGCGCGCGGCTTCGACGAGCGGCTTGCCGATGTTCCCGCAGGCAACCGTGTTCTGGCCGCAGGCGTTGAGCATTTGCGAGATCAATTCCGTCGTCGTCGTCTTCCCATTCGTGCCGGTGATGCCGATGACGGGGACGCGGCAGAACTGCCAGCCGAGCTCGAGCTCGCCGATCGTCGGGATGTTCTTGCGCGAAAAATTTCGGCCTAACGGCAGCTCGGGATCGATCCCCGGGCTGAGCACGCCGAGATCGTAAACGGTCGGATCTTCATCGGCGGCCGGACCGCAGAGAAGGTAGACGCCTTTGGCGCGCAGCGGATCGAGCCCGACCAGTTTTTCCTCGGGCGCGCTGTCGAGCATGGTGACGCGCGCGCCTTCCTCGGCGAGCAAAAGCGCGGCGGCTTTTCCGCTCCGGCCGGCGCCGAGGACGGCGACGTTTTTGTTTTTGTAGTCGGGCGTCATTGCGTGGTTGTAGGGCGGGCGCTCCGCCTGCCCAGATTCACAAGCAGGGCAGGCGAAGCGCCCGCCCTACAATTTATTTTGCTGCGGCTGGAGATGCTCGGGTTCATCGCAGTTTCAAAGTGGCCAGGCCGAGAAGGGCGAAGACGATCGAGAGGATCCAGAACCTGACGATCACGGTATTTTCCTTCCAGCCGCTGAGCTCGAAGTGATGATGAATCGGCGACATGGCGAAGAGCCGTTTGCCGGTGAGCTTGAAGCTGAGGACCTGCAGAATGACGGAAACCGCTTCGATCACGAAGACGCCGCCCACGACCGCGAGGAGCAGCTCCTGTTTGCAACAAATCGCGACCACCCCGATGGCGCCGCCGATCGCGAGCGAGCCCGTGTCGCCCATGAAAACTTTGGCGGGGTGACAATTAAACCAAAGGAAGCCGAGCCCCGCGCCGACCAGCGCCGCGCAGAAAACCGCCAGCTCGCCGGAGAATTGGTAAAACGGGACCTGCAGATATTCCGCGATGCGAAAATTTCCGGCCGCGTAGGAGAGGAGCGCGTAGGCGAACGCGACCGTGATGGTGCAACCGATCGCGAGCCCGTCGAGGCCGTCGGTGAGATTGACCGCGTTCGAGGTGCCGACGAGGACGAGCGCGAAAAAGAAAAAAGTGAACGCGCCCATGTTGACGAGCACGGGGACTTTGAAAAACGGCAGGTAAAGCGAACGCGCCTGCACTTCGATGAGCGGATTGAGGAGGAAAAATCCGGTCACGATGCCGGCGAGAAGGATCTGGAAAACGAGCTTCACGCGGCCGCTGACGCCGGCAGATTTTTTCTTCGTGACCTTGAGGTAATCGTCCACGAAGCCGAGCACTCCGAGGTAAACCATGCAGAAGAGAACGAGCCAGACGAAAGGATTATCGGGCCGCGCCCAGAGGACCGAGGCGATCACGACCGAGCCGATAATGAGAACGCCGCCCATTGTCGGTGTGCCCGCTTTGCCGCCGTGCAACTCGGCGAGGTGGCGCACTTCGGCCGCGGTCCGAATCGGCTGGCCGACTTTGAGCGAGATCAATTTCCGGATGACGTAGTTGCCGAAAAGGAGCGAGATGGCGAAGGCGGTGATGGCGGCGAGAACGGCGCGAAAGGTGACGTAGTAGAAAACGTTGAAGCCTTTGAACTGGTCGGTCAGGCGATGCAGGTAAAACATCATGAGGCGCAGCGGGCCTCCGGTTGACGTTGGGCAAAGGCTTCGAGGACCCGCTCGGTCCGGGCGGCGCGGCTGCCCTTGACCAGAACGAGATCGCCGGGGCGGGCGAGTTCGCCTAACGACGCCGCCACTTCCTCGGGTGACTCGGCCACGCTGCTGTTCGTTAGGCCAGCGGCTGCGGCCGCCTCCGCGATGGCGGCGGAGCCGGGGCCGAGCGCGATCAGGCGATCGATGCCTAACGACGCCGCGGTCTCGCCGACTTCGCGATGGCCGCGTTCCGATTCCGCGCCCAGCTCGGCCATTTGCCCGAGGATGGCGATGCGCTGTCCGTCGGTCTCGAGCTCGGCGAGGGTGAGAAGCGCGGCCTTGGTCGACTCGGGATTGGCGTTGTAGCTGTCGTCGATGAACTGGACGCCGTGAATGTTTTTGATCTGCAGGCGCGCTTGCGCGAGGGGCGCGGAGGCCAGCCCGGCGGCGCAATCCTCCAACGAGACGCCGAGGGCTCGTCCGGCGGCGATCGCGAGGAGCGCGTTTTGCACCATGTGCAATCCGGGGACGGGAAGGACGGCGTGACAGTGATGCGCGCCCTCCAGAATGGTGAACTCGGCGCCGCTCGCGCTTTGTGCGATTTCGCTCGCGCGCACTTCGCCGCGCTCGAGCCCGGCGTAAGTGACACGCCCGCTGCTCCGCTGGGCAATGCTCTGGGCGAATTCGTCGCCGCTGTTCAAAATCAAAATTCCGTTAGGCCCTAACGAGGCCGCAAGTTCGCCTTTCTCCTGCGCGATCGCTTCGCGCGAGCCCATGAACTCGATGTGCGCCACGCCGACGTTGGTGATGATGGCGATGTCCGGCCGAGCCAGTTGGGCGAGGGGCGCGATCTCGCCCGGATGATTCATCCCGATCTCCCAGACGCCGATTTCGTCCTGCGCGGAAGCCTGCAGCATGGTCCGCGGAAGACCGACGTGGTTGTTGAAATTGCCTTCTGTCTTGGTGACGCGGAATTGCCGGGCGAGAACGGAGGCGGTAAAATCTTTCGTGCTCGTTTTGCCGTTGCTCCCGGTGATGGCGATGACTTTCAAGCCTAACGAATTCCGGTATTGAGCCGCGATGCGCTGGTAGGCGGCGAGGGTGTCGCGGACCCGAAGAAGGCAAAAATCGGGCGATGATTTGCCGGTCCAGCCTTTCTCGACGAGCGCCCCGGCCGCGCCGCGCTCGGTCGCCTGGGTGACGAATCGGTGGCCGTCGAAATTTTCTCCGCGCAGAGCGACGAAGAGATCGCCCGGCCGGATCGTGCGCGAGTCGGTGCTGAGATTGGTCACGAGACGGCTGCCGTCGCCATGTTGCCTAACGGCTTCACCGAACTGCGCGATTTGATCGAGGGAAAGCGGGTCCATGGTCAGGCTGTGGACGTTGGAAAGCCCGGCCGTTGCTTCGCATCCGTTACGGCGCTCAGCGAAACGCGAGGGCGGACGCGGATTGCATGGCAACGCCGCGCTCGCGCCTCCCAGAGGAAGGCGTCCACAACGGAGGCGGACGTTTTCGTTAGGTTCGTCATCAAAATTCCAGCGGGCGATTTTCCAACGCGCGGCGCGCGACCTGGACGTCGTCGAAGGGAATGGTGTGATCGGCAAATTCCTGGGAGGCTTCGTGGCCTTTGCCGGCGATGAGGACGATGTCGCGCGGTTGGGCGAGGGCGATGGCGCGCGCGATCGCTTCGGCCCGATCGGGCACGGCTTCGTAGTTGCTCGAGCGAAATCCTTTCTTCACTCCTTCGATGATGGCGAGCGGATCTTCTTTCCGCGGATTGTCCGAGGTGATGATGCTGTAGTCGGCGTTTTGATCGGCCACCCGGCCCATCAGGGCGCGCTTCTGCTGGTCGCGATCGCCGCCCGCGCCGAAGACGACGATGAGACGGCGCGGCTCGAGCTCGCGCAAAGTTTTGAGGACGTTGAGGAGCGCGTCGTCGGTGTGCGCGTAATCGACAAAGGTCTGAAACTGGCGTTTCGCGGGAACCGCTTCGAGCCGACCGGGCACCTGCGGGGCTTTGCTCAGGCTGAGAACGGCGTCGCGCAGATTCACGCCTAACGACGTCGCCGCGGCAAGAGCGGCGAGCGCGTTGGAAACGTTGAAGCGGCCGATCAGCGGCACGCGCACGAGATAGCTGCGGCCTTGGGCGTCGAGCTGGAAAGAAGTGCCGCCAAACTCAGTGCGGTAATTCGAGGCGCGAAAATCGGCCCGCTGATTGAGGCCGTAAGTCACAACCGGCGCTTCCTCGCCGAGACGGCCGATCAGTTGTTCGCCGTAGCGATCGTCGAGATTGATGACCGAGACCGCGCCCTTCTTGTTAGGCTGATTCGTTAGGCCGGTGAAGAGACTTGCCTTTGCCTCGAAGTATTCCGCCATCGTCTGGTGAAAATCGAGATGGTCCTGGGTCAGGTTGGTGAAGATGGCGACGTCCCATTCGAGCCCGCGGGTGCGCTCCTGCGCGAGAGCGTGCGAGGAGACTTCCATGATGGCCGCCTTGCAGCCGGCGTTGACCATTTGCGCGAGCAACTCCTGCAGGTCGGCCGACTCCGGCGTGGTTCGCGTGGCGGGCAGGACGCGCCCGCCGATCTCGTAGCGGACGGTGCCGATCAGGCCGCTGCGCAAGCCCGCGCTTTCGCAGACGTGCTTGAGGAGAAAAGTGGTGGTGGTCTTGCCGTTCGTCCCGGTGACGCCGGCCATTTTCAGCCGCAACGCCGGCTTTTTGAAAAAGGTGAAGGCAAGGTCGGCGAGCGCGAGCCGGCTATCGTCCACCACGAGCGAGGTGGCGCGGGCGTGCGACTCCGGGCGTTCCACCACGATCGCCGACGCGCCTCTCTCGATCGCCTGTTCGACGAATTGGTGACCATCAACTTTCGCGCCCGGGACGGCGACGTAGAGGCCGTTTTTCTGGACGCGGCGCGAGTCGTAATAGATCCCGTCGACCTCGCGATCGAGGGGGCCGATGACCTGACGAATCGCGATGTGGTCGGCGAGGAGTTTGAGCTGCATGAGGTGTGGACACGCGCGGCGCGGAGTTTTAGCGATGGGCATTGGTTAGGGCGACTCGTCCCGCCGCGGCTTCCTTTCCAACTTCCTCATGCGGCTCAAGGTCGAGATAGCGCGCCGCCTGCTCGGCGACGCGCGCGAAAATGGGTCCGGCGACTTTGCCGCCGTAGTTCAATTCGGGTGGGGCGTGCGGATCGTCGAGCACGACCAGGCCGACGAAGGCCGGGTTTTCCGAGGGGAGGAAGCCGGTGAAGGAAACGACTTCCTTGCCGTGCTCGTAGCCGCCTTTCGGGATCGACCTTCTGCGCCGTGCCGGTTTTGCCCGAGACGGTGAAACCGGGAACGGCTGCTTCCTCCGCCGTGCCGCGCTTACTCACCACTCCGCGCAGTGCGAGGGTCACCTGCGCGGCCGTTTCCTTGGAAAGCACTCGCCTAACGACTGTAGGTTTGAGTTGGCTGATGACTTTGCCGTGCTCATCCGTGATCGACTTGACGATGCGCGGCGCGATCAGCTCGCCGCCGTTCGCGATCGTGGCCATGGCCATGAGCATCTGCAGCGGCGTGACCCCAACCTCGTGACCCATCGGAATGCGGGTGATGGAAATTTTGCTCCAGTCGCGCGGCGGATGGACCACTCCGGGGATCTCGCCCGGCAGCTCGATTCCAGTGCGGGCGCCGAAACCGAAGTCGCCGATGTATTTGAAAAACTTCTGGTCGCCGAGCATGAGCGCGATCTTGGCCGCGCCGATGTTGCTCGACTTCACGAGGACGTCCTGGACGGGAATCTCGCCGTAATATTTGTGATCGTGCAGATAACGGCCGCCGTAAAACCAGGGGCCGTTCTCGCAGAAGATCGGGGTGTCGAGCCGCACTTTGTGTTCGTTGAGGGCGGCGCCGACGGTGACGATCTTGAAGGTCGAACCCGGCTCCATCATGTCGAGGATGGCGCGGTTGATCATCTGGTCCGGCTTGGCCGTGCCGCGCTTGTTCAGGTCGAAGTTCGGCCGATTGGCCATGGCCAGGATTTCGCCGGTGTGCGGCCGCATCAGGATGATGGTGGCCTTCTTCGGCCGATACTTTTGCATCGCCTGGTCGAGCTCGTTCTCGACGATGTTTTGCAGGTTCAAGTCGACCGTGAGGTGAATGTTGTAACCGTTGCGCGGCGCGCGCTCCGCCCCGCGGTAGAGGACGATCTCGCGGCCGGTGCGATCGTGCTCGATGTGGCGAAAGCCATCCTGGCCGTGCAGGTATTCGTCCATCGACCATTCCACACCCTGGATCCCGTGATGCTCGAAATCGGAAAATCCAATGACGTGACAAAGCATCGGGCCATTGGGATAGCGCCTAACGAAATCGCGCTCGAACCGAATGCCGCGCAGTTTCGCCGCGCTCAGGGCTTTGCCTAACGACGTCGCCTCGGCTTCGGGGAAGCCGCGCTTTAGGACGATGTAGGGCGCGGCGCTGCTGATCTTTTGCGCGACCTCGTCGGCCGGAAGTTTGAGCGCCTCGGCCAGGATCGAGGTGAGCGCGGCCCGGTCATTCAGAAGTGTGCCGTCGGCCACCACCGTCTCGACCGGAACGTTCTGGGCCAGGACTTCGTTGTTCGCGTCGTAGATCACGCCGCGCTCGGCGAAAATTGGCTGGGTGTCGCAGTTCTGGTTCGCGGCCAGCGCGGCGTAGTAGCCGTGCTTCACCATCTGGAGATAGACGAGGCGGAAGGAAAAAATGCTGAAGAGGACGGTGAAGCCCAGACAAACGAGCGCGCAGCGGGTGCGGCCGTTCCACTTCATCGGCCGCCTCGCGGGTTGAGGACCGGCCGGACGTCGTCGGCCTCAAGCGGACGCGCCAGGGGATTCAGCCTAACGATGCTTTGTTCCGTGATCGGAACCATCTTGAGATAGCCTTCCTGAAGACGGCGCTTGAGCGCGGTGCGGGAAGTGAGCGCGGCGACCTGGACGCGGGCGTCCTCCGTCTGGGTGCGGACTTCGGCGAGATCGCGCTCGAGCTGCTTGCGCTGGTTCCCGAGGCTGTGCAGCTGAACGGAGAGATAGACGTAGCTCAGCCCAGTCGCGGCGAGGAAAATGAAAATGACGATCCAGCGCGCGAGCGAAGGCGCGTTGATCGGGTTGAATTTTTGGCGGCGACGGCGGCGGTTCATTCGATCCTTTCAGCGACGCGGAGTTTGGCGCTGCGCGAACGGGGGTTGGCCCGCTGTTCGGCCGCGTCGGGTTCGACCGGCTTGGAGGTGATGAGCGCAAGTTGATAGTCGGGATTGGGCCGCGGCTCGGGCCATTCCGGGCGATCGAGTAAGGCGCGGCTGCGATCGCGGAAGAAATTTTTCACGATCCGATCCTCGAGCGAATGAAAGGTGATGACCGCAACGCGGCTGCCCGGTTCGAGCCGCGCGGTGATGGCGCGGAGTCCGGCCTCGAGCGCGCCGAGCTCGTCGTTCACTTCCATACGCAGCGCCTGAAAAATTTGCGTAGCCGGATGACGCCGCCCGTGCCGCCCGACGATTTTCTCGATCGTCTTGGCGAGGGCGAGGGTTTCGCGAAATGGCGTTTCCTTGCGCATCTTCACGATCTGACTGGCGATGCGGCGGGCGGCCGGTTCTTCGCCGAGCTCGCGGAAAATGCGGTTGAGATCCTCCTCGGTGTAACTGTTCACCACCTCAGCCGCGGTCAGCTCCTGGCGCGGATCCATTCGCATGTCGAGCGGGCCATTGCGCATCAGGCTGAAACCGCGGTCGGCGTTTTCCAGTTGCCGTGAGGAAACGCCGAGGTCGAGGACGGCGCCGCCGATTTGGGCAATGCCGAGCTCGTCGAGGACGGCGCCGGCATTGCGAAAGTTGGCCCGGCGCAAAGTCACCCGGCTTCCGAAGTTCGTTAGGCGAGCACTCGCAAATTCGAGCGCATCGGGATCCTGATCGAGCGCGAGGACATCGGCTCCCGCCTGCAGAATCGCTTCGCTGTGTCCGCCGCCGCCGCAGGTCCCGTCGAGAATGAGCGAGCCGGCGCGGGGTGCGAGCAGTTCGATCGTCTCAATCGCGAGGACCGGGCGGTGATAACTGAAATCCTCCATGACCTGCGCCTCCTCTTCCAGGACGAGCGGCCCGGTCGAGAACCGGATCGACCGCTCGAACAACAACGCGTTCACCGCGCTTTCGCTTTGACTAAAGTCCGACAAGGTTGGCCACATTTTGGTAGGTGGAATGGTCGGCCTGCTGCGCGCGTTTCCAGCGTGCCAGGTTCCAAATTTCAAAACGGCCGGGGCCGCCGACGAGCGCGATCTCGCCTTTCAGGTCGAGTTGCTTGCAGAGATCGTCGGGCAGAAGGAGCCGGCCCTGTTTGTCGGCCGAGCCATGTTGCGCGCGCGAGTGGACGTGCCGGAGAAAAATCCGGAGATCGCGCGCCGCCACCCCGGGCGTGTTTTGAGCCGAGGAAACGACCCGCGCGAATTCGTTAGGCGACATGACGAGGAGGCATTGCAGGTTCTGCTCCGGGACGAGGAGGAGATCGTCGCTGTCGCCTTTGCGCCGCCAGCGCGAAGGAATGGTGACGCGATGTTTCTCATCGAGCTGATGACGAAACTCTCCGGCGTAGAAGGTTTGAGATAACGAGGCAGAGTCCATGCGCGGTAGGACCAATACTCCATATTGATCCACTTTCCCCCACTCTAAACCACTCTGCTTTTCCCGGGTCAATAAAATAAATGCCCGTTTGCGTCGTTTTCTTCGCCTCGTAACTTTCGATTCCGCGCATGTTTCGAAAGATTTTTCCTCTCTTCGCGCCCGCTCTCTTCGCTCTTGCCGCCAGCCTCGCTTTCGGACAGGCGGGCGACGACTCCGTCCGCGTGACCGTGACGATGAATCCCGACGGTTCAAAAACCGTTTACGAAACCAACGGCGCGACCCACCGCTCGGTCGCGACGACAACGGACGCGAAAGGGAAAGCGCGCGGCAGAATTATCTACCAACTGGACAACGAAGGCCGCTACGAAAGCGGCACGGTTTTTAACGCGAGCGGGAAGTTCCGTTTCAAAACGCTCTATCGCTATGACTCAGGTGGCCGGCTCTCGGAAGAGACGCAGTTGGCCAAAGACGGAACTGTCCTGCACAAGATCGTGTATTCCTTCGACGCGGACGGGCACCCGAGCGGTTATTCCATTTACGATGGCGCGGGCACCTTGCTCGGGCGAACGACGCCGGCAACAGGCGCCCCGCCCGCCCGGGGCAAAAGGTAATCGCTCCGAGTCAAGCGTCGCGGCGAGATATCGCGCGCGCGTCCTCTCTCCATTTTGTCATCTTGAGCGCAGCGAAAGATCACTGAACATTTCCGCGCGCCCAACGATTCGCCTGAAAAAACCGGGTGAGAGATTCTTCGCTCCGCTCAGAATGACAAATAAGTAGCGCGAGCCGCGCGAGGCGTTCTCTGAAAGTGATGAGTGTCGACTCGTAAGAGATTCTTCGCGTCACTCCGAATGACAAAATAGAAAGTGACGAGCGTCGAGCCGCTGCCCTTGGGCCGGATCGCTGATTCGTTAGGCAGCAGAACTCGCGTTTTCGTTAGGCAGAGCGATTTGCATTTTCGACCTCCGAGTTCTCGCACCTAAAGAACAGCTACAGCGAGTCATTCAACCCTCGACCCCGTCACTTGCCAGCGACAGGAAAGAGCCTTATCAGGTCAACGCATGATCGATTACATCCAGAAGGGTGGTCTGCTCATGTGGCCTATCCTGGTCTGCAGCATCATCTCGATCGCCGTTTTCACAGAACGGCTCTTCTATTTTCATCGCGCAGCGATCCACGTCGGTGAGTTTCTGCAGGGCCTTTCCAACCTCGTGCAGCGGCGCAATTTCGCCGAGGCCCTGCATGAATGTGCCGGCACTCCCGGCCCGGTCGCGCGCGTCATTCACGCCGCCATTATCCGGCATGATGCGCCGCGCGCCGAGCTGCGCGAGATCGTGCAGGAAGCGGGGCAGCTGGAGGTGCCAAAACTGGAACGCTTCCTCGGCGTGCTTGCGACGCTCGCTTATCTCACGCCGCTGATTGGATTGTTAGGCACGGTCGCGGGAATGATCGAAGCCTTCGGGCTCGTCTCTTCCAACGGCGGTTATGCCACCGTCACGGAACTTTCCACCGGCATTTACAAGAGCCTGCTCACGACCGCCGCCGGGCTGGTCGTGGCGACGCCGACTTTCGTTGCTTACAGTTATCTTTCGTCGCGCGTGAACACACTCCTGCACGACATGGAACGGGCCGGCATTGAGGTCGTGCACATGCTGACCGATCACGCGCCGTCCGCGGAAATCATCAGCTTCCAGCAGGCCCAGAGTAAGGCGGCGGAGCACCGCTTCGAGCGTTGAGCGAATTCTTCCTTCTCGCGCCTAACGAGCCGTAACGGATGCATAGCAACGGCCGGGCTTTCAAATGAAGCTGAACCGAACAAGCAATATCAGCTTCGGCTGGCTCTATGTCTTCCCGCTTCTCGACGTTCTCTTTCTCCTTATCTTCTTTCTTCTCCTCAGCTCCAACTTCGTCCTCCAACCCGGCATTTCCGTGACGGTGCCCTTCTCGCGCTTCACCCTCGGCCCTCAGCCTAACCAACAAATCATCAGCATTACCGGCGGACCTTCGCCGGCGATTTATCTGCGCGATCAAAAAGTCACGCTCGACCAGCTCGGTCCCGGTCTCGATGCGACGAAACGCGAAGGCCGTTCGGTCGTGATCAAGGCAGATCGCCTGGCTTCCTACGACCTCGTGATGGCGGTGACGAATGCCGCCCTCGAACGCGGCATCACTTCGGTCGCGTTGGCCACGACCCCGCAACAGTGAACGCGGGCACCTACGCGCAACCGCACGGCAACCTTCTCTTTCATTGGGAACGGCCGCGCCGGCGCAAGCTCGCCATCGCCGGCTTCATCGGAGCGTCGTTAGGCTTGCACGCCCTTTGTTTTTATCTTTTCCAGGTCATCTACCCGCCGACCATCTCGCTCCTGCCGCCGCCCGCCCGAGTCAGCCTGATCGCGCCGACTTCCGAAGAAGCGCGCACCTTTCTTAACTGGCTGGCCGCGGAAGATCCGGCACTCGCTTCGCAAACCCAGCGACCGGCTGGCGCGCCCGAGTATCAGTTGCCGAAACTGGCGCACATTCCTTCCTACCTGACCGTGCCGCCGCAGTTAAAACAATTGCCTCCGCAAGATCTGAAACCGGCCGAGCCACGGGCGATGCCGCCGGGGCCGGTCGAAATGGCAACCGCCTCCGACGTCGCGCCGCCCGTCATCGCGCCCAGCACGATCTCGTTCTCGGTCGCGCTCGACGGACGCGCCGTTGCCCAACCAGCCCTGGCCTTTCACGCCTCCTCCCGCGAAGCGCCGGAGGCGGCGCTTTTCCGGGTCGCGGTCGACGACGGCGGGATCGTCCGCTACTGCCTGCTCGAACAATCCTCGGGCGACGCCGCGCTCGACGAGCAGGCCAGAAAATATCTCGCGCTTTGCCGTTTCGACCCGATCAGCAAACCGCCCGCTTCGCCTAACGAAAAGCTGACCTGGGCCACGGCGACGATCGATTTCGGCACCGACCTGACGTTGCCGCCCGCCGCGGAGTCTGCCCGGTGATTCGCGTCAGTCTCGCCGCGCTGGTCACCATCTATCTGCTGCTTTTTCTTGCGGCGGTTTTTCTTCTCTGGATAGTGGGAGAGTGGAATCGGCGCCGGCGGGAGCAGCGGGCTCTGCGTTACCGCTTGCGTTGCGCAATTTGCGCCTTCGAATTTGAGGATCGCACACCGACCCTCTTGCCGCGTTGCCCGCGCTGCGGCAGCTTGAACGAACGTTTTAAACTGGATCGAATTTAATTATGGGAATGTGGATTGGCCGCAATCGAAAAGCTCGTGTGACCTATGGCTTCGACGAGATCGCGCTCGTCCCCGGACGCGTGACCATTAACCCGAACGAAGTCGACATCACCTGGCGGTTGCCGCGCAAAGATGCCGAGCCGCTCGAGTTCAAGATCCCGATCCTGGCCAGCGCGATGGACGGCGTGGTCGACGTCGGATTTGCGATCGCGATGGGAAAACTCGGCGGTCTCGCCGTCCTCAACCTCGAAGGCGTGCAGACCCGCTACAAGAATCCCGAGGAAGTCCTGCAAAAAATTGTCGACGCGGACAAGGCGGAGATCACCGCGCTCCTCCAAAAAATCTACACCGAACCGGTGCAGGAGGATTTGATCCGGGCGCGGGTGAAGGAAATGAAAGACTCCGGGATTCCGGTCGCGGTCAGCTCCATTCCGCAGCGCGCGATGAGCTTCGGCGCGATCGCGCAGGAAGCGGGCGCGGATATTTTTGTCGTGCAGAGCACGGTCTCGACCGTGCGTCACATTTCCTCGGAATATGAGTCGCTCGACCTCGCGAAATTCTGCCGCGAGATGCGCATCCCGATCATTGTCGGCAACACCGTGGGCTACGACGCCACCTTTGAAATCATGGAATGCGGTCCGGCCGCAGTCCTCATCGGGGTCGGTCCGGGCGCGGCCTGCACTTCGCGTGGCGTGCTCGGGCTTGGGGTGCCGCAGGTCACGGCGACGGTCGATTGCGCCGCGGCGCGCGACGCTTATTTCAAGAAAACCGCGCGCTACGTTCCGATCATCACCGACGGCGGGATGAGCAAAGGCGGCGACGTTTGCAAGGCGCTCGCCTGCGGAGCCGATGCGGTCATGGTGGGGAGCGCTTTTGCCAAAGCGCACGAAGCGCCGGGCTCCGGGTATCATTGGGGAATGGCCACTCCGCACGCCAATCTTCCGCGCGGTACCCGCATCAAAGTGGGCGCGACCGGCTCGCTCAAGCAGATCCTCTTCGGCCCGGCGGAAGTGGATGACGGGAGCCAGAACCTGGTCGGCGCGATCACGACTTGCATGGGCAATGTCGGCGCGAGCTCGCTGCCGGAATTTCAGCAGACCGAGATCATCATCGCGCCCTCGATTAAGACGGAAGGCAAACTTTTCCAGACCGTGCAGAGTGTCGGAATGGGAACGCGCTGAGCCCGTGACAAGCGGCGCCTGATGGGTGATGGGTAGGGCTGCCCGCAACCTTTTCCCATGAAAGATCGCAGAGTTGTCATCACCGGCATGGGTGTCATCACGCCTATCGGCCGCGAAATTGAAACCTTCTGGAGCAATCTGCTCGAAGGGCGCAGCGGCATCGTCGACATCTCGCGCTTCGATACCACGACCGGCTACGACTGCACGATTGCAGGCGAAGTGCGCGACTTCGATCCCAAGCCGGTCTTCAACAATCCGAAGGATCACAAGCGAACCGATCGCTTCACCCATTTCGCGATGGCGGCGACGAAAAGCGCAATGGCCGATGCGGGCTTCGATCTCGAGAAAGTAAATCGCGACCGCTTCGGCGTGCTTGTGAGCAGCGGCATCGGCGGATTGAAAACGCTCGAAGACCAGCACAGCGCGCTGGTCGATAAAGGCCCCGACCGCGTCTCCGCCTTCACCATTCCGATGCTCATCAGCAACATGGCGAGCGGGCTCATCTCGATGGAGTTTGGCCTGCGCGGCCCGAACATGTGCATCGTGACCGCTTGCGCGACCTCGAACAACGCGATCGGCGAAGCGTGGCGCATCATCAAGTTTGGCGACGCCGATGTGTTTCTCGCCGGCGGTTCGGAAGCCGCCATCATTCCCGTCGGGCTCGCCGGCTTTTCCGCGATGAAAGCGTTGAGCACGCGCAACAGCGAACCGCAGCGTGCCTCGCGGCCGTTCGATCGCGATCGCGACGGCTTTGTCATCGGCGAAGGCGGCGGCGTGATGGTGGTCGAGGAACTCGAACACGCCAAGGCGCGCGGGGCGAAAATTTACTGCGAGCTGGCCGGCTACGGACTTTCCGGAGATGCCTACCATATGACCGCGCCGCCGCCCGATGGCGAAGGCGCGGCCCGCGCCATGAAAATGTCGCTCCACCACGCCGGTCTTAATCCCGAGGACGTCGATTACGTTAACGCGCACGCCACCTCGACCGGCCTCGGCGACGTCTGCGAGACGCGTGCAATCAAGACCGTCTTTGGCGATCACGCCCGCAACGGCCTCGCCATCAGCTCAACCAAATCGATGACCGGGCACTTGTTAGGCGGAGCGGGCGCAATCGAGCTGGCGGCCTGCGCCCTCGCCATTCGCGACGGCAAAATTCCGCCCACGATCAACCTCGAAAATCCGGATCCGGAATGCGACCTCGACTACACGCCGAATGTAACTCGGGAAAAGAAAGTGCGCGTCGCGCTGAACAACTCCTTCGGTTTCGGCGGCCACAACGCCACTCTCGTGATCACCGAGTTCAAAGATTAACGAGTCGCGCGGTCTCAGGATTTCCGGGGAGGACGGAGTGTCACTCCGTCGCCGACGGGAGTCTCCCGGCGGCCCGTCTGCAATCCGCGCTCTCAAACGAACTCAGCACGTCAGTTGCAAGTGACGCTGTGCTCGAGAGGCTCTCGAGCACGACGGAGTGACACTCCGTCCTCCCCGGAAGTAATCGACCCGCGTTACTCGAGCGCGTACGCTTCCACCAATGCGACGCCGGTTCCACCATTCGTTCCCCTAACGACAGCAGTGTAATTGCCTAACGGCAAGGTGATGATGAGCGCGGCGTCCAGATCGCTCCCGGGCGCAAGCCCGGCGGCCGTGATCTCCGCTTCCTGATCGCTCCGCCAGTCATCGTTCGCGGCGATGAGCGCGCCGTTCTCGTCATGCACGTCGAGCGTCGGATTGGCCAGCGCATCCGCCACGCCCACATCCGGCCCGATCGCGCGGAAGACGAGCGGTTGCTGGGCGATTCCCCTAACGATGATGCCGCCGATCAGCACGTTTTCATCCGTTCCGACGAAACCGCGGGAGGAAATGTTGGCCAGTTTCGAAGGCGCCGGCGCGGTTGAGAGATCGTAGGTTTCGACCAGGCCGATGCCGGTTCCACCGTCGGCTCCGGAAACGACTGCGGTGTATTCGCCCGGGGCGAGAGTCGCGAAAATCGCGGATTCCCGGGGATCGTCCGGCGCCAGCCCAGCTGCTATGATCTCGGCCTTCTTCGGGCTGTCCTGCCAGTTGTCGTTCGTCGCGACGAGGCCGTCCGTGCCATGCAAGTCGATCTTCGGGTCGGCCAGCGCGCCGGGCAGCGGCATTCCGTTTACCGCCAGTGACGGACCGATCGCCCTAACGATCACATCCTTGGGCTGCCCGCCGCGGACAATAAATCCGCCGATGAGAACGTTCTCGCCCGTCCCGACGCTCGCGCGCGTCGCGATGTTCGCGAAACGCGGAGGATCGAAGAGACCAAAGACGCCAACCTCTGTCGTCGTTCCGACATAAACTTTTCCATTCGCGATCGTCGGGACGATGAACTTGTTTCCGATCCCGAAATGATCGCGTTCGTTAGGCGCCTGGTTGCTGTTGTAAAGCTCGGTCGCGAGATTGTTCGCGTCGTAGGCGTGCAGGACGGCTGGATTGGTATTCTGCGACGCCCAGACGATTCCTCCCGTTTTGCCAGTCGCGGAAATCGCCGGGGTCGTGCCGGGATAGCCGAAGATGATTGCGCTCTTGGAAGAAGCGCTCGTCGCAAGCTTCGCGTTCGTGAAAGCAAAAGACTGCAGGGTATCGCCGACCGGCCCGACGTAGAGATGGCCGTTGAAATAGGCCGGCGTCGAGAAAAGCCCGCCGGCAAAACCCGGGAACAGGTCCTGATAGACATAGAAATTGCTCGTCGCGCCGGGAACGAATTTTCCCATGTTGCTGCGATCCACCAGATAGAGGTGCTGATCCTTGCCGCCGCCGACGGCGAGATGTTGCACGCCCCGCTCGCGTCGGTCAGGTCGGGCAGGACGACGGTGCCGCCCGAGCCGAGATCCTGATCGGCGTCCGATTCCGCTTCGGTGTTCCACATCGTGAAGTAATCGGCGACCTGCAAAGTGTTGTTCGCGGTCGACAGTTTGATAAAGCAGTTCCCGAAATCGTCATTGTTAGGGAAACCATTGCCATCGAGCGTCGTCTCGAAAGTGCCGTCGGCATCGAGGAAGTAAATATTGCCCGCCGGATCGAGCGCCGGCGCGGCGCCGCTCTGCCCAGACTGCGCCGTGAGTTCCGTTCGGCGTGAGGTTGAGCACGCTCACCTGCGCGAGGGTGGTCGCGTCGTAACCCATCACCCAACCGGTGTAGGGCCGATGGTCGCAATGCGAGCTCCAGTGCAGATACACGACGCCGTTATCGAGCACGAGGCCGGCTCGCTCTTTGTATTGTTTCGGATCGAAAATGACGAGGCCGTTGCTGCTGTTGTCGCCTGTGCCCGGATAGGTCGCGGCCACGTCGACTGGGCCGCCGAGCATTTCCGCGCCTGTCGTTAGGTCGAGCGCGTGGAGGCGTTGAAAATAATTTCCCGCCCCATCCCTGCTCATCGCTACCAGATAAATAATTCCGTTAGGCGCGGCCGCGCGGTCGATTACCGGGGTGGAAGTAATGCCGATCTCGGGCGTGACCTGGCTGCAGCCGCGATCGTCCGAGGGCGTTTCTCCCGCGCCCAAAACGGAGACCTTCCACAAAACCGAACCGTCATCCGCGTCGCAAGCGTAAAGCGTGTCGTGCTCCGTCGCGATGAAAACGACGTTGTGAGTGCCTTTGTCTGGAATCGTTAGGCCAGTGACGATCAGCGGCTGGGCGTCGACTTTTCCGTCCGCCGGGATGTCGAAGAGCTTGCCGAAGTTGGTCGAGTTGACGCTCGCCGGGGTGAGGACGCGCTCCTCCAGATTCTGCCCGGTACGCGCGCCGTCGTTGTGCCAGGTCAGCACATCGGTGGCAAAAACCGCTCCCGGAAGAAGACAGAAAAGAGCGGCCAGGAACTCGCGCCGCGCTCTCGTTAGGCAAGAAAATGAAAAGCTCGTCATCCTACAGAGGGATTCGCCTGCGGAAATTATTTGGATGCTCGGATCTATCGCCGGGCGAGCGCCACATCGCCGGCGGCGCCAGCTCGATCACGTTCCCGGCCGGGTCGCGGAAGTAGAGCGAGCGATCGCCGCGTGGCCATTCCACCTCCTCTTCAATCTCAACGCCGTGTGTGCGCAAATGCTGCCGCCACAGCTCGATCTCGCTCTCTGCAATGACGAAGGCGGCGTGGCCGGGCCCGACGGCGCCGTGCGTCGGGACGCCGGCGTCGTGAATGCGGGTGCGTTCCGGATCGAAGACGAGCAGCACGGTTACGCCACAGCGAAAAGCGAGTCCGCGGTCGGTCAAAGTCGAGACCATCTCGAGTCCGAGGATGTCGTGATAAAAATGACGCGCCGCCGCCAGGTCATGCGCATACAGCGTTGCCTCGCTGAGTTGGCCGAGTTTCATGAAGAAGGGCAAGAAACAGTTGCCCCTTCCGCGGTGGACGCAATCTCAAACAATCGTTAGGCTAGCTTGCTCAAAGGTTCCGCCGTGCGCCTCCGGAAGGAGGATAAGGCTTGACCTATACGTCGCAAATCTCCTTCAATTCGAGGGTCAGGAAGCAGACTAGTCAACCTGCCTAACGAAAGGAATCTCATGTCGCAATTCCGTCTTCGATGGCTTCTGATGTTGTCGTGCTTCCTCGTCGCTTCGACGATCCACGCCCGTCTCTTCCGCACCGTTACTTCCTATCCGACGGGTGAATTTCCAATCGCGGCCGCCGTGGCCGATTTCAACAACGATGGCGTTTCCGATATCGCGTCGGCCAATCTGAACGACGGCAACGTGAGTCTCCTTCGCGGTAACGGCAATGGCACCTTCGGCGTAGCGACCAATTTAAAAATTGGCTCCGGCGCAACCGATGTCGCAAGCGCGGACCTAAACGCCGACGGCAATGCGGATTTGGTCGTGACTGACGGGATGAATTCCGTCTCGGTCGCGCTCGGAAATGGTGACGGCACTTTTCGGACCCCGAAGACGATCAGGCTCCGCACCCATCCGCAGGGAATCGCCATCGCCGATTTGAATCATGACGGCATCCCGGACCTGGCGATCGCGATTCACGGGCCCTTGTTCAATTCGGCCGGCGACGCTGCCGTGCTGCTCGGGAATGGCGACGGCACGTTTGCAGCGCCAGTTTATAATTCAGTGAATCACAATGGCCAGCGCCTCGTTGCGGTGGATTTAGACGGTGACGGGAATCTCGACCTGGCGATGGCGGTGGAGCATTTCTCGTCGGAGAAAAACGGGCTGGCGATTTTCCTCGGAAACGGGGATGGCACTTTCCAGACCGGCACCACTTCGGTTCCCGGCGATGCGGCTGATGTCGCCGCGGGAGATCTTAATGGCGACGGCAAAATCGATCTCGTGCTGGCGGAAGAATACACCTCTGAGGTGCGCATCCTTTTGGGGAACGGGGATGGCACTTTCCAGACGCCCGTGACCTACGACACCCTCGGCGGGTCCGCGACCGTGGCAGTTGTCGATTTAAACCACGATGACGTGCTCGACCTCCTCCTCGGCGGTGGAAGTGTCGTGGCATTGTTAGGCAAAGGTGACGGCACCTTCTATCCTCCATCTCTCTACGCCATCGGTCAGAGCTTCGCCCGGGTCGGTTATTTTAATCGCGACAGCAATCCGGATGTCGTTGCCGCCGCCGGATTCTCCGCCATTGGGGTCGCTTTCGGCAACGCTGATGGAACGTTTCGCGCCGGGTTAAACTATGAGACCGGTTATTTGGGGAACTCCTTTGCCGAGGCGGATTTCAACGGTGACGGCAACCTGGATCTCGTGGTCGGCGCGTCCACCAACAACTTCACTTCGGATCTCCTCCTCTTGCTCGGGGATGGCCATGGCGGCTTCAGTGAAGGCACCCTCTTCGGCACGATCCAGGCGGAGACCGTGCTCGCGGGCGACTTCGACGGCGACGGCAAGCAGGACGTTTTGTTTACCGGCTTCAGCGGCGGTGAGGTTTATGTCTATCTCGGGAAGGGCGACGGCACCTTCGGCGCACTCAACATGACTCGAGTTATCTCCTCCGATCTCTCGCCGGCGATCGGCGATTTCGACGGCGATGGCTTGCCCGATGTCGCGGTCGCGCGCTTCGAGAGCAACGCCCTCACCATCCTCCTCTCAAATGGCGACGGGACATTTCGGGATGCCGGCGCGTATTCCACCGGCAAGGGCCCGCAATTGCCGACTATTGCGGATTTCAATGATGATGGCATTCTCGATGTCGCGGTTTCCAACACCTCGGGAGGGTCGGTCGGCGTTTACCTTGGCAATGGCGACGGCACTTTCCAGAATGCCCTCCTCACCGCCGCGCCGGGACCGGTCTATTCAGCAGCCGGTGACCTGAATGGCGACGGCAAGACGGATTTGGTCGTGGGCGCCCAAACGCTCCAGCTCTACCTGGGCGACGGCGACGGCACCTTTCAGGCGCCGCAATCGATCTATCCGAATTATGGACCAATCCAGATCGCCGACGTGGACAGTGACGGGAAGCTCGACGTCATCGCTTCGAATGACTTTTGGAACCTCGTGGCCCTGCGCGGTGACGGAAAGGGTCATTTCCATCCGCCGAAAACAGTCTCCATCGGGAGCGAATTTGTCTTTGATTTCGTGTTGCGCGATCTGAATGGCGACGGCTTGCCAGAGCTTATCGCATCCAATGGTTCCGCGATTGCCGTGCTCTTTAACACCACCTCCCGCAAATCGACCTCGTCCATAACTCCACCCCTGCGGCCGGAATAAAGCGCTTCGGCCGCCGTCAACTGGCCGGTCAGATTGATTTGCCCGGGCTTGGGCGCGACATTCCGGAAATGCCCGAAATCGGAAAGATGCTGGTCCTTCTGGGAGGCCTCCTCGTCCTTCTCGGGCTCGCTCTTTGGAGCGGGTTTGGCGCCGGCTGGATCGGGCGCCTGCCGGGCGATATCCGCATCGAGCGCGGGCATTCCGCTTTCTATTTTCCGATCGTCACCTGCCTCATCATCAGCATTCTGTTGAGCATCATTTTTTCCCTTTTCCGTCGTTAGCGAATGCCCGGCGCGACGGAACAACAGGCTCGCCTAACGAGGCACGTGGCGCGTTTGCGCAACTGCCGCCGTTGTCCGCGAATGCACCCGCCGCCCGTCTCCGGCGGTGCAGTCGTGAGCAAAATCATCCTCGTCGGGCAGGCCCCTGGCGTGCGCGAGCCGGTGGTGGGAAAACCGTTTGCCTGGACGGCGGGGAAGACCCTTTTCCGCTGGTTCGAGGAAGCTCTTGGCCTAACGGAAAGTGAAGTGCGCGCCAAAATCTATTTCGCCGCGGTCTGCCGCTGTTTCCCGGGAAAAGCGCCGGGCGGAAGTGATCGCGTGCCGCACCCGCAGGAAATCGAAAACTGCTCCTCCTGGCTGGAGCGGGAGATTGAGATTTTGCAACCGTGGCTCGTCATTCCGGTCGGCAAGCTGGCCATCGCGCAGTTCATCCCGGTGGCGAAGCTCGATCAGATTATCGGGCAAAGTTTCCACGTCACTCGCGCCGGCGAGGAGTTCGATCTGATTCCGCTGCCGCATCCCTCCGGCGCATCGCCCTGGCATCGCATTCCGGCGGGGAGCGAATTGCTCGCAAAGGCCATGCGCCTGATCGCGCGACACCCGATCATGACCGGCCTCGCGCAAAGTCCACGAAGATCACAAAGCTAAGGCCCCTTTGCGTCCTTTGTGGCCTTCGTGCGACATTTCTCCATGGCCGACCCGATTCGCGTCACCGTCTGGGGCGAAAACGTGCACGAGCGCGAGAACGCGATCGTTAGGCAGGTTTATCCCAATGGGATGCACAACTGCATCGCCGCTGGTCTGCGCGAAGATGCCGCGCTCGAAGTCCGCACTGCGACCCTGCAGGAGCCGGAGCACGGCCTAACGAAAAGTGTTCTGGCCGAAACCGATGTGCTCGTCTGGTGGGGCCATGCCGCCCACGGCGAGGTCGAGGACGAAATTGTCGAGCGCGTCCTCGGCCGTGTCTGGGAAGGGATGGGCTTCATCGCCCTGCACTCGGCGCATTACTCGAAGATCTTCAAGCGCCTCATGGGCACGAGTTGTTCGCTCACCTGGCGGGAGGCGGGTGAACGCGAGCGGCTTTGGGTTTGCAATCCGGGACATCCCATCGCGCGCGGAATCGCCAAGTCTTTCGAAATCGAAAATGCCGAGATGTACGGTGAGCCCTTCGCGATCCCCGCGCCGGACGAGATTGTCTTCCTCTCCTGGTTTGAGGGCGGCGAAGTCTTTCGCAGCGGCTGCACTTGGAAACGCGGGAACGGCAAAATCTTTTACTTCCGCCCCGGCCACGAGACTTATCCGATCTACTTCCATCCGGTCGTTAGGCAGGTGCTACACAACGCCGTCCACTGGGCCGCGTCCGAGGGTCAGCCATGGGTCGACAGTTGCCCCAATGTCCCAATCGACCAAGCCCACGAAAAGCTGACCGCGAAGGGCCCGCGCCTGCACAAGGAAGGCGAAGCCGGATTTCGTTAGGCGGCCCTTCAAATAAAAGTCTGTCATCCTGAGCGGAGCGAAGGATCTCTGACTGTTTCTTTCCGCTCGACTACAGAAATGGTCACAGATGTTTCGCTCTGCTCAACATGACAATAAGATTCGAGGGCGAAGTACGCGCCGAAGAGGCCAGCTAATCGGAGGGTTGCGGCGACGCGGGGCTCTCAGCCGTGGGCGCGCCTTCCGGCAGCACCTTCTTCACCAGTCGATTGATTCCTTCCTGGGCAAAGTCGCTCGCGGGATAAATTTTCTGCGCCTTCAGATACCAGGCAAGGCTCGAGCCGATCTCGTCTTTGTTCTCTAGCTGTTCCGCAGTACGCAAGGTCCGGACGAAGTCAGCGGCTTCAGTCGTTAGGTTAGCGCGCAGCTGGTTGAGTTTACTGTCGTCGGGATTTTCCTTGTAGACCTTCTCGACCGTCTCCCAGGCGCCCGCGTAATCGCCGCGTTTCTCGATTTCGCCCGCCTGAATAATGGCGGTCTCGATCACCTGCATTTGGTCGAGAATTTTTTTGAGCTGCGCCTGGCGCTCCGGATAAAGCGCGGAGGCGGCGATGAAGCGCAACTTGTCGTTATAAATCTGCCGAGTGTTGTGCTGGCTGATGAGCTGGTCGAGATCGACCAGCGCCTTTTGTTGCACGTCGGCCTGCGAAAAAATCAGCCCGGAAACTTCCGCGAGCGCGGGATTGCGCGGCCAGATTTCCGTCGCGGCCTTGAGCTCGGATTCGAGCGTGGCGCGATCGCCGCTGACGGCGGCATTGCGCGCCTTCGCGAGATGCATTGCGCTGACCGTGCGCGCGGTCTCGATCGCGGCGAGCGGTTTCGAGTCGTCGAAATCTTTCGCGATCCCGTTCAGCTCTTTCACGAGTTTGGCGGCGAGATCGTAATCCTTCACCTCAATCGCGGAGATGAGCTGGTAATTCTTCTGCGAAAATTCCAGCACCTTGCGTTTTTCTTCGCGCGGGAGGGTGCGCACTTCAGGCATGAACTCGCCGACGCTGAAGGCTTCGGCGAGTCGTTTCGAAGCGCTCGCCAGCTCCTCTTTTTGCAGAAGAAAATGAAACGACTGAATGCTCTCGCGCACGTCGCGGATGGCTTCATGCGCAAAGGAGTCGAGCGTGCCGACGGTCGGCGGCATGCCGCTGCTCTTGGAGAAGAGGTCCTTCGTGTCGGTCCCGATTTCGAGTTTGCTTTCGCCGCTGCTGAAAATGTCGCGGTAAAAACGCGTCCCGATGAGCACGTGTTGGAAACGGCGTTGCAAAAAGAGCTGCACGAAGAGCGCCTGGAATTCGATCTTCGCTTCCAACGTGGTCAGTTCTTTCTTCGCCTGGTTGGCTTTGATCGTGGCCAGGATTTCGGCGAGCCGCGTCGTGTAAGGCTGCATCGCGAGATCGCGCGCGGCTTGCTGTTCCTTGGCCCATTGCGCGGTCGCGTCCTTATTGGCGGACGAAGGCGCGGACTCGAGCTTGGTCTGCTGCGAAGCGACCTGCGCGTTCCATTCGTTCGCCTTGCGCTCCTGCTCGAGCGCCTGGTTGGCCTGAGCGAGCCGCTGACTCGCGTCCTGCGCGCGCCAGACGCTGTAAACCGCGTCGGCCAGCGCATCGCAAAGATGCGCGTCGATGTCGAAATTCGCCGCGCGCGGCAGAAGGCGAAAAGCTTCGTCGATTTTCTGGGTCGAGGTTTGGCCGGGCGCGAGCTTGTCCAGGATCGAGTTGAGAATGGTCTGGTACGCCTGCGATTGCGCACCCGTTTCCGCCGGCGCACTCAGGTATTTCTCAAAGCGCGCTTCGAAGAGCCGGTTGTTATTCAGGTTCCAGCTGTGGCCGTCCCAGGTCACGATCTCGTTAGCCGGATCGAAAATCGGGACATCTTTGCCGAGGAATTTCGGGGTGTCGTTAGGCGAAGCGGCGGGCTGGTTGCCGTTCGCCGGCGGAGCCGCGGGCGCGCTCGCAGCCGGCGCGGTATCGGGCACTTGCGCGCGCAAAGTGACCAGACCAGCGAGAAAAATCGAAGCCAAAACCGCGACCGACTTCATACTTTCCGAATGTCGCGCACGCGCAGAATCCCCTTCTCGCCGACCTCGATCTTAAAGAAGTAGTGCTGGCCTTTCTGGATGTTCATGCTGTTAAAAGTGGCCGGAATGAGAAGCGCGAGAATGTCATCGCGCCCGTTCACATCGACCGAATACAAGCGGCCGGCCTGCGGCGCCCAGGCCAGTTGCGACGCGACCGTGCCGTCGAGTTTGTAAACATTGCCGCGCAGACTGTCGGCACTGTTGAGATAAGTCGTCACGTCGAGCGGAGTCAGCGTCCGGTAAGGATCGCTCACATTCTTATAAAGAGCCCAGCCTCCCACAATCGCCGCCACGACGAGAAGGACGACCCCCGCGACCCACCAGGGATGAACAGAAGAACTTGCCCGGCGGGCCATGCGCGCATGTTAGCGGGCCGGGTTTTAATTGCAACGACGCCGCCTCATTCCCAGCGGCTGTTCCGCGAGCCGAGATAGGCGAGCAGAATCCCGCCGAGCGCGTGCATGAGCAGAACCCAGACGCAGAGACCGAAAGCGACCAATTCCGTCGCGGTCATGCTCTGCACGAAATCGTAAAAGCGCGTGTCGCGCATGGTCTGCCAATAACCGGACCAACCCCAGTAAGCCGCGACCAGCGGCCGCGTCGCCAGCCCGATGACGTGCGGCAGGGCGAGGACCGCGCCCGAGAGCGGCAACTGCAAGCCGACGAGATAGACCGAAAGAAGCGACGCATTTTCCGCCGAACGGCTGAAGCTGGAAATAGCCAGGCAAACGAAAGTCATCGCCGCATTCGTTAGGCAAAGAATCACGATTTGCGCGAGGAGATCGCCGGGAAAGCGGCAGATCATGCTCACGAAAAATCCCATCCAGGCCGATTGCGCGACGATCAGCACGCTGAGGAAGGCGACCTTGCTCGCGATGTAACTTGCCGGCCGCAGCCCGGCGAATTTTTCCTTCTCGAAAATGGCGCGCTCGCCGGCGATCTCGCGCGCGGCGTTGTTCGACCCCATCAGGGTGAGCAGGATCACCTGAAACATGATAAGCCCGGAGACGAGGCTGCCGACGCGAGTCGAGCGGAGCGCGAACGAAGTCGTCGCGATCAAATCCTGCAAGGCGTTGGAAGAACTCGCGGTCAGATTCTGGATCGCGGGCAGCCCGCCCCAGGCAAAAATCACGACCAGACAAGGAAAGCCGAAGAGAAGCGCGAGCTGGAGGGCGACCTGCCCGCGGTTGCGCGCAAAAAGGATCCAGCGGCGGTGCAGCAAAGTGAAAAACTGCGCCAGAAAATCCGGCGTCCGCACGGCGGCCGGCTCTGCCTTCGTCTCGTTAGGCAAGAGCGGCCCGCGCGGCGCCGCCTGCGCGCTCTGCTCGCGCCAACGCTCCTGCCATTCCCGAGAGCTGCGCGTGCTCAGCGTAGGAAAAAGCAGCTCCGGATTATCGATCTGAAAATAATCGCCTAACGAACTTGGTGCGTCCTGGTAAACAAGCCGTCCTTCGTAGAGCACCGTGACCGAGTCGTGCAGTTCGAGATGACGCAGGCTGTGCGTGACCGAGATGACGGTGCACTCCTCCTCCTGCGCGAGATTGTGCAGGAGGTGCACGATCTCGCTTTCCGCTTTCGGGTCGAGCCCGCTCGTCACTTCATCGCACAGCAGAAAATGCGGTTCGCTCACCATCTCGAGGGCGAGGGCGAGGCGCCGTTTTTGGCCGCCCGAGAGAATGCCGACGCGACGCTCCGCGATTTCGGCCAGCCCCGTTTCCACGAGGAAATGCCGGGCGCGCGCGGCTCGTTTCTCCGCCGCTCAGCCCGGCCACGCGCAGGCGCAACGCCGTCTCGACGCTTTCGCCGACGGTGAGAAGATCGAAGGCGATCCCGAACTGCGGCACATAGCCGATTTCGTTAGGCGCGAGATCGTGCACCTCGAGATCGCGCCCCGCCCAGAAAACTCCGCCGTCGTTAGGCTGGCGCACTCCGGCGATCACCTTGAGGAGCGTGCTCTTCCCACAACCCGACGGCCCCACGACCGCGTGGAGCTGGCCCGGCGCGAAGCGCGCGTCGACCGCATCGAGCAGGCGATTCTCCTCCGCTGTTCGCGTCGAGACGACGCTCACCCCGCGCAATTCCAGCATGATCTTGGATCGTTGCCTATCTGCGCTAGCGTTGCCAAGCGCTATGACGAAATTTCAGCGACGCGGGCTGGTGGCAGTTGGTTCGTTGCTCGCTTTCCTCGTCCTCCTGCTGGTCGGCGCGCGGTTCGGCGCGAATTGGTATCTCGCGAGCGGCCGTTTCCGGCGTCACGTCACCGCTGCGGTCGGGCACGTCCTCAAGGCCGACGGCACCTTCATGCCGTTGCATTATACCGACGGCACTTTCTATTCGGATGGATTTGTCGCGCGCGGAAAGAGCCCGGCCTTTTTTTCCGAGCTGCGGGCCGATCAGATTCGCGCGCTCGTGAACTGGCGCGGCCTGCTCGATCACCGCTACGAAATCGACGAGCTGCATCTGCAAAATCTCGATGTCCAATTTAACGGACCTCGCTTGCCGGAACCACCACGGCAGCCCGGGCCGCAGTCGCCGAAAAAACCGAGCGCCTGGAAACTCGACCTGCGGGAAGCCGAGATCGCGCAATCTTCCTGGCACTGGGGCGCAACACCCGCGGCCAGCGGCAGCATCACGCACGGCGCTTTCACCCTCCGGCCGGACAACGGCGCCTGGCTGATCGACGCGAGCAGCGGCACGCTCGCCCAAACCGGCTGGCCTAGCCTAACGATCGAGTCGGCCGCACTGCGCTATACCGGGCCCTCGCTTTTCGTGACCGAGAGCGCGCTCCGAGCGGGCGAAGGTCGCCTCAAGGTGAATGGCGAAATCAACTTCGATCACGCCGCCGATTTCGAGGCGCAATTCGACCACATCTCGATCACGCCGCTCTTGCCGCCCGACTGGCGGGTCCGTCTCCATGGCAATCTCGCCGGCCACGCCAGGATTCACGCGACGCTTCCGAGTAGCTCTCCCGGAATCGAAGGTGATTTGACCCTGGCCGACGGACAGCTCGAGGCCCTGCCGCTGCTCGATCAGATCGCAACTTTTACCCGAACGGAACGCTTCCGCCGCATCGCCCTAACGAATGCGTCGCTCTCTTTCACCCGCACTGCTTCCGGCCTAACGACGGTAAAAAATCTTGTTCTCGAATCGCAAGGCCTGCTCCGGGTGGAAGGCAATTGCACGATCGCGGGCGGCAAGATCGATGGCCGCTTCCAGCTCGGCGTGACCGCGGCCAGCCTGCAATGGCTGCCCGGCTCGCAGGGGCGCGTTTTCACCGTGGCGCACGACGGCTATTCCTGGACGCCGGTTCACCTCACCGGTTCGGTCGAGCATCCGCACGAAGACCTGACCAAGCGTCTCCTCGCCGCGGCCGCCGGCGAGCTCCTGCAAAAATCGCCTAACGACATCATCGACACCGCAAAGTCGCTCCTCGACCTGATCCCTCACTGAGGCGGTTGCGGCGCGTGGTAGGTCGTCGGAGCGGCCCGATTCAAAAGCCCGCTGCGCGCTCGCGAAAATCTGCTTCAACTGCTCTTCGCTCCCGATCCGATACTCGACCGTGTGCGCGTGCGTCGTGGTCGGATAGTTCTTCACCACTCGATCCCAGACCTGGTCCGCACCCATCCGCCCCGCCGCCTCCTTCGCGAGATCGGTCGCGCGATCAATCGCCGATTGTCCGAGACCCACTGGCGATTTCGCGGCTGTCGGTTCGAGATAATAAAAGCGCACGGCCATGTTCCCGTCGGTGTCGATGTTCAACTCGTTCACCCGCGCCGCGCCATCGACGATATACTCGTGCATGCTCACGGAGACGATCGCGCGAATCGCGACCTCGTAGCTGCCGCCCGGCAGCTCGCAACGCCAGATCGGAATATGTGCGGTCGGCGTCGGCGTCGCGCTCGGCGCAGGCGTCTGGGCCTGTGCTGCGGCGGCCAGAAATAGCAGGACGGGTAATATCCATTGTCTCATCATCACGGAGCGGCTCGCTTCTCGCAGTCTGCCGTTTCGTCTCGCGCGGGCAAGCAATTATCCATCTGCCTAACGAAAAGCGGAAAACGGCAGTCGCCCACAAAATTCTGCGCGCAAATCATCCGAACCGCTCGAAATAGAAGGTCCGCGTGTACTGATGAGAGAATCACAATGAACGACAAAACTTCTGAGCTCGTCGCCAAGGTCCCGCAGGTCACGCTCCTTTTCTGGATCATAAAAATCCTCGCGACCACGCTGGGTGAGACCGGCGGCGACGCTGTCACCATGTCGTGGCTGGGCGAAACAACGGCCGCAGGCAACGGCGCAGGTTACCTGATTGGCACGGCCATTTTCGGTGTGATTTTCATCGTCGCGGTGCTCGTGCAGATCAAAGCGAAACAATTTCACCCCTTCCTCTACTGGCTAACGATTGTCGCCACGACCACGGTCGGAACCACCCTGGCGGATTATTGCGATCGCTCGCTCGGCATCGGCTACACCGGCGGTTCGGCAATCCTGCTGACCTGCGTGATCGCGTCGCTCCTGATCTGGCGCTGGTCGACCGGGAGCATCTCGGTCGAAACCGTGAGCACCCCGAAGGTCGAGATCTTTTACTGGGTCACGATCATGTTCTCGCAAACCCTCGGGACGGCGCTGGGCGACTGGGTCGCCGATACGAATTCCACGGGCTACCTGGGGGCGGCCGCGCTCTTCGGCGGATTACTCCTCGTGACCGCTCTTCTCTATTACTTCACCAGCCTGTCACACGCCCTTTTGTTTTGGGCCGCTTTCATTTTGACTCGACCGCTCGGCGCGGTGGTTGGCGATTTTCTCGACAAGCCGATCGGCAAAGGCGGGCTGGCTCTCAGTCGGTACACGGCGTCGCTGGCGTTGTTAGTGGTGATCGTCGCGTTGATCCTCATCTTCCCGCAAAAGCCGGCGCGGAAAGCACACTGACGAAGTTCAAAATCCAACGCTTAGAAGAGCAACTGCACGCCGCAATAGCCGATGAGCGCGAAAGGATCATCGTCCGGTGTGCGGACTTCATGGCCTAACGACGCGATCCAGATGCAGTGCTCGCTCAGCTCATGTCGAAAGCCGACGTTCACGATCAGCGTGTCCGCGGTGAAGTTCGTGCGGGAATTGCCGTGCAGCTCCGCCATGAGCTCTGTCGTCTTGCTTACGTTCATACCGCCGATGATGCCGTAAAGCCATTCGCTGCGGGAGACGCTGCTGACGAGCGGTCCGAACTCCGCGCCGAATCCGAAGGCGCCAATCGTCTTGGCGAATTGCACCGGGAGTTGGAAACGGGTGCCGTCGTCGGCCAGGCCGCGGCGCACGGATGAGTGCAGGACGTTAAAGAGAAGGCGCGGGAAAGTGGACATGGCGAACCCGCTTTGCTCTTCGCTGATGAAGCGCCATTTCACCGCTGCCTCCACGCCGCCGAGGCCGCCCACCAGGCCGTGATCGCTCTGCTTCAAGAGCGCGGCGGCGGTCTGGAGTGTAAGTTGAATGTGCTCTCCGAGCCCGTAGTTCAAATCGAGACTGGGCGCATCGAGCGACCACTCGTTAGGCCGATGCTCGAAGGCGATCGGGATATTAATCTCCCACTTTCCATTTCCAGGCGTGCCCGGATCATCGGTGATCATGGGCGGCCCGCCCTGCCCGCGCGCGCCTAACGGCGCGAGCACGGCCGCCAGCAAGGCGAGCGCGACGAGGCCACGAAGTCGAAACATCCCGCTCACCTAGCGGACGCGCGCGCCGGACTCAAGGGCTTCTTCGCGCGGTTCATGCGGCTGATTACTTCTGCCCGCTGGCCTTATCCGCGGCGTGCTCCTTCGCCTGATCGCCCGGCGTTTCCGTGCTCACGTCGACGACCTTGCCGGTCTTCGCGTTCACCAGCACTTCGGTCACGTTCTTGCTCCCGGTCTTCACCATGTCGAACGACCAGACGAGCGCGTTGTGCTCGTTCTCGATCTCCGCGCTTTGGATTTTTGCGTTCCGCACTTTCGCCATCGCGATGTGTTCCGCCTGGGTCTTGCTGATCTTCGCCTGGGCCAGGAGTTGCGCATCGGTTTCACCGGCCGCGAAGAGGCTGGAGGTCGTTAGGCCGGCGAGCAGGAGCGCGGCGATCATTCCTCCATTTCGATAACTGTTTTTCATTTTCCAACCTACGACGCGGATCTTTCGACGCGGCAGTCGTTCCCGTTACAAATCTGTTATCTGCGTTGCAGCCCTCGCTCCGCGCTGGGCGGCCGGTTAATTTCGAGGTATGCGCGTGTTGGTGGTCGAAGACGAGAAGAAGCTCGCCGCCTTTCTGCGCAAGGGCTTGATCGAAGAGAATCTCACGGTCGATCTCTTGCACGATGGCGCCGCCGCGCTGGAGCGAATTTCGGCGCGCCCATACGACGTCATCGTTCTCGACATCATGCTGCCGGGTCGGGACGGGCTCAGCGTTCTGCAGGAGATGCGCCGCCGGCATATCAATACCCCGGTGCTCCTCCTTTCCGCCCGCGGCAACGTCAACGAACGCGTCGAAGGCTTGAACCTCGGCGCCGATGATTACCTGCCGAAGCCGTTCTCGATCACCGAAGTGGTGGCGCGGGTGCGGGCGCTGCTCCGGCGCGCTTCGGGCGAGCACGCGACGATGATGCAGGTGAGCGATCTTTCCCTCAACGTCGTGACCCGCGAAGCGACACGCAGCGGGACCAAAGTCGACCTCACGAATCGCGAGTTTGCACTCCTCGAATATCTGATGGCGCACGCGGGCCGGGTGGTCACGAAGACGACGCTTTGCGAGCATGTATGGGAACACCATTTCGATACCGGCACGAACGTGGTCGAGGTCTGCATGCAGCGGCTGCGGCGGAAGGTCGATGAAGGCCATGCGCACAAGTTGCTCCAGACAGTGCGCGGCACGGGCTACTCCCTGCGAGGCGCGGAATGAAACCAAAAACCCTGCGCGGACGCATCGCCCTCTGGAGCGCGGCAGTCGCGACGACCGCGCTCGTGCTCTTCGGCCTGGCCGCGGCCTGGAACCTTCGCCGCGAGCTTTTGGAGAACATCGATCAGGAAATTCAGGACGAAGCGGCGGATTTCGCCGCGGAGATGGGCGAGCAGCAAGTCCAGACGAGCCAGGGCGAGAGGGCGATGACGTTCACGAGCGACGACCTGCTGCGTTTTCCATACGTCGAAGTGCGCGGCGCCGCGCGAGATCTGCTCTATCGCGCACCGGCTTTGGGTCAGACTGCGGTCATCCCGCGAGCGGGCACGCCGGCCCCATACGAATTAAAGGTCGGTGGCCGGACGCTGCGTTTCGCTTTTTTTCATCACGGGACGATTACCTACGGGGTGGGCAAAGATCTCCAAGGGGTGGAGCAGGCTCTCGCCGGACTTCTCCGCTCCTACCTCATTACTTTTCCCCTCGCCGTCATCGCGGTCGGCGTCGGGGCATGGGTGATCGCGGACCGCGCGGTCGCGCCGATCACCACCATCGCCGTCCGCGCCGGAAAAATCTCGGCGTCGGATTTGAGCCAGCGTCTTCCGGACGCGCCGGCGCTGGATGAGATCGGCCATCTCACCCTCGTCCTGAATGCGATGTTTGATCGTCTCCAGCACAGCTTCGAACAGGTCACGCGTTTCACTTCCGACGCCTCGCACGAATTGAAAACGCCGCTCGCGTTGATGCGGGCGGAAGTCGAGAACGCGCTCGAGTCGGTCCCGCTCGCGCCCGAGCCGCGCGAGCTCCTCGAGAATCTCGGCGAGCAATGCTCCCGGTTCTCGCTCATCGTCGACGGCTTGCTCCTGCTCTCCCGCGCCGACGACCGTCGTCTCGCGCTCGAGCAGACGGGATTCGATCTCGTTAGGCTGGTGTGTGAGCTGATGGAAGATGCGGAGATCCTGGCGGAGCCGACCGGGCTTTCTCTGGAATGTGAATTGCCTAACGAAGTGATCGTCTTTGGCGATCGCAGGCTGCTGGCGCGCGCGGTGATGAACTTGATCGACAACGCGATCAAGCACAACCAGGCCGGCGGTCGGGTGCTGGTCGCGGCATCCGCGGAAAAAGACCAAGCGGTCCTGAGAATTGGCAACACCGGCCAGGGCCTTCCGCGCGGAGTCGGCGAACAGATTTTCGAACGCTTCTACCGCGGCGACCTTTCACACAGCGACGAAACACCGGGGCACGGCCTCGGCTTGAGTATTGCGCGCGAGATCACTCGCGCCCATGGCGGCGACGTTCAGCTCGTCCATTCCACTTCAAAGTGGACGGAGTTTTGTCTCGTCCTTCCGCTTGCCTCAGGTCCTCGCCTCGCCGGGACGGAGCAGGTTGAAACTCAACCCGCCAAATCCGCGAGTTCGGGCCGAGGATGATTCGGAGTGCTCCATTTTATTTCATAGACCAGGAACCGGCGTTCTCTGTGGTCGTCCCTTTTTTTAACGAAAAGGAAAGCGTCGCGGAAGTCTGTCTGGAACTGAAAGCCGTCCTGCAAGGGAACACGCCGGGCGGCGACGTGATCCTGATCGATGACGGAAGCGACGACGGTACGGCCGAAATTCTGGACCGACTAGCTGTGAGCTGGCCGCACTGTCGGGTCTTCCATCTGGAGCAAAACCAAGGGCAAGCGGCGGCGCTCCTCTTCGGCTTCGCCAAGGTCACCGCGCCCGTCATTGTGACGATGGATGGGGACGGCCAAAACGATCCGCGAGATATCTGGAAGTTACTCTCGCGTCTCGATCAGGCTGACATGGTCGTCGGCATCAGGACCGCGCGGCAAGACTCCTGGGCGCGCCGAAAAATCTCGCGCATCGCAAATGTCATCCGCGCCCATTGGCTCCACGACGGAGTCACCGACGCGGGATGCGCCTTAAAGGTCTTTCGACGCGAGGTCGCGGGCGCATTCATTCCCATCCGCACGCTTTACTCCTTCATGCCGGCCCTGGCAGTCGCGGCAGGCTACCGGGTCATCGAAGAGCCGGTCAGACACCGTCCGCGCGCGCAGGGGGATTCCAGATACACCACCGCGAGTTTTCTCTTTCTGCCGATCGTGGATTTCATCGGCTTGCGCTGGTTTCGCTGGCGTCGCTGCCGGAGTCAGCCTTCATCGCGATTCGAAAACTATCCGATGCTCGGCACGCTCGGGACGAATCTCCACCGCCGCGCCATGCGCCGATGGGCGCGGCGAATTTCCTTTGCGCTCGTCACCGGATTTTTCGTGGCGCTCTTCCTCCCCTTCGCGCAGAAAAGTGCGGTAAAATCGGCTTCCGGCGAAATCAGCCTTGCCCGGGCGGAGCGGGCCGCGCTCCAGCTCGTGCCCAAGGGCGTTCTCGGCGCGGAAGAATGGCGGATGAAACCGGGCCGCCCGCGTTGGATGATCGATGTGCAACCGCCCGGCGCGCGCGACTTGCGCGAGATCGAAGTCGACGCGCGCAGTGGCCGAGTGATTTCGTCGCGCATCGAAACCCCCGAAGAAGAAGCGCTCGAGGTCGCCGTCGAACAACGCCATTTCGCCCCGAAACATCTCGACCGCCGATGAGTGTTCATGCCTAACGAGTCGGCGACTGCACCGGAAACCGGTGAAAGGCAAAACGCGTTTTACTTCCGGGCTGCGCTCAGCGTGATCGCGCTCGGCACGCTCCTCCATCTCGCCTACAGCGCCCACCTCGAGCTGGTCGGCGATGAAGCCTATTACTGGCTCTGGTCGCGGCATCCGGATATCTGCTACCTCGACAAAGGCCCGATGATCGCGTGGCTGATTCGCGCCGGGACCGCGCTTTTTGGCCAGACCGTTTTTGGCGTGCGCTTCTTCGCCGTGATCCTCGCCGGCGGGACCGGCCTCGCCCTTTTGCTGCTCGGTCGCCGGCTCTTTTGCGATCGCGTGGCTTTCTGGGCAATCGTAACGGCCGCGTTCATCCCGCTCTTCGCGGTCGGCTCGTCGCTCATGACGATCGACACGGTTTACGTGTTTTTCTGGAGCTGGGCCGCGCTCGCTTTTTGGTGGGCGAAAGATCAGCGCGCACTCGGACCGTGGATCCTAACCGGCGCGCTCGTCGGTCTCGGCCTGCTCTCGAAATACACCGCCGCGGTCGAATTACTCTCTTTCGCGGCCTTCTGCCTCTGGCATCGACCGAGCCGCGCACATTTCCGGGGCGCAACTTTTTGGGTGATGCTGGGAACGGCGCTGCTCTTTCTCGCGCCAGCGGTGATCTGGAATATCCAACATCACTGGCCGACGACCCGGTGGCTGCTGCAGCGTGGTGACCTGAATAAACCAAGCGGGATCCATCCTGGTTTCGTGCTGGATTTTTTTGGCGCACAGGCCGGCGTGATTTCGCCCTTTCTTTTTCTGGGGCTGCTCTTCGTCTTCTTTCGACCGCACTTGTGGCGTGCGCCGCAACCGGCGACGGGTTATGCCGCCGCGCTTTTTCTCCCGCTCTTCGGGCTCTATCTGCTCCTGAGTTTTCACTATCGCGGACAACCGAACTGGACGGCGGCGGCCTACGTCGGCGGGGTGCTGCTACTCGCCGCGAAGTGGGTCGATCTGGTCCGGCTGCATCGCTGGATCCGCTGGCTTTGCGTGGCGGCCCTGGTAGTCGCGGCGTTGGAAACCGCTGTCTTGCTCGAGACGCGCTGGCTCCATCTTCCGCACAAGCGCGACCCGCTCGATCGCGCGCGCGGCTCGCGTGATCTAGCCGCCCAGGTCGCGCATTGGCAGCAGGCGACCGGGGCGAAATTCATTATCGCAGATCATTACATGACGGCCGCGCTGCTTTCTTTTTATCTGCCCGGGCAACCCGAGATCTTCGTCCCGATCGAGGCTCATCCGCGCGATCAACTCGAGCTCTGGGCGACCTACGACCAGAAGTTTCCGACGAGTGATGGCTTGATCGTCGCCAAACATGCCAGACTTGTCCGCTCACTGGCAGGCAGCTTTCCGCGCCTGATTCCCATCGGAAAAATCCACACCGTCGATGGCGGCAGAACCATCGACACGTATCAGCTCTTCCTCGCTCAGCGCCGGCCGGTGGGTGAATCGCTGGTTCGCTGAGTCCGTGATGCGGGCTCTTTTTTTTAATGACGACTGCTCGATTCGAGACTGGTCGTCATTATTTCGCAGGCAGCCAGAGCACGCCTCGATCGGGCAACTGATGGCTCACGTAACCGTGGCTCCGGGCGTAGCAGAGCAGCGGCAGCTCATACTCATGATGTTCGAAGCCCGTGAGGACCGCGGCGGGCGGATCAGCGGCGAGATAACCCTCGAGATCAGCAGGCGCCACGAAGCCAAAGATCGCGCGCTCTCTCGGGCCGATAAACGAAGCCGTCCGCCAGGCAAATGGGCCGGTGGCAAACTCCGGATAAATTTCGCGGCCCGCCTCGAGAGGGAAGATCGGCGCCAAAGTAAGGACCCGGCCGCGCGGGACGAGAGCGGCAATCACCTCGGACTTCTCATGCGCGCTAAAAACTGGCCAAGCGGAAGGCGCGAGTCGGCCTAACGAACTGGGGAGAGAAGCAAGCGCTTCGAGGAGGCTGACGATCACGGTCAGCCATAGCAACCGCACGGTGCGCAATCGGAAAGGACGCTCGCGGGCCAGCCCGATGATGTTCCCGAGCAGGAGGAAGAGCACAAACGGGTAATAATATTGCCGATAGGAAGGCGTCGGCGCCCAGCTCCCGATGAAGATAAACGGCAGGAGCAGCACGAGCAGACTCAGCTCGCGGTCCTTTCTCCATCCGTCCCGGCCACTGCGCCACCACGGACGCAGCGCGAACCAGACGAATCCGCCGATCAGCAGGATGTCGGAAGGCGACCTGAGAAACAATTGAAACGGAACGCTGAGCTTGTTCCAGAAGGTAATTTCCCGCGGCACCGTGGCCTCGCGATAAAGCAGGTTGATCGCGCCGTTGTAGGTGAAGTTGTCGAAAATAAACTGGCGGGGCGCGATGCTGAAAAGCACGACCACGGGAAGAAGCGCGACGGCCATCCCGCTGCCGAGAATCGTTAGGCTGACGATCTTTTTCCGGCCGCTGATTGGGAAAAACAAGACGGCGACGGCAAAGGGCGCCACCATCGGCGCAAACGAAATGCGCGTGCCTGCGGCGAGGCCGACCCCTGCTCCACAAAGGGCAAGCCAGAGCCAGGGTCGCGCGCTTTTCTCCACCCGCAGGAAGGCTAGAAAACTCGCGACCAGAGCGAGCACGGCGAGGTCGTGGTTCCATGCTCGACCAGCGGTGAAGCGGAAGAACGGATTCAGGCTCAGGAGCAGGACGAAGCCCAACCCAACGAACCAGTTTCTCTCCGCGAGGGCTCGGAAACGCCGGACGGCAAAGGCGAAAAGGAGGAGCAACAGAAGCGCCGCGCAGAAGGCATTGAAGGCGCGGGCGGCCAGCAGGTAATGCGTGGTCGTCGCGAAAAGCGCGGCGAAAACAAAGATCAGGTCCGGCGTGTGAAAGCACGGATAATCGCGATACGGCAGTAGCCCGCCGTGCAGCAGGAGCGCGGGCGGCGCGATGAACTGCTCCTCGTCGTGATTCAAATCACGCGCGAACGCCCTCGCCAAAAGCAGCAAGACGATGGCCAGAAAAGAGATTGCCACCAGGGCGCGCCGCCGGCGTTCGTTTGGCCAGGAGGCTGATGGCGGCGGCCAAGGCGTGGACTTCATGGATGGTATCCATGAAGAAAGCCTTCCGTCCTGTCCGCACGGCGCGCCCGGCCGTTACAAATTCGTTATCCGCGAATGCCCTAACGAACGCTTATTTGTCCAGTCCGTAAACGAGCAGCTTGAACGTGTTCGGGACGATCTTCGGGCGCTGCCGCGGCGCGCCCGGCGCGGGCATGGGCGTGGGCTCGAATTGCGCGGTCGGCAGATAAATCCGCTCGGTCGTCGGATCTATCGCCATGGTGCGCGCGCCGCGCTCGGTCTTAAGCGTTTGCACGACGCTGAGTTTTTGCGGCGATTCTTCTTTGGCGATCGTCGTCAGGCCTTCACCGCAGGAAGCGAAGGCAAGCTGCGACTTCTCAGCAAAGGCGCCGCCATCCGGACCTTTCCCGATCGGCGCGGTCGCGACCACCTTGCCGCTCTCGGTATCGAGCATCGTCATCATCTGGTTATCGCAAGTGCTGAAGACGCTATGATGCGCCGGGTCGAGCGCGATCCCGCTCGGACTTTCGCCGGGCGCGAGCGGCCAGGTCGCCACGACCTTGTGCGTGGCCGTGTCGATCGCCGCGACTTCGCTCTTGTCTTCGATGTTAACGTAAACCCGGCCCGCCGCGTCATCCGCGACGGCAAACTCTGGACTTCCGCCTAACGAAATCGTCGCGACGACTTTCGCTGCCTTTGCGTCGATCACCGTAGCGGAGCTGCCGTGGTGATTGAAGACGTAAACCTCTCCGTGCTTCGGCTCGTAAATGATGGCGTCCGGGCCTTCGCCAGTATCGACTTTGGAAACTGTCTTCAACGTCTTCAAATCGACCACGCTCGCTTTGTTCTCTTTGCCGTTGGAGGAAAAGCCGCGGCCTAACTCCGGCACCGCGACAAAGCCGTGCACCCCCGGCGTGTCAGCGATTTCACCGACGACCGCATTCTTTTCCAGATCGACGACGACGACCTTGGTCGAGTGCGAGAGATAGAGACGATGACTCGCGGAATCGATCGTGAGGATGTCCCAACCGCCTTCTCCGCCAATCGGAATCTCCCGTTGAAATTTGTAGGTCTCCGTCGCAGACGCCGCGACGCAGAAAAGCGCTAAGGAGAGCGCGGACATGAACACGATTTTGAAACGCATCTCCCACCATAGTCGCAGGCAAGCAAAGTTCACTTTACCGAAGCGCGAGACGGAGCGTTTCCAGAGCGGTGATCGACTCGGATCAGGCGTCGCCCAGAATGAAATCCTCCACGGCGCGAGCGAAACCTTCGTCGTTCAATCCGCTGGAAACGCGATCGGCGGCATCTTTCACGGCGTCGCTCGATTGGCCCATGGCGATGGAGAAGCCGCTTTTTACAAACATCAGGACATCGTTAGGCATGTCGCCCATGGTCACGATCGAGCTCGCCGGAATGCCCAGGGTTGCGACCAGCATTTCGACCACGCCGCCCTTGTTCGCTCGCGGATGGGTGACATCGAGATAGTAAGGCTGGGATCGCGCCGCGGAGACGCTAGGTTGAGAGCCCGCGACGCCACTGGAGTAATGGTCGTTAGGCAGGCCCGACTGCTTGAGATGGGTTTCGCCGGCAAACTCGTCCTGAATCACTTTCTCGACCCGCTCGACCAGCGCGAGGTCATCGGAGACGCCAACGATTTTGGCCGCACCCTGGTCCAAGGCGGCCGAGAAATCCGCGACCACCGTCGGCGGAAACTGCACGGTGTGTTCTTCCTTTTCCCGATGCGGCGCCTTCGGGTCGCGCAAATACCACTCGAGGCCGGCATAGACCCAGACGTCTAATCCATGTTCGCCGATCCGCGCGATGACTTTCTCGGCGACGTCGCGGGGCAAGGTGAGGCTTTCGATGATCTCGAAATTGTCCGGCCTAACGAGTGTGCCGCCGTTGAAGGCGGCGATCGGCGCCGTAATAGTAACGGCATCGGCCACCATCTTCATTCCGCGCGGCGGCCGGCCGCTCGTGATGGCAAAGCCGATGCCGGCTTCGTGCAGGCGTTTGATCGATTCGTGCGCGCGCTCAGTGATGCGCTTCTGGCTGTCGACGAGCGTGCCGTCGACATCGGTTAGGACCATTTTGATTTCGGGTTTTGAGCGTCGTGGTTTCATAGAATGCAGGTTGTGGCTTTTTGTTAGGCTGATTTTTCACCGGGTTTCGGAGGAACGACAGGCGGCTTCTCGACATGGCCGCCGAAGCCTTTGCGCATCGCGCTCAGCACTTTCTCGGCATAGGTGTGGATCTTTCGCGAGCGGAAGCGGGTGTAGAGCGCCGCGGTCAGGACCTCCGCGGGCACGCCCTGGTCGAGCGCGGCCTGGATCGTCCAACGGCCTTCACCGGAATCGGCCACGTGCCCGCTGAAGCTGCTCAGCTCGACGTCTTCATTAAAGGCGCGCGAAGAGAGATCGAGGAGCCAGGAAGTGACGACACTGCCGCGCCGCCAAAGTTCGGCCACGCCCCGCAGGTCGATGTCGTAGCGGGTGTCTTCGGGCAGGTCTATGCAAGTGGCGTTCTTGATAATGTCGAAGCCTTCGGCGTAGGCCTGCATCAAGCCGTACTCGATGCCGTTGTGCACCATCTTCACGTAATGGCCGGCGCCGCTCCGGCCGCAGAGCATGTAGCCTTCCGCCGCGTTCGTGTTCGCGGTCACGTCGGAAGTCGGCGGGATGCCGCTCGGGCCGGGCGCGAGAGTTTTGAAAATCGGCTCGAGCCTTTTGAAGGCTTCTTCCGGGCCGCCGATCATGAGGCAATAACCGCGTTCCAAACCCCAGACACCGCCGCTCGTCCCGACGTCCATGTATTGAATCCCTTTCTCGGCGAGAACTTTTGCTCGCCGGACATCGTCGTGGAAATTGGAGTTGCCGCCATCGATGATGGTGTCGTTAGGCGCGAGCAGCTCGCTCAATTTCAGAACGGTCCGCTCGGTCGGATCGCCCGCCGGTACCATCAGCCAAATGGCGCGCGGTTGGGAGAGTTTTTGCACGAGGTCTTCGAGTGACGCCGCGCCACCGCCGCCGTCCGCGACGAGGCTATTGACGTTCTCCGCGCTGAAATCAAAGCCGACGCATTGGTGCCCCGCGCGGAGGAGCCGTCGCGCCATGTTCCCGCCCATCCGACCAAGACCGATCATACCGATTTGCAATGTTTCCATAGGTTTCGGTGGCGATGCTGATCGAACTGCCGGTTGAAGGCAAGGTCGACCTTTGCAACCGCGTGTCGTGTCGTTCGGCAGTCTTCTTCCCTCGGCTAGCGAGCCAAACCGTGGAGCATGAGACAAAGCCAGACCCAGGCGAAAATCGGCGGCACGAGAAGCGGCGAAGCCAGACCCGTGATGCGGGTGAAGGGAGTGCCTTAGGCGGGAGGAAAGCTGGCGCCTTCGACGCACGACCCGCAGACGGCGCGGGCCCGGCGATGCAGGCCAAAAAGCGCTACCAAATTAGGCTTGATGCGGCCGACCAAACCGCCGGTGGTGAAGGTGCGGGTCATCTTCATTGTCGTCTTTTTCATAAGTGGGATGCTGCCGTCAGGTCTACTTATGTCGTTTCTGGCGCTGTAGACGCTTCGCTCTGCGAAGCGCGGGAGGAAGCATGAGTTTGTCGCCTCGCGCCTAACGAAAAGTAATGCCTCCCTTGTCAGGGAACGTTTTCGTAGGTCTTGACTGGATTGAGAATGCGATTCCAGCCGCTCTCGAAGTTAAAAACCGACATGTTGAGCACAAGCATCGGGTCGTGTCGGCGCGGGCGACGGGAGCGTATTCCACGCCATCTGCGCGTCCGACCTGGTCGCTGAACCTGAGTCGTTGAATTCATTTTCCTTGCTCCTGGTTGATCAGCGCAGACCGCCGCTGACGCGCAAGGTTTCCCCGGTAAGGTATTGCGAGTCCGACGAGGCGAGGAAAACGGCGGTGGGAGCGATATCGTCTGGTTGGCCGATTCGGCCTAACGGAGCCTGTTTCAACTTGTTTACGGAATTTCTTGAGTTGAGCTGTTGATCAAAAGCTGAGTGCGAGCTGCGGGACGAAGTTCGCAAATCCGCGCGGAGCGAGGTCTTCGCGACGGATCGGATCGACCGGTTGGAGGTTTAGCCGGGCGACGTGGGCCTCGACCAAGTCAGGCAAAAACAAATGCGGAAACGAGAGCTCCCACGCGTTGGCCTCTTCTTCATCGAGCACGAGATGGATGATCTCGGCGAGCTCCGGGTAAGCCTGCTCGTAATCATGCTGTAAGCGCTGCTTCAGGTCGGCGAGGGCGCGGGCAATTGACTGGGAGGAAACATCAGCGGGATATCGGTCAGTGTTCATGAGTTTAGTTCCGTGTTGTATTTGACTAGTCGTCTATAAAAGTTGCAAAAAAAAGAGATCAGGATGTTGCTGCGGCGGTCTGTTTCACTCCCAACACGTCCATCGCGACCTGTTTGAAATTGCGGACCAGCTCGAGGTCGTTCTGAATCCGCGCCTGCGCGAGAGTGCCATGATAACAAGCGAAGAGAGTGCTCGCTTTTGCTTCCGCATCCGGCGCGTTGATCAATCCCTGGGCGTGGGCATCGCGAATCGCCGAAACGAAGTAATTTTTTTTCTGCTCCAGAATGCGATCGATCGTCTCACGCACGACCTGATCCTGCGTGCAGACCTCGCTGCCGATCGAGAGCATGGGGCAGCCGAGAATGGAACCGCATTGTTTCTGCCGCGCCGCCAGCCCATCATGGACGTGGTCGAAGTAACGTTCGAAGCGCTCCAGCGGCCGCACGGTCGGCGAAAAGATCGAGTCCATGTCCGCCCTTTTCTTGTTCCAATCCGCTTCCAGGGCCGCTGCGGCCAGCTCCGACTTCGACTTGAAGAAATAATAAAAGCTGCCCTTTTTCGCGCCCGCGCGCTCGCAGATCGCGTCCACAGAGGTGGCGCCGTAACTGTTCCCCCAAATGAGATCGATCGCGGCGTCCATCAGGCGCTCCTCCGTATCGTTCTTCCCTGACATGTCGGGACGATTGCCGCAGTTTACTAATCAGTCAAATAAAAATTTTGGAGAAAATCGCGGTTGCCCTTCAGGCGTGAAGGACTGCGACTGGGGCGCCCTAACCGGAAGGGGTGCGAGCTTGGCCATCCTGTGAGAAAGTTGGGGAGGATTCGAATTGTCTTCGCGACAACCTCCCGCCGAGTTTGTAACGAATACAATTACAGTTCAAGGAATGGTCAATCAGCAGTTCACTTTCGCCGTCCACATTATGACTGCACTCGGTTTTTCCGATGAGGTCATGGACTCGCAAACGCTGGCCAAAAGCGTCAACACCAACCCAGTCGTTGTCCGCCGGCTCATTCTCGCCCTCCGCCAGGCCAAACTGGTCGAGACCTACACGGGCAAGAACGGCGGCGCCAAGCTAGTCAAAAAACCGGAGCGCATTTCGCTCCTCCAGATCTACGACGCCGTCCAGCCACGGCCGCTCATCGCGATCAGCCAGCGCAAGGCTTCGCGGCATTGCCGGGTGAGCTGCAACATGAAACAAATCATGAGCGGCGTGGCCGGCGGCGCGGAAGAGGCGGTCCGACGGCATCTGCGCGCGATCACTTTGCAAAGCCTGCTCCGCAAAGTGCGTTGCGCGGAATGACGCTGCCGGAGGCGAAAATTCCTCGACCAAGCTGGGCGATAGCCGCTCCGTCGGAAAACGGCAGCTTGACATAGTTTCATCCCGCCACCCGCTCGCTCGCGGAGATTGCCGCCGATTTAAGGCCCGCTACAAACTGAGCCTCGCCGACGCCTTCGCGGCTGCATTAGCCAAAGAGCAAATGGCCGATCTCGTGACCGGCGATACGGAATTCAAAACGCTCGAAAAGGAGATCAAGATCACCTGGCTGAAGTAGCGGGATCTTGATCATAGCGCGGATTCCGCTGTCGGCTGTGGATGCTCCTCGTCGAGAATCACGCGCCGTAGATCCTTCCCGAAGCGATGGTGAATCCGTCCGAGCAGAAGCAAGGCCGCCGCGCCCAGACCCGCCGCCAATCCGTACCAGAGCCCGACCGCGCCTAACGAAGTCCGGAAGCCGAGAAAAAGACAGAGCGGCATCATCACGATCCAATAGGCGAGGAGATTGATGAACATGGGAAGGCGCGTGTCACCGGCGCCGCGCAGGATGCCGCCTGCGACCACCTGCAGACCATCGAAGACTTGGAAAACGCCGGCGACCGGAATGAGCTGCATCGCGAGAAGGAGCACGCCCGCTTGGGTGGTGTAGAGCTCCGCGAGCTGCCGGGGGATGGAGATGAAAGTGAGCGCGCTCAGGAGCATAAACACCGTCCCGCAAATCAGCGCCGCTCCGGCGTAGCGGCGCGCGGACGCGGGATCATGCCGGCCGATGGCGTTGCCGATCAGGATCGCTGCCGCCGCGCTGACACCGAGCGGGACCATAAAGGTGAGCGACGCCAGATTGAGCGCCACCTGATGACCGGCGAGCTGTTCCGCTCCGAGCCAGCCCATTAACAATCCGACAAAAGCGAAAGCCCCGTATTCGATCTGCAGCTGCACGCCGATCGGCGCACCGAGCAGGAACATTCGGCGGAGCGGCGCGAACTCGAAAACCCGCGGGCGCCACGGATGAAGATGCGGGCCGAGACTGGACCAACCCGCGGCCAGCATGGTGATGGCCATGAACCAGCGGCTCAGCGTGGTCGCGACCGCCGAGCCGCCGGCGCCGCCCGCTGCAAATCCCAGGTGTCCAAAAACCAAAACCCAATCGAGCGCGGCGTTGAGCAGGTTCGCGCCGATGATCGTGACGACGATCGCTTTCATCCGATGCTGCGCCTGCAGGGTTTGGCGGAAAACGAGGAAGGCGAAAAACGGAAAAATCCCGGGCACGCAAAGCCGCGCGTAAAGCCCCGCGATCGGCACGACATCGGCCGGCTGCGCGAGCCAGCGTAAAACCGGCGCAGCCGGCAGGGTGATCACGGTCGCAGGAATCGTTAGGGCAACCGAAAGAATGAGACCGCGCTGCAACCCGCGGCTGACCGCGAGATCATCCTTCGCCCCGACCGCCTGGGCGATGACCGGATCGAGCGCCATGAGCGCGCCCATCCCGAAAATAACCGCGCCGAAAAAGTAAAGATTGCCGAGCGCGACGGCGGCCAGCGCGGTGCCGGAAACGTGTCCGACGATGATGACGTCGACCACGCCCATGGTGGCCATCCCGGTCTGGACAAACGCGACCGGCGCCGCCAGCCGAATGGTGCGGCGCAGATCGTCGAAGTTGGGAATGAATGAGCGCAGGCGCATGAGAGAGTCTCGACTTCCCCGAGGATAGCGGCATTTTGCCCGAGCAAAATTATGAGCGACGAGACGAAAACCCTGACCCGCGCTGAAATTCCCGAGGCTGACAAATGGGATCTTTCCCATCTTTTCGCCGATGTCGACAAATGGAGCGAGGACTTCGCCTGGATCCAGGAGACTTTTCCTCGCCTAACGAATTGGAAAGGCCGGGTTGGGGAATCGGCCGCCACTCTGGCCGAGCTGCTCGAGTTCGAGAAGACGCTCGATCTCAAAATCGAGCGCGTCTACCACTACGCCTCGCTCCAGCTCGCGGAGGACAGCGCCAATCCCGAATATCTCGCGCGAATGGGTCAGTTGCAGAATTTGCTCACCACCATCAGCGAGACGGCCTCTTTCATCGTCCCGGAAATCCAGGCGATCGAGGATGAGCGCTTCGCGCAGTTTCTCGATGACCCGGCGCTGAAGGAATGGCGCATGAGCCTGGTTAAAGTCCGCCGGATGAAACCGCACGTTCTTTCGGAGAAAGAGGAGCGACTGCTCGCGCTCGGCAGCTCCGCCCTCGACGGCTACGACGACGCCTTTTCGCAGCTCACCAACGTCGACATGAAATTCGGCGCGCTCCTCGATGAGAAAGGCGAGGAACGCCCGCTCACGCAAAGCTCCTTCAGCTCGTTCCTGGTCAAGCGCGATCACGAGCTGCGGAAGCGCGCGTTTCACCAATTTTACGCGGAGTTTCAGGATCACCAGTTCACCCTCGCGGCCGCACTTTCCTATTCCGTGAAGGCCGATGTCTTTCGCGCGCGGGCGCGGAATTATCCCTCGGCCCTGGAGGCTTCGCTCTTCAAGGACGACATCCCGGTCGCGGTTTACGATCAGTTGATCGGATCCGTTAGGCGAAATCTGACGCCGCTTTTCCGCTATTACGAATTGCGCCGGCGCGTCCTCGGACTCGACGAGCTGCATCACTACGACACCTATGTGCCGCTCGTCGCGGAGATTGAAACGAAGGTTTCCTTCGACGAAGCGATCGAGAAAGTGCTCGCATCGCTGGCGCCGTTAGGCAGGGAGTACGTGGACTCGTTAGGCGCGGGTCTGCGCGGGCGCTGGTGCGATCGCTATGAGTCGAAAGGGAAACGGAGCGGAGCGTTCTCCAGCGGAAGCTACGGCGCGCCGCCCTACATTTTGATGAACTACAAGAGCGACGTCTTCTCCGATGTTTACACACTCGCGCATGAAGCCGGTCACTCCATGCACACCTGGCACGCGCAGCGCGCCCAGCTTTATCAAGACGCCGATTACCCGATCTTCCTCGCGGAAGTCGCCTCCACCTTTAACGAAGAGCTCCTCACTCATCATCTCCTCGACCAGACCGACGATCCGAAGATGCGGGCCTACATCATCAATCGCCAGATCGATGACATTCGCGGCACGCTTTTCCGGCAAACGATGTTCGCCGAGTTCGAGAAAGTCATCCACGCGATCGAAGAACGCGGTGAAGCGCTCACCCTCGACGTTTTCAAAAGCGAGTATCGCAAGTTGCTCGAGGCCTATTTCGGCGACGCGGTCGTGCTCGATCCGGAGCTCGATCTCGAGTGCCTGCGCATTCCGCATTTCTACAGCGCCTTCTACGTTTACAAATATGCGACCGGCGTTTCCGCCGCGATCGCGCTGGCCGAGCGCGTCCTCTCCGGCGCGCCGGGAGCGGTCGAGGCGTATCTCGGTTTCCTCAAATCCGGCGGCTCAAAATTCCCGCTCGAAACCCTGCAGAAAGCCGGTGTCGACATGACCACTTCCGCGCCGGTCGAGAGCACGCTCGCGCTCTTCGATCGCCGCGTTACCGAACTCGAAGCGCTCCTGTAGACGCCGCCCTCTGGGCGGCGCGAGGGCTGCCAGCGACCCGGAGCAAATGATGTCACTCTCGCGCTTCGCTGAGCGAAGCGTCTACAGCGCGAGCGAGCGTTTACGGGAAAAATCCAGGCGCGCATTTCGACTGGGCGCGGGACCTGCTTTTACTCCGCTGATGCGACTTGAATGGCAGCTTCGTTCGGCCTGCGGTTATGCCGAGCTCGGGATGGACCGCGAATCCATGGCAGAGCTCAACGCCATCCCCAAAGCCGACCAAAACCGCCCGGAAGTCATGCTCCTGCGTCTGCATCATTTGATGCATCGCCAATCCTGGACGCGCGCGCTCGCCCTCAGCCGCAAGCTCTGCCGGGTCGCACCCGACTGCGGCGCGGGATTTCTGCACGCCGGGTTTTGTTTGAACCAACTCGGGCGCACGGCCGAAGCGCGCAAGATCCTGCTCATGGGTCCCTCCGCGCTGCGGCGCGAGCCGATCTATTATTACAACATGGGGTGCTACGAAGCGCTCCTCGGCAACCTGCGCGGCGCGCAAAAGCATTTGAAGATCAGCTTCGAGATGGACGCCAGCTTCCGCACCATCGCCAAGTCCGATCCCGATCTGAAGACGGTGCAGGCGCTGTTGTAGCGCGATTGGTTTCTCGCGCGCGCTCGGGCACTCTCTGGGTAGCGCGCTCGTCCTGAGCGCTGGTGACGGTGTTCCACCGTCACGAACTTTTCGTTAGGCAACCATTCTCCGGCAGTCCACCCGTTCAGGAAAAGTTCGTCGCACTGGAACACCGCGACCAGCACACGAGACGTGCGCGCTACCCAGGCGACCTGCCGGTTTCTCGACGTCGCCCGGCAAGTCTGCGACCTTCGGCAAATCATGACCCGCGAAGTGGAACTCACGATCGACGACATCGCTTTCGGCGGCAAAGGCGTCGGCCGCGCCGAAGGGAAGGCGGTCTTCGTTCCCTTCACGATCGAGGGCGAACGCGTTAGCGCCCGGATCACACGCGAGAAAAAATCGTTCGCGGAAGCGGACGTCGTTAGGCTGGAAGAAACTTCGCCGCAGCGCGTCGAGCCGGCCTGCCCCTACTTCGGACGCTGCGGCGGCTGCAGTTACCAGCACATGCGCTACGAGCACCAGCTCCATTGGAAAGAACAACAGGTCTCTCAGGCCCTGCAACGGATTGGAAAATTTCGCGAGCCGCCGCTCCAACCGATCGTTCCTTCGCCGCTCGAATACGGCTATCGCAACCGCATCACCGTCCACGTCGAGGATGGCGTCGTCGGATTTTTCCGGCGCGACGTGCATCGTCTCATCGATGTCGAGCGCTGCCCGATCTCGGCGCCGGAGGTGAACGAAGAACTCTCTGCGCTGCGGGCGGGCCGGCCGCGCGACGGGCATTATACTTTGCGCGCCCAGAAAGGCCCGCGCGTCTTCTCGCAGACGAATGACGCGGTCGCACAAAAATTGGCGGACGCGATGGCAGCTCTCATTCCGCCCGGCCACGCGCTCCTCATCGATGCCTATTGCGGCGCGGGATTCTTCGCGAAGCGCCTGGCGGAGAAATTTGCGCGCGTCGTGGGGCTCGACTGGGATATCCACGCCATCGCGGCCGCGGAGGCAAACGCCGCGCCTAACGAGACTTATCAGGCGGGCGATCTCCCGGCCGGCCTTGCGCGCGCGCTGGCCGAAGCCGATCTCGGCCTAACGACGGTGATTGTCGATCCGCCGGCCACCGGTCTTGGGAGCGAAGTGCGCGAAATCCTGCGCGCGCGGCCGGTCAGGGCGTTGCTCTACGTCTCCTGCAATCCGCCGACGCTGGCGCGCGATCTGGCTGATCTCGCGGGAAATTACGATCTTCGCAGCGTCACGCCCTTCGACATGTTTCCGCAGACCGCCGAGATCGAAGCGCTCGCGCATCTGTCGCCAGTTCGTTAGGCTGTTCTCTCTCTGGGGAGGACGGGGGTGTTACCCCGTCGCGCTCGCCGCGGCGAGGCCTCTTGGGCACAGCGGAATCCTCAACGCGAACTTCACGCCCCTCATCCCGCTGCGAGGGTTCGGCGGAGACTCCGCCGAACGACGGGTTAACAACCCGTCCTCCCCGGAAGTCGCGATAAACGCCGAACCATACTCGTTAGGCTGTCTGGCAAAACGCGCGTTCGAATTGTGCTCGTCGTTGCACATGTTCCTCTTCCGCGAGCACCGGCTGCAACTGCAACCAGGCTGGCGGCTCTGGCAAATCGACCCAGGAACGACAACCGCCGTAGCGCGGCGCATCCACAAAACGCCAGGCTGGCTCGAGCCGAAAAACCCGCACGAACGCCACCTGCACCCCCGGCACGTCGTCGTAATCGAACCGCTCACGCACCACGCTTTCCTGCAAAATGTGCAACGGCGCCAGCGCCCGCACCTTTTCCCAATCCTCCACCACGCGCGTCTCTTCGATCTTCGCAAAAAACCTGATCTCAATCTCGTTAGGCAATTGCTCCGGCAAAATCGCCTCCCGCAGCCGCGTCCGCCCGACCTGCTCGTGGAAAAAAGTCGGGAAGAAAAAGAACTCCCGATGTCGGAATTGAAAACCGGCCCGTCCCTCGGCGATCCCGCCTTTGCGTACGATCACGCACTGCCGGCCGTCGCCGAGCGCCGCGCAAACCAGCGCCCACTCCTTGAAACCCACCCTTTCCATTTCGTGGGGCGCAAACTACCCTCCCGGCAATGCCCTTCAAGATCGACCTGCACACGCATTCGTTCTTCTCGGGCGACGGCGTCTCCAGTCCGGAGCAGAACATTGCCGCGGCCAAGGCGAAAGGGCTCGACGGTTTCGCCCTCACCGATCACAACACGAACGACGGCGTCGAGTATCTGCTCGAGAAGGGGCTGATCCGGGAAGATGGCCTGCCGGTCGATAATTTTCTCGTCATCCCTGGGGTCGAGGTCACGACCGCAGAAGGGCATCTTCTCAGCATCGGCGCGTCGCTGCCTTACCTGAAAGGGCGACCGGCGCGGGAGGTTTGCGACTTGATCCATGAGCGCGGCGGGCTCGCCATTCCGCCGCATCCTTACGATCTTTTCCGGGCGGGTATTCGCTTTTCCACCCTGCAAAATCTGCCGATCGACGCTCTCGAAGTCTTCAACGCCGCGACCACTTTGCGCCGCTACAATCGTTATGCTTTCAAGTATGCCCAGATGCGCGGGCTGCCCATGACGGCGGCGAGCGATGCGCATCATCACGCCGCCATCGGGACCGCTTACACGATTCTGAACACGGAAGATTTTTCGTTAGGCGGAATCCTGGCGCAGATCCTGCAAAGCAACGATCTGAACCAGGAATACCTCACGCCGAAAGATAGCGTGCGAAAGACCTGGAATAATTGGATGCGCCTGCGCCGGCGCAAGACGCTCCCGACCAAGCCGGACGCCCCTGTTTCCCGTAACGGAGAGTTGTAGGGCGACCGCTTCGGTTGCCCTGACTCAGAAACGGGGCAGGCGGAGCGCCCGCCCTACAATTTAGGCTGCGCAAGATCGTCTCCGAGACGCTCGCGCTACCCGGAGAATAGCCTAACGACTTAGCAACTTACCCAACTCTTCGGGAGACGTGACCGGCGCTTTGCAGGTGAAATTCTCACAGACATAGGCGGCCGCCTTCTCATCGACTGGCTTCATCTCGCGAATTTCCTCGAGCTTCTTGCCCAGAAACTTCTGCCCGGCCGAGCCGTCGGCCAGGAGCACGATCGTATCGGGGAGAAAATGCCGGTGCACTTCTTCCAGGAGCCCGCGGGTATCGGCGGCGTCACTCTTTCCGGCGACGATAATCTGTTTCGGTTTCGTTAGGCTGAAATCGAGCGCGACCAGCATTTGGGGGAGCGCGCTCGGGAAATGTTGCAAGGCCGGGGCGAAGGCTGCGATCGTTTTCTGCCCGCGTTCGCGCAGCTCCTTCGCGTCGAAAATCTGGCCGAGGCGCAGGAGATTGAGCGCCGCGACCGAACTCGGCGCCGGCTCGGCGTTGTCGTTATCCTCTTTCATGCGCAGGAGAATGCTCGCGTCCTGACCCGTGCTGGTGAAGTAGCCGCCCCCCTTTTCGTCCCAGAAAAGGCGATCCTGCGTCGCCTGCAATTTCTCCGCGAGCTGGAGCCACTGCACATCGAAGGAGGCTTCGTAAAGATCGAGCAAACCCTGAATGTAGAACGCGTAGTCGTCGGCAAAGCCCGGAATGTCGGCCGGGCCGTTGCGATAACTGCGACGCAGTGTCTTATCGGCCTCTTGGTAAAGCTTGTGCCTAACGAATTCAGCGGCACGGGTGGCGGTTTCGAGATATTTCGGATCGCCCAGAACCTGCGCGGCGCGCGCGAAAGCGGAAATCATAAGCCCATTCCAGGCGGTGATGATCTTGTCGTCGAGATGCGGCCGCGGACGCCGCGAGCGCAGAGCAAGAAGTTTGGCGGAACTCTTGCCTAACGAATCGCCAATCTCCGCTTTGGTCTTGCCGAAATGTTTAGCCGTCTCCGCGATGGTGTGCCGCTCGACCAGGATATTTTTTTCGCGCAATTCCCCGTGAGGATCGCTTCCCTCGGGAATGTTGCCGCCGGCTTCCACGCCATAGCGGAAGTCAAAAAGAGCGGCTTCGCCGCCAAGGGCCTGGTCGATTTCGTCTTTTGTCCAAACGTAGAAGGCGCCCTCTTTTTTTTCCTCATCGTGGCGCGAGCTTCCAGTTGCGTCTCGACTCGGCAAGCTGGAAGCTCGCGCCACGGCACTGTCCGCGTCTTCCGCGGAGTAGAAGCCGCCTTCCGGAGAAGTCATGTCGCGCCGGACGTAATCGAGGGTGTCGCGCGCCACGTTTTCGAATTCAACGTCGCGCGTGATTTGGAAGGCAGCGAGATACGCGCTCGCCAACTGCGCCTGATCGTAGAGCATTTTCTCGAAGTGCGGAACGTGCCACAAAGCGTCGACCGAATAACGATGAAAGCCGCCGCCGAGCTGATCGTGCATTCCACCCGCCGCCATTTTGCGGAGGGTGAAGAGATTCATCGCGAGGGCGCGCTTGCCGGTCTTGGAATTGGCGCCGTCGTGTTTGTAAACGTGGAAGAGGAAATTGAGCGTGACCGGCCGGGGAAATTTCGGCGCGCCGCCGAAACCGCCTTCGGTCGAATCAAAGGTGCGGGAAAGTTGTTCGTAGGCCGTCTGCCAGCATCTTCTCGTTAGGCTGGGCCGCCTCCTCTGTGGGCGGCGCGGCGGTGCGGGCGAGCGCGGCGACAATCTGGTTACCGCTCTCGACGATTTTGGCGTGATCGTTTTTCCAGGCTTCGGCGATGCGGTGCAGCACCTTCGTGAAACCGGGCTGTCCGTAACGGTCGTCCGGCGGGAAATAAGTGCCCCCGACGAACGGTTTCAGCTCGGGCGTTAACCAGACGCTCATCGGCCATCCACCCCCGCCGGTCGTCGCCTGAACGAAGGTCATGTAAACGCGGTCGACGTCGGGGCGCTCTTCGCGGTCGACTTTGATGTTGACGAAAAACTCGTTCATCACCGCGGCCACTTCCGGTCTTTCAAACTCCTCCTTCTCCATCACGTGGCACCAGTGACAGGTCGAGTAGCCGATCGAGAGGAAAATCGGTTTGTTCTCTTTGCGCGCCTTCGCGAAGGCTTCCTCGCCCCACGGATACCAATCGACCGGATTGTGCGCGTGCTGGAGGAGGTAGGGCGATTTCTCGTGGATCAGGCGGTTGCTGTGCTCGATCTGCGCGGGGCTGACTTCGGCGGTAGGGGTCGGCGTCACTCGTTAACCTACAAGGAATGTCTGGCCGCGCGAAAGACAAGCCTTCGCTTGTGCTCGCGGCGGACGGCGGGGAAGATTCGCCGGTGCAACCCGATGAATGGCAGGCGGTGCGATTTACGCTCGCGGCTTGCGCGGGAAGCACGCTCGTCATTTTGCCCTTCGGGCTGGCGGTGGCGTGGCTGCTGGCCCGGCCGCGTTGGTTCGGCAAATCGGTCGTTGAAACTTTCGTCACCCTGCCGCTCGTCATGCCGCCGGTCGCGACCGGATTGATCTTGCTCAAGCTCCTCGGCCGGCGCGGACCGGTCGGCGGGTTTCTCCATCGTCATCTCGGGACGGACATTGTTTTCACCTGGCGTGCGGTCGTAATCGCGGCGGCGGTGATGTCGTTTCCACTTCTCGTTAGGTCGGCGCGGGTCGGTTTTCAGGAGGTCAACCGGCGCTACGAGCAGATGGCGCGAACGTTAGGCGCGGGCGAGTGGCGCGTCTTCCTGACAATCTCGCTGCCGCTGGCGGGCCGGGCGATTGCGGGCGGCGTCCTCCTGGCCTTTGCCCGCGCAGTCGGCGAATTCGGCGCGACCATCTTGCTCGCGGGAAATATCCCGGGCGAAACGCAGACGCTCTCGCTCCGCATCTATGAAGCGGTGCAGCTCGGGCACGATGCGACGGCGTATCGGCTGTTGCTCGTTTGCGTGGTGATCGCGTTTGCGGCGGTCTTCACCGCGGAGTGGCTCCTGCGCAGGAGGAACGCGGTTTGAAACTCGAGCTGCGCCAGGTTCGGTTGCCGCTCTCCGGTTTTGTCCTCGAAGTCGATGCCGAACTGACAGCCGAGCGCACCGGGATTTTCGGTCCATCCGGCGCGGGGAAAACGTCGCTGCTCGAGACGATCGCGGGGCTGCGCGAGTCGAGTTGCGAGCTGATCCGGTTCAACGACACGACCTTCGCGCGAGTGGGCGAAGCCATGCCGGTACGGCGCCGCCGCATCGGCTACGTCCCGCAGGATGACTCGCTTTTTCCCCATCTCGATGTGCGCCAGAATCTGCTTTACGGCCGGCCGCCTGAGGCGCGCGATCCGGCGTTTTCGCTCGAGCACGTGACGCAATTTCTCGCGATCGCCACGCTTCTCGCGCGCGATGTGCGCGCGCTCTCGCGCGGGGAACGCCAGCGAGTGACGATCGGGCGCGCACTCTTGTCGGAGCCGAGGTTGCTCCTGCTCGACGAGCCGCTCACCGGACTCGACCGCGAGTTGCGCGAGACGATTCTCGAGCAGTTGAAAAATTTGCCTAACGAATTCGATCTCCCGATGCTCTACGTGACCCACGATCGCGCGGAAGCGATCGAGCTGTGCGACGAGGTGCTGCTGCTCGAGCGCGGGAAGATCGTCGGGCGCGGGAAGCCGGCGGAAGTCTTCACCCGTTTGTAGGGCGGGCGCTTCGCCTGCCTCGATTCAGAAACTGGGCAGGCGGAGCGCCCGCCCTACAAACTACCTCTGCGTCCTCTGCGGTTATCTGAGAGAAATCGTGGGAGCCGCATCCGGCGACCAGGGATTTTGGCGATGATCGGAAGCGAGGATGGCGTCGATTTGGCGGCGGAGGAGCCGGAGAAATTCGTCGACGTCGAAGCGATGCCGCTCCGGGGCGAAGGGCGCCAAATTTTTCTCCGCGAGCCGGAACAAGCGCACCGCCGGATACATTCGCCGCCCGTCCTTCGGGTGGGTCGGGCGCGCGAACTGCTTCTGTAAATGCACAAATCCCCCGGCCGCTTGAATCAATCCTTTAAAATAGTTCGCGTCCTCCGATTCCGTCCGCAGCCAGAGATGCTCGAGGACATCGTGGGCTTCGTAGTAGCGCTGCTCATTCCAGCAGCGGAAAAATCCCACGTAACAAGGATGCTCCGCAATCTCTTCGCTCTTTTCTCCGGCGGACGCGCCGCTCAACTCTTCGACCAGCCGGGAAATTCTTTGGTCTTTGGTCACGGAGCGCTTAACTTCGAAGCGGCAGAGATGACCGGCAACCGACTGTTTTTCCAATGAGGAGCTGGGGCGCATTCCCGGCTGCGGCTCGCGGATGACGGAAGTCGGCCTAACGATCCTGCTCGGCGCGATCGCAGTTCTGATCTTTTGCTCCGCGCTTTTTTCCGGACTGGAGACGGCGCTCTTCTCGCTCAAGAGCCACCAAATCCAGCGCCTGCACGATCAGCATCCGTCGCTGACCGATTTCCTCCGCCTTTTCCGCAACAGTCCGCGCCGCGTCCTCAACGTCCTCCTCCTCGGCGGAACGCTGATCAACGTGCCGCTCATCATTCTCTGCCTCGTCCTGATCTGGGAAGGGCCGCTGGCCGCGCGCATGCCGGAGTGGCTCGCCGCCCTCGCCATTTTTGCGGTGATCGTTTTGTTTTGCGATCTAACCCCGAAGCTGCTCGCGATCTCGAAGCCGTATCGCCTCTCCACGCTCGGCGTTATTACCCTCAACGTCCTCATGCCGCTGCTCGACCGGGTCGGGCGCGCGCTCGAGCAGGTCAGCGTCGGGATGATCGATCGGCTCACCCCCGCGCATTTGCGGGTGCGCCGGCGGATCAGCGACGAGGAACTGGAGACGCTGGTCGAGATGGGCGAGGAGGAGGGGACCTTGCAGGAGGCGGAGGGCGAGATGATCCAGGAAATCATCAAGCTCGGCGACAAGACGGCGAAGGATTGCATGACGCCGCGAGTCGATACCTTCGCCGTGCCGGACGATTTGCCTAACGAGGAAGCGATCGCGCTTTTCCAGGAACGACGCCACCGGCGCGTCCCGGTCTACGCGGAGACGCCGGACCAGATCGTCGGGATCGTCGACGTGAAAAGTTTTCTGCTCGATCCGTCGCGACCTTACACGGAGACGTTGATCACGCCTTCCTACGTGGCAGAGACGATGAGCGCGGTCGATTTGCTCCGCCGTTTTCTTTCCCACCCGCAGGGTCTCGCCATCGTGGTCGATGAATTTGGCGGGACGGAGGGGATCATCACGCTGGGCGACATCATCGAGGAGATCATCAGCGACGCAGCCCCGTTAGGCGACGCCGAGCTTTACATCGAGCCGCTCGAGGAAGGGCGTTTCCTCGTGAGCGGGAACGCCCGGCTTGACGATCTGAACGAGCACCTCGGCTTCGAGTTGCAGGCGGATGGGATCGACACGATCGGCGGCTTTGTTTTCAACCGGCTGGGCTATTTGCCTAACGTTGGCGCCCGGCTCGAGATCCCGCGGCTCAACCTGACGGTGCGGCGAGTCAATCGGAAGCGGATCGAAGAAGTGCTCCTGGAACGGACCAATTGCCTAACCGAAGGGGAAGGCGCGAACGGCGCCGCTGCCAGCTCATGATCGCGTGGTTCGTCATCGCCTGTTGCTGGGTCGTCTCGTTCGTTTACGCCGGGATCGAGGCGGGCCTGCTCTCGCTCGACCAGGTGCGGCTGCGCCATCAGGTCAAGTTGCGCAACCGCCCCGCCATCCTGCTCGATCGGCTCCTGAAGAAACCGGAGCGCCTCCTCGTCACCATCCTGCTCGTGACCAACCTGGCTGACATTACCGGCCTCCTCCTCCTCACCCGCCACCTCGTGCACTCGTTAGGCTGGCGCGGTTATCCGGTCGCGCTTCTCCTCGCCGGGCCGATTTATCTTTTCATGCTCGGCGTTTTACCGAAGTCGCTCTTTCGCCGCTTTCCTTATCGCGCCCTCGCTGCCCTCGCCGGCCTGCTCGAATTTACTTCGCGTCTGTTTTGGCCGGTGCTCGAATTGGGCGCGCTCATCGGCCATCTCTGGTTGAAGAAAAAACACGCCACGCCCCGGATGTTCGCCGCGCGCGAGGATCTGAAACAACTGACGGTGGAAAGCGAGTTGCAGGGCGCGCTCACTTCGGCCGAGCGGGCCATGATTCACAATGTGGTCGACTTCCGCACCGTGAAAGTCTCCGACGTCATGCGGCCGCTCGGCAAAGTCGTTTCAGTCAAGCCCGAGACGACCGTGCCCGAACTCCTGCAGCTCAGTGTGGCGACGGGTATGGATCGGCTCCCGGTTATTTCCGGCAAGGGGAGCGCGCTCGGACTGGTCAACATTTTCGACGTCCTGCTCGATCCGGGCCCGCGCCGGGCTTTGCGCGATTACACCCGCCGGATCGTGACCGCGACGGAGAACGAATCCGCCTACCGCATCATACGCCGACTGCGCGCGGCCCGGCTCACACTCGCCGCGGTGGTCGATCGGCGACGCAAGCTCACGGGCATCGTGACTGTGGAAGATCTCGTTAGGCGATTGGTCCAGAGCACCTGATGTAGACGCCTCCCTCTGGGAGGCGCGAGAGTTGATTCCGTCTTGGAACCAACCCCGCAAGACCCGCGCTTCGCAGAGCGAAGCGTCCACAGGAAGAGCGTTCTCTCGCCTTAGTAAGCCGGCGAGAGAAACTGAAAGGCGATCACTTTGCCACGCTGGAATGACACCGTTTTCACCGGCTGCGTGACGGTAGGCGAGAAGGGATAATAAAACGGATCGTAGAAGGGATCGAAATACGCCCCGTAATAGCGCCGGCCCCCATGGTGTCCGTAATAGCCGATCGGCCCGGCAAAGCCGCCATAGAACCCGCCGCCGTAGAAGCCGCTCCCGTAAAACCCCCCGTAGCCGTAGCCTGGGAGAGTCGTTGAAACCGTGTAAACCCAAGTCTCTGTCGGGACGTTGTGGATCGCGCCGACTGCTTTCTGTTGCGGCCGACCCCAGGCGATATAAACCCCTTCCTGCGACATGCCGCCGCGGATGCGCCCCTCACTAACGAGGGTGCGATCGTTAGGCGAAAGCCGGTCAAAAGCCGCGCGATTTTCTTCGATGCGCGAGCTCACGGTCGAGCAACCTGAGACCAACAACGCGCTTGCGGCCAGGCCCGCCAGGAGCGCCCAAGAGAGAGACGGCCGATGTTTCATGAGCACAAGATCGTTTACGTAAAAACATCGTCAACCGGCGCGCGGAGCCGGGCGGCATCTTGCTTCGGGAAAGGCCCCGACGTAGCCTCGTTCGATGGAGGATCGCTTCGGGCATCGCATTTCCTATCTGCGCGTTTCGGTGACGGACCGTTGCAACGAGCGCTGCACCTATTGCATGCCGCAGGAGTTGCAGGAATGGCTTCCGCGCCACGACATCCTCACCTTCGAGGAAACGCTCAGGTTGATTCGCATCGCGACCGAGCTCGGGGTGACGAAAATCCGCCTGACCGGCGGCGAGCCACTCACCCGGCGCGACATCATCCAGCTCTTCCGCCAGCTCCCCAGCCTAACAAGTCTGCGAGACATCGGCCTTTCCACTAACGGCACTCTCCTCGCCCGCGAAGTCGAGCCTGGTCCGCCAGACGGACGGACTCGTCCGGTGGCGAGCCTAACGATGGCGGAAGCGGTCCGCCGCTGCGGTTTTCGTTCGGTCAATGTCTCCCTTGATACGCTCGATCGCGCGGAGTATGCGAAAATCACGGGGCGCGATCTGCTTCCGGAAGCGATCGCCGGGATCGATGCGGCCATCGCAGCCGGCTTTCCGCAGATCAAGATCAATTGCGTCCTGATGCGCGGGCGGAATCAGGGCGGCCTAACGAGTCTGGTCGATTTCGCCGCGGAACGGAATCTTCTCCTCCGTTTCATCGAGTTGATGCCGGTGAGCACGACCGAAGTCTTGACGGAGACGAATTTCCTCCCCGTGGCGGAGGCGAAACGCGCGATCGAAGCGCAGTTCGGCCGGTTGATTCCGCAGCCGGAGTTCAAGACCAATGGGCCCGCGACCTATTACCAACTGCCCGGGCGAGGCAGCGGATCGGTTTTATCGGCGCAATGACGAACCTGCATTTCTGCGAGAGCTGCAACAAGCTGCGCCTGACCTGCGACGGAAAATTACGGCCCTGTCTTGGGAGTTATCTCGAGTTCGATATCATGAAACCGCTCCGTGCCGGCGCGAGCGACGAAGAGCTGCGGCAGTTTTTCCTCGACGTGGTGGAGCGCAAACCGGAGCAGCACGATTTCCGCACGACCTATCAACCGGACCGCAAGATGGTCGCGATCGGCGGCTAACCATGAGCGCGAACGCTGGAGGGACGGGCGCTGTCCCGTCCGAGTTTGATTTAACCAAACACGGACGACACGGCGGTCGTCCCTCCATCACCACCGCATGAGTGAACTCACCCATATCGCGGGCGATGGAAGCGCGCAGATGGTCGATGTCTCGGCCAAGCCGTTGAGTCGACGTGAGGCGGTCGCGGCCGGACGGATCGATTTGCAGCGGACCACGCTCGAGCTCATCGCCAGCGATCGCATCGCCAAGGGCAACGTCTTCGCAACCGCGCGGCTGGCGGGGATCCAGGCCGCCAAGCAGACGGCACAGCTGATCCCGCTCTGCCACCCACTCGGGCTGAGCCACGTCGAAGTCGGCCTAACGACGGATGGGAACGGCGTCGCCGTCACCTGCACGGCGCGCACGACCGCGCAGACCGGGGTGGAAATGGAGGCGCTGACCGGCGTGTCGGTCGCGCTCCTGACCATTTACGACATGTGCAAGGCGGTCGATAAGACGATGCGGATCGGTGACATCCGTTTATTGGAAAAGACCAAAACCGAATTGTGATCGGAAAGACGGCACGAAATTGTAGGGCGGGCGCTTCGCCTGCCCAGATTGAAGGAGGGCAACCGAAGCGGTCGCCCTGCCATCCCTAACGAATGCAAATATCCGTCGGCATCATCACCGTTTCCGATCGCGCGAGTGCGGGCGAGTATGAGGATTTGGGCGGGCCCGCTCTCCGGGAAGCCGCGACCAAAAACAACTGGAGCATTCAGGGCGAGGCCGTCGTGCCCGACGACCTTCCCCGGATTCAACAAGCGATTCGCTCCTTTGCCGCGCAAGGTTGCGGACTCATTCTCACGACCGGCGGCACCGGCCTGACGGCGCGCGACGTCACACCCGAAGCGATCCGCGCTTTGATGCGGGTCGAGCTGCCCGGTTTTGGCGAAGTGATGCGGGCGGAATCGATGAAGATCACACCCAACGCCATCCTCTCGCGCAACCTCGCCGCGGTCGTCGAACAGTCGCTCGTCATCGCTCTGCCCGGAAAACCGAGCGGCGCGGTGGAATGCCTCGGCTTCGTCGCGGGCGCGATCCCGCATGGGGTGGCGCTCGCCCAGCGCGTCCCGACTTCTTGTTAGGCAAATTTTCCTGCATCCAAAACGCCGTCTCGCTGCATCTCAATAGGACCAACCCATGAAAACAAAACTCTTTGTCCCAGCGCTGCTGCTCTTCGTTCTCTGCTTTTCCGGGTGCGACTGGCATCGCATTCGCGGGAACGGCAAGATCACGACGGAACAGCGGCCGGTGACCGATTTCACCCGGGTGGAGGCGGGCGGGTTCTACGAATTGGAATGGCACCAGGGCCCGCCCTCTTTCAGCCTAACGACTGACGAGAATCTGCTCTCGCATATTCGCACGAGGGTGGAAGGCGACCGGCTCAAGATCGACATGGAAGACGGGCCCATGGCGCCGACCGATGGGATCAAGATCGTCATTAGCAGTTCCACTCTGGCCGGCGCGGAGCTGAGCGGGGCAGTCGAATTCAACGCCAGCCAGCTCAACACCCCCAAGTTCGTCCTCGAAACCAGCGGCGCGGCCAAGATTACGCTCGCCGGAAAAGTGAACCGGCTGCTCGCCAGCCTGACGGGCGCGAGCAAGCTCGAGGCGGAGGGTTTGCCGGCAGAGGACGTAGAGTTATCCGTCACTGGCGCGGGCAAGGCCGAGGTGGTGGCTTCCAACTCACTTCGCGCGGCAATCACGGGCGCGGGGAAAGTGACCTACGGCGGACATCCGAAGACGGTCGAGAAAAAGATCACGGGCGCGGGCAGGATCGAGCCCCGGGATTAGGCGCTGTAGACGCCTTCCTCTGGAAGGCGCGAGAGTTACCAACATTCGCGCTGCTGCTGCGAGCCACGTTTGCCCCTCGCACTTCGCAGAGCGAAGCGTCTACAGCGATGAATCCCGAACCCGCCTTCCGGCTTTACGGTCCCGCCCATCTCGTTGTTATCGCGCTGACCCTGGTCGTGCCCATAGGCCTGGGGATTGCCGTCCGCCTGACTAAGTCACGACGTATCGACCGCGCTGTCGCCGTGTGTCTCTCACTCCTTCTTGCCACGAACTATCTTGGCTACGCCGCATATCTTTGGAGTCACCACATTCTTCTCTGGCAGCAGGCACTTCCCTTTCAGCTGTGCGATTGGGCGATGGTCACAATCATCGTTGCTCTGCTCGCCCGGAGCGATCGCTGGACGGAAGTCTCCTATTTCTGGGGTATTGGCGGGACCTTCCAGGCCATTCTTACCCCCAACCTGCAGGTCAATTTCCCCGATATCCGCGCGATCAGCTTCTTCCTCACGCACGGCGGGATCGTCGCCGGCGTCATCTACCTGCTCGTCGCGCGCCGCTTTCGTCCCACCTACGCCTCGGTCGGGCGCACCCTGGCCTGGTCGCAGCTTTATCTTGTGACAACTCTGCTGGTCGATCACCTGACGGGCGTGAACTACGGCTTCCTCCTCCACAAACCGGTCGTCGTCTCGCTCCTCGATCTTCTCTCCGACAACCGTCTGCTCTATATCGCGGGGCTCGAAGGACTCGCGCTGCTTTTCTTCGCGCTCCTTTACGCTCCTTTCGCGATCTTCGATTTGCTCAACCATTCAAGAATCCGGCTTCAACCGATCAACGGCCGCCTCGAGTAGGACGCGAAGGCGGTGCCTCAGATCCCTTTCAAAGTACAGGACACGCTCTAGGTCATGAGCGATGCCTGATGTGCGGGATCGAGCGCGGCGAAAAGAGTCGCCGCGGTCGTGTTCAGGTGCATCGTCGTTCGCTCGAGGATCGCGGGCTCGCGGGGATCGGAGGAAGGGAAGCGCCCATCGCCGGAACCCGGGAAGACGATGTAACGGATGATCGCGCGCTCGGTCCCGCCGCTGCGCGGATTGGACGCGGCCTCCCCGAGGAGCTCACGCGCGACCGCGATCGAGGCTTCGCCGACGTGGTGTTTCGGTCCGGCATCGGCCGCGATCGCGTGGACCATTTTGCCGTTCGCGGTATTGACGACGAGGGCGTAATCGCCTAACGACGCCCGCCCGAGATGTCCGCCGGGGAGGACGATGAAAGGAACCGCCTCGGAATCGACATAACGCTGCGGATCAGTATTGGCGCGGGTCGGATCCTGTAGCGACGTGGTCGAGATCAGAAAACCGGGGCGCGGATCATTCGGCCCCTGCGGGATCGGGTTGCCGGAGCTGTCCACGACCACGCCAATCCAGCGGCCGTTCGGGGCGCAGGGATTTTTCCCGTTGTCGTCGAAGTCCAAACCGAGGTTGCGAATCTTGTAGGCGCGATAGGCGCCATCGGCGTCAATCGTCATCCCGGTCTTGAAATAGATCGCGCGGCCATCCTGCGTCTCGAAAATCGGCACTCCGCCGATGTGATCGATGACGTCGTCCTCGTCGTGCACCACGCCGAGAATGGCCTGCGCCACGGCGGCGACGAATCCGATCGGACCAGCGGCCGCGCGGGTTGTCCCGCCGACGACGCCATCCGGAGTGAGATGGTGCTGTTTCTGAAAGTCCATCGTCGCCCGTCGCGTCGCACCGCCGAAAAAACCGTCGACCGGGCCGGGATCGAAGCCGTGATCGACGAGAAATTGCTGCCAGCTCGCGACGTCGTCGCCTTTGCGGTTAAGGGTGAGAAGCCGCATCGCGCTCGCGGCCACGGCCGCGGCCGGCGGGCCTTCCGCTATCACATCCGGAATCGCTACCCGAACCTTCGGCTGAGGAGGTCGACGCGGCCTGCGGTTCCTTTTCTCGTTAGGCGGGGCTGCAGTCGCTGCCGGAGTGGCTTTGCGCTTTCTCCGCGAAGCCGGTTTCGGGCGTTTTGCTGGTTTGGCGGCCTTGGCGATTTTGTTTCTTTTTTTCATGGGGTCGATCTCCGGCTCACTTGTTTTTGCTCACGCTGCCCTCGGGTCCGGTGCGCGGGCCGGGTTCGGCCGGCTCGGGAACTTCCTTTGGATCCTTGGGTTTTTCTTCCGGCGCTTTGCCTGCGCTGCGGATATTTATAAAACGATTGAGGAGGTCGAACCAGAAAGGCGCGCCCAGGGTTCCGGCGAAAGCGGTCAGAGTCCAACCGACAAAATGACGCCGCAAGAGATCGAGCAATCCGCCGAAAAAGCCCAGCTGCGCGAAGTGTGGCTTTAGGTCTTCGGCCGGCCCGTCCCATCCGATGGGGAGGCTGAGTTCGTTCAGCTCTTTGATCGTCCCGGCCAGGTCGGTTTGCGCGTTGTCCAAGGTTTTGTCGCTCGAGGTGTCTCCGGCCGGGGGCGGCAACTTGGCGGCCGCTTCAGCGTGAGAGACGAGCGCGGAGCGAAGGGCGGAGTCGTGCGAAAGGCGGTTAGCCAGAACGACCGTGTCGACGTTGAGCCCGGCGGCGAGAAGAAAGGAGAGAAAGAAAAGCGCGTACTGGACCTTGCGCTTATAAACACCGCTCACCCGGTCCATCGAGTTATTGAACCAGATCTCGATGTTCGTCGTGAAGCGATCGAGGTTATGCCTGGATTCGTAGAGTAAGAGTTTGAGCGGTCGCTTTAGGTCGTCCGACAAGAGATCGATTTTGGCCTCGAGTTCCTTGCTCGCCGCAATCTTTCCGGTTCCTCCGCTCACGACATCGAGCAGCGCGAGGGCAAAGGTGCGGGACGGAATATAGGATGGGCGTTGACTGGGGGAGAGCCCGTCGATCAAAGGATGGTCGAAAACCTGTTGCGCGATGTTTTTCTTTCCCGCGCCAGTCGGCAACAAGTTACACAGACCCTGCCAAAGCACTCGCCCCCGCATCTTGAAGATCGCGGCGATCAACTCATTCACCGCCGTGACGATGAGACTGACCAGGAGATAGACAAAGACTACGCCGATCGCGACGTCCAGAATGCCGGAGTTAAACATAGACTGGCTCGGTTGGTTTCGGCTGGCGCGGATGACGAAGTTCGCGCCCGGTGAAAGGGAAGTTACCTCCTAGGGGATGGCGGCTACGATGGCGCTGATTGCAATATCGATCACTCCATTGGTAAAGGTGTCGAGACTCACTTGCGCGAGACCGGCTTGTTTGAGCGCGCGCATTTCGGCGAGATCTTTCTCGCCCCGCATGAGGCTGGCGAGATCGTCCTCATCGATCTCACCGCGTGTCAGCTCGCCGGCCCAGCGTTCGATGTCGGCGCGAGATTGGTCGAGAAAATCCCGGGTATCAGCGGCGGCCTGGCGGGTGAATTGGTGAAACAATTTTTCGGCGAGCAGCTGGCTTTGCTCCTCGATGCTTTTCACGATTCGGTCGGTATCGGGCATGGCGCCTTTCAAGGTTGCACGTCGGAAGGCTTCAACTTGCCGCTTTCCAGGCCGATGATCTGATCGAAGCCTTTCGCCACCTGCTGCTTTCTCTCGGCCAGCGCGATGGGTTTGAACTGACCTTTCCTTTTCCAGTCACGCAGAAAGCCGCCGAAGAGGTCGTGCTCAGGACTAAGTAACAGGTCCCACTGCTTCAGCGTGATTTCGTTCAAGGGCCGGCCTTTGTCGGTACTCGTAAGCTTTCTCCAGCTCCAGCTGGACCGCGGCAATTTCGCTTTCGTGCGCGCCGTAATCGCTCGTCGCCTTACTCATGAGCGCGAGCGCATCGACTTTCGCGTTGGTGGCGTGCTCATACGCCGCCTGGTCGTAGGTGGAAATGGTGCTGCAGCCGATCAGCGCGGCAAGGGCAGCGAGACTGACAGTCAGGGAAAGAGGGCGCATTGGGCTAGAAGTTTGCAGCTTTGACTGGTTTTATTCATTTCCCGAACGGAGAGCAATCGCAAATCTCTTGCTCGCAGGAGGCGCCGGAGTTTGACTCGGTCGATGTGGCGAAACGCGCTCATTTTGATTCTCGGCGCGATTCTTCCGGCCGCCGCCGCGGCGCCACCTGTCGCAAACGCGCCCGCCTCGACGAACGCGACTTCACCGGTCGACGCGCTCATTCCGTGGCTTCTGCGCGAGGGGGAGAGTTGCACGGAATTCCGTTCGACGAGGTGATCTTCGACGCCACGGGCAAGAAGGTGATCGCGACTGATCCGAAGAACGAAACCGATCGCCGCGTCATCCAGCAGATCTCGACCGTGCTCGACGAAGTCGTTAGGCGATTGAACGATTCGAAGAGCGTGATCCAGGGAATACCGCGGATTAATGAAGTGAGCAGCCATTTCGAGGACACGATGCGCGAGCTGCTCGACGCCGCGCCGGGCTTGAGCTGCGATTTTCCGCGGACGGCGGAGGGTCGGGTTCAGCGCTCGGGTTATCCGGATCTGCGCCTGGTCGATCAGGAAACCGGGCGCGTTTATTATCTCGACCCGAAGCTCTACGCGGCGGGCAGCCGGGAGAGCAGTTTCCGCTCATTTTATTTCGAACCGAAAAAAGCGACGAACAAGGTGCGCGACGATGCGGTGCATTTCGTCGTCGGGTTCGAGCATGCCAAGGGGCAGGGGGGACATTGGAACTTTACCAGATGGGAGCTGGTCGATCTGGCGCATTTCCGAGTGAGATTGAAAGCGGAATTCCAAGGCAGCAATCGCGACCTTTACCGGCCGGATGCGGTCGTGGCGAAAAGCGCACCGTAAAAAACCGCTGTGATGACGGGCATGCCAGCAAAGAGGCGCCACTCCCGCTTCCCAGCGTCAGGCGCGCGGCGCATCGGCCATTGCCGCCTGACGTTTGCCTAACCAAATGCTGAGACCCCACCAGATCGCGGCGAGCGGCGCGGCTACGAAAGAAATACCGGTAAGCCCGAGCCCAAGCCAGGTGAGAAGCGGATAAGACCACGCGCCGATCTGATCCCCCGCGCGATAAACGAACGTGTCGATGAAGCTCTTCGCTTTGTATTTGTCCTCGCGCCGCAGAACGGTGAAAAGCACTTCGCGCGCGGGCCGCGTGACCGCGAAATTTCCCGCCCGCCGCAACACCTGAAAGGTCGCGAGCAGACCGAGCACCGGCCAGAAGCCCAACCCGAGGAAACCGAGCACGCTCAGGACCGGGAGAAAAGCGAGAGTGAATCCGACGCCAAACCATTTCAGGAGCCGCCCGGTGATCAACAACTGCCCGATAATGGTGAGCGTATTCACCACGAGATCGAGCTGGGCGAAAAAGGCGGTGCGCGCCGCGCGATCGTGAAATTGGTGACCGGTCAGATCGGCCTGTTGAAAATAAACGATCGTATTGCAGATCGCGTGCAGGAGCATGAAGGCGCAAATGCCTAACAAATAAGGCGAGCGCAAAACATGGCCGATGCCGGAGAGAATCCCGCCGCCGATCGGCCGTTCCGCTCCCTTTTCTTTCTCGTGCTCGTGCTCCTGCTCGATTCTTTCGTCCGTTCGATCACGATTACGATTACGATCACGATCACGAGCACGAGCACGAGCAGGAGGATTAGGAGCAAGGAGAAGGAGTTTCGTGGCGGACGGCGGGAAAATACTTCACGCACCAGGGCACGATCTCGAGTAGCGCCGCCGCGATCAGGAGCAGATTGGCCGCGCCGACTTTGCGCACGAGCGACGCAGTCACGATCGGTCCGGCGATCGCGCCCAACTCGCCCCCGACCGCGATGAAAGCGAAAAGCCTCTTCGCCTGTTCGCTATCGAAGAGGTCGCTCATGAAAGCCCAGAACAGCGAGACCACAAAAAGATTGAAAACGCTCACCCAGACGAAGAAGGCGCGCCCGACCCAGACATTCTGGGCCGGCCCGAGCGTGCGCATGAGGATGTAGAAGACGATCAGGTTCGCGATGAAAAAGCGGTAGGCGATCGGGAGAAATTTTCTCCGCGGCATCCGGGCCACGATCGCGGAGAAGGCGGCGTTGGCGATCAGCATGGTGACGAGCGTGCCCGTGTACATCCAGGGCAGTTTCTCGACTCCGCCGGCCGAGCCGATGTCGTCGCGGATTGGCCGAACGACGTAATAACTGGCGAGGATGACGAAGTTGAAAAGACAGGCGAGCAGGAGCGCGTGCACCTCGCCCGGGCGCACGTCGACCGCTTTCTGGAGAAAGGAGCGCGCGCGGTTCATCGAAGGACTCAGAAGAATGAATCAGGAACGCAGGAAAGCAGGAAGGAGAGACGAACGGTTCATCCAGAGTTTGGATCCACAGATTTCGCAGATTACTCGGGCAGGGAGGTAACCACGGCGGGTCCATCGGCGCCCAAACAAATCTGTGAAAATCTCTGAAAATCTGTGGATTCCTACTTCCCCTTCTTCTTCCAAGCCTTCACCACTTCCGCCTCGCGCTCTTTCGTTAGGCCAACTTTCAATTTCTCCTGCCGCTCCCTCGGCTGCGCCTTAAAACCCACGCCAGCTATCGCGCGCCTGGCCGACGCGGATTATTTCCCTGCGGGCGTGCAGTTCGGGTTGAAAACGTAGACTGCGCCCGGGCCCGACTCGAACTTGTGCAAGGGAGCGCCGCTCGCGAGAGCCACCCGATCGACCGCCACGGACACGCCATAACTATCGTCGAACGTTCCATCGCTGGGGTCGAACCGGTTTACCAGATTCCAGTTGGCCCCATCGAAGAGATACAAATAGGTGGCGCCTTTCCCGTTATAGAAAGGCGCGCCGACCGCGCAATAAGGATAGTTGATCGCCACCGAGGTCCCGAAGCCGTCGTAGGGACCGCCAACGAGCTTGGCTTCCCTGACCCAGGTGTCGCCTTCGCGGCGAAAGACGCACACCGTTTCGGTGTCGGTGTAATCCGACGTAGCGCCGGCGACGATGCGCGTCCCGTCCGGGTTCATCGCGACCGACAAGCCGAAGAAACCGAGTTCCTCCGGATTGTCCGCCATCAGCTTGGCTTGCTGGACCCACTTGCCATTCTTGAATTCAAACACGTAAACCGCGCCGACGCGCACCCCGTCGGTTTGGGCGCCGAGAGCGCCGACGGCAATGAGCCGGCCGCCCATCGCGACCGATACCCCGAAGATGTCGAAGGCATGGATATCATTCGAGATGAGTTTTGCGTCCTGCACCCACGTCCCGTTAACCAGACGAAAAACATAAGCGGCCCCCGCGGCATATCCTGCCGCATTGTCGCCCCTGGCGCCGACCACGATCCGACTTCCCCTTGTCGCGACCGCTGTCCCGAATTGCTCGTCCGCCACGCCATCGGCGGCGTGCAGCTTCGCTTCTGCGATGCCATTAGTAGCCCGATCGGGACTGTAGACGTAGACCGAGCCCGACAGGCTCCCGAGATCGTCGTCGTAAGGCGCCGCCACCACGACTCGATTTTTCTGCAGCGCGACGGCCGCTCCGAAGTAATCGTAGTCCTCGCGATCGGAGGCGAGGAGCTTGGTCTGTTCGACCAGAGTGCCGTGCACTTTCTTGAAGAGATAGACCGAACCGGTTTCCATATCGTCGCCCGGCGCTCCGACCGCGAGATAGTCGCGATCCAGCGCAACTGCGGCGCCAAAATTGTCGTCGCCTTGGCCGTCGGAGGGATTCAGCTCGGTCTCCTCGCATTGAGCGAAGGCGCTGGTGGCGGCCCATCCGGGGATCAGGAACAGGAAGCTTAGGCAGAGGATTTTGGGGAAGCTCTTCATAGAGAGCTTCTACCCGGGATGGAAGCCTCAAGACAAGCTTAGAAGTCAGAGGAGCAGGAGCATGATCACGATTACTTCGGCTGCTTTGCGCGGGAGAGTGAGCGGAGGGTTCATCCAGAGTTAGATCCACAGATTTCGCAGATTTACGCAGATTATTTGGGAGGGCGGCAAGCCACAGCGGGTCGATCGGCAGCCAAACAAATCTGTGAAAATCTGTTTTATCTGTGGACTCCTACTTCCCCTTCTTCTTCCAAGCCTTCAGCACTTCCGCTTCACGCTCTTTCGTTAGGCCGGCCCGCAGCTTTTCCTGGCGCTCTTTCGGCTGGGCCTTGAACCACGTCAGCGTATCGCGCGCGGTCTCTGCGAGCGGCCGGAAGGTCAGCCCTTTCGCGATCGCGCGCTGGTTATTGATCCGGCCCATGCCCGCATCTTCGCCCGTCGGCGGCACCCAGACCGGCATGTCCGACCAGGGCGCGACGTTTTCCTTTTCCAGAAATGTGGCCGGCACCCAGACGAGATTCGCCTTCGCCTTGAGCGCGTCGCTGATCTCTCCGAGCATGAAGCCGATCGTTAGGGGCTTGTCCGGTCCGGTCGCGTTGTAAACTCCCGTCGTCCCTTGCTCCGCCATCCGGATGGTCCATTCCGCGAGATCGCGCGCATCGATGATCTGCACCGGATCGTTCGGATCGCCCGGCGCGAGCACTTCGCCGCCGCGATCGATCCGCACCGGCCAATAACTAAACCGATCGGTCTCATCCCCCGGTCCCACGATCAACCCCGGCCGGATCACCAGCGTCTTGCCCGGAAACCATTTCTCCGCCTCCTTTTCCGAGAGCGCCTTGAGCGGACCGTAGAGCGCGAAGTGCGACGCGACGACGGTATCGCGCGTCTCCTTCATCGGGTCCGCCCCTTTGTATTGCTCCACCGGCGCGGTCTCGTCGATCCCCGGCTTCCCCACGCTGCCATAGACGGAGATGGTCGAGATAAAAATGTAACGCTCGACGTTCCCCTTCAGAATCTCAGCGGCATCATGCACCCATTTCGGGAGCATCGTCGGGTTATCGATCACCACGTCCCACTTGCGACCCTTGAGCGCGTCGAGCTGGCCGGTATTGCGATCGCCGACGAGCTGCTCGACCCCGGCCGGCACTTCACCGGGATGAGTCTTGCCGCGATTGAACACCGTCACCGTGTGTCCGCGAGCGAGCGCATACTTCACCTGGAAAGGCCCGGTGAACCCGGTCCCGCCGAGGATGAGAATCTTGAGTGGCTTGGCCGCCTTCGTCACCTGGGGATTGTAGAGCGGAACCTTCGCTCCGTCCGGCCCCGACTTTGGCGCTGTTGTTGCAGCCGGGGGCGTTGACCCCGGCGACCCCGAAGGCTCGGCCGCGAAGAGGCTGGCAGCGATGGTCGCGACGAGAAGTGAAACGAGGAAGCTGATTCGGACGGTCGATTGTTTTGGAAAATTAAGGTTCATGGAATGGTGGCTGATTTGTTGGACTAACGAGCCCCGATAAAAAGAGCAGAGCTAATCTCGCGCAGAGCTTAGCAGCGGGTATGCCAGCGTGACCAGCCCCGTGCAAAACGCGCCATGTCAGCTTCTTGTGCTGGATGGCGTGCATCTGGCGCGTCGGCGGATTCATCCCGATCGCGGGAAACGCGCATTCCAATCCCGGAATGCCGAGAGCTGGCGGGCTCTTCCGCCAGATGCTCTGCTAGTGCGGCACTTGAATCGGGCTTTGCTCGACCGAAATTCCGACGGCGAACAGCGCCATCCGCCGCGACTATTTGTAATCAGGGATTACCAAGCCCGCCAAATTTCCCTGAGCCGAATCATAAAGAACTACGAGAAAATTGCCTGCTTGGGGCGCAGTGAATTTAACGACGGGCTTGCCAGCTTGATCGACGCGTAATACCGCCTTCGGGCAATTCAGGGCCATTTAGTTCTCGCATCGACTTGATTCGAGTAACACTGCCGTTGAGCACGACGTCGATGTCAGCCCGACCAGAAACGTAGAGCAGCTGAAAATGTCGACCGGAGTTCGGTGCAGGATTCGCCCGGGGCAGAAGTTGCAGCGACCTCTTTGGCTTATTTGTCTTGGGATCCACAACTATTGTGGAGTAGGCAATTAGAGTCGTAGACGTATTTGCTTGCAACGGAATAACTGCCGTCGCCACGCCTCCTTCCGAGTTGGCGACGCTGAATCGGTGAGAACCCGGCATAATCCCGATCGCGCCGGTACTATCCCCGGTAGCAAAGCCCGCCGGCTTTAGTTTTGAATTATCGACCATGAGCGAGACTTTTCCCGAAAGTCCGGCCGCGTCCACAAACCGAAAACTTGCTGGTTCGAATCGCCTTGCCCAAACGCGCTGGCCACCAAACCAATAAAAGCAATTGCGATTTCAGCGATTCTATAACGGAAGGATGGCTTCATAGGAAATGGTAACAGCTCTGCGACGTGATTTTCCCAGCCGCGTCACGGGCTGGAGCCAAATAAACCTGAAATACCTTGCTGACTGTAGAAAGAACTCTCCCTGTCTTATCGAGTGATTGACCTGTGACGAAGACGCGAAAATTCCGACTTCGGACGGTCGTTAGGGGAAATACTTTGGCGAAGTATTCCTTCTGAGCAGAATCAGTCCACTCTGTAGGACGCTGAGTTCCGCTCCAAGCCGCAAAATTGCCGAAGAGTGGCGTTGTCGTGCCCGATAGGTTTATCGAGGAAAGCTGAGCGGAACTTAAGAAAGGGCGCGCCGCGATGACTGCGTCGGCAAATTGATCGCCCTGTTTCGATACAGCCGGCGGATAAAGAGTATCCTTTAGAGAGGATGGTTGAATCGCCGAGTCTTGATTTAAAAATACCGCCGCCCCTAAGACGCGCAGCGCGTCACGCGAGGCAGTGTTGAGATTAACTAACCCAGCCGAACTAACCCGTGACTTTGTCGTAAACAAATCCAATAGTTGCCATGCACGTGTCCCGGGTTTGTCGAAGAGCGTAAATTCAGGACGACCAATCCGAAGTTGATATCCTCCACCATACTTAGCACTCGATTGAGAAATATTGGTGATGTCGGTCCAATGATTGTTCGAGTCGGTCGTGACGTTCCATTGGCCGGGATCATAGATATTACCGATCTCCGCAAGGCTTGAGTAAGACCCAGCATTAGAGATGGCAACAGGGGCCTTTTCTGGTTCGGTAACGACCTCCGCTGGAGCTGACGCCGGAGGTTCCGAAGTCGGACTGGGAGCAGGAGTCGCAGTAACAACGGTTGAGTCGTGACCGCCATCCAACCAGGCAGACGGTTTTACGGCCTGATAGATTTGCGAGGTTGCGATATTAGCTCTGTTGTTGCGCTCCCAAAAGCTGGAGCCGTTGGCATAAGATATGGCGACCTGTCCACTTTGAATGAAGTATGCGCTACGTGGATCACCGGGGAGATCGTAATCGCTTGAAGTGCCATTTACAGTGTCCGTGTAGCCAAAGCCAGGATAGCTTCCACTCCATCGTTTAGAAGACTCCGCGTAACCGTTGAGTGTGCCGCCAACCCGGCTTACGCCAACACCACTTAACGTCCCGGCATGGTCGACGACGATAGTGGGCGTGCTAGAAGTTCCCGACCACTTTAAGGAATAGTTTGTGGCTGTGCCGCCTGTGAGCGGCATAGGCCGCGAGGTGTTCGGGGGTAGCAACGGCGGGGAGATGCCGGTATCGAAATCGAAGGCGTCGTGTCGCACATGGTAGACGCCGTATTCGTTCGGTTGCAGGGAAATCGAAATGGGATTGCCAGCTGGGTAAGTAGTGCTCACGGTTGACGGAGACTGAACGTCTTCCGGCTTATTGCCAAATGTGTAGGTATTAACTCCCGCTTGGAGGGGGAGATTTTCCAACATCTCCAGAAAGCATGTGCCAGCTATCGCCTGGTTGGTCATATTCCACAACTCAGCCCAGGTCTCCATCTCAATGTGGACAAAGTATGTGCCTGTAGAGGAATTCAGCTCCGCTGCCCTGTTCCACCATTTCATACTATAAAGTTCGTTGACTAGAGGATACGAATCCAGCCCTCGATAGTCAGAGCCGACGGTTGCGTCCGAATCAGTGTCCGCGTAGTCGATCATCGAAGCCGCAATGGTTTTCACGTAATCTTGTCCGGTGAGACCGCCTTTCCGTCCCGCGGCGAATGTGGGAAGGTTGTCGTTAATTTTGGTGGTAATCGCAGCTACGGCGGAATCCCCGCCTGTGGCGACCTGTGCATTGATGTCTAGCTTGGGCTTCGACGTGTCCCCCTCATCCTTGTAACCGTAACCTACGGTACCAAGGGGTACTTCCGAATCCACCTGAAATGGTCGCGACAGCGAGTGTCGTTAGGTCGGTCTGTGAAGGTCCGGGAGCAAGTTGATGAAGGGTAGGGACGGTAAAGAGTAATCCGCGGCTATCGATCAATTCTTTCGCTTGAGTCGTTCCGGGGTCACTTTGAGACGAAGGATCAAAGATTGTGAATAGCGGCAAGTTCTGGAGGCCCGGTGACATATCTCTTTGCCGCGGTCGAAAGTATCCTGTGGTCTGGCATTCCCAGAAGATACGCCAGATGTGTTTCCCGCAACCCCCGCGTCGATATATCCTGCAAGGTCTTCGACCCAAAAGTATATCTTTGATATGGAAGATCGTGGTTTGATCCAGTGGCCAAATCGTTTGGGTCGCGAATTTCCTGCCATTGGGTGAATGCGGGCTTGCTGCTGGGATCAGCACGGCTGGGTATGATCTTGGTATTACTCCCGAAGGTTTCCTGGGCAGGATTTGGGGAGAAGAGAGTGGGCGGGTGGGAGACGGCGACAACGCCGGTTGGGCTAATCGTCACCGAGGCGGGAGCCCCACCGGAGAAGAACGGGTAACAGTCGCTTCGACGGCAGTGCCAGGCTTAGCCTTGGCGATAAAATAGTAGGCGTCCTTAACGCTGCTGGAGGTATTTGTCTGGGTGCCGTCCGCGCGCAGGACCAGAATGTGTCTTCCATCGGATGAACCGGTTGCGTTTGGAACAGCAATGAGGGCTTTTTTGCGGCTTCCAGTCCGTTTTGGGCAGCGATCTCCGCAGTATAGCGATCGCCGAAAGACTTTGCCGTTGTTCGATCAATGCGGCACTACTCAGAAGTGTTACGACGATGACCGCGGAAAGCACGACCATGATGAGCGTTATAACCAGTGCGAACACCTCAGGCTGGCGGCGTCCCTCTGTTTGGTCATCCACGAAATCATCTTAAGTGAATACGCGTGCGGAAGTCATAGACGTGGGGCTTGATTAAGTTGTCGTAGAGGGTCTTGTCGCCGCTAGCGGAGCGCGTTGTCCACGACCTTCCATACTTCATAGCCATCGTTTCGTCCTGCCGTGGCTGAGGCCACCGTGCGCGCGGCCCGTTGCTGATCACCCTAAATGAAATTTCAATCGCTTCGGGAAGAGCTGCCGTGCTTCCATTTGGGTCGCAGGTGTAAGGCCCGCTGGTGGGATGGTTATTAATGTCGTTGGTGCTGTTTATGATGTTACCGGCAGCATCATAGGCGATGACCTGCAGGTTCCAGGCGCAGCTGGCGACCGCTTCGTCAGCACCGACGCCATCGTAGTAGAGGCTTGTGCCATCGGTGTAGCTCAGGTTGCCCCCGCTTAGCTTCCCTTGAAATGTTTTCAAGGTCTGATCGCTGTCTTTGAAATAGCGATGGAAGCTGTAACGACGCGAAGTCGCATCCCAGGATGAGTAGTAGCGGACGGCGCAGAGATCGCCGGCGCACGATCCCGCCCGCGGGCTTATTCTTGGCGCTGATCACCGCACAAATTTGTCGGACGTCCGGGCCAATCCCATCGGGGTCGAGCGAAAAGTAGGCGGCTGGTTGCGCTTTCACGAGCCCTTCCAGATCTCGCCGCATCAGTTGCAGCGCGGCCCGCGCATCGCGGAACGCATCGGTTCGCTGATTCGCCGCGTGGAAGTCGTGATCATCGAGCCGAACATCGTCCCAGAAGAACGACGATGAGAACGGTGATCGCGACCGCGACAAGCAGTTCGGCGATGGTAAAGGCAGGCTCTCGGTTACGATGAGGTTTCATGAGCACGCTCAGTATTTGGTGATGATCCGAACGAAATCACGCATGTTTTGCGCGAAAGGCTGCCACGCGACGCGGACCGTGACGAGTGCAGCGTAGCCGGTATCGAAGCCTGCGGGAGGGTTGGGATCCACGAAGACGGTGACTTCGTAAGGGTAGGCCGCAGTGCCGCCAGCGCCGGGCACGATGAGGTGCCCATCGTTGTCGGCGCTGAAAATGTAGCTTGGCGTAGACCCGTCCAATTTCACGTTGTATGAAAAGTCGGAGGCGGTAGTTGTGGCCGACTGTTTGATGACGCAATTGGGGAAGCTCGTCTGCGCCTGACTGGCCAGAGAGGTGAGGATGTCCTGCGCGATCTGCGCGGCGCGCGTCTCGTCTTGCGCGGAGTGACCAGTCTTCAGTGCCGCGGGGAACGCGCCAAGAATTGCGACAATGGCGAACGCGACCACACCCAGCGCGAGGACGACTTCGACGAGACTGAAAGCGGAGGCGACTTTCGATCGGCTTACGGGCGAGCTTGTCACGTGTCGTGGACGGCGCGTCCGGTGAGATGTGAAATGGTCAACGTCTCGCTGACAATTGGGTTGCTCGTTAGAATTTCGTTCCCTTGTTTCACCAGTCCCTCGAAAATGCTCAGCGACACGTTGTTGTTTGGGAGTTCCACTCCTCCCTCAGTATTGAATTTTATGCAGCGATAGGCAGCCGACGCGCTGGCATCCGGTGTAAATGAGATTGTCAGCGCGGGGCTGATGTCGGCGGCCGGATCCGGAAGTGCGCTCAATGAACCGGAACGGATGCTGATCCCCGTCGGCAGCGTTTTCCACGGCGTGAGTTGCTTCGGCGCGGCAGGGTTGCCGGGATCGTCTTCGAAAATGGCAAAGGATTTGTAGCTGTATCGATCAAGGGTCGCCTGCGTCCCCGCGCTGAACGTCGGGAAGACCAAATAGGTGGCCTGACCGTCTTTGATTGCCTGCGCCCGTGCCTGTTCGATGACGCCGAGCAAATTATTGATCGCCCCTTTCCGGCCACTCGATTTGGAAAGCGAATTGACCGCCGGGATCACGGCCACGAGCAAGACCGAGATGATGCCGATCACGACGAGCATCTCCACCAGAGTAAAGGCAGAGTCTGCGGGTGAGCGGCTCGTTGTCGGCCTGGCGAACTTCATTCGGCGCGTATTTTAGCGGTGTTCCATATTTTTTAGAGAAAATTCTGCGGCGAAGTTTTCGCGCGCGATTTTCGGCCCAGATGCGAAAGCTGGCCCGGCCATCCTTGCAGCGATTGGCGCTGCGGTTTGAGGCGGCGGCCTGGAAGGTCGCCGGACGGATCAGGCCGGGAGGCCTCGACTTACGGGACCAAGTAAAAAGTTTCCCCAATTACGGGATTGCAACGCGGCTCGCGCCATAGAGGCACGCTTCTAGCTTTTATCGGCTTCGTGCTGGAACACACATTGTCAGAAGAGGAGCGCAGCCAGATCGGTCAGACGATCGAGATGTTTGAGGTCATTACTCAAACTCAGCCTGACGATTATCAGTCGCTCCGCATCCTCAAGGAGGCGCATCAAAAGCTGGGCAATGCGGCCGACGCGTTGCGCGTCTCGCGTCGTCTGGCTGAGGCGTATTTCAATGTCGGTTCCTATGCGCTCGCGGCGCAGGAGTGCGAGGCCGTGCTCTCGGTCGAGCCGAACGCTCCGGAAATTCTCGCGATGCAGGGGGAGATCGAGGCGCGCACGCAATCGCCGCCGCCGGTCGCGGCGCGGGCGGAACATGCGCTTGTCCTTACGCCCGGCACCTCGAGCACCGCCAATGGCGCGAGCGATCCGGGTGGCCTGGCCGAGATCGGCGGGCGCAATACCGGCCAGGTGCGAAAGCGCGTTTCCGCTGGCGACTCCGAGGTGGGGAACGATCAGCTCGCGAAATTTTTGATCGTGCAACAGATGTTTCCGGAAGAGGAGGTGAACGCTTCGCTCGAGGCGGTGAAGGAGGCGAACAAGGCCCTGGGCGAGCATGCCCTGGCGCACTCGCTCCTGGGGGAGCTTTGCGCCGACAACGACAAAAAATGCGAGCACGTCCTCTCGGCGCTGATCGATCGGACGAAGTTTGCCTACGTCCCGCTGGAGTATTACGACATCGATCGCCAGGTCGTGCGGATGTTGCCCGACGATCTCACGATCGGGCGACTCTTTGTTCCCTTCGATCTGATCAGCCGCACCATCATGGTGGCGGTCTGCAATCCGTTTGACGCGGCCGCGCGCGAAGCCGTGCAGCAATCGCTCGATTACACCGTCACCTGGTATCTGGCCAAGCCGGCCACGATCATCAAGACTCTGCAGGAAATTTATCGCCTGGAGGCGCGGGTCTAGGCCATGGCCGTGTTGCGCAGCAAATCTTTCGGCGAACGCATTGCCGACGTCCTGATCGAGGACGGCCTGCTCCTGCCTAACCAGCTCGACGAAGCCGTCCAGATCCAAAAAGAGAAGGGCGGCCGGCTCCTTAAAATTTTAACCGACAAGCAGTTCGTGAGCGACCAGGACATGGCCTTCAGCATGGGCCGTTGCCTGAACACGCCGCCGATCAACCTGGCGAAATTGCGCGTGCCGGAAGAGATCCTCAATCTCATCCCGCGGGAAATGGCCAAGGCGCACAAGCTGGTCCCGATCGCGCGGCTCGAGAGCAAACTCTTCGTGGCGATGGCGGACCCGACAAACGTCCTCGCGGTCGACGATCTGAAGCGGCGGGTCGAGCTCGAGATCGTCCCGATGATCGCGACGGAGCGGGCGGTGAGCGAAGCGCTTAGCGGCGTGCACAGCACCGGCACCCAGATGAGCGAGGTGCTCAAGCAGGTGGCCGACGAAGTGGGCAACGACGTCGAGGTGCAGCAGCAGAAGCGCGAGGATATCGATCTCGACCGGCTCGCGACCGACAGCGAAGACGCGCCGGTGATCAAGATCGTGAACCTGATCCTGGCCCAGGCGATCAAGGAAAAAGCTTCCGATATTCACATCGAACCGTTCCAGCGCACGCTGAAGCTGCGTTATCGTATCGATGGCGACTTGATCCAGGCGGAATCGCCGCCCAAGGCGCTTCAGCTCGCGATCACATCGCGCATCAAAATTCTCGCCGGTCTCAACATCGCGGAACGCCGCATCCCGCAGGACGGCCGCTTCCGCATTCGCGTGATGGGCAAGGACGTCGATCTGCGTATTTCGATTTTACCGACTCAGCACGGCGAGAAAGTGGTCATCCGTATTCTCGATAAAACGGCCCTGGCCGGAAGCATCGACAGCATGGGGATGGATGACGCGACGGTCGCGCGTTTCCGCAAGGCGATCGACGCACCGCATGGCATGATTCTCGTGACCGGCCCGACCGGTTCCGGTAAAACGACGACGCTCTATTCGGTGCTGCAGGAATTGAACAGCCCGAAATACAACATCGTGACGGTCGAGGACCCGATCGAGTATGAGCTGATGGGCGTAAACCAGGTCGCGGCCCGGCCTGAGATCGGGCTCGATTTCGCTTCCGCGCTTCGCTCCATTCTCCGGCAGGATCCGGACATCGTGATGATCGGTGAAATTCGTGACAACGAAACCGCCGACATCGCGGTGAAAGCGGCGCTGACCGGTCACCAGGTGTTGAGCACCTTGCACACGAACGACGCGGCTGGCGCGATCGCCCGACTCGACGACATGGGGATCGAGCCGTTCCTCATTTCCAGCTCCGTCATCATGACGTGTGCGCAACGTTTGATCCGGCGCGTCTGCCTGAACTGCCGCGAAGAATTTGTCCCCGAGCCGGAAATGTTCGAGCGCCTCGGGATGGAATCGCCCGAAGGCGCCGTTTTTTATCAGGGCCTCGGCTGCGATCGTTGCAAAGGCCGCGGCTATTCCGGCCGGGCCGCCATTATCGAAGCTCTGGCCGTGAGCGAAACCATTCGCCGCCTGATCATCAAACGCGCTTCCGCCGCGGTGATCAAAAACCAGGCGATCTCCGAAGGGATGAAAACGCTGCGCATGGTCGGAATCGACAAGGCGCTGGAAGGAATCACCACGCTGGAAGAGGTCTGGCGGGTGACCGCAGAGGATCACTAGATGAAGTTATCGTTGGCGCGTTTATTCAAGAAAGAGAAGAGAGCTCCTGTCGCCCCGAGCGCGCCTCCGCCGCCGATCGAAAAGCCGGCGTCGGAACGGCACGGCAAAACAGTCATGCCCAACATGGCGCGGACGATGGAGCCCGCCCCGATCGCGGCCGCGGCGCCGTTCCCTTCCGGACTGCGCTTGGACTCGTTAGGCGAAAGCCGCGTTTCCTTTCCTGTGCCGAAGGCTGTGCCGCCCGAACTATCGCAGGCGCCGGGCGAGCGCACGGTGGCGCTGCAATTGGCCGAACTGCTTCCGCAGATTCCGCGCGAGCTGCTCGGCCAGGCGGAAGTCGATCCGGAGTGCCGGGTTAGTTTCAATGCCACAGAACTGGAACGCGGCATGGCCAATGGTCGTCCCGCCGTCCTGCTGCGTTCGATTTATCAGCAGGCACCAACGATTTTCGCGACGGAAGTGCCGGCCGACGATCCGCGTGAGGTCGCACTGCCCTTCCAGCAGGTGTTGCAACAATTTGCCAGCCTGCAGCCGCGCGATGACCAGGAGCGCGACGAGCCGATTCCGGAAATAGAAACGGCGTTGTCGAAGGTCACGCTCGAGGACAACAAACGTTTCGGCAGTGTGGCGATCCCCGCCGCGCCGCGCGTCAAGACTCTCGCGCCAGTTTCCCTTCCCACTTCGGTTCCTGCTTCCCAAGCAAAATTGCCGACGCCGATTCGTCTTCCCGCCCCGGTTGAGAACAGCGCTCCGGCGGCAGCGCCTCCCAGCTTGCCGCCAACCAAACCCGAGCAGCTGCCAAAACTCCCGTCGCTAAAAGTAAGATTTTCTCCGAACGGAACGGGTGTGCCCGCCACTGAGCGAGTTCCAGCCTCAAGTGGGTCGCCCGTTCCCACTCCTTTGCCTTCCCCCTTTGCTCCGCCGCCGCCTGCCCGGATTCCCTTTAAGATCACGCCGCCGGCGAGCGACCTCTGCCCGCCGCCGGTGCTGCCGGAAAAAACCGTGGACCCCGCGAAAGAGGCCGAGCCCTTCGCTTTCTCCACGGGGGGGCCGCGGCTGCGTCTGCCTTTGCGCGCGGTCTTGCGCGGGCTGCTGCCGTTTCAGTTTACCGGTTCGATCGAGGAAGTGCCGGAGTCGGCCGTCGTGGAAATGCCGTTCGCGATTGTGCAGCCACAACTGGCGTTGGGCCGCATCGCCATCTCGCCGGCGCAGTTTGCCGCGGCCATGCCGGAAGAATTCCGATCGCTCTTCAAGGTGGACGAAGGCGGAATCCCGGTGCCGCTGCCCTTGCCCGAAGTCCTGCAGAATTTGCCTAACGAAACCCTGAAACTGCGGGGCGACCAGGAGGAAGCGGTCGTCGCGCAAGTTTTCGAGACGCCCTTCAGCCAGAAAGCTGCCGAAGACGCCGCGCGCATGAATGTGCCCGCCGGTCCGATCGCGAAAGCGGAGGTTGCACTGCAAGAAGATGCGCTCGCTGCAGGCGTTGACTTCGACGACGCGCAATCTTCCGGTTCAGAGCAAGTAGCCACACCGGCGCAAACGGCGCCTTCAGCCGCGGCCGAGCGCACTCCGTTGCAGGTCGCGCTCGATACCGACGATGAAGGGCTCGATGCCAAGGCCGTCGTCGCGCATGCCAGCCGCCTCCCCGGGGTGAGCGCCTGCGCGATCGTTTTCTCCGATGGCCTCAGCCTCGCCGGCAACATCCCGACCGAGTACGAAGCCGACGCTCTTTGCGGGATCGCGCCCGAGATCATGAAGCGGATCGCCGATCAGATGATCAGCGCTCACTTCGGCGCCCTCCAGGGCCTCACCCTTTTCTGCGCCAAGAAACCGGTCAGCTTTTTTGCGCACGGGAATATTTGCCTCGCCGCCCTCCACTCCGCCGGCGAGCTCGCCGCCGAAATCCGGGAGCGCCTCGGCCGTATCACTCAGGAACTGGCGCGCATCTATGCGCAGCCGGCCTAACGCCTAACGAAGCATGTCAATCATCAACTACGCCAGCCGCGAAATTCAATTCAAGATCGTCTACTACGGTCCCGCGCTTTGCGGCAAGACGACCAATCTCGGCTATATCCACGAGCGGATCAGCCCAGCCAATCGCGGCGATCTCGTCTCTCTCGCGACCGCGTCGGATCGCACCTTGTTCTTTGATTTCCTGCCGTTGAACGCGGTCGTGATCAAAGGCTTCGTGACCAAATTCCAGCTCTATACCGTGCCCGGCCAGGTGATCTACAACGCCACCCGCCAGCTCGTCCTGCGCAGCGTCGACGGCGTCGTTTTCGTGGCCGATTCGCAATGGGAAAAAATGGAGGAAAACGTCGAGAGCTTCAAAAATCTGCAGGACAACCTCGCGCAACAAAACATCGCGCTCGATGAGATCCCCTACGTCGTCCAGTACAACAAGCGCGACCTTCCGAACATCGCGCCGATCAATTACCTCGAATTCCTGCTCAACAATCGCAGGAAGCGGGTGCAGAGCTTCGAGGTCATTTCGAGCACGGGCCAGAACGTCTTCGCCTCGCTCAACGCCGTCTCCCAGATGTTGCTGCACAAGTTCAGCAAACAAGGCGAGTCGCCGCTCGCGAGCGCGGCCCCGCCCGTCGCCGTTGCGGTGGACTCTGTGCATGCGCCCCGGGTGACCAACTCGCTATGAACAGCATTCCCGCGCTCACGATCGAGAACGTCGCCAGCCTCGATGGCATCCTGGCCGATTTCCTGAAAAAGGCCGACGCCGAACTGACTGTCGTGATCGACCGCGGCGGCAACGTCATGTCGCAGTACGGCGATCATTCGGCGATGGACGTCACCATTATCGCGGCGCTCGCGGCCGGTTCGTTCGCGGCGACGCGCGAGCTCGCGCGGCGGATTGGCGAGGTGGAATTCAACGCGCTCTATCACCAGGGCAATGGCAGCCACATTTTCATGAACTCAGTCGATGACGACACGATCATGATCACGGTTTTCGGCCACCGCACCACGGTGGGGCTGGTCCGCTTCTATTCGGTGGTCGCGGCCCAGGCGGTGGCAGAACTCTTGAAATCGCTTCACTCGGCGGACAGCCCTGGCTTCAGTTTTGCAGCGACCGATGTGAGCGCGGGGCCGATCTTCGCTGATCGTTAGGCGAAATTGTAGGGCGGGCGCTCCGCCTGCCCCGATTCATAAACTGGGCAACCGGAGCGGTCGCCCTACAACCTGGCGGAACGGTTGCGCAAATCGTGAGTGCGCGGAAATTCAAACCCACCTTATGGCGGTTCAATTTCGAGATTACTACGAGACGTTAGGCGTGGCCAAGACGGCCAGCGCCGCGGAGATCAAGAGTGCCTTCCGCAAGCTCGCGCGGCAGCATCATCCCGACGTCGCCAAGCCGAAGGAAAAGGCCGCGGCTGAGGAAAAATTCAAGCAGATCAACGAAGCCTACGAAGTCCTGAGCGATCCGGAAAAGCGCAGCAAGTACGACCAGCTGGGCGCGGATTGGAATCAGCCGGGCGGAGGTTTCCAGCCGCCGCCGGGTTGGGGTCAGGGCGCTGGTCCGGGTGGCGGATTTCGGCGCCACGCCGGTGGCAACGGGGAAGGGGTCGAGTTCGAATTCGGCGGGACCGGGTTCAGCGATTTTTTTGAAGCGTTCTTTGGCGGCGGGCGCGGTGAATCGGCTTTTGGCGGCGGCGCGGGCTTCGGCCGGCGACCGGCCACCGCGGAGCGCGGACAGGACGTTGAAGCCGATATCATGGTCACGCTTGAGGAAGCGCTCCACGGATCGAAGCGGCAAGTCTCGTTGCGCCGCGCCGGCTCCGACAAGACGGAAACTTACCAGGTGAAAATTCCGCGCGGCGTCCATGAGGGGCAGCGCATTCGCCTTGCCGGCCAGGGTGAGGCCGGCGCGCGCGGTGGCAAGAGCGGCGATCTTTTTCTGCGCGTGCGGCTGGCGCGCCATCCTGATTTTTCGGTGGAAGGCAGCGACCTGATCTATGAGGCGGCGCTCGAGCCATGGCAGGCGGTGCTCGGGACGGAGCTGGAGGTTCCGACGCTGGAAGGATTTCGCCGACTGAAAATTCCGGCCGGGACTCAGGGTGGTCAGCGTTTTCGTCTACGTGAGCGGGGGCTGCCCACTGCCAACGGCAAGCGAGGCCATCTTTATGTGGTGGCGCAGATTACGGTGCCGAAGGAGTTGAGCGACGCGCAGCGCGCCCTCTGGGAGCAGCTCGCCGGAAGCCTGTAGACGCTTCGCTCTGCGAAGCGCGGGTCCGCGCCCTCGCCGTCGGTGACCTGCCGTAATCTGTGCTGCCGTCACCCCCGCGCTTCGCAGAGCGAAGCGTCTATAGGCTCGACAAGCCTCCAGCTCTTTCGCTACGAATCGGAAATGAAAATTGCCCTGGGCTCCGATCACGCCGGTTATCGTTACAAGGAAAAGATCAAAGAGTTGCTGCCGTCGTTAGGCCACGAAGTCGTCGATTTTGGAACTGACAGCGAGGAACCGGTCGACTATCCAAAATTCATCCGCCCCGCCGCCGAAGCCGTCGCCCGCGGGGAATGCGATCGGGGCATCGTCCTCGGTGGTTCCGGGAACGGCGAGGCGATCGCCGCCAACAAAGTGCGCGGGATTCGTTGCGCGCTCTGCTGGAACGAGGACACGGCGCGACTCTCCCGCCAGCATAACGACGCCAACGTGCTGTCGTTAGGCGAGCGCATGATCAGCGAGGAAATGGCTCTGCAGATCGTGCGCATCTGGCTCTCGACCGATTTCGAGGGGGGACGGCATGCCCAGCGCATCGCCCAGCTCGAACCCTGACGCGCGCTGCGCCTAACAAGAGCGCACTCGGGATTCTTCCACCGTGCCGCGCGCTCTGGAAAGAGCGTTGCCCGCGTCAGGCGGTCGGAAATTGACGCCCCAGCTAGGGGCGCGGAAAAGCGGCTGCTTTCAGCAAACCGGGGCCGCCTGGAGAAAGCGGATCGGGGTTGGCACCGTAGCTGCTATACAGAGTCTAATTACTAGAAACACCATATGATGACCTTCTCCTATCAAGCTCGTGATGGTTCCGGCAATATCGTCAACGGTATTCAGGAAGCGATCAACGAGGACAACGCTGTCACCAGTCTCATGAGCCGTGGGCTCATGGTCCTTTCACTGCAACAAAAAGCCTCCGCCTCGCGCAGGAAAGACAAGGTCTGGACCGTCCGGGAAACCGACCTCGTGCTTTTCACCCGCCAGCTCGCGACCATGATTGAAGCCGGCATCTCGCTCGTCCAGGCGATGACCGCGCTCTACGAGCAGTGCGACGATAAGCGGCAGAAAAATCTCAAATACGTCATTAGCGACGTCACCTCGCGCGTGCAGGGCGGCGAGACTTTGCACGAATCGATCGGCAAACATCCTCGCGTTTTCAACCGGCTCTACGTCAGCATGGTGAAAGCGGGCGAGCACGGCGGTCTGCTCTCCGAAATTCTCGATCGGCTGGCCGGTTTCCTCGAAGCCAGCGCCCGCCTGCGCAAGAAAATCAAATCGGCCATGACCTATCCGGTCATCGTCATTTGCATCGCGTTTCTCATCACGACCTTCCTAATTGTCCGGGTCGTCCCGGTCTTCGGAGAGATCTTCAAGGATTTCGGGGCCAAGTTGCCGGCGCCCACCCAATTCCTCATCGACGTGAGCGATTTCATCCGGGCGCAATGGTATTTCATGATCCTCGGCATCGGCGGCACCATCTTCGGCGTCCGTGCTTTCCTTCGCTCCACCCGCGGTCGGCAGCTCAGCGATAAATGGAAGCTGAAGCTCCCCGTCTTCGGACCCCTCGTGCACAAGATCGCGATGTCGCGTTTCGCGCGCACTTTCGCCCAGCTCATCCGCAGCGGTGTGCCGATCCTCGAAGTGCTCGACATCGTCGGCGGCTCGGCTGGCAATCACGTCGTCGAGGAAAGCATCAAGGGCGTGAGCGTGGACGTCGAAAAAGGCGACAACCTTTCGGTCGCGCTTTCGAAGAAGAAAATTTTCCCACCGATGTTACTTCGGATGGTGGCCGCCGGTGAGTCGACCGGTCGGATCGACACCATGCTGGAGAAAATGGCCGACTTCTGGGACGAAGAAGTCGAAGCCATGCTCGATGCGATGACCTCGTTGATCGAGCCACTTTTGATCGTGTTCCTTGGAGTGATCGTGGGCGGCATCGTGATCGCGATGTTCCTGCCGATCTTCAAGCTGAACGAAGTAGTTTCGCAGAGCAAAAGCTAGGGAGAAGCTTGCTCGGTGGAAGCGGAGGGCGGCTCGCAAGGGCCGCCCTCTTTGTTTCTCCGACTCGTGCTCCTGCTCGCAATCGTGCTCGTAATCTATCAAATGGCACGATCACGATCACGAGTAAGACTCGTTAGGCGTGGCCGATTCTGGTCGTTAGGGGCCAGACCGCCAGCCGCTCTTCCGCGGCGTTACCCCAGGCCTTCGCCAGGTCAGGCGCAATTTGATCGACCGGATCCGTTTTGTGCTCTGCGATGAAGCGCTGCGTCGCCGACCAGGTGCGCAGGTAACCGAGCAAATGCTCCAGGGTCCACCGCTCTTCGATTTGAAACGAGGGCGCCTTTATCTCCAGGAATGGAAATGGCAGGGCGCGATATCCGTTCTCCACAATTCGTCGCTCTGGCGGCCAAAAAGGCCCGACGATTTCGTTGTAAAAATGCCTAACGACTCCGTCGATTTTGGGTGCGATGCCCAAATGAGTGTAAGTCCAAACCGCGAGCACACCTCGTGGCCGGAGGATGCGGCGGGCCTCGGCATAAAAGGCGTCCAGGTCGAACCAATGGAGCGCCTGCGCGACGGTCACCGCATCGCACGAATGGGAGAGAAGCCCGGTCGACTCAGCGGAGGCGACGCGATATTCCACGCCGCCGTGACGCTCGGCACTGGCGATCTGTTTTTCGCTCGCATCGATCCCGATGACCTTTTCGAAGAACTCGGCCAGCGCGATCGCCGCCTGTCCGTTGCCTGTTGCCACGTCGAGCGCCAGCCGGTTGTCGGGCGAGATAGATTCGATGAACTGGAAAAGCGGCCGCGGATATTGCGGACGAAATTTCGCGTAATCCGCCGCTTGCTTCGAGAAGTGGTCCTTAAAGCTCACGCTTCTCCACCTCGTGCTCCGTGCTCCTGCTCGTGCTCGTAATCGCTCCGGTGCAGACGCGGATCGAGCACGAGCACGATTACGAGCAGGAGCACGAGTTTCTTCCTTTTTCTGCGCGACCTGTTCGACACGGGAATACATCTCGAAATAAATCCGCTCGATCGCGGTCGCGGGATCCTCCAGCATCATGCTTTCCTTGATCTTGCTCGCGTAAATCGGAAACGAAAACGGCGAAACGACGGGCAGCTCGCGCAGCTTCCATTCGTGCTCCGAAACTTCGTCGAGAAAAGTGTAAGCGGTGTCGGCGTCGAGAAAAGTATGCATCGCCTGGCGATAAGCTTCCTCGAGCAGCGGATGGTCCCGTTCGTGTTGCTCGAGCACGCGGAAGAGCACCTCCGAACTCCAGCTCAACTGCCGCGGCTTGCGCTCGCGGCCGGGGAGATTGCGCGGCACCATCAGCCCGGTTTGCGCCACGCCGCGGAATTGCCATTTCACCAACTCGGAGCCGCGCAGGGCCGCGTGCAAATCCTCCTCTGCCTCCGCCCGGCGAAAACAACTTCGCCATTGCGCGAGCGGTAGTTCCTGGAACCGGCGCAACGTCAGGAGAAAACCGTAATCGTCGATCGTGACGAGGGCGTTGCCGCCGATCCGCTCGCGCACCCGCCAGGCGATGATTCGGGAAAGAGCATCGTTCGCACTCCGGCCGATGAGGGCGTGGAAAAAATAATGCGCGTGATCGCCTTCGCGATAGAGCTCAATCAAAAGTTTGTGGCCCGACCGGCACTTCCGAGACGGCCTGTTGTGCGCGAAAAAATTCCACGATCGGCTGCGCGTTCGCGATCGAGATTTGGTAAGTCTCGACCAGCCAATCGACCGCTGCTTCGTCCGTGCCGTTGCGCAGCCGACGGTCGAGATCGGCCCGCAATTTTCTCACCGCTTTGGCCAATCCCGAAGTCAGCGGCATTTTCGCGGCGTTCCAGCGCGGGATCGTAGGTAGCTGTCCGTCAGCGCGCTCGACATAAGCTTCCTGCACGCCCGTCTCAATCAGCCTAACGACCCGACCACCGAGGACGAAGAGGTCGCCGAGACGAAGCTGTTTGATGAATCCTTCCTCGACCGAGCCGAGCCGCCGCCGGCCGAGGAGGACGCTGACGTAACCTTCCGAAACGATCGTTCCGATGTTGAGCAAAAAATCCCGAGTCACGCGCGGATGGGCGAGCGTGATCACGCCATCCACGATCGTGATTTTGCCGAAGAGCTCGGTGTATTGGCGCTGCAAAGATTCCCCACCGCCGGCCAGATATTCGAGCACGTGATCGAACTCCTCCCGCTCCAGTTCGCGAAAAGGAAAAGCCCGCCTAACGATGGCGAAAGCTTCCTCGACCGCGATCGGCGCGAGCGCGGCCATCCCGACGATGTGCTGGGCCAGAACATCGTTAGGCTTTTCCAGAATCCTGATCGGATCGAGCACGCCTTGCCTAACGAGTCGAGCAGTAGCGGTCGCTTCGACGAGGTCGTTGATGTTGGTCGCAACGAGCACGCCGTGGCTCGTCTGGTTCAAGGAATGCCCCGAGCGCCCGATCCGCTGAATGGCGCGGGAAACGCCTTTCGGCGTCGCCACCATCACGACGAGATCGACCGCGCCGATATCGATCCCAAGCTCGAGACTGGTCGAGCAAACGACCGCGCGGAGCTCGCCATTTTTAAGCCGATCTTCCACCTCGATGCGCACGCTGCGATCGAGCGAGGCGTGATGGGTCTCGATCTGGTCGGCCAGTTCCGGGAGCAGCTCTTTCAAGCGCAGCCCGATCTGTTCCGCGGCCGAGCGGACATTGGTAAAGACGAGGACCGACTGGCGTTTGCGGATCAGCTCCGCCAGCTCCGCGTAGAGGCGCACACCAGTGTATCCGGCCGGCGGATAAGGCTTGCGCCGGATCGGCGAGAAGACTTCGACGATCGATTCCTTTTCGATCTTCGCCTGTGCGATTCGGCAAGGTCGATCGTCGCCGGCGAGAAATTTGCCTAACAAGTCGAGCGGCGCCGCGGTAGCGGAAAGTCCGACCCGGCAAAGACTGGGTCGATCGCCGTTGTAGACGCTTCGCTCTGCGAAGCGCGAGGGTGGCTTGGCTGGCGATTTGCGTATCCGAGCCCGAACGACCCCAACTCTCGCGCCTCCCAGAGGGAGGCGTCTACAGAGCTCTTCCAGTCGCTCGAGGGAAAGGGCGAGATCGACGCCGCGTTTGTTCCCGGCGAAGGAATGGAGCTCATCGACGATGACAAAACGACAGCTCGTGAGATGCGCCGCGTAGCTTTCCTGGGCGAGGAGGACGGCCAGACTTTCCGGCGTTGTGACGAGAAAGTGTGCCGGCTTGCGCCGGAATTTCGCCCGCTCACTCGCGCTCGTGTCGCCTGTGCGGACGTGCACGTGCAACTCCTTATCCAGTCCCATCCCGACGATCGGGCCGCGTAGATTTTTCCCGATGTCGTAGGTGAGCGCGCGCAGGGGCGAGACGTAGAGGCACTGCACGCCTAACGACAAGGCGCCGGTGTCGCGCCGGCGCAGGAGATAATCGAACACGCCGAGGAATCCGGCGAGCGTCTTTCCGCTCCCGGTAGGCGAGGTGAGGAGGATCGATTGCTGATCGAGAATGACGGGCACGCAAAGCAACTGGGCCTCGGTGAAGGCGGCGTAGGTCGTCCGAAACCACTGCGCGAGCCGGGGATGAAGTCGCGCGAATAGCGTCTCGTTCGTCGCGGCTGGTTGCCGATGCACCGCTCAACTTCAGCGCGCGCCGTGCCCTCGTCGAATCAGCCGTTGCGGCGCCGGGCATTCCATGAAAAGTCCATGCAGCGAGCGCCGTCCGACTGGATTTCGTTAGGCATGAGCGCGTTATTCCGCCCGGAATAATCAGAGATCCTTCGCTCTGCTCAGGATGACAGGATCAAAAAAAGAGTGACCTAACGACCAGAGATACTTCGTTGTGCAGAAGATGACCGTGTGAAGAGAGCGGCCGAACGATTCAGCGAAAGCGTCGTCGCCTCGCGGCGCGAGCCGCGCTCTTCGCTCCGCCTGGCTTTCTTGCCTGCCGCTGTTTTCCGGCGACCCTGGCGCAGCTCGTCCCCATTGGTTAGGCTTGGTCGGCTGCGCGAGAAAATGGAACCATCGGCATGATCTTTACCTGGCTCCTCCTCCTCGTGCCGCTCGCCCTCGCGCTGCATTATTTCTTTCACGTCGAGCCCTTGTGGACTTTCGTCTGCGCGGTCCTCGCCATCGTCCCGCTGGCCGAGTGGATCCGGCGCGCGACCGAGCAGCTTGCGCATCGCGCCGGCTCGGCCGTCGGCGGTTTGTTGAATGTCACTTTCGGTAATACCGCTGAGCTGATCCTTGCGCTTTTCGTTCTCAGCACGGGCGCGACCAGCGTCGTCAAAGGACAAATCACCGGCTCGATCATCGGCAACAGCCTGCTCGGTCTCGGCCTCGCCATTGTCGCAGGAAGCTGGGGCCGCGAGCGGCAAATCTTCAAGCGCGAGCGCGGCGGTTTGCTTTCCAGCCTTCTCATTCTGGTCATGATCGCGCTCCTCGTCCCGGCGCTTTTTGATTACACGGAGCGAGGCCTCCTTGCCCGGGCCGAGGTGAGCCGTCTCGACGAGCACCTCAGCTTGGGAGTGGCCGGTGTGCTCATCGCTGTCTACTTCGCGAATCTCCTCTACACCCTGGTCACCCATCGCGATGTCTTTGCTTTTGAGAAACCGGATCCGCACGCGGCCGAGACGGCTTGGCCGATCTGGCAATCGTTAGGCGTGCTCCTCGCCGGCACCGCCGCGACCGCCTGGGAAGCGGAGCTGGTCTCCGGTGCGCTCGAGAAGACTTCGACCCAGCTCGGCATCTCCACATTTTTCCTCGGCGTCTTCGTCCTCGCCGTGGTCGGCAACGCCGCCGAGTACGTCGCGGCGATTTATTTCGCGCGCCGCGACCAGATGGGGCTAGTCGTCAGCATTACCGTCGGCTCGACCATCCAGGTGGCGCTGCTCGTCGCGCCGGTGCTCGTCATCGTTTCCCACTTTATCGGGCACCCGATGGATCTCGTCTTCGACAACCCGCTCGAACTGATCGCGATCGCGGCCGTCTCCTTTGCCGTCAACGCCATCGCGGAAGACGGCGAGACCACGTGGTTTGAAGGTGTGCTCCTGCTCGCGGTTTACGTCGTGTTGGGGATGGCGTTTTTCTTCGTCACGCAATAGCGCTGTAGACGCTTCGCTCTGCGAAGGGCGGGACTGATTAAACTACGAGGGTTGGCGGTGCCAACCCCCGCGCCTCCCAGAGGGAGACGCCTACAGGCGCGTTGTTATTGCCCAGCGGGATAGCGAAAGCGCGGGTCGAGTTTTTCGAGCACTTTCGCCGCATATTCCTGGTCGTTAGGCGATAAGTAATCCGCGAAGCCGCCGACCTTGCCGCGCCGGACCTTGAACGATTCTGGATCGCGCGTGTCGCCGGCGCGGAGGATTTTGGAATCGAAGGCGCCGGCACTCTCCAGCTTCTGCATGTTCCCAAAGGCGGAAAACGCGAGGGCATGGGCAAAGGCCTTTTCATCGACGTGCTTTTCGGCGAGCAAATGCAGAATGGGCGCAAAACCTTCCGCCGGCGACGCGCGCAGAGTTTCGTAACGGACGAGGAGAAAATTCTTCCGGTCCGACCATTCCGCGAGCCAGCTGTTCATTACTTCCACGATCGACCCGATACCAAACGCCGGATCGCGCAGCAGTTCGGCCGCGGACTTGGTCTTTAACTCGTTAGGCGTCTCCTTCGTCCGGCGAGTGAGCTGGACGTAGAGTGAAACGAAGGCATCGCGTGGATCGCGCGCCAGTAGAATAATCGGCCGGCGAGCACGCTCGGCCTGCGGGATGAGATACTTGCCGCGCAACTTGTCCCAGCGATCGGCCTTCGTCCGCTGCTCGAAAAGATCGTGCGTGTAGAGGATGCGCGGCACCCCTTCGTATTGCTCCGGTTGCAAGGTGAAAGGCTGGCCAACTTTCTCGCAAAAGTAGGCGCAGAGAAACGTCCGCACCCAGGTGCGGCCGCTCTTCGGAATCGAAACGACCAGGGCACCGCCGCCAGAGAGCTGGCGGGCGCGGCTGCTCAGATTCCACCTAACGAGTCGCATCGCTTTACAGCTCGATCACTTTACCCATCTGCCGGCGTAAAGCTCGCTCCAGCCGCCTGCGACCGAGGGCGCGACGAAGACGTCGTCGCCAGGAAGCCTCGGAAAAAACAGGACGAAAAAAAGGGTCGATCTCGACTCCATGCGCGCGGCAAAGCGCGATCGCCTCGGGCATCCAAAGCCCGCGCGAGATCGCCGACATGAGGTACGGGATGGGCGTGTTCTCGCGCGCGAGATAGGAAAGGATTTGCATCTTCTGGGTGCGCGCGCTGCCGCGGGCCTCGAAGTTCCAGGCGGTTTCTCCGGATCGCAAAATCGTTTGCAGCGCGCTCCGTTTCCAGAGGGTGACCTGGCAACGCGTCCGGCCATCGGAAGTCAGCGGCACCTTGCCGAATCGGTCGTTGATCGGCTGAAAATCCGAATCGGGTTGCGAGCGCGCGCGGAAGCATAACGAATCCGCGCCGGAGGAGATGACGTGGGCAAAGTCTTCCGCCAGCTGCGCGCGCGCGACCGGTGCGGTGAGAAAATAATCTTCCTGAAAGTAGAGAAGGTAAGGGTGCCGGATTCGCTCGAGCGCGGCGAGCAGGTTGCTCGACCAACCGCGATCGGGACCAAGCGCGATGGCTTGGAGGCGCGAGGATTTTACCGTGAGTTGATTGGTCAGGAGGAATGTTTCGAGCGGGCAGTCGGCCCAAAATTTGTCGAGGAAAGTGCAGAAAGGTCGCCAGGAATCGAAGAAGGCGTCGCAGCTGGAAACGACGAGCGCGACAGAGCTTCGAAAGTCAGACAACTTCGCCATCTCGAATTGGTCACGCCGCGGGCGGCGACGGGCAAGGATTATTCGCCGCCCTCGGAGCTTGCACGCTCGGAACCTCAGACTTCGAGCACGATTGAATTTGGGAGCTGGTGGGTTATCTTTGGAGCCTCCCAAAAAAACGGGGGCGTACTGGTTTCGACTGATTGTTTGAAGCGCAGGCGGCATGTCGAGGATGGTTCGTTGGCCTCGTTAAAATCCGGACCAAAACAAATAAATGCAGATCACCAAGATCTTGCTCTCGCGGCTTAATTGACTGCGATGTTCCGGGCTGGACGCCTGCTACGGCTCGGGACATGGACAGCAGGCTAATCGTTAGGCGGAGTGACCGCGCCTGGCGGTGAAGGATTTCGTGGTGGCTCGGGAGACGGCGACGTGCCGGTGCTGTTACCGCTCCCTAAAAATCCTCATCGGCTACACATGTAGAAGCTTGCGGAGAGAGCGATTAGGACAGGGGTTCAACTCCCCTCGCCTCCAGCCCCGAAAGCTTTCGGGGCTGTCGCGCCGTAGCCTTGGCGAAGGCGGACCTTAGTGAGCCAAGGACACTTTGGCGGCGAGCTACGACTCGGTAAACCTCTTGAGATCGACGAAGGCGAACCACTATGTACTTAGGAACACCTCGGCGGCGAGCCAACCTTCGGTAAACTATCTTATTCGGCATGGCTGAATTCTTCTACGTTTACATCCTGCAGGGCGAGATCAATCCGGAGCGCTTTTATGTCGGTTGCACGAGCGATCTTCGAGCACAACTCAAGACTCATAATTCCGGTGCCGTTCCGCATACATCAAAGTGGAAACCGTGGCGCGTGAAGACATACACCGCCTTCTCAGATGAAGCTCGGGCCCGCGAATTCGAGAAATATTTGAAATCAGCTTCCGGACGCGCTTTCGCGAAGAAGCGCCTTTGATTTCGCAGAATGCATTGCCGCGCGATCGGCGGTAAAGCAGAGGTGCGCAAACTTTTTGTTCGCTGGAAAAATCCCTAGCCGTGCTTTGGGAAAAACGAAAGCTTGATCCCACAATTGAATGAACAACCCATCCGCTGACCTTCTCGCCCTCCTCGCTCAGGCCCGCCAGATCGTGCCCGACGATCGCCACATCTGGTGCACCGCTTCCGACACCTTCGCGTCCCGCCTCACGAAGCGCCGCGGACTCTTGCTCGGCGGGGCGTATTCGCCGCACTTCCTGCACGACACCAGCGCGACCTCGTGGGAAATCCCGTGGGCGCAGCGGCTCCGGTATTGTCGAGTCGCGGTCTGTGCGCAGGCCGCGCAGGAACCGCTTGCCGCCTGGCTTCCGCTCATGGAGAAAGTCGCCGGCGCCGGTGAATCGCTCCTCGTCGTCACCGACAAGATCGACTCGGAACTGCTTAGCACCTTTGTCGTCAACGCCTGCAAAGGCACGCTCCGCGTCGGCGTCGCCCATCCGCCGCGCGACTGCACTGGCAGCCCCGCATCCGGCGCGCAACTGGCCGCTCCCCCGCTTGTCCCCGATTCACTGCTGCGCCTCGACGAAGTCTGGGTCCGACGCACCGCCACCGCCTGTTTTCCGGCCGCTTCCGATTCCATGTCCGCCGCCGCTGCGCTGCAGGATTTTGCGATCATCGAAACCGGCGGCGAAAACCACGATGATCAATTCGACCGCCTCCGCTTTCTCATGCAGGAACTTCAACGCGCCGACCGAGAGTAGAGTCCGAAGAGCGAGATTGCGCGGCATTCTCAAGCGGAAGACGGGGGCAAGCCGTCGTTGGCTGAGGAGTGGGCGGCGCACACGACGGGAGAGAAAGCGCTGGAAGAAGCGAAGGATGAGCGCAACACGCATCGTTCTCGCAGAGGGAGGCGCCTACAGGCGGTGCCTCGCCGATCCCTTTCAAAGTGCATGACACACTCTGGGCTCGAGTCTCTTCTCGCAGTTCTTTAGAAGGGGGAAGGCAAAAGACAGCAAGCGTGATCTCCTCTTTAGAGATAACAATTTGTTTGGTGATGCACTCCACGATCTTCCTTCTCCCTCGCTCCAGACGATGCCTGCGAGACTTGCAATCAGAGTCGTTTCTTGATAATTCGCCGACATGTTTTTCAGAACCTTCGCCTTACTTCTTGCTTTGCCCATCGTCGCCCAGGCAGGCTTGTGCGAGCGGAATGTCGATTTTTCGAACTATGATGCGCCCCTCTACACCCAGATCGTAGATCGTATCAAAGCCAAGGTCTCGGCCCGCCTTGGTGAGCGCGTTAACACGCGCGATCGGTATTTCATCATTCCTTTTGCTTACCAAGACCGCGGGAACCACCCGGAACATTCGCACTCCTTTATCTCCGTCATCCGTGTGCTCCCGGATAGTGAGCAGCCCAAGCTGACGTCCGGTCTCAAATTACGAAGATATAGGGACCGAGAATTTGAAGCGTTTACGATCAGCTGGTTGCCTCACGATTTTTCGAGCAATCCCCACCTGTGCGTCTTTGACGGCGTCGGCAGCCGCATTATTCCACAGTGGAACAAATGTCCGGTATCGGTTGGCCGAAACTTTACCCTCGCAGACACAATCAAGCTTGCGGCGGATGCAAAAAGTGCGGTGGCCATGTGGGGACCTTACGAAATCAAAAAAACTGCGTTCGATCTCGCAGTGAAGCGCAAACGCCTGCTCGACGGCGGAACCATTAAGTATCGGGCCGATGATCGTCTTTATCGAAAAGGCAAGATCGCGATCAGTTGCTTTCATGCCATGGCCGGGCTGGATGAGCTTTACCCCAACGGCGGACTTTTCGGGACGGGATTCAAAATGTGGGGATTCAATGGAACGGCCAGAGTACCTGATCGAATACAAGGAGAAGGCGAGTAACAAACACTTACTTCTCGAGCCGGTCGATGTGAAAGCGGACCGATACGGCTTTGTCTATACGCCGACCCGAAATGGTCGCGTACCTTATGACCCGCTTAGAAACGCGTCCGCTTATCAAAAGTAACGCCGGATCAAAGAAACGCGGACGCATCGGCATTAAATGGTTGGGGCTGGTGCTGGCTTCGCTCGTCCTCTGCAGCGGATGCTCGATTTTGCCGCCCTTCAACAAGGTGCGACCCGGCAACCACGCCTTCATCGACTACTGGCCGCCAGATCCGAATCGCAAAGGACTCCGGCTCGCGGTTAAGGATAACATTGATATGAAGGGGATTGTTACGACCGCTGGGTCAGGCTTCTTCCTACAAACTCACAAGCCCGCGAAAAAGGATGCCCCGTGCCTGGCGATCGCTCGCGCGCGCAAGGTGCGGATAGTCGGCAAAACGAACATGAGCGAATTCGCGATCTCGCCGTCCGGCATGAATGAATATTTCGGGACGCCGGTGAATCCGTTGAAGCGAAATCTGATTCCGGGCGGATCCTCGTCGGGAAATGCCGTCGCGTTGGCATCCGGAATGGCGGACGTCGCTTTCGGCACGGATACGGCTGGCTCGATCCGCGTCCCGGCCGCCTGTTGCGGTATCGTCGGCCTGAAGACCACGTACGGTTTAATCCCGATCGAAGGTGTTTATCCGGTTGAGTCTCATCTCGACACCGTGGGCCCGATGGGAAAAGACATCGATCACACGGTTCAGGGGATGGACCTTCTGCAAGATGGTTTTGCGGCGAAATATGCGGCGGCAAAGGCAGCAAAGCCAAACGCGCGAAGCATCCGGGTCGGACGCCTCAAGCTGAAAGGTACTGACCCAAAAATCGATCGGGCGATTGACGATGCACTCGCCAGGACGGGATTCCAAATCGTCGAGTTGGATAACGGGGTGAGCGAAAAATTTGAGCAAGCCAAGAAGGACGGCACTACCGTCGCGGCCGCAGGTGCATGGATCAGCGACGGGCGCTTTGAATTCGCACCAGACGTGGGCGCTCGAACCAAGTCTGTAATTCAGGTCGGCCAGATAAACTTTGCTACGGGGTACCGCAGCGCATTGGCCAGACGGAGTGCGTGGCAGGGCACGCTGCGCAATGTTTTCGAAAAGGTGGACCTCATCGCTTTGCCAACCCTTCAAAAAGCACCGCCGGGACTGCCGCTGTTCAACTTGAGAATAGGCATCATGGAAGCGACACCTCCTTCAGGTGCAAAATACGGTCCCGGTGAATTTCGCGGGCAACCCGGCGCTGGCGATCCCGGTGCCGCTGCGCGGCGCGAGGGTCCCCCTAACGAGCTTGCAATTAATCGGGCCGGGACTGGCCGAAGCGGATCTGCTTAATGCAGGAAGACTGGTCGAGAACGCGGTAAAAAAATAAACGACCAGTTATTGCGAAATCTTCGCCGGGGTGAAATCGGCGTCGGTGAAGCTGACATCCTGATCGATGTGCGCGCCGTGGAATTCGGTCACGCTGTTTTTTCGCGGACCATGCACAACCAGGTTTGCCGGAATCGGATGATGTTTTTCATCAGGGGCGATGCGGGTGATATCGATGCGGCGCACCAAATCACCTGAGGGCAAATATTTTTCGATGCGCAACGGAACAAAACGGCGGACATCAATCCAGCTGCGAACTTTGGCGTAGGTGGAAGCGGAAGAGTTGTCCGGCTTCGATTCGAGAATCTGGCAGTTCACGTTATCAATCACTTCGGAGCCGACGATGGCTTGTTTTTTCCAGGCGAAGAAATTTTCGACGGCATCTTCATACGAGAGATCGCTGTCGAATAATCCTTCGTCCATTTGCGAGGCTTTGATGGCGCGAACCGGTTGATGCGGAACGACGATCGAACCTTTCGCACTGCCGCCCGCCTGATGCAGGATGACGGCCTCGCCCTTATGTTCGTTAGGCCAGAGCACTTGATAGGCAAGATCGGTCGTCGTCTTCGTCCGACGCTGCTTGATCTGGAGCTGCATAACGCGCCTGGTTCCGTCGGCCGCCTGCACTTCGAGTTTGCTCCGAATCAGGGCATTGCCCTGGCTAACGGCATCCAACCGCGCTGCGAGTTCCGTGGCGGACATTGCCGCCGGTGCGGGATCGGCAGCGCGAAGGCTGGGAATACAGAGCGCTGCGACCAAAGCGGAAGCGAGGAGAAATTTCACAGATAAGTTTCCGTCACGCTTATCCGGCTTGCAACGCAAGGCTCGGAGCTAGCCGCGAGCTGCGCCACGCCGGATAAAGTCCGCTGATGGTTCCAACCGCAACCGCGATGACGACGGAAAGTCCCAGCAACGGAATGCTGAGGTCGGGTTGTAGAAGTCCGCGAATGGCCGGCGCCTTACTTAGCACCTGCACGCCGATCGCACCGATCGCCACTCCGACAATTCCACCGAAAAGACCAAGCAGCGCAGACTCGTAAAGAATCATGCGCATGATGCGACTGCGCTTCCAGCCCACCGCAAGCAGCACGCAAATTTCATGTGTCCGTTCGAATACGGTCATGAGCATGGTGTTCATCACGCCGAGAACGCCGACGAGAATTGCCAAAAGAGATGTGCCCCAACTCATCGCTTTCACGAGACGAAATCCTTCGTCGTGACTCAAGTGTTCGCTCACCGTTACGGCGCGCACTTCCGGGACAAGCTGCTGTATTTGGCGGGTAAGATCCGCAAGTTGTTGCTCGTTAGCCCCGGGCGTCGCGCGAACATCGATGGCGTTGATCTGGTTGGGCGAGCCGACGATTTCCTGCAGAAGAGGGAGGGAAAGGATGACCGATCCATCTTCGACCAGCGCACCGCCCTTCACGATTCCGACGACCTTGAGTTCCTTGGTTTCGATCTGGATTGGATCGCCGACTTTTTTCTTGAGAATCTCTGCCGCCGTCTGACCCAACACCACAGCCTCTTCCGCGGCATCACGCGGCATGCGGCCGGAGACAAGTTTAAGATTGCTCCAGGAAAATCCTCCCCACTCGCGCGCGGAAAGAATCATCAGGTCCGAATCCTCAACGCTGGTCACCTGCACGAGCAGATTGCAGGTTGCGGCGATGCCCGGAAGCTTCGCAATCCGATCGCGGACGGACGCGTCGAACGGTTTCGGTGTAAGCGAGCCGCTCTTGTTACTGACGACGATGTCGGTTCCGCGCGCCTTTAACCCGACCTGCCAGCCTTTTTCAAAGCCGCGCGACATTCCGACAAGTGCCACGACCGCAGCGATGCCGATGGAAATTCCGGCGAGGGTCAATCCGGTGCGCAAGGGACGACGCAAAAGACCACGGAGGACGACTGAAAAGAAGGTCATGGTTTACCGTCTGAGACAATTCGTCCGTCTTTCATGCCAAGGATCCTTCCGGCACGCTCGGCAATCGTTGCATCATGAGTAACGAGCACCATGGTGCGGCCTTGTTCCTGTTGCAGGCGGATAATGAGATCGAGGACTATGTGAGCGTTTTCGCTGTCGAGATTACCGGTTGGTTCATCGGCGAGGAGGAGAGAGGGATCATTCGCGAGACTGCGCGCGATGGCCACGCGCTGTCGTTCCCCGCCGGAAAGTTTCGAAGGAAAATGATTGAGCCGATGTTCGAGGCCAACCAGCTTCAGTAACTCGTTCGCGCGCTGGCGTCGCTCGGACGCGGAACGACCAGTTTCGAACATCGGGATCTGCACGTTCTCGGCTGCAGTGAAAGTCGGCAGGAGATGAAAGGCCTGGAAAATAAATCCGATCTCGCGGGCGCGGTAGGCTGCGGGATTGGGATCATCCGGCAGCGACCTTCCGCGGTAGAGAAGAGTTCCGGAAGTTGGTCGATCCAACGCACCGAGTAATTGCAACAAGGTCGATTTCCCGCATCCGCTCGGTCCCGTAATGGCAACGAAATCGCCCTCGTTGATGGAAAAGTCGACTCCGCGCAGAGCTTTCACCTGCCCGTCGTCGAACTCGCGGGTGAGAGCTTTTGCCTGGAGAAGAGAGGCGGCGCTGGCAGACACAGTCCCCTTCAAGGAAATTTTATCCATTCCTGAGAGGCTTGGTCAACCGATCGTCAAACCACCCGCCATTGCGGCCCGACGCGCGGATCGGCAAGGCAGCGCATCAGTTCGATCAAGGCGTTACGATAACTTGGATACGGCAAGCGCTCGCCCGGATTTTTCGGCTGCAATTTTTCCACGTGTTGGGGCAAAACGGAGTGCGGCAGGCCGGCACGTTGATGATGCACTCCGTGAAACGGTTCGTGCAGCAACGTGAAAGCAACCAGGCGCCCGAGCCAGCTCTTCGCAACGATGCTGCGGGTTGAACCGTTGACCGTGTCGCCTGTCATTCCGACGTGCTCGATGTATTTGCGCCAGCTCTGCAAATTTGCCGCCAGGATTGCGGGCGCGAGATACAACCAGATGAAATATTTCCAGAGACCGAACGTTGCCACGGCCCAAAGGACGAGCGTCCATGTCACAACCGTCAACGCCAATTCCGCCCAAACGCGCCGGCGAACGCGTTTGCTTCGCACCGGCGAAGGAGAAAGAAAGAAAACGCGCAGGAAGGCAAACGGGGAATAAAACAACCCGAAGTTCAGTTCGAAAAACGCGGCGACACATCTCTTCCAGCGCGGTATGTCCGTTCTGGAAAGGGGCCAGAATTCACAATCTCGCTCCGTCGCGAGGTAAGCATGATGCGTTTGATGAACGACGCGATAAAGACTGAAGCTCATCAAACTCAACGTCCCGATGACGAGGCCATCGAACTCATTGAAGCGACGATTTTTTCGGAGAAGTCCGTGCGCCGCCTCGTGCAGACCGATGAGTGTGCCGTGCATCAAATGACTGACAACAAGCGCGAGCGGCACCGCCAACCAAATCCATCCCCGTTGCACGGTGAACGCGAGCGCGATTTCAGCGAAGAGCAACGCGAAAACGAGCAGCTGAAACGCGCCGCGCACCGCCCAATGCGGCATTTCGCTCATTTCTTCGTCGTTAAATGCGGGATTCCTCACGGTTGGTTCAGCACTTCAGAGATTCGGCTCTCCGGTGAGCGGCAGATGCCTGCCAGAACTCGCTGAAATATGCCATCGAGGCTTTCAATGTCATCTGGCGAAAACAAATTGTCGCGGAAAAGCCAGGCGACTTCGAGGCCTTCGCGCACTTCGGTAATTTCACACGCGAGCTGGAAACGCGCGGTGCCGGTCGAGCGCATGCTCAAACGCGCGGAAAGATTCGGCAGCGAAACTTCCGGCATGGGATGGTTTTGCAAAGCAAAGCGCACCTCGAAGAGTGGATTGTGTCCGGCGCCTGTCTTTTCGCCGAGACCGCGCACCAATTCGACGAACGGAATGGCGTTGGCAAAGGAGTCGATCGTTAACTGATGGGCGGCTCGCAAATGATCGGCGGCGACACGTGATCGATCGATCTGCCCGCGCAACGGGACGATGCTCGGCATAATATCCCATCGTTTCTCGCGCAGTTTGCTTCGTGCGATTGGCCACCGGTGTTCCCACGACAAGATCATCGCACCCGTTCCATTCGGAGAATGCAATTTGAAAAGCGCCGAAGAGTGCGCTGAACAACGTGATGCCGGTGCGCCGCGCTAATTCTCGCGACTCGTTAGTCAAAGACGCAGGGATCTCGGAAAGCCATCGCTCGGGCGGGCCCGGGGTGATCGGCGTTTTCCACATCCGAGGTGAATCGGCCAGCCTTTTTTTCCAAAACTCGATGCGCGGTTCCAGCGTCTCCGATTTCCAAAACGTGCGTTCGGCCGCACCCCACGCGGCATAGGTTTGCGGGACCGGCGGCAACGCTTCCGACGATCCGGTGATGGCCTGGAGGTAAGCGGCAAAAAGTTCCTCGACGAAGACGCCCAAACTCCAGCCATCGGCAATGGCGTGGTGAATTGCGAAAACCAGCACGTGCTCGTTAGGCGCGCGCCGCAGATCCACCACGCGATAGAGCGGTCCCTGCACCAGGTCGAATGGCGCGCGGAAAATTTCCGCGGCCGACTCTTCAATTGTTTCGGGACGTGCCGTCGGCTATTTCGCGAAGATCAAAATTGATTCCGCAGCTCTTGCGAATCATCTGCAAAGGACGCTCCCGGCCCGGCAGAAACGAGAGACGCAAAACCTCCTCGCGATCGACGACAAGCTGGATCGCGGCGCGACACTCGCGCTCGGTCAGAAGTCCGTGCACATCGATGAGACAACAGATGTGATTCGCGCTGTCCTCTACCGGGACCGGCGAGACTTCCCAGAGTTCGCGTTGCGGAAAGGTCAGCGGATGAAGCTGCGCTTCACCACTATCGAGCCATTGTTTGAGACGAGCGCGTTGATCAGCCGGCATCGCGATTCTTGCATGAAGGTGCGCTTAACGTTTGGCGTCTTCGATCGTCTCAGTCTCTTCGGAATTGGATTCGCTGCCGAGCAGACGTTCGATGTCTTCATCGGAAATCGCATCGAGATCCACTGCGCTGGTTGCTTCCGCTTGCACGGCCAACGGCGCGGATTCAGGCACAGTCGTCGCGCCCCCGAGATGACCGGCAATGAGCGACGCGATCTGACCGATCGTTCGTGCCCGCATTAAACTCGTTGGCGGCAATGCGACACCGACCGCGGCTTCAAGTGAGGTTTCAATTTCCACTCCCATTAACGAATCCAAGCCGAGATCGGTCAGCGGTTGATCGTCGCGCAAACTGTCCGGTTTAACCCGCAGAACGGAACCGACCGCTTCACGCACGGCCTGGCAGATAACGGCCTGTTTTTCAGCGGGGGCTGCTGCATCGATCCGGCTCCGCCAATCGCTCGTCGTGCCGGCGGTTTCCTGGTTTTCGAGCGCGGCGAAAATGCGCTCGAGCAGCGGATTCTCCTGCATGCTTCTAAAGAATTGGCGCCATTTGCTCCAATCGACGCGGATCGAAATCGCTTGCGCAGTTCCCGCGCGAAGGAACGACTCAAGCAGCGCCGTCGCTTCGCCGGGCGAAATCGCCATTGTCCCCTGCCGGGCGAGAAAATCGGCGACGCGCTCGTTGCGCGCGACGTAACCTGCGCCGCCGAGCACGCCCCAATTCACGGTCAGCGCAGGCAGACCGAGCGCCTGGCGATGGTGCGCGAGGCTGTCGAGAAATGCATTTGCCGCAGAATAATTTCCCTGCGCCGGATTGCCGAAAATGCTGGAGACGGAAGAGAACATGACGAAGCAATCGAGCTTCATTTTTCGCGTTGCTTCATGAAGCAGCCACGCGCCTTGTGCTTTTGGTTCGAGAACACTTCGCATTCGCTCCGGCGTGAGCGATGCGAGAGGCGCGTCGTCGATCACCATTGCGAGATGAAAGAGGCCGCGGAGCGGTTGTCCGCCCGATTTAATCTCGGCGAAAACTCGCTCCACGTCGTTAGGCGCGGCGATATCCGCGGAGACAACGCGCACGCCGACACCGCGATCCTCCATCTCAGCAACGAATTCAGCTGCCTCAGAATTCGCAGCCCCGCTGCGACTCGTCAGAACAAGATGACGCGCACCGCAGTCGACTAACCAGCGGGAAAGTATTTTGCCGTAGCCACCGAACGCGCCGGTAATGAGATAACATCCGTCCGCTTTCACCTCGAATCCCGGGCCGGGAAGTTCGCCGCGTCGCGGAACAAAAGGCGCCGGGAATGCCACGACAACTTTGCCGATATGTTTTCCGCTCGACATGAGACGAAACGCGGAATCGATTCGGCTGGCGGGAAACGCTCGATATGGAAGCGGCCGCAGCGCGCCCTTTTCCACCAACGCAGAAATTTCCTCCAGCATCTTGCGCGTCAATTCTTCGTTGCCGTGGAAAATCGCGTCCATCGCCACGACGTGGAACGAAGCGTTGTTGCGGAGCGGTCGCAGCGGGATGCGCGCGTTTTGATAAATGTCACGTTTCCCGATTTCGATGAAGCGACCGAACTCGGCGAGACAGGAGAGACCCATCGGGATCGCTTCCGCAGCGAGCGCGTTCAGAACCACGTCCACTCCTTTGCCGTCAGTCAGTTTCAACACCGCTTCGGCAAAATCGCCGCGACGCGAGTCGATCACGTGTTCGACTCCGAGCGTTTTGAGAAGAGCGCGTTTGCTCGGACTGCCGGCGCTGGCGATGACTTCCGCGCCGAGATGTTGCGCGATCTGGATCGCGGCCATTCCAACTCCACCTGCGCCTGCGTGTACGAGAACGCGTTCGCCTTTTTGCAATCGCGCCACATTTTGCAGCGCATGCCACGCCGTCATGAATACGACCGGCAAAGTCGCAGCCGCTTCAAATGTCAGGCCGGCCGGAATTCGTCGAACGTCAGCCGCTCGCACGATCGCGTGCGTTGCAATTCCGAAAACGGCGAGACCAAACACACGATCGCCGGGAGCGACGTGCGTTACACCCGACCCAACTTCCTTAACGATGCCGCCAACTTCGTCGCCAAAAATGCGCGCATCGGGAGCGTCGCCGGGATAAAGCGCGAGCGCCTTGAGCACGTCGCGGAAATTCATTCCCGCTGCTTTCACTTCGATCAAGACCTGACCCGGCAGCACACGGCGGCAATTCGAATGGAGCAAAGCGCAACGTATCGAGACGACCGCGTTCGCGCGATTCCAAACGCAACGGTAGAGCGGAATCGAGCCATTGTTCGCGCGGCGCACGGCCGCGATCCAATCGGCGAACATAGCGAGCTTCACCGCGCAACGCGATTTCGCGCTCGCCGTCCTTGCGAATGATTTCGCCCCAAAGCAATTCCGCATCACCTTCTGGCGGCAGATCGATCGCACGCCAGCGAAGGTTGGAATGTTCGTTCAAAACGACGCGCATCAGTCCGATGCTCGGCGCTTGTGCCACGACAGTCGGTTGCATTTCGCGACCGGCGGATTGCGCGTTGCGCGTAACCAAATCGAGACGCTGCTTCGCCGCCGGCTGAGCAGCTTCCAGTGTTTGTGTGAGATGGAGCAACGCGTCCAGGTTCTCAGCGCCATCTTTCTCTGCGTCGAGAGTCCAAAAATAAACGATACGTTGCGGTGAAGAGCAGGTGCGAATCAGCGTTTGCCAATCCTCCAGCGTCCCCGGCCGCAGCATAAACGCATCGTTGCCATCAAACTCAAAATTCTTTCCTCGCCTAACGACCTGGCATCGCGCCCCAAGCTTGCGCAACCGCGACACCAACGCATCGCCGACGCCCGACTTATCCGCGAAAACGAGCCATGATTTTTCTTCCGGCGCCTCTGTTTGAGACGCGACCGGAGTTTCGACACAGGATTTGCGCGCGAGCAGACCGATCTGGCCTTCGCCGCCCGTTGGTCCGATCAAACCGGGCAACGAAGCCGTTTCCGCAAAACCGGATTCTCGCAACGCCGTTTCCCATTGCGCTCTTTTGAGCAACGGTTGTTCCGGCCGCAGATCGCGATCGGTAAACCGCCACCAGCCGCTCGTTAGGCCGAAAACCGTTTCGGTCCAAAGTTGCGGCGTGGCCGTGTCCATGAAAATGAGACTACCGCCGGGCGTGAGCAGGCCATGCACGTTGCGCAAGGCGGCGCGCACATCTTTGACGGCGTGCAGCACGTTGGTGCCGATGATGAAGTCGAAAGTTTCCGCTTCGAGTTCCTGCTCGGTCCCAGGTTTTTCGAGATCAAAAATCTTGAACTCCACTTCCGGAAACGCCGCCAGCTTCTGCGCGGCGCCGGAGAAAAATGCGGCCGAGACATCGCTGAATGTGTAGGAATGCAAGCCGCGCTCGAGCAGCGGCAAAACTTGTGAAGCCAATCCACCGGTTCCCGCGCCGATTTCCAGGATGCGCAGGCCGCGTCCTTCCGGCAGGCTTTGCGCGGCCGTACTCAACGCTGCCGCGATGGCCGCGAGCCAATGGCTGGTGAAGAGGCCATCGCCGTAAAAGTGATCGAGCAACTCCGCGCCGATCCCAGAGAACAAAACCTGCACAGCGTCCTTTTCAGCCGCGCAAAATTGATCCCAGCTCAGTGCAGTTGCCTACGCAGAGAAGTGCTTCGGGAAGATGCCCCGGGTGTTTCTCGATGAAGTTGCGCAAAACCTTGTCGGCGGAATCTGACGCCTGCGCAAAATCCGACGTCAGCCCAAATTGCCCGCCGCTCTTCCGAAGCAAACCGCGCGTAACGAGACCAGCCATCAACCGTTCAAAGACGGGGCGCATCGGTGTCGCGACGTGTAGAGTCGCTGCATCAAAGGGAATATCTGGCAGTCACTCCCATTTCCCGCAGCCCGCGCGTCAGTTGCGCAGCGGCCAGATCGTCCACGGCGCACAAGCGCGGCCTCTATTTCGGAGGGACCTCGAACGGCGATGACGCAGTCCAATGCGCCTTGTGCCGCAGCCTTCAATTGAGCCAGCGGGAGCGGTGGGAGCGGTCTTCCAGGCGACTCGTTAGGCAACCGTTGCCAGGCGACGTGATAGGTCAAATCGCGGATGCCGCCCAGTGCGCCAGAGCGACCCGCGCCGGAAAGGCTGATGGCCCGGAAACCTTCCACCAGGACGCAAGGTTTTCCTCCCTCATTATATAGAGAGATGTCGCCTTCGAGGAAATCGTCGCCAAATTCGCACACCCTTGCGCAAACACGGCTGGAAGCGCCGGGCGAACCGAGAAAGAGAATGCGGCGAAAACCAACCGGCAGTTTCATCCGAGCCTGTCGACCTTCGACGGTCGCGGCGCCGGCCGAGAATACCTGCAGCGCTCCGTCGAAGAGAACCGGATGCAGAGCATATTCACCTGCGCGAGGAGACACCGCTTCCGACAAAGCCACACACCCAGCAGATTGTCCCGCGCCGGCTGACAATTCGCGAATCGGACGAAATTCCTCGCCATAGCGCAAACCCAGATCGCTCATGTGACGGTAGAAGCCGTCGACTGCGACGGTTTGCGTGCCGGCAGGTTGCGCCCATTTTGACGAGACGAAGTCAGATTCCGTACGTTCGCTGCGCAGCGAGCCAACGACATGCAGCGACCAGCTGACGCTTTGTTCGAAGCGACTCTGAATGGCAAAAGTGCGTTCGTTAGGCGAATAGGAAAACTCGAGCTGCACGCCTGATGGCGGATCGGGCAGGATGAGCGGTTTGCGAATTTCGAAATCCTCGACGACGAACGGCTGGCCCTCGAATAACTGCACGCCGGCTTCCAGCGCCATTTCGACAAATGCCGCCGCCGGAAAAATCACATGGTTCTCAACCTTGTGATCTTTCAGAAAAGCCATGTGGCGGGAATCCAGCCTAACGAGCCAGGTCGGCATCGCACGCGGCAGACGGACATCGAACAGGCCGCGGCCGCCCGGTGCGAGCCGGCCTTCGCGGGCATCGCTCGCTTCGTTCCACCAACGCGTCTTTTCCCAGGCATAAGCGGGCAGCGAGAGAAGATGGCGCGACGGCGTCATCGCGGAGAAATCGAGAGAAACCCCAGCGCGATGCAGATCCATTGCGGACTCGAGCATGGATTCAAATTCGCGTTCGCGACGGACCGAAGAGATAACGGGAGCTTTGGCTCCGCGAGTCGTTAGGCATTCCTGGGTTGAATGCGAAAGCGCGGGATGCGCGTTGAGTTCCAACCAGACATCCACGCCGAAATCTGCAAGCGCGCCGACCGCCGAAGCAAAACGCACGGGCTCGCGAATACCGCGGCCCCAATACGCGGCGTCGCATGATTCTCCGCTGCAACGGTCACCGGTGACGGTGCTGAAGAAAGGAATTGTGCCGGGACAGCGGTTTGAAATCGGCCAGCGCCGTTTCCAACGCTTCCGACGCCGGTCGCATAAGCGGATGATGAAATGGATGATCGACCCTAACGAGTCGTGCGAACGCGCCCTGCGCTTCGAGTTCGGCCGCTATCGCTTCGAGCGAAATACGCGGACCGGAAAGCGTGATGGAACGCGGGCCGTTCACGGCGGAAATCGTGACGGTTCGATCGTGTCGCGCGATGAGCGCGAGGGCTTCATCTTCCGGCAATCCCACCGCGAGCATCGTTCCTTCGCCGCGTCCGCATGATTCCATGAAACGCGCCCGTTGCGCGACGATCTGGGCCGCTTCTTCCAGAGAAAATATGCCGGCGACACATGCTGCAGCGATTTCACCCACGCTATGGCCGACGATCGCGGAAGGTTCAACGCCCCACGATTTCCAAAGCGCCGCGAGCGCGACCTGCATCGCAAAAATTGATGGCTGTCCAATCTCCGTCCGATGCATCTGAGATGTTTCTTCGGAGCGGCCGAGTTCTTCGAGCAGCGAAAAACTTGCCCAGGGACGGAGCGCAGCGTCACACTTTTCCATCGCTTCGCGAAACACCGGCTCGTGTTTCATCAAATCGCGACCCATGCCCCACCATTGCGGACCTTGTCCGCTCATGATGAAACCGATGCGCGGCGCGTGTTCCCGGCGCGGTGCGAAAGTCGCGCGAATTCTTGGGCCTTCCTCTTTCTTCGCGAAAGCATCGAGTTCTTCGCTCAGTTCGGTCCAATCGGAAGCGACGAGAGTCAGACGATGCGCGTGATGATTTCGCCGGACGCCCAATGTGTAGGTGAGATCCGGCAGAACCGGCGAGCTGCCATTGGCATGGGCGTGTTCCTTCACCCACGCGCTTAGATTCGCCGCTGAAGTTCGGAGCGACGCTTCCGAGCGCGCGGAAATCATCACCGGCCACGGCCGATTTCCTGGAACGGTCGCAGGTTTTTGCGGCTGATGCGGGGGCGGTTCGGCCAGAATGACGTGCGCATTCGCGCCGCCAAATCCGAATGAGTTTACGCCCGCAACGCGCTCGGCGGTTCCGTTCGGAAAATGCTCGAGCTCGGTCGGAACGCGCAGCTTCAGTTTTTCGAAATCAATGTGCGGATTCGGTTTTGAAAAATGGAGACTGGGCGGGATTTGTCCGTACTTGAGAACGAGCATCGCTTTGAGAAGGCCAGCGACGCCCGCGGCAGTTTCCAAATGACCAAGATTGGTTTTGATCGAACCGATCGGCAGCGGAGTAGATCGATTAGCACACAGAGCTTCCGCGAGCGCATGCGCCTCGATCGGATCGCCCACCGCTGTTCCGGTACCGTGCGCTTCGACGAATCCAATTTCTTCCGGGGCGATTCCCGCATCTTTGCACGCGTCTTGCACGAGTCGTGTTTGCGCTTCGGGACTGGGCAGCGAGATGCCGTTGGTGTGTCCATCCTGATTGATCGACGTTCCTAATATGACGCCCTGGATCGGATCGCCGTCCGCGATCGCTTGCGAAAGTCGTTTGAGCAATACCATGCCGGCGCCTTCGCCGCGCACGAATCCGCTCGCGGACGCATCGAACGCCGCGCATCGACCTTCGGGCGAGAGCATCGCTGCCTGCGAGAATCCAATGAACCCGCCGGGCGCAATCATGACCGTGACACCGCCCGCCAGCGCCGCGTCTCCGCGCCCCGCCCAAATGTGTTCGCAAGCGCAATGAACAGCAGTCAGCGCCGACGAGCAGGCCGTATCCATCGCGACACTCGGACCACGCAGATTCAGGCAATACGAAATTCGATTTGCCGCGATGCTATGCGCACTTCCGGTCGGAGTGTGCGCACTGATACCAAAGTGATCGGAGGGCGTGCTTTGAAGTCCCTGATAATCGTTGTGCGAAATGCCGACGAAAACTCCGAGATCGGTTCCTTTTTCGAAATCGAGTACGAGCCCGGCGTCTTCGATCGCTTCCCACGCCGTTTCGAGCAGCAATCGATGTTGCGGATCCACATACGGCGCTTCGCGCGGCGAGATTCCAAAAAATTGCGGATCAAATTGATCGATGTCGTCAATAAATCCGCCGCGCATGGTAATGGATTTTCCAGCCACACCTGGTTCTGCATCGTAGTATCGCTCAGCATTCCAACGATCGGGCGGCACTTGGACAACGCCCTCGCGACCTTCGACAAGGAGTTTCCAGAGCGAATCCTTGGAAGTCACGCCGCCGGGAAAACGGCAGCCGACTCCGATGATCGCGATACGTTCTTTTCGCATGGGCATGAGTTGCTCCGCAGGGGCGGACTGATTAGCGCTGCCTGTGATCATGTCAAGTCAGCTACCAATCCGGTCGCGGACCAATGACGTCAACGAACGGTAAAAATTCACTTATCCAACATCAATTCGTTTTGATGCTCGACCCATTTACCTATCATCTTTTCTCGGCATTATTTTGTTTAACTGCGTTGGTCGCTCTTTTCTCTTCGGCCTCCTCTGCGATGCTAATGGCAGTATGCGTTGCAACAAGCTTTCTCCCCTCCAAGCCGATTTCATTAAACTGCCCCGAGGAACGGGTGGTCAGGACCGCTAATCTATTCGGACCAGGTCATGTGCGGCGTCGCGGGATTAATCGACTTGGTTGGGCAGCGCCCGGCGCCGAATGGTGTGGTGCAACGGATGGCGCGCGCCATCATTCACCGCGGGCCGGACGAGGAGGGTTTTCTTGAGCAACCAGGAATCTCACTTGCTTCGCGACGATTGAGTATCGTCGACCTGGCTGATGGGCAACAGCCGATGACGAATGAAGACCGCAGCCTGTTTGTGGTCTTCAACGGCGAATTATTCGATTACGTCGAGCGACGCGAAGAACTCGTTAGGCAGGGACATCGCTTCCGCACGCATTGCGATACGGAAATCATTCCGCACCTTTGGGAAGATCACGGCGAAGGAACATGGGAGCGGTTGCGCGGGCAGTTTGCCATCGCGCTGTGGGACACGAAGAAACGGCAGCTCCATCTCGGCCGGGACCGCTTCGGCATCGCGCCGCTTTTCTGGAGCCGGCAGGGCGACTGGCTGCTCTTTGCTTCCGAAATCAAGAGTCTGCTCGCATCGGGAATGGTTCCGCCGCGACCCGATCGCAAAGGGCTCGATCACGTCTTTACCTTCTCGGCCGTACCAGGACCGCGGACATGTTTCGAGGGCGTTCAACTGCTGCCGCCGGGAAAATGTTTGCGCATCGCGCCCGGAAGTTCCGGCAAGAGTCCAACCATTACCGAACGCGCCTACTGGGAAATGGATTTTCCAGCGCAAGGTGAAGAGGTATGGGGAAACGATCCGAAGGTATTAGTGGATGAATTCGAGCGGCTGCTTTTGCACGCCGTCGAGGAGCGTTTGCGCGCCGATGTTCCAGTAGGGTCATATCTCTCCGGCGGCGTGGATTCGAGCATGATCCTCGCGCTGGCCTGTCGTCTCAAAGGTCCGGCGATCAATACTTATACCGTGCGTGTGAACAAGCCGGAATTCGACGAGCTCAGCGCGGCGAGCCTTTCTGCGCGGCACATCGGAGCGAAGCCCCCGATCGTACAAGAGTACGGCGATCGCGAAGCGCTCGAGAGTTATCCAAGACTGATTGAAGCGGCCGAAGCTCCAGTGATCGATACATCTTGCGGCGCGTTGCTCAAACTTGCGGAGCGCGTTCATGCCAACGGCCAGAAAGTTGTCCTGACCGGCGAAGGCGCGGACGAATGGCTGGTTGGTTATCCATGGTACAAAGCAGCCAAGCTCATGGGATTTCTCGACGCCGTGCCGGGAGTGAATCTGAGCGACCTGGCGCGCCGCTGTTATCTGCGCTTGAACAAAGTGCCGCACTTTCCGCGGGCCTGGCGCGAGCGCGTGGAAAATTCCATCGGCGGACAAAACGCGTGGATCGATTCCTACGGACTGCTCGCGATTTCCAAACTGCGCTTCTACTCCGAGTCGATGCGCGAAGTCATGCACGACAGCCATCCGTGGGGCGAGTTGGGATTTCCGCTCGAAAAAGCCAAACGTTGGGCGCCGCTCAATCGCGGAATTTGGATGGGCGCGCGAGTTCTTTTGGCGGGTCATCTTTTGCAGGCCAAAGGCGACCGCGTTTCGATGCATTCTTCAGTCGAAGTTCGTTATCCATTCCTCGATGAAGAAATTTTTGATTTCACCGCGAAGCTGCACCCGCGCTGGAAGCTGCGCGGATTTCGCGACAAGTATCTGCTTCGTTTGCTCGCGGAACGTTGGATTCCGAAATCGATCGCCCGGCGCGGCAAAGTCATCTTTCGCGCGCCGCTCGACAGTTTCCACATGGACCCGGAGCCACCGTTCGTCGCGCAGCTGTTGAGCGAAGATTCGCTGCGTCGCACCGGTTACTTCGACGTGAAAGAAGTGACGCGCTGGCGCAAAGGTTTTCGCGAGCTGCGGGCTAATTCGTTGCCGCGACTTTCCGTCGAAATGGGACTGACGGCGGTGGTCGCGACCCAGCTCTGGCACCACCAATTCATGGGCGGCGGTCTGGCCGACATGCCGGAATGGCCCGGCTACAACCAACCCTCCGCGTCAGCCTAAATTGGTCAGCAATTCCTGACCGACCGCCCTCATTTCCGGATCGTCCTTCTCCTGGTTCGGCATCGAAAGCCCTTTTTCGAGATACTTCCGCGCCTCCTCCTTGCGTCCCATCTGCACGTAGATGTGCCCGAGTTCGATGTAATGGATGAGGCGGTTGGGATTGATGGCGATGGCATTTTTGAGACACTCCTCAGCCCTTTCGTTGCTCGCCTCCGGGAGTTTGCCGTAAATTATTCCGGCCAGCATTCGCTTCACTCCGCTGATATCGGCGATCACGCGATTCCAACGCCCGAGAATGTGCCACGCGTTGTCGTTCCGCGGATCGAGCTGCAGGGCGCGATCGCATGCGGCCTTTATCAGCGGCGAGGCTTTGATCCGCTCGCCCGCCGTCATGTAGGGAGACATTTTCCCATAGCTGATCGCGGGCGAGAGCTGCGCCTCGGAACTATCGGGGGCGAGGGCGGCGGCTTTATTCGCGTATTCGAGCGACACGTTCCCGAGCCGAAGCTTTTCTGACTTCTCCGGCGCGTCGCTCAACAAGTGGCGGTATTGCCGCGCGATCCGGTCGAGCAGGTCGACGTTGTTGGGCTCGAGCTCGAGCGCCGCCAGATAATACTTGAGGGCCTCGTTCGCTTGAAGTTGTTGATCGAGCGGGTCGCCCTTGGCGATCAAAGAAGCCACACTCTCGCCACGGACGGCAGCGACGCTGGAAAGAGAGAGCGCCAACCAGCAGAAAGCCAGGAGGCGGACGAAACGCGACGGATTCATAACGCAAATAACGGAGCCGGCACGCGCGGTCCGTCCTTTGCCATTCGTTCCCCGCCCCGTTTTTGGCCGCGAGAGCGCCCTTTAACGCCGTTTCGTTTTTACAGGCTTCGCTTCCGTCACGAACCGGGCGGCATTTACCAGACCCGCTTCGCTTAATTTCGATCCGATCAATTGCAGACTCGTGACCGGAAAACCCCGGCGTTGCAGCGGAATCGGGATCGCGATGGCGGGATTCCCCGAGTAATTCGCCGCGACGGTATTTTGCATCGCCAAAACCTGGGCCTCGAAGATCGCCGTGCGCCCGAACAAAGGAATGTGAGGCGGCACCAGCTTCAAAGTAGGCAGCGCCACGTAATCGACATGATCGAAAACTCGGGCCAGCGCCCGACGCCACGCGCGCTGTTGTTTGATGGCCCGCGGGTAGATCGTGTTGAACTGCACCTGGCCGGTGAGAATGATTTCCTGGGTCACCAAAGCGACGCCTTGTTTTGCGAGAAATTGTTGATCATTCAACCAGCCATCGCCGAAAGCGATCGCGCTTCCGTTCGCCTGCGCCTGAACCCATTCGTCCTTGAAACGATTGCTCAGCCGGACGATGCGAAATCCGGCCGCATCGAGCGCGGCATCAATCGCGCGTTCGATCTTCGGATCGGTTCCGTCCACATAGAGGCGTCCGATCCGGATCTGTTTCGCCGACGGCTCCGCTGCGACCGCCGCCTGGTAGCGTCCTTCGAATCCCGGATCGAGCAGATCCATCCCCTGGACGAGGTGAGGAATATCTTTCGCCAGCGGGCCAACCGTGTCGAGATGTTTGGGAGAGAGCGGAAAGATGCCATCGAGCGGGACCAGACCGCGGGTCGTTTTCAATCCGAGCAGGCCGCAACAAGCCGCCGGCACGCGAATCGAACCCGCGGTATCGGTCCCGAAAGCCACGTCCGCTTCGTTGTTGCCCACCGCGACAGCCGATCCGCTGGACGAGCCGCCTGGAATGCGATGCCGATCGATCGGATTCACCGGCGTGCCGAAATATTCGTTCATCCCGGAGGTGCCGAAGGCGAATTCGGTGAGATTGGTTTTGCCGACAATGGTCACCTGCCGCTGGCGGGCGGCCGACAGACATTTCGCGTCGCGGCGAGCCGGGGCAGAGTTCTTGGCCAGATACTGCGAACCGGCCGAGGTCACCTGGCCCTTCATGTCGATGAGATCCTTGACCGCGAGGCGAAGTTTTCCCGAGTCGCTCCCCGCCGGCGAGTAGCTAATGAAAGCGTGATCGCGCGTGACACTCGCCTTCGGTCCAAACGGCAGCGCACAACCGACGAAGCCGACCGGCAGCAGCAGCGCCATGAGAAGAATGCGCGGAAGAAGGTGATCTTTCATGATGTTTGCCTGCGCAGGTTGCATGCCCTTCGGCTGGACGCGCCGCACGGAGTCGATCCAGGATTTTGTCGTTCACATCGTCCCCACGCGTCAGCTCTTGAAACCGCGCAGGGAAACAATTCGCGGAGCACCTCAGCGGCCTGAGACGCGCTACAAAACAATATCGGTCCGCAGGTGAACGTCGCCGTTAGGCACTTGGCTGATCGCAATCAGACTTCGCAACGAAACTGCAGATCGCGGGTTCGACATCAGCCGCCGCAGCGTTTCGAAAATCGAAGCGCGTCTTTCGTACGTCGATGATAAAAACGCTTCTCTACCTCGCCGAAGTCCTAAAATTACAGGTGCAGGAACTTTCCCACCACGGACCCCAGGGAATCGCATCCACGACTTCAGTAGAGAAGCTTGAGACAACGCGCTTCTGAGCCGCGATTTCGCTTGTTTGTTCGCGCATGTTTTCCCGCGCCAGTTGTCGCGGACATCGGCTTAATTATCGTCCTCCGAAGACCCGGAAACCTCGTGACAGTCTGTGACAAATTCTACCGAAACAAACGGAACTGTATGAGGACGAAAAACAGTTTTCCTTCGAACCGCATCAAATATTAGCGTTTTGTGCGGTTCCGAGCGGGCTCAACTCCCTTCGCCTCTACATTTATTTGGTTTTTCCGCGTTCAACGCGAACTTGCTCTTCGCCAGGTTGTCGGCTAATCTCGGCGCCGTTTTGAAAAATTTCGCCGGCACTTTCCCGACCAGCGCGGGGGTTTTCATGACGACGCAGTGGAACGTGGTCGCCGATCTTTCAACGGAAAAGCGCCGGCTCGCCCCCGAGCGGGCCCAGCAGGCGCTCGCCCAACTTTGCCAGGATTACTGGCCGCCGCTTTACCGCTTTGTCCGGCAGCGCGGCTATAGTCGGGCGGATGCGCAGGATCTGACCCAGGGTTTTTTTGCCTACCTTCTGGAGAAAGAGGCCTATGCGAACTCCGATCGGAGCAAGGGCCGGTTTCGCACTTTTCTCCTCACCCTGCTGAAGCGCTATCTCGGCGCGGTGCAAGCGCATCAAGGACGGCAAAAGCGGGGCGGCCATCAGGCGATGATGTACCTCGATACCAACCGCCTCGACGCGTTTGAAGAGGAGGATGCGCTCTTAACTGATGCGCCGATGGATGAGGAGCGCGCCTTCGAATGGAACTGGGCGGCGGCTTTGGTTAGCCGCGCGATGGTGGCTTTGGAGGAGGAATATTCGAGCGGGCAAAAAGCCCGTGTCCTCGAAGCCTTGCGTCCCTTCCTCACTGGGGGCGTCGGCCTTCCCACTTACGAAGCGGCTGCGGCTCGTTTGGGAGTTCCAAGCGAGACTCTTCGCAGTCATCTTTTTCGGTTGCGTGCGCGTTATCGGGCGCTGCTCCAGGCGGAAGTCGCGCGGACGGTGCCGACGGATCGGGACGTGGAGAGTGAGCTGCGCTATCTCTGCCGGGTTCTCATCGTGAGCGCTTAGAGATAGACGAAAGAAATGCAATCGTCCCAGATGGATCTGACTCTGCATTGCGAGCAGTGCGGAGCTCCGTTGTCCAGGCACATGGGGGAGGTCGGTTGTCTGCACTGCCTGCTTCGTGGAGGGATGGAAGCGGACGGAGCGGAGGCGGCGCTTTCGCCGACTGATTTCGGGACGCGGTTCTATCAGCACTACGAAGTGCTGACCCGGGCTGATGGGAACACCGTGGGAGCTGGGACGGGGCGCGATGGGCGTGACCTACAAAGCGATGGATGTGAATCTGCAGGTGCCGGTCGCGTTGAAGGTCATCAATGGACGGTTCTCCTCCCAGCCGGGTGCGCGTCGGCGTTTGCTGGAGGAGGCGCAAGCCGCAGCCCAACTGCGCCACCCCAACGTCGCGAGTGTTTTTCACTTCGGCGTGGTCAATGCCCTGCCAGCCCTGGATGGTGCGGCAACAACGAGAGCGGCCGAGGAGCAGATCGAGGGCGGCGATTGCTTCTACGCGATGGAGTTCGTGGAAGGTGAAACGCTGGAGGCACGCTTGCGTCGCAGCGGTCCGCTCAGTCCCCTCCTCGCACTCGAGATTGGCTTGCAGGTGACGCGCGCTCTGACCGCGGCCGAAAAGCGCGGGCTAGTCCACCGCGATATCAAGCCGTCCAATATCATGCTCCTCCGCGAAGAGGAGCGCGCGGCGCGCGGGAAACCGAGTGAAGCCTGGATCAAGGTGATTGACTTTGGGCTTGCGAAAACCGGGAGCGGAAAGGACGAGGGGCCGACCTCAGCGCGGTTCCTCGGCACTCCGCAGTTCTCCAGCCCAGAGCAGATGCGAGGACGCCCGCTGGATGTTCGTTCCGATATTTATTCGTTAGGCGGAACGCTGTGGTATTCGCTTACCGGCCAGGTGCCTTTTCCCAAGCAGGAGAGGATGGGCGCTGCCGACGCCGAGCCACTCCCTCCTCTCCCGGTGGCCGAGCTGACGGATCGAGGAATTCCCGCTCCGGTCGTTAGGCTGTTGGAATCGATGCTCGCGCCGGACGCGCGCGATCGGCCGTCTTCCGCGCTCGCCCTGGACGAAGCGTTGCAGGATTGTGTGGAATCGATCAGCGGGCTCGATGCGAGCGGTGCTCCCGGGTTTTTGCGCAGCCGGAGCCGACGCGCGGCGCTCGTTGCGGTTGGTTTGGCCGCGGCCCTGGCGGGACTTGCGTTTTATTTCTTCTCGCCAACTGCGCCGCCTAACGACAAATCGATTGCCGTCCTACCGTTCAAGAACCTGAGCACCGATCCGAACAACGCCTTTTTCGCCGATGGGATCGAGGAGGATCTTCTCTCCAGCCTGGTGAAAATTCGCGATCTCAAGGTCATTGGCCATCGAAGCGCCTCCCGTTATTCGGCGGACGCGGCGCGCGATTTGCCCGCGATCGGGCGAGCCTTGGGCGTCCGTCATGTTTTGGAGGGAAGTCTGCTTCGGACGGGCGATCGGGTGCTCCTGCAGGTTGCCTTGATCGATACGCGCGATGGGCACGCGCTCTGGGCCGAGCGTTACGACCGCACGCTGGCAGACGCGATCAGCCTGCAGAGCGAACTCGCCAGCATCCATCGTCGAAGCGCTCGACGCCACTCTGAGTCCACAGGAAAAGGTCGACATTCAGTCCAAGCCGACGCGCAACCCGGATGCCTACCTGCTTTATCTGCGGGGACGAAAGTTTGAGAACGGTCGCTCGATTGCGATCTCGGATTACGAGGCGGCGGAAAAACTTTACAGCCAGGCCCTCGTCTTCGATCCCGGGTTTGCTCTCGCTCACGCCCGGCTCGCTTCCACCCTGGCGTTGCTCTACCGTTTCCGCGGACCGAGCGAAGAAGTGAAGACGCGGGCGCACGCGGAAGCGGAGGAAGCGTTGCGGCTCCAGCCCAACCTGGGAGAAGCTCATCTCGCCCGTGGGCTGTGCTTTTATCATATCGAGCGCGATTTCGCTCGCGCCCTGCCGGAGTTTGAAATGGCGCGCCGCCTTCTGCCTAACGACTCCGAACCGGACAGTTTCATCGCTTTCATTCGCCGCCGAGAGGGCAAATGGCGGGAGACGCGGCGGCTGCTCGAGGGAGTGACCGCGCGCGATCCGCGGAACCTGAGTTACGAAGAGGAGCTTTTCGCGACCGCCTGTCTCGTTCGTGACTGGGCATCCGCCGCCGTGCACGGCGACCGCATCGTCGCGCTCGCGCCGAACTTTTCGCAGGTGGAGATTGAGCGAGCGTATCTGAGTATCTGGAGGAACGGCGATCTCGCTCCGGTGCGAAATGTTTTCGCGAAATACCCGGACTACGGAGATCCGGAAGGGGATACGGCCTGGGCGCGTTGGGATGCCGCCATGGTCGATCGCGATTTTGATCGAGCGCAAGCTGCGCTCGATGGCTTTCCTTTTGAAACCCTGCCTTCCGTTTTCAGCGCGCCTCTGCCGAAGAGTTATCTCGAGGGCTGCATCAAACTCGCTCAGGGCGATGAAGCGCAGGCCCGGGAATTATTCGAGAGCGCGCGCCTGCCGATGGAAGCCGAGACACTCGCTCACCCGGAGAATGCGCTTCGTCACGCGCGGCTCGGCCTGCTCTACGCTTACATGGGGCGAAAGGCGGATGCGATTCGCGAGGGGGAGCTCGCGGTCCGGCTGCAGCCGACAAGTCGGGACGCCTACGACGGCCCGCAAAAACTTTGCAACCTCGCATTGATCCATGCCCGAGTCGGCGACGTTGATGAGGCCATCACGATGATCGAATCGCTCCTGCAAAAGCCGGGTTGCGTCTCGTTTTACGAGGCGACGATGTCGCTCTCGGATCTGCGTTTGCGCTGGCAATGGGATCCCTTGCGCGCCGATCCGCGTTTTCAGAAAATTCTGGCCGCACCGGAGCCGACCACCGTTTACTAGCCGGTCGACGGGGCCGTCGGTCGAGTTAAAGCCGCTAATTCGTTTTCGCAACGCTGGGAGAACGGCATTTTTTCCCGCACATCACTTTTTTTGCAACGCCGGGAAAATTTTGCGCATGGAAGTAATGGAAGAGAATGCCCCACTACTCAAGTACCATGGCCAACTCCCGGAGCGCCACAGTCGCTGACAGCCGCAACGGCACCTTAGCCTTAACTTCCCCGCTTTAAGCAAGAGTTTGCCGTTGCGGGCGTGTCGCGGTCGCCCTTGCCAAATCGCCCTCAGCCGCCGGCCGAGCGTCTTGCTCAGCTTCTTGTCAGGGCCACTTTTCCACTTGGGGCCGGAACGCGCGCGGGGAGCGCCGTTTCCAGTTGGCTTCGCCAGGTGTGCGGCGGGAGCAGACCGATCATCATAAAGGCGATCTGGCTTGCGCCAAACGCGATCAGCCAGGGAAATGCGCTGTCCATGAAACCGTAGGAGTGCAGCCCGATGCCGAGCATGTTGACCCCAAACCAGGACCAGCTCGTGACAACGTTGCCGAAGACGGCCATGACCATGAGGCCACGTTGCCTAACGAGTCCGCCCCAGCGGGCGTGGAGAATGATGGCGTTCCAGAGCACGATGAGAGCGGCGCCGTTTTCTTTCGGATCCCAACCCCAAAAGCGGCCCCACGATTGATCTGCCCAAATGCCACCGAGGATCGTGCCGACGAAACTGAAGAGGGTGGCAAAACAGACGATGCCGTAAACCATCCGCGCGAGCGATTTCGCAGTCTCGCGATCGAGCGAAGGCGTGAAGGCTCCGCGAATGATGTAGGTGAGGGCAAGGAAACCGGCCAGGAAAGTGGAAGCGTAACCGAGCGTGACCATGACGACGTGGGTGGCGAGCCAGATGTTGGTGTCGAGAACGGCGCGCATCATTTCCATCGTGTCGCCGTCGAGCGAGAGATGGTGCGCGATCAGGAGGGTGAGGAAACCGATCGAAGCCGCGGTCGCGCTGCCGATGCCATTACGGAAAAAGCGCTCGAGCAAAATGCCCAATAAGACCGCGCCCCAGCCGATGAAGACGGCGGAAGAATAAAGGTTCGTCACCGGCGGCCGGCCTTCCAGATACATCCGCGTGATCAGTCCGGCGGAGTGGATGACGAAGGTCACGACGAGGAGAAGAAACGCGTAACGCCCGAGCGTTTGCGGCCAGACCAGCCACGAGGCGCAGGCCAGGATGAAGATGAGGACGTAAATCACCATCGCGCTGTAGAACGGCTCCAACTGGTTGAAGACCGATTCGACGTGGGCCTTGCGCACCCGCATCGGAAAATGCTCCTTCACCCAACCGGAATAACGATCGAGCGCCGCGTTGAAGGTCGCCGAATCATTCGCGGCGTAAGCGCTCGCCATCGTCGCCCAGGCCGAGACTGCGGGATGCAGATTTCCCGCGGTGACGAACTGCAAAATGCTCTCACCCATCTTGCGCCATCGCAGCGGATCATCGTTAGGCGGAACGGGCGGGATCGGAAAAAAATAACCGGTCTCGGCCAGGAAACCGAGCCTCTGCAAAGCCTCCGCCGTGATGCCGCTGTTCATCGGGACGGGGGAGGGATGAATGTTCTTCAGCAGTTCGTCGATCTGCGCTTTGAAATCCTGCGTGCCCGCGACCTCGAGGCTGTTCTCGAGCCGATGATAAAGCGTCAGCCGCTCAAACAACTTGATGATGTCGCGCTGAAAAGGCGAGCGCAGTTGCGCCTCCACCTTTTGCGCGAGCTCGGCCTGCTGCTCGATGTCCGGCAGATGCGGAGTCAGCTCCAGGAAGGAAAAATATTTCTCCGTCGGATCGCTCCGGCCGATCGCGGCCCGCGTCTCGGGACTGCGGATCACGAAAATCTTCTGCCGATCGGCGTCCTCCGATTTCATCATCACCTCAGCCAGCCAATCCATCGCCGTCATCTCGCCGTGCTCGAGGCTGATCGTTTGTTTGCCGTGAATGATGAGGAGCGAATTGCGCGCGACCGTGTCGAGCGGCTTGATCCGGCCGTTCAGGAGGACGGGCAACCGGCCGAACTTTTGCATCTCGAAACCGCCACGCTGATCGCGCTGCCCGAGCGGCGCGATGACGTAGGCGATCGTCGCCGCGATGACGAGCCAGATAATCCAGGGACGCGATTTCTTCATCGGCTCCTCTTTTTCACAAAGCCAAACAAGTGCATCGAAAACTGGACGAGCAAGCCGAGGCCGACCAGCGCGCAGGCGATGTAGGGAAGGAGCATCGCTGGATTTCTCACCACCTGCAGAATCGTCGTCTGGTCGCTATTGTCGAAGCCAGCCTGATAAAAAGTGAAGCCGCGATAGCGCAGCGGATCGTTCATCGAAATCAGCACCTCGCGATTTTCGCCCCGCTCGGAATCGATCAGGCGGACGCGGCTGGAGAAGTTTTTCGGGATGTCGGTGCCGGCATAACGATCGTGCGCGAAGTGGAGCAGGGTGAGGGCGAATTGCTTGTAGAAACGCCGCTGCCGCATGATCAGCTCGTAGGTGTGCCCGTCGACCGTGAACGATTGTGGTTCGGCGATCGCGTTTGAGACGAGCCATGTGCCTAACGAACCTTGCACGCCGTCGATTTCGACGAATGCCGCGCTCAAGTCGCGTTCGTCATCCTTGACCGTGCGCGGCACTTCGGTCGCGACCACGTTCGCGCCGAGGCCGGTCGTGGCGAGGGAAGGCGGCGCCTGCGGAACCTGCGCGCGCATCGCCAGTTGGGAGTTCGGGAGAAAGCGCTGGATCTTCAAAGTGAAAGGAAGCGTCGGGTTCTGGATGATCCCGCCGCGCTCGAGTGCGCCTTCCGGAATCGAAACCACCTGGTCGAACTTCGGATCGGTCACGTCGATCACAGCGAGCTCGACTTCGCGCGACGCTTCGGAATAACCGAGCGTCTGGCCTTCATCGATCCGCATCTGGGTTTCACGAGCGAAGAGGCCGGTCAGAAGTTGGCCGATGAGCAAAAGGATGACCCCGAAGTGGAGAAGAAAGATTCCGATTTTCTTCCGGGTAAGCTGAAAACGGGTCGCGTGCGCCGCGATCAGGTTGACGAGCAGGACCGTGCCTAACAAATAACCGCCGGGGAGGATCGGAATCTTCCAGTCCGCCCCCGGTGGCGACCAGAAGACAAGCAGGCTTTGAAAATAGCGCGCCTGGACGGCGTGAATCCCGAGGTGGACCTGGGCGAGTGTCCCGAGAAAAATGAGCAACATCCCGAAGCCGAGACAAACCACGGTCAGCCGGAGCGACGCGAAAATTCGCAACGGTCTCAGGAACTCGTTAGGCGTGGCAGTCGTGGCCGGCATTCGTTAGGGAATTTTGAGGCTGCGCAAAAAATCGGTGAAAGCATTTTTCTGCGAGGCGACGGCGGCGTCTTCGCCCGTCATCTTGATAAACCAGGAACGATCGTTCTCGTCCAGGATGGCGGCGAGGATGCGCTGCTTTTCGCCCTTGTCGCCCATCGGTGCCGCGCTCACCAGATCGACGAGGAGGAAATCGTGCCCGTCCGCCTTCACGTGCTCCGCCGATTTCGCGAGGGTGTCTTCATCGACCGGGGCAAGATTCACCTGACCGCGCCAGCGGTTGACGTTGGCCAGATCGCCGCCTGCCATTCCGGGAAGCGCGACGACCGAGATGTCGGTTTCCTTTTCGTTAGGCGCGATCGCCTTGAAGCTGGCCAGGCGCATCGGCGTGAGCGGTTTTTCCTGCCAGTTGGCCGGCAGCGTGTATTGCAGCGGCGCGCCTTGCGCAGGCGCAATCGGCGGCGGCGTCGGCGCGTTCGTGCTCGCGCCGGCCTGCGCGGTCAGCGGGGTGGGTGCGGCGCCGGCGAGATGAATGCTTTCGAGAAATTGCCGGAAAGCTGGCCGCTGCGTTTCCACGAGCTGATCCGGTCCCATCATTTTGAAAAACCAGGTCTCGCCGTTGAGCGGAAAAATCCCGCCGAGGATGCGCGATTTGGAGCCGTCCGGTGTGATCGGCTCGGTGCTCACGACGTCGACGAAAAACATGTTGCGCCCCGCCACCGGCATGGGCGTGCCGGCTTCCGCTTCGTTCGTGATCGGCGCGAGCTTCAACTGATTGCGCCAGCGATTGACGTTAGCGAGGAGACCGCCCGCCTGTTCGGGAAAGGAGATGACCGAAACGTCGGCCTGTTTTCCATCTGAGCCTCGGACGAGGAAGCTGCCCTTACGAAAACCGGTTGCTGGTTGTTCTTCCCACCCGCTCGGGGCATTCCAATGCACGGCCGGTGCGGCCGCGCCCGCTTCCGTCATCGCCGCCTGGGCAGGGGCGGCGGCCGGCTGCGTTTCCTTCGGGATGCGGTAGACCGTGATCTTATCGTCATCGCTCCTCCCGCAACTAACGCAGAACAAAAGCGCAGCTACGAGCAACGGCAGCCTAACGAGAACAAGTCGGACAGAGAAAATTGGCTTCAAGGGCAGATGCGAAGTACCCGCTACGGAGCGCGGATGTCAAGCGACGACCAAATTCTCTGCGCTTTCGCCGCGGGATCGGCAGCGACTCTCACGACCTGACACGTTGGCGGGGGCCGTTGCTCTTTCTCTCGAGACTCGCGATGACGATCGGGACCGCGCTTTGCGCGCTTGGGATCCTCGTCATCGTGCTGGCGTTCGCTTCCATTCGCGGAACGATTCAAATCGCGCCCGAGCCGCGGACCGGAAAAGAACTCGTGCAATAAGGCATCTACCATTATCGGCCTCACCCCGATTTATACCGGCATCTTCTGCGTGGTCGGACTTTGGCTGAAGAAGCCGGGCGACTGGGTCGCCGTCGCGGGCCCAGTGGTCATCATTTTTTTGGCGGCGAAGGTGTGGGTGGAGGAAGGGTTGCTAGGCGTGAGGTATCCCGATTATGCGGAATACAAGACGCGCACTTGGGGGTTGTTTCCCGGAGTCCGCGGCCAGGCTTTACGCATCGAGGACGAGGTCGCTTTTGGGGCGCCGACGCTCGTTAGGCGCGGCCGTAAAGACTTGCATCCAGCGCGTGTTGATAAGGGACTCTCTTGCTTCGGCTGCGCAGGTTCCAAGCGTCGTTAGGCGTCGAACATCAGGTCGTTCCTAAGTTCACCGATACGAACTGCGGCCATTCGCGTCTAGCTACCGTTTTCCGAGGACGTTCCGCCGGCTGAGAAGTTAGTGCATTTTGCACCCCTTAAGCTCGATTCGGTCACCGAATCGGCTTGAACTGCCCAACAGATTTGTATTGCTTTGCTCGGCGAAATTTGGCATACGCATTCCAATATGAAATCAAAACGATTTATCCTCACCGGAACGATTGTCGCGGCACTCGGGATGTGCGGGCTCGTGACTGTATTCGCTGTCTCGAAAGCAACCGCCAGTTCGCCAGCCAAGTCCAAACCCGCGGCGGCTGAAGTTGTATCCCATCCGGTCGGCGCAGTCTACGCGATGACCAACGCTTTGACGACTAACCAGATAATGGCCTTCAGTCGAATGCGCGACGGCACCCTTACCCCCTTGCAAACGATCGGCACGGGCGGCGGCGGCAGCGGATTTCAACGCCAGGGGATCGACTCGCTCACTTCACAGGGCGGTCTTATTTTGGATAAGGCCCATCGTCACCTGTTCGCGGTGAATACGGAAACCCTGCAGGAAGACCCGACTGGGGATAATCACGATTGCCAGGTCGGCACTATTTCCTCGTTTCTGGTCGGTGCGAATGGCAGCCTCACGCTAGCTGACCGGGTGTCGTCCGGCGGATTGTTTCCCGATAGTCTGGCGGTTGACGGCGACCAGCTCTACGTGCTCAATGCTGGCGGACCCGGTAGCACTCCGGCCTGCGGAATCGGGCCAAACATTACTGGTTTCACCGTTTCCACTAATGGCCATCTGACTCCGATCGCCGGCTCCACGCAGCCCATCGATCCAGGGATGTCGCCGGGCAGTTTTCTAAGCTGCGACCCGGGTGGCTTCCCCAGCCCCGAGTTTGATTGCGGTCAAAATCCGCCGGCATTCCCGCGCTCGCCGGCCCAAGTCGGGTTTACCCCCGACGGCGATTTTCTGATCGTGACGGTAAAGTCAACCAACACGATTTACGTGTTCCCGCGCAACGACGACGGGTCGCCCCTCCCGCCCGCTATTTATCAGTCTAGCGGCCCGAATCAACCGACCTACTTTGGCTTCTCATTCGACAACAATGGAAACTTGCTTGTGGCAGAGGCTTTCGGGGCGAGCCCCACGATTCCCGCGCCAGATGCGGGCTCCGTTTCGTCTTTCGCGATCGGCAGGCGGACTGGCACGTTGACGCCGATCAGCGAAAGCATTCCAAATGGGCAGACCACTCCCTGTTGGGCGGTCGTCGATCCTGTGAAAGGGCGATTCCTCTTTGTTAGCAATAACAACTCCAACAGCATCTCATCCTATAAGATAGGGGACGACGGCACCCTCACCTTATTGGACATGGCCGCGGGAACCGGCAACGGGGCCAACGACATGGCGATAGTGAAGGGTGACAAAAAAGGCAGCGTTTTCCTCTATTCGAACAACTCTGGGGATGGCACGGTAGGGGCGTGGAAGGTGAATACCGCCTTCGGTATCCTGACCTCGCTTGGAACCTATGGCATGCTGCCCGCGACCGACGGGGCTCAGGGAATAGCGGCGTACTAAGAGCAACTTGTGACACGGCCAGCTCTTGCGGAGTTGGCCGTGTCACCTCCCCCGGCGTCTGATAATTGGCGTAGTCTAATTGGCAATCCCGCCGGGCTACGCGAGATTTGCAGCGATAAGACTGCCTGGGACGATATCGGTCTACGCGTCGAGAACGAGGTCGCTCTTCGGGGCGCCGATGCAGGTTAAGCGGGTTCCGGGATTGGTCTCAAAATCGGACTGCTCAATGTAACCGATTTCGCCGGAGAAGACCGCGACCTGACAGGTGCCGCAACTGCCCGCGCGGCAGCCGCTCGGAATGCTGACCCCGTTGGCTTCCGCCAAATCGAGGATGCTGGTGTAATCGCCGCACCATTGCGCAGTTTTGCCGCTCTTCTTGAATTGAACCGAATAGCCGGTGGCAAGCTTGGCTTCGGGAGAGACGACGGCGGCGACTTTTTTCACGCTCGAGGGGCCGAACGTTTCGTAATGGATATGTTTTTCCGGGACGCCCCATTCTTTCAGACCTTCGGTGACGTCCTGCATCATCGGACCCGGACCGCAGAGGTAATAGTCGAAGTTATTTGAAGGCAGCACTTTTTTGAAAAGGTCGACAGAGATGCGGCCTTCGTGATGGTAATCCCGGCCCAGCTCGTAGTCGGGATCGGGCTTACTCGCGCAAACCTGCAGATGAACATTCGGATGCTCACGCGCGATCGCATCGAGGTGCTCTTTCATGATGTGATCGGAGCGGTTGCGGATGCCGTGGAAAAACCAGATCTCGCGGCGCGAGCCTTGCCCGATCAAAGTATTGAGCATGGCGAGGACCGGCGTGAGACCGATGCCGCTGCCGATGAGGACAACGCCGCCGGTGCCGGCGGGATCGAGAAAGAATTGCCCGGAGGGCGCCTTGACGTCGAGGATGTCGCCTTCGTTGACCTGGTCGTAGAAGAAAGTGGAAGCGAGACCGGGCGGTTTGTCTTTGTCGCGCGGCGGGATGCGTTTGATCGTGACGCGGTAATTCTCGGGGCGCGGGCTGTCGGAGAGACTGTAGCAACGCACGACCGGTTTGGTCTGGCCGGGAATGTCGAGATTAAAAGTGAGGTATTGGCCGGGAAGAAAACCGGGGAGCGCCTTCTTGTCGTGCGGCGAGAGATGGAACGAGCAAATGTCGTCGCACTCCATCACTTTGCGGGCAACGAGGAATTTTCGCCAACCGTTCCAGGGTGATCCGCTCTCGGCTTTTTGCCGGCGCAGATCGCGCATCATTTCCAGCTCGGTCTTGAGCAGCTCGAGGGAGAGATCGGCCTGCCGATTCTGGCCGCTGAGCCGGCGGAAATTTGCTGCCGTCACGAGACCGAACTGAACGAGCCCGCCGACAACAAGAATACCGCCGAGTGCTTCAGGAATCATGCTACGCCAATGAAATACAAGCTCGTCAGAATTTTATCAACAACTCCGAGCGAAAACCATAGGCCGTGTCTAGATCCTCCGGGAAGCCGACGAAGGCGTCGAAGACCAGGACCATGTGCTGGTTCAATTTTATTTGGTATTGAGCGCCGGCGGCGATCGAGTTCGGCTGGCTGGCGGCGAAGAATTTTGGATCTTTTGTCGCCACGCGCCCGCCGAGTTCGAAGACGAACTGCTGATCTTTGTTGTGGAGAAACTTTTGATAACCAATCGCCGCACCGACGGCGTCGTTGGCGCGATTACCAAGTGGTGCGCCGTATGAGCCCAAGCCTTGGGCGGCGAAAAGAATGCCGGTCTGCCCGAGCGGTCCGCCGCGATCGCCTCCGCGCGCCGCGGAGCTGTAGTTCCCAATTCCCCAAAAGGCGTTGAGGTAAACGAAGTCATCGCTTTCTGGCAACCGGGTCGTCAATTGCTGGAACAAGAGGACGCCATTACTCACCGCAGAGGTTTCATGATCGAGTGCGATGGAACCATTGATGCGAGTGGTCGAATTGATCAGCCCAAAGCGCCGGATCACGCCAACGCCCAGGTAGGCGCCATCTCCGCCCGTGTCGTCATCGGCATTCACATAGGCAAAATCCAGATCGATCGTGAAGTTGGCGTAATCCGCGGTGTTGAAGAGACCGAACAATTTCGCGCTGTTGTCGCGCACGTTGTCGTTCCGATTCAACTCGTTCCAGGCAAAGAAGCCGGTCGTGCGCAAGGCGGAGGCGCCGAAAGCGAAGAGCGACGTCCTGGTGATGCCGATGGCGTCGATCACGTCTTCATTGATCATGATGCCATCCTGAATACTCAGCGGTTGCCGGCCGATGGCGAAGCTATAATCGAAGCTCCTGCGGTCACGCGGATCAAGGTTGGGGAAAATTTCGCCGAAGTCTCCTTGGAAGAAAAGAGTGGTGACGTAGGCGTTGAGGGCGTTTTGCGGACCATTCTGCGGTTGAAAGCGGTAGCCGCTGTAAGCAAGCCCGTCGCGATCGAGCGGGCGGAAGCCGATAAGCAGGCGCTCGGTTGGGGTGAGATAAAGATTGCCGTAGAGGTCGAGACGATTGGCCCATTCGGTGATTTGGCCAGTTCCGTTGTCGAATGTTTGGAGGGCAGTGCGGGCCGTGCCGAAGACGATGAAGTCCGGCTGCCAGACGGCCCCCGTGGGCAGCACGTAGCCGGGTGCGATCGGTCCTGTTCCGAGGAATGGGCTCAGCCCGATTTCGATAGGCGGCGCGGGCCGTGGGGGAACACTTGCCAGCGGCAGCGGCTGGTCGCTCAAGGCGCTCCCATGCCCGTGCTCGGAGCCGCCAAACAAATCCCACAACTTAAACGGTTTTTTGGTAGCCACCGTGGTGGTCGTAGAGTGACTAACGTTCATCGATGCGCCATGAACGCTCGTGGTTGTGGTACTGGTCACTTCGGCCGCGGGCGCCCCTGACGAGCGCGGGACGTTGTCAAGACTCGTTCCGCAATTGCTGCAGAAGTGGAAGTTGTCCGGCATCTGTTGACCGCAGGTCGGACAGGTGACCATCCCGGCGGCGAAGGTATTGGCTGTTGCCGTCGCGAAAACGAAAGCGACAAGGGCAAACGTCGTGAGAAAGGTGCGCATCACTTCGGGTTAGTCGAAGCAACCGGGTTGGCATCCGCCACTTTCGCGGGTGGCGCTGGCGGCTTCTCCCAGGCCGCTCTGGATTCCGGTTGGAAGGGCTTATTCGGCCGTGCCATGATTTGGGCCTCGGTCGGTCTCATGTTCACGACCATCGGTTCCGGGCGCAGGACGATGGTTTTGTTCCAAATCGTCTGGGAGCGTTCAACCACATTGTTGGCGATGCTCTTGGGCGACATGTAGTAATCGAATCCGGTCGCGGCGATGGCGCCGAGGAGGTTTACGGGAACCATTTGGGTGACGAATTTCAGATTCACCTTGTAAGGCCGTTGACCGGTGAGATGTGATCTGTCCACTTTGTACTCCGCCCACCGGAACCCGTTCGGTTCCAGGACGGTGGCTTGTTTACGAGCGCCATTTGGCCTGCCCACGAGGAAATCCGCGTTGGTCGCCGGGCGCACGTAAGGCAGCGGATCTATGCTCTGGTTCACCGGAATGATCGCCACGGTCTCGCCGCCGCGAAGAAGGGTGACGAGAAACTTCGACTGCAAACTGAAGAGGAATTTGTCCAAGGGCAGCTTGTGATCGTGCACGTAGCTCGACTCGATGTCGCGCACGTCCCCATTCGGATCACGGTCGCCGGAGGCGAAGATGACTTTGCCTCTCCGATCCGTCACCGTGCATTGGAGAAAATAGGCCCGCTCCCCGTCGAAACCTGTCGGCGCGCCGTGGCCGTCTGTCCCGTTCGCGACCTTGACCTTGAATTTGATCCCGCGGTCGTCGTTTTGATCGAGCACGAACTGGTGCAGTTGCATGCCGCGGCGGAGAATTTGATACCGTTGGGTGTTTGCTTCTTCGAGTTTCGCGAATTGATCGTCGAGCACAGCGCGCGCGTCGTAGCGGTCGTCGATCGCCTGCCAGCGCGCGGGGAATTTGTAATCAGCCGCCGCTTTTTTCTCGAAGGCGTCAGTGCCCCACCCGGCCTTGTAATCAAATTGGAGCCACTCGCGCATGGTGGCGAGTTGCTGCGCCTTGACATTGAAAGGGTAGAGCCCCGGATGAATGATTGAGTAGTCCGGGCCCGCGAAACGATGATCGGTCAACTTACGGGGCGGCGTGGGCTGGTCGCCGACCATCGCAGCCGGCCCAAAAGCGTAACCGGATTTGATGCCGGGGATTTTGCCCATGTGGCAATCCTGGCAGGTCTCGCCACGTTTGTTTGCCGGAGAGTTTTTGAATTGGGTGAAGGCCTCTTCGAGCCGGAAACCGTTGAGCAGATTGACGTCATGGCAGTCCCCGCAAAATCCCGATTTTTCGAGCGGATCGTACTTGATCACATTCGTATGAATGGCGCGCCCAACTTCACCACGCTTGGTCACAACCTGGAATTTGTCCGGCTGGGCGAGGACCTTCTTTAGGTTTGCGTTGCCGCGCGGTCCATAGACCGGGTCGAAAATGTCGCCCTGTTGGAGTGCGATGCGACCGCTCACTTTGCCGTAATCGTTCTTTATTCGGTGGCAAGAGATGCAGGTGATACCCTCCCGCGAGGTTGGATTGCGATCCATGTTACTGATGAAGGTCGGCTCCTTGATTTGCATGCCGACCTGGGTGTGACAGCGAATACAAAAGTCCCCGTTCGTCCCGGCGGTGAGCCTGCCTACTGTCGCCTGGAAGGTATTGAAGACGGGGCTCACCTGCGCGTAAGCGTGTTGCGAGACCGACCATTGCCGGAACTGCGTCGGATGGCAGGTGGCGCAAGTGGAGGCGGAAGGGAATTTATTTTCCACCAGCATCTGTGCGTGATCCACCGCCGCGTTGCCGGTCGCGGTCGCGGGCTTCGGCGGAGGCGGCTGGACATTTCCCGGGAGGAGCAATTGATCCGGCATGGGTTCGTTAGTCGCGGGTTGGCCGCTGGAAGGAAGCAGGAGGTCGTCACCCGACGAAGGAGAGGCCGCGGCGGGTTGCGTCCCCGGAGCCGACGGCGCGAGGAGATCATCCTGCGACGAGGTGGTCGCCCCGGCAGCAGGTGCCGGCGCGCTGGGAACGAGCAAATCGTCCGCGCCGTTTGCTGCCGGCGTGGGCACAGGAGTGGCTGCTGTAGGTGCAGGCTTGGCCAGCGCGGGGGTGGTATCTTGCGCCCGGAGGCCAAGCGGGCTCGTGAGCGCGATGCAAAGAATTGTCAGCCTAACGATTAGCGAACGTGAGGCGCGCATACGCAGGAGATTGTTTTTTTTCATAACGAGCCGTCAATTCAAAATTTAAAATTCCGCTAGAAAAATGCTTGCTGCCGCTAAGGTAGACTACTAAAAAAAATCCAGCACGATCAATACCCGAGGAAGAGAAGGATTCTTAACATGAAAAAATTATGCCAGCCATCCGCCATTTTTGCCTTGTTACTGGGACTCGGAACCCCCCTCGCCTATTCCGCGCAAGTGCACGAAATAGATCCCGCGAAAGTCGTAGGGTCGCAAAAATGCGGTGAGTGCCACAAGTACGAATTGGAAGCGTGGAAGTTGACCCCGCACTTCGCGACTTTTGATTCGATGCATCGCAGCCCGGCCGGGCAAAAAATTGCCGGCGCGCTCGGCATCAAACGGATCAAAGGCGAAAGTCTTTGCCTGACCTGCCACTATACGGTGCAGGCGAAGGGTGGGAGCCCGGAACCGATCTCGGGCGTTTCCTGCGAATCCTGTCACGGCGCGGCCGCGGATTGGGTGAACATTCACAACGACAAAAAACTTTCGAAGGAAGAACGCCGCACGAAATCGGCCGCCGCCGGCATGATTCGGCCCGAAGACATGTCTGCGGTCGCGGCCAATTGTTACCAGTGCCATCTTGTGCCTAACGAGAAGCTAGTGAACACCGGGGGCCACGCCGCGGGCAGCGCCGGCTTTGAATTGGTCTCCTGGTCGCAGGGCATGGTGCGGCACAACTTCCTCACGCCCGACGGCAGCGAAGGTAAAGTGAACAAGGCCGACGACCAAAACAAACAGCGCATGATGTTCGCGACCGGCGCCATTCTCGATCTCGAGTACAGCCTGCGCGGCGTCGCCAGCGCGACGGAGAAAGCAACTTACGGCATCACCATGGCGCAACGGGCGAACGCGCTGCGCGCGAAATTGGCGGCGATTCAGAAAGCCGCGCCGACCGACGAGATGGCGCAGATCCTGACGATCGCGAACGCCGCGGCCTTGAAACTCAACAACAAAGCGCCGCTCGACGAAACGGCCGACAAAGTTGCCGAGTTGGGCAAGAAATTTTCCTCAACCGAAACTGGCGACAAACTCGCGGGCCTCGACCCGATGATTCCGAAGCCGGATCAATACCGCGGAAAGCCCTACCAACCCTAACGCCTAACGACCGAATGACCGTCGCTCTGCTCCCCGCGTCGGTGCTTTCGTTTTGGCCATGGCCGATCTCCTGACCCGCATTTCTCGGCCGCAGCGTTGGGACGTCCCTTTCGACGTCGCTACGACGGAAGCCGAGGTGGATCGTCTCCTCACGATTGCGCCGCTCGCGACGATCGATCCCGAGCGCTTTCCGCCGACGATTCCGCTCCGCGGAATTTTGCTTAACGACGCGCGCATCCGGCGTTTTGAGACGGGGGATATCATCGTTAGGGCAAGCGATTACGGCAGTTCGGCTTTTCTCATCTTGGCCGGCAGCGTCCGCGTCATGCTCGATCCCTTGCCCGCCGCCCAGCTCGGGCGTCGCCCGCCGCAGAAGAAAAGTTTCCTCGCCTCGGTCGCCCAACTTTGGTCGCAGCCGAAATATCCCGAGGTGCGCGATTATTCGCGCGGCAAAGTAATGAGCAGCACCGACGCGGACAAAGTCCGCTCGCGCCAGGCGACCGGCGACGAGGTGCGTGTCTTTCTCCAGGATGTCCCGGGGGTTTTGGAAAAAAATCGCACCGCCCAGCTCGGTCCGGGCGAACTCTTCGGCGAGATCGCTGCGCTCGCGCGCACTCCGCGCACCGCCACCGTGATTGCGGAAGGGCCGGCCGAATTGCTAGAGCTGCGCTGGCAGGGGCTGCGCGACATCCGCAAGTACGCGCCGGAATGGAAACAGCACATCGATCGCCTCTATCGGCAACGCAGCCTGGCTGCCCATCTTCGCGAGACTCCGCTGCTCAAGAATCTTTCCGACGAAGCGGTGCACAAGGTTGCCGATCACACCCAGTTTGAGAGTTACGGTGATTTCGAGTGGAACGCTTCCTACCGGACGGTGCGCGAAGCTTCTGCGCAGGAACGTTTGGCGAAGGAGCCAATCATCGCACGGGAGGGCGATTACCCTAACGGATTGATTCTGATCCGGAGCGGGTTCGCCCGGCTCAGCCGCAAGTACAATCACGGCGAGCGCACGATCAGTTATCTCGGCAAAGGCGACGTCTTCGGTCTGCCGTCCCTGCTTTGCGGAGCGCAATTCGATGAGCGCGTTGGGCTCCAGTTTTCGCTCCGCGCCATCGGCTACGTCGATATCCTGGTGATTCCGACGCCGATCTTTGATGAGTTCATCGCGCCGCATTTTAGCGAACAGGAAGTGGTCGATTTGCGCCAAAAGGCCGAGACTTCCACTCGGATCAATCTCGGCGAAGATGCGGAGGCGACCTTCGGCCCGGAGATGATCGAGTTCCTCGTCGAGCAGCGCTACGTCAACGGCACCGCCACGATGCTGATCGATCTCGATCGTTGCACGCGTTGCGACGATTGCGTGCGCGCCTGCGCCGCGAGTCACGACAACAATCCGAAATTTCTCCGGCACGGCCGGGTCCAGAACGGCATCATGGTGGCGAATGCCTGCATGCATTGCGTCGATCCGGTGTGCATGATCGGCTGCCCGACGGGCGCGATTCATCGCGAATCGATCGAAGGGCAGGTCGTGATCAACGATTTGACCTGCGTCGGCTGCGCGACCTGCGCCAACAGCTGTCCCTACGACAACATTCAAATGGTCGAGATTCGCGACGGCGGCGGCCGCTTCATTCTCGACGAAGCGACGCAGACGCCGATCCTGAAAGCGACCAAGTGCGACCTCTGCGTCGATCAGCTTGGCGGGCCGGCCTGCGTTCGCGCCTGTCCGCATGATGCGATGTATCGCGCCGACATGCTCGAGGTCGATAAACTGGCGAGGTGGCTCAATCGGTGAGTTCGCTTCTCGTTAGGCGAATCTGTTTTACCGCCGGGCTCATCCTGCTCTCGGCGGCGATGTTTCTCCTCTGGCACATCTGGCGCATCGCGCTTCGCCCGGACCCGCTCTACACCGGCCTCCTCCTCCTCTTCCTTGTTCTCGGGTTGACGCTTTTTAATGCGCGCAAGAAGCTGCCGTTCCTCCCGCTCGTCAAAGCCGCCACCTGGCTGCAAATCCATATTTACGCCGGCTGGTTTTGTCTTCTCGTCTTCCTCCTCCATGTCCGCTTTCGTGTCCCGGGCGGCGCGTTCGAGATCACGCTCGCGCTCGTTTTTTGCATCGTCATCCTGAGCGGTTTCTTCGGTCTCTTCATTAGCCGCGATCTGCCGCCGCGGATGGCGCGCTCGGGCGAGCCGCTCCTCTACGAACGCATCCCGGCGTTTCGTCTCCACATCCAGCGCGAGGTCGAGGAGCTCGTTAGGCAAGCGGAACGCGAGACCGAGTCGTCAACGCTGGGCAATTTCTACGTGCAATATTTGCGCGATTTCTTTCAGCACCGTCCGACCGCCTTTTCCGCCCTTCGCCGCGGGGAACGCAAGTGGCACGCGCTCCTCGCGGAAACGAGCGCGCTCGATCGTTACCTGAACGAACGCGAGCGGGCGATCGCGGCCGAAGTGCGCGATTGGATCGAGACCAAGCACAACCTCGATTTTCAATACGCCTCGCAGCGGCTCCTCAAGTTCTGGCTCTTCGTCCACATTCCTTTTACCTACAGTCTGATTCTGCTCGGCATCGCGCACGGGATCGTCGCGACGCTTTACTCGGGGAGATGGTGAAATGCAGCGGCCACTCGATCCATTGCGGTTTAAGGAAAATCGCTACGAACGGCCGAACCAGAAATGGGTTTGCGGTCACGCTGCGGAAGGGCGCGGTTGTCCGCTCGGCCCGGATGCGAAGGGCAATTGCCGCAATACCGGGGAGTGTGCTCCGGCCAGAAAAGGTGATCGCTGGATCTGCCTGCGGAGCGATGCCTCGGGCGGCAAATGCGCCGAAGGCCCGTTGCCTAACGGCGTCTGTTCGCACCCGATCCCGCCTTGCCAGCCGGTCCCGTCGCTGCGTCGCGCCCGCGCTTCGCTCGTCTGGCTGTTTATCGCCCTAACGACCGGTGCCCTCCTTTTTCTTTTCGGCAGCAGTTGGCGCCATTCCTGGATCGATCCCGGCCGGCTGAGTAATGTCCACGCTACTTCCGCGGCCAAGTGCAGCGATTGTCACAGCGTCGCCAACCGGGTGCAACCGACTGTCGCGGGGCTCGACGCCCTGCAACAAAAACATTTGGCCGACAGCGCACTCTGCCTGAAGTGCCACGCCCTCGGAGATCGGCCCTTCGATCCGCACAGCATCTCGCCCGCGCGGCTGGCCAGGCTCGGGGGAAAAATTCAGGCCCCGCCTAACGAGTCAAGGGCCGCCCCGATTTTCCTTCGGGTCAGTCATTCTCTCAGCCCGGTCCAGGCGCCGAACAGCGAGCTGGCCTGCACCACTTGCCATCAGGAACATCATGGCCGGAATTTCGATTTGAAGAGCCTAAGCAACGCGCAATGCCAGACCTGCCACTCGGTGCAGTTCGCCAGCTTTGCCAAAGGGCATCCCGATTTTTCCAATTACCCCTATCGCGGACGCACCCCGATCTTTTTCGATCACGCCAGCCACCTCGGGCAGCACTTTACCGAGATGAAAGAGAAGGCGCCGCGCAGCTGCCAGGATTGTCACGAACCCGATCCGGCCGGCCGCTTTATGAAGGTGAAAAATTTCGCCGCAACCTGCGCGGCTTGCCACGAGCCGCAGATCGAGGGCGCCGGCATGACCGTGAAAGGGGCGGCGTTTTTTACCGTGCCCGGCATCGACGCCGATACGCTCACGGCCAAGAGCATCAGCATCGGCGAGTGGCCGAAGTTTGCCGATGCCAGGATCACGCCGTTCATGGAACTGCTCCTGCGCCGGCAGCCCGCGATGGCGGCCACGCTCGACCAGTTGCGCGGGGTTGATCTGCTCGACCTAACGAAAGCGACGCCGGCGCAATTGGCCGCCGCGGAAAAATTCGCCTGGGGCGTGAAGGAGCTGTTCTTCCACCTCGTCGTCGACGGGCAATCGTATCTGCGCAAGGAATTGCCGGGCGAGATGTCGCCCGCCGGGATCGAAGTGCCGCGCGCTGCCCTCCTCGCGGCGCAGAAGGATTGGTGGCCGCATTTGCTCAGCGAGGTGGCGAACTACGAAAAAGGAATCAAGCCGTCCTTGCCGGCTCCCGCCAAGCCTGTCGCGACGCCGACGCCGGCGGCGCAGGCGCCTGCGAGTGGCGACGGGTCTCTCATCGGGGGCGACGATCTGACCGCTGCGGCTTCCCCTTCGCCAACGCCGTCCGGGGGGGAAGCCGATTTGTTAGGCGGGGGCAATGATCTCACGACTACAGCGGCTTCGCCGACGCCATCGCCCGGCGCAACCGGGAACGACGATCTGACCGGTGGCGACCTTCTCACCGGCGGCGCCGCGCAAAGTCCGGCGCCTTCGGCAACGCCGGCCGCGGTCCCGGCAGTTGAACCGAAGGCCGCGGAGGAGTGGGTTGCCGCAGGCGGTTGGTATCGGCCGCAGGACAGCTTCACTCTCTACTACCGGCCGGTCGGACACGCCGATCCCTTCCTCGTCGCCTGGCTCACCACCGCGGGGAAACTCGCCAGCCGGACAGCGCCGCCGGAGACGAAAGCCGTCTTTCAAGCGCTGGCCAATCCGCAATCGGCGGGCATGTGCATGAAATGCCACACCGTTGATGCCAGCGGTGAAACGCTGCGGGTGCAGTGGCTTCCCGCCGAATCGGTCCCGAAAAAGAAATCGTTCACCACTTTTCGGCACACCACGCATCTCAGCCTCTTCGGCAACACCGCCTGCGAAACCTGTCACACGATTAATCCCAAAGCGGAGTATGCGAAATTTTTCTCCGGCAAAACCGGGGCCTTGGCAGAACGCGATCCGGAACATTTCCAAAGCAACTTCGCGCCGCTCTCCAAAACTCTCTGCATGCAGTGCCATCAGCCACGGGTGGCGGGCGACTCCTGCCTGCTTTGCCACCGCTATCACGTCGGCTCGGGCGGGGGCGAGCTGGCCGGCGTGCGCAACATGCTCCAGCCATTGTTAGGCAAAAAATAAGCTCGCCCTCCGGGTCAGACTCTGCCACCACGTCCGGGTGGAAGCGCGGCTCCCAAATTCTCTGCTGATCGCGGCGGGGAAGGGAAAGTAAAAGCTTCACAACGAAGCAGGCAGCGTGCTATAACCACCATAAAGCCCGTAACAATGCGCCCGACCCTTTTTCTTCGTTCCGCTGCTTTGCTCTCCGCGTCTCTGGCCTGCCTAACGATGAGCTCCTGCCAGAAGCAAAAGGTCACCCTCGTCCCGGGTGAAAATGACCTCGTTATCCTCAACGGCTGCGTCATCTCGGCCTGTAATTACCTCGCGGTGGTCAAGACTCAGCACAGCCTCGATCAGAATTTTTGGGCGAAGATTCTGCTCGTTCGTTACAAGAATCACCCGGCTGGTCACGCCTATTGCGTCTGGGAAACCGATGGCACGATTTGGGGCTACGATCGCAATGCCGGTTCCTTTCCGATTCCGATTTACACCCGCGAGCCAAAGGTCATTGCGTCGGCCCTGGCCGAAGGATTGTCCAAGGTCCTGAAAGAGCGGCTCCTCGTTGCGCAAGCGGACTTTGTCGAACCGACCAAGAGCGACCTTTATAAGTTCTAGCCCTGCGACGTGGCGGCGCCGAAGGGTCTGCACAAAAAAATTGCGCGACCATTGCTGGTCGCGCCGCAGAGCTCAGGAATGATAGTTACGTTCGATTATTTCGGTGTTGGATTCCTAGCTTGCATCCTTCTTTAAGCAGCGCCCGTGCCAGTGGCAGTTCCGAAAAATCGCGCACGGCTTTTTCTTGCCTGGACCGGGCGGAGTCGCTTCATTGTTTCATGAAGCTGATCTCTCTCGCGGTCTGCGGTTTTTTCCTCTGTTGCGCGACTCTCCAGGCGAGTCCGCTTGATCCACCGGGGCACGCGAAAATTACCAAGAACGAAGCGGAACACATCGCGCTGAAACGTTTCCCGGGGGGCCAGGTGACCGCGGCGAAACTGGAGAAGGTGGAAGGTAAACTGGTCTGGTCGCTCGAGATCGCCCCGGCCAAGGCGGAGGCGGTTCAGCACATCGAGGTGGATGCCATGACCGGCCGGATCGCCGGCGGCGCGAAGGAAAAGCCCTAACGAGTGCCTAACGCCTAACGGCCTCGCCTTTTCCCCAGATCTTCTCGAGGTAGCTGACACGTCCCGATCCGACGTGATAGGCTTCAAACTCGGCCGGATTTTTCAGGTAATATTTCTGGTGATAGTCCTCGGCCGGATAAAAGGGTTGGCGCGGCAGAATTTCGGTCACGATCGGTTGATCGAACCGGCCCGACTTCCCCAGTTTTTCCTTCGATTCCTCGGCCGCCTTTTTCTCCTCGGGATTCCCAAAATAAATCGCCGCCTGGTAAGAAAGGCCGATGTCGTGAAACTGTCCGTCGGCCTGCGTGGGGTTGATGTTGTGCCAGAAAATATCGAGAAGCTGATCGTAGGAAATCTGGGCCGGATCGTAAGTCACCTCGATCGCTTCGCGATGCTGCGTCTTGTGCGCCGAGACGAGCTCATAGTTGGCCGTTTCTTTTTTCCCGCCGGTGTAACCGACGACGGTTTGCGTCACGCCCTTGGCCTGATCGAAGGGAGGTTGCATGCACCAAAAACAGCCGCCCGCGAAGACAGCGGTTTTCGTTTCGGATTGGGCCGGGAGGGCGACGCTGCAAAAGGCGAGAGTGATGAAAAGAGCCAAAAGTTTGTGCATGATTCCTGGTTAAGAGTCGATGAAGACGCTGAATATTCCACCGCCTGAGCTGATCCCGGAGGATTACTTCGCTCCGCTCGATCCGGCGGAGATTTTTGCGCGCCCGGCGCCACTCGAGCTCGATCTCGGCTGCGGCGATGGGAGTTTTCTCGTCGCGCTGGCGGAGAAGTTTCCCGAGCATAACTTTCTCGGAATCGAGCGGCTCCTTGGCCGGGTGCGGAGCGCCTGCGGAAAAGCAGCGCGCGCGAGTTTGCCTAACGTTCGCGTTCTCCGGGTTGAATCGTCCTATGCTGTGCAACACCTTTTCCCAGCCGGCTCGATCGCGGCGATGCACCTCCTCTTTCCCGATCCCTGGCCCAAGAAGCGCCATCACCGGCGGCGCATCGTGACGCGGGAATTTCTCGCCAGCGTCCATCGTGCGCTCGTGCCCGGCGGCCGCCTTCGCGTCGCAACCGACCAGGAAGATTATTTTCGGGCAATGCGGGAGGTGATTTCTGCGGCTCAGTTTCGCGAGGAGGAGAATTATGAAGACGAAGCTTTTCCCCTAACGACTTTCGAAAAGCGCTTTGCCGCGGAGGGTCTGCCGATTTACCGGCTCGAACTGCGCAGGGTTTGCTGAGGATCGAGGAACGGGATCGCGCGCCAGCTCGAATCGAAAAACTCCAGTTTCACCGCGCCGGTTTCATCCTGTCGAAAAAGCGTGATGCCGCGCTCCCGCACCTTCTGCGCCCAATCGTCCGGCACTCTTTCGCGCGTCGGGAAGTCAACCGAAGTCGCGACAAGCAATTGCGGTTGAACCGCCGCGAGAAATTCCTCCGTGTCCACCTCGCCCGAGTAATGCCGGCCCTTGATCAGGATGTCGCTTTTCAATTCGTTAGGCGCAGCTAGCAGCGCCGTCTCGGTTTGCCGACCGCTGTCGGAGAGCAGGAGAATGCGATGACGACCGTCAATCTCCAGGCGCACGACCAGCGCTTCGTCGTCGGCGGCCTTTGCCTTGAAACCAGCGGGTGGATAGAGAATGCGGGCAAGCACGTGCGCTGAAAGGCGGACAGCAGAACCTTGCGCCACAGTTGGCGGACGCCTAACGAATAGATCGTGATGCACGCGCGATCGATCGGGTGCAGCGTTGTCGAGGACGCGGCGCGGCCGGAATTCGTCGAGCACAGCGGCGGCTCCGCCGATATGAAGCGAATCGCCGTGGCTCAGGAGCAACCCGTCGAGCCGATCGACTCCGCGCGAGTGCAGGTAGTCCCGCAGAAAGCCGTCGTAATTGCGCGCGCTGCCCGCGTCGAAGAGCCAATCTTTTCCGTCTGCACGCAGATGAACAGCCGCGCCGGCACCGGCATCGAGCACCGTGATTTCTGCGCGCGCGCCGCTCGGCCAATGGGGCCGCTCCACATAAACATGTCCCCCCGGTAACTGCGCAAAGAGCTGCACCAACCCGAGAACGATCCGCGACAAGCTCCAATTCGCGTTGTTGAAAATAACGGAAAGCGCCGACGAAAATGGTGCGACGAGCAGCGACATCATGCCGACGGCGAGGATCGCGAAGGCGACCGGGACAACCGAGAGATTGGCCAGCAGCGAGATCGGCGTGATCAGGTAAAAATACCAAATGATAAGAATGAACGATCCGGCCCACGCCGCCGCCGAAACGGAAACGCCGCGCGCCAGCCAGGCATAGCCGCGCTCGAAAACGAGCCGGGCCCGGCTCACCAAACTGCGCGGCAGAAAAGGATCGGTCGCACTCAGGCGCAGGAGCGGCCGAAAGATCTTGTTCTGAAAGATGATGATCGCCGCCACGACAGCGAACGAGAGCTGGAATCCGGAAGAGAAAAGCTGATTCGGATCGACCGCCAGGATCACGACGGCGGCGGCGGCGAGACTGTTGAGGGCGAGCACCGGCCGCTCCAGGAAAATTCCGCCTAACAATACCGCCGCCATGGTCGCGGCCCGCAGGCTGGAGACATGGAGACCGGTCACGGCGGAATAGAAAAACAAAAACGGAATGATCGTCGCGGCTGCGGTCCTTCGCGTCAGGCGCAGTAGTCGCGCCAGAATCCAGAGCAGCTGCGCGATGATGCCGACGTGCAAACCGGCCACCGCAAACAGGTGAAGCGTGCCGGTCTGCTGGAAAGGCTCCTCAATGTCATCCTGCGTTTCATGGCGCAGGCCGAGCGCCATCCCACTGATGAGCGCCGCGACGTCGGGCGAATCTTCCAGCCCGCGCGTCAGTGTCGCCTGCATCCAGGCGCGCGATTTCGCCGCCCAGCGGAGCAGTAAATTCCCGCGCGCTCCCCTAACGATCGCTCCATCTTCCGGATAGCGGACGAAGACCGAATCGTAAACGTCCTGACGCGCGAGATAGGCGCGAAGGTCGAAAACGCCGGGATTGCGCGAGGGCGGAAGCGTTTCCGCGATTCCCGTTAGGCGAATCTCGTCGCCCAGTTTTGGTTCACCTTTCCAGCGAACGCGAACCGTGGCCCTCGATCTTTCGCGGCGGCCTCCGATTTCGATCCAATCGAGTTTGAGCAGGAAGGTTTTAAATCCACTCGGTCCGAGTTTCGGTTCCGTTCTTACAGCTCCCGCCACCGTCACCGGACGCGGCCGGCTTCGCATTTGCGCTGCCAACTTTCGGCCCGGCGCATCAACGCTCTGGCTGAGATGAAGGGCAAAAAAGCATCCTGCTACCAGCAGGTAGATGACACTTTGCCGGGACCGCCAGACACTGATTGCGGCGGCGACTGCAAGGACCGAGCAGACAATCGAAAGCGGGAGCGTGATCCACTCCGCAACCCAGATCCCGACCAGGGCCGCGAGCGCGACGCCGGCCAACGGCTGCCGCGGCGTTCTGGGGAAGCTCATCACTTCCCATGCCAACGCGAATGGGCCGCGGCGTCTATCAAATTGTAAACGGGACCGGCGTGGGCAACAGAGAATTCACGATTCCGGCCCCTGAAAACAAACAGAGGGAGAAACGAACTTTTGTCTCATATGCGACAAAAGATCGTCGAGTTTGAATTGAGGGCTGGAAGGGTTTCTCGCGGGCGGCGGCTGTTGCAGGGTTCGCCGGGACCGCGAAATCGGTTCGGCTTCGTTTCCCTTGACCGTAAATCAATTGCTTCGTTCCGGTTCGTTCATATGCTTGGCCGACTGTGCCGACTCCTTTTTCGCGCAAAAGGCGAACCCAAGTGACGCGAGAGCCCTCCAAGAACGGAACGGGAAAGCAATCAGCCACGCGGGTCAGCCTGAAGCCGGGGATCGACTGGCATAAACGCAATTTCCTGACTGAAGTTCTCATCCCCTCGCTCTTCACGAAGCGCTCGGGCGATCGCGTGGAGCCGCTCTTTCCGAAGGTCCGGCCCGGCGAGATCTGCATCACCTGGATCGGACACGCTTCGTTTCTCATCCAGATAGAGGGAATGAATGTTCTGATCGACCCGAATTGGTCGATGTGGCTCAAGGTGATCAAGCGCCTGAAGCGCCCCGGGCTGAACATCGACAGCCTGCCCTCGATTGATTTCGTCCTCGTAACTCACGCGCATTTCGATCATCTCGATCGGCGCACGCTGCGACGGGTGGCGGCGGGCCAGCCGATCGTCGTGCCGACCGGGGTCGGGAATCTGGTGCACGATCTCGGGTTTCACACCGTGCACGAACTCGACGAGTGGGAACAGGTGCAACTCGGCCCGCTCCGCGTTTCGCTCACGCCGTGCGCGCATTGGGGCGCGCGGATGTTGACCGACAGCCATCGTGGCTTCGGCGGATTTGTCATCGAAGCAAACGAGCGCTCGATTTTTCACTGCGGCGACAGTGCCTACTTTTCCGGCTTCGAAGAAATCGGAAAGCGTTTTCCGATCGAGATCGCGCTCCTCCCGATTGGCGCCTACGACGCGCCGAGCCGGCGCGAAGTGCACATGAATCCGGAGGAAGCGGTGCGGGCGTTTCTCGAGCTGGGCGCGGGGAAATTGGTCCCGATGCACTACGGAACGTTTCGCCTCGGCTACGAGCCGCTGAATGAGCCGCCGGAGCGCCTCCTCTCGAGCGCACGCGCGCATGGAGTGGAAGAACAAGTCATCGTCATGACCGAAGGGCGGCCGGTCGTTCTCTAGCTGCCGCTTGAGCGAACCGGATCCCGCACCGCAGCGCAGCAACTGGCTTGGCGCTCTCGCCGCGGGTGCGCTCGTGCTCGTCTTTTGCGGGCTGCTTCTTTGGCACAATCCCGGCGTTTTTTGGAACGACGATTACCAGATTTCCATTCTCCCGGTTTTTGCCGATGTGGCGCGGAGTTGGGGCGAAGGCCACCTGCCGCTGCTCAGCCCGTACTCATGGGTCTGTAGTAATCTTGCCGGCGAATTTCAGTACGGCACCTTCTCGCTTTTCGTTAACGCCGCCGTCGTTCTCATCTGGAAATTTCCGCTCGGCTTTGCGCAGCAGGCCGCAGCGCTTTCGATGGCGCATCTTTTCGTCCTCGCGGCCGGCGCCTTTCTCCTCGCGCGCGATCGTCGCCTAGCGGCGCCACTGGCGACGATGGTCGCGCTCGTCGCGGCCTTGAACGGCTGGATCATCTGCTGGGGCGCGACCGATTGGTTCGGCGCGCTCGGGGCCTTCGCCTGGCTGCCCTGGGCGTGGTGGGGGATGGAACGCGCGCTCGATCCGGCGCGCACGAAATGGCGCTTCCTTTGGCCGGCGCCGTTCGTCTACCTGCTCGTGACCGGCGGATTTCCCTACACGGTTTTGATGCTCGGACTGCTCGCGGCCTGGCTGGCCGCGAAGTCGTTAGGCGAAACACGCCGGCTTTCCTCCCTCTGGCCGCTCGCGGCTGGGTTCGCTCTCGGCTTCGGGCTTTCCGCACCGGCCTGGCTCGCCTTGTTCGATTACGTGCACGGCTCGGTTCGCGGTGAGCAGGCGAATCCCGGGTGGCACTGGCAATGGTTGGTGCCGCCGGCGGCGCTTCCGGGATTCGTCTGGCCGGGTTGGACGGTTCGCTGGTCCGACTTTTCCTCTCGAGCGGTTCCGCATGCCGCGGTCGAGTTGGCCTGCGGCACCGTTCCGCCGCTCGCGCTTTTCGCCGGGCTCATTTTCCGGCGCGGCCAATTCGTTAGGCGAATGAAATGGGAGTTAGGTCTTCTCCTTGTCGTCCTCCTCATCACGATGCTGCCGAGCGCGAATGTTTTTCGCTGGAGTTTTCGCTGGCTTCCTTTTCTTCATCTCGTGCTCGCTTTGCTGGCCGCCGAAGCGCTCGCGGAATTCCGGCTTGCCCCGCGTTGGCGTTGGTTTTTCCCCGGCGCAGTTTTTGCGTCCCTGCTCGCCACCTATCTCGTTCTCCCGACCAATAGCGGGGTGCCGAAATATCCTTTCGCTTCCAGCCTAACGAGTCAGCAGCCGCTCGATCCGGAGCGGCTTTATCTGAGCGTTTATCCACCGCCGGAGGTCGCCTATCGCGTGGAAAATCATCCGCAACCGGTTGGGCAGGTGACGCGGCCGGGGAGCACGTCGATGTGGGCGGGCATCCGGCTGATCAACGGTTACAGCCCGATCCGCGGCGCCGGGCTGGGGCGCGCGTTCGCCTTTTACACCCATGGCGAAATCGATCCGGGCATGGCGGAGTATATCTTCGGCTGGGAAGCCGATCCGACGGGATGGCTCGCCACGATCGGAGTCGATGGAATCCTCGTCGCGCGGGAAAGCAAGTTGACTCCCAAGCCCGCCGCGCAGTGGATCCTCGTGCACGAAGACGCCGACGGCCGCGTTTATCACCGGGTCGGCGGACCGATTCCTCCTGTCCGATCGATCGCCTTACCTAACGAAAAATCAGCGCCGGTGTCGGTTCATTTGATCGAGAATTCGCGGCAAAAAGTGGCGGCCGATGTAGAAGTGTCGTCGGGCGACGCCCCGGGCACCGTGATCTTCGCGCGGGCCTTCTTCGATGGTTATCGCGCCACCCTGGACGGAAAAAAAATCGCCGTCGAATCGTATCGCGGTTGGGCGCCTCTCCTCAGGCTGCCCCCGGGAGCGCATGGCCGCCTAACGATGGTCTATCGGCCGTGGTGGTTGCTCTGGGGCGGAGCGATCGCGCTTCTCAGCCTGATCTTCTTTGTTGTCGCCCTCGCCCGCGCGGCGCGTTCGGCTCAGTAAACGTCGCGCCGGTAGCGCTTGTCGCTCTTTAATTTCTCGACGTACTCGTTAGCCTCTTCCACGGCGAGATCTCCCTGCTGGTGCACAATCTGGCGGAGCGCGGCGTCGACGTCTTTGGCCATCCGCTTGGCGTCGCCGCAGACATAAAAATAGGCGCCTTCCTCGAGCCATTTCCAGATCTCTCCAGCGGCGCCGGTCATGCGATCCTGCACGTAAATCTTGTGCGCCTGATCACGCGAGAAGGCGGTGTCGATCCGGGTGAGGATTCCGTCGGCGAGGAATTTTGCAAAATCCTCCCGGTAATAATAATCGCTCTTCTCGCGCTGGGCGCCGAAGAAGAGCCACGCCTTGCCGCGCGCGCCGGTCATTTGGCGTTCCTGCAGAAAAGCGCGAAACGGCGCCACGCCCGTGCCCGGCCCGACCATGATGATGGGCAGATCATTGTTTTCCGGGAGATGGAATTTCGAGGCCGCTGGGTAAATCGGCGCGGGCGAATCGGAGCAGCGGTCCGCCAGAAAAGTCGAGCAGACGCCTTTGCGTTTGCGCCCGTGGCTCTCGTAATGAATGACGTCGACAATGAAATGCACCGCCGTCGGATGCGCCTTCAGACTCGAGGCGATCGAGTAGAGCCGCGGCTGCAGCTTGGGCAGGAGCCCGACAAATTCCTGCGGCTCGAAGCGGATCGACGGGTGATCGATGAGGAAGTCGATCACCTCCATGCCCCACAGGTAGGCTTCGAGATCGTGTTTGCGGCTTTCGTGCAGCAGTTCCTTCAGCAAGGGCGCGGATGAGGCGCGTTCCGCGACCGCGCGCAGGAACTTCGGCGTCGTCTTGGTGACGGCGTAGTCGCGCAGAAGCGCTTCGCGCAGGGTCGTCTCGGGCGCGCCTTTCAACCCCGCGACCGGCTCGTCGCCTTTCGCGCAAAGCCGGGCCAGAATTTCATCGACCAGATCGGGATCGTTTGTCGGATAAACCGCCATCGAATCCCCGACCTCATAAGTCAGCCCGGATCCTTCGATCGAGATTTCGAAATGGCGCGTGACCTTTTCCGAATCCGGGCTGTTCAGCCGGCGGTTAACGAGCATTTTTCCGGGGAAGGGATTTTTGCGAGAATAAATGGCAGCCGGAGCAGGTTCGTTAGGCATGAGAAAAAGACACAACCTCCGCGGGTGAGCGTTGGCCAACGTTGTAACCGGATTCAGCCATTCGGCAACGCGATTTTGGATTCAGGGCCGGGCGGCGACGCGCACAAGGGCTGCGAAGCGCGAAAGAATGATGGCGTCATGCCTAACGATAACAGCAATTTCGATTTCTCGCTCGCCCATGCGCTTCTGCGCCTCGGCCTCGGGATCAATCTTTTCACGCACGGCCTGGCGCGCCTGCCGAATCTGGCCGGGTTTACCGCCCATCTACAGGAGACGATGGCCAAAACCTGGCTCCCGCTCCCGCTCGTCAGTGCCGCCGGTTACACAATTCCCTTCGTGGAATTGACCACCGGCGCGCTGCTTATTTTCGGTTTGTTCCTCCGCCCGGCGCTCGTCCTCGGCTTCCTCTTTATGATCGTGCTGATGCTGGGCGTTTGCCTGGCGCAAAACTGGACCGTCGCCGCCGAGCAACTCATTTACATGCTCGTCTTCGCGGCCCTCCTCGCGAGCGCCCGGCACGATCGCTATTCGCTCGACGGTTGGCGTTCCGCCTAACGAAAAGGTTCAGCTCAGGAATTCGGCGAGCGGTTCCATCGGCTCGATGTGCGAGCAGAAAATCTTGAACGCCGCCAAAATTGGCACCGCCAGGATGACGCCGACGATCCCCCACATCCAACCCCAGAAAGTGAGCGAGAGTAGGACCAGGACCGGGTTGAGTGTAAGAGAACGGCCCATCACAAAGGGCGTGATGAAATTTCCTTCCAGGCTCGCGAGCACAAAATAGCAGGCGGGAAAAAGTAGCGCGTAGCCCAGGCTATTGTAACTCAGGATCGCGCCTAACGTCATACAGACGATGCCGGTGAACGCGCCCAGGTAGGGCACGAAATTCAGGATTGCTACCATCACGCCCCACATCGCGGGATTGGGCAGGCCCAGAAACCCAACGGTCAGCCCGACCGCCAGCCCGAGGCCACAGTTGATGAGAGTGACGGTAAATAGATAGCGCGAAACCTGGCCCTCGATTTCGTGGGCGATCGAGACCGCCCGTTTCTTGTCCGAGAGCGTGGGCATCAAGCGGATCAGCTTGGCGAGAAAGACGCCGTCATAAGCGAGCAGAAAATAGAGCAGGATCAGCATCGTCAGTGTGCTGATGAGAAATTCCGGCGTCTGCACCATCAGCTTGTCGGCGAGGGGATGTTGCTTCACTTCCACAGTCGGAGTTTTTTGCTGCTGCGGAGCGGCCGGCGCCGACGTCAGGTTTTCGATCGCCCCGCTCGCCTGCGCGACCTGCTCCATCGGCTTCTTCAGAGGACGCATTTTTTGCTGGAGTTGTTGCAGACTGTAGGGCGCCTTCTGGAGCCATCCCGCCGCCGGCGCGGTCAGAAAAGAAGCGGCGTATCCAATTGCGCCGACGAGCGAGATGAGAAGCAGTGCGGCCCCGAAGTGCGGCGAGATTTTAATCTTGGCCAGCCCGCGCACGATCGGCCGCAGCAAGTAGCTCAGAAGGAGCGCGAGAACGAGGGGGAGGAGAAGTGAACGCAGAAAATAGATCGTGTAGAAAAGCGCGAGGAGAAACAACCCGGTCAGCGCGACCGAACGGACATCGAATGGGCCGCTGCAGCAGGTCATGCATTCGCACCCGTGGTTTTACGACCGTGTTCTCGGTTGCCTCCGCCGTGCCGTCTCCTTCGGAAGGTACAGGATCCAGTTCGATTTCCACTCTTTCGATGATTCGTCGCTCAGGCTCGGTTCACGCGTCCCGGAACCCGAGGCGAACCACAGTTGACGAGCCACTTGATCGCAGCGTTGAGTTTCCCATGCCCGCCGCCGCCTTACGCGCCCTGCTCGAGCGGGCGATCGACTATGCTGGGCTTTTTCCGCCCGCCGATCTCGCGCTCGAGCCGGCTCTGCAAAATCAGGCCGGCTACGTTCGCTCGCCCGATCGATGGATGCTGGGCGCGTTCATTTTGCCGGTCGGAAAATTTGCCGCGGCGGAGGAATTGCTCGCGCAATTTTCGAGCGAAAACCCTTTGCGCCTTTCGGTGCTCGGCCCGAAGACGGCGCGGGTGAAAGATTTCCGCGAAGCGCTGCAGACGGCAGCCGCGGCCATCGTGCAATTTCGCGCGGCGCACTCGGGTGTCGCCTCGATCGGGCAATTCGAAATGCCGTTGCCGCCCGGGCCGGTGACGGAGTCGTTAGGGGCGGCCCGCGAAACTTTCGGCCAGCTTGAGCTGGACAGTTTCTGGGAAGCGACGGCTGATCTCGCGCCGGCCACGATCGCGGCCCTCGAAGGGAGCGGCGCCGCTTTCAAACTCCGCACTGGCGGCGTGACCGCGGATGCCTTCCCGAGCGATGCCCAAATCGCGCGCGCGCTGGTCGCGGCGGCGACTCATCGGGTGCCGGTCAAGTTCACCGCCGGCCTGCATCATCCCGTGAAAAAATTCCACGAGAGCGTGGGCACGAAGATGCACGGTTTTCTCAATGTCCTCGGTGCGGGTGTGCTCGCCGCCGAACACGCCTGGGACGAAGCGCAGACCGAGAAAATGATCGCCGACGAAGACCCGAGGTCCTTTTTCTTCGATGAAGAGAACTTCCGCTGGCGCGATTGGAGAATTTCCACCGCGCAGATCAGGGCGCATCGCCAGCTCGTGACATCGTTAGGCAGTTGCAGTTTCGACGAGCCGCGCGACGACCTGCGCGCGCTCGGCCTATTGTAGGGCGGGCGCTTCGCCTGCCCAGTTTCAACGTTTTCGGGGGAAAGAGACTGGGCAGGCGAAGCGCCCGCCCTACAATTACAGAATGACTCCACTCCGTTCCTTTATCGACGTTGCGCCCGGCTCGGATTTTCCCTTGGAGAATCTTCCCTATGGAATTTTCCGGCCTAACGACGGCGCGGCTCGCGCCGGAGTGGCCATCGGCGACTTCGTTCTCGATCTCGCGGTCCTCGAAGAAGCCGGCCATTTTCGTGACGCGAACTTTCCCGAAAATGCCGTCTTCGCGCGCGATTCGCTCAACGCCTTCCTTGCCCTCGGCCGGCCCGCCTGGCGGAAAGTTCGCGAAATTCTACAGAGCTGCTCTCCGCCGACACCGCCACGCTGCGCGACGACTCGGCCCTGCGCGCGCGCGCTTTCCACCGCCAGAGCGATGTCACGATGCAGTTGCCCGCGCGCATCGGCGATTACACCGATTTTTATTCCTCCTACCATCATGCCTTCAACGTCGGCACGATGTTTCGCGGCCCGGAGAACGCGATCATGCCGAACTGGCGCTGGCTGCCGATCGCCTATCATGGTCGTGCCAGCTCGATCGTGCCGAGCGGCGCCGATGTCCGTCGCCCGCAGGGACAAACGAAGGCGCCGGATGCAGCCGCGCCCAGTTTCGGCCCGAGTCGCGCGCTCGATTTCGAATTGGAAACCGCCTTTTTCATCGGCCCGCCTAACAAACTCGGCGAGCCGGTTCCGATCGCGCAGGCGGTCGATCACATTTTCGGGATGGTCCTGATGAACGACTGGAGCGCGCGCGACATCCAGACCTGGGAATACCAGCCGCTCGGGCCCTTCCTCGCGAAGAATTTCTGCACCAGCATCTCCCCCTGGGTGGTGACGCTGGAAGCGCTCGAGCCTTTCCGCAAACCGCTCCCGGCGCAGGATCCGGAGCCGTTCCCCTACCTGCGCGCGCCTAACGACTTCACGTTCGACGTCCAGCTCGAGGTGCAGTTGCAGACCGCACAGATGAGCGCGCCGCAAACGATCACCCGCAGCAATATGCGAAATCTTTACTGGAGCATTTCGCAACAACTGGCCCACCACACCGTCGGCGGCTGCAACCTGCAGTCGGGCGATCTGCTTGCCAGCGGCACGATCAGCGGCCCGGAGGAAGAGGCGCGCGGGAGCATGCTCGAGCTCACCTGGCGCGGGGCGAATCCGCTCCAGCTTCCCGGTGGCGAAACGCGCAAGTGGCTCGAAGACGGCGATCGCCTAACGATCAGCGGCTGGGCCGAAGGCGACGGCTATCGGGTTGGCTTTGGCGAAGTGACGGGAAGAATTATCCCGGCCTAACGAGAAGGCAAAGTAGCGACTGGTCTCAGCTGTCGCTTTCCGCCGACTCCGGCACCGCCTTCTCAGCGGCTTGGAAACCGATCTTCGAATGGGTGCCGTCGCAGAACGGCTTCTCCGTCGAAGCGCCGCAGCGGCAGAGCGCCATCCGCTTCTCCACCGGATAGCTGTTGCCATCCGCGTCCTTCAATTCCACTTCGCCCTTCACGATGTAAGGGCCGTTCTTGATGATCTCGATCGTTACGTCAGCCATGAAGGAATTGTGCGCCGGGATGATCGGAAGGAAAGCGAGCAATAACTATTTCGCGACAGTGGGTGCGAGCGAGCTAACGATTTTGTCGAAGCGCGGGTTCCCGCGCAACGGATCCCAGAAGGGATAGAGGCGCAGTTGTCCGTAGCTCAAGGTCCCGGGAATTTTCGTGGCGACTTCGAGTTGATCGCAGGCCAGGTCCGGTTCGCCCGTCCACGCGTAAATGACCGCGAGAAACTCGATCATGTGCGCACCATTGATCGGGTCGCGCGTGAGCGGGAGCAATTCGACCGCCTCGCGGCCTTCGCGAATCGCGTCCTCTTTGTGGCCAAGACCGGCGTCGATCAGGCCGAGAATGCAAATCCCGGGCGCGTAGCCTGTCTGCGCAGCGACAACTTTTGCCTGCTCGGTCCGCGCTGCCGTGAAAGCGGTTTGCGCCGCCGCGGAGTCGCCCCGCGCCCGCGCGGTCAGGGCTTCACCGAAAGCGCGGCTGAGCTGAATCGCATCAATCCCGAACGATTCATCCTTCAAGGCCGTCAGCGCACGAGCGGCGGCGTCGAAATCACGCTCGCTCAGAGCGAGGAAAAGCCAGGCGTCCGCCAGCTCGGTGGCCGCTGCCGGATTTTGTGCAAGAAGACTTTCGATCATGCGATGCAAAGGGCGGGGATCAGCCCGCCAGCTGAGATCCACTTCGGCTCGGGTGACGCGGGTGTCGATGTCGTTAGGCACGATCGCGAGGGCGCGATCGAGGGTGGCCGCCATCTCCGGGTAGCGCCGCAGCAAATTGTAGCTGAGCGCGAGTTGCTGAAGGGTGTAGAAGTTGCGCGGATCGATCGCGAGCGCGTTTTCCAGGTTGCGGGTCGACTCCTCCCATTGGCCCTGCCGGCGGTAGATATAGCCCGTCAGAACGAAAACCGAGGCGTCGTTAGGCAAGGCCTGGCGCGCGATCGCCAGCTCAGCGAGGGCGCCGTCATAATCGAGGTAGCCCTGGTAAAGGTGGCGGGCGCGGGCGAGGTGGGCTTCGCCGGCATCGGGCTTGAGCCGCAAAGCGGTCGCGACGGCTTCGTCGCCTAACGACAGCCGCGCCGGGGTATGATCGAACCCGAGAAAATAAAGCGCATCGTGCGCGTTCGCGAGGAGACACCAGGCGAGGAGAAAATGCGGATCCCGCGTTACCGCCTGATCGAGCATTCCGACCGCGTCGAGGATGTTGTCCTTTCCCCGCGTGCTGAAGGAAGTGGTGAGGAGAAGTCTTTCCGCGCGAATGTAGAGATCGAAAGCGGCCAGGTCGCTCGTCGGCCGTTCCTCGATCTCCGCCTTTTCGTTAGGCGCGATCTTCGCCTCGAGCTGGTCGGCAATCGCTTTGGCGATCTCGCTCTGGAGCGCGAAGACATCGTCGAGCGGGCGATCGTAATGTTCCGCCCATTCGTGCAGATCGGTTTGCGCATCGATCAGCTGGGCGCTGATCCGGACCCGGTTCCCGATGCAGCGGACCGCCCCTTCCAGGATGTGAGCCGCGCCGAGCTGGCGGCCGATCTCGCGCAGATTGCGCGGCGTGCCGACCTTGTACTGCATCACGCTGGTGCGGCTGATCACCTTTAAATCGGCGATGTGCGCGAGATCGGTCAGCACTTCATCCTGCACCCCGTCCGCCAGATAGGCGCTCCCTTTTTCGTCACTCAGATTTTCAAACGGAAGGACAGCGACGCTCTTGGGCGGCGCTACCAGTTCCACGGCCGATAAATTCGTGACGACGCCTCCGCTTTTCGGACGCAGGTGTTGAAAAGCAAAGATGGCGGCGGCGATCGACGCGAGGACGACGATCGCGGCCATGAGCTTTCTCCCGGTCCGGTGCCGGATCGATTCCTCCAGCTCAACGTCCACAGTGCGCTTGATTCCTTCCGGAGTGATCTCATAGACCCAGGCAAAAATAATCGCGACGGGCGCGCCGATAACAAATAGGAGAACGACAAGCCGAACCGTCCAGCTCGGTATTTCGAAGAAAGGAAGAACCTGCGTGACGAACTGGATGACCAGCCAGGCCACGATCGCGTAAGCCGCGGTCGCCTTGTAAACGTTGCGCCGTCGCAGCTCAGCGAAGAAATGGCGTGTGTTCACACCGTGCAGGGGGTCGCAAAAAGATTCGCAGCTAGCCGAGTGCTGCGCAAGCGCCGGCGCTGCTAATTCGGTTACAGGAAAAGGCAACGGCCAAGCGCGGGCCACTTCGATAGGCCAGAGCAGACCGCGTTCAGTTACGGAAGGCCGCTTGGGAAAAAGGAGACGGTGCCGTCGTCGTCGTTCGCCACGTAGACCGTGCCGGATGACTCATCGACTGTCGCAAAGACCGAGAAGCCGCCCATCCTTTGTGGCACGATCCTGACGTGGCAGTCCTGAGGATGGCTGGCGGTGCAGGTGTTGCCATCGAGCATCGCGACGTCCGAATCTCCAATCGTAGGAATGAAAGCGAGATCAGTGTTCTGATCGATGGCGATGCGACGCCCGGATATGTAATTGCCATTGCCGGCGGCTCGGGGAAGCGCGCCGATGAGAACAGCCGGCGGCGTCTGGCTGCAGCCGCTTGTGTCGCCCGAAAACCAGCGGACGGGCTATTCTTCGCCGTCCAATGTCAGTCGGCCCGAAGTGGCTCTTACCCTCACATGGCGCGCGGCATTCTCGGCCGGTTCAAAGTCACTTAAGATCAGTTCCGCGTTATCATAGGTGACCAGAAAGCTGCCGAGGGGATCGTCAATCGGATTGTTATCGACATCGAAGCCGATGTAGCAATCCACGCGAGAACCGCTCGAGACGTTGGCGAATTGGCCCACAATTTCACTGGCGCTCATTACCGAAATGCTGTCCGAGGGGGAAAGCTGTGTCACATCGTCCACTGCGATTTGTAACGTCCCAGCCAGAGTCACACTGCCGTTGACAGTCATTGTCGCGAGGGTGATCGCGTCATAAACATGAAAACGCAGAAAGCTTTGCGCTGGTAAGGTGAAGTTTTTCCTAACGAGCAGATTGGCATCGAGGTAGGCGGGGTCAGTTGGGAAACCGGGCTCACCGGCGAAGGCATAACCGGTCAGCGGCCAAAGTGCGAGGAAGCCGCTTTGAATCGTCAAATCGCCTCGCACCGTCATCTGTGTGTCACCGAAAATACTGAGCCGGCTGGTGCTGGTGAAGTCGCCTTTGGCGGTGAAATCCCGATCGCCGAGAAGAAGACGCGCGCTCGTCGTGAGATTGCGCAGGGCGTTTCGTCCACTCCTGTCGCGGAAGCCGGTGTTGGGTCCGAACAGAATGAGCGAAGCATTGCTGGTCACGATGTCGAGCGCCATGTCGCCGCGGAGAACCTGGGTGGTGGCACTGGCTCCGTTCGCTGCTAACCAGGCAAAAACGCTTTTATCCAGCGTATGGGTGGCGCTGTCGTAGTTAGTCAAAGCTCTGTTGATTATCATCCGGGCGTCACCGACCGGGCCGGCCGCCAACAGAGTTGCAGCTCCGTTGGTATTTGGATCGAGTGGATATCCGATGCCTGTGTAATCCCTATTGATAGTCAATGTCGTTGTCACGTCACCGGAAATGAAGTCCGGATCTGTCGCGAAGATGACGACTTCGCCCTCGTTAACGAAAGAGCCTTCGGCCGTAAAATTGCGGCCGACTTCCAAATCGAAATACCCAAAAAGGAGATTGTGCCGGAAGTGCCGAAGAGCGTCATTTCCGTTTTCATCCACGATGCGCGCCCCCGCGCCAGCCAGCTCCAGGCCGGCGTTGCTTTTCACGATATTTGCGCCGTTGAATTTAAGGGTAGCCGTTCGCCCGGCGCTGGCCGCTACGGCATAGGCATAACCCGAGTTCAGGGTTGTTCCGGAAAAGTCAGCCAAGTCGCCCAGGTCAGCGGTCACGTCCTTCGTATCTGCAAAAAAATAAGGAAGACCTCCCGTGCCGACTTTCGTCCGCAACGAGGAAAAATCATGGTCGACGCAGATCAGCAATGGGGCGTCGCCGCCATCGAGCACTGAGTCGCCCGGCGCAAAGGTGATGCGATTGACCGCGACATCCAGATCGAGCGTAAGAAACACATTCGCGATCCGCACGGCGAACTTGTCGCTCCCCACATTGTTGGGGACGACAGGTGGTGACCAATTAGCCGCGTCACCCCAGTTGCCTTCGATCGGTCCGATGTAAGTGGATTTGATTGTCCCGGCCAAGACCGACGTCATCGAGCCCAGGGCAATGATGAGAAAGATTGTGTGTAACTTTTGTTTTCATAGATTTTTTCCGTTTCCCATTCCCTCGGAAAAAATCCGGCCGCGTTGCAAAAAATCTTCGCGGTTGCGAAAAAAGAACGATCCCGTGGAAAAGGATCAGCCGGCACCGCTACCACAGTGAGAGCGCTGTCAGCGAGGGAACCGTTCCCGCAGCTAGTTGTAAGCAGGAGGCTGCGCGGCTTGGGCGACAATCGCGACGAAGCGCGGATCGTTGCGCAATTCCTCCCAATCGGGATTGAGACGCAGGTCGCCAGGCGAGGGGCCGCCGGGAAGTTTCACTACCGCCTGTAATTGCCGGATTGCCGCTTCGCGATCGCCCAGCCAGGAGTAAACGATCGCGGCAAGAGTGGCGACGCCTGTCGCATTGATCGGATCGCGCGCATTCGGCCAACGCTCTTTCGCGAGAGCGATTTCCCGCATCGCCTCATCGTGCCAGCCGAGCCCGGCGGTGGCGACGGCGCGACCCGCCAGCGCCGTCGGTTCGTCTGGTCGTTGCGCGAGCCAGCCCTCGAATTCTTTTCGACTCGATTGAAAGGCGCCACGCGCTTTCTCGGTTTTTCCCTGGGCGCGCGCGATCCGTCCGATGGTTTCAAAGTATAAGCCCTGCGCGTAGTGATTGATTCCGGAGCGCGGCAGCACGTGATGGGCCCGGGCGACTTCGCCTAACGAATCCATGATGCGGGCCGCTTCCTCATACCTGCGTTGCATGAACATCACTTTGGCGATCTCATGGTTCAGTCCGGCCAGACCCAGGTTTCGATTCGGGCTCGCATCGAGATCAGTCATGGCCGCGGTGGTGTCGCCTCGGCACAGTGCGATCCGGCTTTTCGCTCTCCACAACGAACTCGTCGACTGCGGCGGCAAACCAGCGATCGCGCGATCGAGCAACTTCTCCGCGGCGGCATAATCGCGCAGTTCCGTCAGCACATCGGCAAGGTTGCTCGCCACCTCCGGGTTGCGCGGATCGATCTGAGCCGCCTTCCGCCATTGCTCGAGACATTTCCTGAATTGGCCGCGGTCGTGCGCGATCTGCGCAGCCAGGGTAAAAATCTCGACCGTCCCGGGCAGCTTGCGTGCGGCAAGCTCCAACTCGCCTTCCGTCCTTTGCAAGACGGCGCGCAACTCGTCCGCGGGAGGAGAATAGCGCGGTTCCGACGAGTCATAATATTGCCGCGCCAGGGCGAGATGCACTTCGCCGGAGTCGGGCGCAATCTGGAGCGCGCGTTGCAGCGTTGCTTGCGATTTTGCGATCTGTTCGGGCGAGGGATTCTCCGCCCACGGGGGCGTCGCCTGCACTTCGCTGAGCAGGCAATATGCGAGGACGAAGCGGGGGTCGCGTGCGATCGCGGCCTCCAGGAGCTGCTCGGCTTTCGGCAAATTTTCTTCTCCAGTCTTCGCGGTCACGCCAAATGGCTGGAAGAGCGCACGAGCCTGGAGAAACATGTCGTAGGCTTCCAAGTCCTGGGTCGGCTGCTGCTGCAGGGCGCTTTCCTCCCCGGCCGAGAGGGCGGCATTTAACTGACTGGCCACCGCCTCCGCGATCTCGCGTTGCACGATAAAAACATCCGTCATCTCGCGATCGTAATTTTCCGCCCAGATCTGCCGACCGTCCTCGGCGTTGATCAATTGCACGTTGATGCGTGCATGCGTTCCTTCGCGTCTCACACTGCCTTCGACCACCGTGCGCGTGCCCAGCGCTCGCCCGATGGCCCGGAGATCACGCACCCCGGTACGATATTGCACCACGGAATTGCGCGAGATGACTTTCAGATTCGCGATCTTCGAAAGACTAACGAGCAGATCGTCATGAATTCCGCTGGCAAAATAAGCATTCGTCTTTTCGTCGCTCGCATTCTCGAAGGGCAGGACCGCGATGCTTTTCTCGGTGGAAGCGGAGACGCGCAAAAATTGCAAATAAAAGGCGGTCCCCACAGCGGCGATGATGAGAGCTGCGCTGGCGAGCATCGCCGCTCGCTTTCGGCGACTGCGCAGCGCTTCGAGCCGCGCGGCGAGAACATCCAAGCTCGGTCTGGCCGCCGGTTCGGTCGCCAGCATCGTGATGAGGAGTGAAATCAACGGTGTCGGGACATGCGCTGATTTCAGTTGCGCGATCGGCGGCGGCGTTCCGTCGGCCCGGTCGCCAAACGGCAGACGGCCGGTGAGCAAATACCAGAGGGTCGCGCCTAACGAGTAAATGTCGGAGCGCACGTCGACCGGCGCGTCGCGGAACTGCTCCGGACTGGCGAAGGCCGGCGTGCCGACGAACCCTCCGTGCGTCAGCACCCGCGCATCCGGTGTTTCGGCCAGCGCTTTGGCCACGCCGAAATCGATCACCTTCACCGTTCCGTCCGCGGTGATCATGAGGTTCGCCGGCTTCAGGTCGCGATGGACCAGCCCGCGTTCCTCGGCGGCGCCGAGAGCCGCCACGACCTGGCGCGCGATCGCGATTGTCGCCGGGACATCGAGCGGCCCGGTGCGACGGATGCGCGCTTCCAGTGTTTCGCCCTCGACAAATTCCATCGCGCAAAAGCATTGGCCGGTTTCTTCGCGGATCCCGAATTGGTAAACCGTGGCGACGTTTGGATGCCGGAGCGAAGCCGCGACGCGCGCCTCCCGGATGAAGCGCTCGCGCGCTTCGCCGCTCCGTCCCGCGAGGTCGGTGTCGATGAGCTTGAGCGCAACCGGACGTCGCAGCGCGATGTCGATCGCATGAAAGGTCACGCCCATCGCGCCGCGCCCGAGTTCCTGAAGAGTTCCGTCTTGCAGGCGAGAAATGGCGTAAGAGCCGAAGCGCTCGGGAACGCCGACTTCTTCAGAGGGGTTTGTCAGGGCAAGCTGGAACAGGCAAACCATGCAGCCGAGGTCGTCCGTCGTGGTGCTTTGCCACTGAGTCCCGCAATCCGGGCAGGTTGTTTCGGGAGGCCGAAGGGCAGGCATGGCGAGGTCCTTCTTTCGTTAGGCAGCAGCGAGGACGCGGCAAAGATAGCGCAGTTCCTCATCGACTTCCCCGTCCCCCGCCACCGTATCGCGCACTTCCTCGCGCAGAATCGTCCGATAACGGTTGCGCAGCCGGAGGACGTCGCTCCGCAGCGTCACGGCAGGGCGCTGCAACCGCCGCGACATTTCTGCGTACGGCACCCGGTCTTCGTCGGTCGCGGAGAGGTGAGGCTTGAGCGCCTCAAACAACTCGCCTTTTCCAGCGAGAGCGGATTCTTCCGCAAGCCGGTTAAAGGCCTGGCGCAAAACCGCCGCAGCCCATTCACGTTCGTAGGACTGATCCGCGCTCCAGGCTTCCGATCCCGGCGTCGCGCGCGCTTCCACCTCCGCGATCGCTTGCGGGCCTAACGATTCCAAAATCCGACCGCCGCCGCGTTTTTGCGCCTGCGCGTAATCGCGCGCATCCGCCATGTGATGCTTCAACGCGCCGAGGAGAAAGGAGCGGAAACGGCCCTTGCTCCGATCGGCTCGTGCATACGAGCGGGTCGCGATGAGATCGCCGAAAAAATCCTGGGTGAGATCCTGCGCGTCGTCCGTGGTATAGCCTTTCCGGCGCAGGAAAAGATAAAGCGGGCGCCAGTAAATCCGGCAAAGCTCGGAAAGCGCGCGCTGCGCCTTGCCCGAGGTGTCTTCCGATTGGCCGGCTGCGAGCACGACGGTCCAGCGGGTCGAGCGAAAGGCCTCGGCCGTCGCGCTCGCCTCGACGGAGGGATTCATGCCCAATCTTTACTCAATTTAGAGCGGAAAAAGCAATCCGATTCCGTGCGAGGCGAGCGCCTAACGTTGCTAAGTTTGCCGCGAACGCTTTTGTTCGTGAACAAATCGGCGATGTCGGCTAACAAAGACGGCAAAGTTCGCTGTTGCCGCCCGATAACTTCCGACCATCCTCGAAATGAAGCCAGAAGTCCAATTACGCGACGTCGAAGCGAGCGACCTGGCGCTCTTCTTCGAACACCAGCGCGATCCCGTGGCCGTGGCGATGGTCGCCTTCCAATCGCGCGACCGGGCCGCGTTCGCCCAGCATTGGGCGAAGCTCCTGGCCGACGACACGCTCCTGAAAAAAACGATCGTTGTAGCGTCCGCAGCCTCAGCGGATTCGCCCGCGCAGGATCAAGTCGCCGGGCACATCGGCAGTTGGACATCGGACGGAAAGCGCGAAATCGGCTACTGGCTCGATCGCGCCTTCTGGGGCCGCGGCATCGCGACCGAAGCGCTCACCGCCTTCCTCCGCCTGGAACAGACCCGGCCGCTCTACGCCGGAGTGGCCAAGCACAACGCCGCCTCGATCCGCGTCCTGCAAAAATGCGGCTTCACGATCTCCCGTTCCGCGGACGAGCCATTCCAACGACGCCGACCCTCCGCGCGTTCTTCTCACGCTTACTACTCCCACGCCGTAGCTTGAGCGTAGGCGGGTCTGAGCCACTCTCTTTGCCTCACGGCGAACGCTGCCCGCGCGAGATTCCGTTGCAGGCCTCGACTTCGACCAAGTCCTCGGCGACCCCGCTACGCGATTACCCTCAGCCGGGAAATCGTCTTAGGGACTCGTTAAGCCGCCGCCTTTCAGCGGGATATGTAAGCTGTCGTTGCAGCTTCGAGGGGACGACCATCGTCTTTAGTGTACGGCGAGTCCAATATTGTTGCGATGTAATGGGAGTTGAGCATTACGAAAAACGCAGAACACCACATCGATAATACACGCTCTTTCCCCGAGAGCCGTAGCTATCTCCCGACACATTTCGTCCGCAGATTGATAGCCTAACGCAGATGCAATTCGCACCAGGTGACGATCGGGTTTCACGACATCCATCCCAAGGTTTTTCGCGAGATGAAGGCTGGTTGTCGGACCGATAAACGAGAAACGTTGTAAGTATTGAGCGCCGTGTTCTTCAATCTGATTCCGAATTTGCATGAATCCTTCGGCCTCCACTGCGGACGCGACTTCAAGAATAGCCTCTATTTTCGGGATGTGGCGGAAGACGGCGAGTGCCGCCGACCGACACGATTCTTTCCTCGCCACAATCGACTGACCGCTGCTCCAATCTAAAAAGGCCCCAGATATTCCGCGGAACTTCCGCGCTACGACGCTCTCCCTCATCCCGGAGGATAAGATGACCCATGCCGCCTCTCGAAAGAAGTCGCATTCGCGTAGACTCTCGAACGAGACCCAATCATGATAGTCTATTTCTTCGGAGAAGCCGGCCGCTACGACTGCAGACTTAGCCCAGAAATACGCCCGAAGGCCGCGCTCCGTAGCAACAGACATCGTATCAACCATGGTCGCCCCTTTGGGCCGACTTGTTGTTCATGCGGCGCCAAGCGCTCCAGCGGAGCCGGATACCTAGTAGCCCGACTGTACGCCGGGATTCTTGCTAATTTCCCGACTGAGAACGCGTTTATATTCGTGGAGCGCCTTTAAGTGCGCGACGAGCTTTCAGGAATAGGTGGTAGTTCCTGCATCGTAGTAGCGTATTCCGCGCTCAACCCTGACCAGCAGTCGTCGGAAGGATCCGCATGAGCTTCGCGAAACTTCGCTTTGAGCCTACCCAATCTCGTCACCGCCTCTGAATGGCTCTGGCTCTTTCCCTCCCAATTTACACGGAACTCAATCACCGCGAAAACAAGCAGTGCGATGGAAACGAGCCCGAGTCCGATCTTTGCATTGTGCACATGGCCTCGAAATATTAATTTCAGGTACTCGTCGTTCGCGAAAACAAATCCATTCAGTGCGACCGAAAGGGCCAACGCAGAAACACTGAGAAGGCGCGCGCGTCGGGCGTATCGGTCCCGCAGGACAGCGTGAGCGGTGCAACAGTTGGTCGATTATTCGATACTGCCGTTCATTCTCATCGGCAGTCATAGATCACGCACCAAAGACTAACTCACGCAGCGGTCGACAGATCGTGCGCCATCAGCGTTGCGAATTCGACGCGCGATCCGATCAACCGCGTCCGCCACAATTTCTCGCTGCACGCTCTTGGCGGGGCCGAGATATTCGTCCGGTGTTACATCGATTTGACCGGTCACGTCTCCTATCGGTCTACGCAGAGCTTCCGGAACCTTATCAAAGAAATGCCTAAGCATGTCCGTCGGCGTTTTCTTCTCCTTGTAGCCCTCGAACACCTTCACAGCGAGAACTTCCACGTGGTATCCTGAGAGCTGGCGCTTCTCCGGCAGAGCGGAGAGGATTCCTTTGGCCAACTTGATTGTGGGCACCAACTTACTATCCAGCTCTCGGTTGCGTTTCGTTAACTCGCCGGAGAACGCCCGCGGTCGGATGCTCGACCAGTGTTCGCCGTCGTGACTTGATATCTTTAGCCGGCTGCCATCTCCCATCGCGGGTAGCAGCTGAATATCGTGCCCGTAAACAGTGAGAGTGACAGCGAGGTGGCCTTCGGTAACGGCATTGCTCCCAAAGCGAGCTCGAAGCTTCTCCGCGAAAAGGGAGCGCAATTCCGCGGGTGACTTGCCGCGATATTTTCCGGTCGCAAGAGAACCAATGCGTCAACATCGCTCAGTCCTTTGACGAAAGTATTTTTGGACACGGAACCGCCAAACCGCAGCTCGACCGGCAAATCGAATTCCGTGCCTAACTCAGCTTTGATCCTTTCAAGAATCGACCCGATGGCGTCGCTGTCACGGCTGTTATAGTCAGCCAAGCAGTCGGCAAGCAGATGCGAAACCAGCGGTTGAAACCCAGCATCCCGTGCTTCAGTTTCAGACTTTCGTAGTCGTTCCTGCAGGGTGCCGGGATTTTTATTGTCAAACCAAGTTGATCGACCGCCGCTACTCATTTCTTTAGTTCCCGTTGTAACTTCTCGCTAGCGTCGCGCATGAACTCGGGATGTGGCAGCTTCGCGAAATTGCCGTTCGATTCGAAATGCTTCAAACGCTCAGTTAGGTCTAAAAGATAGTAGTAGTTGTCCGTCACTACGCGCAGCCTCTGGTTCTTATCGTCCATATGAACTCCGTGCTCAAAGGTCGCGAATCCGTGAATGTAGGCACACTGGTCTTTGAATGATCCAGTTTCCTTTACAAACGCATAACGCAGCCACGTGAGACCGTCGAAAATCTCGGCTCCCGCTAAGAAATACAGAGTAATGGACACGGGATCCAGTGAGCCAAAAACGTGAATCGGGCTAACCACTTTTGCCTCGTCCAATGCCCTACGGAGCTTCGCGATGCGCACCATCCGTTCCAGCGGACTTTTGCCGAGGCCCTTTTCCGTTAGTCCAATGACATCGAAGCTTCTCAATTCATCTGCTCGCGCAGTCGCAGTTTTCAGCACCTGCTCGAGGGATTTTTGCGTGGCCGTTTCTTGCTTGATGAGGAAGCAATTGGAGCTGCGAGCGTCGCTTGCGAAATAGTTTTCGAGCGCCGCTAATTTGCTTTGCGAAGGGCCTTCTTTCTTTGAAATGATCGAAGCTAACGTAAATGGCGGGCATGCTGTCGGGCCATGCATCGAGAACACTCTCAAGTTTTTCCAAGCTCCACAACGAGCCGTCGGCCCTTGGTCGCACAACCTCACTGAGGTCAGACTCGTCGGAGACTTCGTAGCCACCGCTGTCGAGAATGATAAGCTCGGGTTTCATCGGGAGTTTGCCCGGCGGCGGGAGGTGCCCGTTTGCGATGTCGAACGCGCTAATGAGGTAGACACCGGTGATCACTTCGGACGCAGTTCTAAGGATCTGCCCAACCTCGGATTTATCGCGCCCCGCCTTGTCCCTTCCTAGGCTGAACCCTTTGCTTGAGAACGAGGGAACAAGCAGTGGAGTGTCGATCACGACTCCGGACGGCTGATGTCGCAGCGTTGTGCTTCGGCATGGCAGCGAAGAATTAGAGGGCACGCAATGCCTCCAAGTCGCTACAAGATGTACACCGACCGCATGGCTGCTCTCGTTCCCAATTCGCAACTGTATGTTGCTTTCACAGGAACTTTCGTTCGCTCGCAGAACTCCCAGACCTCCCGTTTATTCCAGCGCAGGAACGGAAAGTTAAGTCGGATTTTGCCCCCGCAGTACCCGTGAAGTAAAGCCTGGCACGCCTCAGCAAATTGTTCCGAGCAATCCCAATAGCTCGTCCCCGAATGAACACCCATCGAGATTAGTCCAGAATCGAATGGTGTTTGCGTGAGTGCGAGAAACACGAGAAACGCGTTCCGACCTGGAATATAACCGTCAAGCTTTTCTGACATCCCGTGGCAACGGATTTGTCTGAGCTCGATTCCGAAATAGCGAGAAATTTCAGATACTGCGTTGCGCTCTTTGCTCGCCGAGACTTGGCCGTAGTCAACGAATAGCGCAGAGACCGGATTGCCCTGCCGCTGAAAAAAGGAGACGCAGGCAGCGGAGTCAATTCCTCCACTCAATAAGACCAACACGTCAGTTAAGCCACTCATCGAAAATTCCGACGACGCACCGGGAGGAGCAGGGACATTGGTGAGCTTAACTGACGGTTACTAGGTTTGTCGATGCCGCGATCACTTCATCCGACCAAAGGCCTTCTCCAGCAGTTGGAGCGCGGCGGCGGGGTGCGTGATCGCCTTTGCGCGCGGGGGAAGATATGGGTCCGCCGAGCTGACGACTTGAAAAGCTGAAACGCGGCGCCTGGTGCAGCCGCGCGGGCAAGGCGGAGAGGTTGCAGCGTTCGACGAGCGGCGGAACGGGGTCGGTCCGTGCATGTTGCCATCCCTTGGAGCGGGTGAGGCTAAACCGGCAGCGCCAGGTGCAACCGCGGCGGCAAGGCCGGCAAATGGCGGCGCTCGATCAGAAAGGTGATGATGTCGGCCAGTTCTTTGTAGATATCGTTAGGGCACCGGTTCCTGCTGGGTGACACAGTGGATGCCGCCGCCACCTTGATCGAGGCTGGGGAGCGGGATTTGCACAATGGCGCGGCCGGGGAACGCGCCTGCGGCCACCGCGGCGGCGGCGGCATCGGTCGCGGCGTTGCCGGTCTGGATCATGACGACCGCGCCGTTGATCGGATACAGGAAAGCAACGGGGTCAGCGCGTGAATCGTGCAAGCGAGAACGGAAAGCGGCGCTAGGCAGGGAAGCGACGATCAAATTCTTTGTGCGTTCCGATCCAAAACCACAGCCAGTCGTTCCTTTGCCGGAGGGCGACGGCGCGATAATCTCTCGTGATCCGAACTGACCAGGCGCGCGGATCTGCTCGCAGACGCTCCAAACGAAGGCTTGGATGCGCCGGGTCTTGACTGAACAACTGGTATGCCTTGCGCGTGGTCGATTGAATCTGCGGTGGCAACTGACGATAAAGTTGCCAGAACTCCGGGGTAGCGCGGGAATTCACGCAGTCGTATCGAAGTCCCCCTCGGCAACTTTCGGAAACTTTTCCGGGTTCTCGTTGAGTTCATCTTCGTACCGGTTCAGGAGGTCGCTTAGCGCAGGCCGCGGCCGCTCGTCATCCGTAATGCGTTTCCACTCCTCGTCCCCAGCGAATTCGGGGAAGAGTCGTGGAATGTGCCGCAGCAGTTTGTCGCGCTCTGCCGGCGGAAGACCGCGGATGGCCTCCTCAATTTCCTGCGCGGTGCTCATCGACGAATTTTAGCTGTTTACCCTCTGCGCGGCAACGTCACGCCGAAGGCTTACGCAGGTTTGATGTTCTGATTCATCCGGAAGAAATTCGTCGGGTCGTATTTCTTCTTCAGTTCCACCAGCCGTTGATAGCCCGGGCCGTAGGCCGACTCGATGCGGTCGGTTTCTTCTTCGGTGAGGAAGTTGATGTACGCTCCGGCGCTGGCGAAGGGCTTTGATTTGGCAAAAAATTCGCGCGCCCACGAGATCACGGCCGCGTCCTCGGCGGCTGTCTCCCAGCGGCCGTGGACGTTCATGACGTAACTGGCGTCCCGGCTCGAATAGGCCATGGCGTCCGGCGCGACCCGGGTCGTCTGACCTCCCATGGCGCCGATAAAGATTTCGCAATGCGGCGAGGGCAGCTTGCTGGCGTACTCGATGATGGCGTCGATCACGCCGTCGCTCAGCCGGGTAAAGTTGTGCGACTTCCAGTAGTTGCGCGCGCCCGGCGCCAGGAGCGGATCGAAAGCCTGCTGCCAGGCGACGTAGGGCTGCGCGCCGACATGCTCGCCGTAGGGCGTGCCGAATCCGCGCAGCGGCGCGATGAGCTTTTCTCCCTCAGCGGGATCGCCCGCATAAAACACAGCGAGCGCGACGATCTCTTTCCCATGGACATCCGCCGAGAGGAAAGGCAGCGGGCGGCGCCTTGCGCGTGACCATCCAGACGTTGAGCTCATCCGGCATCGACTCGGTGAAGCGGGCGATACTGCGTGAGGATCGACTTTGCCTCGGCGAACGGGAAGACGATGAGCCCGCTGAGCACGTCCGGTCCGACCGGGTGAAGCTGGAACTCGAAGCTGGTGACAATGCCGAAATTTCCGCCGCCGCCACGCAGCCCCCAGAAAAGGTCGGCGTTCTCCGTCTCGCTCGCGTGCAATTGGCGGCCATCCGCGGTCACGACATCGGCGGAAAGCAGGTTGTCGATTGTCATGCCGTAACTTGCGGCTCAGCCAGCCGAAGCCGCCGCCCAAGGTGAGGCCGGCCACGCCCGTGGTCGAGTTGATGCCTAACGGAGTCGCGAGCCCGTGTGCCTGAGCCGCGGCGTCGAAGTCGGCCAGGATGCAACCGGGCTCGACCTGCGCGCGGCGGGCGTCCACCTCGACGCGAACATTTTTCATGAGCGAGAGATCGATCATGAGTCCGTCATCGCAAATGGCGTTGCCGGCGATGTTATGTCCACCGCCCCGGACCGAGACGATCAGCTCCTGCTCGTGCCCGAACTTGACCGCCTGCACGACATCTTCGGCCGAGGTGCAGCGGGCGATAATCGCGGGTTTGCGGTCGATCATGGCGTTCCAGATTTGCCGCACCTCATCGTAATCGGCATCTCCGGGAAGAAGCACATTTCCCCGGAGGTGCGTTTTGAATTCCTTCAGCTTGGCTTCTGACAAATTTTTCATGGCTGGCTCCTAGCTCTTAATAATTGTGGATGATGCGACTGCGCGCGCGTCCAGATTCTGCGCAGCGAGGTTAATACAAATGCGCTCATCATGCCGCGAGGTCGAGCGGCTTTTCGCGCAAGATCCCGCGATTTGTAACGTCCGTCCCCTGCCGGGTTGAAAGCCCGGCCTCCAGCTATCGAGAGGTGCATGACGCCGCCGGCCGGAACGGCCTAACGACCGCCAAAGCTAAAGCGCAACGCGAAGTTCGCCGCCCAAACTTCGGTGGTCATGCTCCGCCATTTCGATGAGACGCGCCGGGCGCTCATTCCCAAAGCGCGCGCCCTCGGTATCTACACCGACGAAGATGTGTTCGAGCTGGTTTCGTGAGGCTCGTTCTCGATGGAGCCGCGCCTAACGATTGGAAAAGCTGAAGCGCAGCGCCTGGTGCAAACGCGCGGGCAAGGCGGGGAGATTGCGACGCTCGATCAGGAAGGTGATCACGCCGGCGAGTTCTTTGAAGATGTAGTTGCGGTTGACCGCGCCTTGCAGGTATTGCTCGCCGCTGCTCCCGCCGGTGCCGACTCGGGTGCCGATCATGCGCCGGACCATTTGGAGGTGACGGTAGCGGAAGGTGGCGAGTTGCTCGTCAATCTCGATGAGTGAATTCAAAAGCCCGAACGGGAGACGGAAGAGTGGCTCGTCGCGATAGAGCATGATGAAGAGCGCGGCGCGCAAGGCGGCCGGGCGGAAGGGACCCGCGCCGGCGTGGAAGAAAATGTCGTCGAATTTGCCTAACAAGTCTGCCTGGTCGTCGCGGTCGGAGAGGCTCTGCTGGTAGAGGGTGCGATAGCGACTCCAAAAGGGCGCGTATTCGCTTCCAGCGGAGTCTTCAGGCGATTTTTCTTCCCAGTCGCGCCAGAAGTCATCCTGGAAGAAAGGCATCCGCATGAGCCATTGCTCGACCAGATGGAGGATGCTGGGCTTTTCCTCAAACGCGGTGATCTCGGCCAGGTCCTTTTCGTTGAAGCCGCCGAATTGGGTGTGCTTATAATACTCGGGCCGGAACCGGTTTTCCGTTTCCAAGCCTAACGACGCTTCGATCTGGCGGAATTGTTTGCTCTGGAAACCGGAGGCGCCGTGAAGGAGTTCGCGAAACTCGAGGAAGTCGAGCGGCGTCATCGTCTCGAGGACGTCGACCTGATGATTGAGCAGTTTCCAAATCTCGACCACCCGCTTGAGGCGATGCACGACGACATTCATGTCCGGGCCGTCGTCGTCGGCTTCCGGTTTGCTTAAAACTTCGCCGCAGGCCGTGATCTCATGCAGGATTTGTTTGAACCAGAGCTCGTAGGCCTGGTGGATGATGATGAAGAGCATCTCATCGTGCGCGATCAATTTTCCCTCGCGCAGGCTGAGGGGTTTTTGCAGTTCGAGGAGCCGCTCAATCCCAAGGTAGTCGCCGTAGTATTGCGGCGTGCGCTCGTGATTCATCGGGCATTCCATCGTCGCAGTGTCGCGCAGCGCGCTGGACAGAGTCAATCCGCGGAAATTCCTTTAAGGTCGCATTTTGCGATCTTAAAGAATTCCACTCTTCGCGCGTCAGCTGGAAGACAAAGTCTTCCGGAAAGCGATCAGTATTTCGGCGCACTTGCTCGTTCAAGCGTCGAGTCTCGACACCATAAATTTCCGCCAAATCCGCCGCCAAAATGACACGTTGGGCGCGGACAGTGAGAATGCGATTTTCGATCGCCGGGGGTTGCTTCATTGAATGGGGCCGCGTCCGCTATATCATTGCCCCGTGTTCTTGAACAGCACGGGCGCGATCGAAGCGATGGAAATTTGTCGCCGTGGTTGATCAATCGGGGAAAGTCCCGCCCACCGGTCGCGGACCGACCGGATCGCGCGTCCGCAAGAAGGTGGCTCTCACCCCGCTGCGCTTTTGGTTGCTCGCGGTGGTGATTGGTCTCGTGGGCGGCTGTGGCGCGGTCGTTTTTCGCGGGATGATCGCGTTTTTCCACAACCTCTTTTTTCTCGGGAAGCTTTCCTTTTTTTACGAAGCCAACATTCACACGCCGCCGGGCCCGTGGGGTCCGCTGATCATTCTCGTGCCGGTGGTGGGCGCAGTCGGGGTGACCTGGCTGGTGCAAACTTTCGCGCCGGAAGCGCGTGGCCACGGCGTCCCGGAGGTGATGGACGCGATCTATTACAATAAGAGCATCATTCGGCCGGTCGTGGCGGTGATTAAGTCGCTCGCCTCCGCGCTCTCGATCGGGAGCGGCGGCTCGGTCGGGCGCGAAGGGCCGATCATTCAGATCGGCTCGGCCTTTGGCTCCACGGTCGGGCAATGGCTGCGCATTCCCGCCTGGCAGCGGACGACGTTGATCGCGGCGGGTGCGGGCGCGGGGATCGCGGCGACTTTTAATACACCGATCGGTGGCGTGCTTTTCGCGGCGGAACTTTTACTGCACGAAATCAGCGTCTGGACGCTCGTGCCGGTCGTGATCGCGACCGCGAGCGCGAGTTATGTCGGGCGATTTTTCTTCGGACCGAACCCGGCTTTCGCGATCCCGGAGCTGCGGGTGAGTTATTTTCACCTCACCCATCCGCTTCTGCTCATCGCCTATGTCGGTCTGGGTCTCTTGATCGGATTGGTCTCGGTCGTTTACATCCGATCGATCTACGCCTTTGAGGATTTTTTCGATCACAAGATTCGCAATCCCTACCTGCGTCACATGAGCGGAATGCTGTTGCTCGGCGTGCTCATGTATGTGCTCATGCGCCAAACCGGGGCCTATCAGATCGAAGGTGTCGGCTATGCCACCATCCAGCAGGTCCTTACCGGCTCGCTCCATTCTTTCTGGCTCCTCCTGCTCCTCTTCGCGCTCAAGCTTTTCGCGACTTCGCTCACGCTGGGTTCCGGTGCATCGGGCGGAGTTTTTTCTCCTGCGCTCTTTCTCGGTGCGACCCTCGGTGCGGCCTACGGGGTTTTGTTGCAGAAGATTTTTCCCGGCATGACGATCAGCCCGGCTGCCTTCGCCGTGGTCGGGATGGCGGGCATCGTTGGCGGCACGACCGGGGCGGCCATCACCGCGATCGTGATGATTTTCGAAATGACGCTCGATTACGGCGTGGTCGTGCCGATGACGATCACGGTCGCGATCGCCTATGGCGTGCGGAAGATGATTTCGAACGAGAGTATTTACACTCTCAAACTCACCCGGCGCGGCCATCGCATGCCGAGCGCGATGCAGGCCAATATCCAATACATGAAACCGGCCCGGGAATTGACCCATGCCGGGATCGTTAGGCTGCCCTCCGACATGACCTTGCCGGAGCTGGCCATTATCCTTCCCTCTTATCCCGCGGACGCCTGTTTTGTCGCGATGGAGGAAAAGAAAATCGCCGGCGTCATTACGATCAGCGCGGCGTTGAAAGCGGTGCGGCGACCGCGACAGGAGATCACCGTCGCGGAAATTGCCTCGGATGGTTACGCTATCATCAGCGCCGATACCTCCGTCTTCGAAATCCTGACCAAGATGCGGCTCGACGGCACGGAAGTCTTCCTCCTCGCGCCGGGACCGAAGGACAATCCGGCCGACGGCCTGCAGCGCTGGATTTCGAAGGAATCGATCGCCGACTCCCTGATCGACGCGATCGAGCTTTTTGCCGACTAACTGCGAACCATCATGAAACGAACGCTCCTTCTCATCGCTCTCGCCGCCGCGACCACGCCGGCGTTCTCCGCCCCATCGCCTAACGAGTCTAAGTCCCCGTTCACTTTCGAGAAAATGATGGCGCTGAAGCGGCTGGGCGAAGCGGTGCCTTCACCGGACGGGAAATGGGTTCTCTTCGCCGCGACCGATGTAAACCTGGACGAAAACACGAGAAAATCGCATCTCTGGATCGTGCCCGCGGCGGGTGGCGAGGCGCGCCGACTGAACCCGACGCCTAACGAAGAAGAGCGGCCGCGCATTTCGCCCGATGGCAAGCGGATCATCTTCACTTCGAAGGCGACCGACCCGACGCAGCTCTGGATGTGCGACTTCGATCCGGCGGCCGGAAAATTAACCGGCGTGCCGCATCAGATCACGAAGCTTTCGACCGGCGCGGATAGCGCCATCTGGTCGCCTGACGGAAAAAATCTTCTCTTCGTCTCCTCGGTTTACCCGGATTGCCCGGACGACGCCTGCAATCAGGAGCGCGACGCTGCGCTGAAGAAGAGCAAGGTAAAGGCGAAGCTCTTCAAACATCTGCTTTATCGGCATTGGACCGCTTACACGGAGTTCAAGCGCAGCCATCTTTTTGCCGTCAGCGCCGACGGAGAAGCAACTCCGCACGACATCACGCCGGGCGATCACGATGTCCCGCCCTTCTCGTTAGGCGGCTCCGACATGTATGCGATCTCGCCGGATGGCCAGGAGGTCGCCTACACGAGCAACATCGACGAAGTCGGCGCCACCAGCACGAACAACGAAATTTTTCTCGTCCCGATCAGCGGTGGAACGCCGCAGAAAATTTCGACCAGCCCGGGGAGCGATTCGACGCCGCGCTACTCGCCGGATGGGAAATCGATCGCGTGGCTCTCGCAGGCGCGCGGCGGCTACGAAAGCGACCGCTTCACTCTCGCGATCTGGGATCGTGCAACGAAGAAAATTCGGATCGCGACGCAGGATTTCGATCGCTGGGTGGGAAGCTTCGTCTGGGCGCCCGATTCAAAGACGATTTATTTCAGCGCAGAAGATCATGGCGAGGCGCCCATTTACCGGCTGGACTGGGAGGCGCAGCAACCGACCGAAGTGGCCCGCTTACACGCGGGTGACCTGGCCTTTGGGCCGGAGGGAAAGTTCCTCTACTTCAGCCGCGACTCGATTGAGAGACCGAGCGAAATCTGGCGGATCGCGCTCGCGCCAAAAAGCGAGCCGATGGCAGTCACTCACGTCAATGACGACACCCTCGCGCAGATTGCGATGCAACCGCTCGAATCATTCCAGTTCAAGGCGTCCGACGGGGTGGAGATTCAGGGTTTTCTGGTAAAGCCGCCGCACTTCGACGCGAACAAGAAGTATCCGCTCAAGTTCCTTATCCACGGCGGGCCGGAAGGAGCCTGGGGCGATGATTGGTCCTTTCGTTGGAATCCCGAACTCTTTGCCGCCGATGGCTACGTCGTGGTCATGGTCAATCCGCGCGGCTCAACCGGTTACGGCCAGAAATTCACCGAAGGGGTGATTGGTCAGTGGGGCGGCACACCTTTCCACGATCTGATGCAGGGTCTCGATTACGCGGAGAAGACTTATCCTTTCATCGATAAGAATCGGGAGGCGGCGCTCGGCGCGAGTTACGGCGGTTACATGATCGATTGGATTCTCGGGCAAACCGATCGCTTCAAATGCCTCGTGACTCATGATGGTGTTTTCAATACCGAATCTGCTTACGGCACGACGGAGGAACTTTGGTTTCCGGAGAAGGAGTTTGAAGGTCCGCCGTGGAAGAAACGCGAACTCTATCGCAAGTGGTCGCCGCACCTTTTCGCGGAGAAATTTAAAACACCTACGCTGGTGGTCCACGGCCAGCTCGATTACCGGCTCGATGTTTCGCAAGGGTTCGACCTTTTCACGACCTTGCAGCGCCTCGGCGTGCCGTCGGAAATGCTCTATTTCCCCGACGAAGGGCACTGGGTGCTGAAACCACAGAATAGCCAGCTTTGGTACAAGACGGTCAACGCCTGGGTCGACCGCTGGACGCACCTGTAGACGCTTCGCTCTGCGAAGCGCGGGAGAAAGGTTGGCCGCGGGAGCAGCGGTCGCCACTCTCGCGCCTCCCAGAGGGAGGCTTCCACAACGCCGTTCCCCTAACGAAAGCCGATCTGCCGCTTTGCCGGCGGCTTGGGCGGCGACATCAATTCGCGAATGGCATCAAAGACGACGCGAAATTGGTCGTCGTATTTTGCTTCCAACGCTGCCAGCTTGCGGGCCAGGTCGGCATTCGAAAGAAGCAGCTCGCGCAGCCGAACGAAGGTCCGCATGATAGCGATGTTAACCTGCACCGCGCGTTTGCTTCTTAAAACACTGGAGAGCATGGCAACGCCCTGCTCGGTGAAGGCATGGGGTCGGTAGCGCCGGCCGCCGCGCCCTTTTTTTGAGGTTCCATTTTGGAACCTCAAACCAACCTGTGTCTCTGCATGGGACGAACTTGAAGTTCCAATTTGGCACCTCAAAGTTCGCATCTCCTCAGTCGTGAGTTGAAACGCAAAGTCGGCGGGAAATCGATCGAGATTTCGCTTCATCGCCTTGTTCAGAACCTTGGTCTCAACCCCGTAGAGAATCGCAAGGTCTTCGTCGAGCATTACCTTTTCTCCGCGCAGGAGATAGATGGAGCGCTCGACTTGGATCGCCAGAGCGTCTTCGCTCATCGCCGCCGCCGACCGAACGAATAGCCGCGGTGGGTGCGGCCGCCGCCGATCGCGCGCTTGCCGCCGAGGGCTGATTCCGGCTCGAAGAGGACGGTGTAGATATAGTTGAAATTATCGAGTTTGAGCCGCGGGATTTTTTGCCCGATGAAGCGCTCGATCGCCTGCAGCGCCGGCAGCTCTCCGCCGTTCACGAGGGTGAATGCGTCGCCCACGTTCTGCGCGCGGCCGGTCCGGCCGATCCGGTGGACGTAGTCCTCGGGATGCTCCGGGACGTCGTAGTTGATCACGTGGCTGACGCCCGCGATGTCGATGCCGCGGGCCGCGATGTCGGTCGCGACCATCACTTCGTATTTGCCGCTCTTGAAACCTTCGAGCGCTTCGACCCGCTCCCGCTGGGTGCGATTGGAATGCAGAACCGCGACCGCGTGTTTTCCCTGTTTCAATTGCGAGGCGATTCGATCGGCGCCGTGTTTGGTGCGGGAAAAAATAAGCGCGCTGTCAAAATTGGTGCGTTCGAGGAGCGCGATGAGGAGATCGAATTTTTGCTCCGCCGCGACTGGATAAACCGCATGCGTCACAGTCTCCGCCGGAGACCGCCGCACGCCGATCTCCACCACTTCGGGTTCGCGCAAAACCCAGGCGGCGAGCCTTTCGATTTCGGGCGGCAACGTCGCGGAGAAGAGCAGGGTCTGCCGATCGGTCGAGATCTGTTCGACGATCCGCCTGACGTCCGGGAGAAAGCCCATGTCGAGCATGCGATCGACTTCGTCGAGCACCAGAATGGTGACGTTGCGAAAATTCAGCGCGCCTTGTTCGAGCAGATCGAGCAGCCGGCCCGGCGTCGCGCAGACGATATCGTTGCCGGCCGCGGCCTCTTCCTTTTGTTTCCCGTAACCGACCCCGCCGTGCACCACAGAAACCCGCAGATCGGTGAAGCGCCCATAATCGCGAAAAGCGGTTTCGACCTGCGCCGCAAGCTCGCGGGTCGGCTCGAGAATAAGGCAGCGAAAGGCGCTGTGCTTCGCGAGAAGGGTGAGGATAGGCAGCGCGAAAGCCGCTGTTTTTCCGGTGCCGGTCTGCGCGGTGCCGATGAGATCTTTACCGGATAAAATGATGGGAAACGCGCGGAGCTGAATGGGCGTGGGCTCGGAAAAGCCCATCGCTTGTGTTCCCCGCACGACTTCCGGGGAAAGCCCGAAGTTGTTGAAAGACACAGGGGGCAACAGTAGATCGGTTAGGCGCAGAAGCAATCCTCCTTCTGTCCAGTTTGCCTAACGAATGACATCCCGCGCCCTCCGTATTTTTGTCCTGGCCGATACGCATAATCATCTCCCGAAAAACCTGGAGACGCTCGCGGCGGGTGCGGATGAGATCTGGCATCTCGGCGACGTCTGCGCTCCCCATCTCATGCTCGAAGTGGAGAACGTCGGGCTGCCGGTGACCTTGGTCCGGGGAAATTGCGACAGTAATTTCGAATGGCCGCTCGTGGTGGATTTGCGACGCAACGGGGTCCGCTTCCGCCTCGTCCACATTCCGCCGTCACGACCGCCCGAGGACGTCGATGTCTTGCTCCACGCGCACACCCACGTTCCGCGGAACGAGCGGCGCGACGGTGTTCTCTTTCTTAATCCCGGTTGCGTGACGCGACCAAATCGCGGCGCGCCCCCGAGTGTCGCTCACCTCGAGATTGCGATCGACGGCAAGCTGACCTGGGCCCTGACGCAACTTCGTTAGGCTTAGCCCCGGAGCGAGCCTTCCGCCGTCCAGGTGGCCTTCTCCTTCGCCATGCCGAGACCGGTAAAGGTCACGGGTTGATGGCTGAACTGCCACAGGGCGGCGCTCACGGCCACCATCAGGAGGAGATAGACGAAGTCTTCGACAAGGTTGCGTTCCTTCTCCTCGGATTCGACGAGGAGTTGATAGGTGCTGTGCTGATGTGCGGGTTGGGAATTGCTGAGGTTTTCCATTTGGTGCCTTTCTTTGAACACCAATAGTCATTGCAGGCGCTGTGCCATCGAATCGACGAATCGACAAGCCATTCCACGATAGTCGTTTATACAGACTAATCGTTAGGCAAAATACGGGCGACGGTATCACCCGTGGGAAACGACCGTGCCGGGAATGGGACAGCGCGGCAGCGCCGCTAACTCTTCTCTGTCTTCTGTTCGTTAGGCTCGGACTTCTTCGCCTTTTTTGCAGACTTCGAGCCGGTCTCCGTGCTGGCTTCCGCGTTGGGCGATTTCTTGCGCTTCTTGCCCTTTTCTTCGGCCGGCGCTTCTTCGACCACCTCCGGCGCGTCCACCCATTCGAGGAACGCGACCGCGGCCGAGTCGCTCTTGCGCTGGCCGAGCTTGATGATGCGGGTGTAGCCGCCTTTGCGCTCGCTGCTGCGCGGTGCGATGTCGTCGAACAACTTCTTCACCGCGTTCTTCTGACGGAGAACGGCGAGGGCGGTGCGGCGCGCATGGAGCGAACCGTTCTTGCCTAACGTCACCATCTTTTCTGCGAGCGGGCGCACGGCTTTGGCTTTGGCGAGGGTCGTTTTGATTCGCTGATGTTCGATCAGGCTGCAAACCTGATTGGCGAGCAACGCCTTCCGGTGTTCCGCGGTGCGTCCTAGTTTGACGGTTTTCTTTTGGTGCCTCATGCGTTGCTTCTCCGGGAAAAAATTTCTGCCTAACGATTATCCTTCGTCCGCACCGTTCGCCCCATCGCCAGCCAACGGGAGATCGACCAAACCGGGATCGAATTTTTGCCCAAGACCGAGGCCGAGCTGCTGCAGCTTGTCCTTGATCTCGTTGAGCGATTTCTTTCCGAAATTGCGATACTTCAGCATCTCCGCTTCGCTCTTCTGCGCGAGCTGTCCGACGGTCGTGATGTTGGCGTTGTTCAGGCAATTGGCCGCGCGCACGCTGAGCTCGATTTCGTTCACGCTCATGTTGAGGAGCTTCTTCAGCTTGACGTTTTCCTCCGAAACACCGGCCGGCGTTTCGTCGAACTCGATCACGTCTTCGTTGAAATTGACGAAGACATCGAGGTGATGGCGGAGAATGGCCGAGGCCTGGAGGAGTGCGTCGTCCGGAGTGAGACGGCCATCGGTCCAGACTTCGAGGACGAGCTTGTCGTAATCGGTGCGCTGACCGACGCGGGTGTTTTCGACCGCGTATTTCACCCGGGTGACGGGAGAAAAGATCGAGTCGATCGGAATCAGGCCGATCGCCTGGTCGGGTCGCTTGTTCTCATCGCCGGTGGCAAACCCGCGGCCGACACGAACGTCGAGCTCGGCTTCAAACTTGTGCTTCTTATCGAGCGTGCAGATGACCTGCTTCGGGTTCAGCACTTCGTAGCCCTGGACGAGCGTGATGTCGCCGGCGGTGACTTCGCCTTCCTTGTTCACGTTGAGCGAAAGCTGGCGCATCTCGGGATCGGCGGCCTTGAACTTGATCCGCTTGAGGTTGAGCACGATGTCGGTCACGTCCTCGACCACGCCGGGCAGGGTGCCGAATTCATGCTGGGCGCCGGTGATTTTCACAGCGGTGATGGCGGCGCCTTCGAGCGACGAGAGAAGGACGCGGCGCAGGGAATTCCCCACGGTGTGACCGTAACCGGCCTCGAAGGGCTCGGCGGTAAACTTCGCGTAGGTATCGGTGGATGACGCCTCATCTTTGCTGAGGGTCTTGGGCATTTCAAAACGACCGTAACGAACTGACATGGCTTAAATGCGGATTTCGGAATGCGGATTTCGGAATGTGTCCGGTCCGGTTTCTACTCTCCGGTATCTCCTAAAAAGCGCCGGGTTCCCCCTGGCGAGCGCGGTTCCGCGTCAAGCGACGGAAACCCAGGGACCAACGGCGCAACGTGTTGGAAACTCGCTGCGGGATGTGGAATGAACACGATCACGCACGTTTTGCAAGTGTGCGGCGCGCTGTGGATGTTTCGCTCTGCGAAACGCGAGAGAGCGATGCCGCCGCCCGCGGGGTCGCAAGCGAGCGGCGCTGGTGCCCCGCGTTTCGCAGAGCGAAACGTCTACAGCCCTTCCTCGACCGCGTTGGGTAATTCGTTGCGGTCATCGGGGCGGCGGGGGAATTCCGCCGCGAGCAGTTCGCCGGCGCGATCTATCGCGTGGACGACCGCGTCGGTAAAATTTTCCGCCCGGAAATGCTGCTGCATCGCATCGACGAGCTGCTGCCAGAAGGCGTCGCCGCAGCGCTGGTGAATCCCCTCATCGCCGAGCACAGCAAACTTCTGCGAGCGCGGTGCTACAAAAATGAGTATGCCGTTGCGCTCGCGGGTCGCGGTCATGCCGAGTTTTTCGAATTGTTCGCGCGCGGCCTGGAGGGTGTCGGCGATTTCGCCGCGCTTGATGTAAACCCGGATCTCGCCGGAGGTTTTCTTTTCCGCGGCGGCGATCGCCCTAACGATGCGCTCGTGCTCGAGCTGGTCGACGAAAGTTTTCGTGCGCATCGCTTTACCAGCCGGAGCCGGCGCCGCCTCCGCCAAAACTACCGCCGCCTCCGCTAAACCCGCTAAATCCCCCTCCACCCGAGCTGCCGCCGCCCGACCATCCGCCGCCGCCGAACCCGCCAATGAAGGGTCCGCCCCAGCCGCTGTATCCGTAGCCGCGGCGGCGTCGGGATCGGCTCGATATGATGATGATGAAGACGATGACGAGAAAAATGATCAGCCCGACGGGAAGTCCGCCGCCGCTTTTCTGTTTTTCCAGATCTGTCTTCCCGCTTCCTTTGTATTCGCCGCGGACCGCCTGCATCATCGCGGTGATGCCGGCCTGCAGTCCGCCGGTGTAATCACCTTTCTTGAAAAGTGGCGCGATGACGTTGTGCGTGATGTCGAAGCAAGTGGCGTCGGGCAAGGCGCCTTCCACGCCGTAGCCGGTCTGGATAAACATTTGGTGGTCGTCGACGAAAACGAAAAGGACCGCGCCGTTGTTGTTGCCTTTCTGGCCGACGCCCCAAGTCTGGGCGACGCGCCGGGTGTAATCATCGATCGAGGATTCACTTTCCATCGAGCGATAAACCGCGACCACGAGTTGGGTGGAAGTGTCGCGCTCAAATTGGGCGAGCTGCTCGTTCATTTGCAGGGCGGCCGGACGATCGACCACGCCGGCGTAATCGTTGAAATAGCCGGCCGGTTTCGACGGAATCTTTTCCGCCGAAGCCGATGCGAGCGCGCCGAGAAAGAGCGCAAGGAGGACGAGCGCCCTTCCGAGCGCGGTCGTGCCAGACCAGCGCGAAAGCTGGAGATTCAAGGCTTACGGAGTCGCCGCCGGTGCAGGCGAGGGCGGCGCGTTGGGATTTCCAAAATCGAACTTCACTTCCGGCGCCTTGTCCGCGCCGGGCTGGGCGTTGAAGAAAGGACGCGGGTGGAAGCCGAGCATGCCGGCGAACAGGTTTGTCGGGAAAGTCCGGACGGCCGTGTTATAGGCCTGCACCGTCGTGTTGAAATTTCCGCGCTCGACCGAGATTCGGTTCTCTGTTCCCTCGAGTTGCGCCTGCAAGGCGAGGAAGTTTTGATTCGCCTTTAGTTCGGGATAATTCTCGCTCACTACAAGCAGTCGCGAGAGCGCGTTGCTCAACTGACCCTGCGCGGCTTGGAATTGTTCGAGCTGCGCCGCGTCGGCCGGCGCTTTGTTCGGATCGAGCTGCACGCGGCCGACACTGGCGCGCGCGTTCGTCACCGCGATCAGGGTCGACTTTTCGAAATTGGCCGCACCGCTCACGGTTTGCACCAGGTTTGGAATAAGGTCCGCGCGGCGCTGATAGACGTTCTGCACCTGCGCCCAGGATTGGTTGACGCTCTGATCGAGCTTGACCAGGGCGTTGTATTTGCCCGCCACCGCGATCGCGATCACGACCGCAATGAAGGCGACGACGAGCAGGATTCCCCCGCACCCAAAGGCGAATTTTTTCATTGTGGCTATTTCCCCTCGGGCGCGATCGCGGTCACCTGACCGGAGACCGCTTTCCATTCACCGTTCATTTTCACAAACACATCCGTCCAGGCGTAGCGGCCGCTCTCATTTTTCCCCTTCGTTTTCGCTTTAACCGTGGCGATCCCGTTGGCGATCGCGGTGTCACCGTAAAGGCGAACGTTCAACTGGTCGATCGTCATCTTTTCAAACGTCGTCTCGCCGCCGGTGGTGTCTTTGACGTCTTCCTGCTTGTTTAGTGTGCGGCCGAGCGGACCGGTCACGGTGTAATCGTCCGCTTCGACTTTTTCAACGTAGGAAGCGTCGCGCTTGACGATCGCGTCGAGCCATTCCTGCTCGATTTTTCTGATCTGTTGTTCATCGCTGGAAGGGGCGCTGCTGGCTACCTGGCCGAAGCCAGGACCCGCCAGAAACGCGACCGCAAGGAGGCTGAGAAGCAGACACCGGGTTTTCATAGGTTCCTGAGGGTTGAGAAATTAAGCCCGGAAGTCAACCGTGCATCTCGGGTTTTCGTTAGGGGAATTTGCTCCGCAACGCCGCATCCGTCAGATGGACTCGGCTTCGGCCGGTGCGGTCTCCGGTTCGTTAGGCGCGGCTTCCCCAGCTGGGGGCGGCTCAGGCGCGATGGGCGCTCTCGGCAGCTCGCGGCGTTTCAGTTCGTCGGAATTTGGCAGCTCGTCGAGATCACGCAGGCCGAAGTGTTCGAGAAAAAATTCCGTCGTTTCGTAGAGCAAAGGCCGACCCGGCACCTCGGCCCGGCCGGCGATTTTCACCAGCCCGCGTTCCATCAAAGTCTGCAGCACGCTGTCGATCGCGACTCCGCGGACCGCTTCAACATCAGCGCGGGTGATCGGCTGGCGATAGGCGATGATGGCGAGAGTCTCGAGCGATGGCGGGGTGAGGCGGTGCGGTTTGGGCGCCGGAAACAACTGCTTCACCCAGCGGGCGTAGGCGGGATCGCTCGCCAATTGCCAGCCGTCGGCTTTCTCCACGAGCTGGAAGGCGCGCTCATCCTGAAGGCAGGTGATTTTCAACTGTTCGAGCGCGGCGGCCACCTCCGCTTCGCTCGTCTTCGCGAATTCGTTAGGCACGAGCTCGTCGTCCGCGCCCGCGCCTTTGATCGCAGCCGTCAGCTCGCGCGGAGTGAGCGGTTTTTGCGCGCTGAAGAGCAGCGCTTCGACAACTTGGGACAGGTTCATGGCTTAGGATTTTCTAAACCGCAGAGTTCGCGGAGAACGCAGAGATAAAAAGACTTTTTTCCTTCCTCTGCGCACTCTGCGGTTAATTCTTGTCGTTTCCAATCGCATGTTGGATCGCCTCTGCAATCCGGTCGGCCTGCTTCTCGATCTGCGAAAGTTCGCGGCCTTCGATGAGGAGGCGAATCTTCGGTTCCGTCCCGGAGTAGCGCAGGAGGACCCGGCCATTGCCGCCTAACTCCTTTTCTGCGGCGCTGACTAATTTCGTCACCTGCGGCAGCGTTTCCAGTGGCGGCTTTTCTTTCACTCGCAGGTTGCGCTGGGCTTGCGGATATTTCGTCAGGCATTTTTTCAACTCGCTCAGCGGCTTGCCGGTCTCCTGCATGATCCGCAAAATTTGCAGGGCGCTGATGATGCCGTCACCGGTCGTGGTGAAATCGCGAAAGATCATGTGGCCGCTTTGCTCGCCGCCGAGGTTGAGATTTTGCCGAATCATCTCTTCCAGGACGTATCGATCGCCCACCTGGGTGCGAACGACTTTCCCCCCGTGGGGCGCGAGCGCTTCGTCGAGGCCGAAGTTGCTCATGACCGTCGCGACCAGTGTGTTCTGGGCAAGCTGGCCGCTGCCTAACAAATCCACCGAGGCGATCGCGAGAATCTCATCGCCATCCACGACCTCGCCTTTTTCGTCGCAAAGGAGGACGCGGTCGGCGTCGCCGTCGTTCGAAATTCCGACGCTGGCGCCGCTTTCCCTAACGAGTCGCTGAATCTCCTCCGGATGGGTGCTGCCACAGCCGGCGTTGATGTTGGTGCCGTTAGGCTGGTTGTGCGCGACGGTGATCTCGGCCCCGAGCTCGCGCAAAATGCAGGGGGTCGATTTGTAGCCCGCGCCGTTCGCGACATCGACTGCGATGCGCATTTTCTCGAGCGAAAGCTTTCTCGGGAAACTCGCCTTGGCATACTCGACGTAGCGGCCGAGCGCGTCGTCGATGCGGGTGGCGCGGCCGATTTTTTTCGCGGTCGGCCTGACCGCATCAATCTCGCCGGTAAAGACGAGCTGCTCGATTTGGCGCTCGATTTCGTCGTCGAGCTTGTAGCCGTCGTGCTGGAAAAATTTGATCCCGTTGTCCTCGTAGGAATTGTGCGAAGCGGAGAGAACGATCCCGGCGTCGGCCCGGAGGGAACGGGTGATGTAGGCCACGCCTGGCGTGGGCAGCGGCCCGATCAGGAGAACATCCACGCCTAACGACGTGATCCCGGCGACGAGGGCGTTCTCCAGCATGTAACCGGAGAGCCGGGTGTCCTTGCCGAGAACGATCTTCGGACGCAGACCGGCGGCGTGCGCGCGCGGGTTCAGCTTGGTGAAAACGTGGGCCGCGGCCCGGCCGAGCTTGAGCGCCGTCTCGGCCGTCACCGGCTCGACATTCGCCACCCCGCGGACGCCATCCGTCCCAAAAATTTTCTTGTGCTGGGCCAAGGGGCCCAATTGAAACGCTCGAATCGTCGTAAGCAAAGGGGAAAATTCGGCGGCGCGGCCAGGCGAAGTCATGGCGTGACGAATAAGCTGCCAGTGTTTCGGTAAGATGCAGCCTTGCTGTGCGCGAGCTTTTTTACTTGGATCACAATGTGTCTGCTGATGATGACGTAAGTTCCTCGGGCGCGATTGGCGGAGATCCGCAGCATGGTGCGATGGCATTCGCCACCACGCATTGGAGCGTGGTGCTGGAGGCGCAAGGCGAATCGCCGGCGGCCCGGCAGGCGCTCGAATCACTTTGTCTCATTTACTGGCGGCCACTTTACGCATTCGTTAGGCGGCAGGGCTGCGGCCACGAGGAAGCGCAGGATCTTACCCAGGGTTTCTTCGCATCGTTATTGGAGCGTCAAAGCCTGAACGCTGTCCGGAAGGAGAAGGGGCGGCTCCGTTCGTATCTGCTTAAGGCGCTGAAATACTTTCTCGCCGACGAGCAGCGCCGCGCGATGGCGATTAAGCGCGGGAAAGGACAGCGACTCATCCCGTTGGAAGAACTGCATGCTGAGGGACAGGCCGAGATGGAACCAGCAGATCCGGTGACTGCCGAAATGATTTACGAGCGTCGGTGGGCTTCGGCGTTGTTGGACCACGTGCTCAGCCGATTAAAGGATGAATATCGGACGGCGGGCAACGCCAGGTTGTTTGATTTGCTGAAGCAGTTGCTCCCGGACGAACCGGGGGCGCCGTCACAGGCGGAGATCGCCGCGCAGTTGGGAATGACCGAGAACGCGACTCGGCAGGCGTTTTACCGATTTCGGCAGCATTACCAATCATTATTGCGAGAGGAGATTGCCCACACCGTTGCCACGCCCGGCGATATCGAAGACGAGCTACGCCACCTCATTGCGGTGGTCGAGGCGTAACGTGTGGCAAAAAATTACGAAGTAGAACAGGGAGAATGTGCGGGGGACGTTCCGGCAATGGCTAGAGTAATCAGACTCTGCCGCAAATGCGGCGCGAAAATATTTTCCGACGCGCCGGAAGGGCTTTGCACCGGGTGCGTGCTGAAAACCGCGCTCGCTTTTGTATGCGCTGACGACTCGTCCGCCGTGGCTTTAGCGGAGGCGGATGACGCGACTTGTGCGTCGCATGTGAAAATTCCCAAGCGCGCCGTCGGGCTGCTGGGAGAGTTGGGCGATTACGAATTGCTGGAAGAGGTCGGTCGCGGTGGTCAGGGCGTGGTCTTTCGGGCGCGGCAGAAGAGCCTCAATCGCATAGTCGCATTAAAAGTCATTAGCCTTGGTCCGTGGGCGAGCAAAGCGCACTTGAAGCGCTTTCGCCTTGAAGCGGAAGCCGCGGCGGGTTTGGAGCATCCCGGTATCGTCCCGATCCACGAGGTCGGCGAACGCGATGGCTCGTGCTACTTCAGCATGAAGTTTGTCGAAGGCGGCCAACTCGACGCAGTGGCGACACGCGAGCCGATGCCGATCCGTCGCGCGGTGGAATTAATCGCGAAGGTCGCGCGCACGGTTCAATACGCGCACGAGCATGGAATTCTCCATCGTGACATCAAACCGGGGAACATCCTGCTCGATACCAAAGGCGAACCGCACCTGACTGACTTCGGGCTGGCGCGGCTCGTGGAAACGGAGAGCACGATGACGCGCACGCTGGACGTTTTGGGGACACCCAGTTACATGGCGCCAGAGCAAGCAATGGGGAACAATGCGGCCGTCAGCAGCGCCACAGATATCTATGGGCTTGGCGCAGTGCTTTACCAACTGCTCACCGGACAGCCGCCCTTTGCTGGTGGAGCAACCTACGAGACGATCAAGTTATTGCTCGAGACCGAGCCGCGGCCACCGCGCCTCTTAAATCCGAAAATAGATCGCGACCTTAGCACCATTTGCCTCAAGTGCCTCGAGAAGGATCCAAAGCGCCGCTACTCTTCCGCTCTGGCGCTGGCCGAAGATCTCGAACGCTGGCTCAGGCACGAACCGATTCAGGCGCGACACACCGGAGTTTTCGCGCGCGGAGGGAAATGGGTCCGGCGCAATCCAACCACGACACTCCTCGTGGCATCTCTGGTTGGTCTGGCGGCGGCCGCTGGCTGGATCGCTTGGAAAAGCGAACTGATTCGTCACCCGGTGACAACTGGAATTGCAGTCCTGCCGTTTGAAAATCTAAGCGAGCAGAAGGAAGGCGAGGCATTCGCGGATGGTGTGCAGGACGACATTCTGACCAAGCTCGCGAAAATCGGCGATCTCAAGGTCATCAGCCGGAACAGCGTGATGGAATATCGCGGCAAACGAAATGTGCGCCAGATCGGCGACGCGCTTCACGTGTCTCACGTGCTGGAGGGAAGCGCACGCAGGAGCGGTGATCGGATTCACTTGAACGCGCAGTTGATCGATACGCGCACCGACACCCACGTTTGGGCCGAAGAATACGACCGCGGCTTAAACGATTTGTTCGCAGTGCAAGCGGAGATAGCGCAAAAAGTTGCCGAGCGTCTTCGCGCCAAGCTGTCTGCTAGTGAGAAGGCGTCTGTTGAAGAAAGACCAACTCAGGACCTGGTCGCCTATGAATTTTATGCCCGAGCTCTCTCCCTGATTTACAACATCGGAGTGACTTTCGCGGCTGATGTTCAAGAGAAGAGGCTTTCCGAGGCTGTCGATCTGCTGAATAAGGCAGTTGCTCGTGATCCTAACTTCTTTCTCGCCTATTGCCGGCTAGCCTTTGTGCACGATCTGGCTTACCAGGACGAGATCAATACTCCCGGTCGTTTGGCTCTAGCAAAGTCGGCCATCGATTCTGCGTTTCGGTTGAGACCGGATTCGGGGGAAGCGCACCTGGCGCTGGGCTGGCATCTTTACATGGGATATGCCGATTACGACCGCGCTCGCGCCGAAGTTGCTCTTGCTCAGCAGACCTTACCGAATAATGCGCGCGTTTACGAGTTGGCTGGAAAGATTGACCGCCGTCAGGGCCGCTGGGCTGACGCCACACACAATCTCGAGCGCGCCTGTGAGCTCGATCCTCGAAATCTCCGTTACCTCATTGATCTCGCAGCGACCTACAATGGGTACCTGCACGACTATGAACAATACGCTCGAATTATGGACCGTATCCTCGCCCTTACTCCAGACAGTAAGCAGACGCGGATTTTTCGCGCTTTCATGGACGTAGACCAGCGCGCGGACACAGGACCTTATCGGGCCGCGATTGATAAGATCCTCGCTGAAGACTCTGCCGCTGCAAACGATCTGTTTGTGACGGGGCAGCGTTTCACCCTTGCTTTGTTCGATCACGACTTGGACACTGCTGCTGCCCTTGCGACGGCGCTTTCCCAAGAGAATTATGTCGAAGGGTTGTATCCGGATTTTGGCCGTGACTTTTGGATGGGTTTAGTCGCTCGTTTGCAAGGAGATGAAACTGCTGCGCACCCGGCGTTGATAAGGGCGCGCGCAGAGCAGGAGGAAGAAATGCGCAAGCCTGATGATGTAAGGCTGCTTTCCCACATTGGGCTCATAGATGCACTCCTGGGAAGAAAAGAACAGGCGCTGAGCGAAGGGCAGCGTGCGATCGAAATGCTGCCGATCCTAAAAGACGCAATCGCTGAGGGACCTGCAAAAAGGTACTTTGTGATGGTCTGCGCCTGGGCGGGAGAACGTGAACTGGCGCTTGAGCACCTTGAGGTGGCCGTCAGAATCCCCGGCGGCCCAAGCTATGGCGACCTGCGCTTGAGCCCGCTGTGGGAGCCGTTGCGCGGCGATCCGCGCTTCGAAAAAATCGTCGCCTCGCTCGCGCCGAAATAATTCAACTGTAGTGGCAGGCGTTTCGCCTGCACTTGGGATCACGCTCGCTTCCGCGGCCAACACGGCTGCCTCTACAGCAGAGCGGCCCCTGCATCTTTCCGCGTAACGCCCGGCCAAATTCCGCGAAGTACACGCGTGAACGGCCAGAAAATGACAACTCAGTAACGAGGAGTCAAAGAAGGCCAAAAAAGAAAAGGAAACTTAGTTTATGAAAAAAGAGATTAAAAGAATCAGCCTAATGACAGCAATCTTCCTGACCGTGGGGCTCAGCTCCGCGGTGGAAGCGGAGGTGATACGAATTGATGGTACTATCGCAGGGAGCGAAAGTGGCGCACCTTTTCCCGATCCAGCGGAAGGGGTTTATGTCAATGCGAGCGTCATGTCAACCGACACGGCGCTTGGTCCATTCACACTGTTTTATTCGCTCCCAGCGGACTTCGCTTTCGTGAATAAGCGACCTGGGAACCCCGGGGGAAGTCGTTTGATAGTGGGAGACCCCGCCAACGGGGACAGCATTTTAGCGTGCTTCTTGGGAAGAAACAGAGGTTTATGCGACAATGGCGGTCTTCGTCATGTGGATCCTTGGACCATTATCGGTGGAACGGGCCGGTACGCTGGGGCTAAAGGCCACTTCACCACGGACCAATGCTCAAACCTTGATACCGGCGAGACCAGCGGTACCATCAGCGGCGCCATCGTCCTCAGATAACCGGTGAGCGTTGGCAGGCCTCTGCCAAACCGTCGCCGAGCGTAGCGCTTGACCCGCTGGTGGGGGAAGCACTACCTCGGCAAGACGGCCACTTGAAACTGTATCCTGAATGCGACTCGCTGCGCGGCGAGCCGTGCTTTGAAACACTCGTCGAGGAAGCCAAACAGCCGCTCGATTTGAAATCTGACTAATCACCAATCGAAACGAATACATACAAATTTGGTCGAAGATGACAGATGACCACGGATTACCCGCCTCCGCACGAGGACTACGGCGGGCAGGCAGCGGATAACAGGGATACAAAACGGTAGGGCATCCGCCGGATCCGAGACGCCGAATCTGTTTTTCTTACAGAAGACAACCCGCCTTCGTCCGGCATCCGAGGGACTCCGGCGCGGCAGGCAAAGAGAACAAAAGGCTCTCTTTCGCCGGAACCAACGGAATCTTTCGCTGTCTTCGCCTGCTCGCGAAAGCTTTCGGAGTTTCCTTTCGTTTGAGGAAGTTCTGCGTTTTCCGCGTAACGCCCAGCCAAATTCCGCGAAGTACACCCGTTGAACGGCCAGAAAATGACAACTCAATAACGAGGAGTCAAAGAAGGCCAAAACAAGAAAAGGAAACTTAGTTTATGAAAAAAGAGATTAAAAGAATCAGCCTAATGACAGCAATCTTCCTGACCGTGGGGCTCAGCTCCGCGGCGGAAGCCGGAGTGATACGATTTAATGGGACTATCGCAGGGAGCGAAAGTGACGCACCTTTCCCGAATCCAGCGGAAGGGTTTTATGTCAATGGGAGCCAAACGTCAACCGACACGGAGCTTGGTCCATTCACAGAGTTTTATTCGGTTCCAGTGGCCTTCGCTTTCCTGGGTAGGCCACCCGGGGACATCGGGGGAATTCGTTTGATAGTGGGAGACGCCGCCAACGGTGACAGCATTTTAGTGTGCGGCCTTGGAAATAACCTTGGTTCATGCGCCAACGGCGATCTTCACATTGTGGGAACCGCTACCATTATCGGCGGAACGGGCCGCTTCGCTGGTGCTAGAGGCAGCTACACCGAGGACCGATGCGTGAACCAAGCGACCGGCGAGACCAGCGGTACCATCAGAGGCCACGTCTTCGTAAGAGGACAGTGAGCGTCGGCAGGCCTCTGCCAAACCGTCGCCGAGCGTAGCGCTTGATCCCGTTGATGTGGGAAGCGCTACCTCGGCAAGACGGCCACTTGAAACTGCATCCTGAATGCGGCTATTCTCCCCGCTAACATCTTCACTGCGCTCGGGGATCTGTTTGTGTCGGACGCTGGCAGTGGCACGATTTGTCGAGCCAGGGAGTAACGTCCTGATTGGCGGCTCCATTCTCGGAAACCGCACGGGAACAACCAACATGGTGATTCGCGCGCTCGATCCCTCCTTGCCGGTCGCAGGTACCCTGGCTGATCCAACTTTGGAACTGCACGATGCCAACGGCGCGCTCGTTCAAAGCAACGACAATTGGATGGACAATAGTGCCGCGGATCGGGCGGAGCTTACGGCGAATCAAGTGCCCCCGACGAATAACCTCGAACCAGCCATGATCGTAACGCTTCCGGCAGGCACCTTTACCGCGATCGTTGCCGGAAAGAACGGCGAGAACGGTGTCGGTCTGGTGGAAGTTTACCGGCTGCCTTGATTTGCTGAATCGTTCCTGGCCGCGCTCATGGTCCGGTACCGCTGCCGGTGTTGATGCGCTGCCGATCGTGATCGCTGAAGAAAACGCACTCGTTTTCGAGCCCGAGCAAAGTCGCCCACTTGAGCGGAAACTTTTGCAGGCAACGCCAGGTTGTTTGATTTGCTCAAGCAGTTGCCGCGACGCCGGTGGTCGACTAGAAACTGGTAGCACAGGCATCTTGCCTGTGGGGCCACCGGGCGTCTCGCCCGGTGGATCAGAGCTTGAGTAAGACGACGGAAGAATCACCGGGAAGATGCCGGTAGACCCACAGGCGCGACACCTGTGTTCATGAGTCAGGCAGCGAAGCCAGATGCATGACACGGTCTAATCAAATCGATGGGCAGAGGGCGATATTATCTGACGGTTCCCCGGGATCGGATCACGATCAAAGGGGCGGCTGATTCTCCCGAACTTAATCCTCTTCCCGCCTGACCGGCGTCGATTTCCGGCGCTTATCCTCGAAGCTTATCCGCCCCCGTGGCCGGCCTTCGTCCAACGCGACGTTTCTCCGCCGCGATCGCCACCTTGTTAGCGCCTCGCCGCTTGTTCGGAGAAGGAGTCGCGCAGGTTCAATCAAGCCATGTCCATTCGTTGGAGTAATTGCCCGAAACGGGCGTCGGAGCGCAGACTATCAAAAGCCGGATCAACTTTCATTTCGGTCGCCCACTGCGCGCGTTCTTCGCAGGCTTTGTCGAGCCACGCAAAACGCTTCGTCTGTTTCTCCCAAGCCCAAATGGACAAGCGCAACGATCACAGCCTGGATATATCCGCTGTGTCTCAGCTCCATCACCTCAGCCAGAATCTGACGCGCCTCCACGTGGCGGTTTAATCGCCCCAGCGTGTAGCCCATTCCCGCCAGGATGTCGCCATTGGTCTCAAGCTGTTTCGCGCTGGTGAATTCCGCCAGGGCTTCGTCGGAATTGACCTTTGTACATATAAACGAATCCCAAAAACAGATGGGCCATCCAAAAATCGGGATCGGTCCGCACGACCTCACGCAGTTCTTCGATCGCTCGATCGTATTCACGGGCAAAGAAATAACCATGGCGTCCTAAAGATCACCGCCGTGATGAGCGAGAGCGGGTCGAGCGCCCGGGCACGCTCTAATTCCGCGATGGCTTCGGTATGCCTTCCGACGGCAGGTAGATATTCAGCATACCAGTGGTGCGCCGTGACGTTGCTGGGGTTCAGATCAATCGCGCGTCGATAGGATTGCTCGGCACCAGCCCAATCCCAGTAGTAATCCTTCTTCGCCGACCGCCAGCGAGACATGGGCTTCGCTCAGCGTTTCATCCAACTCCAGCGCTCTTTCCGCGGCGGCTTTCGCTTTCGGATAAGATTTATGAGGAGACTCATAGCCCCAGCACCCCAGAATAGTGTAACAGTCAGCCAGGCCGGCCCAGCTCCGCGCGTTACCTGGATCGATATCGATCGCCGCCTTGAAGTCTTTGATCGCTTCGCGCAGCCCCGCTTCCGTCCGCTTGCCCCACTGGTAACGACCGCGGAAATAGAGGTGGTGAGCTTTTGCGACCTCGGTGTCGGCGACCGCTCTCGCGCGCTGGGACGGTCGCTGCCGCACCGAGCAAGGTCACGCGAAGTCGTTCGCCAATGGCGGTTGCGATTTCCTCTTGCACAGCAAAGACATCTTTCAGCTCGCGATCATAGTTTTCCGACCAGAGCTGGCTGCCATCCGCTTGCCCTGACCAGCCCCACGGTGATCCGCACACGATCGTTGAACTTGCGCACGCTTCCTTCCAAGAGATTCGACACGCCCAGGATCTGCCCGATCGCCCGCGAATCTTGCGTCCCTCCTTTTAAGGCAAACGAAGAGTTACGCCCGATCACCAGCAAAGACGGTATTCGGCCGAGACGGTTGATGAGTTCCTCTGTCAGCCCATCGGAAAAGTATTCCTGTGCGGGGTCACCGCTTTGATTCACAAAGGCAGCACCACGAGCGACCTGCTATCGGCCCCGACGGACGCGTCCTTGTTGTGCCCATAGGTAAGCAGATCAACCTGTCGCCGCATCCGTTTGAGCGCTTCGACGAGTTCGCGCGCGCTCGGATAGCGTTCGCCCGGTTCTTTGCGTAACATCCGGCCCACAATCTGTTGCAGGTCCTTTGGGATTTGCTCGGCCAGCGTTGGTGGTTCTGAGGATTGGATTGCGCTCATAATCTCCGGTGAGTCATTACCGCCAAATGGAGGACTTCCAGCTACCATCTCGTAAAGCACCACACCCAGGCTCCAGATATCGCTCGCCGGACCAATCGCTGCGCCACAGGCTTGTTCCGGGGGAAGAGGTACCGGACCGTACCGAGGATGGAACCCGCACGAGTTTCCAGCAGTAACTCTGGGTCTTCGTTCCCGGTCATTGGCGGTGCTTCCTGCTCGGCGAGCTTGGCGATGCCGAAATCGAGCACCTTCACATAGCCATCCGGGCGCAGCATGATGTTATCGGGCTTGATGTCTCGATGGACAATGCCCGCTGCGTGGGCCGCGGCGAGTGCGCTCGCCACCTGGATCGCGACATCGAGCGCTTCCTCCACCGCCAGCGGACCCCGCGCGAGATGGTTACGCAGAGTCTCGCCCTCGATCAGCTCACTCGCGATGTAATGGGTCGAGCGATCCTCGCCGATCTCGTAAACGGTCAGGATATTGGGGTGGTTCAGGGCAACGACGGCATGCGCTTCCTGGGCGAAGCGTCGCAATCGCTCCGCGTCTCCGGTAAAACGAAGGGGCAGGAGTTTGAGTGCCGCTTTACGGCCCGCCGTGATATCGGTGGCGAGGTAGACTTCGCCCATCCCGCCGGCCCCGATTCGTTTGATCAGTTTGTAGTGACCGATCCTCTGGCCGACGAGCAAATCAGGTTGCGGCGTCGAGTCGAGAATCTTTGTCGCGAGACCTACCGGAGCAGTCTCGATGAAGACAACGGCCTGTTCATGCCAGGCGAGATAGCTCTCCACTTCGCCGCGCAAAACCTGATCGCCGTTGCAAGCCGTATCGAGGAAGGCGCCCATCTCGCCCGGCCCCCGATCCAACGCGGAATGGAAGATCTCCTCAATCGTCTGAAGCCGTGCCGGCGTCATGTGCGCCCAAGTTTCCGAGGGCGGTCGGGATTATACCGGATTTAATCCACGCTGTGCAATCCCGTAAAGAGCCAGCGATGCAATAAAAGCGGATCTTCCGGCCACAGATTAACACGGATCAAACACGGATTAAATTTGTTCCGATCCGCGTAAACCCGCGTTCATCTGTGGCCTCTCAATAGAACCGCACGGGCAGCCTTTTAATCGGTGTTATGCAATTCCTTGTAGAGCCACGTTTTGGCGAATTCCCAATCACGCCGCGCGGTGATGGGTGAAATCTTGAGCACCTCCGCGATCTCATCGTAACTAAGGCCGCCAAAGTATTTCAGCTCGACGACCTCCGCCTTTCTCGAGTCGATCGCGGCCAGCCCCTCGAGGGCTTCGTTGAGATCGACGATCTCCTTTGATTGTGCCGGCGAAACCAGCGCGACTTCATCCAATTCCACCTTGAGCGCGCCGCCACCGCGCTTTTGGGCGCGATAACTCTTGGCGTAATCGACGAGGATCTGACGCATCGCGCGCGCCGCGACGGCAAAGAAATGAACGCGCGTCTGCCAACTGGGATGGGTTTGATCGGCCAGGCGTAGGTAAGCCTCGTTGACCAGGGCGGTCGTCTGCAGGGTGTGATCCGGGCGTTGCCCCGTCATGTAATGGTGAGCGACGCGGCGCAAATCTTCATAGACGAGCGGGGTGAGTTCTGCCAGGGCTGCATTTTCCCCGTGGCTCCACTCCGTCAGGAGCTGGGTGACTCTTTGGGCTGAAACCGGGGGCGCATCCATAGGCGATTCGTGACGTCCACTCTTATCCGGCTGTCAGCTTAGCTCAATCGCTTCCCCCAGGGTTCTGGAGAAGAATCCGAAGATCGGATGATCATCTTCATCGGCCTTTCTCGTTTATGGCAGTGAAAGGCAGAGGCGTGAAACGGGCAAGAGCAAACGGAAACATTCTTCGGATTCTCAGTTCATCTGCGTGTTCCCCTTGCGTTGGCGGTTTCGGCAATCCTGCCGGTGGGCGTTTCGCTCACGACAACCAACAAACCAAAATCAAAAGAAAGAACCTTACAAATGAAAGCTAAAACCAGAACAACCCGGCACAATCCAGGATGCCGCTTTTTGGGCCGACAGCGTCCTATTCAAAAATTCCGGAACTTCGGCTGCCAGTTCCTTTGGAGGTTTTTATGAAGACAAAGAAGCCCGAAACAAGAGAAAGAAAATTAAATCAGAACAGGCGGAACCTTAAACAATGCGCCTTCTCTGATCTCAGTGTTTTAGTCGGTCTTGCTACGTTCCTAGCCGGCGCCTTTCTGGTGCTGCTTAGTGCTGGGGCCTCCCCTAACCCATCCCGCCTTACCCCGGCAAGTGATCGAAGTCCGGTGAAGGCGAACACGCATGTTGTCGGCATAGATAATCGAGAAATGGCGCCATGCAGCGGGCTAGGTCCGTTGGTGGTAAGCGATACGCTGATCACGGGACCCGACACGGGCGTTCCGGGGTTCGCTGACGCAGGCGTGCGCCTTGCCGACCTTGACCATGGCCTCGTGGCCGGGACCATGAGGTATCCTTACCAGGGCATATTCTCGAGCGACACATATGGCGCCTTCCTGTGGTCGGAGCAAGGCACCGGCGCGACGCTGTTCCACATTCCAGACGACCTTGTCTTCCTGCGAAGCGCTTATTTGTCCAACGGAATGACTTTGGATGGAAGCAAGGTTGTTGGCGGCGCAATCTTCCTTGATTACCTGAGCAACGCGCCGTGGGTCGCGACGCGCGACGCCGGACCTGTTGAGTTCTTTAAGTTTCCCGCCGGTCTGGAAGGCGGCGCGGTCGCCGTTTCTGCAGACGGGCGCCTAGTCGCGGGCATCGTGGGCGGCGGGTTTCACTCCGGGCCCGGCCAGGCCGCGGTCTGGCGCGATGGCGTGTTCCAGACGCTGCCGACCGACCAGCTTTGGTCGGAGGTTGGATCTCAATTCGAGCCAATACAACCATTCCCCCAACGCCCGATGAACAGCGCTGGTTCGGTCATCATCGGGGCCTCCGGGCCGTCCTCTGATCGAATGCAAGCCACGAAATGGGTGAATGGGGTCGAGCATCCCTTATCGACTGGCGGTCGTGACCCGCAGTCCAGCGTGGCCGTCTTCGTTGCCAACAACGGAGTCATCTTCGGTACTGCAGTTCTGAGCACTGGGCGCGTAGTTCTGATGCGCTGGACAGCCGACGGTCATCCCGAAGTACTCGAACCGCCAGGTGGTCTTAGCGTTGTCAGTCTAAGCTCGACTGACCGCGATGGGGGTTCGGCTGCCGGTGGTGCACTGGCCATGCAACAGTCATGCGGGTGGGATGACGACCCAGCCTGCAACCGATCACCCTTTGTGTGGACTGTTCGCGACGGATTCACGATTCTTCCCGAAGGAGGCCTTGGTCAATTCTACGACTTAAGTACCGTCAACGATATCTCCGATGGCGGGCGTGTGGCGGTTGGCGCGCTTACGGCATCGGGGCGAAGCGAAGGAGACCCGCCAGATCGCGGATTCATATGGACAGCAAGCTCGGGCATGGTCTTTGTCAATGACCTCATGGCGGCGTATGGGCAGCACGACTCCGACTACTGGGAAGCGACTTTCGTCAGCCGCGACGGCAATCGCGTCCTCGTGACGGGCAACCCACCACAGGCGACCGAGAGTGACACCAATTCTCTAATTCTCGATCTGACATGGCCCATCAACGCGTTCGACGCCTCGGGCGCGGGCACAGGCAAGCGATAGCATTTTATAATCAGCTGGGTCACTCTTTGGGCTGAAACCGGCGGCGCACCCATAGGCGGTCGGTGACCTACAAGCGTGTCTCACCGCGAGCTGAAGGCCAATGGCTCCCCAGGATAGATGACTCCCTCCGGAGGACGGGTTGAGTTTCTGGAGGGATGAGCTCCGCGAATCCAAATAACCTCGGCGTCGCAGGAGCTCCGCCCTCCGGGGTTCTGAGGAGAATTTTGAAGATCGGATGATCATCTTCATCGGCCTTTCTCGTTTATGGCAGTGAAAGGCAGAGGTGTGAAACGGGCAAGAGCAAACGGAAACATTCTTCGGATTCTTAATTCATCCGCGTTTTTCCCCGCGTTGCCCGCTTCGGCAATCCTGCCCTCGGGCGTTTAACCCAAGATAACCAACAAACCAAAATCAAAAGGAAGGAACTAACAAATGAAAGCTAGAAACAAAATAACACGGCAACTCGCGGCCAGAGCGGGAGTGATTGCCGTATTCGTTGCCGGTGCATTTTTCGCCGGCCAAAACGTCGAAGGACAATCTGTTGAACCGACCTCCGGGCCTCCTCTGCATCTTTACAGAGTGATTGACCTGGGTGCGTTGGGTGACGGATTCAAGGAAAGCAGCGCCGAAACCATTAACAGTTGGGGGCAGATCGCCGGCTACTCCTCGGACACGAGCACCTCAGAGATGCTCGCCGTTTTCTGGGCTCACCCAGGTAGCGCACCCGTCGCCCTGAGCGTTGGCGGCCCCGTGAGCGATGCGTTAGGCATCAACGAGAGCGGCTCGATGATTGGGGTGGTGGGGGGAATTGGTTCCTCCTCATTCCATGCGGTCGCGTGGGCAAATAGCAAGAGTGTCCCGCAGACCTTGCCGGGACCCGGTGGCGAGTTGGGCTACAAGGGAATCTCAATCAACGACCACGGGCAGATGGTTGGCAATGCTTTCAGTGACGCCGATCCTTACTTCCTGGAAGCTCTTTTCTGGGCCAATCGTCATAGCTTACCCGTCCCACTCAAAGGCCTGTCCGGTCTGAGCAATCCCGGTCTCAGCTATATCGGATTTCTCGGCGGCCGCTCGATTAATAATGCCGGGCAGATCGTAGGCCATGCCTTTAATTATGACGACACAATCCAGCATGCCGTCTTTTGGGCCGACAGCACGAGCCCCGCAACCCAACTTGGCGCGATTGGTAAGTTAGACCAGAGCGGCGCGGTCGCGATCAATAATGCCGGTGACATCGTGGGGTTTGCTTACAGCAGCGATACGGGAATTACGCACGGTGCCTTGTGGGATACGAGCGGGAGCCCTCCGATTGATCTCGGCGCGCTCGACGACCCGTTAACCAGCGCTGAAGCACTGGGAATCAATGACGGGGGCCAGATTGTCGGTGACGCTTACAACGCCGATTTCTCAATCGACCATGCCGTCTATTGGCCCGATGCACTCGACGCGGCCATCGATCTCAATGACCTGATTCCGTCTGGTTCGGGCTGGGTCTTGCAGGTTGCAAGGGAGATCAATTACTCAGGGATCATTGTTGGGGAGGGAACAGTCGGCGGCCACACCCATGCCTTTGCGCTTGTCCCAAGGGGGAATTAAACGAAAAAAGGAAGTGAGTCTTACAAAGTGATCCGGATTGTCTGGAAAGACTTTCAGTGTGTTCCCACCCAGAACCTCGCCCAGATGTCGTTTGTGGTTGAGATCCGCCGAAAAAACTGAACCGGCGGCGGGACTCGCCGCGGCGAGTCCCGGATCGGCGGCAAGTTTCCTCCGCGGGTGACGGCGGACTTTCTCATTTTTCTTTAGTCCACGAAATCCAGCGGTAATCGGTATCGGGTTAGGCACGAACCGATTTGGATGTTCGACGATTGTGCATCGTGAGATGCATTTCGGCCGCAGCCGAATCCGTAACGTCCGCTAGCCCGTGGGGTTTGGAAAAATCCAAACTTTCCGCGTAACGCCCGGCCAAACTTCGCGAAGTACACCGCTGAACGGCCAAAAATGACTCCTCAATAACGAGGAATCTAAGACGGCCAAAACAAGGAAAGGAAACTTAGTTTATGAAGAAAGAGATTAAAAGAATCAGCCTGATGACAGCAATCTTCCTGACCGTGGGGCTCGTCAGCTCCGCGGTGGAGGCGGGAGTGATACGAATCAATGGTACTATCGCAGGGAGCGAAAGTGGCGCACCTTTCCCCGAATCCAGCGGAAGGGATTTATGTCAATGGGAGCGTCATGTCAACCGACACGGCGCTTGGTCCATTCACACTGTTTTATTCGCTCCCAGTGGACTTCGCTTTCGCGGATACGCCACCTGGGAACGCCGGGGGAAGTCGTTTGATAGTGGGAGACGCCGCCAACGGTGACAGCATTGTAGCGTGCTTCTTGGGAAGAAACAGTGGTTTATGCGACAACGGCGGTCTTCGTCATGTGGATCCTTGGACCATTATCGGTGGAACGGGCCGGTACGCTGGTGCTGAAGGCCACTTCACCACGGACCAATGCTCGAACCTTGATACCGGCGAGACCAGCGGTACCATCCGCGGCACCATTGTCGTAAGAGGACACTGAGCCTTGGCAGGCCTCTGCCAAACCGTCCCCGAGCGTAGCGCTTGATCCCGTGTTGATAGGGGAAGCGCTACCTCGGCAAGACGGCCACTTGACACTGTATCCTGAATGCGATTCGCTGCGCGGCGATCCGCGCTTCGAGCCATAATCGTGACGCTTCAGGCAGGCGCCTTTTACCGCGATCGTTGCCGGAAAGAACGGCGAGACCGGTGTCGGTCTGGTGGAAGTTTACCGCCGGCCTTGATTTGCTGAATCGTTCCTGGCCGCGGTCATGGGCCGGTGCCAGTGCCAGTGTTTATCCGCTGCCGGTCGTGATCGCTGAAGAAAACGCACTCGTTTTCGAGCCCGAGCAAAGTCGCCCACTTGAGCGGGAATTTTTGCAGATCGACGCTTCGCAAAATGACCGTAGCCCAGTCGCGGTATTCCCCTTTCAGGATATCGCGCAAAGTATTCTGACTGCCGCTCACCGGAGTGAGATAGACGGCGTTGAGCGGACCGCCGAGCAGGTTGTAGTCGTTAAACTCGGTGAAGGCGCGGACGCTTTCGGGCAGCCAGAGAGCGCGCCGGTCGGCATACCACGCGACCGCCCACGGCATGTCGCTCGCGGTGATTTCGTTAGGCTGCATCCATTGGCCGATCACCCCGATGTAAGGCGGGACGTAGGGCGGCCAGTGAATTTTTTTCCGGCCGATGTAAGGCGGCATGAAAGTAAAAATCATGGGCAGGCCGCAGATGACGAAGAGGAGAACGAGAAACCCGATGCGCGCGAGGCGGTATTCAATCCCGAGGCGTTTCCATTGCACGAGCAAAAAGGCGAGCCCGAAACTGGTCATGATCGGAACGAAGAGAAGATGGAGCTGATTGGCGGCCACGCCTTGTTCCTCGGTGATGCCATAGACCGCCATGCCGACCGCGGCGCCGACCCACATCGCGAGCACAAACCAGCGCGTGGCCGCAGTTTCGGCGCGCCGAAAAGGATGAAGGAGCGCGCCAAAGAAGAAGAGCGCGACCGCGCTCCAGCCGAAGTAATGAAAAATCCGGCCGATCTGATCGACGATATTGGCGGAAATCTTATTGCGCCAAAAGCCGGCTGACATCCCCGCAAAATCGATCGCGACATGGCGCATGTGCGCGGCTTCGCTCATCCCGATCTGGTCGAAGAAGGAATAAATCGCGACCCCGCCGGGATTGCCGCAGACGAGGTAATTGCGGATCAACCACGGCGTATAAAGAATCACGAAAGGCACGAGGATGAGAATCGCCGCCCAGACCCGCGGCCGGAAATAAAAAGCCGCGAAAATCAGCGCCGCCAGGAAAATCCAAATCGTTAGGGCATGGGATAGGGCGAGGAGCCCGAAGCCGGCGCCGGTCGCGACCAGCCAAAGGCCGACCGGTCGATCGTTAGTCTGAGCCTCGATCGCGCGGACGAGCACGTAGATCGTGAGATTAAAAAGCAGAAGCAGAAGCATCTGCGGCAGACCCGAAAGGCGTGTATTGCCAGAAGGTGTCGCCGACCAGAACCAGCCCGCAACTGAGGAGGGCGAGCGTTTGATCGAAAAGCCGCCGCGCGATGAAAAAGAGGACACCGACCGAAGCAAGAAAAAGCAGAATGCGAGACGGCGACGATCGCCCGGTCGCCCGCGTAGACGATGTCGCGCGGGGTCATTTCCAGATCCGATTTCACCGGCAAAAGAGCGAGCGCGTCGACCAGCGGAGGGAGCGGCGCGTTGTAGGTGTCGGTCCAGACTGCGGTCGCCGGGATTTTTGCCGTGACGCTGCAGTTGGCCGACGGCGAGTGGACGCGCGAACTTCGTCGCCCAGCCGTGACCATGGAGTAATTCGCGCCCGATCTGCGCCTGATCCATCGCCTGTGAGGTGGCGAGTCCCTGGAACTCGAGAAAGAAATAAAAGAGCGACATCCCGATGATCACCACCACGATGAGCGCGCGTTGCACCCAGATCGCGGCCCCACCGGATTCAAGCCCGTGGATCGTGCGCTGAACGAAATCTGCGCTACCGGCCATGGGAGGGAAATGCGGAATGTGGATTGCGGAATGCGGACTGAGAAGACGGCCTCACTCGAAAGGTTGCTCTCCTCATTCGGATTTTGGCCGCGTTCATCTCGTTGATCTTGCGGTGCAGCGTGCGCCGGCTGATGCCGAGCTTCTTCGCCGCCTTGGTGATGTTGCCGTTGGTCGCCGCGAGTGCCTGACGGATGAGCCGTTGCTCGGTCGCGTGCAGATCGAGCGGGCTTGCTTTTTCATCAAAGCTTTTCAGGCGGGAAAGACCCGCCGGTACTGGCGCACCCGCCGCCTGCCGGACCGCCGCGGGCAGATCGCGCAGACCGACCTTTGCCCCGGTCGCCATGACGACGCCGTGCTCGATCGCGGTGCGCAATTCGCGCACGTTGCCCGGCCAATCGTAGGTGAGCAGCGTGTTCATCGCGTCGGCCGTGATCTCGAGCGTCGGTTTCTCATTCGCCTTAGAGAAGTGACGCAAAAAGGCGCGGACGAGAAGCGGAATATCTTCCTTCCGCGCGCGCAACGGCGGCATCGTGATCTTCACGACGTTGAGGCGAAAATAGAGATCGTCCCGAAATTTTCCCTCGCTCACGAGCTTCTCGAGATTCTTGTTCGTGGCCGCGATCAGGCGGACGTCGGCGTGCAAAGTCTGCGAGCCGCCGACCCGCTCGAAAGCCCGCTCCTCGCTGATCACGCGCAGGAGTTTGATCTGCGTGGTGGCGTCGATCTCACCGATTTCATCGAGGAAAATAGTGCCGCCATTGGCCTGCTCGAAGCGGCCGATGCGGCGTTCGTGCGCGCCGGTGAACGCTCCTTTTTCGTGCCCGAACAGTTCGCTCTCGAGGAGCTGCGGGGAAAGCGCCGCGCAATGCACGGTGACGAATTTGCCCTTGTGCCGCCGGCTCAGGTTATGAATCGCGTGCGCGGCCAGTTCTTTGCCGGTGCCGCTTTCGCCTTCGATCAAAATGTTGGCCGAGGAAGGCGCGACCTGTCGGATGGTGTCGAGCACTTCGCGTAGCGCGAGTGATTCGCCGAGGATGTTCTCGAGCGCGTAACGTTCATCCACCTGCTGGCGGAGCGAGCGATTCTCCTGCTCCAGTCGACGGCTGCCGAGCGCGCGCGCGATCAACATCTCGACCTTGTCGAGATTGAGCGGCTTGGTCACGAAATCATACGCGCCGCGCTTCATCGCCTCGACCGCGGTATCGACCGAACCGTAAGCCGTCATCATGATGCAAACCGGCGGATGCGGGCATTTTCAACGCGCGCTCGATCAGGGTCATTCCATCCTCGCCGCCGAGGCGCAGATCGGTCAGGAGGAGATCGATCTGATCGCGTTCGAGGACGTCGATCGCGCTCTGGATATCGGCCGCGACATAGGTGTCGTACTCCTCGCCTAACAAACTCCGCAAACCATCGCGGGTATGTTTTTCGTCATCAACGATGAGGACGGTGGGTTGCATGAGCGAAGGTGAGGCAAAAGCTAGCATAACCACTGCGCCAGGGAGCGACCATGTAGACGCCTCCCTCTGGGAGGCGCGAGAGTAGTCCTTTCCAAGGCTAAAAGGAATTGCGCTGCTGTGTCCCGCGCTTCGCAGAGCGAAGCGTCTACAACGGCTGGCGCTTTTCGCTCCCGCCGATTCGTTAGGCCGATTCATCCTTCCGCCTTCTCCGGCAACATCCGCACCCGCCGATCCAAAAAGGGCAGCCGAATCGTCAGGATCAGCCCTTTTCCCTCGCTGCTCTCGATCGCCAGTTCGCCGCCGTGCTCGCGCACAATCCGCCTAACGATAAGCAGACCCAGGCCGGAGCCGCTCGTTTTGGTCGTGAAGTAGGGCTCGAAAACGCGGCTCAGATTTTCCGCGGAAATCCCGCCGCCGGTGTCGGTGAAGCTGATCTTCACGTGGGTCTCGTCGCGATCGGTGCGGATGCGGAGAATGCCGCGCCGCTTCATCGCTTCGAAACTGTTTTTGATCGCGTTGTAAAAGACCTGCTTCATCTGGTCGCGATCGAGCTGGAGTGGCGGAAGATCGGAGCGCAATTCCGTCTCGACGACGATGTCGCGATCCTGAATTTCCGGTTGGAAAAAACGCACCGTCTCTTCGATCAAGGCGTTGATATTCTCCGGATGGAGCTGCGGTTTGGAGGGACGGATGGCGCGGAGGAATTGGGTCACAATCGAGTCCAGCCGGTTGATTTCGGCGCGGGCGATGTCGATCGATTCCTGCAGCTCACGCTTGTCTTTGGCCGCGCTCAGCTTGCGGACTTTGCGCTCCATTAACTGGAGATGGATGTGGAGAGAGTTGAGCGGATTGCCGATCTCGTGCGCGACCCCGGCCGCGAGCAAAGTGAGCGCGGAAAGCCGCTCCGACTCGATCGTCTGCTCGGTCGAACGCCGGCTCTCGGTGATGTCGCGCAGGATCATGGCGTGCCCGACGCGCTCCGCCGCGGAGTCGTTAGGCCGGTCGCTCTCGGCCCGGCGCTCGATCATGAGCGGGACGACGTAGAAATTGATGAAGCGATTGGCCGGATAAAAAATCTCCATGTCCCGGCTGAGCACGCTGTCCGATTGCGAGAGCGCCCGCCAATCGAGACCGCGGACTTGTTCCTCGAGCGGTTTGCCAATCGATTTTTCGCCGTCGAGCCCGAAGATCTCGCAGGCGGCGTCGTTCAAGTAAGTGATCCGGCCGGTGGCGTCGGTCACGATGATCCCTTCCTGGATGGAATTAAAAATCGTCTCGAGGAAACCTTTCTCCTGGGCGAGGCGAAGAAGGTAATTCTGCACGTCCTCGGGCCCGACCCGGCCGAGGCGTTCGATCAATTTTTCGAGGAAACCGGATTTCATTTTGTGGCGCGAGCTTCCAGCTTGTGCGGCGCTACAATCTCGCAAGCTGGAAGCTCGCGCCACCTTCTCTGACGCCTCGCGCTTGCTTCTCTCGACCGCCGACGCCGTAACGCGCGCTCGCTGTAGACGCTTCGCTCTGCGAAGCGCGGGGGTTTCCTTCGATCGCAACCCCACCCCGCGCTTCGCAGAGCGAAGCGTCTACAACGCGCTAAATTGGCGATTCTGCAAATGACCGCATCGCGAACTTTTCTTCTCTCTCCCGCCTATGCCGGCGGCCGTCGCGCCCAGATGCTTTTGAGCGAGCGGGCACAGTTTGAATTGGCGCGGCGCCTGCGCGCGCAAGAGGCGGTGTCGTTAGGCGAAGTCTTCACTTTTCTGAGCGGATTGTATTTTCGCGGAAAACTGGCCTACGCCAATACCTTCGCGACGGACTTCGAGCGCGTGCTCGTGATCACGCCGACGCGCGGCCTCGTTCCAGCGATGACGCCGGTTACGCTCGCGGACCTGCGCGAATTCGCGGACGTCGATATCGAGGAGAACGATCCACGTTATCGCCAACCGCTCGAGCGCGACGTGCGCCGACTCGTTAGGCAATTGACTCCGCGATGCGATGTCGTCCTGCTTGGGAGCATCGCGACCGGGAAATACGTCAGTGTTCTTTTGCAACTGTTGCAGGAGCGGCTGCGTTTTCCGGCGGACTTCGTCGGGCGCGGCGACATGAGCCGCGGCGGTCTGCTCCTGCGTTGCGCGGTCGACCGGACCGAACTCGGCTACATCCCGGTGCAAGGCGCGGTGCGAAAAGGAAAGCGGCCGCCGAAGCTGGCGCCGCGACGCTATGCCACCGGATGATAACCGCAGAGGACGCAGAGAGCGCGGACTGAAAAAATCCTCCTCTGCGTCCTCTGCGGTGAAACCTCCGCTCCCTCCGATGGAGGCGCGCTCGGTCGACGAAATCCCGAGCGGCGAGGGTTGGCAATACGAGCCGAAATGGGACGGCTTTCGCTGCCTCGCTTTTCGCGAGGGAGACGAGATTTTCCTGCAATCCAAAGCCGGCCAGCCGCTTGCGCGCTATTTTCCCGATGTCGTTAGGGCGCTTGGCGAGCTGAAGGCGAAACGATTCGTTTTCGACGGCGAGCTGGTCATTCCGATCGGCGGCGCACTCTCCTTCGATGAGTTGCAGCTCCGGCTGCATCCAGCGGCGAGCCGGGTGCAAAAACTGGCTGCGGCGCATCCCGCTCTCTTTATCGCCTTCGATCTTCTCGCCGGGATCGACGGCAAATCGCTCGTGCCAATGCCGCTGCGCGAACGTCGCGCCCTCCTCGAAAAATTTGCCGCAAAATTTTTCCCTAACGAAAAGCAAATCCGTCTTTCGCCCGCGACGAGTGACCTGCGCAAAGCGCAGAAATGGTTCGAGAAAGTCGGCGGCAATCTCGACGGGATCATCGCCAAGCGTCTCGACGAGGCCTATGCGTCCGGCGAACGGACGGCAATGGTCAAGATCAAGCAGATCCGCACGGTGGACTGTGTCGTCGGCGGCTTTCGCTATGCGAGCGGCGCGAAGGTGATCGGCTCGCTCCTGCTCGGGCTTTACGATGACGAAGGGCTGCTCCATCACGTCGGTTTCACCTCCGCCTTCAAGACGAACGAGAAAGCTGCCCTAACGAAAAGGTTCGAAGCCCTGAAGAAGCCTCCCGGTTTTACTGGCAACGCGCCCGGTGGCCCGAGCCGCTGGAGCACGGAGCGAAGCGCGGAATGGGAGCCGGTCGATCCGAAAGTGGTGGTCGAAGTGACCTACGATCATTTTACCGGCGGCCGTTTTCGGCACGGGACCAAGATCGTCCGCTGGCGCAAAGACAAGGCGCCGCGCCAATGCACGCTCGATCAGGTGGAACATCGCGAGGGAAAATCGCTCGCGCTGTTATAGGCCGGTTAACCTTTACCGGACTGCCTGGAGGACACCGAAGTCGGTCGCGGTCCGGCGGCGTTGACCGCGAGAGCGTGTTCCGATGCCGTCGATGAGCAGATCGATGGCGCGATGGATGTTCTCTTCCAATTGGCGTCGGCGGACGAACTGAGCCGGTGCAAGATTGTAAGGCAGGAGAGCGTTGGTCAAAGTCAGCAGCGCGAGTGCCGTCGCTCGGGAGTCGTGCGGGCGGAGGAGCCCGGTCTCCTGCCCTTCGTCGAGCAACCACTGAATTACCTCTGCTTCCCGAAGCATGGTTTCTTCCCGCCGTGCGAGCAGGCTCGGGCCGAGATCGCGCCAGATCTCCTCGAGACTCTCCGCGAAATGCTGGACGGCGTCGAAATGCGCCATGACCCGATGGAAAAGCAGCTGGCGGATTTTCTCCAGCGGGGTCGTATTTCTCTGCGAGGCGATCGCTTTTTCTCCTGCCAGAATACGCCGGGCGATCCAATCGACGTGACTCAGGAGCAGATCCTGCCGGCTTTGGTATTGAAGATAGAGTGCGCCTTTCGTTAGGCCGACTTCCCGCGCGACTTCCTCCAGTTCGAGACCTTCGTAGCCGTGGCAGGCGAGCAGTCGGTCGATCACCGCGAGAATGCGGTCTTCCAATTTCTGCTCGGGAGGTGGGAACGGCGTGATCTTTCTGCTCGCTCTCACGCGGCCGATTTCCTTTGCGCAATGACAGTTGGTCGGAGCCCGTGGCGCGACGTGCGCGGACGGGTTACGTGCAGTTGGAAGCGATTACGGAAAGCGATCGGCGTGGCGCCGAAGCGCCGCTCGAAGGCACGCCGAAACGCATCCGCATTTTTGTAGCCCACTGAGCTCCCGGCGCTGGCCACGCTGTAGTGCGGCATCAGGAGCCGGCGGCGCGCTTCAGCCAGGCGCATCTGTTCCACGAAATCGGCGGGCGAACTGCGGAAGAGAGATTGAAAGAGGCGATTGAAATGGCGGCGCGAGAGGGCGGCCCTTGCCGCGAGGGTTTCGACTGAAAGCTCGCCCCCCAGATGGGTCGCGATAAAGGACGGCAGCTCGGCCAGGCGATCGGCCGGTCCCGCGACGCAATCGAAGGGCTCGAATTCGGGCTCGTTGTCACCCGGAGGCCGCAGGTGAATCCCCAATTCACGTCCGACCGCGAGCGCCACCTGCGTTCCGAAATCTTCCTTGATGAGAAAAAGCGCCATCTCGACCGCGCCGGTCCCGCCTCCGCAGGTGTAGAAGTCGCCGTCCTTGAGGAACGACGAGGTCGAGCTGACCCGCAGTTTCGGGAAAGTCTGGGCGACGTCGCGGACCGAGCGCCAATGGGTCGTGACCTGTCGTTCGTCGAGCAAACCCGCCTGGGCGAGAGGGTAGATACCAGTCGAGACGGCAACGAAACGCCGCGGGCGTTCCTGTTGGGTGGCGAGCCAGGCCGAGAGGGTTCGGCCGAGCTGCATTTGGCGCAAGCGTGCCCCTCCCGGAACGACCAATGTATCTATTTTTGAAGCGACCTCGATCGTGGCCTGTGCGCGGAAGATGACGCCGGACTCAGAGACGAATCTTTTATTCGTTAGGCCGATCAGGATGGTTTCATAGCTAGGCTCCGATCCCGCTCCGCGCGCCCGGGCAAAGGCTTCGAGCGGCCCCAGGAGATTGAGTGTGGCCACGCCATCGAAGCCGAGAAAGCCGATGCGTTTTTTTGGTGTCTTCAAGCGAACTAACTCGTAGCGCCGTGCCCGATCGCGACAAGACCCACTTAGCCGATCACGAGCGCTCCACTTTCTGTGGCGAAGGAGAGCCTTTTTGAGTCCCGCAAAAACACTTGGCTCAAACTGTCGCTTTAATGGCCTAACGCTTCCAGGACCGGCGCGCTATACGACTCTGCGACGGGAAGAAATGCAGACGCACTTCCCAACGTCCAAGACCTAACCAACCAATGGAGAAACTAATGATCAAACATATCGTTGATAAGCTCGGATACATTCGCTCGGCGCTCGCCGTCGGCTTGGGAATCCCTTTACTGATCGGTGCGAACGCCTTTGCCCAGGATGCAACGCCAGCCGCGGTCCCAGATGCTCCCGTCGCAGCATCGACTGCGGCGGCGGCCCAGACTCAAACCGAGGCCGGTGCGCCTACGGCCGAACGCATCATCGTGACCGGTTCCTACATTCCCACCGCGGAAAGCGAATCGGCCCTGCCGGTAACGGTCTACACCGCGGAAACCATTACCAAGCAAGGCGCGCAGACCGTTGTCGAAGGTCTCCGCCAGTTGCCTTCCTTTGTCGGTAATGCCATGACCGAAAACGATTCCAACGGCGGTGATGGATCGGCAGCCGTCAACCTGCGCGCGCTTGGGCAAAACAATACCCTGACCCTCATCAATGGTCGCCGCGCCTTCCTCGGTGATGCATTAAACGCCGGGTCGGATGTCAATTTGATTGGTTTAGGTTCGATCTCTCGTTCGGAGATTCTGAAAGATGGAGCTTCTTCCATTTACGGCGCCGACGCCGTGGCTGGTGTGGTCAACTTCATCATGATCAATGGGCCGAACGAAGCTCCTTATCAGGGTGCCGAGCTCTTTACGCTCTACGGCAACACGACTGACGGTGACGCGCACGTTCGCCAGGTCTATCTGCGCGGCGGTATCACCGGCCTCGATGGCAAGGTGGCGATCGCAGCAGCGGCTGAGTATTACTCACGAGCCACGATCCAATCGGCCAACCGCACCATTGCCACCACCGGTGATCTTTCCAATGACTCCACCGGTTTGGGTCTGGGCGGCTTAAACAACAACAGCCCGACCTTCGCCGGTCGCGTCAATGTTCTCGATCCCGCGACCGGAATCGCAACGAAATATGTCCTCACCGACCTGACCAATAGTGCCCCGACGGGTCTGGGCGATTATCGGCCTTTCGATGTCCCTGCGGGCTCCGATCCGTCGCGCTTCAATTTCCGCTCAGTCACGCCGGCGATTCCCGGTCAGGAGCGGTTCGATTACTATGTCACCGGCAGTTACAAGGTGTTTGGGGATGGCCTCCAGCTCTATGGCAACGTCATGTACACGCACCTCACCCAGGATAACGGACTGGCCGGCGCTCCATTCACGATCAACGCGTTCTCAGGCAGTATCGCCTTCCCGAACGACTTCGACCCCGGTAATGGCGTTGATGAGGGCGATCTTCCACTCGTGCAACAATCGCAATTCAACCCCTTCGGCGACAACCTGACTGAAGTTAGATATCGTCTCCAGCAGGACCTCGGCAACCGGCGCTCCTTCTTCGAGAAAGATCTCTTTCGCTATGAGGCTGGGGCGAAGGGTGACTTTAACTTCGCCGATAACCCCTTCATCAGCCACCTGGGATACGATACCGGGTTCGTTTACGGCCGATTCGACGAGGAAGATATCGACAGCGGCGACGCCACTGAGACTGGCATCGACAATGAGATCTTGGGCGGCAATTTTGATATCTTCATCGGCCAAAATGCGCCGATCAGAGGCACAGCCCCGATCTACAATAATACCGATCCGACCGCGCCCAACTTCCAGAACGGCGTCCCGATCGGGACCGCTGCCTACGATAACGCGGCGGCGGCCGCACGCGCCTCCTTCATCGCGCACTCGCGCTTCTTTGAACGCGATTATCTGGCGGACGTGAAGTTCAATGCCCACCTCTTCCCCAGTCTTTACAACGGAGGCATCGATATCGCGGGCGGTTATGAGCATCGCCAGCTCCGCACGGAGATACAACCGGATCCGACGCAGGCGCAAAACGACCAGCTCGGATTCAACGGAGGAGCGGCGAGCAAGTTTACTCAACAAGTCGATTCGGTCTTTGGCGAGTTGAGCATTCCGATCATTACTTCGACCATGAACATCCCGGGCGTGCACGCCTTGGAACTCTCACTGGCCTATCGTTACGAGAAGTTCGAGGATACGGATAACTTTAGGAAAGGCGTTAGCGCATCATTTGATAACTCGAATCCGGATGAAGACTTCGGAGGAAGTCCTCGGTTGGCGTTGCGTTACCAGCCGATTTCAGACCTGACCATCCGTGCCACCGCCTCGCAGGCGTTCCTGGCTCCAACTCCATTCCAATTGTTCAGCCCGGTCGTGCAAAACTTCCCGCAGCTCTTTGATCCCGTCAAAGGGCTGACCTTGCAACCGCCACTCGGAGTGTTCCAAGGTGGAAATACAGCTTTGGCTCCAGAGAAAACCGACTCCTACACAGCTGGTGTGGTTTATTCGCCCAAGTATGTCCCTGGGCTCACCGTGACGGTCGACTATTATCAGCTCTTCACAACCGACGTGATTATCGGCCCGGCCAGCTTTGCTCAGGTCCTTCTCACCAATGGCACGGTCGACCCCGATGGCTTTGGCGGAGGTAACCCCGACTTCGGTAGTGGTGGCCCCGGGTTGGGCATCACTCGTGATCCAACTAATGGCGATCTACTTGCGATCGACTCCGCTTCCGGCAATGCGGGCCGGCGTAATGTCCAGGGTTTGGATATCACGGCGGTCTACCAAATCCCGACGCAGAACCTTGGCACCTTCACCGTCTCGGGTGGCCTGAACCACTTCATCACCTTTAAGGTCGAGCCGGTTCCAGGTGCGGGCTTCACGAATTTCCTTGGCAACTATAACAATGGCAGCCTGCCGCTGGCTCCGGGCGCAGTTCCCTTTAACAAGGCGTTCCTGCGTGGTGAGTGGGAGTGGAAGGGCTTCGATTTGGTCTCGACGGTTAACTACATCGGCGACTATGAGGACGATCCTAACTTCATCCTCGGTAACGACCTTGTTGCCGACAACCCGGGGACCGATTCGAATCCGAACTTCCAGTTCCATCGCCGGGTGAGCGATTACATTACCCTCGATGCGCAGCTGAGCTACACCTTCCCGCATCCGGCGCCGGTGGAAGCAGCCGCACAAGCGGGTTACTCGAAGGACTCGAAGGATGGCAAGGGAGTGGCAGCACAAAGCGCGGTTTCGACCGCTGCTCCGTCGGCCAATATCTTCCAGCGGATGCTGTGGGACACCACCCTGACGGTCGGTGTGAACAACGCCTTCGATCGAACGCCGCCGACGGTTCTGGGGGCGTTCAATGATAACTACGACACCTCGCTCTACTCGATTCGTAACCGTTATTATTATATCAGCCTGACAAAGAAGTTCTGAGCAGGAGCGAGCCTCACCTTGGAGGAGGCAGCGGCTTGCCGCTGCCTCTTTCCTGTGAGGAACCGTCGCGGCGGGCTACCCGCGCTTTGATTTTATTTTTTCGAAGGCCGCTGCCAACCTGGTCAATCCTTCCCTGATCTGGGCGCTTGGACCAGGCGGCGAAACCAAAAACAAAGGCCGCGGGCAGCCTGGCTTCGATGCAAAAGAAGGAAAGCTTGGGATGGCATCAGATTCCAGTCATCTCGCGCGCACGTTTGAAAATCGGCGAAATCCTTGTCTCGGCTTCTGCCAGGCGACGAAGTGCAGGCCGGCCGGAGTGATCTTCGAGAGTGAAATGTTTCCCCAGGAGCTTGCGGAATTGGGCGATGAAGTATTCGCGTCGCTCCGCATATATCTTTGCGCATGCGCTTGACGTGACTGAGGAAATATCCGTCGGTGATAAAGCAGGCCAGGGTCGCCTGATCGATCGGGGGCGAATGTTGATCCATGACGCTGCGAATCTTGACCAGTGACTCGACCATCTGCTCCGGAACGATCAGATAGGCGATACGGGCAGATGGAAACAGAATCTTACTCAGCGTGCCGGCGTAGATGACACGACCAACGTTATCCCAGCCTTGAAGGCAGGGTAGCGGCGGACCATCAAAACGGAACTCAGAGTTATAGTCATCCTCGAGGATGTAAGCGTCGTGCCTCCGACCGAATTCAATCAGCGCGCGACGGCGTTTCAGACTCATGGTGATACCGAGGGGGAATTGGTGTGAAGGAGTGACGTAGATGAGCTTCGGAGCGGAGCGCTTCGAAACTCCCGTGAGGACCATCCCTTCGCGATCGAGCGGACGGGGCACTACCCGCGCCCCAGCGAAGGCAAAAGCCCGACGAGCATGATGGTAGCCCGGATCTTCGATCCAGGCTGGCTCGCCCGGGTTTACCAGTGCGAGAGCGCAAAGGAGCATCGCCTGTTGCATCCCCGCCACCACCACGATCTGATCGGCGTGACAGCGCGCCCCGCGAAAATCGCAGAGATAGGCGGCAAGCGCTTTGCGCAGATCGGTCTCACCACGGCTCGAGGCATAACGAAGAAGATGCGCTCCCTTTTGGGCGAGCACCTTGGCGCGCAACCGCTCCCAGATTGCGATCGGGAATTCATCAATCGCGGGCTCGCCCGCCATGAAGGAAATACCGGGTGGGCCCGTCACGCCAAAATCGAGCTGCCGCGGCGTGCGCGGATCCTGCAATTCGAGCACTCGACGAGCAATTCTGGGGGCGCGCTCGGCGGGCGGGGGACGCGGCGATTTTTCCGCGCTCAGGTAAACGTTTGGCAGACGCTCGGCAACGAAGGTGCCGGAGCCTTTGCGCGCGCGGAGATAGCCCTCCGCGCGCAGTTTGGCAAAAGCGAGTTTCACTGTCAGTCGCGAGACGCCGAGATCAAGCGCCAGCGCGCGGCTGGAGGGCAGTCGTGATGAGGCGTGCTCGAAATCGCCCGCTTCCAGCTCATCGCGGATTTGCCGGTAGAGCTGCTCATGCAGCGGTTCGGAGGCTTCGCGATTTAGCCGGACCATCTCGAAGGCGATGATGGAACGGCGTCGCCGCTTTCGTGGGGCTGGTTCGCGCCCTGATCTCGTCGCGTCCGTCCTCCTCATGGATCAGTGTCCCATTCGTGGTGCCTCTTCTCAAGGAAGCCGCGCGTAAAGTGGATCGCTTCCGCTCAGCGAAGTGGATATCGCCGCCCGACGAAGAGCGCGCAGATTGGTGAATGAGCGTCTCTCTGCGCACTCTCGTTTGCGAAGTGCTTTCGCTCCTCCCCGCCGCGAGCAACGCGGCCACCGCCCGGAAAGGCTGGATAAGACGATGCGTATCGCAAGCGTAGGTCATGCGGTCTTTGCGGTGACCATGATCGCCCTCGGAATCCTGGGTTTGATTCGAGGTGATTTCACGGCGGTATGGCAGCCAGTGCCGAAGGGTACGCCCGCACGCGAGATACTGGCGTATCTCTGCGCCTTGATCTCTCTGGCATCTGGCATAGGCCTGCTCTGGCGGCGCACAGCTCTCACCGCTTCCAGCACTGCTCCTCAGCTGGCTGTTGCTTTGGTTGCTGTTCTTAAAAGTGCCCGCCGCCTTCCCGGCACCTACCGTAGTAGGTTCCTGGTCTGGCTGCGCTGAGTGCGCCGTGATGGTGGCGGGTGCCTGGGTGCTATATGCCCGGCTCGCCAGTGCATGGGACCGACGGCGGTTCGGTTTCGCCACGGGCGACAAGGGGGTGCGCATCGCGAGAGTGCTCTACGGCCTGGCTTTGATATTCTTCGGCGTGGGCCATTTCGCCTACCTCAAACAGACCGTCGTGCTGGTGCCCGCCTGGCTGCCCGGGCATGTGTTTTGGGCGTATTTTACTGGCGGGACTTTTATCGGGGCGGGTGCGGCGGTGCTCATTGGTTGGTGGTCACGGCCGGCCGCTGCGCTTTCGACGTTACAAATAGGCATGTTTATCCTGCTGGTCTGGCTACCCATCGTCGCGGCCAGCCACATCAGTGCCTTCCAATGGGGTGAGTTCGTGGTCACTTGTGCGTTGACGGCCGCCGGGTGGGTGGTGGCGGATTCCTACCGCGGCATCCCGTGGCTCGCCTATAAGGACCCGGCGTCGTAGCCGTGAGCGACAAGCCGGGGCCACGCCCTATGGGCTTTTTGCCGAAGGCAGCTTCCGGGCGAAGAAATTTGCCGTTTTGGGACGCACTATTTTCATCTCTGCTTCGCTGAATTCATGCCCCTCTCCACCGACGAACTCTGTCTCGACGTCTGCACCACGCTGATGGAGGACGCGCAGGAGCGGCCTGGCGTAGTTCTCGAACCCGACCAGCTTGTCCGCCACGCCGTGGACCATCAGTATCGGCGGCATTTTCCCCACCCGCGCCTCCCCGGCATTCCACATTCCTCCGGCCTGCTCCACCAGCGCTCCGACGAGCGGATTGTTTGAAGATGCGGCGATCGCCAGAAAGGCGCCTAACGAATATCCATAAAGGCCAAGCGGCCGCCTTTTTTGGCCCTCCCGCTCATGCACCCACGCGATGCCATCACGCACCGTCTGTAACCAGTCGTCAAACCGCGCCTGCATCTCGCGCTCGCTCGCGGCGATCGTGCCGGTGCGATCGAAGTAATGTAATACATAGACCGTGTCGCCCTTCGCGGCGAGCGCACGCGCGAATTGGTGCAGGGGCGGCACATCGATCGACGCTCCGGTCGCGCCATACAGCATCACAATTGTCCGGAGCGACCGTGGCCCGGTCGCAGGATAGAGGTCCACCCGGATCCGCCGGCCCGCGCTCTCGAAAGCCAGGCGCATCGGCGGCGCCCCATTGTCACCCGCCGCCATTAGTTCGAGCGGGGCAAACCCAAGGAAGAGCAAAACGCCCGCGGCTCCGTGAAGAATCAAACGATGCACCCGCACAACCTTGCACTGTTCCGACCTGCGGCGCCGCTTTTCAAGGAAGTTGCGCAAGTGGGCCGCTTCCGCTCGTCGAAGTGGATATTGCCGCCCGACGACGAGCGCGCAGTCTGCTGCATGAAGTCTTACCTGCTAACGATAGCGCTCTCGCTCCTGCTCGGCGCGAGCATCGCGGCGGACGCGCAGGGAGGGACCGCGACCAGAGCCTATTTCGCCGGCGGTTGCTTTTGGTGCACGCAGGAAATTTTTAGCCAGCTACCCGGAGTCACCTCGGTGACCTCGGGTTACATGGAGGGGGCCGAAACCATCGAGGTCCGTTTCGATCCGGCGCGGACGAGTTACGATAAGCTGCTCGATCTCTTCTGGCGGGCGCACGATCCGACCGAGGTTGATCGGCAAGGTCCGGACGTGGGGCGACAATATCGCTCCGCCATTTTCTACGTCGACGCTGCGCAACGCGCCGTCGCGGAGAAGTCGAGGGCGCGGCTGGCGGCTTCGGGAAAGTTTTCACGGCCAATCGCGACCGAGATCAGTCCGGCGGCGGGATTCAGAAGGGCGGATGAGCATCATCAGAATTTCTGCCGCAAAAATCCGAACAATCGTTACATCCAGCAGACGCTCGTGCCCAAATTGAAGAAGCTCGGAATGAAAACGCCCTAACGAGCATAACCTTTGGATGAAAACCTTTCCCCAACCTCGCGCGAAGCTCTGCCTGATCCTTCTCGCTTCCTTCGTGGTCGCCCACCTCCCGTTGGCCGAGGCGAGCGAGAAAATTCTTTTCCAGAGCCCGGAGAAGCAGACGACGCTGATCGAGCTCTTCACCGCCGAAGGATGCAGCAGTTGTCCGCCGGCGGAAGCCTGGTTGAGTGCGCTGCGCGACCGGCCGGGTCTCTGGAAAACTTTCGTCCCACTGGCGTTTCACGTCGATTATTGGGACAAACGCGGCTGGAAAGATCGCTTCGCTTCACCGGCCTATACGGCGCGCCAGCGCGCTTACGCCGCGGCTTGGAAAAACGGCGCCGCCTATACGCCGGCGTTCGCAGTGAACGGCCGCGAAGAGCGCTCCCCGGTCTTGCCCTCCTCACGCGCGACCGGAGGAACCTTGCGAATTCTGCCCGGCGGCGCCGAAAACAGGTTTGTCATTACTTTCACACCGGAGTCGAATGCGTCCTCAGATTGGGAGGCACACCTCGCCTTGCTCGGCTCCGGCGTGACGACGAAAGTAAGTGCGGGCGAAAATGCCGGACGCGAGCTGCGTCATGATTTTGTCGTCCTCGATTACCAACATCTGCCAATGAAACGCGACGGCACGAGCGCCCGCGCCGACGTTGCTATCTCGTCCAACGAGATAGGCGCGATTCCACGTCCCGCGCTGGCGGCGTGGGTGACTGCGCGGGGTCAGCTCCTTCCTGTCCAGGCGACTGGCGGCTGGCTCTCGGCGACGAAACGATGACCCATGCTCCGCTTCGCCATTTCTCTTCTCTTACTTTTTTCCGTCGCTTCCAGCAGCGCGGGAGATAAGGATGCGGCACGAATCCGGCGGAAGCTCAAAGCCATTCCGATGTCGGAGAAGGTGCGTCTAAGCGACGAAGAATGGCGCCAGATTCTGTCGCCTGCGCAGTTTCTCGTCCTTCGCCAGGGTGCGACGGAGCCAGCCTTCCAAAATGAGTATGCGCATACCAAGACGGAAGGCGTCTACGTCTGCGCGGCGTGCGGCAACGAACTTTTCAGTTCGGCGGCGAAGTTCGATTCCGGAACAGGCTGGCCCAGTTTCACGATGCCACTACGACCTGATCGGATCGCACTGGCCCTCGATCGTTCGACCGGTCAGGCCCGGGAGGAAGTCCGCTGTGCTCGCTGCGGTTCACATCTGGGTCATGTCTTTAAGGATGGCCCGCCCCCGACTCATCTGCGCTATTGTTTGAACTCTGCGGCGCTGAGCTTGAAAAGAGGGAAACAATGAGAAGCACTTCGCCGCGCCAGGTCGACGAGTACGCTGCGCGCGATCCTCTGGGGCGGCTTCGTCGCCGGTGCATTGGATATCACTTACGCGTTCGTCTTCCATGGTCTGCGCGGCATTCCGCCGGGGCGCATTCTGCAATCGGTCGCCAGCGGTCTCCTCGGAATGAATTCTTTCCGGCTTGGCCTAACGAGTATTTGTCTGGGAATCTTCCTTCAATTCTTTATCGCTCTGGGATTCGCTTCCATTTATTGTCTTCTAAGTAAGCGGCTCAAGCTTCTGCGCGAGCGCGCGGTTCTCTTTGGGTTAGGCTATGGCGTTGCGATCTACTACTTCATGAATCTGGTCGTGGTGCCGAGCTCGCGCGCCCCTAAGTTCAAATCTTCCGCTCTCTCCACGGTTACTGGTCTTGCGGTTCATATGTTATTTATTGGATTGCCGATCGCCCTCTCCGCGCGCGCCTTCCTAAATGGCAATGCCGACGAACAGAGAAAACTCCCGACTCTCGAACGCATCGCGATGGAAGAATGAAAAAGACCTGACTTTCCTTCGGGGGTCTTACTAAAGCTGCCCTTCTTAGTTTCGATCAACCGCGCACTGTTACTTTTCGGAGAATGAAGCGAGATTGGAAATACTTTACAAGGATAGCCGTCGGCGCCCTCATCCTCGGTGGCGCCACCGCGAGGTCGGATGAAGGCGATCTTGCTGTGGGTCCACGCGTTTATCTGCACTACTGGCAAACTGACGCCCGGGGTGAACCTGCCATCTTGCTCATCCCGGGTTGGAGAACGTCAGCTCTGATCTGGAAGGATCAAATGCAACGACTCGGGCAAACTCATCGCGTGGTCACGTTCGATCCGCGGTCACAGGGCCGCTCCAGCATCGTGGCGCAAGGGAACACGCCGGAAATTCGCGCTGATGACATTGCTGCTCTGATCAAGCAATTGAAGCTGCAAGGAGTAGTCATGGTTGGTTGGTCTCAGGGTGTGCAGGACGTAGCTGCCTATGTCGCTAAATACGGAACCGGGGAGGTTTCCGGATTTGTTTTGGTCGATGCCGCGGTCTCGGCCGGCCCGAAAGAACTCGAACTGTCGCGCGCAGCAAGTGAGGAGATTCTAAGTCACCTTGCCATTTACGTGGCACACCCAAGAGAATATTCCGAAGGAATGATGGGAGCGATCATGAAAAAGAAATTGCCCGAAAGTGAAACCGCCGCGCTGGTCGAAGAGGCCATGAAGACCCCTACCGATACAGGAATCGCGATGTTGATGATAGACATCTTTGCCGTCGATCGTCGGCCGGCGCTGGGGAAATTCAACAAGCCCGCGCTGCTCATTGCCTCGTCCGACCTCACCTTAACGGACGCGCAAGAAATGGCCAGGCAGATGCCCAGCGCGAAAGTTCTCGAAATCAAGAATGCGGGCCACGCCGCTTTTGTAGATCAGCCGGAAGAATTCGCCAAAGCCGTGCTGGATCTTAGCGGAAAGGTAACAAGCAAGGAGAATAAGTGATGTCTTGCGGCGCGGCCGAGACACGCAGAAAGGAGATAGAGTTATGAAGCGATGCAGGTTTAATCTCATCCGATCCCTGATTGCCGGCTTGTTGCTGGCTTCAACCCATGCCGCCTTCGCGGAAAACAAAGAACTGACCGCTGATGAAAGCATTCCGATTCCTCCGGTGGAACTCGACGCGCAGGGCGATCTGAAGCTGACTGCGTCATCCGCTTCTTCGCCTAACGACTTCGATTTTCTCGTCGGGAAATGGAAGATGCACAATCGGCACCTGAACAAGCGGCTGGCCAATTGCCACGACTGGACCGAGTTCGATTCATCGGACGTGAACACGAAAATCCTGACCGGCGCGGCCGATATGGACACCTATTCCACGAAGGAGTTTCCAGGATTGGAGGGCAAACTTTTTGAAGGTCTTACCTTGCGCCTGTTCGATCCGAAGACGCGGCTCTGGAGTCTTTACTGGATCGCGAGCAACACCGGCAAGATCGACCCGCCCGTCACCGGTTCCTTCGACCAGAATGGGGTCGGGCACTTTTTCGGCAGGGACACGCTGAACGGGAAACCGGTCCTCGTTGTTTTTCGTTGGGACGCACGGAACAAGAATCGTCCGCTCTGGGGGCAGGCGATTTCACCGGACAACGGCAAGACGTGGGAGTGGAACTTCTTCAACGTCTCGGAGCGCGTTCCTTAGTCGCGGCCTAACGAATCCAGCACCGAAGAGAATTCCGAGGTCATTTATCCCCGCGAACGGCGGGCAGCGCCGTTGGTCGAACGCCGAAGCGGCGCTCGAAAGCTTTGCCGAATGTCGTCGGATCGCGAAATCCGACCGAGCGAGCAACACTGTGCAACATCCTGCGCGAGGTGGAGAGGCGGCGGCGGGCTTCTTGCAGGCGCAGGTTTTCGACGAAGCTTGCAGGTGTTGTCCCAAACACTCCTTTAAAGGCGCGACTGAAACTGTCGCGGCACATGCAAGCCCGCCGGGCGAGCGCGGGGACGCTCAGATCTTCATCCAGGTTGCGCAGCATCCAGGCGACCAACTCGGCGAAGCGATCAGTAGACTGGTTGGCGAAATAGGCCGGCTCTTGACTTGCCGCAGGCTCGCTCTGCGGCGCGGAAGCGAGGACTAACTCCCGCTCCAGAGATAGGAGCATTTGCGGCCCGAAATCTTCCGCCACGATTTGCCGCGATAGCTCTATTCCGGCGGTCAAACCACCGGAAGCGGTGCCGAAAGGCCCATCCCAGACGATTGATTTCTTGTGGTCGACGCGCAGGGTGGGAAAACGCCGCGCGAGGTCACGAGCGAAACGCCAGTGCGTAGTGACGGCCCGGCCATCGAGCAAGCCGCTTCGAGCGAGGCTATAGACGCCATTGGATAGGGCAGCGATGCGACGAGTGTCTCGAGCGCGGCGTTTCAACCAGCCAGCCACTGTCCCGCTGATCGCGGGATCACCCATGCCGCGGCCGCCCGGGACGATGATCGTATCGAAGTCGGGAGCAGAGCGAAGGGTCTTGTGCGGCCGGAAAGCGATGCCCGACTCGGTGCGGAAGGGAGCTCCCGTCAAACCCAAAAGACAAATGTCATAGCAGGGAATTCGTCCGCCATATCCATCGTCCAGGGCGGTTGCGGCAAAAATGTCGGCTGGTCCGGTGAGGTGTAGCCCGCTTACGCCCTCAAAGCCGATGAGTCCGATGCGTCGAGGTGCCAGGTTTGTGACCACCGAACAAGTATGAGTCGTCCGGCGGAAAGCAGTAGGACTTTGAACCGACAAAATTAGCCATGCCCTTCCGTCGGGAAATCGCAAGCGCGGAGATCGTGCCTAACGAGATTAGTCGATCAGGTCGAGCATCGGGAAGCGACGTCAATTCCGCTGCGCCACCTGACTTGAACTTACACTTTCACCTACACTTACACCCGCGCTCGGAAGTGCAGGTGTAAGTGAAAGTGTAGGGTGCAGGTGCAAAGTTCCTGCGGAACTTAACGAGACCAGCTCGGCTCGGTAATTTTCCCGAGGCCGCCGAGCACTTCCGTCTTCCGGCTGCTCACGGTGTCGACCATGTAGAGCGTGCCGCCTTCGGTGAAAATCAGGTGCCGCGAATCCGGTCCCCAGGCCGGGTCTTCGCCCGTCCCAACGATCCGTTTGCCGCCGCCGTTCAGATCCATCACGACGATCTGGAACTCGCCGCCGGAGCGAATGTTGAACGCGACCTTTTTCCCGTCCGGCGACCAGCTCGGTTCCGTGCAATAACCGTAGCCGGTCGAGAGCTGGTGTCCGCTTCCGCCGCTCGACGAGATCCGATAAAGCTGCGGCCCGCCCGAGCCGTCGAACGAGTAGATGATTTCGGAACCATCGGGCGACCAGGTCGGGCTCGACTCGACTCCGCGGGTCCGGGTCAATCGCTCCGCCCCGCCGCCCCGCGCGCTCACCGTGTAAAGTTCGGGGTTGCCGTCTTTGCTGATCGTTAGGGCGATGCGGCTGCCATCGGGCGAAAACGCGGCGCCGCTGTTTGTTCCCGGGAAATTCACGATCCGATTGCGCGCGCCACTTGCCAGATCGATCACGTAAACATCTGCGTAACCGCTCTGGTAACCGGTGTAAGCAATGCGCCGCCCATCCGGACTGAGCGACGGATGCACGCTGATCGTGTTGTCGTGGGTCAGTTGCCTAACGTTGCTCCCGTCGTAGTCGGCCACGTAAACTTCTTTCCGCCCACTCCGCGTGGCGATGAAGGAAATTTTGCTCCCGGCGAGTCCCTTGCTCCCGGTCAGGGTCTCGATGATGTCGTTGGCGAACTGATGCGCATTCGCGCGGGTCTCGCCGTTGTAGGTCTTGGAAAGAACGGTCCCGCCGCTGTGATCGACCACCTGGCCTTGCAGGCTTCCGCCGCTCGCCTGGCCGCTTACGGTGTAGGAAGCGTTCGTGGCCTCGAGATTAAAGAAGCCGATGAGGGTGAGATCTTTTCGCACCACGCTGGTGGCCGCGGTCCCGTCCGAGCCGGTCAGCCCGGCGATGCTGAGATTGATCCGGTCGCCTTTGCTCACCGTGATCGTGGGCACGTCTTCCGCATTCGCAAGATTCGTTAGGCAAAAAAGGAGGGTGGCGGCGACAAGACTGGAAATGGAAAATTGGAGATTGGAAATGCTTCTCATTGTTCGGCGTTAAACTCGAAGTTGATCTGGACGTCATAATAATCGTCGCCCAGCCCGGATGGCAAAGGGTCGACGCGTTTTACCCTTGTGCCAACCGCTGAGACCGAGTCGTCCACCACCACGTTGCCCGATGGCCTAACGATTGTGAAATCGGAAACGCGGCCATCTTTCTGGATCCGGATTTTGACCAGGACGGAAAGCTTCGCGTCGGAGGCGACCACGGTCCGCGGCTGAACCCACTCGCTGTAGAAGCGGTCGTGCAGCATGTTGCCATACCAGCCGAACTCCGAGGCGCCGCCTTCACCCGAGCCATGACCGCCTGATCCACCGGCGCCTTTTTCGCTTTTGTCGCCGCTCTTCCCGGCGGCGCCTTTCTTGGCCGGCTTCTCCTCGCCGGATTCATCCGCGGCTTCGGTCTTCTTCGCTTTCGCCAGGGCGGCTTTGGCGGTTTCTTTTTTCTTCGCGGTTTCCTTCGCCTCGGCTTCTTCCTCCTTGTCCGGCGTCGGCTTCGGGGTCGGCTTCTTTTTCTTCTTCGGCGTGGGCGACGGTTTCGGTTTTGGCGTGTGCTTTGGGGTGGGTTTTGGAGTCGGCTTCGGAGTTGGTTTCGGCGTGGCCGTAGGCGTCGGCGTTGGCGTTGGCGTTGGAGTTGCCGAAACCGTCGGGGAAGGAATTTCGATTTCGCTTTTCGCCGTCGGCGCGATCTCGGGTGTCGGCTCTTCTTTCGATTCCTCGGGCGTTGCTTCCGGGGTCACTTCCGGCGTAACCGCAGCCGACGGCTCCTCCTTCGCCGCGGCGCTGGCCGCGGCGCCCATCCCGCCGTCCATCCAGACGATTTCTTTTGGGACGCGTTTCGGGGTGTGGCTCCACCAGATTAGCCCGAGCAACAGCGCCAGGTGAAAAAGCCCGACGATGGTGACGTTGCGCCAGAAACGCGCGTCGCGGGTCATCGCCCCTGCGGCTCTTCCTGCGTCGCGATCCCGACCTTCGTGATCCCGGCCCGCTGCAGCGCGTCCATCAGACTAACGAGTTTCTGCACCGGCAAATCGCGGTCCGGCCGGATCACGACCGCGACTTCCGGATCGGCCTGCTTGAGCGCGGCGAGCCGGCTCGGGAGCGCGTCCGGCTCGATCACTTCCTCGTTTAGCCTAACGACTTCGTTACGATCCATCGATAGGGTCTGGACGGCGGCGGGATTGATCGGCGCGTTCGTCGTCCCGCTCGAGGGAATGATAAGCGTCTTGCTGTTCTCGAGCAGCGGGGTCGTGATCATGAAAATGATGAGCAAGACGAACGCGAGATCGAGCAGCGGAGTGACGTTGATCTCCGAGAGCGTCGACAGGCTGGTGCGACTGGAGTAGCGGCGCATTTCTAGATCTCTAAGGAACTCAGGAACGCAGGAAAAGATTTCAGAATTAGAAACCTTCCTGCGTTCCTGCTTTCCTTAGCTATTCTGCCTTTCATCGCCGGAAATCGGAAACACGCGAGCCATGCTCGACGTATTTGTGCTCGAACTCGGAAGCGAGCTCGGCCGCGAAGTTGTCCATCTCCACCACCATTCCGCGAATGCTGGTGACGAGAAAATTGTAGCCAAACATCGCCGGGATCGCGACGCAGAGCGCGGTCACGGTGGTGATGAGCGCGCCGGAAACGCCTGGCGCCATCGCCGCGAGATTCGCGCTCCCCGCTTCGGCCACGCCGGTGAAAGTGTCCATCACGCCCCAGACCGTGCCTAACAATCCCAAGAACGGCGCCCCGCTTACCGCCGTCGCGAGCAGGATCATCTGCGACTCGAGCTTGAGCGCGGTCTCGCCGACCGCCCGTTCCATCGCGGCGTTGACCGCGTGCATTTGCGCGGGTGTAATCTTGTCCGCGATCTCGAGCCGGGCGCGGAAGGTCTCGTCGATCTCGGCCGAACCGAGGAGGTGAAAAGTGAGCTCTTCGCAGCCCGCGCGATAAACATTGAAAATCGGCGAACCAGGAAAGCGCACGCTCGATTCAAACAAACGCAACGGCTGCCGATCCTGCCGGAAAGCGGCGAGAAAGCGGTCGGTCTGTTTCCGAGCAAACTGGACGACGCGCATCTTCGTCACCATCACCGACCAGCTAAAGATCGAGCCGACGCAGAGAAAACCGAGGACGACCTTGCCTGCGACGGTTGCGTGGTTGAACGAAAAAACGAGACCGCCGGCCGCGAGGAAGCCGGGAGAAAACAAATCCGTCATCCTGCGTTAGCTATAGCGGAACTCGCGCGAAACGAAAGTGGGCAGATGTAGCAAACCACGCTCACGGATGCGTCGCCATCTCATCCGGGGAGGACGGGCTGGTAGCCTGTCGCGCTTGGGCGAGTCTCGCCCAAGGCCCCTGGGCACGCGGGACTGCGAAAAGTACTTCGTTAGGCTAAATCCTGCGCAGTTCGGCGCAGACTGCACCGAACGACGGAGTGACACTCCGTCCTCCCCGGAAAGAAGGGCGGCCGTCCCCATTACCCGGAAAGAGGCCCCTACGTTACGGTGCGAAAGATTGGCGAGGCGCGGCGATCGCGGATTTTTCCCATGACGATAAAGGCGAGCCCGATCGCGATGAGAAAGAAGGAAAAAAATTGCCCGCGAGTGAAGCCGGCGATGAGCGAAGCGTCCGGTTCGCGAAAATATTCCACCACGATCCGGAAGATGGCGTAGCAGACGAAAAAGAGGCCGGTGAGGACACCGTCGGGCTGGCGGGTGCGGGTGCGGACAAGCCAAAGAATGAGGAAAAGCAGAACGCCTTCGAGGAGCGCCTCGTAAATCTGCGAAGGATGCCGCGGCGTGAGGATGAAACGCATTTTTTCCCGGAGCAACGGATGGGACTGGAGCGCGTTCACGACCGTTTCCGGACTCGTTAGGCTGGGATCGATCTGCTGGGCGACGGCGAGCGCGCGTTCGGCTTCGGCGCCGTTTTGCGCGTCGAGGATTTCCTTCGGGAAAAGCATCGCCCACCGCACGTTCGTTAGGCGGCCGTAGAGCTCGCCGTTGATGAAGTTGGCGCAGCGCCCGAAGAACAAGCCGATCGGCGCGACCACCACGAGGTTGTCGCCCAGATTCGTCCAGGAAATTTTGTGCCGCCACGAGTACCAAAAGGTGAAGGCGATGAGGCCGAGCATGCCGCCGTGGCTCGACATCCCTCCTTGCCAGACGGCGAAAATCGAGAGCGGTTCGCGCAGCATTTGCGGCTGATAAAAGAGAACATATCCGAGCCGGCCGCCGAGCATGACACCGAAAAGGGCGCCCCAAGTGATAAAATCGCCGACCTGCTCGATGCGCAGCTCGGTGTAACCGCGTTCCGCCAGAACGCGGAGCAGCCAAAAACCGCAGGCGAAAGCGAGGACGTAAGCCAGCCCGTACCAGCGCGGACCGAACCCGCCCCAAATGTGAAAGATGAATGGATCGAAATCGTCGAGGAAGTAGGCGAGCATGAGCGCGCGAGTGTGCGCGATCTTCCCGGGTCCGGCAACTTCCCGCGGGACAAACTCGGGTAGACCAGCTCGGGTGGACAAGCTCGCGCGCGCCAACCGGGTGCGCGCAATTTCTTTTTGTCATCCTGAGCGAAGCGCAGGACCTCGCAAGCGTTGCCCGGTGCGTTCTCGCAACCGCGTTCGGTACGAGGACGCTCGTGAGGTCCTTCGCCGCGCTACGCCGGCTCAGGATGACAGGGTGGCTTCGCGTCTGCTTTTCGTTAGGGCGCGCTTCTCATTTGCTGGTTTGCGGCCTTGCGCGAGCACTTCGCGGAGGAACGGTGCCGTCCGACTAAGGCGGTTTTTCGCCACTTCCTCGGGCGTCCCGGCCGCGACGATCTCTCCGCCTAACGAACCGGCTTCCGGCCCGATATCGACGACGTAGTCGGCTTCCGCGATCACGCTCAGGTTGTGCTCGATCACGATCACGGTGTTGCCTTCATCGACCAGGCGATGGAGGACGTGGAGGAGCAATTCCACGTCGGCCATGTGCAGGCCGATGGTCGGCTCTTCCAGGAGATAGAGGGTCGATTTCGGGGTCCGCATTTTGCGCAGGCGCTCGTTTTGCGCGCGCGAAACTCCACGCGTCAGCTTCGTCGCGAGCTTGAGTCGTTGCGCCTCGCCGCCGCTCAAGGTCGGGCTCGGCTGCCCCAGTTTCAGATAGCCGAGACCGGTCTCGACGAGTAATCCGAGCGGGCGCGCGATCTTTTGGTTGGCGGCAAAAAATTCCGCGGCTTGCCCGATCGTCATGTTCATGACATCGCCGATGCTGCGCTCGTGATAGAGGACTTCGAGGGTCTGCGGATTGTAGCGTTGCCCGCCGCAATCTTCGCACGGCACGTAGCTGCTCGGGAGGAAACTCATCTCGAGCTTGAGCACGCCCTGTCCGCTGCACGTTTCGCAACGGCCGCCTTCGGTGTTGAAGGAAAATCGGCTCGCGGTGTATCCGCGCACCCGTGAAACCGGGAGCTGCGCGAAAAGGCTGCGAATTTCGTCGAAGACTTTGATGTAAGTCGCGGGGGTCGAACGCGAGGTTTTGCCGATGGGCGATTGGTCGACTTCGTAGATCGCTTCGAGAACTCCGCGCCGGAGATAGCCGTCGCGCGCCATTTTGGAGGGATGGCGCTTCCCGTCCGTGCGTCAAGACTCGACGATACGGCGGTCGTCCTTCAAGCCGGCGGCTCGAACGTTGAGCACCTCCTGCACCGCCGGGAGGAGGACGGAGCGCATGAGAGTCGATTTGCCCGAACCGGAAATTCCGGTGATGACGGAGAGCCGGCCGATCGGGAAATCGCGCGTCGATGTGCTTCAGATTATTAGCGTGCGCGTCGCGGATCTCGAGCCACTGCTCGACTTCGCCTAACGAGCGCCGCGATTTCCGCACCGGATGACAAAGCGGCTCGCGCAAACAGCGGCCGGTTTGCGAGGCGGAGACTTCCTTGATGTCGCGCAACGTTCCCGCGGCCACGACTTCGCCGCCATGCACGCCCGCGCCCGGGCCGAGATCGATGATGTGATCGGCTCGCCGCATCGTTTCCTCGTCATGCTCGACGATGACGAGCGAATTCCCTTTTTCGCGCAGCGCGCTCAAGGTTTCGAGGAGGCGAACGTTGTCGCGCGCATGCAAGCCGATGGTCGGCTCGTCGAGGACGTAAAGCACGCCGCGCAGATTGGAGCCGAGCTGCGCCGCGAGCCGGATGCGCTGCGATTCGCCGCCGCTCAAAGTCTTGGCGGAACGCCCGAGCGCGAGATAACCGAGCCCGACGTTTTCCATGAAGCGCAGCCGCTGCTCGATCTCCGGGACGAGATCGGCCGCGATCACCTTGTGCGTTCCGCGGAAGCGCAGTTTGCCGATGAGCGCGAGCGCTTCGCCGGCGGAACGCGCGGCGAATTCGTCGATCGTTTTGCCCTGCAGCCGCACGTGACGCGCGACCGCATTGAGGCGCGAGCCGTGGCAATCGGGACAAGGCACCGCTTCGCCTTCCATCGACCGACTCGAACTGCCGCTCGGCGTTGAGTTCGTTCTCGAGTTTGGAATCGCCCGTTTCCTCCTCGTTTTGCTGCAGCTTCTCGTTCCAGATTTCGCCGAAGCCGTTGCACGGTCTCGCACCAGCCGTGCGGCGAGTTGAAGGAAAACAAACGCGGATCGAGCTCCTCGAAGGCGCGGCCGCAACCGGGGCAGCTCATCTCCGTGCTCATGTCGTGAGGCGGTTTTGCGCGTCGAGCAGATGCGCCGTGCCGCGGCCGATCTGGAGCGCGCGCTGCACGAGATTGCGCGCCTTGAGAATGCGCTTCGCGTCGATCGCGCCGACGACCGCGTCGATCGTGTGTTCCTTGAAACGCTCGAGCTTTTGGAATTGCCTGATCGGGATGAGCTGGCGATCGACGTAGAGGGTGTCGAAGCCCTGCCGCTCGGCCCAGCGCGCCACTTCGGTGTGAAAACCTTTGCGCGCCTTGACGAGCGGCGCGAGGACCTTGAGCGGTCCGCGCCGCGCGGCCGTTTCCACTTGCCTAACGATCGCGGCGAGCGTCTGTTTTTCCACCGGCAGATCGCAATCCGGGCAAAACTGCGTCCCGGTCTTGGCGAAGAGGAGGCGGAGAAAATGGTAAACTTCCGTGACCGTGGCGACGGTCGATTTGCCGCCGCCGCGCGTGACCCGTTGCTCGATCGCGACGGTTGGCGGGAGACCTTCGATCAGGTCGACATCCGGTTTCTCGAGCTGCTCGACGAACTGCCGCGCATAAGGCGACATGCTGTCGAGGAAACGGCGCTGGCCTTCGGCGAAAAGGAGATCGAAGGCGACGGTCGATTTGCCCGAGCCGCTCAGCCCGGTGATGACGACGAGCTGATCGCGCGGGATCGTTAGGGAGATATTCTTGAGGTTATGCTCGCGCGCGCCGTGGATGGCGATGGCGCGATGGTGGCGGGCGGCGAGATTTCCGGGGAGCGGTCGCCGCGGCGGACCTCCGTTTGGCCACTCGCCAAACGGTTCTTCGGCGGCGCGCAAAAAGTGATCGTCCTCTTCTGGTAAGGCACGGCGCCGCGAGGTTTTCGGCGAGTCGCCGAAAACGGTCACGCCGCGGCGACGCGCTCCCCGGAGCCAGAAGCTGGCGCAGGTAGCGGCCGGTGTGGGAGCTTTCCACCACCGCCACTTCCTCCGGAGTGCCCGCGGCGACCACTTGCCCGCCCTCTTCGCCGCCTTCCGGACCGAGATCGATGATCCAATCGGCGCATTTCATCACCTCGAGATTATGCTCGATCACAACGATCGAATTGCCCGCCTCGACCAGGCGCTGGAACAGCCTAACGAGAAGCGCGACATCGTCGAAATGCAGCCCGGTGGTCGGCTCGTCGAAGATGAAAAGGTCGCCGCTTCGGGGCGCGTCCGATTTCCGCTTTCGGCCAGATGCCTAACGAGTTTGAGCCGCTGCGATTCGCCGCCGGAAAGGGTGTTGAGCGGCTGCCCCAAACGGACGTAGCCGAGCCCGACTTCCTCGAGAATGGCGAGCGGCTGCGCCAGTTTTTCGCTTTCGCCTAACGACGTGAAAAATTCCACCGCCTCGCTCACGGTCAGCTCGAGGAGGTCGTGGATCGAGCGGCCTTCCAGCTTCACTTTCAGGACGTGCGGCTGGAAGCGTTTGCCTTCGCATTCCGCGCAGCGCACGTAGAGATCGCTCAGGAATTGCATCTCCACTTTCTCAAAACCGGTCCCGCCGCAACGCTCGCAACGGCCGCTCCCGGAGTTGAAGGAAAAGGCGCTCGCGGTCAGGCCCTGCGCCATCGCTTCGGGAAGGCCGGCGAAAAGCTCGCGCACCCGATCGTAAACCCCGAGATAAAGAATCGGGGTTGAGCGCGGAGTGCGCGAGAGCGGCGCCTGGTCGACCATCACGATCTGCCCGACGCGATGGGCGCCGGTCACGCTCTTGCAGGCGCCCGCTTCCTCATTCCCGCTCCCGCGCGTCTTGAGCAGATTTTGGTAGAGGACGTCGTGCACGAGAGTCGATTTGCCCGAGCCGGAAACGCCAGTCACGCAGGTGAAAACGCCTAACGGAATCTCGACCTCGATATTCTGCAGGTTGTGCTCGGTCGCGCCTTTGATCTTGAGGGAATGCGAAAAAGAGCGCCGCGCTTTGGGAATCGGGATAGATTTTCTTCCACTGAGGTAGTCGCGCGTAAGAGATTGGGGAGCGCACGCGACTCGCGTGCTCTGATCGGCGACTCGCCGATCAGGGGTGGCGCGCACAAGCGATCGCGGCGAGTCGCCGCGATCGGCACGCGGGTCGCGTGCGCTCCCCAGCATTTCCGGCAGCGTCCCTTGGAAAACCAATTCGCCGCCGGTCTCGCCGCGGCCGGGGCCAATGTCGAGGATCTGATCGGCCGCGCGGATGATCGCTTCTTCGTGCTCGACTACGAGAAGAGTATTCCCCTTGTCGCGCAGGTTGTGCATCACCCTAACGAGTCGTCCGACGTCGCGCGGATGCAGTCCGACGCTCGGCTCGTCCATGACGAAGAGGGTGTTAACGAGCGACGCGCCGAGACAGGTGGTGAGGTTGACCCGCTGCACTTCGCCGCCGCTCAGGGTGCGGGTGGAGCGATCGAGGGTGAGATAACCAACGCCGACTTCGCAGAGATAGCTCAGACGGGCGACGATTTCGGCGCGCAGCATTTCCGCTGCAGAGTCGTTAGGCGGAAGGAGCAGGCTGGTGAGAAAATCGCGCGCCTCGACGATCGGGAGGGCGGCAAACTCGGGCAGAGTAAAGGCGATCCCGTCCTGCCTAACGAGCCGATAATTAAGCGTCTCCGGCTGGAAACGCCCGCCCTGGCAGCTCGGACAGGTGGTGTAAGCGCGGTAGCGGCTGAGCAAAACGCGCACGTGCATTTTGTAGGTCTTGCTCTCGAGCCATTTGAAAAAGCCGCGGACGCCGTACCAACGATCGTCCTCGTAATCTTCGTCCGTGTATTCGCCCGCGCCTTTCTCGCCGACGATGACGAAATCCTGGTCGCACTTCGGCAATTCCTCGAAGGGCAGGTGGACGTCGATCTCTCCCCGGGCGCAGGCGCGGAGCAGATCTTTTTGCGATTCGCCCATCTCTTCGCCGCGGAAAACGCGGACCGCGCCCTGCGCGATCGAGAGCGAGCGATCGGGAATGGCGCGATTGAGATCGATCGCGATGGTGCGCCCGAAGCCGCGACAGTCGGGACAGGCGCCTAACGGATTATTAAAACTGAAAAGTCCGGGCGTGGGCGGGCGGATATCGAGATCGCAATGCGCGCAATGCCAGCCGGTCGAAAAGGGATGCACTTCCTTCGTCTCGAGATCGACGAAATTGATCTGGTCTTTGCCGAAGCGAAGCGCGGTCTCGATCGATTCGACGAGGCGCGGACGTGTCTCCTCGGAGATCGTTAGGCGATCCTGGATGACCTGGACGCGCGCGCCGAGCCGGATGTTTTTCGCCGGGCTGTCGGCCCTAACGACTTCGCCATTGAGCCAGACGCGGAGGTAGCCCTGCTGCTGAATGAAGGCGAAGAAGTCGCTCGCTTCGGTTTTCGTCGGAACGGCCACCCAGAAAGTGATCAAGCCGGTTTTTCCAGAACTGTGCGCACCGATCTCGTCCGCGATCGATTTCGCGGTTTCGGGCCGGATCTCGCGTCCGCAGCTTGGACAAAAGGCGCGCGCCACCCGCGGCATGAGGAGTTTCAGGTAATCGTTGATTTCCGTCATCGTGCCGACGGTCGAGCGCGAGCTCTTCACCGGATTGGATTGCTCGATCGCGATGGCCGGCGGGATGCCGCGAATTTCGTCGACCCGCGGCTTGTCCATCCGGTCGAGAAATTGCCGGGTGTAAGGGGAGAAAGTCTCGACATAACGGCGCTGGCCTTCGGCGTAAATGGTGTCGAAGGCGAGGGAGGATTTGCCGCTTCCGCTCGGCCCGGTGACGACGGTCAATTCGCCCAGCGGCAGGTCCAGGTCGATGCCCTTGAGATTGTTCTGGCGGGCCCCGCGAATCTCGATGCAGCCCCGCTCAGCGGGCGCAGTGACGCAGGGTTTTTTGCCGTTGGTGGAAGCCACCGACGACAATCGTTTCAGCTAATCGAAAGCGCAAATCTATATGTTCAAAAGAGCGTGTTGGTCCGGCTACAATTTAGTGTGGACGATTTCTGCGAGCCCCTGCTGCAGGGCAGCTCTCGCTTCGGCGTCGTTTTCGTAACCCCAGACGGCGAGTTCGAGCATGCGCGCACCGCGCTCGCGCTGGCCATGCAAAGCGAGGCGAAGCCGCCCTCGCGCCGTCCAATCTTCCGTCAAGACGGCCGAGCGGCCGTCCGCGTAGCAATAAAGAATATGCAACGGCTGGCCGTTGTCGTCGAAGCGGTAGGCACGGATGGGAAGCAGCAGGTCGTTAATCTGCATTAAACTGACACCGCTCGCCTGCTGCATCGTTAGGCCACTGGCAGGAAGACAAATGTCGGGTCGATGATTTTTTACAAAAAGCGCTGCGGTCCGGCCGGGCAACCAATGGAAGGAGTAGATCATCCAAACGCGTCCGTCAGCGGAACGCCATGTGGCGGCGCCGCCTTCGTTGTAGCGCAGAAGTTCCTGCGCGGCGGCCGGAACCTCGACGCTCTTGTAGGCCGGTTTATGCGTCGGCCAGTTGATGACCCAGGAAGGCGCGGCCGCTTCGCTATGCGGTGCATACCAGACGAAGGCGGCGAACTCCGTGAAGCAAAGCCAGGCGAGAAGCGTGAGCGTCCAACCAATTCGACGAACGCGAAATGGTGCTGCGACCAGGCGTTCGTTAGGCAATTGTTTCGGCTGCAGCCAGAGGCTCATCCCCCAAAGGACGAAAAGGCAGATGCCGAGGATCGTGAACCCGGCCGGATCGTGCCAGCGATGAATCGCAGCGATGCCTTCGTTAGCCGCAATCTCACAGAGAAGAAATGTGCGCCCGATGTTGCAGACGAAAGCAAGCAAGAGCCCGGCGACGACCAGCAGAATGCGGCGAAGCGGCGTGAGCCGATAAAATGCGCCGAGAAAAAGCGCGACCATGAAGGTCGCCTGGAGCGAGCGCACGCCGGTGCAGGCGTCGTCGATCCCGACCTGGCCGGTACTCAATTCGATGACGTTGCCGTGCTGCACCGCGAGCGTGCCGATGAAGTTGAGAATCTGGATCGTGATGGCGGAATCGGCCCGCATCAGAGTTTGCACGACGATCTGCTCGAGCTGCGCGGGCCAGGGAACGGCGACGAGAAAAAACAAAACCGGAAAAGCAAAATGGCGCAGCCAGGAAAAGCCGCCGGCGAGCTGAATCGCGCCTAACGAGATCACAACCGCGGCCAGCGCCATCGTCCAGCTGAGCAGCCGCCAGTCGGGATTCGCGACCGCAACGAGACGCGCCGGAAAAAGGATGGCGGCGGCGAAGAGAACGAGCGCAATCGTTAGGCCAAAAAGCCGCACCGGCGCCGGCGCCGGCCGCGTCCGCCAGCGCTGGTAAAAGAGATAGGCGGCGAGAAAGGGAACGGTCCAGCCGTAGCTGTATTGCGGGTTGAGCGACCACTCGCTCCCGAGCTGGTGGATGATTTCGAGCCAGAGAAAAAGGAAGGCCAGCGCGGTTAACACCAGCGGCCAGGGAGAAATCCGCGCCGCGGCCGCCGCGCCCATGGCAGGCGCGCGGGCTTCCGCGGTGGAATGGGACATGCTAATTTCCTAGCAGTTCGTGCGCCTCTACGCCACCTCGGCGGCGCGCGCGCGACGAGACTGGACATGCCGCTCCCAACTGACGAACGCGAGTTTTCCCTCCAGAAAACCGAGCACATTTACGTCAAGCTGACGGTCGGAATCATCGGCGCTCTCGTCCTCCTCGTGGCGGTGAGCTGGGGCGGGCATCGCTTTTACGTTCATTGGCAGGAGCGCAAGCTCATGCGCCAGGCGCACGTCGCGTTCGACAAATCGGATTTTCGTTGGGCGGCGCTGGCCGCGCAGCGGGCCTACGCGGTCGGATTCCACAAGCATCGATGCCTGCCGGACCCTGGCCGATATCGCGGAACGGCAGACCAGTGTCGAAGCAATCGAATGGCGGCGCAGAGCCGTCGCGATCGCGCCCAGTTCGCTGCCCGATCAACTGGCGCTGGCCCGGACCGCGCTTCGTTTTTCCCAGTCGAAAATCGCGGCTGGCGCGCTTGCGCAAATCCCGGCTTCGGCGCAGAACACGGCCGATTACCAGGCCGTCGCGGCGCATCTGGCGCTGACCCAGGACGACCTGGCCGCGGCCGGCCGTCATTTGCGCGAAGCGGTCCGGCTCGCGCCTAACGACCCGCATCGCCAGCTCGAGCTGGCCGAGTTTCAACTGCGCTCCGAGGACCGCGCGCAACGGGAAGAGGGACGCGCCCTTGCCCTGCGCCTGCAGAACGATCCGCGCGTGCGGCTCGATGCGTTTCACGTTTTGATCGACGTTGCCTTGCGCCGCGCCGATAGCTCGACCGCAATCGAGCTGGCGAAAAAACTCGACGCGCTTCCGGACGCGACTGTGACCGATCGCCTTCTCGCCCTCGGGATTTTGCGGCAGTTCAAGGATCCCGCTTTTACCGGCGTGCTCACCCGGCTCGAGTCCGAGTCGACCGCGTCGGCCGACCAGGCGGTAAAATTGATCAGCTGGATGAACAGTCACGGCCTCGCCCTGCTCGCGATCGACTGGAGCAAGCGGCTGCCGGCGGAAATGCTCGGAAGTGTCGCGCTTCGTTTCGCGCTGGCGGATGCCTATGTGCAGCTGCGCGATTGGAAGCCGCTTCAGGAATTGTTGCAGCGCGGTTCGTGGGATCGGGCGGAATCGCTCCGCCTCGCGCTCCAGGCGAAAATTTCCCGCGAGACCGGCGACGCGAGCGGCTTCGAGAAAAGCTGGGCGGCCGCGGTAGAGAATGCCGGGGACGACCCGGAAAAGCTCAAGATTTTGCAGACCCTCGCCTTCCAATGGAACTGGCCCGAGAAAGGCGCCGCGATCCTCTGGAGTCTGGCGGAGAATCACGCGACCGAGCGGGAAGCGCTGCAGGGGCTTTATAATTACTACGCGGCGGCGCGCGACACTCAGGGGCTGCACCGCGCGCTCGTGCGCCTGATCGATCTCATGCCTAACGATCTCACGGTGAAGAACAATTTTGCCCAAATCTCCCTCCTCCTGAATGCGGAGCCGGCGCGCGCGCTGGCCGTCGCGCGCCAGGTGCACGAGGCGCAGCCGCAGAACGCCGCCTTCGCCTCGACCTATGCGTTTGGGCTTTTCCAAAACGGTGACATCGCTGGAGCGCTCAAGATCATGAGCGCGCTCACCCCGGAACAATTGCGCGATCCATCGGTGGCGGCTTATTACGGCGTCGTCCTGGCCGGAGCGGGGCGCAAACCGGAGGCGGCCCATTATCTCGACGAGGCGGGGAAAGCGAAGCTCCTTCCCGAAGAAGAACGGCTCGTGGCCCAGGCGCGCGCCATCCTGACCCCGCCGAAACCGTACAGCGGCACATGAGATGCTAGTAAGGGTCCCGCGGTGAGCGCCGCTCCCGGTTGCTGGTTCGCTGGGGCGGCGCAGCCGTAGAAGTTTTTTTAATGCGACTCCGCCTAACGATCCTCATTCTCTCCGCCGCGCTCGCGAGCAGCGCGCTCGCGGGAATAGATTTTACGCCCACGCCCGGCGAACGCGTGCAGGAAGGTATCGTCTTCAAGCAGCTGGTTTTTCATCAGGACGGCCACGCCGTGACCTACGAACAGCCGCGCGGCTGGACCGTGACGGGAGACACGGCGGGGATGCGGTTGACGCCGCCGAACGTGTCCCAGGCCCAGGCGACGGTGCTGCAATCGCCTTTAAGTGCGCCGCAGGTTTTCGACGAACCGACGATGACTCAGCTCAAGCAAAGTGTCCTGGCCTCCGCGCCTAACGGAGCCATCAACGTCGCTCTCGTCTTGGAGGAGCAGAGCCCGGTGAAAATCCATCAGCAGCCGACTTATGCGGTCACGATCGGCTACAGTTATTTCGGCCAGGATTACGAATCGTGTGTCCTCTTCGCCAATCTCGGAGACACGCAGGTGCGCTTCCGCACCGTTGCGCGCAAAGCAGATTTCGATCAGATCCATCGCCTGTTCCGCGGCAGTCTTTTCAGCCTGAGCTGGCAATAACATTGGCGACTGAGCGTTTCGCCTAACGAACGCAAATTTCTCTCGCGGCCGATGGGAAGCTGCGGGATAGACCCTGGTGTCTGCGGGATGCCGTTTCGGGTTTTGTTTTCTGGCCATGGCGGGTCTTTTTCTCGTCCCGATGCAGGGTGCGGAGCTCGAGGTGGGCGGCGGCAAGATCGAGGTCGTGCTGGAGGAAACGGAGCTACCGCAGGGTCCGATCATGGATTGGATCACGACCGCGGCGCGCGCTGTGACCAGTTATTACGGGCATTTTCCGGTCAAGCATCTGACCGTGCAGGTGCGCGCAGTCGCGGGAGATCGGATCGGGTCGGGCAAGACCTTTGGCACACCTGAAGGTGGCCGGATCACGGTGGCGGTCGGCCGGTCGACGAGTGTGGCGCATTTCCGCGGCGACTGGTTGATGACACATGAAATGGTGCACCTCGCTTTCCCGGGCGTGGCGGAAGAGCATCACTGGATCGAGGAGGGAATCGCGACCTATGTCGAGCCGATCGCGCGGGTGCAAATCGGTAACCTGCGAGCTGCGCAGGTCTGGTCCGATCTGGTGCGGGACATGCCGCAGGGATTACCGGAAGCAGGCGATCGCGGGCTCGACTTTACGCCGACCTGGGGACGGACTTATTGGGGCGGGGCGCTATTTTGTTTGCTCGCTGATGTGGAAATCCGGCGGCGCACCGCCAACGCGAAAGGGCTGCAGGATGCGCTCCGTGGAATTCTGGAAGCGGGTGGAACCATCTCTTCCGATTGGGAGCTGGAGCGCGCGCTCAAGACGGCCGACGCCGCGACCGGTGTGCCGGTTTTGCAGGAGCTTTATTCCACGATGCGGGCCGAACCCCATCCGGTGAATCTCGATGAGCTTTGGGAAAAACTCGGGATCGAACGCCGCGACGGGAAAGTTTCTCTGAGCGACGACGCGCCGCTCGCTTCCGTGCGCAAGGCGATCATGCCGGAGCGATAATTTTTCTCATTAGCGGAATCCGCCAGCCTCTGTCCGGCGCATGATTTGCCAGGACCGTTAATCTTTTGATCAGGAAAATTTTATCTCGCTCGCTCGGAATAATCGGGACAGGATTCCGTCCCATTCACGTATGTCGCACGGCCGGCAGCCCTCTTCCCATCTCTCCCCGACTTCCCTTTTATCCGGACCGGCCTCGAATGCTTCGGGGACTTCCGGCTCCGGGTAATAGAACCAAACAGAAAGAAGAACCATGAAATCGAAAACCATCCTCGCGGGCGCTGCCATTGCGGGACTAATGAGTGGCTCGTTCGCCGTGCAGGCGAGTGCGGCCAATGTGTCTGGCAAAGCCGGCGTGTCGGTCAGCCAGATGGGTCACAAAGACAAAAAGGACGTTCACTCCTGCAAAGGTGAAAACTCCTGCAAAGGCAAGGGCGGTTGCAAGACCAGCGACAACGGCTGCAAAGGCAAAAATTCCTGCAAAGGAAAAGGCGGCTGCGCGACCGACGGCAGCAAGCCCGGGCACTAGAGACAGTCGACGCGCCTGCGGGCGCGGAAATGTGAGAGCCGGAGTCCGATCCTCCGCCTCTCTTTCATTGTTCACCGGCAGAAAACGTCCGCAGATTTCGCAGACAAACGCAGATAGGCGCAGCGGGTTTCTCTCATCTTCTCTGCGAAAATCTGCGAAATCTGCGGACTGATCACCTAGCTTTGCAGAAGTTCCACGAGCCATCTTATGCCGGCGAATCCCTTTAATAATTTCAACGATTACGGCATCGGCATCGGCCTGCGCGTGCCGCATTACCGGCACATTCTCGAAAAGAAACCGGTGGTCGATTGGTTCGAAATTATCTCGGAAAATTTCATGGTCGACGGCGGGCGGCCGCTCGAAGTGCTCGACCAGATTCTCGAGCAATACCGCGTCGTCCAGCACGGCGTGGCGATGTATTTCGGCTCGGCCGATCGGCTCAGCCGCGAGCATTTGAAGAAGATCAAGCGACTCGTTAGGCGGACGAACACGCCCTGGCTGAGCGATCATCTTTGCTGGGGGAGCGTGGACGGGCGCTACACCCACGATCTCCTCCCGATGCCCTACACTTTCGCGGCCGCCAGGACGACCGCCGCCAATATCCGCGAGGCGAGCGATTTTCTCGAAGTGCCGATCTGCGTCGAGAACGTGAGCAGCTACGCGGAGTTCCACGCTTCAGAAATGACAGAGTGGGAATTTTTAACCGAAGTGGTCGAGCTGGCCGACTGCGGGATTCTGCTCGACGTGAACAACATTTATGTCTCGTCGAAGAATCACAATTTCGATCCTTACGCCTACCTGAACAACGTTCCGCATCATCGGGTCGGGCAGATTCACATCGCGGGGCATTCCAAGTTTGAGAAATACATCCTCGATACGCACGATCATCCGGTGCTCGACCCGGTCTGGCAGCTCTATGCCCACGCCCTCAAGCTCGTCGGCAAGACCGCCACGCTGCTCGAGTGGGACGACCGCATCCCGAGCTTCGACGAAGTCCATAACGAGGCGCTGAAAGCGAATCAGTTTGTCGAAAAGCAAATCGAAAAAGCCACCGCCTAACGAAAACCCGGTCAGCTCGCGGGCGCAGTTGAAAGAGCTGCAAACCCTGATGGCGACGGCGGTTTTCCGCCCGCTCGATGCCCGCGACGGGATGCAGAGACGCTGGACCGATGGCGGCAGGACGAGCGCGGTGGCGCAGAGCTTCATCAAGCCTAACGACCGCCTAACGAGCTTCGAGCGGCTCGAAATCTACAACCGAGTCTATTGGTTTCGGGTTCTCGATTGTCTCTACGACGATTATCCCGGGCTGCGCGCGATCGTGGGCGAGAAAAAGTTCATGAAGCTCGCGACCGCCTATCTCGCGAAATATCCGTCGGAATCTTTCACCCTGCGCAACCTTGGGCAGCGGCTGGAAAAATTCCTGCGGGAAGAGCCGAAATGGATCGCGCCTAACGAGGAATTGGCGCTCGACATGGTGCGCTTCGAATGGGCCCAGGTGGTGGCGTTCGACGATGCCGCGCGGCCCACGATCACGACTGATGATTTGCTCGATACGCCGCCGGCGAAACTCCGGCTCGGCCTGCAGCCTTACCTTTCACTCTTGGAACTGAATTACGCGGTCGATAAATTTTTCGCGGCGGTGAAAAAGCGCGAGGCCGACAGCCTGCGCGGCGAAGCAAGCAATACGCCCGACGCCATGCCGCAAGGCACGACCCGGAAACGGCGGCCGCGCCTGCCGAAAAAGGAGCGGGTCCATCTCGTCGTCCATCGTTACCAGAACCTGCTCTATTACAAGCGGCTGGAGCCGGAAGCCTTCGCCATTCTGCAGGGTTTCGCCAAAGGCCAGAGCGTGGAGGAAGCCTGCGTCAGCGCGATCAACGCTTCGACGCGCACCAAGGTCGACTGGACGCGGCAAATCCAGGAATGGTTCCACGACTGGTCGGCGCTCGGCTGGTTTTGCCGTCCGAAAAAGTGATTCCTCTCGGACGAAAGCTTTACGGTTGGCTGATCGCGATCGGGAACGCTCTGCGCTCGCCGGTTCTGCTCGTGACGGGCCACCCGGCGGAGCGGGAACGGGCGGAACACGCGATGCGTTTTCTGGCCGCTCCGGGAGTGGCGGGACCGGAAGGAAGGCCCGTTGCCTAACGCCGACGTCGAGTATCCCGTCTTCTACCAGGCGGCCGCCTTCGTGGGCAGGGAGCGCAGTTGCTCCGCGCCGATTTTCGACCCGGCGAAGATCGCTACCTTTCTCACCCGCAAGCGCGGCGGCCTGCCCACTCGTTAGGCCCGGAGCCTATTTCGGACTCCCGCGCTGCCTGGCCTGGAAGTGCGCGAAGAAAATCTTTCGTGCGCGTTCAAAAATTCTTTTGCCAAGCAAACGCCCATTCATAGAATGCCCACCTCGTGACCCTGAGCGCATAATTTTCAAACTCTTCCCGATTTTCTGAAGCCGCTACGTCCTTTTCATCCAGTTCCGACGTTAACCACTTGGCGGCGCGGCATCGATCGTTCTAGCCTCGGCTGATTCGTTATGGCGAATTTTTTTCCCAAGTGGACGAATTGGCTGCCGCTCAAGATTTCGATCTGCGGAACTGTCGTGGTTTGCGCATTGATCGGCGCGACCTGGTATTATGACACGCCGAAGTATACCCGAGTCGGTTATCAGCCGGTCCAGCCGGTTCCGTTCCCGCACGATCTCCATGTCACTCAGCTCGGGATGGATTGCCGCTATTGCCACAATGCGGTCGAGCTCGGCGCGCACTCGAATATTCCAGACACGCAGGTCTGCATGAATTGCCACACGCAGATTCAAAAGGAGAATCCGAAGCTGCAGCCGGTGCGCGACAGCTGGACGACCGGGATGCCAGTGGCCTGGGTGCAGATTCATCGCACGCCCGATTACGTTTATTACAATCACTCGGCGCACGTGAATCGCGGGATCAGTTGCTACAGCTGCCACGGCGATGTCAATCACATGCCGGTGGTCTATCACGCCAAGCCGCATAGCATGGCCTGGTGCCTGGAATGCCATCGCGCCCCGGAAAATTTCCTGCGGCCGGAAGATCAGATCACGAATCTGGATTGGAAACCCGACGACGTGAACCCGGCGGCGTTCGTCGCGAAATACGGGAAGCCGGCGGGGGTGAAGGACGATTGGACGAAGAAGAAACATCTCACCCAGCGCGAGATTGGGCTGACTTTGAAACAACGGTGGAATGTGAATCCGCCCACGAATTGTCAGGGGTGCCACCGATGATGCGATCACGTAATTCAGGCGGCTCGCCTGATAGGTCGCGCAGGCGTCTCGCCTGCAGCTTCGCTAACATTGAGCAGGCGAGACGCCCGCTCGACCGATCAGGCTGGAAGCCTGAATTACGCGGAGGTTGCGAACCATGAAGCGCGTCCTGCAACATCCGGCTCCGGACCAAACCGGCAAGCAATACTGGCGCAGCCTCGGTGAGCTGAGCGACACGCCCGAATTTCGCGGCTGGCTCGAGCGCGAATTTCCCGCGGGCGCGGCCGAGATTGAAGGCGACGAAGTTTCCCGCCGCAGTTTCCTCAAGCTGATGGGCGCCTCGATGGCCCTGGCCGGCTTCGGGTTGAGCAGCTGCCGCAAACCGGAGATGCATCTCGTGCCCTTCACGAAGAGCGTCGAGTGGGTCATCCCTGGGAAGTTCCTCTACTACGCGACCGCAATGCCGCGCCGCTCCGGCGCGATGCCGCTCGTCGTCTCGACGGTCGACGGACGTCCGATCAAGATCGAGGGCAACCCGAACCACCCCGAGAGCAACGGCGCGACTGACGCCTTCGCCCAGGCTTCCGTGCTCGACCTCTACGATCCTTCCCGCTCTCAGCGATTCGTTAGGCAAAATAAACTTGCCGATCGCGCCGCCTTCGAGAAATACCTCTCCGAGCTGCGTCCGAAGATGGCGGCGAATGGCGGCGCCAGTCTCGCTTTCCTGGTCGAGGAGACGTATTCGCCGACGCGCGACCGGCTGCGCGCCGAGCTGCTCAAGCAGTTCCCGAAAATGCGCTGGTGCGTTTACGACCCGCTCCTGAGCGAGGCGCAACATTTCTCCACCGAAATGAGCTTCGGCCAGAACACGCGGCTCATTCCGCAGTTCGATAAGGCCGATGTCATCTTCGCGCTCGACAGCGATTTTCTGAATTGCGGCGAAGGCGATCTCACTTCCGTGCGTGGCTTCACTTCGCGGCGCCGGGTGCGCGAAGCGAAGGACTCGATGAACCGGCTCTACGTGGTCGAGAACCGGTTCAGCCTGACCGGCGCGATGGCCGATCATCGCCTCCGCCTCTGCGCGAGCCAGATCCCGGCGATCACGCATGCGCTCGCGACCAAGATCGCAGTCGCGACGAGGGACGAGGGGCTTTCCTCGGTCCTGCTCACTTTGAAAGCGCCGCTCAGCGTGGAGAGCTACGACGAGCGCTGGCTCGACGAAGCGGTTGCGGATCTCCTCGGCAAACCGGGCGCTAGCCTGGTCGTGGCTGGTCCGCACCAGCCGGTCGTGGTGCAGCTGATGGTTTACGGTATCAACTCCGCGCTGAAGAACGTCGGCACGACCATGCTGGTGCGGGAGTTGCCCAAGACGGAGCGGGCTTACAGCATTCTCCAGCTCGCGGCTGAGATGGAAAGCGGGCGAATCCAGCAGCTTTTCATTTGCGGCGGCGACCCGGTTTACAACGCGCCGCGCGCTATCACGATTGACCGGGTGAGCAAAACGCCGATCGATTGGGGCGACCTGCAGAAGCGAGTTCCTGATGTCGTTAGGCTGGGCGCGTATGAAGATGCCACCTCGGCGCTGAGCCAATGGCACGTCCCGGCGGCGCATTACCTGGAATGCTGGGGCGATGGCCTAACGAATGGCGGCGCCTATGTCGCGATGCAGCCGATGATCCTGCCGCTTTTTGGCGGTTTGTCGGAGCTCGACCTCCTGCAGATGATCGGCGGCCAGCCGGCGGCGAAGGGTCCGGAATTAATCCAGGAAACTTTCCGCGCGACCGCGCCTCCCGGCGATTTCGAGACCGCCTGGACGAAGTTTTTGCACGACGGCTTTGCCACTCACATTCCGGCGATCAATCGCCCGCCGAAGTTCAACGGCAACACCGCGGGCGGGATCGCGCACACCACCTGGCGTAACGACATTCCGGCGCCGACAAAAACTTCGCCCGAGATCGTGCTTGTGGGCAGTTACGCGATGGATGACGGCCGTTACATCAACAACGGCTGGCTCCAGGAAATGCCCGACCCGATCACGAAACTGACCTGGGATAACGCGGCCATGATGAGCCCGGCTTACGCTCACCATGTCGGGGTGAAAAGCGGCGACCTCATTCGGGTGACGGTGACCGAGCAGGCGCCGACTACGCGGCCGAAGGCGAAGGGTGCTGCGCCGGTTCCGCCGCCGCGGAAACCGCTGCAGCGCGAGCTGGTCATTGCCGCGCTGATCGTTCCCGGGCATGCTGATAATTCAATTACGATTCCGTTAGGCTACGGCCGCAAGCACACCGGCCCGGTCGGCGAAGAAGCCGGTTTCAACGGCTATCTGTTGCGCACCAGTTCCAATCCGCATTTCATCGTGGCGGACGGCAAGCTCATCGGAAGCGTGAAGGTGGCCAAAGTCGGAGAAAAATATCCGCTCTCCGTCACGCAGGAGCATTACTCGATCGAAGGCCGCGGCCTCGTTAGGGAAGCGACGCTCGACCATTATCGCGAAGACGAAAAATTCGTAACGAAAATCGCGGGCGACGAGGAATTGCCGAAGCAACTGCCGACGCTCTACACCCATCCGAAGCTCGACGCGCCGCAGCAGTGGGGCATGACGGTCGACCTGAATACCTGCACCGGCTGCAGCGCCTGCGTCATGGCTTGCCAGGCGGAAAACAACATTCCGATCGTCGGCAAACTCCAGGTCAGTCACGGCCGCGCGATGTACTGGATTCGGATCGATCGCTACTACGCGAGCGCGAAACCGTACAATCAGGATCACGGCCAGTGGCCGGAAAATCCCGAAATGGTGCACGAGCCGATGATGTGCCAGCATTGCGAGAACGCGCCTTGCGAAACCGTCTGCCCGGTGAACGCCACGATTCATAGCGAATCCGGATTGAACGTGATGGTTTACAACCGCTGCATCGGCACCCGCTATTGCGCGAATAACTGCCCGTTCAAAGTGCGGCGCTTCAATTTCTTCGATTACACCCAGCGGCCCATCGGGAAGAAGAAGATCGCTGGGTTCTCGGTCTATCAGGAATACCTCGGGCCGCTGACCGAGAAAGGCGCGGCCGACACGATGAAGCTGCAAAAGAATCCGAACGTGACCGTGCGGATGCGCGGCGTGATGGAGAAGTGCACCTATTGCGTGCAGCGAATCGAGGAAGCGAAAATTTCTGCGCACGTCCGCGCCGGCGCATCCGACAAAACGCTCATCCCGCGCGATTCTTTCACGACGGCCTGCGCGCAGGCCTGCCCGTCGGAGGCGATCGTCTTCGGCGACATCGCGGATCCGGAAACGCGCGTTTCGAAAGTGAAAGCAGAGAACCGAAATTACCGGCTACTCGAATACTTGAATGTGAAGACGCGGACGAGTTACCTGGCGCGGATTCGCAATCCCAATCCGAAGATGCCCGACGCGGCGTTGATCGGGGTGGCCAGCCCGGGAGAGGAATCGTGATGAATTTACCGCCGCGCAAGATTTGTCATCCCGAGCTGGCGCAGCGCGGCGAGGGACCTCGCCGGCGCAGTTCACGCGTGCTTTCCTTTGGAAAACGCCCCTTGCAGTCGCGAGGTCCCTCGCCGTCTGCGCGGCTCGGGATGACAGCTTTGGAGGGCCAACCTTAAGATGGACGGCGCACCGACAGCTCCCGATATCATCCAGGCGGAAGCTTCCGCTTCGGTCACACCATCAGTCGCGCGCGTCCCGTTGGTCCTGAACTCGCGCAACCTCGATTGGGTGACCAATCGCATTTCCGGCGCGGTCGAAGGCGGCACCCCCCGCTGGTGGTGGGTCTCCTTCGCGATCACTGTCATGATCGCTGGTTTCGGGCTCTTTTGTCTGGCCTACCTTATTTCCACCGGCGTCGGCACGTGGGGCAACAACATCCCGGTTGGTTGGGCCTGGGGCATTACCAACTTCGTTTTCTGGATCGGTATCGGGCACGCCGGCACACTCATCTCGGCCATCCTCTTTTTGCTCCGGCAGAAATGGCGCACCTCGATCAACCGCTCGGCGGAAGCAATGACGCTCTTTGCCGTGATTTGCGCCGGGATTTTTCCGGCGGTGCACGTCGGCCGGGTCTGGATGGCCTGGTTCCTCGCCCCGGTGCCGATGCAGTACGGTATCTGGCCAAACTTCCGCAGCCCGCTCCTCTGGGATGTCTTCGCCGTCTCGACTTATTTCTCGGTCTCGGTTCTCTTTTGGTACACCGGCTTGATCCCCGATCTCGGGACGTTGCGCGATCGTGCGACGACCAAGGCCAAGAAATTTTTCTACGGACTTTTCGCGCTCGGCTGGCGCGGCTCGAATCGCAACTGGCGCCATTACGAAATGGCTTATCTGCTCCTGGCCGGTCTCGCCACACCGCTTGTTCTCTCCGTGCACAGCGTCGTTTCCTTCGACTTCGCCACGTCGGTTATTCCGAGCTGGCACACGACAATTTTTCCGCCCTACTTCGTCGCCGGTGCAATCTTCGGCGGTTTCGCCATGGTCCTGACGCTGATGATTCCTGCGCGCGCCCTTTTCAAGCTGCAAGACATCATCACGCCGCAGCACATCGACAAGATGGCGAAGATCATTTTGCTCACCGGCTCGATCGTTGCCTACTCCTACATCATGGAATTTTTCATCTCCTGGTACAGCGGCAACCAGTACGAAAAATTCGCCTTCTATAACCGCATCTTCGGCCCCTACTGGTGGTTCTGGATAGTCGGGATGTTGTTTTGCAACACGCTTTCGCCGCAGCTCTTTTGGTTCCGGTGGTGCCGGCGCAATATCTTTGTCGTCTACTTCGTCTGCATGTGCGTGAACGCCGGCATGTGGTTTGAGCGTTTCATCATCATCGTCGGCGGGTTGCATCGCGATTTTCTGCCGTCGTCGTGGGGCTTGTTCATCCCGACCTGGGTCGATATCTGGACCTTTGTCGGCACCTTCGGAATTTTCCTTTCCCTCTTTCTTCTTTTCATTCGCTTCCTTCCGATGATCGCGATGTCGGAAGTGAAAATCGTGTTGCCGGAAGCTGACCCGCATCGCGCCACGCCGGAAGAGCATCACACCGTCGCCGCCGGAGGGATGGAACGGACATGATCACGCCGAGCGGAAATCGCGTTTACGGAATCGCGGCGGAATATCCGAGCGCGGCGGCCTTGTACGAGGCGGCGAAAGTAGTGCGCGATGCCGGCTTCAAACGCTGGGATGTGCACTCGCCGTTTCCCATTCACGGAATGGACGACGCCATGGGCCTGGGCAAATCGTGGCTCAGCGCCGTCGTCCTCTGCGGCGGTATCACCGGTTTGCTCACCGCCTGCGTTTTGGAATTCGGCCCTTCGTCCTATCTCTATCCGCTGATCGTGCACGGGAAGCCGACCAATTTTTGGACGGTGCCGGCGTTTTTCCCGATCATGTTTGAGCTCACGATTCTTTGCGCGGCCTTCACCGCCTTTCTCTCGATGCTGACGATGAATCTGCTCCCGCGCTGGAATCATCCGATGTTCAACTGGGAGCGATTCAAGCGGGTCACGAACGACGGATTTTTCCTCGTCCTCGAGGCGCGCGATCCGCGCTTCAACGAAAACGAAGCCGTGCAGCTGCTCGAAAAAACCGGCGGCCAGTACATCACTGCGATTCACGAGGAATAGACATGCTGCGCGCTTTCTTCCTCATCTTCCTGCTCGTGAGCATTGCCTGGCTCGCCGTCTTCGGTTTCCGCGGCCAGAAAAGCAGCCGGCCCGAGATCGAGATTTTCCCCGACATGGTGCGGCAGCCGAAAGTGCGCGCCCAGACGGAGCTGAATTTTTTTGCCGATCAGCGCGGCGGACGCCAGCCGGTCGAAGGCACGGTCCCGATCGGTTACGAGATGCCCATGCCTAACGACGAAGGCCGGGCGGTCGACGCGGCGGGCGAGGAAGCGATGCACGCCCGGCTTGGATTCAGCGAAGGCACCGATTATTACAACACCGGCAAGATGGGAGAAAACTGGGGGACCGGCATTCCCGTTGACGTGACGCCCGAGCTCCTGCAGCGCGGTCAGCAGCGTTTCAACATCAACTGCATGGTCTGCCACGGCGAGCTGGCCAACGGCGACGGCATCACCAAGCAGTTTGGTCTCGCCACGGTCGTTAGTCTGCAGGATGCCCGCATCCGGAACATGGCCGACGGCGAAATTTTCAACACCATCACCCACGGCAAGAACACCATGATGGCCTACGGCCCGCGCGTCACGGTGCACGATCGTTGGGCGATCATCTGCTACCTGCGCACCTTGCAGCGGAGCCAGCACGCGAGCGCAGCTGATGTGCCGGCGGATCATCAGGCGGATCTGGCGGAGAAAAAACCGGAGCCGGCCAAACCAGCGGAGCCCGCGAAGAAATGAGCGATCGATCCCACGTCCTGCCTGCGCCGGAAGGCGAATTTTTCGAAACCAGCCGCTTCGCCGGACTCTCTCTCATCTGTGGGGTCGTCGGCCTGATCGGCCTCATCCTCAGCTTCATCGGCGGTTTCGTCTCGCCGGTGCAGTTCAGTTATTCCTGGCTCTTTGCCTTCATCTTCTTTTTCACCCTCTGCATCGGCTGCCTCTTCTGGACGATCGTTCATCACGTGGTCGATGCAGAATGGTCGGTCGTCGTTAGGCGACAGCTCGAGAACATTGCGCTCCTTCTTCCCGTGATGGGCGTGCTCTTTTTGCCGCTCTGGTTGTGGAGAAAATATCTCTATCGTTGGATGGATATTCCGCGCGGCGTCGACCCGGTGCTGGACACCAAACGCGGCTATCTCAACTGGGAATTCTTCCTCGGGCGCGCCATTTTCTTTTTCGTCGTCCTGACCCTCGTGGCCTGGGGGCTGCGTCGATTTTCCGTCCGGCAGGATCGCGACGGCAACCCGCAATTTACCATCTGGATGCGCAAGCTGGCGTTTGCCGGCCTCCCGCTTTTCGCGCTTTGCCTGACCTTCGGCGCCTTCGATTGGCTGATGAGCCTGAACTGGCACTGGTTTTCCACCATGTGGGGGCCCTACATTTTTGCCGGCACCGCGGGAAGCTCGATGGCGCTCCTTGTGCTGGTGACCGCCGCGCTGCAGAAAGCCGGGTACCTGAAGGGCGTGGTGACGATCGAGCATTACCACATCATGGGTAAGTGGCTCCTCGCCTTCACTGTTTTCTGGGCCTACATCGGCTTCAGCCAATACATGCTTTATTGGTACGCCGACATCCCGGAGGAGACGCAGTATTTCCTCATCCGAAACACGGAATCCTGGAACGTGCTCTCCTGGTTCCTCGTCATCTTCCGCTTCTTCGTTCCCTTTGCCCTTCTCCTTCCGCGCTACACGAAAAAGAACCTCACCTGGCTCTGCTCGATCGCGGGTTGGATCGTTTTCATGCAATTGGTCGACATGTATGTCGTCGTCCTTCCGGCGCTGCACGGCACCGGCGTCCATCTCAGCATTCTCGATTTCCTGCCGCTCATCGGCATCGGAGGGGTCCTCGCCTTTTGTTATCTCCGCATCATCGGCAAAACGTCGCTCTTCCCGGTGCGTGACCCGCGCCTGATCGAATCGCTCCGCCTAACGAATTAAGCCGTGCCTAACGACGACGCACTTCTCCGTCCCGATCAGCCGCGCTTCCTTTTTGGAGCCTGGCTCTGGGCGGTTATCCTTTTCGTTTTCTTCGGGGGGATTGTGGCCATCACTTTTGGGGCGATGCATCGCGGCTCGAGCTTCGAAGCGGATCGCGCCCAGGCCCGCTCCGAGAAATTGAAAACGGCACGGGAAGAATGGGACAAGACCGCGACGAGCTACGGCTGGGTCGACAAAGCGAAAGGCGTGGCCCATGTCCCAGTGGCGCGCGCGATGGAATTGGAGCTGGCCGATTTGCAGGCCAGGAAACCCGCGCCGGCCGGACCGATCGCCACCCCGGAGCCCGCGGCCGTTCCCGTGAGCGCGACCGGCGCGCCGCAGCCGACTAATCCGCCGGTGAGCGCACCGCCCGCGGCCTTGGCTACTCCGAAAGCTACCACGGCCGAAGGCAACGAATCGGAAGGACGCAATCAGCCCGCCGGAGCGGCCAACCCGTCTAACGCGCCCGCCGGCACCCAACCCGGCGCCGAGGCCACGCCCGCCGCCGCGCCGCAGAGCCACACCGAAGTTCCACCGGTCACTCCGACGGTGACTCCGGTGCAGCACCCGATGGGAACGCCGATCCCAGTTCGCGGCAAAACGACGCCACCGCCGACACCGTAAGACCGATGAGTTTTTCCAAGTTTTTTAGCAACGTGAAACGCTACGACCAAAACGCGGCTGTGATTTTCGACCGCGAGGAACCGGTCGGGCGCGCGACGGATTTGGTCATGCCGCGGCGCCGCTGGTTCGGCCGCCATCGCCGCCAGAAATTTTCACCGGCCCATCCGGCCGAACTCGCGCCTAACGATCGATGAACACGCCCGCCGGATTAATTGAAGAGCCGCCCTTGAGCGCCGCCAACATCACCCCGGGCGATGTCGAGCAGGTCGAGCGCGCTTTGATTGACGCGTCGACCCGCCTGCCCGTGCTGTTTTTTTATACCTCGGCGATTGCCTGGCTGATCGTCTCGACCCTGCTCGCGATCGTGACCGCCTTTGCTCTGCATGCACCCGATCTCTTCGGCGGAGTGAGCTTTCTCACCTGGGGCCGGCTCAGCCCGGCGCAGTTCGACATGATGATTTATGGCTGGGCTTCGATGGCCGGGATGGGGACGGCGATCTGGCTGATGGCGCGGCTTTGCCGGACGACTTTGCGGCACCCGTTGCTCCTCGTCAGTGGCGCGGCTTTTTGGAATCTGGGCGTGCTCATGGGCATCGTGGGAATCGTGGCGGGCAACAGCACCGGCTACGAGTGGCTGGAATTTCCCGGCTATTCCGCGCTCACGCTTTTCATTTCCTACCTGCTCATCATGACCTGGGCGCTGATCATGTTCCGCTATCGCCGGCGCGGGCATGTCTATATCACGCAATGGTATTTGCTGGCCGCTTTCCTCTGGTTCCCGTGGCTCTACGCCGCTGCCCAACTGATGCTTTTTGTTTTTCCGGTGCAGGGTGTGATGCAGGCCGCGGTCAATTGGTGGTTTGCCAATAACCTGCTCTTTCTCTGGTTCGGCTCGATCGGGCTCGGCACGGCGTATTACATGATTCCGAAAGTGATCGGACGGCCGGTGCACAGTTATTATCTGGCGACGATTGGATTCTGGACCTTCGCGTTATTCTCCAGCTGGACGGGCATGCAACGCCTGGTCGATGGGCCGTTCCCGGCCTGGATGATCACCGCGAGCATCGCGGCCACCATTCTCACCCTCATCCCAGTCGCGACCGTCGGGCTCAATCATCACATGACGATGCGCGGCCACTTCCCTCTCATGCGTTATAGCCCGACGCTGCGTTTCACGGTTTTTGGCGCGATCGCTTACACGGCCTTCAGCATTGTCGGGGTGATCATGTCGCTGCGGTCGGTCGCGCGCATCGTTCACTTCACGGAGGTGAGCATCGGCTACACTTACCTCGGGCTTTACGCCTTTTTCACGATGGTGATTTTCGGCTCGATGTATTACATCGTGCCCCGCCTGATCGGTCGGGAATGGCGCTATGCCTCCCTCATTAAACTGCACTTTTGGTCATCCACCTACGGCATTGGCCTGATGGTCTTGCTCCTCCTCGTCGGTGGTTTTGTGCAAGGCGTGAGCTTGAATGATCCCACCCTGCCGTTTGCTGAGAGCACGGAATCGATTCTGCCTTATCTCCGCGGCCGCAGCTTGTCGGGACTTTTGTTAACCGTGTCGCATTTCGTCTTCGCGTTTCATTTTGGATTGATGCTGCTCGGCTTCGGTCGCACCGCGAGCGTCCCGACTTTTCTTAATCCGCTCGAGCCGGAAGGAAGCGAGGTGCATCGATGAAAGGTTTGCAGCCACTCTTCCTTGGCATCTTCGGCATTTTCGCGTTCTCCTGGCTCGGCCTGACGGTCATTCCGAATCTCCAAATCGGCAGCCTCAACCCGCAGACCGATGAAGACGGCGGCGACGTTTATCCTTTGCCGCTCTCCGGTATGGCGCATCGCGGCGCCGAGGTCTATGCCGCGAACGGCTGCGTCTATTGCCATTCGCAACAGGTCCGCCCGGATTACGGCGGCTCCGACATTGAACGCAAATGGGGCGAGCGCCGGAGCGCGCCGCGCGATTACATTTTTGAGCCGATCGTTTTCCTTGGGAAAATGCGGACCGGTCCGGACTTGGCGAATGTCGGCCATCGTCCCGGCCTGCAGGAAAAAGGTGCCGCCTCACCCGCTCCGGGCACCAGCCCCGCGGCCGCGGCATCTCCAGGCGCGGCCGCGGCCACTGCGGCCGCTTCACCTGCCGGCAGTCCGTCGTTAGGCGCGAGCCCGGCAGTCGCGACGGCGGCTGCTTCACCTGCGACCAGTCCGGTCCCAGCCGCAGGCGATCAACCGGCCGCCAATGCGCCAACCGCCGCGCCGTCGTTAGTCTCGGACGTCAAAGAATTGACCTCGGACGGTCAGCCATCGCCCTACACGGCGGCCTGGCATCATCGTCATCTCTACAATCCGCGGAGCGTGAACGAGGATTCCAACATGCCCTCCTACCGTTTTCTCTACGAGAAGCGCCGCATCTCCGGCGTCATCTCGCCCGATGCGCTGAATTTCGCCGGTCATGAAAACGAAAACCCCGAGGCCGGTTGGGAGATTGTCCCGAGCTACGACGCGAAATGTCTCGTCGCTTACCTGATGTCGCGCGATCAATCCCACCCGCTCAAGGAAGCGAAGTCGCCCGTGATCGCGGCCGCCGCGCCCGGCAAGGAGGCGAAAAAATGAAGCCTTCCGAAAATTCTCCCCATCAGGGAATGGATTACGGCGAAACCCAGGCCGTTAACGAGACTCATGCTGCAGTCGTTAGGGAAAAAGTTGATCCGCAGGCGGGCCGTGAACCGCTCTCGCTTTGGCTGATCGCGATCTACGGCCTCGCCGTCTTTTTTGGCGGCGCCTATCTCGGCCGTTACGGCGGCAACTGGAGTGGTGACGGCCTCGACTATCTCGGTGGTGCTCCCCGCGTCGCGAGTCACGCGGGTGCGGCCGGCGCCGCACAGGAAACCGTCGAACTCACCCCGGCCGAAAAAGGAGCAAAGATTTTCTCCGCAAACTGCGCCACCTGCCATCAGGCCAACGGCCTCGGTGTCGCCGGACAATACCCGCCCTTGGCCGGCTCCGATATTGTCAACGGCGGCTCGCGTCGCCACGTCATGATCGTGCTCAAAGGGTTGCAAGGCCCGGTCACGGTAAAGGGGAAGCGTTATGGATCCGCCGTCATGCAACCGTGGGACAAAACCTTGACCGACGAAAAGATCGCCGACGTGGTCACCTATGAGCGAACAGCCTGGGGAAATACGGGAACCCCGGTGAGCGCGGAAGGCGTCGCCGCCCTGCGCAAAGAGCTGGCCAGCCGCACCGAGTCCTATATCGAGGCCGACATTCTTGCCGTGCCGGCCGACGCCGATGTTCCCGGCGGCGCACCGCCCGCGCCCGCTCCGGCTGCTGGCACACCCGGCGCTAATCCTCCCGCTCCGGCTCCCAAGCCCTAGCGTTTCGGCCTAACGAGTAAACGAGGCAGTGGGGAAGTTGCAGGCTACTTGCCGCGCAAATTCTTGACTACCTTTTGCAGGCGCGTCGTCGTCTCGTCCCGTTCGAGGCGACTTGAGGCGACGTCGAGAACGAGCGCCTCCCACTCATCGACCGGCAACTTATCGTTAGGCAGAAGATCGTTCGCTTCGAGGAAGACGAGGCAGGTCGCGAGGGCCGTTCGTTTATTCCCATCCAGGAAAGGATGATTTCGGCAGAGATAATAAAGGTAAGCCGCCGCGACTTCGAGCGGGTCTTGGATGAGCGGTTGCCCCATCATCGTCGCCTGCGGTGCCGCGACTGCTGATTCCAGAAGAGCCCTTTCCCGGATGCCTGCGGCACCGCCGTGTGCGGCCAGCACTTCGCGATGAATCACCTCGACCGCCGGCACGGTCAGGTGGATCAACGTCCTGCTCAAGAGAGACGTTGAAACAGTTTCGAGTTCCGCCGAATCAGACGTTTTGCCTTCGCCCCGGCCTCCTTCGCGTCAATCGTTGTCCGAATCGGCGTCATGACGATCGCACCGCCTTCGTGCAGGGTCACGGTCAACTGATCACCCAGGCGAAGGCGCGCCAGATCCAAAAAAGCAGCGTCAAGAATGATGCCTTGGGAATTGCCGATTTTCGCGATCGTTTTTGTCATAATGTAATATTATGTTTTACGTGCGACAGGCGCGCAACTGGAATTCAGGTCTCTAACGAATTGCGTCCGCCAGCAGTTCCGCCATGTGCTTCGGATGCACGGGAGTGAGATCGTCGATCTGATGACGGCAACTCGTGCCGGAAGCGACCACGACCGCATCGGGCGGCTGCTGCGCGACCTTCTCCACCAGCGGCCCCGCGACTTTGAGCGAGAGATCGTATTTCGCCGCCAGCATTCCGAAGGCGCCCGCCATTCCGCAGCAGCCGGTATCGAGCAAAGTTGCTTTTCGTCCCGGCAGTCGCTCGGCCAGCCGCACCATGAATCCGGGATGAAGAAGCGACTTGGCGTGACAATGCGCGTGAATCGCCACGTGCCCGTCGCGGCGCCGAAATTGGAGCGCGTCCGGCTCGCGCTCGAGCAGGTCGTCGACAAATTTCTCGAAGAGAAAACAGCGCACCGCGACGCGCTCAGTCTCCGGTAATTTTAGCTCGCGATAATCTTCGGCGAACATCGAGTAACAGGACGGCTCGAGGAACAGGATGGGTGTCGTCTCCGTGCCGCGATTCAAGAGTTCCAGATTGTGCCGGCCGAGGCGGGCCGCTTCTGTCAGATTTCCCTGGCTGAAAGCGGGCCGACCGCAACATTTGCGGTCGCTCGGGAGAATCACTTCAAAGCCGAGGGCTTCAAGCACCGAGACCGCGGCGATTCCGATGTGCGGCTCGTGATAGCGGACGAAAGTGTCGTCCCAAAGAATTACTTTTCCGCGCACCCGGCCGTTGCCTCTCTTGCCGCGCCTAACGAACCACTTGTCGAAGCGTTCCCGCGCATAATGCGGCAGTGTCCGTCGGGCCGAGATCCCGAGCGTCTTCTCCATCACGGCGCGGAGCGGTCCGAAATCGAGAGCCGCGTTCGCGAGCGAAGGCCAGAGACAGCCAAGTCGCCCTAACGAATCCACATCGCTCACCATCCGGACCCGCAAAGGCAACCCGTCTCGCGCATAACGAGCGTGGATCAACTCGGCCTTGAGCAGCGCGAGATTCACATTGGAAGGGCATTCCGTGGTGCAGGCCTTGCAGGAGAGACAGTTGCTCAGCGCATCCTCCAACTCCTGCGCGCGCAGCGGATCGTCGCCCGTCGCGCGCAGATCGAGCGCGGCCCGGATGGCATTGGCGCGGCCTCGCGTCGACATGTACTCCTCGCCGGTCGCGAGGAAGGTCGGGCACATCGTGGGCGCGTCTTTCCGACAACCGCCGCAGCCGTTGCACTGCTCGAGGTTGCCGACAAAGGAATGATCCTTCGCGGCGAAAGCGAGGACCGGCTGGAACGGCAGTTCGATGTGATAGCCGGCGCCCCAGCGCAGATCGCGGTCGATTTTGAAACGTCCGTCGCTGATGATTTTTCCCGGGTTAAAAAGATCCTTCGGATCGAAGACGCGCTTGATCTCGCGCATCACGCCGAGAAGATCTTCGCCGACCTGCTCCGGCATGTATTCGGTTCGCGCGATTCCGACGCCGTGCTCGGCCGCAAACGAGCCCTTGAATTGCCTAACGAGCGCCGAGACTTCGTCCGCGACCTGACGGAACTTCTGCAGATCGGCCGCGGAATGCAGATCGAGCACCGGCCGGACGTGAAGCAGGCCGGTCGCGGCGTGCCCGTAGTAGCACACGTCGAGACCGAGCGGCCGCGTGATCGATTCCAGGCCCGCGACGTAGGCAGGAAGATGTTTCGGAAGAACCGCGACGTCTTCGATCGCGGTGACCGGCTTGGCCGGTCCGGCGCGCCCCGTCAGCAGAGTCAGGCCCGCCTTGCGCAGCGACCAGACGAGCGCCATCTCAGTCGCGTCGCGGCAGATAGTCGTGCGCAAGCCGAGGGATCGCTTGCCTAACGAGGCTAGCCGCTCGGTCACCTCCTTCTGAAATTCGACGATCAGAATCGACTCACAGGGTTTCGCGTCGAGTTGGAGCAGCTGCCGCGCCGCATCGAAAGCGAGCTGGCCTTTTGTCTGATCGAAGAGAATCCGGTCGATGTGCTCAATCGCAGAGGGCTGGAGATCGAGCAGCTCGACCGTTGCCTGCATCGCTTCCGCGGCCGAAGCGAAAAAGATCAGCCCAAGACCTTTTTCCTGCGGTAACGGCACGATCCTGAGCTCGGCCGAAAAAATCGCCGCCAGGGTGCCTTCGCTTCCGGCCAGGATTTCGGAAAGGTTTTGCGGTCGATCTAGAAAACGTTTCAGCGCGTAACCGCTCCAGCGCTTTAACATCCCCGGCGGCATGCGCTCGCCGATTTCCGCGGCACGCGCCGTGACGAGCGCGGCGATCCGTTGCCGTTCCTGGCCTAACGAGACTAGGTCGGGACCAATGGTTTCGATTCGTCCATCCGCGAGCACGATTTCAAGTGCCAAGACATGGTCGGCCGTCGTCCCGTAAACCGGGACCCGCGCGCCGGAGGAATTGTTCGCGATCATTCCGCCTAACGTTGCCCGCGAGCTGGTCGCGACATCGGGACCGAAACAGTAACCGTGCGGCTGGAGGAAAGTGTTGAGCTGATCGAGCACCACGCCGGCGCCGACCCGAACGCGCCGCCGCTCCAGATCGAGCCCGGTGATTTGTCGATTGTGCCGGGAGAAATCGACAATCAAACCGTCGCCTACCGCGCCGCCGGCGAGTCCACTCCCGGCCCCACGCGGCGTCACCGAAATTCCCGCCGCCGCCGCGCTGAGAATAGCCGCGCGAGCCTGTTGGGCGCTGCGCGGAAAAGCAACCGCCGCCGGCTCGATTTGGTAGATTGAAGCGTCCGTCGCATAAAGCTGGCGGGTGCGATTATCGAAGGCGATGTCGCAATCCGCCGCCGGGAACCGAACCTGCGCGCGCGTGGTCACTTTACTGGCCCGGAACGTACGGCAGAGTGGCTTCGTCCGGCTCAGCCAGTGGATTTTGCGGCGGCGGTCCGCCCAGAGTCGCAGGTCGATCGAGTTGTTGCTCATCGCCGGTGGGCAGCTCCGGGTCGAGGGGCGCACAACCGACGAAGAGAAGTAACACGCTGCCGACCACGAGAAGAAGTCTCATCATGGGGAATTAACCGCTCCGGCCAGGAGTGGCAAACGAGTCTGCGCCGGGCCGCGCTCAGTCAGGACTGCGCGGGCGGCGCGTCCATTAAGGCGAGAATGCGTCTTTTTTTCGCGCCGTAATCGAGCGAGCGGAACCGGCGGATCTCCTCGAGGCGCCGCAGGCCGTTGATGGTGTCGAGAAACTTTGTGTAGCTGGCGGCTAATTCGGTGGTTTCGAGATAGCGCCCGCGCAAGTTCTTGTCCCGAAACGCGCCCGGAGTCTGCGCTTCGAAAAGGTGGAACCGAAGCCAGCGGCGATCCGCCCGCGAAACCCGCTGCGTCTTGCGGAAGAAGGCGACAAACAGGAGCAGCACGAGGTAGGTATCGACGCGCGCCTGCAGTTCGAGGTCGCGCGCGAAATCTTCACTCGCGATCCGGCGTAGGCCATTGCGAAACTGAATCGCGGCATGGAGCGCGTGATTGATTTCTTCCACGAACATGATGAGCGAGCGAATATTGCGATTCGTTAGGCCAGCGCGCGGATCGTGCTCCTCGAGCTGCTCGATCAGCCAGCGGGAGTAATAAATGCCGACGTAAAGCTGGTCGTCGGCTGTGCGCAGAAAAGTCCGTGCCAGCTCGCTCAGTTCGCGCGCCGAAGCGCCGGCCAGTTTCGTGAGTTGCCGGCAGCGCCTTTGATCGATCAGACAATCTTCAAGGTTGATCCCGACCTGAACGTAGGTCCGCTCGAAGAGTCGCTGAATCTGACTGAAGAGAGTTTCGTTCATGGCTTTCTCACGCAGACTTCCCGAAGAGCGCAAAGCGACGAGTAAACTTGTGCATGAATCGGACCCGATGTAGACGCGGTCTTCATCAGCGTAAAAAATTATATTTGATGATACAGCGTAAGGCGCTGAAACCATCCTTCCAATTGACCTTCTTACCCTCAGCGTAGGTCCGTCCGTAATAGGAGATGGGCACTTCGAAAATCCGTACACCTAGCCGTGCAACTTTCGCGGTAATTTCCGGCTCAAATCCAAATCGACTTTCCTCGATCGCAATCCTTTCGAGAACTTCTCGTCGGAAAGCTTTGTAACAGGCTTCCATGTCGGCGAGGTTTAAGTTCGTGCCCATGTTCGACAATGTCGTCAAGAGTCGGTTGCCAACTGAATGCCAGTAGTAGAGAACTCGATGCGCCCCGCCGCCGCCAAAGCGCGACCCAAAAACAACATCCGCTCTTCCGCTTAAGATAGGGTTAAGCAGGAAGTAATATTCGCCCGGGTCATACTCCAGGTCGGCGTCCTGGACGATCACGATGGGGGCAGTTGCATGTTTGAAACCAGTTCGAAGAGCAGCGCCTTTGCCCTGATTTTTCTCATGCCGCAGCAATCGGATCCGCTCTTGTCCCGCGACAAACTCCTGCAAAACCGGCCACGTCTTATCCTTCGATGAATCATCCACCACAATGATTTCCTGCACCGGACGCTGACGCAGGACTGTCTTCAGTAAAGGGATGACTGTTTTTTCCTCGTCAAAGACCGCCATGACAACAGACAGACAGGGCGCGATTTGATCATTACTCTTGGCGTCGACGTAACTCTCGGGATCCATATCCATTAAAAGTGGTTCGTGAGGCACAATCTCATCTCCCATCTCACCGGTAGGTGTGCGTACGGGTATCTGCACAGCCCGAGGGCGATCGTCAAATGCCATCGGGGCCAATCTTACTGGCGGCGCCATTTCGTGGTTTCTGGCTTCGTGTTTGTCACTGATGCTCAATGTAACTTTGGAATCTAATGACCTGACATCGTGACCAAAGCCTTTCAAAGCAAGAGCGAGGCCGTGCCGTCGTCATCGAGATTCAGCAGTTCGTCGGAGAGATGATTGAGCGCGAGGCGGACGTCGTGGAAACGATCGGCCAATTCTTCGAAGACGTCGTTCAGTTCACAACGACGGGCGGTGGAATGCGAGGCGACGAGTTGATAATTGGTGCGCCCGATTTTTTCGTAGAATTCGAGGTCGGGCGCGCCCCGCCGACTGCGGCGTTGCGCGTTCTCGTGGAAGATGCCACTAACGAAAAGCGAATAATTTCCCACGTGCGCCCGGAGCAGGAACGTTTCGGCGGCGTTCGCACGGGAAAGAGCGATGAGCATGTCGGACAGATATTGCTCTCCCTGATCTTCTCTCGCGTGGGGCGCGTGCAGGCCGTTGGCCCGGGAAAAAGTCTCGAGCAGCGACGCAACGTAATCGCAAAGTTTGCGATCGGTGATCTCGGCCCGCCGTAAGACGTGCCGTGCGAGGACGTAGAAATAAAAGGCGGAGGAGATCGAGAGTTGCCCACCTTGCGAGAGGATCGCCTCGACGAGGCGGGGCTGATCGAGGACCGCGTCGCGGGTTTCTTCGTCGCCGAGGAGATCGACGAGCGAGACGTCGTCGTTCGGAGAGCGTGCCAGCGTGCGCACGATGAATTGAAAATCTGCCGCCGTAAAGCGCGCCCGACAATTCGCCTGGATCATCGGGGATCCATCATAAGCATCAGCGGTGCCAGTTGGCAAGAGAGAAGGGGATCTATCTCACTCGTTAGGCGGCGATGTAGCGCAAAGCGCGCAAACTGGGGAGAAAGAAATAAGCGCCGCCGCGCACCGTGATAAACTGCGGCACGCCGGTAAGACGCCTGCCCAAACCGTTTTCTGTCTCGATCATGAAATCGGCTGTCACTGGACAACCGGGAACGGATGCCCGTGTTCCAAGTAGAGGGTCACTTTCGTTCGTTAGGCCAGAGAACTTGGTGTTCACGACCCAGGCGTTTTGCAAGAATTCGAACTGCCGCGAGATATTGGCGTTAAGACAAAGGAAACGGAGTCCGCGCTCGGGTTCGTTGGGCAAGGCCGGCTGGAGTGCTTCCTCCGGCCGAAGCTCGGCGCCGTATTCGCGGCCCCGGCGCAGGATGCGATGAAAGCGGACGGACGACATGAGATCGTCGCGAAAGCCTTTCAGGCCAAAGCCGAGGATCGTGACAAGCCGGGCGAAGAATCCGCCGGGTCGGCCGGGAAAATCGGTGTTGCGCGGATTGGCGCGGCGCACGTGTGCGCCAAAAGGGCAGCCGGAACCGGCGGGGTCCTTATCGAAAGTGAATTGATTCTGGCGCTTCTCTTCCGGTTTGATTCCAGGAATCGATGTCTCCTGAATCTGAACGAGCGGGTCGCCCGTCCGGGTTCTTCCCACGAATGCCGCCCCCAGCTTTTCTGTTTCCGTGAAATCTCCATCGGACTGCTGATGGAGAAACTGCCAAAACCGGCGCACGTCCTGGCGGAGGTCGCGCAGCACAAGATAGGTTCCATTGCGGCCAAGGTCTTTCCTCTCCGGGGACTCGGCCGCGGCCAGCAAATTGGCACTCTTTGCATCCGCCTCGAGCAGCGGGCGTTCCGTGTACTTGTTATACTCGTTAGGGTAGCCGAGAAGAAACTCACCGAGCGAGCAAATGTTTGTGTAATCGACCTGCGGCTGCGTCGGGTCCCGCCGCTGTTCCCAATCGATTTGCGGCTGACTGATTCCATCCGCGAAACCGAAAGGCTCGATCCCGTCCAGATTCTCCGTCTCAAGCCAGCGCATTTCTTCGAATGCGTCATTCCACCCCCCATCCTTTACGTTTTCGATCAGCGATTCCAGTTTTCCTGGCCCGGCGAAGAACATCACGATGAGGTGAGGCACGGCGGCGCCATAGCCCCATTTCCAATTTTCCGGCGCGTTGTTTCCGATATCCCCGAGGCGGCGGGAGCGGTTCTTTTCCGTCATGCCGGCCAGGAACTCGGGCGAGAAGCCTGCCAGCACGGCACGAGGAAGGTCGAGCGCTAGAAGACCTTCCGCTGTAAAGGCGACTTGCAGTGCAGTCGTGGGCGGCGGATTCATCGTGGCCGCGGTCGTGATCGGCGCCACCCGCAACCAGGCGCGCGCCGCCGTCCGGTCCTTCACCCGAAGGAGAGCGAAGCGCGCTTCCTTCATCCCGCCGAATCCGAAGCGGACCAATCCTTGAATGTCGCTGTAGTCGATCTCGTGAGTCATAGGAGCGCGGCCCATTCACGGGCTTCTTCTTCACCGAGCGACGACGACTCCAGGCCAGCGCGAATGCGGCTGTTCCTCTCAAGATCGATGGCCGTCAAACCGGGATAGGCTTTGTACCAGACCTGCGTCGGCAAGGTATGGCGGCGGAGAAAATTCTTGTATTTTTGTTCATCGCCACAGCCTCCGATGACGAGCCAATCCGTGCGTGGATAGCCGATGCCGTTGCTGAAGACGGCGTTGAGGCCGAAACCAGTCTTATTGATGAAGTCGTCCATATAACTCTCAACCGTTCCGTCGTAGTTACTAAAAAAGACCATCCGCTTTCGGCCATCCAGAAAGACCCAGCGGGCGAAGTGAATGGTGCGAATCCGCGCGAGACGGCCACGGGTGAAAAGATGGCGCGCGCCCCAATTGACCGTCCAGAGTACGCCGATTACAACAGCCAGCCTAATGAAGCCAGGTTTCAAACTGCCCATCGCCGTAAACTGATTGGTCACATAATGATCTTCCAAATCTGCCAAACCGTCAGAGTAAGTCTGGTCGACCCGCCAACAAAGCTCCGGGTCGGAGTTCTCGAGACTGCGGAGGCGGAAGAGAAACACCGGCGCGAAAAGGAGAAGAATGGGCGAAGCCAGGAGGAAGAGTAGCGGCATGCCGATGAGGTGCAGCAGATTGCGGATCTGCCAGCCAAGTGGCGTGGTGGCTTCAGGTGACAATTTAAGTCGTCCGGCCAATTTCTCACTCTCGACAAACTGCTGCAATTCGCGATGCAGCTCGCGCGGCGGGAGAGCCGCCAGGACGGGTCCTCGAATTTGGGCGAAGTTCGTGATCGCTTCGTGTAGCGCGGCCTCTTCGCGTACTTGACGGACGGTCCGTCCCAGCCAGTTGACATAGTTGGCAATCGGAGGAGCACGATGCTTTTTCAGCCAGCGGACGAGATCGCCCCCGAAATCGAATCCCTCACAGCAGGAAAAAATTTGCCGCAATCCGTTAGGCGCAATCGTTGCCAGCTCCTCCAGAAATTCATCTTCTTCACCGTCGACGTCGCCGAGGAAAACGAGATAGAGTGGATAAGTCTGAGGGGACAGGCCATAAGCCTTAACGTCATCGGTCGTCTGATCGTGCAGAATGACGAAACGGGCGAAGTGAATTTTCTCGAGGTGAGCGAATGGAATAAGTGCGTTGTCTCCGTTCACTCGCCCCGGGGCTTCGTTCATCGAGTCGAGAAGCGCGCACAACTCTGCTTCGCGACTCGGAGCGATCGCCGCCAGCACCATGAAGCTTGACTGCGGCGTCATCGGGCGTCACTCGAAGATTTCATCTCCGGTCGGCTCATAATGAGGCACGGCGTTCATCGAATGACGCAACTCGGAAAGGCGTTCATACATGCGACGACGGGCGCGGCTTTGATTGCCTAGGGGACGGTGCTCCGCGATCGTATGCCAGGGGTTATAGGAGAGGCGTTTGGCGAAAGCTAACTGGGCCGGCGAGTCAAACTTCTGCTTCGGCAGGCGCAACGTCGCCACCGAGACGCGCGGCGATAGTTCTTCCGGCCAAAGCACGCCGGCGTTCTCGATTGGCATGAGGTGCGGGTCAGTTTGCAGTTGCACGCGAAAGTCGAATTCGACATCGCCTTCCTCGAGTGAGCCGACCATCGCGTCGCGCAGATAATCGTCAGGTGGTCGAAAGGGCAGCCGAGGGATCGGGGTGCGCCGTTTCGATTTCGGCCAGAAAGAGTATTGCATCGCCTGCCCTTCGCCTAACAAATAAGGAACGCAGCTAAAATAGGGCGCCTCAAAGGGACTGCTCTGGGTCTTGGTCCAGAGCGATTGCATGATGAGATCAAGGATGTGTGGTTCGTGGAAGTTCAGAAAGTAAAAGAGTTGGGTGTTCTTCAGGCTTTCGGTCTGGAGTTGTACATTGGCGCGAGTGTCGGGTGTGACGAAGGTGGGCGGAGAGACGCCAAACATGTCGAGGGTGAACTTCTCGTCCTCCATCAGCTTAGGTCCCTCCACACCCATGAGCTTGACGCTAATGCTCATGAAACCGACGTCGTCGATATCGGGCGTGATATAGGGCCCGGGGCCGGAGAAGCGGACCCAGGCGCGGTAAGTCTTCGGCTCGGCATAAATGCCATGCCGGAATTGTCCGGGTAAGTTATCGTGAACGATAAACTCACCGCGAACAATCCCATGGGTCTTGGTGTTGCCGCCGCGTTCGACACCGCCTGGCTTCCAAAGCGCGCGCATCTGTTGTTCGAAGCTCGAGATGATGGCATCAACGTAAGCTTCCTCCTCGGGCAAGGATTTCTCCTCCGCGATTCGCAGGCCTTCGTTAGGCCGACGGCGGTTGATCAAGTGGGTCGTTAGGCGCGCCAGGTGATCGCGCAGGAGAGCGTCGAAGGCGGGTCGAAACCAAGGGTCGATCCGGCGTTCCAGATGAAGGAGAAAGGTAAGGAACTCGGCGAGGCCGTTAAGAAAAGGTGAACCGGTATCAGGAGGCGGCTGAGGGCGGCTGGCGTTGGAATTGACGGCCGCGGGCACGGGGGGATTCGCGTATGGTATCCCGGCCATGGCCGAAACTCGTCAGGCCGATTCCGGAAACTCGAGCGCGAAATCGATCAGACGCTTCTTGTTCCAATAAACCTTGCCGAGGAAAATGTGCGGCGCGATCGCGCGGATCTCATCGCGAATCCAATGGGCGAGAAGCGAGGTCTCGGAATAGTCGAGGACGATGCATTCCTTCTTATCCAGCCAGCTTTCGCCTTTGTAGACTTTGGCGATGATCGCGTTGAGGCCGAAAGGCAGGATGCGATTGCGGAGGACGCCTTTGTCCGGATCGAAGACTTTGCCCTGCCAGGCAAAGTGATTCACGAATTTGGCGATGTCTTCGGTATAGGTGGTCCCCGGAGCGACAATCGCGGTGCCGTTGGCTTCGCCACGAGGGATTTCGCCCGCCGCGCTCTTCGTAAAGAGGTCGTCCAGCTCTGCCTGCGACATTTTCAAAAGCTCCGAAACATTCATAGTTATAATCGTTAGGCGCGGGCTAAAATGTCTTCATGTATTCAATCAGCGCGCGCTTATCGTTGTCGGGCAGATCGACGCCGAAGTAATGACCTTCGTCTTCGATGAAATCGGGGTCTTTATTGGCCGCGAGTAATTGCGGAACGGTTTTGACCAACTCCGCTTGCGCCTGTTCCGGAGAAAGGTTTTGCGCTTGGATGGTGAGGAGCGCCTTGCTCAGAGCCGCGGTTAGGACAGGTAACTGCGCGAGAGTAGGTTCGAGGTTGCTGATCAGGTTGATCGGCGTGCCCTTTGGAATGGGGCCAATCTTGATATAGCCATCGCGGTCGGCCAAACCTTGCAGTGCTTTCGGAACGTATTCCCTGCGCAGCGAAAGATAAGACTCGTTCTGCGTTCGCCAGATGGAGGCCTTGCCGAGCCGCTTTTCCGGCCAAAGGAGTTTTTCGGCAGCGTCGTTGTAGGCGGCCAACCGGCCAGCTACGGAAGGGTCTCCGGTAAAGCGGCCGAGGGTGTTGTTGTGGAGAAAGGGGGCGGAGCTCCAAAGACTAACGAGTGAAGCCACTCGGTAATAACCGGGCCCGGTTTTCTTATCCTGCGGTCGAAACTTGATCGGATGTTGTTCGTCGAACGGGTTATAGAATTCGAGCTCGTTAGGCGGAGCCAGCCGCTTGTAATCCTGGGAGGAAAAGTTATCCCAGATGTGGTTGCCGAGAGCATTCGTGCCAAAGGCGCGGGCGGAGTTAGTCTGGATCTTATCGAGAGAGTAACGGCGATCGGTGGAAAGGAAGTTGTTTTCCAGAAAGTCCGGCTGCATGACGGCGGCGCGAAACCAAGCCTTGCCTTCACCTGTTTGCGGATCGATCCCGGCCGGGGGCCGCTTACTCGAATGGCAGCCGGCGCAGCTCTCCGCAAAAACCTGGCGCCCGCGATTCATGACCGTCTCATCGGTCGTGAGGTAGGCCGCCCCGCCCGGCGCAGCGGCCAGCCGATAGGACTGCAAGCGCCGGAAAAATTCCGCCACGTGCGGGACGCGTTCCGCGGTCGCCTGCCAAAAGACGGAGTGTTTCAATGCGTAGGGAATCTCGAACGGCTTCTGCGGCACGAGGCCGATGAGGCGGTTGTGCCGTGTCAGCCAGTACTCGGAGAACATGCCGATGTTGATGTAGACCCGCAGAGTCGCGCCGGGTACGCCGACCGAATCGGCGCCATCCTTCAGGATGTGGGGCACGGCCATTTTCTCGGTTTCATCAGGCAAGGAGAGCGTGCCGTCGATCATCTCCTCGGTGGCGGCGACGCGCTCGCGTTCCCTGAGAAGGAAGATGGGGTTGATCGCATTTGGGTTATTAATGTGATCGGTCGCGATGCGCGAGGTGTCGGAAGTGCCGGGCGGCTGCGCGGCCAATTGCTCATAGAAGAAACCGCCTTTCTCGACATTGCAGGCGAAGACTCTGCCTTCGCGGATGTATTGGTTGCCGATGGCGGAGGCGAGATTTTCCCAGCGCGGATTTTCCGGATCGGCCGGCGGGTTGGAGGGATTGGGCGAAATGTGACAGGACCCGCAGGCGACTCCGACCCGGTACGGCCTAACGAGTCGGTTATTGTTGAAATACCCGGGATCGCTCATGAACCGCGCGCCGTCCCATTTTTTCCGGGCCGCCTCGTCGAACTCCGGGTTGGGAAAGAGCCGGAAGCCGAGAACGCCGGAAGGTTTTCCGTAGATTTTTTCGTCGATTCCGGCGGGCTCCGGTTCCACTTCTTCATCGAGCCAGAGACCGTACTCGTCCGGTTTGGTGGCGGCGCGGAAGCCGGGCTCATTGCTCAATCCGAGCGTTTGGAAGCGCTCGCCCCGCGGGTACTTGCGGTTGTCGAGCATCTTGAGGAGGTCCATCAGGCCGTAGCTATCCTGGGCGACGCGATTCCAAAAATGCTGGTTGCCTCCGCTCCAGAGATTCCAGGTGTTGCGGCCCATGATCTCGTTAGGCGAAAGCGCGATCCCGCCGTCCATCGGCTTGAAAACGTCGGCTGTGATCTGGGAAAAATCCTTTTTCGTCAGGCCGGCAAGCTTGGCTTCGTCTTCAACTGGTTTCGAGCAGCCGAAGAGCGCCAGAAATCCTGCTGCCAGCAGGCAGTTCGCGATCCGAAAATCCGAAGATTTAATCACGACAATTCCAGCTTTTAGCCGGTCCTTTGTTTCTTCACAAGATCTTTGCGCGCTTTCTTTTGGCGGACAAAGAGGAGCCGTTCGAGACGCAGCGCGGCAGGCCTGCTAAAGCTGGCGGAAGGGGTGGGATTCGAACCCACGGTGGGTTTAACCCCACGTTCGATTTCGAGTCGAGTGCCTTAAACCGGGCTCAGCCACCCTTCCTGACGAATAGGAGCCATTATCAAACGCGTGACGAAATTTGCAATCGCGAACGACTTGTAGGCGTTTCGCTCCGCGAAACGTCAGGGTGGCGTTCCTAGCGAAATGTTCTTTCTTAATTCACCACGCCCTCGCGTTTCGCTGAGCGAAACGTCTCCAACGCTGCGAGAGCGGGTGCAACGCGCGAAAGTGTGGCAGCGTCAGCAAGACGGGTTTCGAAGGGCGAGATTGAGCGTTCTCACGAGGGAAAAAAATGTCACAATTTTCTGCTTGATCAGGGTGCTTTAGGAGCCGCATGTTGTGGTTCCGCTGAAATCAGGCCCCAATATCGTGTTGTTAGGCGCTCTTCACACTTTATTCACGGCCATTGTCAGAGGTCAATTCACCGCCATTCACAACCTTAACCCACCGCCTTTCCGCCAATGATCCAACTCAAACCCGGCCTGCAACCTGCCACGCTCGCGAAAGAGCGAAAATCCCTCGCCCGCCGCCGTCCCGCCCGCAAAAAGAGTCGCGGTCTGCGTTTCGAACGGGTTTTCAGCGACAAGGCGACCTCGCCTTTCGACCAGATGGAGTGGGAACGCCGGACGGCCGAGATCACCGACGACAGCGGCAAGGTCATCTTCAAGCAAGAGAATATCGAGGTCCCGAAAAGCTGGAGTCCGCTCGCGACCAAGATCGCGGTCTCGAAATATTTCTACGGCGACATCAGCAACGGAACCGATCCGCACAAAGGCGGGCGTGAGACATCCGTTAGGCAACTGATTCACCGGGTCACGCGCACGATCACTGATTGCGGGATCGCGGACGGTTATTTTGTCGACGCGAAGACGGCGGAAATTTTCTACAACGATTTGACCTGGCTTTGCCTCAACCAATTCGGCGCGTTCAACAGCCCGGTCTGGTTCAACGTCGGGCTTTATCATCAATACGGGATCGGGAAAGAGGCCGGGCTGGGTAATTATTTTTACAACCGTCAGACCAAAGAAGCGGAGCGGGCCGCCACCCAATACGAGTATCCGCAGGGAAGCGCCTGCTTCATCCAATCGGTCGAGGACACGATGGAGGACATCATGCGCCTGGCCATGAGCGAGGCGATGCTTTTCAAATATGGCAGCGGCACGGGAACGGATCTCTCCTCGTTGCGTAGCACGCGCGAGAAACTGAGCGGCGGCGGCAAACCGAGCGGGCCGCTCTCGTTTCTAAAGGTCTACGACCAGGTCGCGAACGTGGTGAAGAGCGGCGGCAAAACGCGCCGCGCCGCGAAGATGAACACGCTGAAGGATTGGCATCCCGACATCGAGGAATTCATCAATGCCAAGCAGAACGAAGAGCGCAAAGCCTGGGCGCTGATCGAGCAGGGCTACGACGGCAGCTATAACGGCGACGCCTACGGCTCGGTCATGTATCAGAATGAAAATCTCAGCGTGCGGGTGAGCGATGAGTTCATGAACGCGGCGCTCGAAGATCGCGAATGGTGGACGCGCCGGGTGCGCGACGGTTCACCCTGCGAGCGCAAGGAAGCGCGCGCGCTGCTGAAGAAAATCGCCGAGGGCACGCACGTCTGCGGCGATCCCGGGATGCAATTCGATTCCACGATTCACAAGTGGCACACCTGCAAGGGAACCGGCCGGCAGAATTCGACCAATCCCTGCAGCGAATATCTCTTCCTCGATAACACCGCCTGCAATCTCGCTTCGCTCAACCTGATGAAGTTCAAGACCGAGGACGGCGCCTTCGATGTCGAGCGTTTCAAGGCCGCGGTGCGCGTCTTCATTACCGCGCAGGAAATCATCGTCGATAACGCCAGTTATCCGATCAAGGAGATCGCCGAGAACTCGCACATCTTTCGCACGTTGGGCCTGGGTTACGCCAATCTCGGCTCGCTCATCATGAGCTACGGCTACGGCTACGACAGCGCGGAAGGCCGCGCCATTTGCGGAGCCATCACCGCGATCATGACCGGCGAAGCCTATGCCGAAAGTGCGCGCATGGCGGCGGCGATGGGCCCATTCCCGGGTTACCGCGACGCCCGTGCCAGCGGCGTGCCGAAGCCGGTCGCGAAAGATAACGTCGCTTCCATGCTCGACGTGATCGAGCAGCATCGCTGCGCGGTGCGGGAAATTCCGGACAACGAAGAGTTCGGTTATTTGAAAGAAGAAGCCGCCAAAGTCTGGGACCGGGCCGCCGAGCTGGGTCAGCAACACGGTTATCGCAACGCCCAGGTCACTGTCCTCGCGCCCACCGGCACGATTAGTTTCCTGATGGATTGCGACACGACCGGAATCGAGCCGGATATCGCGCTCGTGAAATACAAGCTGCTCGCCGGCGGCGGCATGCTCAAGATCGTCAACCAGACGGTCCGGCCGGCGCTCGAAAAGCTCGGTTACAACTCGGAGGAGATCGAGCGCATCATCGCGCATATCGATTCCTTCGACACGATCGAAGACATCACCGACAGCGACGGCTCGCCGCATCAGCTCGGGACTGAAAGCGGAGCATCTGCCGATTTTCGATTGCGCCTTCAAGCCTTACCAGGGCAAGCGCTCGTTAGGCTACATGGGCCACCTGCGCATGATGGCGGCGGCCCAGCCGTTCTTGAGCGGCGCCATTTCCAAGACCGTCAACATGCCGGAAGCGGCCACGGTCGAGGAAATCATGCACACCTACGTGGAAGGCTGGCGGCTCGGGCTGAAGGCGATCGCGATTTACCGCGACGGCTCGAAGCGCTCCGCACCGTTGAATACGCGCAAGACCAAGGACATGGGCGGCCTCGGCGACGGCCCGCTCGATCCTTCGGTCGATCGCGAAGCTCTCGCCCAACGCATCGTCGAGCTCGATCAGGAAATCACCGAACTGCGCGGCCAGGTCGATCAGCCGACCCGTCATCGCATGTCCGACACGCGCATGTCGTTGACGCACAAATTCGAGATCGCCGGGCACGAAGGTTACATCACCGTCGGCCTCTATGAGGACGGCCAGCCGGGCGAGCTCTTCATCCAAATGTCGAAGGAAGGCAGCACGATCGGCGGTCTCATGGACACGGTCGCGACCTTGACCTCGATGGCGCTGCAATACGGCGTGCCGCTCGAGAGTTTGGTGAAGAAATTCGCCTACCAACGCTTCGAGCCGAGTGGCTTCACGAAAAACCCCGATATCCGTAACGCCAGCAGCATTACCGATTACGTCTTCCGCTGGCTCGGTTGCCAGTTCATCAAAGGCTACAAGGAAGCCACCTCGCCGAACCGCGCCCATCCCGAGCTGCCGCTCAAGGAAATCGCCGACATGGAGAAGAAGGCCGTGAATCGCCCCGTCTCCGATCTCTCGCGGACCGGCGAAAAGGAGCTGATCGACGTCATCACCCAGCATGCGCCTAACGAGGGTAGCCCCTCCGCCAGCCCGAACGGTCGCACCCACGCGGAGCGCGTCTCCGAAGCTCTTGGGACGATGTTCATGGAGATCACCTGTTCACATTGCGGAAGTGACAAGGTCATCCGCGCCGGCGCCTGCGGCGTCTGCACGGAGTGTGGGACGAGCCAGGGCTGTAGCTAGCGTTGCGCGCGAATTTGCGCTGCGTTAAACTGTAGCGTGGTCAAGGACATCCGGGAACTCATCACGACGAAACCCTTCATCCCCTTTACGATTCATCTCGTGGATGGAGGCGGGCTACGCATTCCGACCGTTGATCATGTCTATGTGACGCCGACAGGGAACCGGGTTTTCGTTTCTTTTGAAGACGGCACCTACGACGTTATTCGTCCTCTGATGATCAGTCGGGTAACGGTCGATCGAGAAGCGGCTTACTCCGACTCCTAAGAATCGCCTCTTCGCGGCCATCAGGTGGACATTCGGGCGGGTCCGGCTAAGTTCCGTGACCCGCCGGCCGTCGCCGGCTCTCTATTTTATGGCACTCAGCGACACCGAAATTCAGCGACAAAAAGAAATCCAGCAGGCCGAGGAGCTGCTCTTCACCGGCAAGCAGGAGCTCGGCTTTGCCAAGGGCCTTTTCCTGGGAGATTTCATCGCCGATTGGGCGATGCCCTATCCGAAGATCACCGACGCCCAGCAGGCGGAGCTGGACCGCGCGGTTCGGGAAGTGCGGCATTTTCTCGAGGAACATCTCGACGCCGAAGCGATTGATCGGAATGCGGATATCCCGCGGGAAGTGATCGACGGTCTCGGCCATGCCGGGGTCCTCGGAATGACGGCGCCGCAGGAAGTGGGCGGCCGCGGTTTTTCGCAGATGATGTATTGCCGGGTGCTCGAGGAAATCGGCGGTCGCTGCGCCTCGACCGCGGTCTTCACCAATGCGCACCACTCCATTGGCATCCGCGCCCTCATTCTTTTCGGAACCAAAGAGCAGAAGGAAAAATGGCTGCCGCGTCTGATGAACGGCGAGCAACTGGCGGCTTTCGCGCTGACTGAAGCGGAAGCCGGCTCCGACGCCGCCAACGTGCAGACGCAGGCGCAGCCGAGCGAAGACGGCTCCCATTTCATCCTCAACGGCGAGAAGCGCTACATCACCAACGCCTCGATCGCGCAAGTCCTCACCGTCATGGCGCGGACGCCGGTCCCCGGCAAGGAAGGCAAGACCGCGATTACCGCTTTTCTCGTCACGCCGGACATGGAGGGCTTCGAGATGATCGAGCCGCGCATGCCGAAACTTGGGATTCGCGGGACCGCCACCGGCCGTTTCCGCATGACCAACATGCGCGTGCCGAAGGAGAACATTCTGGGCCCGTTAGGCAAGGGTCTGCGCGTCGCGCTCACCGTGCTCGATTTTGGCCGCACCACCTTTGGCGCCTGCTGCACAGGCGGGGCCAAGACCTGTCTGCGCCTCGCCGTCGAGCACGCGAACAGCCGCCAACAATTCCAGAAAACGCTGGGCGATTTCGATCTCGTAAAGAAGAAAATCGCGCGCATGGCGGCCGACGTTTACGCGATGGAAGCGATGACGCAGGTGACCGCCTCGCTGATCGACCGCGGCTTCGAGGATTACATGCTCGAGACCGCGATGCTGAAAGTCTTCACCACGGATCGCCTCTGGGACGCGGTCAACGATTGCTTCCAAATCCACGGCGGCTCAGCCTATTTCGACGACTCCCCGTTGGGCCGAATGCTGCGCGACGCGCGGATCAACCAGATCGGCGAGGGAAGCAACGAAGTGCTCACCTCCTTCATCGCGCTCGTCGGGATGCGCGGGCCCGGGATGGAGTTCAAGGAAATCCTCGACACGGTGCTAAAACCGTGGCGGCAAAATCGCGGCAAAGCGTGGGGCGCGGGGCTCAGCCGGTTGAGCGCGGCGGTCAAAGTGCCTTCAGTGCCAGTGCGGCACGAATCCCTGAAGGCGTATGCGAGCCAGCTCGCCCGGCTGGTTTGGCGCTTTAATTTTGCGGTCAACAAAGCGCTCGTGACTTATCGCGAGCCGGTCATGGACATGCAGCTCGTGCAGGAGCGGATCGCGGTTGCGGCGATGGAATTATTCGCCGTCACCTGCGTGCTGAGTCGCTGGGATTCGGAGCTGCAGGTCGTCGCTCGTAATGGGAACTCTGTCAGCACCGACCACGTCGCGGCCGATCTTTTCGTGAAGCGCTCGTTCCGCAAAATCAAAGAAGCGTTGCGCGACCTCGGCGATAACGACGACAACGCGATGCTCGCGACCGCCAACGCCGTCCTCGGGAAGCACGGCGCCACTGGGCGTAACGGCCAGTAAAAAGGCTTCGCGCCACTGGTCGAATGGCCCAGTTTTAGCTTCCCAAGGAGGGGTGCGTCCGCCTCCGTCGTTCGATCTTCGTGGCCAGCGGGTCCTGATTTTTGTCGTTGCCTACAACGCGGAAGCCACAATCGAGAAAGTCCTGCGGCGAATTCCGGACTGCATGCGGCGTCATTCAGACGTTGAGGTTTTGATCATCGACGACGCTTCGAAGGACCAGACTTTCTCGAGCGGGCTGCGCTACTGCCGAGCGAGCTCCGATTTCAAAATCACAGTGTTGCGCACGCCTGAAAATCAAGGCTACGGCGGCAACCAGAAACTCGGTTATCGATACGCCATCGATCACAACTTCGACTTCGTCGCGCTCCTCCATGGCGACGGTCAATACGCGCCTGAGAAGTTGCCTTCCCTCCTCCGGCCACTGCTCGCGCAAGAGGCTGATGCCGTTATCGGCTCACGCATGATCGACAAAGGCGCGGCCCGCGCCGGCGGCATGCCGCTTTACAAGTGGCTTGGCAACCAGATTCTCACCACCTTCCAAAACTGGATGCTCGGCACTGATTTTTCCGAGTTTCATTCCGGTTACCGCCTCTATTCCACGAAAGCATTGGCACAAATTCCCTTCGAGAAGAACGCCAACGGATTTCATTTCGACACGGAAATCATCGTGCAGTTCGTCCTGAAAAACCTCCGCATCGCCGAGCTTCCGATCCCCACATATTACGGCGACGAAATCTGCCATGTCGACGGGTTGCGCTATGCCTGGGACGTTTGCCTAACGATGCTGCGCGTCCGCCTGCAGCGGATGAATCTGTTCTTCGACCGGAAGTTCGACGTCAATCCGCCGGCGGAGACTTACGACCTCAAGCTCGGCTTCGAATCCTCACACACGCTCGCGCTTCGGGCCGCGCGGCCGGGCGCCAACGTCCTCGACGTGGGCTGCGGTCAGGGGCTGGTGGCCCGGGAATTGGTCCGGAAAGGCTGCCGCGTGACCGGGATGGATCGCTCTCGTTCCGGAGAAAACGGAAAACTCAGAACCGATCGAGTTCATTCGCTGGGATCTCGACCGGCGGGAGTTTCCGGTCCACGTCTCGCAATACGATCAGATTTTTCTGCTCGACATCATCGAGCACCTCAAGACCCCGGAAGAATTCATGGAAGAATTGCGCTTCGCGACCGGCCGCAAGCGCCCCGAAGTGGTTCTGACGACCGCGAACGTCGGTTTTTTCACGACGCGCCTGATGCTTCTTTTCGGCCAGTTCAATTACGGCAAGAAAGGCATCCTCGACGCCACCCACACGCGGCTCTTTACCTTTCGTTCGCTGCGCGAATTGCTCCGGCAATCCGACTACGAGATCATCGAGTGGCGTGGAATCCCGGCGCCTTTTCCGAAGGCGCTCGGCGACAATTTCTGCGCGCGACTCCTCGTTAGGCTGAATGCCGCCCTCATTCGCTTGAGCCGCGGTTTGTTTGCCTATCAGATTTTTGTGCGGGCTCAGGCACGGCCGGCCGTGCATCACTTGCTCATCGAAACGATCGAGAGCACAGCCGAACTCGAACGCGCCACCGCCCTCGCGGACTAAGCGCGGCCCGGTTTACTTCAGGATCTTGACGGCCCGGAGCAACCCTTCGGGGGCCAGCTCATAGAGATCGTTCTGCACGAAAAATATCTGATATTGGCGCGCCTCGAGCGTGCAGAGGAGCGCGATGCAAAGGCTCAGCCAAAGCGCCTGGGTCGATCTTGGCGGAATGATTCGCCAGAGACAGAAAACCGCCAGATAGCGGAGCGGAAAATCCCACATGTTGGTGTAACGCAGGTTCATTCCGTAGCGCACATTCGCCATCACGAAGAAACTCGCCGCCACGAAAAGAAGAAGATAGAAACCGGCCCGGTCGGTCGAGCGCAGACGAAAAATCCCGCCGATCGCAAGGACGAGAATCACCGGACTAACGATCATAAGATCGACCAGATATCGGTACCAAGGACCGTCGCCGGTTCGGATGGCGTATTCCATGACGGAAGCTTTGCTCACGAGCACGCGGTAAATCTCGATCGTGGTCCCAAGCCCGCCGCAGAGACTCACGAGCAAGACGACGCCGAGCAAAGGACCGAGCACGCTGACGAGGCAAAGACTGGGGGTGATCCGGCCAAAGCGGAGCCAGCGGTTTGCGGCGAGCAGGAACAGAATCGCGAGGTAAGCGAACATCGCGTTCTCTTTGGTCAGCACCATGACGGCAAGCGCGGCGCCGTAAGCCATGAAAGTCGGCCAATGATTCGGCCGCTGCAGATTTTCCCAGAGTAACCAGAGCGAGAGCGTCGCCCAAAAGGCGAAGACGCCATCGATCAAGGCGTGTTGCGACATGTGAATCTGCGTCGGTGCGAAAGCCATCAGCGCGGCGACGCAGAGACTCATTTTTTCCCCGCCCAGTCGCCAGGCGAAGAGCGCGCTCAGCCCCAGGAGCAGCATGCTGCAAAGACTTGAAATCGCGCTCAGCGAAGTCAGCGGTCCGGTGCCAAAGGTGAGATGCCAGGCGTAGGCCGCGCCGATGTAAGAAAACCGGGTCGGCGGCAGGATCGCGGAGGAGAACGCGGTCTGTTGCTCGATGTAGCGTTTCGCGATGGCCGGATAAGAACCCAGCCCACGAAGCATCAATGCGCTGACGTAGCGCCGGTAGAGATTTTCATCAACGCCAAAGGTCTGAAACTTTGGCGTCGGATGAAGTGGCGCCAGCCAATTCAAGGCCGGGTGAGCGGGCGTGAAGACGTAAGGAGGAACGCGCAGGAAACAGCCGAGGAGAAGAAGCAGCGCGAGCGTCGCAATCACGAGCGGTCGTCCGCGGGAACCACGGCGCTCTGGGGCGCGCGCCATCGCGGTCGTCGCGGGCGGTGGATCATTCAGGAGAAGCATTGGGATGTTGTGAAAGATCGGTCGTCCAAGGAGCAGCAAGTATTCCACGGCGCAAATCCGCACCGAATCCGGCATGAAAAATGGTTCGTAATAGGGGCCGACAGCAGCTGCCATGACCCTGCCCAGCCTCACGATTCTCATCCCTTGCTTGAACGAAGCTTCCGGCGTCGCCAAGGTCGTCCGGGAATACGCGGCCGCCTTTCCGCGGGCGCACATCCTCGTCGTCGATAACGGCTCCGACGATGGCACGATCGACGTCGCCCGCTCCGCCGGCGCGGAAGTGATGACGGAACGCCGCCGCGGTAAAGCCACGGCCGTCGCGACCGCGCTGGCCGCGATTGATACCGACCTGGTTTTAATGGTGGATGGCGATGGCAGCTACCCGGCCGAGGGCGGCCAGCTCCTCGTCGAACAATATCTGCGCGAGCCGGTCGACATGATCACCGGCATCCGCAGCGCGCAGAAAGCGGCGCAGGCGTTTCGCCCGATGCACCAATGGGGCATGTCAGTTTTCGCCTCGGTCCTGAACTCCGTTTTTCGTTTCAAACCGCTCGATCTTTTTTCCGGGTTACGACTTTTTTCCCGGCGTTTTTACAAACATGTGCCGGTCCTTTCGCGCGGCTTCGAACTCGAAATCGAGCTCACCATTCAAGCGGTCGACAAAGGTTTCGGGCAAACCGAAATCCCGGTTCCTTTTCGCGGGCGCGCCGATGGTTCCACCTCAAAACTCAAGACCGGGCGCGACGGCGTGCGGATTCTGCGGCTCCTCGTCGTTCTCTTTCGCGATTATCGACCGTTCACTTTTTTCGGCCATCTCGCGGCGGCCGTCGCCCTGCTCGGCCTGGCCGTCGGCTCCATTCCGATCGCGGAATATTTCACGACCGGGATGGTCAACCGCCTCCCGCTCGCCGTTCTCGCGGCCAGTCTCGTCACCCTCTCGATCATTACCGGCCTCGTCGGATTGCTCCTCGAATCGAACCTCCGCTACCATCGCGAGGCGTATCACATTCAGCTCCGAAAATTCGGCGCACCGGGATTGAATCGTCCGGCTGCAGATTTTTCGCGGGTATCGCAGGGTAGGTGGAGCGGATGTCGACGGTCCACCTTCTCACCCAATACATCTGGCCGGATGCCGCTCCGACCGGGCTCTACGCGGAACACCTCGCAGCCCGGCTGGAAAAAAATGGAGTCGACGTCCGGTTGATCGGCGGCCAGGGCGGTTACCGCGCGCAGCAGCGCTCTCGACCGGTCGAGCAACTCGTCTATCTCGACCATTACAAAGGCCGCCGCAGCAATCTTCGGCAAACCTTTGCCGAATACGCCTCGGTAACGCGCGCTTTCCGGGCCTACATCGATAAGTTTGTCCGGCCGGAAGACGTCGTGATTGTGACCAGCGCGCCGCCCAACACAGTCAGGCTGGCCGAAACGATCCGCCGCCGCGACGCCTACGCGATTTATTGGCTGCAGGATTATTATCCCGAACTCGTTAGGGGATTGCACGAATACCCGGCGCCTTTGCGCAAAGCTTTCCGCCGTTTTTGGGATTCCAAACTGGCGCAGTGGGATCGGGTCGTGAAGATCGGCGCCAATCTCGGCGGCCCAAGCGCGAACGCGATCGTTATTCGAAACTGGCCGACGATCCATTTTGATCGCGGGGAGAGTTTCGAACCGCGGACTGGACTTTACTTGGGAAATCTCGGCTACGGCCACGATCTCGGCCATTTGGTCGAGGCGTGCGAGAGACTTCGGGACGGCGGTTACACGATCTCGATCCGCGCGGACGGACCCGGCGTCGCGCGATTGCCGACCTGGCTCAAGGCCCGACCGCCCTGTCGCGATGCCGAAGAGTCCCGAGCTGTCCTGCTACAGCACGAAACACATCTTATCGCCGCGCATCCAAAGATCACCCAGGCGATTTTTCCTTCCAAGATCTGGAACAGCTTGGCGGCAAAACGTGAGTTGATCTGCACCGGTTTCGCAGGTGCAATGGCGGACGAGCTGCAAGTTTCCAAGCAAGCGCCTTTCGAGCGGCATCTGCAGCAATGGCTCGATCTTTTGCAGCCCGCAATCGGTCCGCCTCAGGCCACCTTGGCGTCGGCCGCGTAGGAATTGGCCAGCGCCTCCGCGAGGTGATCACCTACTTCGACCGCGCTGATCTTGCGCATGCACCAGTGGGCCTGGTTGCCGCAACTCCATTGCACGCAGGGTTGGAGCGGGCAGCTGCGATCGACAAAGCTGCGGAGGTTCCGATTGGCCTCAAACTTTTCCGGAACCGCGGGGCCGAAGAGGACCGCTCCCGGTTTTCCGAAACCGTTCGCGAGATGCGCCGTGCTCGTGTCGTTGGTGATGACGGCGCGGGCGTGCGCGACGAGGCGAATCAGCTCCGGGACTTCGAGCTGATCTATCCGCGCGATGACGTTCGGCCGCGACAGAATGGTCTCGAGCGCGGGGACTTCCTCCGGCAAGACCTCGCGCCGCAGACCGCTGGCGACAAAACGCGTTTGCGGAAAGCGATCGACCAAGGTCAGGAAATTGGCCAAGGGCCAGTTGCGCCAGTGACAGGCCGTCGTTAGGCAAAGGACCACCGTCTCCTCCAGTCCCGGCAATGGCTTGCCCGCCAGCCGCGCAAAGACGCGACGATCCGGGGCGCAGCGCAGATAGGCACCAACTCGCTCGACATTCGCGTATTCGTTTTCGCCAGGCGCGTGCGGCAGCGGATGATCGATCAGGCTCCGTCCTCCGCGAGTAATGCGCGCCGCAATGCGTCGCGCCCCGGCGAGCTTGATGGCGAGAGCGCCGACTGCGTTGCCGGTCAGGTCGATCCAAAGCCCCGCCCGCTGCGCCCGCGCGGCACGCCACCCGCGGAAGAGTGCAAGCGGCCGGACGCCGGTGGGATTTTTGAAGAAATCTTCCAGCGCGTTATCGAAAGGGACGACGTCCCAACCGCAGGATCGCCCAATCTCGAGATGGGCCGGGCGCAGGGCGACACGCGGTTGGAGGCCGCGGCGGCGGGCTTCCTCCACGATCCCGGCAATGAGAGGAAGATGAATGAAAAGATCTCCGAGACCGGCGACAGAAGAGACGACGCACGGCCCGCTCCAATAGAATGATTCTGCTTTGCGCCATGGACGAAGCAGGTCGATCGCGCGCATCACGAGGGCGCTGCGACACGAGCGAGTGTCATAAGGGGGAGCCGATCTGTGCCAGATGTGAAGCAATGCGAGAATTGCGGATCCGACCGCGGCGCCGAGCTTGAAAAGCAGGTTGTCGAAATAGGCCGCGCTTGCACAGAGAAGCAGAATCGCGCCTAACGAAGGCGAAAATCGGACGACCGGTTCCAACCAGGTGCGATAAAAAGTTGAGCCGAGCTCCCGGCTAACGATCAATCCCGCCGCGGCGAAGAATAGTCCGGCCAGTGCACTCAGCCCGAGAATAAGAGCAGCGCCACCGCTCCGATATCCGAAGATGACCGCGACGACCATCAGCCCGGCACCGCCAAGCGCGGCGAGGGCTGCGGGTCGAGGACGATTGAGGCCGAGGCAGGTGGCGGTGACCATGCGCCCAAAAGCGCTGCACGCACCGGCCAGACCGATAAGAAGCCCGAGAAACGGATGCACCGTCAGGCCGAGCCAAATTTTGAAAACGTCTCCGCAGAAAAAAGCGTAACCCACCGCTCCGGCGAGGCAGAGCACGACGGCGCTGCGGTAGCCGGTGGCGAGCCGCTCGCGTTTTTGCGCGAGCGAGCGGCCGCTGGCAATGGCGGCAACCGTCGGCTCGCTTGCGCTCGCACCGAGCACGCTGAGCAGCTCGGAAAGTTTGAGGAAAAGAAAAAATTCGCCCGCTTTGACCGGGCTGCTCACCCACGAGATGAGGAAAACGAGGCCGTAACTTTGCAGAAGCCAGGAGCCGGTGATGACGTTGATCCAGGCGCCCGGGCGGAAGGAGGCGGCGATTTCCGCCGGAGTTTGCCTAACGAGCGCAAGGAAGAACGCTCGGGAAAAAATCTCAGCGGAGGGAAGAAGAAAAAGCAGCGGGAAGGCGAGTGCCGCGAAATAACCGATCGTCGCGGGAACGACTCCGGCGCCCAAGCGCAGGGCGCCGAGAAGAAAGCCGAACCCGAGGAGGTTGCCGGCAAAAAGCGCCGCCTTGATTTTCGAAAGCCGGCCCGCCGCGGCGATGCGCTCGAGCAACAGTTGCAAGAGCATGGTGAGGGCTGCGAGCCCCGCCGTGGCGCCAATCAGGAGATCGCCGCCCGCCGGAAGATTGAGCCAGCCCGACCAATCGCCGGCGCGGGCGAGGAACAGGATGATCGTTAGGCCGGAACCGGCCGCCAGGACGAAGGCGACGACGTGTCGCGCATGCAGCCGCAATTTTTCCGCTTCGGGTAGCTCCTGGTTGCTCAGTCCGACCCGCGTCAACGTCCGAAGGCCACAATCGAAAAAAACCATCAGCCCGATGCAGGAATTCGCGACAGCGAAGAGGCCGAAGCGTTCCCCGCCCCAGCGCGCCAGCATGATCGGAGTGACGACCGCGAAGATGAAAATCTTGGCCGCGGCATTGAGCGACTCCCAGAGGTGGTTCCAGAAGAGTTCGCGCCCGTGTCGATCAGCATCCGCCTCGCGCTGAAAAATCGGAATGCCTTGTGCAGCCATCGTTAGGCCTCAGGCAAATTTCTCGTAAACGACCGCGAAGGAGTACGGGCCAAGCGAAGGATGCGCTTCCAGGCGGCGCAGATTTTCCAGTTGGGCCGCGATTGAATCCACATAGGCGAGGGAGAAATGGGCGATCGAATGATGGGCATTGCCGACCACGCCGTCGGCGTCCACTTCGCCGGTTCGCCGGCAATGCGCGAGGTAACGTTGCTGATCGGGCAGGAGGAGAACGAGGTGCCCGCCTGGTTTCAGGACCCGCGTCCATTCCCGTAAAATCGCCGCCGTTTCATGTTCGGGAAAATCTTCCAGGACATGCGAGGAATAGACGTAATCGAGCACGTCGGCGCGCCAGCAGCTGAGCGCCCGGCAGTCACTGCCGATCTGCACCGGCGCGCGCCCGACTCTGGTGTAGGGAGAGGGCAAATCCATCCGGATGGCGGAGGGCGTAATGGGGTCGCCCCCGAAACCAATGTCGAGCCCGTAGCCGGCGCAATACGGGGCGAGGAGCGCGCGATGGCGGGAGGTCTCGCTTCGCCGCGGCCGCATCCAGGCAAGCCTTTCGTAGGCCTCTACGCCAATCATGCTGCGCAACATCCGTTTCAGAGACCGCGCCACGCCACCTTTAAGGCCGACGGCCTCGATACCGGGAATGAGAGATGGTGTTTCAGTCGAGATCATGAGGGAGAAAATCGCGCTCCTCCAGAGCAATCAGCGCGCCATTCACGGCCCTTCTCCGAGGTGGAAAGGATCGGTCAAAAAATTATTGCCGCGAATGTTGGCCAGCCCAAAGCTTCCCAGTTCCTCTCTCGTCACGATTCGCCCCTTCCCCTCCTCCTGCAGGGTCTTCACTTCGGCCGGCGTCATCCAGCCGGAACAGCCGCGGCGATGATGGGCGAATCTTCCAGGAAGGGGTCGTTCCGAATCAGGTCGGCAGAATACCAGGTGCCGAGGAGATTCAAGCCCACGACCCTGGCCTTGACCGAGTGGATTTCCTCTGCGGCGACGCGCGAACGGCCGGATAAAGCTTTCCGCCTGATAAGAGCGCAGCGGGAACGCGAAGAAGAGCGACACGGCCACTCCGGCCGTGAGAAAGCGGCGGGCCTGCGGACGCCCGGCGATTTCGCCTAACGACCGCCAACCCGCGACCGCGACCAGAATGAAACAGGAGAGGGCGCCGTGAAAATAGCGGTAACCCCAGCCGTGGCCCTGATCGAGAAGGAAGAAATAATAGAAACCGAAGGTGAGCAAGGCAACTCAGCGCGGCGTCCTGTACGATCGGCCGTTCCTGAAAAATCCGGCGCAGTCCCGAGGATCGCAAGAGAAGCGGAGTGGCGAGGCAGCTCCAGCCGAGGACGAGCGAGAAGATCCATCGGTTGGATCACGACATCTTGGGATTGAAGAGCCGGAAGAACGAGCCGTGTCCGCGATCGGATGGCGCGATAATGCGCCCGCCAGGCATACCAGCCGGCGCAGCCTAACAGAGTAAATGATCACCATAAATCGAGACCGCGCGCCATTTTCGCTCCTGAAGCCGAGCCGGAAGAGAAACGGCGCGACAAAGAGTGCATGGACGATCGGTTGGTGCAGGCCGATGGCGAGCACCCCGACGACTGGCGCGAGATAGAAGCGGCGCCGTTCCGGTCGCGAGTAAAGCCAGAGCCAGATGGTGTTGAGAGCGAGATGCGCGGACATGGCGTAGCTCGTCATCGCCATGAGAAGAAACTGAGCGGAGGCGGCGAGGAGAAGGACGGCGACGAGCGCGTTCTCCTTCTCGTTAGGCCAGATTTGCGCACCGTCCCGTAAAGAGCGAAGAGGGTGAGGGCGGCAAGGAGCGGATTCAGAAAAGCCTCGAGGTAAACGCTTTGAAAAACCGCCCGCATCGCGGCGTAAACCGGCAGGTAGGCGGCTTTCCAGGAATGGGTTGCGGGCAGGTAATCGACGTAGGTCGGATTGATCACGCGGACGGCGGCGCGCCATTGCGGCGGAATTTCCGCCGTGATTTCTCCGCGCAGAAAAATTCGCGCCTGGAAATCGGCCATGAATTCATCCGCGCTCAGGGCATAGTTGTGGCAGACGAATTCGGTGCCGAGCGCCGGCGATGGCGAAAACCCCGGCGGCGATGAGGGCGACGAAGAGGACGTCGTTATCACGGGAGCGGCATCGGTGCGTCGGGAATTAGGCAAGGTTGACGCTCTTCGGCGAAGAAAAAATAGGCGGCGCCGAGGCTGAAGGCCGCGACCAGCGCGAGCCCGAGGACTTCGTCCCGCGCGAAAATGACATAAAAAGCGCTGTAGGCGGTACGCGGATCGGGCAGGCCGGCGAAGTGTGCCGCAGCCAAAAAGCGAACGCCGCGCCGAGCAGGGCGAACGCGCCGATCAGGCAAAGAATCCGGCGCGGTGAGACGGAGAGCAGACTTCATGTGGGAGACCGGGAAAAAACGGCCGATTTCTTTCTAGCAGTCACTGGGCCATCGTGCGCGCCTAGCTTTTGCCGGCTCTTAGCACGGGACTTGCAGCAGGAAAGTCGGATGGAAGTTGCCGCCGAACCCCGCAGCGCTGCCGACTTTTCGTCCCGCCGCCGATGGCGGTGGCGCGCGATCGGATTCACGGCGCCGACTCTCGCGGCGAAAGGTTCTCGTCTCGTGGCGACGCTGGTGCGCCTGCTTGGGCTCGGCGCGTTTCTGCGGATTTTTCCGTCGAGCGGATTTCATCGGGTCGGCTACGATGAGCACGGCTACGCGGTTTTTGTGCGGCAAATCCAAGACGGCGGGTCTGCTGAATTACGACGCCGTCGTGAAAGTTTACCTCGAGCGGCAGAGCCACTTGCGCCGATGCGCAGGTGCCCAGCGACGCGGATCGGTTTTCTCGCCCCCGCGGCGGTTGTCGCGGACGTTTTTCATTTCGACGCCTTTGTCGGCTCTTAGATTGGTGGCTCTGTCTCGCAAGTCTCCTGCTTCTGCTCGCGACAGCCGCGATTGGGTATCGGCACGGCGGCGCCGATGCGGATGCTGACCGTGACCGCGCTGATGGCCGCTGCGCCGTCTGCAAATCGCGCTCGCGCAAAGAGCCATGATCGATGGCTATTTTGCCTTCTGGGCCGTTCTCACGGCCTGGTTTTTTTGGGAAAGTCTGCAAGGCCGCGTCATCGCGGTTGGCTGGCGGCTTATGGGGGAAGCCTTTTCGTCCTCGTCCTGACGAAGGAGAACGCGGCCTTCGTGTTCTTCGCTTGCTCGCCACTGCCGGGGTCCTTTACCTTTGAGCCGTCGGACGTCCGCCGGCAGCTGGTCTGGTCGTGATCAGTCTGGCGAGCCCGCTGCTGGCGGTTCTTTTTCTCGCGCCGCTGGTTGGCGGGATCGGTCAGTGGATCGAGTTTTTATCGCGTGCTTCATCGCGAAATCGGCCACGCTGCATTACGCCATCGCAGATGCAGGACGGCGCCTGGTATCGTTATCTGATCGACTTCTCTCTGCTCTCGCCCTGCATCGTCGCGCTGGCTTTCGGGCGCATTTTTCAAATCGAGCGCACGGCCAAGTCGGACATTTTTTGGGCGCTCTTTCTGGGCTTCAGTTTCCTCGCGATGTCGAGCGGTGCACTTTGGATTGAGCCTGCGCTTCGCAGCTTACTGGGATGAACCGCTCCGCTGGCTCGCGGCCTCGCAATTGATCCTGCTCGCGTATCGGCTCGTCCCGCGGCGGGCGGCGCTCGGGCTGGCGATTGCGGTGGTCCTTTGCGTGGCGGTTGATCTCAGCCAATACTCGCGCCTCTTCGTCCGGGGTGGGATTTACGATCCGGTTTCGGTGCAACTGCTGCACGCCTCGGACCTCGTGAAATAGAAGCGGAAGCGGTGCCAGCGGTGGCATAACGGCTGCTCATTTTAGCTGCTGATGGGACCTCTGCCCGAGCGGCTCGATTTTAGCCTGGTCATCCCGACGTATAACGAGCGGGAAAATCTGCCGGAACTTTTCGCGCGGCTCGACCGGATCCTGCAGGGCCGCGCTTTTGAAGTCATCCTGGTGGACGACGATTCGCCCGATGGGACCTGGTCGGCCGCGGAAAATTTCCAGGCGCAATATGACTGGCTGCGGGTGATACGCCGACGCGGCGAGCGCGGGCTGAGCCCGGCGGTGGTGGAAGGTTTTCGGCAGGCGCGCGGCGCCGTCCTCGGCGTGATGGACGGCGATTTGCAGCACGACGAAAATCGGCTTCCGGAGTTGCTCGAAGCGATGACTTACGCTGATTTTGCGATCGCGACACGTCGCTCGGCCGGAGGAGGCGCGGGCCGCTGGAGTTGGTCGCGCCGCCTAACGAGTTGGGTGGCGACGATGCTCGCTCGCGGCATCGCCCAGGTGCCGCTCTCGGATCCGATGTCCGGTTTTTTTGCGATGCGCCGCGAGTTGTTTGCCTCCCTCGACGCTTTCGAAATGGAGCCGCACGGCTACAAGATTTTGCTCTATCTCTACTCGCGGGCGGTGCAGCAGTTGGGCGCGGAAGCGCTTCGCCTGCGCGAGATCGGATATCAATTTCGCAAACGCGAGCATGGCCAGAGCAAGCTCTCGAGCCGCGTCATCGTGGAATACGTTTTGATGCTGCTCGATCTGCGTTTCAGCCTGCGGACGCGCGCACCGCGGCCGCGTTTCGCCCCGGCCACGCTCTGAATTCTGCGGTTCGTTAGGGGCGACGAGGGGTTTTCGCCTGCTCGATTTTTTCCCGCAGCGCGACGAATTCCGGGCGGCCCGGATCGAGTTTAAGGGCGGCGCAAATCGCCTCGTTGGCGGCCAGGTTATCACCGGAGGCGAGCTCGGCCCGCGCCGTGAGATAATGGAGCTTGGCGTCGTTAGGCGCGAAGGCGAGCGCCTGATGGAAGAGCCGGATAGCGAGATTCCAGCGCTGCTCATCGAGGGCGATTACGCCAAGATTATTGCAGGCGCCGACGTGCTGCGGATCGAGGCGCAGAGCCGCGAGATAAAACTTTTCCGCCGCCTCTTTTTCGCCCAGGGCGAAATGGAGATTGCCTTCGGCAAAATTGATCTCGGCGTTCAAGGGCGAGTAGGCGTAGGCGCGATCGAGCTTGGTGCGGGCGAGGGGAAGGTTGCCCGCTTCGAGCGCCTGCAACCCGGAGTTGTAGGTATCGAGCGCCCAGAGTGCCGGATCTTTTTGCGGCAAGGAAACAAAGCCGGTCGCGCCAAAAAGGAGGACGAGAAAAAACGCGAGCGCCCCGAGGCGCCTGGTCGCGATGTCGCGGCCGAGCTCCCAGATCCCGTAGCCGGCGAAAAGGAGCAGTCCCGGCACCGCAGCGAGACGATAACGCTCCGTCACAAAAACCGTCAGGAGCGAAAGCATGTGGAGCAAGACCGCGGCGGCGATCCAGCGCGCGGCCGGATATTTTCGGCAGGCGAAAAGGAGCCCGGGCAGGCCAAGGGCCGCGACCAGCCCGAAGCTGAGTCCGGGCAGGATGATCGCCTGGTCGCGCAACGCCGTCACGATGCTGAGGTCGTCGTATTGAAAGGCGTTCCAGAAGTTTTTGATTTTGAGGCCGAGTAATTTCAGCCAGGCACCTGGATGCTGATGGATCCAGTGTCGCGCCTTCTCCGACCAGAAAGCCGAAACTTCCGAGCGCTTGAGGGGACGGCCGACGCTTTTTTCCGCGGTCGTGATCGAATCCTGCAGCATCGCTTCCTGGCCGGCGTGGAGGCCGGGCGGGAATTTCGGATAACCATTGGCGGTCGGATTATTACCGATCCAAAAATTGACGCCGCTGTGTGCGGAGAGGAACACCGGGTCGCGCGCGACGTAATAATTGTGGATCCAGGCCGGCGAGGTCCCGAGAAAAATACCGGCGCTGAAGATCGCCACTCCGGCCAGCCGGCGCGCCCCGGTCCCGGCCCATCGCAAAAAGAGCGCTGCGATCACGAGTGGGAGAAGGAAAAGAACGGTCGCGATCCCCATCGCGCTAAAGCCGACCAGAGCGCCTAACAGAAAAAGCCGGGAGAGCGCTGGCGCGCGGTTTCGTTTCACGATCTGCCAGACGACAAACCAGAAGACGAAAACCAACCAGGAGGTCGGCATCAGGATGACGGAGTAGGCTTCTGCCGGTTGGAAAAAAGCCCAGCCGATCGCCGCCAGCAGGCCGATCGCTTTTCCGCGAAAGGAATCCGCGGCGGGTGCGGCCGCATCACCCGGAGCGGCGGTCGGACCGAAAACAGTAGAGCCGAGGAGGTAGAGCAGCACGGCGGTGCCGCCCTCCAGAATTGCCTGGAGCAGCCCGGGAAGGAAAGGGCTGTAACCAGCGATCTTGTAAATCGCGGCCAGGAGATAGGCATAGAGCGGCAAGCCATAGAAAGCGGCATGGCTCGTCCACTCGCCCCGCAGAATACGCAGCGCCCACCCATTATAGAACTGCATGTCTCCCGTATTCGGGAGGAGAAACTGCGAATCGGTCAGCCGCACGAGCACGATCAGCCGGAGAACAAAGACCCCCAGAAAGAGATAAGCACTGAGCGGAAGATTGCGCAGCGCGCGGCGGTTTTCGGCAGGGTTCATGGGCGAAGCCACTGGCAGAAGGAAGCAGATGAGATGCTAACGCTTGAAGAAAGTTGAGGCGCCGGCCCCCCGGCGAAACCGCCGGTATTTCCGCGGGTGGCATCATCACTGCTTTAACACGGTTTTAATACAGTCAATCCGCGGGCAAACCGTGGGCGCACTCATACCAAAATAAGGAAGCAATACCATGACAGATAAGTTCACCAGAAAGCGCGGGGGTTTCACTCTCGTGGAAATCATGATCGTCGTTGCGATCATTGCCTTGCTCGCGGCCATCGCCGTTCCCGGATTTCTCCGGGCCCGGAAACGCTCGCAAGCCAGCCGGGTCATAAACGACCTGCGCTTGATCGACGCCGCAGTCGATCAATATGCGATCGAAAACAACAAGACGACGGGCTCAACCGTGCAGACGGTTGATTGGATCGTCTACATGAAGAAAGGCTCTACGCTCTATAACACGGCGAAGGACGTCTTTGGAAACTCGCTACGGCCAGCAGACGGTCGACTACCTTGCCCAAGGTTCCGGCTCGCCACCTGGAACACGCTCTCCGACGTGGCCGGGACCGACTTCTTCTCGCCCTACGGCCCTCTAGAGAGTGAAAGCATCTCGCCTGTGCGATAGCATGAATTGAGGCGAACAAATCAAGCGGTTGGCACTAACGCTGCTCTAAAAGAGTTGATCCGTTCTGGAACTGCGGACGCAATAAAAACAAACAAACCAAAAAGAAAGCAATAGTATGTTAAATAAGTTCAACAAAAGACGCGGGGGCTTCACCCTCGTGGAAATCATGATCGTGGTTGCGATCATCGCCTTGTTGGCGGCCATCGCGGTTCCGGGATTTCTCCGAGCCCGGAAGCGCTCACAGGCAAGCCGAGTCATAAACGACTTGCGCTTGATCGACGCGGCAGTGGACCAATACGCGATCGAAAATAACAAGGTGACTGGTGCGACGGTGCAAACCGCCGACTGGATCGCTTACATGAAAAAAGGCTCCTCGCTCTACAATACGGCGAAGGACGTCTTCGGAAATGACTACGGCCAGCAGACGGTCGACTCCCTGCCGAAGGTTCCTGCCGAACACCTGGAAGACGCTGTCGGACGTGGCCGGCACGGACTTCTTCTCGCCTTACGGCCCGTAAGTAGCAGTTGATTCATCTACCTGCCATTCCAGCCCAGTGCCGGAGTGGCAGGCAATGAGTCAGCAGCAGATAGAGGTAGGAGCAACAGACGAAATGAGAACATCTGTTGTGGCCGGGGTCGATGCCCCCGACTGGTCCAGACCCGGCCACGTCGCGCTCGCCAGAGTCAGCGCCCGCAGCTACAAGACTTATCTGCAAAGCGATTGGTTTCGCGCGCTCCTTCTCGTTCTTCTCGCCTTCGCCGTTCATGCGCCGGCGCTCTCCGGGGAATTCATCTGGGACGACGGCTATCTCGCGCACGATAACCCGCTGATCAAAAGCCCGCTCTTTCTCTTGGAAGTCTTTCGCCATCATCTCTTCCTTGATTCCCTGTCCGCGCATTATCGCCCGGTTCAGAACCTCTCTTTCATCGCGGATTACTTCTTTTGGAACGACGACACCTACGGGTTTCACCTAACGAACATAGCGCTGCACGCGGCTAGCGGAGTGCTGCTCTATTTCCTTCTCCGCCGACTGATCCGGTCATTGTTTGCCAACCGCTTGAGCGGTTCAGTGCAAACAGGCGCGGCTTTTCTCGTTGCTCTCCTCTGGACGGTGCATCCCGTGCACAGCGCGGCGGTCGACTACATCTCCGGGCGCGCCGACAGCCTCGCCTTTCTCTTCGCCTCTGCCGGCTGGCTACTCTATCTCCGCGCCGGGGAGACGGAACAACCCTGGCGCAGGTACACTTCTTACGGTCTGGCGGCGCTGTCAGCACTTCTCGCGCTTTGTTCGCGCGAAACAGCCGGGCTCTGGCTCATCATTTTTCTTCTGCACACGCTGGTGTTTTCGTCCGACCTGCAGCGTCGCGGCAAGGTGGCGGTCGGCCTGGCTTGCATTGCGCTCTTCGCGATCTACGCCGGCCTGCATCAGCTACCGGAGCGTCGTCTCGGGCGGGGTCCGACACAGGGCTGGGGTGCGCCGGTGCGCGCGGTCCTGATGCTGCGCGCGCTCGGCGATTACGGGCGCCTCATGATTTTCCCGGCCAATCTGCACATGGAACGAACCGTCGTGGATGTGGAAAACTACCAATCCCACTCCTCATGGGAGCGATCGGCCGGCACCGAATATCTCTCCATCGCCGGTTTGTTCGTGGCCGGGGTGCTCGCGCTCGGTTGTTGGTGGAAAGGCGCCGGGCGTCGAGCCCGGGTCTTCGGCGCGAGTTGGTTCACGGTCGGTTTCCTGCCGATCTCAAATCTTTTCGAGCTCAACGCCACCGTGGCCGAGCATTGGCTTTACCTGCCGAGCGTCGGCCTCCTCATTTTCGCGGCGGGAGTGGCGCTTGATTTACCGGTGCGTTATCGCCGGACGCTTGCCGCCGGCGCCTGCCTCGCCGCGGTCGGATTGAGTGTCCGCAGCGCGGTGCGCAGTAGCGATTGGACGACGCCGGAACATTTCTACCGGCAAACGTTAGCCGCCGGCGGCACGAGCACGCGAGTCAGCCTGAATCTTGGTCAGCTCTATGCCGAGCGCGGCGATTATGCGCAGGCGGCGGCCACTTTCCGCCAAATCCTTGCCGTCTATCCGGGCTATCCGATCGCGCAGACCAATCTGGCGAACGCGCTCTTCCATCTCGGCAAAAAGAAGGAAGCGGAAGCGCTCTTCGCCGCGGCCGCGACCGCCGCTCCGCAGGAGCGAAAGGAGTACCCACGCACCTGGATCGCGGCGCTCAATCTCGCCGGCATGCGTCAGCAACAAAAGGATCTGCCCGGCGCCCTAACGACTCTGGAAAAGGCGCGGACCGATTACCCGCGCGTCTGGGAAATCGTTAGCTTCGAGTCGGAAGTGTTGCGCGCGAGCAAGGGGCCGGCGGCGGCCATTCCGATCGTGGAAAAATTCCGGCGCGATAATTGGTGGAGCTATTCGGCGGCACTCGCAGCCGGCCAGCTTTATTTCCAGAATGACCAGCCGGCCAAGGCGGAAGCGGCTTTGCGCCGGGCCAGTTGGCTCGACGTTCACGAAGTCGAAGCCCTCAATCGCATCGCGGAACTGCGCGTGCGAGAGAACCGTCTTGCCGAAGCCTGCGCCACGCAAAGGCGCGCGGTCGCCCGCCAGCCTGACCTGCCGCGCGAATATCTCTACCTCGCGCGCATTCTCGAAAAAATGGGACGAACCGTGGAAGCGAAAGAGGCAGTGGCGATGGTCACGCAACTTCAGACCTCGGCCCGGAGTTTCACGCCGGTCGCCGCGAACTAAAACGCCCCGGGGAAACTGTCTCGCCCGATTGACAGCGCCAGCCGCGCCATTAACATCGGCGGCGCTTTGCCCGGGTATGGCTGCGAAAATTTTCACCGACAAGGAAGTCGATCTTCGGCCGCTCCTCGATAAAACCTGCGCCGTCCTCGGTTTTGGCGCGCAAGGTCGGGCGCACGCCTTGAATTTGCGCGACAGCGGCGTCGCGGTCGTGGTCGGGCTGCCAGCAAAAAGCCGCTCGCGCGCCGCGGCGCGAAGAGCCGGTTTTCGCCTAACGACGACGACAACCGCCGTCCGCCGGGCCGAGATCATTTTCCTCGCTCTGCCCGACACGAAGATGGCGGAAATTTATCGCGCCGAGATCGCGCCTGCTTTACGCCCCGAACAGCTCCTGCTCTTCGCGCATGGCTTCGCCATTCACTATCGCGAAATCGTTCCGCCTAACGACATCGACGTCGTGATGGTTGCGCCGAAAGGCCTCGGTCCGATGGTCCGCGCGCAGTTCGTCGAAGGCAAAGGCGTGCCTTGCGCACTCGCCATTCATCAGAATGCGACCGGTCGGGCGCGCCAGCTGGCCTTCGCCTACGCCAAGGCAATCGGTGGAACGCGCGGCGGTGTTTTCGAGACGACCTTCCGCGAGGAAACCGAAGCTGATCTTTTCGCGGAACAGGCCGTCTCCTGCGGCGGGATCAACGCGCTCGTCCAAGCCGGTTTCGAGACGCTGGTCGCGGCCGGTTATCAGCCGGAGACGGCCTACTTCGAATGTCTGCACGAGTTGAAATTCCTCGTCGACCTGATGCATCGCGCCGGCATCAGCGGGATGCGCGCTCGCATTTCCGAAACCGCCAAGTGGGGCGACGTCACGGTCGGTCCGCAAATCATCGACGCTCGCGTCAAGACGCGGATGAAAGCAGCGCTTCGGAAGATTCAGAGCGGAGAGTTTGCCGAGGAATGGCTGCACGAAAACGCCAGTGGCCGGAAGCGTTACGAGCGGTTGCTGAAGGAAGGGCAGACCCGGCCGATCGAGAAGGTCGGAGAACGTCTGCGCCGCCTCATGCCGTGGTTGCACGAAAAGCCCTAACGAGCGCGCGCTGGGCAACGGCGAGTCCAGACTGTGCGGGTGGACGTCGCTCTTACAAACTCCTGAGAAAGGATGAGAGGCGACCGATTGAAAAAGTCGGCACCAGTCTTCGCCAGATGATGCCTTGGCTTCGCGAAAAATCCCAGACTTCGCCGGCAATGCTGGATTGCAGCACCCGGTTGTCGCGCAAAACCGCCTTGCCCGCCTTAGCGAGAGACTATTCGCCGTGCCCGATGATCTGAATCGGAGTCGACGTCGTCATAATACCGCCAATGACATAGCTAACCGGCTTGGGAATGGCCGAGGCCGATGTCAGGACGTAATAGACCACTTTTTTCTGCGTCGGTTTCTGTTTCACGCCGGCTTGCTGATAGGGTGTCGCTTCCCGGTACATGCGAGCGCCGGCTACGGCCGAGCTGCACAGGGCGAGCCCGCAACTGAAGGCCACGGACAACACAAACAAGCCGCGCAGATGGAACCACCCGCTTGTTGTTTTCATGGCGCTAAGCTGCGCCCCGCCCGCGCCTGCTGGCAAGATGAATCTTCGGATTATCAACCAACTATTCCTCCCAGAGGAAATGATCGAGCCGCAACTGCGTGAGGCGCGCCTTGGCCTCGTCGCTGCGCGTTCCGCCGACCGCCGCGAGCTTGCGGTAAACCGCGACCGCCGCTTTCCAGTCGCTCGCTTCCTCGAGAAGATGGGCAGCGTTGAAACCCGCCTTGTAGAACCAGAAAAATTCATGCTGCCGATTCGGTTCCGCGCCGTTTTCGATCACGCCGTAGTAAGTCGTTAGGGCAGCCGGCTTGTCGTTTAACTTCTCCAGCCCCTTCCCTTTCTTGAACTCGGCCTGGTTCCGCCAATGCGCCGGCACGCCGGGTTCGTTCGCCAATTGCTCGAAAAGAGCAATCGCCCGCCGGTAATTCTGCGGATCGGTCGCGCCCATTTCATAAAGCACGTCGCCTTTGCCGCAGAGTGCTTCCCAGTGGTCCGGAGGCTTCGCCTCGTTCTTCAGCACCTCGTCGTAGATCGCGAGCGCATCGCTGTTTTTCCCGAGGCGGCGCTCGATGACCGCTTCCTCGTTGCGCGCCGCCCATTTTAGGTCGCCGTTCAGCTTTACCACCTGACCGAAAAGCGCGAGCGCGCGATCAAGCGACTCCGCGCCCATGCTCGACATGGCCGAGCGGCCCGCAAAAAAGAGCGCCTTCTCCGTCAGCGGCGCATTCGGATTTTGCTGGGCGAGCAACTCGAATTGCGTCTGCGCGTTAGCGAAATCCTGCCGGCGAAAATACGCTTCCGCCAATTTCATCCGAACTTCGGAGGTAAAGGCCGAGCCTGGATGCGCGCGCAAGAAAGCGGAGGCGGCCGCGATCACCCGCGTTTCGTCCGACCCGGGCGCGGCGTCCGTCAGCCAGATATCGAGGTAATCGGCGCGTTCGATGGCCGCCGGGGTCGGCTGGTTTTGCCGAGCCCGGGCCAAATCCTGGCGCGCTTCCTCCAGGTCGGGTTTGCGCGCGTGAAAGGCGAGCTCGGCCAGCGCTACCCAGGCCTCGGAGACGCGCGGACTATTCGGAAAGTCGCGGATGAAATTCTGATAGGAAAGAGCCGCTTCCGGTTTTCCCTGGGCCGCCTGCAAGGCGCCCTCTTCCAGAAGCAGCTCGCCCTGCACTTGTTGCTTCGCCGGATCGTTGCTGATCCGTTGGTAGTCGCTCGTGAATTCCTTGGTCCGATCGAGCCGGAGCCAGCAGAGCGCGGCATTGAAGAGCGCGTCTCCCGCCAGGCCGGGCGCGCGCTGCGCGACTTGCTCAAAAATCGGGGCGGCCTGATCAAAACGGCCGGCCCGATAATGCGCTTCCGCGGTCAACCAATCAGCCTCCTGCACGAGCGCCGGTGCGGAACTTTGCCGGCGGGCCGCTGCGGCCGCGGCGATCGCCGCATCCCAGCGTCCCTCCTGCAGGAGGAGGCGGGCCAGCTCGAGGTCCCCTTCGCCTAACGACGGCAACCGCGCCGGTGTATCCTGGAGCGGCGCGAGGATCGCGATGGCCCCGGCGCGATCGCCCGTCCGCGCCTGAAGGCGCGCGAAATACCAGCGGGCCAGAGCGCGACGCGGCTGTGCCGGGTCGCGCACCCAGCGTTGCAACTCGTTAGGCGAAGGCTTTTCCTCCGCCCGATAAAGTTCGTCCAGCTTGGCGAAGACTTCCGGCAAGGCGGAATCCGCCGGGTGATGATCGATGAATTCCTCGAGCACGTTATCGCCGAGGTCGGGCGTTTTGTTCTGCAGATGGGCGTCGGCGATGGCGAGAAGAGTGGCGAGGAGAAGCGGGTGCGGAACCCCTTCCGGTTGCTGCAAAATAACGGAGAGAATTTCGATCGCGCGGGCGTAATCCTTTTTCGCCAGATGGATGCGGCCAAAGAGATAGCGCCGCTCGTTCCGATCCTCCAGCCGGTCGGGCTTAATCGCGCGCAGGACTTCATCGGCCCGGGCGAGATCGCCACGCTCAAGCAGAAGCTCAGCTGTGCCTAACGACGCTCGCACGCTCCAGCGCACGTCCCGCTGGAGCGGCGCGAGAATGCGCAGGGCCTCGTCCCGCTGGCCGAGCGCGCGAAGCGATTCGGCTTCGCCGAAGAGGGCGTCGTTGCGCAAGGGCCCCGGGGCGACGGCGGCGGCATGTTGGTAGGCGAAACGAGCCTCGGTCCAGCGGCCCAGCGCCGCGAGGGCCTGCCCTCGCCAGAACCGCGTAAGAGGAAGAGTCGTTAGGCTGGAATCGCCCAGCAGGGGGAGCGCTGCCTCGGGACGACCCGAGCGGACGAGCGCTTCGCCCAACCTGGCTTTGGCCAGAGCGGCTTCCTTCGGCGCGGGATGCTGGGCGAGGAATTTCTGCAGACGTTCCACTGCAACCTGGGGGATTCCGTCGTTCAACGGTTGCAACGCCTCCTCCAAGGGGGTCGCGCCTAACGAACGGACAAGCAGAAGCAGCATCAGGGCGGCGGCAGTGAAGAGGCCACGCTGGAGCGCCGGTTTGACGACGTACGTATTCTTCATTTGCCTAACAATGGTCGAAGATGCTCGCCGGTGTAACTGCCGCGCGCCTGCGCGATCGTCTCCGGCGTTCCCTGGGCCACGATTTGGCCGCCGCCTTCGCCGCCTTCCGGCCCCAGATCGAGCACCCAGTCGGCGCATTTGATCATCTCCAGGTTGTGCTCGATCACGACCAGGGTGTTGCCGCTGTCGCGCAACTTCATCAGCACCTGAAGAAGCTTTTCGATGTCGGCAAAGTGCAGCCCGGTGGTCGGTTCGTCGAGGATGTAGAGCGTGCGCCCGGTCGCTTTTTTGGCCAGCTCGGCCGCCAGTTTCACCCGCTGGGCTTCGCCGCCGGAAAGCGTCGTCCCGGCCTGGCCGAGCCGGAGATAGCCGAGGCCAACATCCTGGAGCGCGCTCAACTTGTCCGCCACCGTCGGGATGTTGCGGAAAAATCGCGAGGCTTCGTCGACCGTCATGGCGAGAACGTCGGCGATGTTTTTTCCCTTGTAGGTGATCTCGAGGGTCTCGCGATTGTATCGTTTGCCCTGGCAGACTTCGCAGACCGCATAGGCGTCGGCCAGGAAATGCATCTCGATCTTAATTAGCCCATCGCCCTGGCAATTTTCGCAACGCCCGCCTTTCACGTTGAAGCTGAAACGTCCCGCACTGTAGCCGCGGATGCGCGAAGCCGGGAGCTGGCTGAAGAGCTCGCGAATGGGAGTGAACGCGCCAGTGTAAGTGACGGGATTAGAGCGCGGAGTGCGCCCGATCGCGCTTTGGTCGATGATGATCGCCTTGTCTATCTGGTCGAGCCCGTGAATCGAACGATGCTCGCCCGGCTTGTCTTTCGAATTGTAGAAATGGCGGAAAAGCGCGCGCCGCAGAATGTCGTCCACGAGGGTGGACTTGCCGCTCCCGGAGACGCCGGTGATGCAGGTAAAACAGCCTAACGGAAAGGCGGCGGTCAGGTTCTTCAGGTTGTTCTCATTGGCGCCGCGAATTGTGAGCCAGCCGTCAGAGGAAGAATTGCTTGTGCGCGGCGCGGTCCGCTGGCGCGGGATGGCGATTTTCGAGCGCCCGGAAAGGTAGGCTGCGGTCGGAGAATTTTTCGCGTCGAGAACTTCTGCGAGCGTGCCTTCGGCCACGATCTCGCCGCCGCGCGGACCGGCCCCCGGCCCGAGATCGAGAATGTGGTCGGCCGCGCGAATCGTTTCCTCATCGTGCTCGACCACGATGACAGAATTTCCGAGATCGCGCAGCCGTCGGAGCGTGCCGATGAGCCGGGCGTTGTCGCGTTGATGGAGGCCGATGCTCGGTTCGTCGAGCACGTAAAGCACGCCGGCCAGGCCGGAGCCGATTTGAGTGGCGAGCCGGATGCGCTGCGCTTCGCCGCCGGAGAGGGTGCCGCTCTCGCGGTTGAGGGTGAGGTAATCGAGCCCGACTTCGAGGAGAAATTCGAGGCGGGACGAAATTTCGTGCAGGACTTCGGAGACGATCGTGCGCTGATTTTCCGGGAGATCGATTTGCCTAACGAATTCGGCGGCCTGCGCGATCGTCAGCTCACAGAACTGATGAATGTTGAGCTCGCGGCCGCCGCGTTTCTCGATCGTGACCGCGAGAATTTCCGGCTTGAGCCGCGCGCCGTGACAGACCTGGCAGGTTGCCCGGTTCATGAAAGCCCGGATACGGGTGCGGGTAAATTCGCTCTCCGTCTCTTCGTAGAGGCGGGCCAGTTGCGGGACGAGGCCTTCGAAGGGGCGCGCGCTTTTGGCGGCGCGTCCGTTGCCCCCGCCGAAGCTCATCTCGATCGGCTGGTCGCCGGTGCCGAAGAGGAGCGCCTTCTTGAAATTTTCGGGCAGTTCTTCGTAGGGCATATTCTCCGCGACCTCGAAGTGCCTAACGAGCGCGTTTTGCAGCCCGCGGTAATAGGCCTTCATCCGTTTCGTCCCGCGGCGCCAGGGGACGATCGCACCTTCCGCGAGCGACTTGGAGACGTCCGTCACCATGAGCTCGGGATCGAGCACCGGCTGGGTGCCGAGCCCATGGCAGGCCGGACAGGCGCCGAGATGGCTGTTAAAGGAAAAATGTTTCGGAGTGAGTTGGCCTAACGAGAAGTTGGTATCGGGATTTCCGTAGTCGGTCGAGTAGCGGATTTCCTCCCATTGTAGGGCGGCCGCTTCGGCTGCCTCGGTTGGTGCTTTGGATTCGGGCAGGCGAAGCGCCCGCCCTACAATTTCGCGCAGGACGACGATCCGGTTGTTGCCCCATTTCAAGGCCGTCTCGACCGAATCCGCGAGGCGCGAGCGAATGCCTTCGCGCACGACCAATCGATCGACCACCGCTTCGATCGTGTGCTTTTCGCCTTTCTTCAGCCGGATCGGTTCCGGCCGGCCGAGCTCGATGATTTCGCCGTCCACTCGAATGCGGACAAAGCCTTCCCGCTTCGTTTTTTCGACGACGTCGCGAAATTCCCCGCTTTCGTTGCGCACCAGCGGGGCGAGCAAAATGATTTTCGTCTCCGGTGGATAGGCCAGAATCTGATCGACGATCTGCTGCGCGGTCTGGCGAAAAATGGGCTGACCGGTGAGGGGGTCGTGCGGCTGGCCGACGGCGGAAAAAAGGACGCGCAGATAATCGTAAATCTCGGTCGTGGTCGCGATGATCGAGCGGGGATTGGTCCCGGCGGTTCGCTGCTCGATCGCGATCGCGGGCGACAGGCCTTCGATAAAATCGACCTCCGGTTTTTCCATCTGATCGAGAAATTGCCGGGCGTAAGCCGAAAGGCTCTCGACGTAGCGGCGCTGGCCTTCGGCGTAGAGGGTATCGAAGGCGAGGGACGATTTTCCGGAGCCGCTCAGGCCGGTAATGACGACCAGCTTTTCCCTCGGAATCTCGACGTGGAGATTCTTGAGATTATGCTGGCGTGCCCCACTGATCTTGATAGCTTTTGCAGGCATCGGCCGGGATTTCTCGAACCTATAAGTCAAGCACACCCGCCTGCTTTCTCCAGCCCTATATGACTGACACCGGCTCAACCATTCCGCAGGAAGAAATCGCGCAGCTGCAGAAGAAATTCAGCGAGATTAAGCACTCGATAAACAATGCGCTCGCGGTCATGATGGCGCTCTCGGAGATGTCGCAGCGCCGGCCTGATTATGCGGAAAAGCTGGCCACCACCGTGCTGGCGAAGGCGCCCCAGATCGTCACCAGCCTGCAGGAGTTCACGCAGGTTTTGAACGACAAAGCCGGTCCGAAACCGGTAGCCTGAAGATGCGCCTCGCATCCCAGTAGGCGCTGGGAATTGCCGGCAGCTTTCGGTGCCGTCAGGGCTGCCGGGTGCAGTGTATCAACTAAACTGAGAGCGCGTCCGTCCGGGTGGTCTCGCTTTTGATGATACAAAAGCCTAGGAATCAAAGTTCTGCTTCTGCTCGTTCCTCGTCCTCATTCCCAGTGGCCGTGCGAGCACCTTCTCAGTCCGGCCCCGTCTTATTTCTTTTTCCGACCGTCATCCCTGAGCGTAGCGAAGGATCACCGACTCTTTCCGGGCCCGCAGCGCGGCGAATGCAGAACAGTCAGAGATTCTTCGCTGCGCTCAGAATGACAGAGAAAGAAAAGAACCGGCGCGGGTAGCTGCCGCGCCCAACCTCCCTCTTATGCCACCACCGCGAGAAGCTCCCGCGCAATTTCGAGCGACGCATCCGGCCGGCTCAATCGGCGGATATTGGCCGACCATTCGTGCCACTGCCGTGCATCGTCAGCGAAAGCTCCCTCGACCGCGGCGATGATCGCGGCCGGCGTAGTCGCGAGCAGGCCCGATCGAGTTTCCTGGATGAGTCGGGCATTGCCTTCTTCCTGACCAGGCACAACCTGGTTAATGATCATCGGGCAACAGGCCGCGATCGCTTCCTGCACCGTCGCCCCGCCGGCTTTGCTGATGAGGAGATGGCTTTCGAGCATGAGCCGCGGTAACTGATCGCTCCAGCCCAGGATCTCAAACTTCCGCCCGGCCTTTTTCCGGACCGCCTCGACCGCGAGGCGGAGATTCTCGTCGCGGCCGACTGTCACGGTGAGGCGCGACTGCGGAATTGCTGCCAGCTCGTCGATGATCTCGGGGACGAGAACCCGCCCGGCGTTCATCATGTAGAGAATGCGATTGCCGTATTGGGGCGAAGGCGGCTGGCGCAGTTCGCCGAGAGCCGCGAATTGCGGCGTCACCGGAAAACCGGTCACGCGCACCTTCTCGTTAGGCACACCAGCGCTTGCCAGCACGGCCGCCGTCTGGTCGTTAGGCACGAGGAAAACATCGGCCGCGCAGCGATACCAGATGGCGTTGACCGTGATCGAGTCGGTGATGCAAACAACCAACCGGAAAGGTGGCAGTCCACTCCCGACCATCTCCGCGAGGAGATGTGCGTAAGCCGGATAGACCGCGATCACGATATCCGGACGAAAGCGCTTGAGAAGCCGGCGCAGGCGGCTTTTCGCCAGGAAGAGCCAGATCATTCCCGGCGCGAATTTTTCTCGCCGGTCGAGCCAGCCGTAGAATCTGGCCCAGGCCCGCGGGGCGCGGTTGATCACGCCGAGGTAGAGACGGCAGGCCAGGTCGTTCGCCGGGCCGTAAGTCTCGGCAAAGAGATCGTGCAGCTCCACCGCGGCGTCGTTAGGCGCGATCGCCGCGAAACCGTCGCGCAAACCGCGCGCGGCGCTGTTGTGCCCTTCGCCGAAACCGGCCGTCAGAATCAGGATGCGTTTCGGCATTCGTTAGGCTGAATGGCGAGACTTTAATGGAATTCCCGGGACGGCAAAGTAAACTTCTCGCGACGATGAGAAGACTTCGTTTGCTTGGGCGCGTCTCACGGCGGCTGGTTTGGGAAACCGCCACTGACGAGACGATGGGACTCTCCGCCCAGATGGCTTACCAAATGCTTTTCACCCTCGCCCCGGGCCTCCTCTTTCTCTGGCATCTCCTCGGCCTTTTCGGCACCGACCCGGCCACGCTGCACCACATGCTCGGCGTCGTCCGCGCTTTTCTCCCGCCCGATCCCAAGGTCCAGGAAATCCTCGATACCATCGTGGCCAACGTCATTGTGACTGGAAACAACGGCGCCCTCGCCACCGCCGGCATCATTTTGGGGATTTATCTCGGCACGCTTTTCATCTCGACGATTTCGCGCGCGCTCAGTCACACCCACGGGGTGCGCGAGGATCGCAATTGGTGGTCCAAATACATCATCTCGCTGCTCCTCCTTTTCTGGTTTGGCATCACCATCCTGCTCGCCTTCAACATCACTGTCTTCGGCGAGAGTCTGGCCGGCATCGCGGAGGTTAATTTTCAATTGCGCATCCCGCTCCAGGAATGGGTCGCCTACCTTAATCTCCCGCTCACCGCCATCGCCCTCGTCATCCTCGCTCTCGCCCTTTATCTCCTCACCCCGGAAAATTACCTGACGATTCGACAGGCGCTGCCCGGCGCGATTTTTTTCTCCGTCGGCTGGATGACGGTGACGAAGCTCTTCCAGTTCTACGTCGCGCGTTACGATCGCTATAACCCGACCTACCTCGCCCTCGCCTCCATCATCATGCTCCTCACCTGGATGTATTTGACCTGCCTGCTCCTCCTCCTCGGTGGAAAATTAAACGCCATCCTGCGCCGCGAAAGTGAGCGCGCCGCGCATCGCGCCGCCGCCGCGGAGAGCGAGCCGCAACCGGCCTGAGAGATCCGGTCGTCCTGATGCGTTTGCGTTCTATCGGCTACTGGCAGCTTGCCCTCTGCCTCCTTCTCCTTTTCGGCGGTCTCGCCGGACCGCCCCGTGCCGCCGAGCTGACAGAGGAGGAGAAGCGCCAGCTTTTCCTGAAAGCGCGCGAGAGGATGCGCACGGTCCCGACCGCCACTCCGGAAAAATCCGCCACCCCGCGGCACAAACCGAAGCCGGCAAAACACCCGCCCGCGAAGAGGAAAAAATCGCCCACGCCAAAACCGACCCCGGAAGAAGAGGAAACCCCGGAGCGGACTCCGACAAAGCCATCGCCAACTCCGGAAGAGACCGCGACCCCGCGGGCCCAGCCTAACGAGTCCACTCCGCCGCGAGCGGCGCGCGCGACACCGGCGCCGACTGCTTCCGCGACCGCGAAACCGGCAGCGACATCTGCGCCTGCTCAGGTCGTCGTGCAGAAATCCGGTTATCAAAAGCCGCGCGGATTTTCGCTCCTGCCCTTTCACCTTTTCGCCCGGCACTACAATTACCTCACCCGCTCCGTCCGGAATCAGATCGATCGCGCGCCCGTCCTGCGCGAGCGCTGGCGTTTCATCATTGTGCACAACAGCGGGACGCGGCAGGGGAACGCGCGCATTTTCGATTACTACCACCGGCACGTCCGCCGGATGCAGAACGGGCTCGCCTATCATTTTGTCATCGGCAACGGCACTTCCTCGGGCGACGGCGAAATCGAAGTGGGCAACCGCTGGACCCGCCAGATCAACGGCGGCCATGTGCACAGCGATTACCTCAACAACATTTCGTTAGGCATCTGCCTGGTTGGCGATTTCAACCGCGACCAGCCGACCCACGCGCAGCTCGCCTCCTGCGAAGAGCTGATCCGCTACCTGCGCGCGCGCTGCGGCAAAGTCGACCGGCACGAAATTCCGGTTCGCCCGCATCGCGAAATGAATCCGCCGCGCTGGGCGACCGATTGTCCGGGCGACGATTTCCCCTATCGCTGGTTCCGGCAATTCAACTAGCGAATCCAAAAGGGGCGCTGCCGCTGAATCCGGGGAGGACGGGGTGTTACCCCGTCGCACTTGGTCGAGTCTCGACCAAGGCCCTTTGCGCGCTGCTGTCACTATCCTCTTCCGCCAGACCTTGCGCGGTTCGGCGCAGACAGCACCGAACGACCGGGTACCCCGTCTTCCCCGGGCAGTTGCTCTTCCGCTACCCCAACTTCCGCTCCAGAATCTTGCCCACGAGCGCGGGATTCGCCCGGCCGTGCGACAACTTCATCATCTGACCCTTGAGGAAATTCAGCGAGGCGCGGTTGCCGGCGCGGAAATCTGCCGCCGGCTTCGGGTGCGCCGCGATGACTTGTTCGGCCAGCGCCTCGAGCGCGGCGGTATCGCTGAGTTGTTCGAGTCCCCGTTCGCGCACGATCGCCGCCGCCGTCTTGCCGCTCGCAAACATTTCCGAGAAAACTTCCTTGCCCTGTTTGCCGCTGATCTTGCCGCTCTCGATTAATCCGATCAGTTCCTCGAGCGCCTCCGGCGGGATCGGGCAATTCACGATCGTTAGGGAAGCGTTCGTTAGGGCGCTTTGCAGATCGTTCAGGATCCAGTTGGCGAGCGCTTTCCCGTGCTCCTCCTTTTGCGCCGCCTTTTCAAAGTAGCGCGCCAGGGCAAGGTCGCTCGCGAGCACACCCGCGTCGTAGGCGCTCACCCCGTACTCGTTTTCGAAGCGCGCCCGTTTCGCCGGCGGCAGCTCCGGCAGGCGCGTCCGCGCTTCGTCGACCAACTCACTCGTTTTCACCGGGAGCAAATCCGGATCGGGAAAGTAGCGGTAATCGTGCGCCATTTCCTTACGGCGCATCGGGAAAGTCTTCCCCGCCGTCGTCATCCCAGCGCCGTGTTTCCTGCTCTAACTTTTCGCCCCGCTCCAGCGCCTCGCTCTGCCGGGCCACTTCATACGCGAGCGCGCGGCGCACCCCGCTGATCGAGTTCATGTTCTTAATCTCGATTTTCGCCCCTAACGACTGCTGCGTTTCCGGCCGGAGCGAAATGTTGCAGTCACAACGCAGTTGACCTTTTTCCATCTCGGCGTCGCTCACCCCGCCGTAAATCAGAATCTGTTTCAGCGCGGTCAGCAACGCGAAAGCTTCTTCCGGCGATTCGATCTCCGGCTGGGTCACGATCTCCATCAAAGGCGTGCCGGCGCGATTGAAATCGATCCCGGTGCTGGTGTCGAAATGGAAGCTTTTCGCGACATCTTCCTCGAGGTGGATGCGCACCAATCGTACCGCCTTCTCTGGAGTCGCAATCGCCGCGCCCTTCGGATAGGCAAAATCCGGCAGAGTCACTTCACCCTTCGCGCAGATGGGCAGATCGTACTGCGAGATCTGGTAATTCTTCGGCATGTCCGGATAGAAATAATTCTTCCGATCGAATTTGCTCAGCGGCGCGATCTCGCAACCGAGCATCAGGCCTGTTAGAGTCGTTAGGCGTAGCGCCTCCTGATTCATCGCCGGCAGAGCCCCCGGTAATCCGAGGCAGGTCGGACAGGTGAGAGAGTTCGGTTCCGCTCCAAACTCCACCGCGCAACCGCAAAACATCTTCGAGCGTGTCTTCAGCTGCACATGCACCTCAAGACCGATGGTTGTCAGATAGCTCACAGATTTCTCAAAGGTCTCGCACAAAGGTCACAAAGGTCACGACGAGAATCATAGCTCGAAGTCTTCGTCTAGTTGGCCGTTTATCAGGCGCTTGATGCCATTTCGGAGGTGCGATTCGCCAAAGTTGATGAGCAGGCCGAGCTTAAGGCCGCTCAAGCGGAGTTGGGTGAGAACCTGCTTGGCGTGGATTGGGGATAGCGCCCCGACGGATTTAAGCTCGACGATCACTTTTTCTCCCACGACCAGGTCGGAGCGGAACGCCTCTTCGAAGTAGATTCCGTCGTAAATGATCGGCATTGGCTTCTGTCGTTCGACTGCCACGCCAGCTTTCTTCAACTCATGCGCGAGCACGACCTCATAAACCGATTCCAGCAATCCCGGTCCAAGCTTTGAATGGGCGAGAAAAGCCGAATCCAGGATGATCTTCGCAAGTTCGTTTTCCTGCATTCCTTTGTGACCTTTGTGGCCTTCGTGCGAGGCTACTTCTTCAGCGCATAATCAAGCGCCTTTTGGAAATCGAAACTCTTCACCTCCGCGGCCAGTGCGGGGTCGTTCATCGCTGCGATCAACTTGGGGTTCTGGAGGAGATCGAGAAAGCGCTGCTGCTGGACCAGGTCGATGATTTCCTGGTCGTCGCGCAAGGCGATGATTCGTCGGATTTTGGCTCAGGCGTTGCGCGCCCGGATAAGAAAGAAAGCGCGCTGCGCTCCGCGGATCCGAGACGACCGCGCCGAGCTTGCCCAGCGCCTGATAAGTGGTGGCCGGGACCATGTCCGCGCTCTTCACCACTTCGCCTAACGAGCCTAGCTCAAGCGAATTCTTTAACTTCGCCAGCGAATTCACGAGCGGAGCCGCTGGGACCGGGCGCGCCACCGTCGTGCTCCGCCGCGGAGCGGGCTGACCGGGTTGGGCGAGCGGTTCGTGATGAATCTCCGCGCTCGCGATCGCGCCGACCGAGCGCACGCAGACGACGATCAGCCAGACGCTGAAGAGCCCGAAAAAAATCCCAAGGACGGCGCCGCTTGCGCCGTAAAGGAGGCGGACGGCGCCGACGCTTTGCTCTCTGGTGCGCTTGAAAAGAATCGCACCCACGCCGGTAATGACAGCGTAAACGAGCAGGGCGAGTAGCGCCCCGCCGATGACGGAGATGAGGAAATCGGGCACGTGCACGAGAGGCCGCAGGATCGGCAAAAGGATGCGGCCGCCGAAAAATCCGGCGCCGTAGGCGGCGAGCACGGCCACGACCCGAACCAATTGCCTAACGAGTCCAAGTCGCCAGCCGCGCACGATTTCGAAGGCGATCAGGATGAGCGCGAAGGAGACGAAGATCGTTTGCCAGAGTTGGGACCCGTTCGCCATCAGTAAGACCGATGTAGCGGCGGGCGTGTCGCCCGCAAGCGAAAAGGGGACGTAAGGGGGATGTGGCCGATACGGCCGCCGCTACAAAGTATTGATTCGCTGCCGCAAGGCGTGATCGCAGAGGACCAGCGCCGCCATCGCCTCCACCATCGGCACCGCGCGCGGAAGGACGCAGGGATCGTGTCGGCCGCGCGCCGCAAGAGTCGTCTCTTCGCTGGGCGCTGGTCACGGTTTTTTGTTCGCCGCGCAATCGTGGCCGTCGGTTTGAAGGCGACGCGGAAGATAAGATTTTCGCCGTTGCTGATTCCGCCCTGCACGCCGCCGGAACGGTTTGTCGCCGTGCGCACTTCGCTCGCCGCTCATTTCGAAAGGATCGTTATGCTCGGAACCCTTCATGCGCGTGCCGGCGAAGCCGGAGCCGATTTCAAAGCCTTTCGTCGCGGGGAGGCTGAGCATCGCCTTGGCCAGCTCCGCTTCCAGCTTATCGAAAACGGGTTCGCCCAGGCCGCGCGGCATTTGCCTAACGACTCTCTCGATGATCCCGCCTAACGAATCGCCGGCGGCGCGCGTCTCTTCGATCAGCTGCGATCATTTTTGTGGCCATCTCTGCGTCCGGGCAGCGGACGAGATTGGCTTCGATCTCTTCCGCGGTCACCGCCGCGGGATCGACTTCCGCGTAGAGGTCGTGCACGCGCAGTCGACGTAGGCGAGCAACTCCAAACTCGGATAAGAGCTGCGCGAGGACTTTGCGCGCGACCGCGCCGGCGGCGACGCGTCCGATCGTTTCGCGGGCGGAGGCGCGGCCGCCACCCTGCCAGTTGCGAATGCCGTATTTTGCTTGGTAGGTGAAATCGGCGTGCGAAGGCCGGAAGGTTTCCTTGATTTCCTGATAGGCTTCGGGCTGCGCGTCCTCGTTCCGGACGAGGATGGCGATGGGCGTGCCGAGCGTTTTCCCCTCGAACACCCCGGAAAGAATTTCGCAGCGATCGGCTTCCTGGCGCTGGGTGACAATCCTGCTCTGGCCTGGTCGACGGCGATCCAGCTCGCGTTGAACGTCGTTAAGCGAAAGGGGGAGGCGCGGCGGGCAACCGTCGATCACCACTCCAATGCCGCCGCCGTGGGATTCGCCAAAGGTGGTGATGCGGAAAAGTTGTCCGAAGCTGCTGCCCATGGAAGCGGCACGCTAACGCGAGGCGCGCTCGAGCGAAAGCTGGCGCGCAATTCCTGTCATCCTGAGCGTAGCGAAGGACCCTCGCGAGCGATGAATGGCTTTCGCCAACGAACTCATGGTTCAAAGCGCGCCGTGCTTCGCCCCGGACGATTCCGCGCAGGTTAATCGTTAGGTGCTTCGCTTCACTCAGGATGACAAGAAAAAGAAGCGCGCGGGTTCAGATCGCGGCCAGCGCCGTCTTCAGGTCGTCGCGCAGATCTTCCACGTCCTCCACTCCGACCGATAACCTGACGAGCGACTCGGTGATGCCGAGCGCGATGCGCTGCTCTTCCGGGATCGCGCCGTGGGTCATGATCGGCGGATAATTCACCAGGCTCTCGACTCCGCCGAGGCTTTCCGCGAGCGAGAAAAGATGGGTGTTCTCGAGGAAACGCCGCGTGCCGGCGAGGTCGGTCTCGAGGATGACCGTGACCATGCCGCCGAAGCGATCGCCCATCTGGCGTTGCGCCAGCTCGTGCTGCGGATGACTCGTTAGGCCAGGATAACTGACCCGGCGCACTTTCGGCTCCTGCTCCAGCCAGCCAGCCAGTTCGGAGGCGTTTTCGCAATGGCGCTCCATCCGCAAAGCGAGCGTCTTCAGCCCGCGCATGGCGAGAAAGCTATCGAACGGTCCCGCGATCGCGCCGACCGAGTTCTGCAGAAACTGCATGCTGTCGCCGAGCTCCTTGTTTTCTCCCACGACCGCGACGCCGCCGACCATGTCGGAATGGCCGTTGAGATATTTCGTGGCGGAATGAATCACCATGTCGAAGCCGAGCTCGAGCGGCCGCTGAATCCACGGGCTGGCAAAAGTGTTGTCGGAAACCGAGATCGCGTTGTGCTTGCGCGCGATCTTCGCGACCGCCTCCAGATCGATCAGCTTGAGCAGCGGGTTGCTCGGCGTTTCCACCCAGACCATGCGCGTGTTCGGTTTGATCGCGCTTTCGATTTTCGCGACATCGGTCATGTCGATGAAGGTGAAATCGAGATTGGCCGAGCGCCGCCGCACCTTTTCGAAGAGGCGATAAGTGCCGCCGTAAAGATCGTCGCTCACCACGACGTGCGAGCCGCTGTCGATCGTTTCGAGCGCGGTCGACATCGCCGCCAGGCCGGAGGCAAAAGCCCAGCCGCGGGTCCCGCTCTCGAGATCGGCGACGCAACGTTCGTAGGCACTCCGCGTCGGATTGATCGAGCGCGCGTAGTCGTAGCCTTTGTGCCGGCCCGGACTTTCCTGCACGTAGGTCGAGGTTTGGTAGATCGGCGTCATGACCGCGCCGGTCGAAGGATCGGGCGACTGGCCGGCGTGAATCACGCGGGTGGCGAGATGGTGCTTCTTTTTCATAGATAAAACCGTCCGCAGATTACGCGGATTTTCGCAGATACCTAAAAAGGGGGTGCCGACAGGATTTTAATCTGCGGAAATCTGCGTCATCTGCGGATCGAAACTTATTTCGGCATGTGCAGCCGGAGATAAGAGAGCAGATCGGTCCGGGTGATCAGCCCGAGAAATTTGTCACCGTCCATGACGATGGCGACGCGGCCGCGGTCGAACACGCCTAACAAGTCCGCGATGTGCGCCGAGGGCGAAAGCGTCTCGAGCCGGTCGGTCATGGCGGCGCTGACGAGCTCGTTAAACTTGGCCGGCTCGTGGTGCACTTTCACGAGGAGATCGGATTCGTCGATGATGCCGACGGCCCGGCCTTCGCCGTTGAGCACGGGCAACTGCGAGACATCGGCCGTGCGCATGCGCTTGAACGCGGTCAGCAAGGTGTCGTTAGGCCCGACCGAGATGACTTCGCCCTTTTCGTATCGATGAGAAATGAGATCGCGCAGATCGCCCTGGGTCGGGCGTTCCGAGAAACCCTGGTCCGCCATCCAGAAATCGTTGAACATCTTGGAGAGATACTTGTTGCCCGTGTCGCAGATGAAGGTGACGACCCGCTTTGCGCTCGGTCTGTTGCCGGCAATAACGGAGCGCCCCGCCGAGCAGAGTGCCGGTCGATGAGCCGGCCAGAATTCCTTCCTTGCGCAAAAGCTCGCGCGCAACGGCGAAGCTTTCTGCGTCGTCGATCTCGAAGGCGTCACGGACCAGCGACATGTCGGCGATATCCGGGATGAAATCCTCGCCGATGCCTTCGACCGCCCAGCTTCCGGCCTTCGCCAGTTTGCCGGTCTTGACCCACTCGTAGAGAATCGAGCCGGTCGGATCGGCCAGGATCATCTCGACGTTCGGCGCGACCTTTTTGAAAAAACGCCCGAGTCCGCTGAGCGTGCCGCCGGAGCCGACGCCGACCACGACCGCGTCGAGATCGTGATTCATCTGCTCCCAGATTTCCGGTCCGGTCGTGGTCTCATGGGCGAGGGGATTGGCCGGGTTGCCGAATTGATTGACGTAAAACGCGCCCGGGATTTCCGCGGTCAGGCGCGCGGCGACATCCTGGTAATATTCCGGATGGCCGCGCATCACGTCGCTTCTCGTTAGGCGAACTTCCGCCCCGAGGGCGCGGACGTGGGCGATTTTTTCCGAGCGACATCTTGTCCGGGATGACGAGGATGATGCGATAACCTTTCGCGCCGGCGATGAGGGCGAGGCCAAGGCCGGTGTTGCCCGCGGTCGCTTCGATCACGGTGCCGCCGGGTTTGAGTTTCCCGTCGCGTTCAGCCGCTTCGATCATGGCCAGCGCGACGCGGTCCTTGATCGAGCCGGTCGGATTTTGGTTTTCCAGTTTAACGAAGAGCTGGCAGGGGCCGGTATCCATCCGCGTGATCTCGACCAGCGGCGTGTTGCCGATGAGCGAGAGAATGGCGGGCGGTTTGTTAGGCGGCGAGGTGGGCATGTGGCGGCGCGGGTGCGCCCCCTACGCGAACACCACCGCTGAGGATCGTCAAGCGCGGTCGGCGCGGCTTTGGAGGCGGGCGCGGGTCATGCGCTCGCGGATGCCGCCGTCTTTGAGGAAATCCTGCTCGAGTCGGCGAATTTGTTGGTCGAGCAGGTAGTTGGCCTGGTGAATCAGGCAGAGGGCGATGTTGGCGACGATCTCGGGCGGGCGGGTCTCGATGAGCGGTCGATAGGTCTTATAGGACTGAGGGGACTTATAGCCGAGGCGGCGGACGTAAAGGGCTTCGCGGGAATTTTTGGGCCAGATCGGGGAATTGTGCGTGCGGAGGAAGTCTTCGAAATCGGCGAGGAGTTCCTCGAGGCTGGCGCGGGCCACGTTGGTGAGTTTGAGTTCGGTTTCTTTCGAGGTGCCGGAGGCCTTTGAGCCTTCGAGGATGTTTTGTTTGCCGGAGCGAGCAGCTTGGCGCATCTGGTCGATCGTACGGTCGCTTCGCTTCAAAAACAGCGTCGTGAAACGGTAGGTGAGGTCGTAGATGATCTCGGCCTTCTGGTAGGAAAGCAGTTCGCGGTAGTTGCCGTGGGGCGGGAGGAGCGGGGAGTTCATATAGGTCGTATAGGTCGTATATGACCTATGGGACCTATTTTCGAGCTCTAAGATGCCGCCCGCTTCTCCGGGTGGTGTTGCACGGGCTCTTCGCGCTCGCATTTGTCCTCGCGAGCCCTGCGGCGCAGGCCGAAGACCCGCTCCACGAACAAACCGAGCAGTTCTTTCCCCTGCCGCTCGACGGCGCGATCACGCTTGAGAATACGGACGGTTCCATTCACGTTTTCGGCTGGTATGAACCGCGCGTGCGCCTGGCCGTTTTGCGCAATGCCTATACCGCCTCGCGGCTTCAGCAGATTCGCGCTGAGACAAAACTGGCGCCGAACTCGCTCGCGGTGCGCAGCGTGATTCCGCCGGTGCACGGAATCTTCGCCGATCGTTCCGGGACGATCGATTACACCCTCAACGTGCCCGAGACAGCGCACTTGAAATTGAAGCTCACGACCGGCGAAGTGACGCTGCAAGGTTTGCGCGGCGGGAGCGCGTCGATCGAATTAACTAACGGTCGCATCACCGCGCTGAACTGTTTCGCCCGGGTCGACGCCAGCTCGCGCAACGGCGTTATGGAAGTGTTTTTCGACTGGTGGGAAAATCTTCCCGCGACCTTCGATTACGCGCTGCAACACGGCCGGATCGGCGCCATTGCTCCCGGCGATGGCGCGATTCCGCGTCGAGGCGGAGACGCTGAACGGCCGGATCGGGAACGGCTTTGGATTCAAAAATCCCTCGAGCCTCGGTCGTGGCCAGGAATTGAAAGGAGCGACCGCGGCCGATGCGCCTGTTACCCTCCGTTTCCACACCGGCGGCGGTAACATCAGCATCGATCGCCACCCTTAAGCGCTCCCGCCTAACGAATCGCGCGGATGCGATCGAGCGATTTTTGATCCGCCTCCGCTTTTACGAGCAGGCCGAGTTTGCGATAACATTCCTCCCGTTTGCGCCAGGGCCGCCGCGGTTTGGTTGATCGCGAGGGCGTGACTGAGCGAGTCGATCGCAGCCAGGTAATCGATCTTTTTCATCTCCAGCTCGCCGCGGTATTGCCAGGCGGTGGAGAAGTTTGGATCCAGCTCGGTCGCGCGTTTGATCTGGGAGTAAGCCTCGGGCGCGCGACCGAGTTTGGCCAGGGCGTAACTCGCTTCGGCGTGCGAGCCGGCTGATTTCGGATCGAAGTTGCTGGCCGCTTCCGCATCGCGCAAGGCCAACTGCGGCTGCTCGATTTCGTTCAACTGCCAGGCGCGATTGATCCGCAGCTCCGCGCTTTTGGGTTCGGCTCCGATCTCGGCGTCGAGGCGGGCGAGGGTTTGCAGAAAATCCGGCGAAAGCGCGTCCAGAGAAAGCGCGCCGCGCACGCCGAAGCGATTTGCTTCCCTTGCGCGATTCAACCCTTGAAGCGCCAGCGCGGCGAAGAGCCGCGGGCGGACCGCGTCCGTTGCCTGCTCGGCCGCGACGCGGGCATCGTCGAGAGCGAGATCGGGAGCGTTCGCGCGCAGGAAAAGGAGGGCGCGGTCGGCCCGCAGGCCGGTTTCGTTAGGCATGGCCGCCAGTTCCTGATCGAGATCGCGCACCTCGGCGAGAAATTTGCCGAGCCGCGCGAACTGCAATTTCATTTGCCTAACGAGTGCATCGTTAGGCGCAAGCCGGGCCGCGCGCTGCAGATCGCTCAAGACCGCATCCCAGCGGTGCAGATGACGATTGGCCCGGGCGCGCTCCAGCAGAAGCGGCGCGCTTTCCTCCAGTTGGAGGGCGCCGCTCCAGGCCGCAGCCGCTTTTTCCCATTGCTCCTGCCCGGCTTCCAGGCGCCCGATCTTGGCGAAGACGCGAGGCTTGCGATCCTTCTGCGCGACCGAATCGCTCCAAGCGGCGAGCGCTTCCGCCGGCCGGCCGCTGGCGAGCGCGAGGTCGCCGCGATATTCGTCATACTTGGCCGAGGTCCGCCGCACCGCGCGGTGCCAATCCGCCAACGTCTGGCGCAGACCGGTGAGGTCGCCGAGACCCGCCTGCGCCTGCGCGAGGCGCGCCCAGGCGCCGTTGTCCTGCGGAGCGAAGCGGAGAACGCGACGAGCCAGCGGAATGGCCGCTTCGAAAGAGTGGGCCCGGAGGTCGCGGCGCAATTCGTTGCGGGCGCTCCGCTCCTCGTTCGTGATGGTACGACGGCAACCGGTTGGGAGCAGAAGGAAGAGCAGGAGTGGGAGGAAGCGGGAGGTGGCGCGGGAAAAATTCATTGGCCGGAGCGGGCGGGAACGGGATAATGAGTCTCGCCGCCCGCGCAGTGCAAATCGCAACTGGAACCCGGCCGGCGAAAATTTTTACCATGCCTTCATTCGATATCGTGTCCGAATTGGACAAACAGGAGATTGATAACGCGCTTAACCAGGCACGCAAAGAACTTGCCACCCGCTTCGATTTCAAGGGAACGGTCGCGCAAGTCGAGCTCGAGAAAGATCAGATCACGCTCACAGCGGAAGACGCCTCGCGGCTGCGCGGCCTGCGCGAAATCGTCATCGGGAAATTGTCGAAGCGCGGTGTCGACCTGCGCAACATCAAACAGGAGGAGCCGTCAATTTCTTCGATGGGTCACGCGCGCCAGGAACTGAAAATTCAGCAGGGGCTGGAGGGCGACAAGGCGAAGGAAATCATCCTCGCGATCAAGGGCGGCGGCTTCAAGGTGCAGAATCAATTGCAGGATCGGCAGATTCGCGTGACCGGCAAAAAGCGCGACGAATTGCAGGAAGTCATCGCGTTTGTGAAGAGCAAAGATTTCGGAGTCACGACCAATTTCCAAAACTTCCGCGACTGATTGTTTTTTGAAAATTGTCATCCTGAGCGCAGCGAAGGATCTCTGACTATTCCCGGGTCCTTGCGCTGTGAGGACAGAAATGGTCAGAGATTCTTCGCTTCGCTCAGAAAGACAAACAATAAGGAGGCAGCCGGCGGGGGGCTAAAGTAATCGTATGAACAAGGTTTAACCGCAGAGGACGCAGAGGACGCAGAGTTGGGAATCAAAATGAATTTATTCTTCCTCTGCGCTCTCTGCGTCCTCTGCGGTTAATTTCCGCATCAACCAACTCACATGAAAAAAGTTAACCTCGACGAAATCAACGAGCAGGAGCGCAAATCGCCCAAAGGCAAATACCACAAGTACGTCAAAGACATCTCGATCGCGCTTGGGCGCGAACGTGAATCGCTCGACCTCGCGAAGCGTCATCCATTCGATCTCGCCCAGGTCCGGATTCCCGCAGGGAAAAGTTATTGTCCATATCACTTGCACGGCGCGGAAACGGAAATGTATCTCGTCGTCTCGGGTCGCGGAATCGTGCGCGACGAAACCGGCCGGACCGAGGTCGGCGCGGGCGATGCGTTTATCTTCGGTCCGGGCCAGGCGCACCAGCTTTCCAACGAAGGCGAGGAGGACTTCGTCTATTACGTGATCGCGGATAATCCGCGCGGCGATTCCTGTTATTATCCCGACAGCGGCAAGGCAGTCGTGATCAAGGAAGGGAGCGAGGAAATCATCGCGGAGGTGGCGGAAGCCGACTACTTCAAGGGCGAAGAATAACTTCGGGTTACAACCAGCCTCGAGACGGAGGCCCGGACTTTTGGAGTAGTGAAAAGCTATGCGGCCGCGTTCTCGCTGCTGGCGCGGGCAAGATGAAAAATCGAACAACAGCTGACCTGAGGATTCGGTGGAAACGCAACGCCGATGGCTCGGCCGCACTGACCTGCACACGGGCGGACGGTTCCATTACCTGGCAACGCCAGACCGGTTCGTACGGTCAGGTTTTCCCGACGCATGACCTGACCCATTACGCGATCGAAACCGTGCTCGGATACGAGCATGGATTTTACGGACTGCTCGCGTCCGGCTGGGAGATGAGTGATTTCTCTTCGCCCTGGCCGCGCGGGACGATTCCGCCAGAGGCGCGGGAAGTGGAGTTGCTCGTCGGGTTGTTCGATACCGAACGCCGGATGGGCGAGACCTGGAGCGCGGCAGAATTCCAGGCCCAAGGCGAGCTTTACGCCGCGTCGCACCGGAAAGGGCGCACCCCGGTGACGGTGCCGGTTTTGAGCGACGAGAAGGTGAAGAAGATTCGCTCGTTCCGGGATGAATTGCTGCAACGCTGGGCGGCGATTCCGCCGGGCGAAGCGCTGGAGCTTTCGTTTCATCGCGCGGATGCCGTTGCCTAACGAGTTCGCTGCCCGAGCTTCGCGCGCGAGCCTGGACCCGCGGCAGCGCGTCCCTCCGTCCGCACGTTCGTTGCCGCGTTTCGCGAGCGATGGTAACTAAACAAATGGACCCGCTGCGCCGTCTCGCGCCTCTCTTCCTCCTCGCGGCGTTCCTCTTTTGCCCGGCGGAATCGCGCGCGCAGAAGTTCAACGGACGCGAGCTGGTCCAGGCGAGCCTTCTGGCGGATACGACGACGATCGTGCCGGGACAGCCTTTCACCGCCGGTCTCCTCCTGAGAATGGTTCCCGGCTGGCATACCTATTGGCAATATCCGGGCGACGCGGGCATTCCGACGGAGATCAAATGGCAACTGCCCGCGGGCTGGAAAGCGGGATCGATCCAATGGCCGATTCCGCTCAAGCTAAACGAGCCGGGCGACATCCAGATCTACGGTTATCACGACGAAGTGCTGCTCATGATGCAGCTCACGCCGCCCGCGCGGATCGCGGCGAAATCGGTCCACCTGGCCGGAGCGGTGGATTGGCTGGTCTGCGAGAAAATTTGCATTCCGGGGAGCGGCAAGGTGCAGCTCGATCTGCCGGTCGGCGGACCGGCGGCGCCGGCTAATCAGGAACTTTTCGAAAAATATCGCGCGCAACTGCCGCGGGCGTTGCCGGACGCGGCGAGCGCGGCAGTGAAGTGGACACGCGATGCCAAGGCCTTTCGCCTAACGATTGCGGATAAGAGCCTCGCGCAAAAATCGTCGCTCGATTTTTTCCCGCTGCCGGAGACGGGCGTTGTCATCGGTCATCCGCAACGAACGCAGGGGAACGATGGTTCGATCGGCTTCACGATTCCGATCGAGGCGTCGGACCCAAGCCTGCACGCGCTTCCTGGGTTGGTTGTTTTCGATCAGCAGGCCTGGTCGTTAGGCGCGAGCGCGCCAAACTCGGACGGGACGGCGCCCGTCCCTCCAGCGGTAGCGGCGAGCTCAGCGGGCGCGGGAGGGCTGCTCAAGTTTCTTCTCTTCGGCTTCATCGGCGGATTCATTCTCAATCTCATGCCCTGCGTCTTGCCGGTGATCTCGCTCAAGATTTTCGGATTCATCCAGCACGCCGGTGACGATCGACGCAAGATTTTCGGGAACGGTCTCGCTTTCACCGCCGGCATCTTCGGCTGGTTCCTCGGGCTCGCGCTCCTCATGATCGCGCTCAAGGCCGCCGGGCATCAGATCACCTGGGCGTTTCAATTTACCAACCCGCTTTTCGTCGTCGTGATGAGCGCGGTCGTGCTCGTTTTCGCGCTCAATCTTTTCGGCGTGTTCGAGATCACGCTCCCGGCCGGCGCCACGACCGGGCTGCTCGGCTGGAGCGCGCGGGAAGGTTACGCGGGTTCGTTTTTCCAGGGTGTTTTCGCGACCGTCCTGGCGACGCCCTGCACGGCGCCGTTTCTGGGGAGCGCACTCGGCTTCGCTTTTGCCGCTTCGGCGGGCGTCATCCTGCTCATGTTCGTCGCGATCGCGGCCGGAATGAGCGCGCCTTATTTGCTCCTGACCGCGCAGCCAGCCTGGCTCCGTTTCCTGCCGCGGCCCGGCCCGTGGATGGTGCGCGTGAAGCAATTCATGGGCTTCCTCCTGATCGCGACGCTCCTCTTTCTCCTCTGGGTGCTCGGCGCGGAACGCGGCCCCGAAGCGATCGTCTGGACGAGCGCCTTCCTTCTCGCCCTCAGCATCGCCTGCTGGATGTACGGCTCCTTCGTCACCCTCACGGCGCACCCTGGCCCGCCGCTCCCTCGTGCTCGTGCTCATGCTCGTGCTCGTAATCGGTAGCGGCATCTATTTCATCGGCGAGAAATTCAGCGCCACGAAAACAACCTCCAGCCTAACGAAAAGCGATTGGATCGCCTTTACCCCCGAGCGCCTGCAAAGCGAGCTCGCCCAGGACCGTAACGTCTTCGTCGATTTCACCGCCGCCTGGTGTATCACCTGCAAATACAACGAGGCCTCCGTCCTCGAAAGCGCCGCCGTGAAGGAAGCCTTCACCCGCGCCGGCGTCGTGAAAATGAAAGCTGACTGGACCAACGCCGACCCGGTCATCACGAAAACTTTGCAACAATTCGGCCGCGTCGGTGTCCCACTCTACGTGCTCTACCCGGCGACCGCTCCTCACCAACCGATCGTTCTGCCGGAACTGCTCACCCAGGCGCTTGTCCTGGATCATCTGCAATCGATCGCGCCGAAAGTCGCGTCCGCACCTTAGGAAAAATGAAAACAAAACTTCTGCTTATCACCCTAACGACTCTCTGCACTGGCGCGCTTTTCGCGGCCGAAGCGCCCAAAGTGGGCGCGCCCGCGCCCGGCTTCTCCCTCCCCGATTCCCATGGCCAGACGGAATCGTTAGGCAAGTACAAGGGCAAATACGTTGTGCTCGAATGGTTCAACCCGGGCTGTCCCTTCGTGCAGAAACATTACAAGAGCGAAAACATGCAGGCCTTGCAGAAAGAATTCACCGGCAAGGGCGTCGTTTGGCTGACGATCGATTCCTCCGCTCCGGGCAAGCAGGGCAACCTCTCGCCGGAAGAGGCGAACAAGCAGATGAGCGATTGGAAAATGAAATCGACCGCGCTGCTCCTCGATCCAAAGGGCAAGGTCGGTCACGAATACGCGGCCACGAACACGCCGCACATGTTTGTCATCGATCCGGAAGGAAAGCTGATTTATTCCGGCGCGATCGACAGCAAGCCAACGACCGATCCGGACGACATCAAGAGTGCGAACAATTACGTGAAAGCTGCGCTCGACGAAGCGATGGCGGGCAAGCCGGTCGCGACTCCAACGTCGCGGGCTTACGGCTGCTCGATCAAGTACGATCGTTAAGGGAATCGCGGAAGGCGTCCGCTCCCGCTCTGTGGATGTCGCGCTCTGGGCGACACGAGATCGGCCTTGCCAAGTCTCCCTCGCTTCCCAGAAGGAAGCGACTACGGGCGCTTCGCACTGAAGCGGCCGGCCAGTCGCAGGAGCGGCATGGGCGCCAGCCTAACGAGAGCCATCCCCGCCTTCATCGCCCAACCCGGAATGACGATCGGCCGGTTCCGCTCCACTCCGCGCAACGCCTCCGCCACCACATTTTCCACCGACACATAGACCAACTCTGGACCAGGCGAAGGCTCACCCTGCGTTTGGCGGCGCGCCATTTCCGTGAATTCCGTTCGCACCGGTCCGGGACAGAGAGCGGTCACACTCACTCCGGTCCCACGCAACTCGCCCCGCAACGCTTCCGACAAACTGGTCACGTAAGCTTTCGTCGCGGCGTAGACCGCAAAATTCAGCCAGCGGCAAAAAGCCCGCCGAGGAACTCACATTCAAAATCGTGCCGCGCTCGCGCGCGATCATTCGGGGAAGCAAACCGCGCGTCAGCCGCGTCAGGCCCACCATGTTGACCAGCATCATGCGATCGAGCTTTTCCGGATCGGCCGTGGCGAACGCCCCGAGATCGCCCAGCCCGGCGTTGTTGATCAGAAGATTGATCGCGAGATTTTGGCCATCGACCCAGGCAACCAACGCGTTGATCTCTTCTTCCTCCGTCAGATCGGTCCGGCGAATCTCGATCCGCAGTTGGGAATTTCTCGCTGCCAGTTCGCTGCGCAATTCCTCCAGCCGATCGAGACGGCGCGCCACCAAAACGAGCAGCGCGGCGCGACCGGCCAATTGGCAGGCAAACTCGCGACCGATTCCGGAGGAAGCGCCTGTGATAAGCGCGTGGCAACCGTCGAGGCGCATCATTCGTTCTTTGTCAGGAGCGGCTCCAGGATGCGCCAGACATTTTCCGCCACGATTTTGTGGCCGGCGGGCGTGGGATGAATGTGATCGGGCTGATTCAAATCGAGATGGCCGCCCACACCTTCGAGGAGAAAAGGGATGAGCGCGGCATGATTCGTTTGCGCGAGTTGGGAGAAAATCGCGTGAAAATCAGCCGTGTAATCCGTGCCGAAGTTCGGCGGAATTTCCATCCCGGTGATGACGATTTTGACCTGTGGATTTTTCGCTTTCACCCGGTCGATGATGGCCTGCAAATTGGTTTTCATCGCGGCCACGGGCAGACCGCGCAGCCCGTCGTTTGCGCCGAGTTCGAGGACGAGAATGTCGACCGGCTTTTGCAGGATCCAGTCGAGCCGGCTCAATCCTCCGGCCGTGGTGTCACCGCTCAGGCCGGCGTTGATCACTTGATAAGGGAGATTGGCGGCGCGGATTTTTTCCTGAATGAGAGCCGGAAACGCCTGCGACTCCTCAACTCCCAAGCCGGCCGTGAGGCTATCGCCGAGAAAAAGAATCGTCCTGCCGAAAGCCGGGGCCGCGCAGCAGAAAACAAAGAAGGCGAACGCGAAACTGCAGCGTGCCAATTTCCTCATGCGCGACGAACTCTCATCGCGTAAGCAAGACGCGCCGCCTCGCACCGTCAATGACCTCGCTCCCAATTCTCAACGTCCGCGACCTAACGAAAAGCTACCCGACCGGTGCGGGCCAGCTGACCGTTCTGCAGAATGTTACCTTCACGCTCGCGCAAGGCGCGACCTGCTCGATCCTTGGCCCTTCCGGAAGTGGCAAGACCACCTTGCTCGGGCTCGCGGCCGGGCTCGATCGGCCGACTTCCGGCTCGGTCCTGCTCAATGGCATCGCCTTGGCTGAGATCAGCGAAGACGAACGCGCCCGGGTGCGGAATGAACACGTCGGCTTCGTTTTCCAAAATTTCCAGCTCATCCCGACGCTGACCGCGCTGGAGAATGTAACCGTGCCGATGGAGTTGCGCGGCGATCGGGGCGCGCGGTCGTTAGGCCGCGAGCTTCTGCGTCAGGTCGGGCTGGATGAACGGCTCGAGCACTATCCGGCGCAGCTCTCCGGCGGCGAACAACAGCGCGTCGCCCTCGCCCGGGCCTTCATCAACCGGCCAAAGATTTTGTTCGCGGACGAGCCGACCGGAAATCTCGACGCGGAGACGAGCCAGAGCGTGATCGACATCATGCTGGAGTTGAATCGCAGCGCCGGCACCGCGCTCGTCCTCGTGACGCACGATCCGGATGTCGCGCGCCTGACCGAGCGGACGATCCGGCTGCGCAACGGGAAGATGATATGAGCGCGCTTCCGCGCATTCTTCGGCGCACCCCCTCCTCCTGTCATGTTGAGCGGAGCGAAACATCTCTGACTGCTCGCTGTGCCGAGGAGGCGAGAAATGGTCAGAGATCCTTCGTTACACTCAGGATGACAGGGCGCGGGGATGGGGCGGAGGGAAAGTGCGAGTGGATCGCATAACGGCGATGACCGGCGCCTTCAGATTCATCCTCCGCATGGCCTGGCGAGACAGCCGGTCCAGCCGCCGCCGGCTGCTGCTTTTCTCGATTTCAATCTCGTTAGGGGTAGCCGCCCTCATCGCCATCGGGCTTTTCCGGGCCAGCCTTTCCCAGGCGATCGACGACCAGGCGCGCACTCTCCTGGGCGCGGACCTGGTCGTGGAAAGTTCGCGACCTTTCACCGCGGAGCAGGAGCAAATGCTGCGCTCGTTAGGCCAAACGCAAGCCCGCGAAGTCCGTTTCCGCACGATGGCGTTCTTTCCCAAATCCGGTGGGACCCGGCTCGTGCACGTGCGGGCGCTGGGGGGAAACTTTCCCTTTTATGGAAAGATGGAGACGGCGCCGACCGCGGCCGCGCAGACTTTCCGCAACGGCGGCGAGGCCGTCCCGGAGGAAAGTTTGCTCCTGCAATACCGGGCGCATCCGGGCGATCCGATCAAAATCGGCGAGGCCACCTTCACGATCGCTGGTGCGCTCACGAAGATGCCGGGCGAAGCGTCGCCCGCCGCGAGTTTCGCGCCGCGGGTTTACATTCCGCTGCAAAATCTCGCGCAAACCAATCTGCTCAAGCCGGGAAGTCTGGCGCGTTATCTGAACTTCGTGAAGTTCGCGCCGGGAGTGGACGTCGCGACGGAGGTGGAAAAACTGGCGCCGCAGATCGAGCACTTCGGCCTCGAATACGACACCGTCGCGAAGCGCAAGAAGGACCTCGGGGAGGCGCTCGATAATCTTTACCGCTTCCTCAATCTCGTCGGCTTTATTTCGCTGCTCCTCGGCGCGGTCGGAGTGGCGAGCGCGATCCAGGCGCACCTGCAGCAGAAGGTGCGGACGGCGGCCGTCCTGCGTTGTCTCGGCGCGAGCGGGCGCACCTCGGTGGCGGTTTATCTTTTGCAGGCGATCGCGCTCGGGGTGATCGGCGCGCTCGCGGGAGCGGCTCTTGGCCTAACGATTCACCAAATGCTTCCCGACACTTTGCAGAAGTTCATCCCCTTCGCCCTGCCGACCGCAATCGCCTGGGGACCGGTCTGGCGCGGGATGGCGATCGGTCTGGCCGTTTGCATTCTCTTCGCCCTCCCGCCGCTTCTGCGCTTTCGCCGGGTCTCGCCTTTGCTCGCCCTGCGCGCTTCGGTGGATGAAAATGCTGCGCCGGGGAAGCGCGACTTCGCGGTCTGGACGGTCTATTTCGGGATCGCCGCCGGCCTGACGGTCTTCGCAATTTCGCAGGCGGACAGATGGATCGACGGGTTGTTTGTCGCGGGCGGGCTCGGTCTGGCCGTGCTCATTCTCGTCGGGGTAGCGAAGCTGTTCATTTTCCTCGTGCGCAAGCTTCTCCCGCAAGGCTGGAGCTTTGTCCTCCGCCAGGGGCTGGCCAATCTGCATCGGCCTAACAATCGCACTCTGCTCCTTACCCTCTCGTTAGGCTTGGGCACCTTCCTGCTTCTCAGCGCCTACCTGACGCGGGACGTTCTTCTCACCCAGTTCCGCTCGATCGATGCCAATAATCAGCCCAACATTTTTCTCTTCGACATTCAGCCGGCGCAAACCCAGGCCGTCGCCGCGCTCGTTAGGCAGGAAAAGCTGCCGGTCATCCAGGAGGCGCCGATCGTGACCATGCGCCTCGTCGAAGTGAAAGGTCGGAAGTCGTCCGACATCCTGAAAGATCCGGGACACAAGGTGCCGGAGTGGGAATTGGAACGGGAATATCGCTCGACTTATCGCGCGGACTTGAGCGAGACGGAGAAGATCACCGCAGGCCAATGGATCGGGAAGGTCGATTATCATTCGGGCGATACCGTCCCGGTCTCGGTCGAGCAGGATATTGCGAAAGATCTTGGCCTAACGATCGGTGACGGGTTGGTCTTCGACGTCCAAGGGGTGTCGATCAAGACGCGTGTGGCCAGTCTGCGCAAGGTCGATTGGAAACGTTTCCAGACGAATTTCTTCGTCGTCTTTCCCACCGGCGTTCTGGAAAAGGCGCCAACCTTTAACGTCCTCGTTAGTCGCGTGCCGACGCCGGCCGCCTCGGCCCGCTTGCAAAATGCCGTGGTCGCAAAATTCCCGAACGTTTCCGCGATCGATCTCACCTCGGTCATTCAGACGGTCGATTCCATCTTAGGGAAGGTGGCACTGGTCATTCGCATCATGTCGTTCTTCGTCGTCGGGACAGGACTGATCGTGCTCGGGAGCACGATCTGGAGCGGGCGTTATCAACGGCTGAAAGAGAGCGTGCTCCTGCGCACGTTAGGCGCGTCGCGCTGGCAGATCTGGAAAATCTTGTGCGCGGAATATTTATTTCTTGGACTGCTGGCGAGCGCGACCGGGATTGTGCTCGCGCTGCTCGCGAGTTGGGCGCTGGCGGTTTTCACTTTCAAGCTGGGCTACGCACCGTCGCCCTGGCCGATCCTGCTCGCCGCAGTGGTGGTGAGCTCGCTGACCGTCGCGGTCGGTTTGCTCACCAGCTACGGCGTGGGAAGCACGCCGCCGCTCGCGATTCTGCGGGACGAGATGGAGTGATTGTAGGGCGGGCGCTTCGCCTGCCCGGTGTGAGGTTCGACCCTCGGCAGGCGAAGCGCCCGCCCTACAAACGAAATTTCGCCAGCTCGCTTTTCGTTAGGGGACGCCAGGCGCCACGCGGCAGATCATCGAGCCGAAGATGGCCGAGTCGGGTGCGGACAAGGCGCGTCACTTCATAGCCGAGCTCGTAAAACATGCGACGAATCTGGCGATTCATTCCCTGCTGCAGGACGACGCGCAGCCGTATCGGACCGAATTGCTGGACGCGCAGAAGCTTGGCGCGTTTCCCGCCGAGAAAAATTCCGCCTAGCAATTTTTCCGCGAGCTTCGGCTGCCAGAGCTTGTCGAGTGTGACCTCGTATTCCTTCTCGACCTTGTAGCGCGGATGAGTGAGGTGCTGGGCGAGGTCGCCATCGCTCGTCAGGAGGAGGAGACCTTCGCTCTGCGCGTCGAGCCGGCCGACGTTGAAGAGCCGGGAAAATTTCGGCGGCAAGAGATCGTAGATCGTGTCCGTGGCGTGCGGGTCCCGCCTGGTCGAGACGAAGCCCGCCGGTTTATGCAGAAGAATAGTCAGGCTCTGCGCCGGCCTAACGAGCCGGTTGCCGACCTTGACGTGGTCGTTTGGTTCAACCTGCGTGCCGAAATTTGTGCAAGGCTGACCGTTGATCGTGACGCGCCCTTCCGCGATCAGCTCGTCGCAGTGACGCCGCGAGCCCATACCGGCGGCGGCGAGGAAACGATTGAGGCGCACGAGGAGTTGAGGGGTTGGGTGGTTGGAGAAGTGAGAGGGCCGGAGAAGACCTCCACTCAACCTCTCTACTCCTCAGCTCTCAACCTTTAGAGATCGGGCTTGGTCTTCGGCAGGCCGACGACTTTGCTCGAGTCTTTCCACTGGCCACGCTTCTTCAACAGCTCGACCCGCTCGAAACGTTTCAAGACATTCCGCTTGGCGGCGATGGTGCTGGCGCCTTTCAGGCTGCGATGCTGCGACATAAGAAAATTACCCCGGGTTGTGCTCCGAAAATGAGCCGGCACAGTAAACGGCCTCGCCGATTTTTCAAATGGTTAACCCTGTTCCGCCAGACCGACGCGCGCGCCTGCCCCATCTGAAGTTCGTTCTCGGCCTTGTCGCCCTGCTCGTCTGCGCTTTCGCTCTGCTCTCCTGTCGCAGTGTCGACTGGTTCCTCCTGAAGCGCTCGCTCCGCGGAAAATTTGGCGACGAGCGCTGGATTACGACACGGGAACTGGCCGCTTGGCTGGCGGACAAGAATCGCCCCGCGCCCGTCCTCCTCGATGTGCGGACGCCGGCAGAATGGAAGGTGAGCCATCTGCCGGGCGCGCGCCGAGTCGATCCAGGCGCCTCGGCCAAGACGGCGGCGGGCAAGTCAGCGAAAGACGCCCCGATCGTGACCTATTGCGCGGTCGGTTATCGCTCCGGGAAAGTGGCGCAGCGGTTGCGCGCGGCTGGTTTCACTCATGTGCAAAATCTGGAGGGCTCGATTTTCCAATGGGCGAACGAACATCGCCCACTGCAACACGACGGCAAACCGGCCACGCAGGTCATCCTATACAATGCCTTCTGGGGTCGGCTCCTCCGCCCGGAAGTGCGCGCGCCGCTCCCGCCTAACGACTAACGAATGTTGCTGAGGAGGACGGTCGTGCCGCAGGTCGCGAGCTCCTCCGTGGGCAAGCCCTCTTTCTCCGAGCTTCTCCCGCCAGTGCGCCAGCCGGTTTTGCTCGAGGAGAAGAAAAATCCGATCCGCTCCGCTCCAGGCGTGGAGCACGGTCGGCTCATCGAGATAGACGTCGAAGGTGGAACCGTTCGCGGCCGCGCCCGGCTCCGCCCCCGGGTCCTGATTCACCAGATAAAATTTCCGCTCGAGATAAAAAAGCAGGCTGCTCCCGACGTGCATCCGGCCTTCGTAGATCACCTTGTCGTTAGGCGCGATCCGCGCGTCGATGAAGCGCGCGCCTTCGGCGAGGGAGAAATAAGGCGCCACCCGTGCGACCCCGTCGATCATGCTGAAACCGATCGGAACCATCGCGGCCGCGATCGCAGTGAGGGCGATGTGCGGCCGGTCTTGCCGGATGAACCAGCCGGCCAGCCCGGAAAAGAAAATCAGCGCAATCCCGATGACGGCGAACATCGAACGAAGGCTGAGCCAGGTGGAAAGCGGAATGCTCTTGAGCGTGCCCCAGGCGGTAGAGCGGCCGGCGGTCGTGCCCCATTGGCCATCCATTGCCGGCGACAGGTGCGGCAAACGCCAGGCAATAAGCGGCGGCGACGAGTCCGATCGCGAGGACGCCGAACACGCCGACCATCCGCGTCCAGCGCGGCATTCTCTCCCAGGCGGTCGCGGCAAAAATGGCGAACCCGCCCCACATGCTCATGGAGTAGTAATCCTGCCGTTGCCCGATGAAGAAGAGCGGCACGAGCACAACCGCCATCCAGCAGAGCGGCAGCGCGTCGGCAAATTCGATCTCGCGCGGGACGAAAAACCCGTCGCCAGGCGAGAACCACGCCGGGCAAAATGAGCACCGTCCAGGGAAACCACCAGGCGAGATGAAGCGCGCCAAAAGTGGTGCGCGAGACATTGTCGTAAGTGTGAGCGCGATCGGCCACGCCGGCGAGGTGCACGAACCATTCCCGCCCCGTTACCTGACGGAGAAATCCGGGATGTTGCCATTCCATCCAGAGATGCCAGGGCGCGGCGATGAGAAGAAAAACGAGAATTCCATCCCAGCGCAGCAATTCACGGAAACGAATGCGGGCCTCTCGGAAAAAGCAGGCGAGCAAGCCGAGCATCGCCGCGGGATAAAGCAGGCCGTGCAGGCTTTTCGTCATGCAGGCGAGGGCCGCGCAAATCCAGAAGCCGATGAACCAGGCACGCCGGCCCGCGCGACGTTCGTAGCCGCGAATCGCGCAATAGATCGAGCCCGCGATGAAGGCGCTGAAGACCGGTTCCGGCATAACGATGCGCCCGAGCAAAAACGTTCCGCAACAGCCCAGGTGAATGAGGCCGGCGAGGAACCCGTGCCACGGTCCGCCGAGCCGATCCCCGATCAGGAAAGTGAGCGCGACGGCGGCGACCACGGCGAGCGCAATCGGGAGGCGCACGGCCCCAGTCGTTAGGCCAAATGCTTTCATCGAAGTCGCGATCAGCCAGTAAACGAGCGGCGGTTTTTGCAGCCGCGGGATGCCGTCGTTCGTCGGGGTGAGCCATTGGTGCGTGGCCAGCATCTCGCGCGCCGCTCCGGCGTATTGCCCGTCGGTTTCGTTATAGAGATCGCCCCAGCCGACCGTGGCGACGTGGAGGAGCGCGGTCGAGGAGAAGGAGAAAAAAGAAAAGGGCGCGCCGCACCGGCGGCGGCTGGACCGCGCGCGGAGAGAGGAAAATGTCGTCGAGACTGAGGGCGGGATTGCCGGAAGGATTCATCGTTAGGCGGCCGGGCGTGGAGCCCGATGGCGTTCCCATTCTTCCGGCAGACGGAGCAACTTTGCCTCCGGCATCTGGACGATCGCCAACATCTGGCGGCACTCGGCAATGAGGACGCCATCGGACGGCCGCTTGATCTGGAAAGCGCACCAAAAACGGACCCGCTCCATCCGATCGAGCCAGCCGTGAACGATAAGGCGATCGCCCAATTGAGCAGCGCGGCGATAATCGATCTCGGTCCGGACGACCACCGGATAACGCTGCGTCGCGGCCATCTCGGTCAGCTTCATCCCGAGCTTCTCGGCCAGAAGGGTGCGGGCGATCTCGATGAAACGCAGGTAGGCGATATTGTGCACGACGGCCGCGCAATCGGTGTCGAAAAACATCACCTGCACTTCGGTCTCGATCCGCGGCACGTGGGCGGTAGGCATTGGGTACTAATTTGCCGGGCGCTGCGAGACAAAGGCCGTGCCGGAACTTCGAATATCGAATATCGAAATTCGAAACAAATTCGAATGAGACAAACTCACCGAAATGTTCGAAACGCCCGGCCTTTTCGAGGCTTTCGTCATTCGGTCATTCCTTCGGATTGGAAAGCCCGGCCTCATCTTCGATTTCGTTACGGCGATATTCGACATTCGGATTTTCCGCCTCCTACATCCGCACGAGATCGAGTAGAAACTGGAGCCAAAGATAAATCATCCCGCGGAACGAGTACCGGATCTCGCCGCCGACGGTCTGGGTGAGGACACCTTCATGCAGGTTGTGCGCGATTTGATCGCGCAGGTCGTTCTCAAACTCCCGCTGAATCTGCTCTTCGTCGAGCGGGTTGATGACATCGGTCTCGACCTTGTTGTCGCGCAGGAATTTTTTGTGACTCTGGTAAAGTTGCCAGAAGGATTGGTCGGGCCGCTGGCGGTTGATCCGAAACTGCGGGGTCAGTTTCAATCCGTAGGAGAGGGGATAATTCCACGTCGTCCAGATGATCCCGGCGTGGGTGCGCGAGGAAATGCGCAGGTAATAAAAGGAAAGATCGTTCTGCTCGTTCAGGCAGATGGCGGCCTGGGCGCGATCGTCTTCCCGGTAAAAAATTCGAAAGAATTGGCGGTAATCCTCCCAATCCCAGCCCGAGTCACTGATGTGAACGAAGCCTTCGCTTTCGATCTGCGCCGAGATTTCGTCGAGCGTGGGGAAGACCTCAGCGGTCGGCGGGCTTTTTGGGCGGAGCGCTTTTTCCCGGGGAAGACGCAACGCGCGGATGCGGGTCAGGATTTCCACCCAAGGGAGGAAGAGCCAGCTGAGCGCGCTGCAGAGGCCGAGGATCCAGCTATCCGTGATGTAATAGATGGCGAGGAACGACGCGCTCAGGATGCCGAAGGCGCCGACTTTCTGGGAGAAGGGGGATTCATAGCTGCGCAGGGCGACGCTGAGCACAGCGACCCCGAGGGTGATGAAAAGTCCGAACAGCATTTAGGGGACGATGTCGTGCGCGCGGAGGAATTTTTCGAGCTGGTTGGTGTCGAAATTCGCGAGCACTTCATCTCCGGCGACGAGCGTGGGCACGTAGGTCTGATCGGACAGACCCTTCATTTCCTCGTAGGCCGCGCGATCCTGGCCGACATCGATCTCAGTGAATTGGTAGCCGCGGTCCGTGAGATAATCCTTCGCGTCGATGCACCATGAACACCATTCGCGGCTAAAAAGTTTGAGATCGGTCCGCACCGGGGGAATAAACAGCCGGTGCGGGGGGCGTCAACGTCTCACTCCCACTCGTGCTCCTGCTCGTGACTCGTAATCGAAACCCTCAACACGAAGGATCGATTACGAGCACGAGCACGAGGAAGACTCGTTAGGCCGAAGGCTCAGTCCACGATCTCCCAACCGCCATCCGGTTTCCGCACCACCCCGAGCCGGCCCGGGTAAACCGTCGAGAGCACCATCCCCGCGCACATTTGGGTATCTTCGTCTTTCACCCCGGCAAAAGTTTTCTCATCCAGGCCGAAGAGCGTTCCGCCCTTGCGCGATACCATCACTTCCGGCCCGCCCGTGGTGGTGAAATCCAAGTCGCCCGTTTGCGGCGCGGTCACCCGCACCCCGGCTTTGTAGGCGTTCTCCAGACACTGGGCTCTGCGTACGTCGTCGACTTTGAGCGATTCGTTCTCCTCGATCGCTTTGTAGAGGGCGGCGAAATCCGGCTGGAACCATTCCGCCCGCGTCTTCAGGAGCGCGGTGATCTTTTGCTTGTCCTCTTCCGTGAGCGAAGTGACCGCCGGGTAATGGTGCCACGGCAAATCGAGCGCAAAATCCGCCGTGAATTCTCGCTCGAAAACCACTTTTCCCTTAGCCGCTTTGCGATCGTCGACTCCTTCGTTCGCCTGGTTGGTCGCGTGCACGCTGCCCGGCCCGGCTTCTTCCGTCGGCTGATCCGTGACCGAGGCCCAGCGAAACTGCGCCCGGTAAGTTTTCGCGGGATCGTTAGGCGTGAACTCGACCCGAATCTTGTTCTTCCCCTTGCGCACGACCGCGCCGGCCGAGCTCATCGGCACCCAGACGGCCGGGCTCACTTCATGTTCGTCAAAAAGGACGGGCAACTTTTCCTCGTGCGTCTCTTGTTCGGCAAAGGGCACGTTGTTGATAAAAATTTGGGCTTTTCCGGGAACGGTCGTGACCTCCTGATCGACCGCCGGATCGCCGATGAAAGGCGTAAACTTGAACTCGACATTGATCACCGCCGCCGGCGCGAGCGACGCTGCGCCGAGGAAAAGCGCCAGCACGAGTTTTTTCATGCTCCGGTTTTGCTCCAACTCCGCGCCGCGCGACAACCTTAATCCTTCACCGCTCGGCTGCGGCCCGGACGAGTCGTTTTCCCGCGCCAAATGTGGAGAAGGAAGACGGGGAGCAAGGCCAGCCCGACCCAGAGATGGGCCGCGCTGAGCCAGGCGCGCAGATGTTCGCCGCCAGCATAGTAAAGGCCGTAACCAGTCAGGACGAGGAAAGCGAAAACACTCAGGAGCGAGAGGCCGGTGCGGAGGTTGCGCCCGGCCCGCCAGGCGAACTTGATGTGCATGGGCAGAAGCGTCCCGAGAAGAAGGAGCGTGACCATGGCGGCAGCGCCGTGCGCTTTCAGGACCCAGCTCTCCGCCGGACTGGGTGCGCCGAATTCGTTAGGGGAAAGCGGGAAGTAATGCAGCCAGGCCCAGGCCGCGCCCGTCCCGAAGACCGCGCGCGCAGACGGCGTAGGCGAACCATTCGTGACGCCGGCTGAGCCGGATCGAGTTCGAGCGCATCGTTAGGCGGAAAGCCAACGAGGCGGAAGATTTCGCTCGAGCAGAAAAGCGTCCGCCCCGTAGCGCTCGAGCAGCGGCCTGGCTTCTTCCCGCCAGACGAGAGCTATCTTCGTTAGGGCATCGGCCGTTAGGCAATCCGCGGCGCCGATCGTGACGCTGACATCTTCGAGCATCGGCGCACCAGTGCGGCCATCGCAGAGCGCCGGCGCAAAATAGCGCCCCGAGGTGGCGAGAGCGCGCTCGCGCAGGAAAATGGAACCGGCCGCGCGACCCGGCGCGAGGGGATGCCGGACCTGCACGAGTTGCGCGTCTTCCCCGAAAACGCGCAGGTCGCCGCCTGCGTTCACGATCCCGCTGGAGGCGCCGGCTTTCTGCAGCGCCTCGACCGCGCGATCGACCGCGAAACCCTTGGCGATTCCACCGAGATCGATTTGCACCGGCCGGCGAAAACGAACCCGCTGGCTTTCTTCGAGTTCCACGTCCCGCCAGCTCCCGCTCGTTCCGAGCGTGACGTCGAAGGCGCCGTCGCTTTCCTCCGCGAATCTCTGGGCCGCGCGCAGGACACGGTAGGTCCAGCGATGGACCGGCACTGCCCGGCGCGGTGCCTCGCGATTCAGCCGGCTCACTTCGCTGCCGGAATCGTGCCGGCTCATCAGCTGATGAACCTGGGCGACGGCGACGAAACCGACCGCGATCGCCCGGCGCAGGCTAGTCTCGTTAGGCGCGCGCGCTCCGATCTCGACGAAAGTGCCGAGTAGCGGCCGCGCCCGGCGCGCTTCAATGCAGGGCGATATCATGCAAGGCCAGGACCCGCCGGACACCTTCCGTGATGTGGCGGGAGGAAAGCGTCGCGCCGCTGATGTTCTTGATATCGCGATCGAGCTGGAGCGGCGCGGCCTTCGTCTTTCCGGAGAACTGCGCTCGCCACTTCGGATCGCGCACCTGCCCGCCGTAGCTTTCGCGATAATCCATGATTTCGATGCCGTGAACCGCTCCTTCATTCGTTAGGCCGACGGCGTAGGTGATGAACTCGTGCTTTCCGATCACTTCATCGACGATGAACCAGCCGCCACCGCTCACCCGCCAGATTTTTGGCGGCGTCCCGGTCAGACGCACGTGACTCTCGGCCTCGATCGCCTTGCGCTGCGCATCGCTTAGCTGGAGTGGATAGGCGGTAAAGGATTTGCCGGGAAAAATGACCTCCTGCGCCTGACTGGCGTTGAGGTAAGTGACGGCAAATCCCGTGCTGACAAGAGCGGCGGAAAGCGGCGCCGCGATGAAGATAAATTGCGGCTTCACGAGTCCTAGAAATTGATCCCAACCTTAAGCCGAAACTGATTGGACTGTTCTTCGGCAAAAGTCTGGCCACTGTTCGACTCGCCGACTCCTTTGCCGAAGACCTGATAGTTATAGGTCAGCGTGGCCCACCAGCGTTCCCGCGCATAATGGATCGAGGGCCCGGCGTAGATCACGCGGTGCTCGAAAAAGTTGAGATCGAAGAGGGGATATTCCGCCCGGAAATGTGCTTCCATGCCGGCATACCAGTTTGGGGCGAAGCGGTAGGTGATACCGCCGGCAGACTCGAAGGAAAATTCTCGCGGATATTCTTCTGCCGGTTGTTTTCCCCAAGCCCATTCGGCCCCGACGCTGAAGACGGTGATGAGCCGGTCATCGAGAAAGTCTTTCTGGAAATCGATCTCCGGCTTGAGATAGCGCTCGTGCTGCGGGAGACCGTCGACCTCATCGTTTAGGAGATAACCACCCTCGAGGCGGAGAGCTAGTCCGAGCACATCCTTGAACGGACTGAGCAATCGATATTTCCCGGAAAACTCGACGCCGCCGAAGCGGTAGTTATTTCGGTTAGGCAAGCCGTCTACATCCTGATTGTAGAAATAGTGGTTCTCGATCGAGAGGCTGGCCTGGAATTTATCGGTAAAACCGTATTCAACCTCAGTCTCGTAGTCGGAGCCGTAATAGGTCCCGGTATCCTTGCCTGTGCGCAGAGTGACGAATTGATAAACCTCGGCGTGCCCGCCAGGAAGTGTCTCCGCGCCGCGCGCAAAGCCGAAGAATTGTTCATCCGCGCGCGCCGGCCGGGCCGCGAGAAGCAAAGCGCAGACGAGAGCGAGTGGAATGAATCTCATTCCTCCATCCTAGGCGACCGCGGGAAAGTCCGCTGCCGGTCGGTTGCCAATTATTAGCGGCGCCTTGCACCGCCTGCCGTGACGCTAGCCGATCGCGGCGCGATAAGCGGCGGCGTCCTTCAACTCCTTGAGCGCATCCGGATTCTCCACCCGGAGAACGTAGATCCAGCCTTTGCCGTATGGGTCGGTGTTGAGCAAGGCCGGATTGGTTTCGAGCTCTTTGTTGACTTCGAGAACGGTCCCCTTGGCTGGAGCGTAAATGTCGCTTGCGGCCTTGACCGATTCGACCACCGCGATGGTGGCGCGGGCTTCGTAGGAGGCGCCGGCCTTCGGCAGTTCCACGTAGACGACGTCGGTCAGCTCCGCCTGCGCGTGGTCCGTAATGCCGACCCGGATCTTGTCGCCATCGCGGCGGACCCATTCATGCGATTCGGTGTAGAGAAGGTCGTCTGGAACGTTCATGTTTTTTTGTAGAGCGGTTTCTTTTCGATCCGCGCGGGAAACTTCCGGCCACGGATTTCAATTTCGATTTCTTCACCCGGCTTCGGCACGGGAGTCGTTAGGTAAGCCATTCCGATGCCGTAGTGCAAGCTCGGGGAAAGCGTTCCGCTCGTCACTTCACCGGCATCGGCACCGTTGCGCCAGACCCGATAGTGCGGGCGCGGCGGCGGGCCTTTGCCTTCCATCCGGAAAGCAACCAGCCGACGGGAAAGGCCTTCGTCTTTCTCGCGCTGCAATTTTTCGCGTCCGGTAAATTGCGCTTTCGTTAGGTCGACGAAAAATCCGAGCCCGGCCTCGAGCGGATTATGCTCGGGCGAAAGGTCGGAACCGTTTAGCGGATAACACATTTCAAGGCGAAGGGTATCGCGCGCCCCGAGACCGCAGGGACGAATGCCTAACGACTTTCCGTGCTCCAGGATTTCGTTCCAGATGCGGGGCGCTTCCGCCGCGGCGAAGAAAACTTCGATCCCGTCTTCGCCGGTGTAGCCGGTCCGCGCGACCCATAGTTTCGTTCCGCCAAAGTCGAACGGCGCGATTTGATTGCGCGCCGGCATTTCCTGGCCTTCGCCAAACATCGCCCGGAAAAGCTCGCCCACGCGCGGCCCCTGAATGGCGAGCCCGGCGTACTGCTCGCTTTGATTGTCCAGCTCCACCTCCTTTGCGAGATGCGAGTGCAGCCAGGAAAAATCGTCGTCGATCCGCGAGGCGTTGACGACGAGGAGAAACTTCTCCGCCTCGATCCGGTAAACGATCAGGTCGTCGATGATCCCGGCCTCGTCGTTGAGCAAAAAGGTGTACTGACCGGTACCGACTTCGAGCTTCGCGACGTTATTGGTCAGCATCGTGTTGAGCCATGCGCCGGCTTGCGGACCGGTCGCGACGAGCTCGCCCATGTGCGAAATATCGAAGACGCCGACGGCGTTTCGCACCGCCTCGTGCTCTTCCATGATGCTGCTGTATTGCACCGGCATGAGCCAGCCGCCGAAAGGAATCACTTTGCCGCCCAGCCGCACGTGTTCGTCGTAAAGCGGAGTGGTTTTTTGCCCGGCGTCGCTCACCGCGCTGACCCTAAAGGTTGGCTTTGCAGTGTCAATCTTCGGGGACATTCCGGCGATCTGTTGAACTGAAAGGAGCCTACCCTTACCGTGCCTCGACCATGAGTCTTCTCGATTCACTCGAACGCCGCTTCCGATGGCTCGCTGTGCCCGGGCTCATTCGCATCGTCGTCGCGCTCACTGCGCTGGTCTATCTCCTGACCTTTCTTAATCCGGCTTTCGTCTCCGTTCTTACCCTCAATCCCGCGCGCATCCTGCATGGCGAAGTCTGGCGGCTCGTCACTTACATTTTCATCCCGCAATCAATGGGCCAGCCCGGCTCGCTCATGGCGCCCTTCTGGGTCCTGATCGCGCTCTGGTTTCTGCTCTTCATCGGCGATCGTCTCGAGCAGGCCTGGGGCGCTTTTCGTCTCACCCTCTATTTTCTTGTTGGGATGGTCGGCACCACGGTCGGGGCCTTTCTTTTCGGCGCGCAATTTTCCAACACCATGCTCGCCTCCTCGCTCTTCTTCGCCTTCGCCCACTTTTATCCCGACGAGGTCATCTATATTCTTTTCGTCCTGCCGGCGAAGGTGAAATGGCTCGCCTGGATCTCGGCCGCGCTGCTCCTCTTTGGATTTGTCGGCGGCCCCAACTCCTATCGGATGGCGGTCGTCGCGGCGATGGGCAATTATCTCATCTTCTTTGGGCCGGGACTCGTTAGGGCGGCGCGCAACCGGCATGAGATTGTGGATCGCCGAAAGCGTTTTGCGGAAAAGTCCCGCCCGGAAGACGAGGCGCTGCATCGCTGCGCGACCTGTGGCGCGACCGAGCTGACTAATCCCAACCTCGAGTTCCGGGTCGCGCGCGACGGCGAGGAATATTGCCTCGCGCATCTTCCCAGCGCCGTCGCGAAGGTCGAGGCCTAACGAACCAAGCGCGACGCGCTCCCGCTCTCTCTTGTCATCCTGAGCGGAGCGAAGGACCTCACAGGCGATGTGGGACGACGTTCGTCACAGCAAACGTTCGAACACGCTCGCGAGGTCCTTCGCTGCGCTCAGGATGACAAAAAAAAGGGCCGCACTCTTTCGTAACGGCAGGGCGACCCTCCCCGCCCTTTGCTTGACCCCACCGCTGCGCAACCGGAAACTGCGCCCATGGACCCAACCGCGGCGCCACTCATCCCGCAGGATGGCTGGCATTGCCTGCATCTTTTTTACCGGATCGAGTACGGCCAATGGCAACTCCTCAGCTCCGACGAACAGCGCGCCGCGAAGGTGGCGCTCTCCGCTCTCGTCCAGGAAACGCGCGCGCTCGAAAACACCCAGCTCCTCACCCTCAGCCAGGTGACGCCGAAAGCCGATCTCGGCTTCATGCTCGTCACGCCCGATCTGCAAAGCGCGAACCGGATCGAGAAGCAACTCACGCTGTCGTTAGGCGCGGATGTCCTCGTGCCGGTTTACAGTTATCTCTCGCTCACCGAGGAAAGCGAATACACCACGAGTGACGAACAATGGGCGCAAACGCTCGAGACCGAGCAACAGCTCAAACCCGGCACGCCCGACTTCGACGCGGCGATGGATTCTTTCCGCGAGCGGATGAAAAAATATCGGCACGAACGGGTTTATCCGACGTTGCCGGATTGGCCGCTCGTTTGTTTCTATAACATGACGAAGCGGCGCGGCGAAACGCGCAACTGGTACGTCCTGCCCTACGAGCAACGCCGTGAGCTCATGGCCGGTCACGCGCGCGTCGGGCGTCAGTATGCGGGCAAGATCAAACAGCTCATCACCGGCTCGAGCGGCCTCGACGACGCCGAATGGGGCGTGACGCTTTTCGCGCACGATACCTACCAGATCAAAGCGATCGTTTACCAGATGCGCTTCGATGAGGTGAGCGCGGCCTACGCCGACTTCGGTGAATTTTACATTGGCATTCAGCTGCCACTCGACGAACTGTTCCGCCGCTTGCAGCTGTAACCTCGTGCTCGTGATCGAATTCGCCTAACGAACGAGCACGATTACGATTGCGAGCAGGAGCACGAGTAAGAGAGGGATGGGTGGCAGAGTGGTCTAATGCGCACGCCTGGAAAGCGTGTTTGCCGCAAGGCAACCAGGGTTCGAATCCCTGCCCATCCGCCCGCGCACATTTCCATTTCGCTTGCGCGGCTGGCGCTTTTCCCAAAGCATCCCGGCGATGCGTCTCGCGCTTGCGTTTTTCTTCCTCCTCGCGCTCGATCTCTCGGCGGCAGTTCCGGAAAATGCCACCGTCGTCAACTTTCTCGAGGCCGCCAAAATCGACTACCAAACCGGCCACTTCGATTCCGCCCTAACGAAACTCGATCAGGGCGACCGGGCGAAAGGGCCCAACGGTGAGGCGCTCGACCTGCGCGGGGCGATCGCCCTGGAGCAGGGAAAATTTGCCGCCGCGGCCAGCGCCTTCCAGGAGGCGCACAAACTCGCGCCGGAACTTTTCGCGCCCCGCCTGCATCTCGGCGATCTCTTTCTCCGCGAGAAGAAATACGCCGAGGCGCGCGAGGTTTTCCAACAACTCGCGAGCGAAACGAATATCCTCATTTCCAACGAGCGGGTGCGATACGGCTTGCTCCTCGTCGCTCTCGCCACCCACCAGGAATCGGCCGCCAAGGCTGCGCTCGAAAACATCAAATTCCCGACCGAAACGCCGGCTTATTACTTCGCGCAGGCTGCCTCGGATTTTTCTCACGGGAACGAGCGTTCCGCGAAAAAATGGATCGCGACCGCGAGCGAAATCTTCGAGCCGCAATCCCTCGCCTGGTTCGCCCGTCCGCTCTACGACCTCGGCTGGCTCAAGGAGAAACCGCCGCCGCCGACGATTTGATCCGCGAGACTGGACGAGCGGAAGCTCGTCCCTCCGGAGGGACTCGCCGCGGCGAGTCCAGGGTGTCTCTCGCAGTTCTTACTCCACTTTCCGCCGGCTCAGCACCTGAGTCGTTTGCCGCAGCTTCACGATGCTGTTCGCCGGCAGGACGCCGCGAAAATTCGTCCCCGGATAGATGATGCAATCGCGCCCGATGACCGTCCCGGGATTGAGCACTGCGTTGCAGCCGACTTCGGTCCGATCGCCAACGATTGCTCCGAATTTTTTCAGACCCGTCGCGATCATTCCATCGGCAGCGAGCACGGAAATCTCGGCGTGATCGAGCTTCACGTTGGAAAGAATCACGCCCGCGCCGAGATGCGCGCGATAGCCCAGGATCGAATCTCCGACGTAGCTGAAATGCGGAATCTGCGCGTCATCAAAAATGATGCTGTTCTTGAATTCGCATGAGTTCCCCATGACCACGCCGTTCCCGACGATGACATTTTCGCGCACGTAACAGCCGCTCCGGATGTGGCAATTCTCGCCGATCCAGGCCGGGCCTTTCAGCATCGCGCCCTGCTCGACGATTGTGCCCGCGCCGATAAAAACGGAGCCGCTGATAAAAGGTTTCCCGACCAGCTCGCCGAGAACCGCGGGCTTGAGCCGAAACTTCAGGTAACTCGGGATCTGCTTGAGCGCGTCCCAGACGTATTTCTCCGCCTCGAAAAGTTTCGAATGCGCGGTGTGCTCGAGCTCGAAAAATTCGGAAGCGCTAAACATTGTGTTCGTTAGGCGCCGGCGCGCCGGGTGACCAGTTGTCCATCCTTCGTGTCGCGCACATCCCAACCGCGAGCTTGCAGCGCGTCGCGTAATTCATCGCTTTTTTGCCAGTTTCTGTCCATCCGCGCCTGCGCCCGCTCCTCCGTCAGGCGGACGATTTCATCGGACGGTTTTGTTTCCGCCGCCTCCAGCGCGAGCACGCTATTGATCCGCTCCCACCATTTCAGCCAGACCCGCGCGCGCGCCGGATCGATCCCGCCATCGAGCTCGCGATTGCTCTCGCGGATCTGCTCGAAAAGATAACCGAGCGCCGCGGAAATATTGAGATCGTCATCGAGCGCGGCGGCAAATTTGTCGTCCTCGACCGCGCTCGGAGTCTCCTCCTGCAAATTTTCCGCGCACGCTTCGTCCCGGAGACGGCGCAGCCATTCGTCAATCCGGGCGAGCGCCTGACGCGCTTCTTCCAAACCTTCCCAGGTGAAATTCAGCGGGGCGCGATAATGCACCCGGAGGAGCGCGTAACGAACTTCCCGGCCGCTGTAGCCTTTGCCGAGGAGATCGGGCAGCGTGTAAAAATTGCCTAACGACTTCGACATTTTCTGGCCCTCGACGAGAAGATGCGCGCAATGCAGCCAGTAACGCACGAAAGGCGCCCGGCCGCTGCAGCCTTCCGATTGCGCGATCTCCGCCTCGTGGTGCGGGAAAATATTGTCCACCCCGCCGCAGTGAATATCGATCTGCTCGCCTAACAATGACGTGGCCATCGCGCTGCACTCGATGTGCCAGCCCGGCCGGCCGCGGCCCCACGGACTCTCCCACGCGACTTCGCCATCTTCTTCGTCCCACGCTTTCCAAAGAGCGAAATCACCGATGTGCTCCTTGTCGTATTCGTCGTTCTTCACCCGGCCGGTCGAGCGCAATTCCGCGAGATCGAAATGGGCGAGATGCCCGTAGTTTGGGAATCGGTTAATCCTAAAATAAACCGATTTGTCTTCCGCCTGATAAGCGAGATCGCGCTCGATCAGGGTCGTGATCATCGCGATCATCGCCCGGATGAAACGCTCTTCCGTCGCCGCCGGAAAAGTGTTGGCCGGCTTGATCTGAAGTGTGTCCAAATCCGCAAAGAACGCCTCCTTAAACGGCGCGGTGAATTTCTCCAACGGAAGATTTTCCGCACGGCTTCCGCGGATCGTCTTGTCGTCCACATCCGTCAGATTCATCACCCGATCCACGCTGAAGCCGCGCAGCTCAAGATGACGTTGCAGCAAATCCTCGAAAACGTAGGCGCGGAAATTTCCGATGTGCGCGCGGCTGTAAACGGTCGGGCCGCAGGTGTACATTTTCACCTCGCGCCCGGCCGGATCGAGCGGATGAAATTCCTCCAGCTCACGCGAGTAAGTATTAAAAAAACGCAGCGCCATCCTTCTCTTTAACTTGTCATCCTGAGCGCAGCGAAGGACCTCGCGGGCGTCTCTCGACTGTGATTGTTAGGCGCGCGTGCCGCAAGGTGAGATCCTTCGCCGCCCTCCGCCGGCTCAGGATGACAACATCGTTAGGCAAGATTGTCTTCATTTCTCCTCCACGCTCGCCACTGCCATCGCCGCCATTCCTTCCTCACGTCCAATCGCGCCCATCCCTTCATTCGTCGTCGCCTTGATCCCAACGCGTCCAATCTCGATCTGCAAAGCGGCGGCGATTTTCTCCCGCATCGCGCCGAGGTGCGGTCCGATTTTCGGCGCCTCCGCGATCAGGGTGGCATCGACATTGGCGACCCGGAAATTTTTCGCCGCCAAAATTTCCCCAACCCGCCGCAGGATCTCGAGGCTGCTGATCCCGCGAATCGATTCGTCGGTGTTCGGAAAATGATGGCCGATGTCGCGCTCGCCGATCGCGCCTAACAATGCATCGGCAATGGCGTGACTGAGAACGTCGGCGTCCGAATGACCTTCCAATCCGCGCTCGTGCGGAATCTCGACCCCTCCGAGAACGAGCTTACGGCCGGCCTGAAAACGATGGGCGTCATACCCGATCCCGGAACGATACATCTCGTTAGGCTATTTCAGATCGAGCAGGCCATTCGAGGCGACGACGCTGAATTTATCCGGCAGATCTTCTCGCGCCTGCATCTCGACTTTTCCTCCGGCCGCTTCCACCAGGAGCCACCCCGCGGCGATATCCCAGAGGCTGATGCCTTGTTCGATGTAAGCGTCGAGCCGACCGCAGGCGACGTAAGCAAGGTCGAGCGCGGCGCTGCCTAACATTCGACATTTGCGCACCCGATGCGCCATTTGCTGAAGCAACGGCAACCCCGCATCGATCGTCGCGCTCGTTTTGGCGAGACCGATTGAGACGATCGCTTCCGCCAGATCGGCTCGCGCGCTGACGCGGAATTCCTCGCCATTCAAACGGGGCGGCTGACCTTTTTCACCGCTCCAAAGTTCGTCGCGAATCGGATCGTAGATCACCCCGACGATGATCTCGCCGCGAAAACGAAGCGCGATCGAAACGCAAAAATGCGGGATGCCGTAGAAATAATTGACCGTCCCGTCGAGGGGATCGACGACCCACTGATGATCGCTCGACTGGTCGCCGACGATCCCTTCCTCACCATAGAGCGCGTGCTCCGGAAAATGCCCTAACAAGTGCTCGGTGATCAGATTCTGCGTGAGGACATCGACCTCGAGCTTGATGTCATGCGCCGTGGTGGCGTTGACCGTGAGCGGCTTCGCGAAACGCGCGCGGAGCAGTTCGCCGGCGGCCCGCGCCGCCTCTTCCGCCGTCTCGAGATAATGCATCACGCGCTGAACCTAACCGATTCTCTGGAGCTGCCGCGAAATTTTTCGGCCAAAAAAAAACGGGAGGAGAAATAAATCCTCCTCCCGGGTTGAAGTTAATTTGAGGAAGAACGGAAAACTGCCCGCTCTTCTGTGGATGACCGGACTAGTGTTTTTTCTTTTTGGCCGGTGCTTTTCTCTTAGCCGCCATTTTTTTCTTGGCTGGTGCCTTTTTCTTGGCGGCTTTTTTCTTCGTTGCCATAGGGAATCCCCCCTTTCAATCCGCAGAAGCGGTCTGTGAACAGTTGGTGAATAACTTCACTTTCATCGAGTCACTAATCGTCATGCTTTTTTTGTCAAACAATTTTCGCGTGACCTCAAAATTATTTTAAGCAATGCGCGCGCCAGCTCCGTTTTTTTTGCGCGCGGAAGTTCTTCCGTCGCACCGCTGCGATCGAAAATAAGCAGCTCGTTCTCGTCGGAATCCATCCCGATGTCAGTCCGACTGACATCATTCGCGACCAGGAGATCGCAATTTTTCTCCGCCAACTTGCGTTGCGCGTTCGCTTCCAGGTCGTGCGTTTCCGCGGCGAAGCCGACGACAAAACAAGTGTGCGGCACACTCGTTAGGCTGGCAAGAATGTCGCGCGTCGGGACGAGTTCGAGCGTGAACGGAGTGCGCGACTTTTTCATTTTCTGCGCCGCGGGATGAGCCGGTTGGTAATCGCAAACCGCCGCGCACATGACGAAAACCTCGCACTCGGCGAATCGCGCTCGGGCGGCCTCGAACATCTCCTCGCTGCTCGTGACCCGGACGATTTCGGCGCCGGCGGGCGCCTCGAGCGCGACAGGTCCGGAGATGAGGGTGACTTCATGTTTTTCCGCGAGAGCGGCGGCGGCGATGGCGTAGCCCATCTTGCCGGACGAGCGATTACTCAGGTAACGCACCGGATCGAGCGGCTCGCGCGTCGGGCCGGCCGTGATGAGAAATTTCACGCGATCAGGTTGTCCCGGCTGGCGAGCAGGAACTCGGCGCGGAAAGCGATCTCATCGACTTTCCACAAACGGCCGATGCCTTCGTAGCCGCAGGCGAGCATGCCGGATTCCGGTCCGATGAATTCGACGCCGCGCGCGCCTAACGACTTCACATTTTCCTGAGTCGCAGGGTGCTCCCACATTTTTCCGTTCATCGCCGGCGCGAGCAAAATCGGCGCGCGCGTGGCGAGCGCGATGGCGGCGAGCGGATGGCCGGCGAGACCGTGAGCCAGCTCAGCGATGATGTGCGCAGTGGCGGGAGCGATGACGAGCAAGTCAGCGCAGTCGGCCAGCGCGATGTGTCCCGGATGCCAGCTTTGTTTTTCGTCGTAGAAGCTGGTTGTCACCGGATTCTTCGAGAGCGTCTGCAGAGTCAGCGGAGTGATGAATTCGGTCGCGTCCTTCGTCATCACGACGAAGACGTCGTGGCCTTGCTTGACGAGGAGGCTGGCCAGCTCTGCCGCTTTGTAGGCGGCGATCGATCCCGTCACGCCGAGGACGACAGAGCGCTTCTCTTTCGATTTCATGCCTCAAAAAAAATTGTCATCCTGAGCGCAGCGAAGGACCTCTGACCATTTCCGGTTTCGAGCGCGTTGGAGGAAGAAATAGTCAGTGATCCTTCGCTTCGCTCAGGATGACAAATGAGTGGGTTGGTGCGCATCTCGCTAGGCCAAAACCATCCGGCTGCTCAGGTAACGTTCCGCGCCCATGATGTGGCGAAACTTGAGCAGGTCTTCCTCCACCGAGCGGCTAATGATGGTGTAGCGATAATCGCGCCACAGTTCCATCTCCCGCGCTGCGGTCTGGAGGCGCACTTCGATCTGCTCCTCTGTCTCCGTTCCGCGTTTCGTTAGGCGACGGCGCAGTTCCTCGAGATCGGGCGGCATGATAAAAACATCGGCCAGCGCCTGGCGGACAAAAGCGTCGTCAAAGGCGCGGATCGCAGCCGCGCCTTGCGTGTCGATGTCGATCAGGACGTCGACGCCTTCCTGCAAATTGCTCACGATCGGTTCGCGCAGGGTTCCGTAATATTTTCCGTGCACCCTGGCGTGTTCGAGAAAATCTCCCGCCGTGGCGCGCGCGGCGAATTCGGCCTCGGAGAGAAAATGATAATCCTCGCCGTCGATCTCGCCGGCCCGCGGCTTGCGCGTCGTGCACGAAACCGAGTAGACAAAATCGGGCGTCTGCCGGAGCGCGTCGCAGAGGGTCGACTTTCCCGCGCCGGAAGGCGCGGAGACGACGAAGAGAATTCCGTAGCGGCTGAATTGCTTACTCAAGGTTTTGGATTTGCTCGCGAATTTTTTCCACCTCCGACTTGCAGGCCACGACGTGCCGCGAAATTTCCGCGTCGCCCGCCTTCGCGCCTAACGTATTCAATTCGCGCGAAATTTCCTGGGTGATGAATTCGAGGGTGCGCCCGACCGGCTCGTCTTTGCGCAGATGATGGGCAAACTGGGCGAGGTGGCTCTCCAGCCGGGTGAGCTCTTCCGAAACATCGGAGCGATCGGCAAACAAGGCGACTTCCTTGAGGAGACGTTCATCGTTAGGCGCAAGCTCAAGCCCGGCCTTGCCGATGCGTTCGAGCAAAGTTTCTCGATATCTGGCTGCGACCGCCGGATGCATTTGGCGCACTTCCTTGAGCGATTGGCGCACCAGCTTGAGCCGATGAATCAAATCCTTGGCCAGATGTTTTCCTTCGCGCATCCGCATTTTCGCGAGCTCGTCGAGGGCGAGCTGCAGGGCTTTCTCGAGCGCGGGCCAAAGCGCGTCGGGCTTCCCGTTTTCTTCGGCGAAGCGGAGCACGCCCGGCGCCTGAAGGACCATCCCGATGCTGACCTCGCCGGCGGTGCCGAGTTCCTCCTGCAAGGCGCGCATCGCCTCGTAATAGGAACGGGCCAGGGTGGTGTCGAGCGCGAGCTTGCGCGCACTCGCGGTCGCTTCGCAGGTCACGACCACGTTGGTGCGCCCGCGGGAAAAGCGCTCGTTTACCGCCTGCCGGATGGGCGGCTCGAGCGCGGCCAGTTCGCGCGGCAAACTGACCACGACGTCGCTCTGCTTCCGGTTAACGGAATTGACCGCGACGGTGATCCGGGCGCCGTTCTCCTCGGCTTCGCCCCGGCCATAACCTGTCATGCTCCGCATCGTTAGGCGCTTTCGTTAGGTTGGATCATCAGGACGGGGAAGTTAAGGGCGGGCGAAAGTGCTGCCAAGTTTTTGTCACGGGAGAAGCTGGGCGAGGGCGCGGCGGTGAGGCGAGGGAAGCGGTAGCCGGGCGAGCGCAGGCAAAGGGAACCAGCGCAGGTGTTCGTTAGGCAATTTCGGCGGCGGCTGGGCGAAGACGGAGAGGGTGATGCGATGATGGGTGAAAGGGAAGTCGAGCTGGAGAAGCGGCCGGCGCGCTGGCGTCGCCGCGAGCCGGGGCAGGATCCACATGCCGCGCCAGCGGGTGTGCGATTGCTCGAGCAGAACGCGATTGCGGCGGAGGGCGAAGCCGTGAGGCTCGTCGAGCAGGACCTGACGCGGTTTCGGTTTCTTGCGCGGGAGAGCGACGGGATCGGTCGCGGCGCAGAATTTCCGGACCGGGCATTGCGGGCAAAGCGGGCGGCGCGGCAGGCAAACGAGGGCGCCGAGTTCCATCAGGGCGGAGTTGTGCAGGCGCGCGCCATGGCGAGGGAGAAGGAGAGTGGCGGTCTTCCAGAGATGGGCGCGGCCGGCAGCAGTGTCGATCGGGATTTGCAGATTCGTTAGGCGAGCAAGTACCCGCGCGATATTGGCGTCGACGATCGGTTCGGCGCGATCGAAAGCGAAGCTGGCCACGGCACCGGCGGTGTAGCGGCCGATCCCAGGGAGAGTCGCGATCTGCGCGGCATCCGCGGTTAGGACGCCATCAAATCTTTCCATCACCGCGCGAGCTGCAGCGTGCAGGTTTAGCGCGCGCGCGTAATAACCAAGGCCCTGCCAGGCGTGGAGGACGGCGGATTCGTCGGCGCGGGCCAGGGTGGCGAAGTCGGGGAAGCGGGTGAGCCAACGCTCATAATAAGGAAGCACGGTCGCGACCTGGGTTTGTTGGAGCATGAACTCGGAGACAAGGATGGCGTAAGGATCGGTGGTCTCGCGCCAGGGAAGTTGGCGGCCGTGCCGACTGAACCAGGCAAGAAGCTGGGGTCGGAAACGGGGCGAAGTCAGGCCGGACATGAAGTGAGGCATTCTAACATAAATGTTCCTTTGAACATAAATTTATCCGATGGCATGCTGCAGGATGGCAGCGGGGAAAATCGTCGATTTACGCAAGCTCCTCGCGGAACGCTTTCCCCAGGAACCTTTGCCCGCCGACGAGCGGGTCCGCACCGGTCTGGAGATTTTTGATGCCGCCACGAGCGGTGGCCTAACGAAAGGCGCTCTGACGGAATTGAGCAGCGCGCATCCGAGCGCGGGGAGCGCCACGCTTTTCGCCGCGCTTCTGCAGCGCGCCTGGCGCGAACGTTTTTTTGTCGCGCTGATCGATGGGCGCGATTCGTTCGATCCGGAATCGAGCGGCAATCCGATTTTACGGCATCTTCTCTGGGTTCGTTGCCGCCAGGCGGGGGAGGCCCTGCAGGCGGCGGATCTGCTTTTGCGGGATGGCAATTTTCCGCTCGTCGTCCTCGATCTCGTGCTCAATCCGCTGGCGGAATTGCGCCGGATTCCGGCGAGTCATTGGTATCGGCTACAACGTTTGGTCGAGCCGGCGCCGACCGCTTTTCTCGTCCTGACCCGGCAGAGCATGATCAGCAGCGCGCATTACAAACTCACCTTGGAGAATCGCTGGACGCTGCCGCAACTCGAGGAAGAGACGTTTCATCTGCACGGGCAACTTCGTGTGCAGGTGCAACGTCAGCGTGGGAACGAGCGAGAAATCGCGCGGGCGAGCTGATGTTTGCGGCGATTTATTTGCCCGATTTCGAGTTGCAAGCCGCCTTGCGCCATGCGCCGGAGTTGCGCGAGAAACCGGTCGCGCTGCTCGAGAACGAAGAGGCCAAGGCGACCATCCTGCAGCTGACGAAAAGCGCGACGGAAGCAGGCGTGAGTGCCGGCATGACACCGAGCCAGGGGTTGGCCCGTTGCCTTAGCCTAACGATCAAGACGCGCGCCTGGGAGCAGGAAAAAATCGCCGGCGAAATCTTGCTGCATCACGCCGCCACCCTCGCGCCGGAGATCGAGGCGACCGTGCCGGGAGTTTGCACGGTCCATTTTACTTCGCGAAAAAATTGCCGGGAAAATGTCGAGCGCGTCGTTAGGCAATTAGCCCAATTGCAATTAACCGCCCAGGCGGGACTGGCGGCGACGCCGGACCTGAGTTTTCTCGCCGCCTTTCTGGCGCGGCCGATGTTGCAGATCGACGACGCCGAAAAATTTCTCGCGCCGCTGCCGATCGAGACGCTGCGCTGTCTCTGCAATCCCTGACCTTGGCAAAAGCCTCCGGGTAACGAGACGATTGCCTAACGAGTGGCGCTGAGAGCAAAGGGCCTTGGGCGAGACTCGCCCAAGCGCGACGGGGTAACACCCCGTTCTCCCCGGAGGTTTTTGCCACGCTGGGGTCGAATCGTCAGGCTTTAGCCCCCGGCGTAGTCGGGATATTTTTGATGGAGTTGGGCGCGAGCCCGTTCCGCTTCATCGGGTTTGCCGGCTTTTTCGTAGGCTTGGCCGGCTTTGGCGAGGGCTTGCGGCGTGATCGCCGGATCGTCGTAGAGGAGGGCGACGCTCATAAAAACTTTGCCGGCGTCTTCGAATTGTTGCCGCTCCATTTGCACGTCGCCCGCGAGCAACCGCGCCTGCGCGTTGACCCGGCCTTCCGGTTGCAGCTTCATGATTTCGTCCGCGATTTTTTGCGCGTCGTCCGGTTTGTGCGCGCCGATCTTGGCTTCGCCGAGGGCGAGGAGCGCCTTGGCTTTGGCCGCCGGGTCGGTCGCATTGGCCATGAATTTCTCGAGCGACGCTTCGGCTTCGTTAGGCTGATTCAGTTTCATCTGCGCGTCGCCGAGGTAAAACCAGAAGTCGGGTTTGACGCTGCTGACGTTGCCGGTCTTGCTCAGGGCAGTGAGATACTTTGCGGCCTCGGTATAATTTTTCGCGTTGTAGGAATCGAGCCCGAGCCATTCCAGAATCTCCGCTGGCACTTGTCCGTTAGGCGACTTTTCGGAGAACTGCTTCACTTCCTGAGCGAGCGAGTCGCGCTGTTTTTGATAGAAGTAGGCCGACATGATCCGGAGCGTGGCGGGCGTGCCGTATTGCTCGGGGTTGAGTTTGCGCGCGGTTTTTAATTCCGGGATCGCGCTCGCGTAATCCTTCGCTTCGAAGGCGGATTTGCCGATGTAGTAATGCGCCTGCGCTGCGGCCGCGCTCTTCGGATATTCCTTCAGGAGTTGGTGGAAAGCTTCGGTCATTCCCTTGGCGTCGTCGGTTTGGCCGAGAAGGAGCGCCTCTTGCTGAAGCGCCGCCTCGCGTTCGCGCGCCGCAGGAAATTTCGAAAGCAAGGTGCGGAGATCTTCGAGCGCGGAGGGATATTGCTTCGACTCCTGGTAGGCGAGGGCGCGTTGCGCGAGGGCGGAAGCGGCCTCGGTGCTGTCGGGATAAGCCTGGAGAAAATAGGTGAAGGCCTCGATCGCTTCCGGCAGCTGTTTTGTTTGCACGAAACACCAGCCGAGTTTGAAAGCGGCTTCGGTCCGCAGCTTGACCGACAATTTCGAATCGCGCAGCGCGAGCATAAAGCGGAGCGGCCGCGGCATAATCATGCGCCTTGTAGAGTGCTTCGGCTTTGAGGAGTTTCGCCTGATCGGCGTGTTCGCCGTCCGGATTGTCCTTCAGGAAGGCATCGATCTCTCCGCCTAACGACGGATCGTTGGCGTTATAGAGTCCGATCAAACGTTGATACTGCGCGTCCTTTGCTTCTTCGCGCTCCGGATATTTTTGAATGATCTGCCGGTAGAGTTCCTGCGCATCTTTGCCGTGGCCGAGTTGCCGCTGACTATTCGCCGCGAGCAACATCATCTCGGGCCGCACCTCGTTAGGCACGTCGTCTTTGCTCCGCGCATAATCGGCCACGGCCTGCGCATACTGCCCGCTTTGATATTCGAGCCGGAGCAGGCCGACGGCAGCGATGCCGTTCCAACGCCCGCCTTCCGGAAGTGTCCGGCCTTTTTTCAATAACGCGGCCGCCTTCGCGGTCATGGCTTTGTCGGGTTTGCCTTTCTCCGATTGGGCGAGATCGAGTGCGAGCGAGCCGGCGCGCACTGTCGCCTCGACTTTAAGCGGCGCTTTCTTTGTTTCGCTAGCGAGCGCTTCGAACTGCGCGAGAGCGTCGGCCTTGCGGCCTTTCTCGAGGAAGATCGAGCCGATCGCGAGCCGCGAATCGTCGCGGTAGGGATTCGGATCCGCGACCTCGACGACCTGCTGGTAAATGTCGCGCGCTTCATCCTTGCGATTGAGACTCTCCAGGCAGCGAGCCTCGAAATAGCGCGCCGACAAAACGAGCGTGGAGGCTTTCGCCTTGGCCGCGGCGCGATGGAAAAGCGGCCGGGCCGATTCGTAATCCTTGTCGTTAAAGAAAATTTCCGCGAGGCCGTAGGAAGCGGGACCGGCCAGTTCGTTGTCAGGGAAATCGTTCACGACGCTTTGGAAACTGGTGCGCGCGGCCGGCGTCCGGCCGAGGGCGCGATAGGCTTCGCCGAGGTAGAAAAGAGCCGAAGCGCGATCGGCCGAGGTCGGATAAAGCCCGAGGAATTTTTCGTATTCCGGCACTGCCAGGTCGTAGAGTTTTCTCGCGAAAAGCCCGTTGGCGTAGGTCAGCTGCCGCTGCTCGGACGACTCAACGTTTTCGCTCGCCGGCGGTTCGTTAGGCGCGGCCGTCGCTGCGGGACTGGGAGTCGGCACGATCGCTTCGGTTTCCTCGGGCACGGGGAGCGCGCGCCGGATGGTCGGCGTATTTCCCGGCTCGGCCGATTGCGGTTCCACCGGGATGGCGCGGGCCACCGGCGGCTCGTGCACCGGAATAGCGCGTCGCACCGGCGGCTCTTCCTGCGCCCTCGTCGTTAGGGCGCAAAGCAGAATGGCCGCGGCGCCAAGGCACACGACGGGAGCGAGCCGCCCCTTCATTTTGCGGTCGCGAAAGCCACGTTCGTGACGCCGGCTTCGCTGCAAATGTTGAGCACGTTGATGATGTTCTTGTAGGCGCCCGCTTCGTCGCCCCGGATCACAACGGCTTGGTCGGCATTGAGCTTGACGAGGCCTTTCAACATCGCCGTCAGATCAGGACCGGAAAGGGAGCGGCGGTTGACGACGACATTGCCGTCCGCTTTCACGTTCACGATCACGTCGCCGATGGGGGCGGATTTTTCCTTGGCCGCGCTCGCTTTCGGGACCTTGACGTCGAGCTCGTTTTCGTTGCGCGCAGCGTTCCAGGTCATGAGGAAAAAAATGAGGAGAAGAAGGAGGACGTCGACCAGCGGCGCGAGCTGGATGCCGGGATGCTGTGGAACGGTGCGGCTGCGGAGATTCATCGGTCGAGCAATCGCCCGGGGAGAACGAAAAGGTTGGACGCCTAACGGCGGCTAAAATTCATCATCGAGCAGGGCCGGAACGCGCTCGACGCGCCGGTTTTGTTGCAGGGACAGGAGCGCGATGATGTGGGTGGAGGCGGATTCGAGATCAGAGATGAGCCGCTGGGCGCGCCCGCGGAAGAAGGCGTAGAATATCATCGCGGTAATGCCGATGCCGAGACCGCCGCAGGTGTTCATGAGCGCCTCGCTGATGCCCTTCGAGAGGAGCGTGTAGCGGGTCGGGCCGAGATCGGAACCGAGCGCGCCGAAGGAGCGGATGATGCCGATGACGGTCCCGAACAAACCGACGAGCGGTCCGATCGTGGCGATGTCGGCGAGATAGGTGACGCGGTTGTAAAGGTTCGTGGCGACACGCGTGCCTTCGGTTTCCGCGATCTCGCGGGCCTGGGTGAAATCGGCGTTCGGGTTTTTGGTCGTAAAATCGAGCGTCTTCTGCACGACGCGGGCGATCGCTTCGCCATGGCGATTCGAGACCGCGAGGAGGCCGAGATAATCGCGCTTCCGCAACAGGGCGTCGGCCGTTGCCATGTAGCCGTTACTGACGATGGCGCCGCGGCGAATCGTGAAAAAATAGACCACGATCATCATGACGGAGACGATCGAGATGAGGAAGAGAAGGATCATGACCGGGCCGGCGGCGATCATGGCTTCGAGAATGTTAGTGGAGCGCGGGAGGATCGGCTGATCGGGCGGAGCGGCTTGGGCGAAGGCGGAAGAAGCGCTCGCGCAAAGGACGAGCAGTGAAAGGAAACGTTTCATGCTCACTTGCGGTTTAGCATAGGCGCGAGGAATGACGATGCAACCTCATCGGGGAGGAGAGACAACGCCGTCGGCTACAGCCGTTCAACTGCCGCTCGCCATCGCGCTCGAGTGAGTTCTTCTTCTTCTTCTCCGGGGAGGACGCAGTGTTACTGCGTCGGACGAGCGAGTGTTACTCGCTCGCCGTTGGGTTGCTCGGCGCGCACGAAGGCGGGGAAGTGACACTTCCCCGTCCGACGGAGTAACACTCCGTCCTCCCCGGAATGACCAGGATTATAATCGCCGCACCCGGAAGATATGCGCTGGCTGCACGCCGGGATGGAGCGCGACGTAGTTGCGCGAGCCGTGCCAGACGTAGCGATCGCCGGTCAGCAGATCTTCGACCTCATAGCTGTCACCGGTCATCTCGCCGAAATCTCCGACCGGCGCGTGCACGAAAGCCGTTTGCGTGTATCGCGGATCGAGATTCACCACGACGAGGATGATGCTGTCGCGTGCCGGAGTCATCTTGCTGTAGAAAAGAATCTGGTCGTTCTCCGCGAAGTGGAACCGGAGGTTGTCGTAGAAATGGAGCGCGCGATTCTGCCGCCGGATCCGGTTCAACTTCGTAATCAGGTCCTTGATGTTCCCGGGCGCATTCCAGTCCCGCTCCTTCAGCTGGTATTTTTCGGAATCGAGATACTCTTCGCGGCCGGGGAGCGCCGCGTTTTCGCAGAGCTCAAACCCGCTGTAGATGCCGTAAACGCTCGAGAGCGTCGCCGCGAGAATGGCGCGAATCATAAACATGGCGCGGCCGCCGGTCTGCAGATGGAGCGGCAAAATATCCGGCGTGTTCGTAAAGAGATTTCCTCGAAAATATTCGCGCATCTCCGATTGGGTGAGCTCGGTGAAATACTCGGCCAGCTCCTGTTTCTGCGTGCGCCAGGTGAAATAAGTGTAGCTCTGGGTGAAGCCGGCCTTGGCCAGCGCCTTCATCATTTTCGGCTTCGTAAAAGCTTCCGAGAGGAAGATCGTGTCGGGAAATTTCTCGCGCACGCCGGCGATGAGAAACTCCCAAAACGCGACCGGCTTGGTGTGCGGATTATCGATCCGGAAGGTGCGCACCCCGCGCGCCGCCCAGAAAAGGATGATGCTCTTCATCTCCTCCCACAGCTCCTGCCAATTCGCGCAGCGGAAGTTGAGCGGATAAATGTCCTCGTATTTTTTCGGCGGGTTTTCCGCGTACTTGATCGTGCCGTCGGGACGTTTGTAGAACCACTCGGGATGCTCCGCGACGTAGGGGTGATCGGGCGAGCAGTTGATCGCGAAATCGAGCGCGATTTCCATCCCGCGTTTTTTGATTTCCTTCTCCAGCCAGGCGAAATCCTCGAGCGTGCCTAACGACGGCTCGACATCCTTGTGCCCGCCGCCGTTCGGGCAACCGAGCTTGCGGTTGCCGATCGCGTAGGGCACACCGGGTTCTCCCGGCTCGCAGGTGACGGAGTTGTTGCGCCCTTTCCGATTCGTTAGGCCGATCGGATGGATGGGCGGGAAATAAATGACATCGAACCCCATTGCTTTGGCGTCATCGACCCGCCCGAGGCAATCGCGAAAAGTCGAGCCGCGATCGGCCCGGCCTTCGGCGCAGCGCGGGAAAAATTCATACCAGGCGGCGGTGCGGGCGGCGACGCGATCGACCGTGACGCGCGGCGGCGGCGTGTATTGGGTCGCGCCGGAGCGGGCGGCGTAGGTGGCCATCAAGACCTCCAGTTCGCCGGAGTGCGCGATGAGCTCGACGTCCGCGTTTTCGCCCGTGCGCATTTGCTCGGCGAACTCCCGCAGCCGTTTGGCGTCGGCGCCGCGGGCGCGCTTCGCAGCGGCAGTGAGGAGCGCTGCGCCTTCCAGTTTTTCGCTGTTTAGATCGACCAGGCCGGCCTCGAATTTTGCGCCGAACTCATGCTGCCAACCGCCGAAGACATCGGTCCATGCTTCGACCGTATATTCGTAGGTGGTGTTTTTGTAGAGGGTACAGACGCCGCGCCAGCGGTCGTTCTCGATGTGCGTCATCTCGGTCTCGTGCCATTGCGGTTCGCCGAGGACGCGCCACTTCAGCGCGGCGGCAACGATATCGTGGCCATCCTTGAAAATATCCGCCTCGACCACGACGTCCTCGCCCACGACACGCTTGATCGGATAGCGACCGCCATTAACGAGCGGCTGCAGATTTTCGATGACGGCAGCGGGGAATTGGCTGGGCATTCGCCAATCAATCAAGATTCGCGGGGGACGAAAGCGCAAATCGAATTTAACCGCAGAGGACGCAGAGAGAGCAAAAAGGCGGAGGGAAGGAGCAATCTGGCCCGACAGAATCCTCTGCGAACTCCGCGTCCTCTGCGGTTAAAATTCTGGTAAAGACCCAGGCAGCCGCCCGATCAGACCGCGAAATAAAACGCGGCTTCGAAGAGTCCCGAGGTCCAGGTCTCTTCCCGCCGGACGGGCACGCCGAGCAACTTCTCAAACATGTCCTGCTCGAGTTTTCCGATGGACTTGTATTTCTCGACCAGATTCATGATCGGGCTGTGGCATTCCAGAATCTGCGGGCCGCCCTCGTTCGGTTCGACGACGAACTGCGACATGTAACCTTCCTCGTCGCGCACGGCCGCCAGAGATTTGGCGCGTTCCTCGACCGTGTCGCCTTTCACCCGCTCGCGGAGCTGCTCGGTTTTCCGCTCAAACATGTTGTAGAACAACTTGTCCGGCGCGCTCGGGCCGTGGATGTCCTCGATCGATTGCAGCAGTTCGAGGGTAAAGGCGTTGCTATCAGCCTGGAAAAGTCCGTGGCTGCGGCGGGTGAGGCGGTAGACCATTTCCGGTCGGCCCATTTTTTGCGGGCGGCGCCAGGTATCGAGGTAACCGTCGCGTTCGAGGGTGAGACAATGCTGCTTGATGCCCATATAGCTCATGTGCATGCGGGCGACGAGCTGGTTGACCGAGAGCCCGCGGGTGCGCTTGAGCGTGTTGAGAATTTCGAGGCGTTGGGTGCGACCGATTTCGGCGAGTAATTGTTGGTTCACTTTTTTGATCTCCGGTTAGCGGCGAGTCAGGAGGAGAAAATTAGTTTATACGCGGCAAACTTATGCGTCGGCAAGTAAAACTCTGCATCGAATTCGCCTCCGATGTCGAATTAAATTATTCGGCTCGTGGAAATTGGATCGAACAGATGGGCCTTATTTGAGTTTATTTCAAACTGGAACCGGTGCCCCGCCTCGCGGTGATCGAACGCCCCCTGGCTTCGGCAAACGAGGGTATGCGCGCCGGTCTGAAGATATAAATTTGTCTCCGCCCCCATCGGCTCAACGATGTCGACGATGGCGGGGAAGCCGGTCGCCGCAGCCTTGCCTTCCTTGCGGGTGAAGGTCGCGACTTCCAAATCTTCCGGGCGAATGCCGAGGATTACGTTTTTCCCGATAAACTCTCGCGCCGCCGGTCGATCCGAGCCTGCGAAAGCGACCTCGATAGTTCCTCCGTCGATCTCGCAAAAGCGGATTTTGTCGGCGTCGCCTTTCAAGGTGCCGTTGACGAAGTTCATCGGCGGACTGCCGAGAAACCCGGCCACGAACAAATTCACTGGCTCGTTGTAGAGGACGAGTGGCGCGTCGTTTTGCTGCACCACGCCGTCGTTCATTACCACGATGCGATCGCCCATCGTCATCGCCTCGATCTGGTCGTGCGTGACGTAAATCATCGTCGCCTGCAGGCGCTGATGAAGCTTCGTGATTTCCGTCCGCATCTGCACCCGCATCTTGGCGTCGAGATTGGAGAGCGGCTCGTCGAAGAGAAAAACCTTCGGTTGCCTAACGATCGCGCGGCCGACCGCGACGCGCTGGCGCTGCCCGCCGGAAAGGGCTTTCGGTTTGCGCTCGAGCAGATTTTCGATCCCGAGAATGCTGGCCGCGTCGACCACCCGCTTCTTGATTTCCGTCTTGGAAAATTTCCGCAGCTTCAGGCCGAAGGCGAGATTATCGAACACGCTCATGTGGGGATAGAGCGCGTAATTTTGGAAGACCATCGCGATGTCGCGGTCCTTCGGGGCGACGTCGTTAACCCGTTTTTCGCCGATGAAAACGTCGCCCTTCGAGATTTCCTCGAGGCCGGCGATCATGCGCAGGGTGGTCGATTTTCCGCAGCCGCTCGGCCCGACGAGCACGACAAACTCGCGATCGGCGATCTCGAGACTCACGTCTTTCACCGCCGTCACGTCAGCTCCCTTCTCGCCGGGATAAATTTTGAAGACGTTTTTGACGGAGACCTTGGCCATGCGCGCGAGGCGCCAAGCTAGGGAGCGAGCGCGCGAGGGTCAATCCCGTAGCCGCTTCGCTGTGCGAAGCGTTGGGGGAAAACTGCGGGCAGCGCGACATGTAGACGCTTCGCTCTGCGAAGCGCGGGCGGAAACGTGGATCGCATGGAGAGCTCACCCCCGCGTCGCCCACGGGCGACGTCTACATCGGCAGCGCGACGACTTCGACGGGATTCGGGCCAAGCAATTCTGTTCCGGGCTCGTTGAAGCCGCGCTTGACGTATCCAAGCCCGATCTCTTTGCCTAATCGATCGCTTCGCGTCGCGCTCGTGATCCAACCGGCGTCCTTTTCGGTTTCTCGCGCGCGCAAACGCGCGCCCGCCTCCAGCGGTTCCCCGCCTAACGAGACCAATCCACACAACCGTTTGTTCGTTTGCCCGGATATTTTCATCCGCGAAATCGTTTCCTGCCCGATGTAGCAGCCTTTCGCGTAATCGATCGCGTCATCCTCGAGATGCGCTTCCACCGGGATGATCTGATCGGTTAATTCCCGGCCCCAGCGCGGCGCGCCTTGCTCGATCCGGAACTGCTCGCGCGCCTCGGCATCACAAAGCGGCTCGCGCGCCGCGAGCAACTGCAGAACGCGATCGTGCTCCGCCGCCGCGACCGAGAGATCCCAACCGGCGATGCCGAAACGTTTGCCCCGGCGCCAATGTCCCTCGTTAGGCAAATCGGGCGCGCTTTCTCCGGTTACATGAAACAGCGCGCACGCGTCCGAGATATCCTCGATCGTGACGTCGTCCGCGATGATATAGCGCTCGAGGCGCGGCACGAGCGTCTCGCGCAATTCCGGATCGGCATCGAGGCGCAATTCTTCCTCGTCCCCGGCGACAAAGACGAGTGCATCCATTTTGCCCTTGGCGTTCAGAACGCAGGCCGCCATCGAGAGATTGGGGTTGGCTTTGCGCACGTCATTCGTCACCTGACCGTTCAGATAACGAATCCGATCGCTGCCGGTGAGGCGGAGTTTGACGCGATCCGAAAGGTCAAACAGCACCGGGATCCTTTTGCGCCGACGTGGCCACGGCGCGGCGACTGAACCAGCTCCGGATGCCACCGGAAAGATTCACCTCTGCCGGGACATCCTTGTCGTTCGGTTTGGCCTCTTCCTTCTTTTCTGATTTCGCTTCCGCCTTTTGAGCGGGCTCGGTCGGCTTGGGTGCGGGCGGTTTTGTGTCGACCGGCTCTTCTTTCTTCGGCGCCGCGGCCGGAACGATCGGGCGCTCCGGTGCGGGAAAATATTTCTGCGCCACGGACGAATAATCGGCATCGCCCCGGCCGTGCTTCATCTCGTCGAGGAGCATGTCGCTGGAGGCTTCCGTCACCGGGAGGTTGAGGGAATGTTCCTTGGCCAGCTTCGAAGCGATGCGCACATCCTTGAGCATGTGCTTGACGGAAAAGTGCGGCTCGAAATCGCCCTCCATCATTTTCGGCACCTTCATCTCCAGTGTTACCGAGTTGGTCGCGTTGAACTTCATCGCGCGACTGAAAACTTCCGCTGAAATTCCGGCTTTGCGCACGATCGCGAGCGCCTCCGCCGCGACCTGCGCAGTGGCGGCGGTTATAATGTTGGTCGCCACCTTGATGACGGTGGCGTCGCCGATCTCGCCGATGAGAACGATCTCTTTGCTGCTCGCTTCGAGGATCGGGCGGGCCTGTTTCAGCGCCGCTTCGTCGCCGCCGATGTAATAGACAAGCTGTCCGTTTTCCGCCGCCACCTTGCTCCCGGTGAAAGGCGCCTCGAGAAAACGCGCCCCGCGGCGCTGCACGATTTCCGCGGCAGACTTCATCGCTTCGGGCGAAACGGTGCTGTGCGCGGTGACGATGTGTTGCGCGCCGAGGCCCGGGCTGAGCTGCCCGATGATCGCGAGCAACGCTTCGTCGTCCGAGACGAAAATTTGCACGACGTCGCAGAGCTCCGCGACTTCCACGGGCGAGCCGACAAAATTCTGTTCCGGGCGCGGGGTGCGGTTCCAGACGTAAACTTGCATTCCGCGTTTGCGCAGCGTGGCCGCGACCCGGGTGCCGATGATCCCGAGCCCGATCAGGCCGACGTTCTTTGATTTAGGGCGTGCCATGAAGAAGAAGCGTCAAACTCAGATTAATCGCCTTGCGCCGCAATCTCGATTTTCCCGCCCAGCTGGGCGAGGAGCGTGGCGAGCGCGGCCGGGCGCTTCTTGTTTTCGAGGAGAACGCTAATTTCCGGCGCGGCCTGGACAAAGCTCAACGGCTCGGGCGGCAGCGTGCTCGTGAGCCGGAGAAGGTGAAAACCCAGCCGGCTGCGGATCGGGCCGCTCGTCGCTCCGACACCTAACGACTGCGCGGCGCGGAAAACCTCCGGCAACATCCGCTCCTCCGCGAAGTAATCGAGGTCGCCGGCGCGATTTTTCGTCGCCTCGTCTTCCGAGAACTGCGCGACCAGTCCGGGAAAGGACTCGCCCTTCGCGAGGCGCGCCGCCAGTGCGTTGATCAGGGCTCGCTTGGCCTCGATCACCTCGTCCGGGTAACCCTCCGGCCCGGCGAGAAAGAGATGACTCGCGCGCAGGCGCAGCGGCTCGCGAAAGAAGTCCGGATGCGCGTTGTAAAAGCTGCGAATTTCTTCGTCGTTAGGCGTAATGGCAGATCTAATCTGAGCTTCCAGCCAGGTGCGGGCACGAAGATGAGCGCCCGCCTCCCAGCGAAGGCTAAATTGCTCGAGCGCGTTCCACCGTGGAGTCGCGCCGAACTGCCAGCGCAAGAGATCCATTTCGTGATCGATCGCGCCGGAGGAAATCGGCTGGCTCTCCGCGGCGGTCCCCACTTTTGCCTGCGCAATCAAACTTTCGAGAGAACGTCCCGTCCGGACCAGGTCGCGGTCGTAGATTCCCCGCCGCCCCACCATCGCTACGAGCTTTCCTCGACTAACGATTTTGCCTAACGATCGCCGGAAGATAAAATTCCTCGTTAGGCATTCTCCCGCAGCCAGGCCGATCCCGAGCGCGACGAGGAGAAAAAGCGCGCGTCTCATCGGAAGGCCATCTCGGCCAGATAATAGGCGGTCACGGCGCCGACGGTTTGCAGGCTTTCCGCGCTCAACTTATCCATCGTGTCGCCCGCGGTGTGCCAGGGCGGATAATCGAAATCGATCAGGTCGATCGTCGGGATGCCGATTTTGTTCAACGGGCTGTGATCGTCGAGGACGTCATTGCGGTAGTAGGTAAAATGCTCGCGCACTTTCAGCGCCTCGGCCGCGGCGAAAATCCCGCGGCTCAATTCTTCCGGCGAGTCGGGAGGCAAGGTGATGGTGAGATCGCGATCGCCCATCATGTCCCAGAGAATTCCGCCCCGATAACTTTTGCGGGTGCCGTCTTCCTTGATCCGTCGCGCAAAATAACGGCTGCCGTAGAGACCATCGCTCGCGTTGAAATGATCGTAGGCTTCCTCGCCGTCGAAAAAGACCAACTCGATCTTCGCTGCGAGATCGGGATGCAAATTGAGGACGCGCGCCATCTCGAGAAGCGCGCCGGTGCTCGAGCCGCCGTCGTTCGCGCCGACGAACTCGATCGAATCGAAAGTCTTGGTGTCGTAATGGGAGCAGAGGAGAAAATATTTTGCCCGTCGCGATTCGTTAGGCCGGCGCGCGATCAGGTTAACGAAGGAGACAGTTCCGCGCGGAGTTTCGTCGCTGAAATTCTGTTCTGTGACCTTCCAGCCGAAATCTTCCAGCTGCTTGCGAATGTAGCTGCGCGTCTTTTTGATCGCGGCGGATTCTGGCGGGCGCGGCCCGAAATCGACCAGGTCCTGCACATGAGCGAGCGCTTTTTCTCCGGAGAATTCCAGCCACGGCTTGCCAAAAGTCTGGCGACGCGGTCGGACGAAAACGAAAACGAGCAGGAGGAGCAGAGCGAGCGCGAGCAACGCCAACCCGCCGCGCCGGCGCCATTGCGTTTCGAGATCGAAACCCCGCCACCACTTGCTCGTGGCCTTGCGCCAGCGGGGCCACTTATTGTTAGGCATCGGGCGGCAGACCGAGCCGGGTGACGACCCGCTCGAGATCGTCGCTCCCGTAATATTCGATCTCGATCCGGCCGTGTTTCTCGCCGTGGTGAATCGTGACGTGAGTGGCGAGATGTTGTTGCAGCCGATTTTCCAGGTCGCTGAAGGCGGCGTCCGGGACGGTGAGCGCGCGCTTTTTCCGGCGAGCGCCGCCGAGCCGGCCGAGCTGACGCGCGACCATTCGCTCGGTCTGGCGCACGGTGGAGCTTTGCCGCAGAACCGTCTCGGCCACGGCGCGCTGCTCGTCGTGCGACTTCAAACCGAGCAGCACCTTGGCGTGGCCGACCGAGAGCAAACTTTGCACGACCCAGGTCTGGATTTGCTGGTCGAGATCGAGCAGGCGCATGGCATTGGCGACTGAGGCGCGGCTCCGCCCGACCTTTTGCGCAATGTCGTCCTGGCGCATCCCAAATTCGCCGGCGAGCCGGGCGTAGGCTTCAGCTTCTTCGATCGGATTAAGGTCGGCTCGCTGCAGATTTTCGATCAGGGAAAGCTCGAGGACCTCGAGGTCGGTCGCCTGCCTAACGAGCACGGGCGCTTCGCTCAGGCCGATTTCCTTGGCCGCGCGCCAGCGGCGTTCGCCCGCGATCAACTCAAAGGAGTCGTGCACCGGCCTAACGATAAGCGGCTGGATAATTCCGCGTTGTCGGATGGAATCGACCAGCTCTTCGAGGGCTTCGCGCCCGAATTCGCGGCGCGGCTGAAGCGGGCTCGGGACGATGCTCGTTAGGCTGACGAGCTGCACTTTTTCCCCGGGCTCCGGATCGACGGAACGGAGGGCTGGGCTGGCGCTGATGAGTGCGCCGAGACCTTTGCCGAGACCGGATCTTGCCATGGCGCTGAGGCTATCGGAGCGGGTTCGCGAACGCAAACTCTGGCTTTGGATGCTTCGCTCTGTTGTAGATGTTTCGCTCTGCGAAACACGGGTCTGCGCGATGTTTGCAGACGTTTCTCCGCTCGAGAGCAACTCTCGCGTTTCGCAGAGCGAAACGTCTACAGGTCGCGCGCGATCGCGCCGGCGCATTGGGCGAGGACGCGGCTTTCTGCCGCGACGACCGCCGCGTAACCGTCGCCGTTAATTGGCTCGCGGAAAGAACCGCTGCCGTGCGAGATGGTGCCGCCACTTGCATCTTCGATTCGCCAGGCGGCTTCGAGAATCGCATCGCTCCCGCTGATCGCGTGGAATTGCCGGATGTCGAGCGCGACGCGGCGCTGCGGAGCGCGACCCGCCGGCCATGGGTAGGTGAGGATTTCGCGCGCGCCGAGCTGCTCTTGCAGATCGCGCGCGAGGACGCCGGCGATGTTTTCCTGGAGCGAGCCGGCCCAGCTGACGTTAGGCGGAATTTGGAATTCGTTAGGCCCGCTTTGGAAGACGAGCTCGCTTCGGTCGATGTAGGCCGGCAGGGAGATCGGACCGACACCGAGGCTGATCGAGCGCTGGCCGCTGGTCGCGGCGGCGGAAGTCTCGGCGCTGAGCCGGTAAAATTCCTGTTTCGATCCGCAACTGGCGAGGAGCAAGGCGACGAGGAGAAATGTGCTGCGGAGAATGGCTCTTCTCTTCATGTCATGAGGATGGATGAGGTGAGATTGTAGGGCGACCGCTTCGGTTGCCCCGGTTCAAGCTGGGCAGGCGAAGCGCCCGCCCTACAATCGGCGCCCGCCCGTCGCGCAATCGTCGCGCTCAAGGTCTGCTTCCTTTCGGCGGCGGCACGCTGCCCGGTTTGCCGAAGATAATCGAGTTCGGTTTGCGCTCCAGCGTGTTCGTTAGGCTACGGAGCGAGCGGAGGGTTTCGTCGAGCTGACGCAGGGTCTCGGAGAGATCGTGATAGAGCGACGAATTGTCGTTGAAGCCGCTCGCGGTTTTCTTCAGGTCATCCGCGGCGGCCTTGATCGAGGCGAGCGCATCGGAGGCGTTATTGACCGTTTTCTCGAGCGGCAGAGCCTGCAGTTTGGTTAGCAGCGCGGAGGCCTGTTCCTGAATCTGCGCGAGGCCGGCGGCCGGCGCGGTCGGCAGAATTTCGTAGCCGCCGAAATTCCGCACCTCGTCCGGTTTCGCGTCCTTCTGGAAATCGAGGTCGATAAACATTTGCCCGGTCAGGAGGTTGCCGGATTTGAGACTGGCGCGCAGTCCTTTCTCCACGTTCTGCGCGATGAAGGCCTCAGAGGCGGCGTAGCTATCCGGGGGAAGCTCGGTGATGAGGTCGGGATCGATTTTGATCAGAACCGGGACGCGGCGGTCCGGGTCGTTAGGCAAATAACGGAAGGAGGCGCCTTCGACTGTCCCGATGCGGATCCCGCGGAACTCGACCGGCGCGTCGGGATTGAGTCCGCGCACGCTCTCGGTGAAAAGGAGGAGGTAGGAGAGCGGATTTTGCATGGTGAATTTCGTCGTGTCTTCGAAGCTGTCGTAAAGAGTAAAGACGGTCCCGTCGGCGACTGGCGCGGACCGATCGTCCGGCTTCGGGTCGCTGAAGGTGACGCCGCCGAGAAGGAGAGCCTCGAGCGTGCCGGTGTGCAGTTTGACGCCGTTGGCGCCGACTTCGAGATCGATCCCACTGATGTTCCAGAAAACCGTCCCGGGATGGACGAGCTTTCCGTAATCTCCCTCGATGAAAGCATCGAATTCGACTTGGCCGGTCTTGGGCAGGAAAGTGCGTTTCTCGATCTTACCAACGCCGAGTCCTTTGTAAGTGATAGGCGAACCGGGGTCGATCCCGCCGGCCTCTTCGGCGATGAATTTAATGTGCAATCCCGGCACGCCTTTTGGCGTCACGGGCGGTTGCTCGATCCCGATAAAATGAGAGCGCTCTTCCTTGGAGAGACCCGGTTCGAGCTCGATGTAGTTGCCCGAAACGATTGTGCTTAAACCGGAAATACCCGAAGCGCCATAGCGTGGCCTAACGACCCAAATCTGCGTGTCCTTGACGAGCAAATCCTCCGCGTCGCTCGTCATTTGCAAGGTGACGAGGACCTTCAATTTGTCGGTCAGCTGCACCTTGTCGACCGTGCCGATGTTAACGCTCCGGCAGAGGACCGGCGTTTTCCCGGCAATGATGCCTTCGGCGGTTTCGAAGCGCACCGTCACTTCCGGCCCACGCTCGGAATAATATTTCCAGGTCAGCCAGAGCCCGAAAAGCGCCGCCACCACCGGGATGATCCAGATCGGAGAAAGGTGGGTGCTTTTCTTCCGGACCGTCGGAGTGGGCGCGGCGGAAGCGGGGCGCGGCGAGGAGTCGGGAGTCATTCGTTAGGCTGAATCTTGCGCCGCGGCATCCCAGATCAAGCGCGGATCGAAGCTGATCGCGGCGAGCATCGTCAACACCACCACCGATGCAAACGAAAGCGCCGCCGGTCCCGGATGGATCGTGATGACCGACCCGAGCTGCACGACCGCGACGAGGATGGCGACGACGAAGACATCGACCATTGACCAGCGCCCGATCACTTCCGTGACCCGATAAATCCGCGTCATGGCGAGCGGATGCCGGCCGAGGCGAGCGGCGAGACAAAGCCAAAGGAGCGAAATGATCTTGAGCACAGGAATCATGACGCTGGCGCAAAAGATAATGATCGCGACGGGATAATCGCCCATCTGCCAGAATTGGATGACACCGCCCACGATCGTGTTGGCCTGCGCGCCGGTGATTGATTCCACCTTCAGGATCGGAAGGAGATTGGCCGGGAAATAGAGAAGGAGGGAGGCGAAGGTCAGCGCGAGAGTGCGCTGCAGGCTTTCCGGCGTGCGCAGGTGGAGGTGCGCGGTGCAGCGCGGACAACGCTCGAGCGTGACCGGTTCGACCCGGCCGCAGGCGTGGCAAAGGGCGAGCCCACTCGCGGCCGCTGAGGCGGGATCGAATTCAGTCATCGGCGAGCGTTCTCCAAGCGGGTCCACAGTTCGCGATAGTCGATCGATGCAAGCGCTGCGGTCAGGCAAATGATCAGGCCGACGTAAGCCCAAAAAGAAATCCCGAGAGTCAGCGTGGCCAGCTTGCCGAGCTTGAGCAGACTAACGAGTGCGCCGAGGAGGAAGACCTCGAGCATATTCCAGCGCCGCGCCCGATACACCCAGCGACAGAGCGGAACCGCGCCGGGCAGCCGCCGCTCCCGGAGCAAGGGCAGGAGCAGATAAGTGAGCCCGAGAATGATGAGAGAGGGCGCGACCAGGGTGAAGATCGCAACCGCCGCGCCGAGATAGGGGTAACCCTGATGCTCGAGACCGGAGACGCTTTGCGAGAAAACCATCTGGCTCTCGCGGTAACCGGCCTGCAGCGTCATGAAGGGAAAGAAATTCGAGACGAGAAACAGGAACCCCGCCGCGATCGTGAAAGCGGCGGCGCGATGGATGGAGTTAGTGTGATAGTGGAAAAGACTGGCGCCGCAGCGCGAGCAGGATGCCTGCTCGCCTTCGCTGATCGCGGGCGCGTCGAAAAGCAGGTCGCAGTCGGGACAGGCCAGATGTTTGGAAGCGCCCGAAGGTTGCACGGACGAACCGTAGCACTGGAGCGGGATCTAGGAAGTCGGAGTTAGGTTACGGATCGACACGGACAAGGGAAGAAACGCGGGACTTAAAATCCGTGTTTCATCCGTGAAAATCTGTGGCTAACTCCCGTTCCGCCCGGCCATGCCTTGGACGCTTTCTCATCCTGCTGCTGTTTTGCCCTTGCGGCGTTTCACGCCCCGGTCGCTTGATTTCGCGGCACTCGTTTTCGGGAGCATGGCGCCCGATCTCGGCTACTACATCAATCAATTTGGCCTCGCGACTTTCGCTCACACTCTGCCCGGGACTTTGCTCGCTGCCTTCCCGACTGCGCTGGTTTTTCTCTTTCTCTTTTATTTCGTGCGTCGGCCGGTTTGTTACTGCTTACCCGGCCGACACCGGCAGGCTCTGCTTCCCTTATGCCAGTCTATGCCGACCGGGTTCAGCCGGTGGGCAATCATCCTCGTCTCGCTCCTGATCGGCGTTTGGACCCACACTTTTTGGGATGCCTGGACGCACGATTCCGGATGGTTCGTTGAGCGGATTGCCGCCCTGCGAAGGCCGCTTTTTCATATCGGAAAAAACGTGATTTACCTTCCGCTTTGTCTGCAGATCCTGAGCACGTTCTTCGGGTTTGCCATTCTCGTGGTCGCTTATTTTCTCTGGCTGCGCCGGCAACCGGTAGAGCCCGGCTCGGAGAGCGATGGCTGGCGGTACGCCTTCTGGGTGGGAATTGTTGCGGCCGCCGTCGTGCTTGGGCTCTCTCTCGCGATTTACTCGGCGAGTTCGCGCCACGGATTTTTGCTCGCCCGCGCGATCATGTTTCGGACGGCGGTTTTCGGGACTGCCGTCGGGGTTCCCCTTGGCCTGATCGCGGCCGTCGTTGTCTACGCGAGCCGGGGGAGAAAACACTGAGGGCGAGCAGCATGTCTCGCGATCCCCAATCACAAAGTGCGCGACACGCTCAGGCAGATACGCGTCTAAGGCGACTTCTTTGCCGGGGGGTGGATCTTGTTATCGACGTACTTCTCGACCCGCTGCGCCTCTTTCTGAAATCCCGAAACGAAATCGCTCGGGCCGTATTCGAAAAGGACGAGAAAGCAGAAGGTGAAGAAGACGAAAAGGATAAACCAGAAGAGGCTCCGCAGTAATCCCACGCCGGGATGCTAACCGACAGGCCCGGAACGTCAATCACGGCGTGACGCCGCTCGCCAGCGGCCCGCTCCCATGCTTCGGTAGCGGGATGCGCGTGCCGCTGCTCGATCTGAGCGAACAATACCGGCTCCTGGCCGAGCCGATCCGGCGCGAGGTGGACGAAATCCTGCGCAGTCAGAGCTTCATTCTCGGGCCGAAGGTGGAGGAATTTGAGCGGGCGCTGGCGGAATATTGCGGGGTGCGCCACGCCATCGGCGTCTCTTCCGGCACGGACGCGCAACTCGCCATTCTCATGGCGCTCGGGATCGGCCCGGGCGACGCTGTCCTCACCACGGCTTACACTTTTTTTGCGACCGCGGGCTGCATCGCGCGGGTCGGGGCGACGCCGCTCTTTGCCGATATTGATCCGGCGACCTTCAATATTTCTCCCGCGGCCCTGGCGAATTTCTTGGAGAAACGTTGCCGGCGAAATGGCGACGACCAGTTGGTCGATGAAGCCGGCCGCATCCTGCGCGCGATAGTGCCAGTGCATCTTTTCGGTTTGTGCTGCGAGATGGACGCGATCAACGAAATCGCGCAACGCTAACGGCTCACCGTGATCGAAGACGCCGCGCAGGCGATCGGCGCGGAATACCCCGGCAAGAAGGGGGTGCGCCAAGCCGGGACGATGAGCGCGGCCGGCTCCTTCAGTTTTTATCCCTCGAAGAATCTCGGCGCAGCGGGCGACGCCGGGGCGATCGTTTGCGACGACGACGAGCTGGCAGAGCGCTTCCGCATTTTCCGCCAGCACGGAATGGAGCCGCGCTATTTCCATCACGTCATCGGCGGCAACTTCCGCATCGACGCGCTCCAGGCAGCGATCCTGCGGGTGAAATTGCCGCACCTGAATGAGTGGTCCGCCGCGCGCCGCGCGGTCGCGGATATTTATCGGGCGGAATTCGAGCGCGCTGGCCTAACGAACACGATCACGCTTCCAGCCGAACCCTATCGGGAGCGTGGCCTGACGAATCATCACATCTATCATCAGTACGTCATCCGCACCCCGCGGCGCGACGAGCTGCAAAAACATCTCGCGCAACGCGAGATCGGCTCCGCCATTTATTATCCGCTCGGGTTGCATCAGCAGGAGTGCTTTTCTGCGCTCGGTTACAATGAAGGCGACCTGCCCGAGACGGAGCAGGCTGCGCGCGAAACGCTCGCGCTCCCGATCTATCCCGAGCTCACCCCGGAAATGCAGCGCTTCGTCGTCGCAGCGATCGCAGAATTTTTCGAGGCGGCAGCTTAATCTAGCGGAGGACCGGTCGGCAGATCCGGGAAACGGGAAAAGCCCTGATCGAGCGTGATCCAGCGACACCCGTGCTCGATCGTCAAAGCCGCCAGCCAGGCATCGGGCACTTCGTTTCCGCGCGCCCGCGTTGCCCGGCAGAGCGAGGTGAAGATGCTCCAATGGCGCAGACCAGGCTGTAGTAGCGAAATGGCGGGATAGGCCAGGAGCTGATCACAAAAGGCGAGCGCCTCGACGGTCTTGCTCGGGCGCCGGAAGATCCGTGGATGCGTGCTCACGCGGATAAAACCGGCCAGGACCACATCGTTCATTCCGAGGGGCGCACCGCTCTCGAGACATTCTTCCAGCCATCTCCGGCAGAGCGCGTGATCCGCGCTGTCGGGGCGAAAAGCGTGGACCAGAATATTGACGTCCGGCAGGTCCAACTAGCGCTCCATTCGTTGGCGCAGCGCACGGCTATCATTCAAGCTCACGCCCCGCTGCAAACCTCCCCGGGCCGAGGAGAGCGGAAGTTTGGTCGTCGTCGCTCCCGCCTCCGAGGAAGAGGTCTGCAAACCGCGCCGGAGCAGGTCAGCAATCAAATCCTTCAGCCTTCGGCGCTCGTGGACAGCGCGAATCCTGACGGCGTGCATCACGTCGTCGGGCAGATCAAGCGTCGTCTTCATCGACGCATAATCCCAGAAAGCTGGTTTGATGTCAAAACGTCTCGACCCTCCAAAGAGTTGCGACCCTGAGTCACCAAGCCTATATCAAACGCTCGTCCCGCGGGTAGGTACCGAAGTGGCCAAACGGGGCGGACTGTAAATCCGCTGGCTTACGCCTTCGTTGGTTCGAATCCAACCCTGCCCACCATCTCCACCACACGATCGAAATGACGCCGGAAGCTTTTCGCAAGATGGCTTTGAGCCTGCCAGAGGCGGTCGAGTCTTCGCACATGGGGCATCCCGATTTCCGCGTCGGCGGCAAAATTTTCGCCACTCTCGGTTATCCCGAGGACGATTGTGCCGTGCTCGTTTTGCCTCCGGTCGAACAACACGCTCTCATCGAGAAAAATCCCGCAACCTTCACTCCGGCGGCCGGCGCGTGGGGCCGGAGAGGCAGCACCGTGGTTGTGTTAGCGAGGGCCCGCGCTAAGGAAGTGCGAAGCGGCCTGGCGGAAGCCTGGCGAAGGGTTGCTCCCAAAAAGCTGGCGCGGCAACACCTCGATCTCTGAAGGACAAGGCCGTTGCCTGATCGGGAAGTTGGCCGAGAGTCGGACCGACCCCGAACGCTTTTCAGCCCATGCATATCACCGACATCCTGCAGAAGGATTCGCCGACGTTTTCCTTCGAATTCTTCCCTCCGAAAACCCCGAAGGAAGCCGAGACGCTTTACCAGACGATTCGCGAGCTGGAAGCGTACATGCCGCACTTCGTCAGCGTGACTTACGGCGCGGGCGGCTCCACGCGCGATCTCACTCACGATCTGGTCGAGCGGATCAAGACCACGACGAAACTGAATCCGATCCCGCACCTCACCTGCGTTTGCCATACCGAAGCAGAGATCGACGCCATCCTCGCCCGCTACGCCCAGTCGGCCATCAGCAACATTCTCGCGCTCGGAGGCGATCCGCCCCGCGGCCTGCCTTACGACAAAGCGCGCGATTCGTTTCAACACGCGATCGACCTGGTGAAATTCATTCGCCGCTTCAACGAATCCGGCGCGCATCCGGATCGGCGAGGATTTGGAATTGGCGTGGCCGGTTTCCCCGAAGGCCATCCGGCGACGCCGAATCGTCTCGTCGAAATGGATCACCTGAAGGCAAAAGTCGAAGCCGGCGCCGACTACATCGTGACGCAGCTCTTTTTCGACAATCGCGACTTCCTCGATTTCCGCGAACGTTGCGTTCTCGCGGGCATCCATGTTCCGATCATCGCCGGCATCATGCCGATCACCTCGATGAGCGGATTCAAGCGCATTGCCGAACTGGCCGGCGGCGCGCGTTTCCCGGCCAAACTTCTGCGTGCCCTGCAACGCTGCGATAACGATCCCAAGATGGTCAGCCGCGTCGGCGTTCACTTCGCCCTCGAGCAATGCCACGACCTGCTCGATAACGACGTCGCCGGGATCCATTTCTACACGCTGAATCGTTCCGACGCGACCCGGGTCATCTTCGACAGCCTCGGCATCCCGCGCCGGCGCCAGACGGAAGTCTCAACTGCCTAACGACTGCCAGAAGCCGACGCCCGCTTCGCGCGGTCGCGTTTTGGCAGGAGCAGGATGAGAATGGCGGAGAAAAGCACGGCCGCGCCGGCAAGGGCCAGGCCGCTGTCATAGCTTCCGCTCCGTTCGTTGATCGCGCCGATCATGAACGGGCCGACAAAGCCGCCGATGTTCGCGATCGCATTCACCAGGGCAATCCCGGCCGCCGCGGAGTAGCCCGTTAAGAATTCACCCGGGATCGACCAGAACGGGCCTAACGAGCCATAGATTACAAGGGCCGCGCACGAGAGAAGAAGCAATCCGACAAAGAGCGAGCCAGCCGCGCCTAGCGACACCAAAGCGAGGCCGGCCACGATCATCGGAAGCGCGGTGTGGTAGCGCCGCTCCATCTGGCGATCGGAGCTGTGGGGAAATAAGCACCATCACGATCACCGCGACCAGGCAGGGCACCATCACGAGCAGACCGATGCGGGTATTCGAGCGACCGCCGGCGAGCGACTTAATGACCTGCGGCATCCAGAAACTCAGGGCGTACATGGCGATGGCGATGGCGAAGAAGAACTGCGCCGCCGCCATGTGCCAGACGCGCCCACTCGCCAAAGCCTGAAGCGCGGAAAGCTGGCGACCTTTCTCGCGTTTTTCGCGCGGAGAAAGGCGCTGACGTAGAGAAGGGAGAGAAACGGGAGGAGTCGCCGGCGAATTTTGCGGACGATCTTCTCGCCGGTGACCGGCTCGATTTGGACGGCGATGGACATGACTGCTTCCCGGCAGCGTGGCGGGAATTCGACGCAACGTTTACCGCTGGAGAAAGACCACGCCGCCCTTCATCACGAAGCGCACTTGCCTAACGACACTAACATCCTTCGTCGGATCGCCTGCGACCGCGACGAGGTCGGCCAACGCTCCCGCCCGGACGTTGCCCCGATCCGTTAGGCGAAAAATGGCGGCATTCCCGCTCGTCGCCTGACGCAGGACTTCCAGCGGGGTGAAGCCGTACTCATGCACGAGTAATTCCATCTCGCGCGCGTTCTCGCCGTGCGCGAAGACGCCGACGTCGCCGCCCATTGCAAAGGTGACGCCGGCGGCGCGCGCCGCTTTCATGCTTTCGTGTTTTTCGCGAATTCGGTCCGGCTCGGGATCGGTTCCTTTTTTCCAGCCGTGATATTGCATGATGGCGTCGCCGGCCGCGACCGTCGGGCAGAAGGCGACCTTGTGTTCCTTCATTAACTTGAAAACTTCCGGCGTCCCTTCATCGCCGTGCTCGACCGTGTCGACCCCGGCGAGAATTGCGCGCCGCATTCCTTCCGCGGTCGTGGCGTGGGCCGCAACAGGCCGGCCGGCGTCGTGCGCCGCTTTCACGGCCGCCGCCATTTCTTCCTCGGAAAAGGTCGGGCGCGAAGGCTCGCCCGGGCCCCAGCGATAATCGGCATAAAGCTTCACCCAATCGGCGCCTTTGCCGATCTGTTCGCGCGCGGCCCTAACGATTTCCTCAATCCCGCTCGCTTCCTGCCCGCCTTGCGGCAAGTCGAGATCGGTCGACAACTTCGGCCCGTAACTTCCCGTCGCCACGATCGCGCGCGTCACCACAATCATGCGCGGACCTGGTATGATTCCCTGCTCGATTGCCTTTTTTAATCCAACGTCGCCGTAGCCCGCGCCTTCCGTCCCGAGATCGCGCGTGGTGGTGAAACCGGCGAGCAGCGTGCTCCGAGCGTGGGCCGTCGCCTCCGCGGTGCGGAAGCTGAGCGACTCGTTAGTCACCTGATCGTTCCAGGGCGTTTCATTGTAAGGATGGAGGAAAAGATGGGAGTGGCCTTCGATCATTCCGGGAATGAGGGTGTCGTTAGGCAAGTCGATCGTCTCTGCCTTCCCATCCGTGATTTCCGCGGCGGGACCGGCCGCGGAAATTTTATCGCCCCGGACGAGAACGGCCCAGCCGGCATGCATTTCGCTGGCCATCAAAAACCGCGGCCGGCCGGAGTAGAAAGGAAGTCGTGGGCGGGGGATCAGCGAGAGCGCCGAAGGAGCCGAGCATCGTTAGGGCGAGAAACTGCAGGAAGCGCGGTTCACTTCCGGCCACTCTATCACGGGCCGCAAATCAGGGGTGCCCGCCGGGATCGACCGTCGCCCTCGCGCTTGTCGTGATCGGCGTCGCGCCGCGCCTGCATGGCGGCGAGTTTGGCGCGCTGCGCGGGGGTCAGGACGGGTGCCAATTCGCGGTCGGAAGCGGCCAGCGTTTCGTGGACGCGCCGGCCGGTTTCGGCGCGGATCGCTTCGAGCTCGCGCGCCGTCTTGTCGAAAATGGGGGCGGTCTGTTTGATTTGCTCAGGGGTGAGCTCGAGATGCTTCTGCATTCGGTTGCGCACGCGTTCGGCGAGCGGATGAGCGCGGTTGAAATCCATCCGGTGATGGCGCGACTGGGCCGCGCCGAGAAACGCGCCCGCCGCCAGTCCAGCGAGAAAGACGAGGACGAAACCGGCGACCAGCTTCCCTTTTAGCGACCCGCTCATTATTCGAACGCTCCCCCGATGGCTGAATCCGCGATCGCGAAATCGCTGCCTAACGAATCGACTGGTTCGGCGTTGAGCTCGCGGTAGGCGCCGGCGCCGGCCAGGACGAGCAGGGCCAGGGCGGTGAAAACGACGCGGCGCAAAAGCCGGGTCACGCCGGCGGGATCGCCCGGCCAGGTCGCGCGCCATTGCGCCAGGACGCGGGTCTCGAACCCGAACGGCATCTCCGGCAGTGGCTCGTTAGGCGCGGCCGCGGCGGCCCGGAGGAGGCGCTCCAGTTGTTCGTTAGGCACTTTCATTGTTCGCCTCCGACGGAGAGATGCCCGAGATGTTTTCTCATCTTTTGCCGGGCGCGAAAGGCCCGCACTTTGACGAGCGACGCGCTCCAGCCGGTTCGCTTCTGGATTTCGGCGACGCTCAATTGTTGCAGATAAAGCAAATCGATCACGAGTCGCTCGGCCGGTTTGAGCGCGACGAGAAGATGTTCGACCAGATCACGCGCGGCAAAGTGGCGATCGGGCGCGACCTCTTCGTTCGTCGAGGCCAGGTTTTCGACGACTGCGACTTCCTCTTCACTGAGATCGGCATGACGAAATTCGGGGCGAATTTTCTCCGACTGAATCTGGTTGAGGCAGGTGTTGATCGCGACGCGCGAGACCCAATGCTCGAGCGGCACTTTGCCGGAGAACTGTGGCAGCTTTTGGAAAATCTTGATGAAAATCATCTGGCAAAGGTCCTCTTCGGCCGTGCGTCGCGGGCGATGCGAGCGAACGAGTTTGGCGACCAGCGGATAAAGCCGGCGGACCAGTTCGCCAGCCGCCGCTTCATCGTGCTGGAGAGCCGCCGCAACGAGCTCGCCCGCATCCGCAATTTTCCGCCATGTCGTCCAAGTCGCATCCACACTAACGGATATGACCGCGCCGCGCGCGTCGTGGTTACAAATGACGGCGTGACTCTCGGGGCCAGAAAAATTTTGTAACTAGCCAGCGGATTGCCCGGTCACTATGCCTAACATATGAAACTCAAACTTATCACACTTACGGCCTTGACCGCGCTCTCTCTGGGAGGCGTGGCGCTGGCTCAGGATCAGGACACGAACGGGCCGCAGCGACGCGGTGGCCGCGGGCGGCACGACATGATGGAAAACATGACTCAGTCGCTGAATCTCACCCCGGACCAAAAGACCAAGATTCAGCCCATCCTCGACGAGGCCAAGCCGAAGATGGAAGCGATCCACCGCGATGCGATGGAGAAGAGCAGGGCGCTGATGGAAGATACGAAGGCGAAAATTCGCCCGATGCTCACGCCCGAGCAGCAGAAGACGCTCGACGACATGAAGAACAATCGGCGCGGTCACAAGGGCCGGCATGGCGGCGGCAATGGCGGGAATGGCGGCGACGACGAGGGTGATAACGGCTAAGAACTTTACATAGGAAAAGCCAAGGATGGCGGCGGCGATCATTTTGGTTGCCGCCGCTTTTCTTTGGTCGGTGGAAGCGCGGAGTGGCGCGAGGTCGAAAGTGAGAAGCGGCAACTCCCGGCGCCGGCCATCGATCTCGCTCGAGACTGTGCCGACCCGGACCGCTCCCATCCGCAGGTAAAATCCTTCCGCGTTCGGATCGGACTCGATCGTTAGGCTGTTTGCCGTCCGGGCCGCGACCCGGGCGGCGTATTCGAAAAGCGCGCGGCCCAAGCCGCGCCCCATCTGCGCGGGCAAGACCCAGAGATGTTCCAGCCGAAGCGCGTCCTCGGTTTGGAGAAGGCTGGCTGAAACCGACCGGTTCGCCTCGGTTTCGTCGAGCGCTACGAAAGTTGGATTCGCGGCGATGAAGGCGGGCGTGATCGTGAGGTGCTCGCGCCATTGCTCCAGCCAGGCTTTCGGATAACCCCAGTGCGCTTTCGCGCTCCAGGCGATCGCGCTCAGGGCAGCGCTATCGGAAGGGCGAGCCCGCACGATCTGCACCGCGCAGCATCAGGCCGCGCGGCGGGGGCGACAAGCCGAAGGCGCTCGTTAGGCAAGAGCAAAAAAAGAGCGCGCGCTGCCTTCGCAACGCGCGCTCGATTTGGGAAAAGTCGCCGGCTATTTCTCGAAGACTTTCTTCACGTCACCGACTTTTTGCTGGACCTTGCCCTCCACCTTTTCGGCGGTGCCTTTGTCCTGCAAATTCGGATTCCCAATCGCCTCGCCAGTCTTTTCCTTGATCGTCCCAATGGCTTCCTTGGCGGCGCCTTCAGTTTTGTCTGTTGTGCTTGAGTTCATACTCCTAAATCGTATTTGGCGCTCCCGGTAGCTGTGCCAATATCCCGCGCCCAGATGAAGACGAGAAAAGCCGCTCTCCTTTTCATTCTCGTCACGGTCACGCTCGATATGATCGCGCTTGGCATCATCATCCCGGTGCTGCCGACGCTCGTCCTCAGTTTTCTCGGCGGGAGCGCTTCGCGCGCCGCGACCTGGCTTGGGATTTTCGGAACAGTTTTCGCGCTCATGCAGTTTGTTTTTTCGCCGGTCCTCGGGGTTGTTTCCGACCGGGTCGGGCGGCGGCCGGTCATCCTGCTCTCCAACGTCGGGCTTGGTCTCGATTATTTCGTGATGGCGCTCGCGCCGACGATCGGGTGGCTTTTTCTCGGGCGGATTATTTCCGGGATCACCGCCGCCAGCCTAACGACCGCGATGGCCTACATCTCGGATGTGACTCCGGCGGAAAAACGGGCTGGCGCTTTCGGGATGATGGGAGCGGCTTTCGGGCTCGGCTTCGTCGTCGGCCCGGCGCTGGGCGGCTGGCTCGGCGCGATCGATCCGCGGTTGCCCTTTTGGGTGGCAGGCGGCCTCAGCCTGCTCAATGCCGGCTATGGTTTTCTCGTTTTACCGGAGTCGTTAGGCCAGGAGCGGCGCAAACCTTTTTCCATGCGCCGCGCCAACCCGGTCGGTTCGTTAGTCCTGCTCCGCTCGCATCCGGAATTGTCCCGCCTCGCGATCATCCAATTCATCGGCTACACCGCGCACGAAGTCGTGCAGATCTATGTCCTCTACGCCATCTACCGTTATGCCTGGGAGGAGAAAGCGGTCGGTCTTTCCCTCGCCTTCGTCGGAGCCTGCACCGTCCTGATTTCGGCGGGGATGGTGCGGCCGTTGGTGGCGCGGCTGGGCGAACGCCGCACCCTTTACATCGGCCAGGGAATGGGCGCGCTTGGAATGTTCGTGATGGGTTGGGCGGGAACCGGCTTTGTCTTCATGCTCGGTGTGACAGTGATGAACCTCTGGTCCCTCTCCGGCCCGTCGAGCCAGGGGATGATGACCCACCGGGTTGGGCCGTCGGAGCAGGGAGAATTGCAGGGCGCGATCAGCAGCCTGCGCGCGATTGCGATGCTGATTGGGCCGGGATTATTCTCCTTCACCTTCGCCTGGTTCATCAATGCCAAACACGGCTGGACGCTGCCAGGGGCGCCCTGGTATTTGGCCGCGGCCATGCTTTTTGTCGCGATGGCGCTCACCTTCACGGTGGAGCAGCCGGAGATGGCTGCGACCTCCGCGACAGGCCCCGCAACCGGTGCCGCCCAGTAGCGGGAGGCGCCGGTTACGGCACGCTGTGAAACTTGTTCATCTTTACCACCGTGCCGTCGGCCTTGGAAATAACTCCATCCAAGTTCAGATCGAAGAGGAAATTCCCGCTCATCTGGTCGAGCGCTTCCCCTCCATGAGATTTGATGAGGAGGACATCATTCTTCTTCACGACCCGGTCCTGGCTGGCGTCGCCGACCAAGGCGCGAATCTCGACGTCGTTGTCACCCATGAGCGGGATTCCAGCGAGGTCGCTGATTCCGTTCAGGGTCACGCTGACAACCGATTGGTCCATCACTCCGGCAAGGTTGAGAGTCAGGCTGTTTCCCGTGATGGAAGCACTGCTGAAGGCAGCGTTGGTGATCGTGAACTCATTGGCGCTGATCATTCCATCCGCGGCGGCGACATCGCGATTGAAGGCGAAGACGATGGTTGTGGGGCCGTTGGCGCGAGGTTCCACGGTCCCATTCCCGGCCGGAGACAGGACGAGCGGCAAGTCAAAAGTTCCTGCGACACCATGTGCCTTGCGAGAGAAAGCGCCCGAGAGCTCCAGGTCCGGGACTGTGTTGAGGTTGATAAACACTCCGGTCGAGGTGTAGGTGACGGTGCCGCCAACGACCTCAAGAAAGTTGCCCGCGATGGCGCCGGCATGGACGATCTCGAAGGTCTGATCGGGAGGAGGGGTATAGCCGTCGGCCAGGGTGACCTCGAGCTTGCCCGCGAGGCTCGCAGTGCCAGTCACATTGAGCTGATGGAAATTGGGGTCGTCGTTCGCTTCGCTGAGGACGACGTCGAGGGCAGAGTCGATGCCTTGAGAGTAGTCACCATTAACGGTGAAGGAGCTGTCAGGACCTACCACGAGCGTGCCGGCGTTCGTAAAGGCGTTGCTTGTGCCATTGTCAGATCCCTGTTGATCTGGCATGGAAGGAAGCGGGAGAACGCTAAAGTTGCGGCCCTCGGTGATCTCGAAGATACCGTCGTTTTGGCGGATGGAATCGATTGGGGTGAAGATTGAATTTGGTCCCGATAAGATAACACTCGCGGCATTGAAAACGATCGGACCGATATTCAGATTCAACGTGGAGTCGGCCGCGAGATACGCGCCGCCGGTCAGGGTGCTGCCGGAGAAGTTGGTGAAGGTGCCGGAAGCTCGCAGGAGGGTGCCGCCATTTCGGGCGGCGAAGAGGCCATTGTTCGTGAAGGTTCCGCTGCCGTTGAGCCGGAGTGACAGGCCCGAGATGTCGGCCTGGATGATACCGGCCGGACCGTTGATGACGCTGAGGCTGTCGTAGCCGATCTGGCCGCCGCCGCGCAGAACGTTGTCGGTATTCGTCAGAGTGCGGTTGCTGCCCAGGTTATAGATTTTGGAATTTGTATCGGGTAGTGCGACGACGCCTCCACCCGAGAGGGTGGTATCGCTGGCGATGAAGATGACCTCGCCGGTCGAGGGAAAGAGAGTGCCGTGGTTAATGAGTGTGTTCTCGAGCAGTCCGGCAAGGTTAGCGCCGGTCGTGACGGTGGACCCTGCAGCAATGGTGGCGTCGCGCAGCGTCCCGTTGTTGAGAGCGATGACGCCGGTGGACCCGGTGTTGTCAAGCGTGCCTCCGACTTTGCTCAGTAGAATGCTCACCGTGGAGCCGTTCTCGGCACGGATCGTGGCATTGTTATTGAAGATACCGGCGGAGGATGCGTCGAGAATAAGTGTGCCGCCGCCTTGGGCGCGCATCAGACCGTTGTTGGTGAAAGTGCCGCTGCCGTTGAGCCGGAGTGACAGGCCCGAGATGTCGGCCTGGATGATGCCGGCCGGGCCGTTGATGACGCTTAGGCTGCCGTAGCCGATCTGGCCGCCGCCGCGCAGAACGTTGTCGGTATTCGTCAGAGTGAGGTTGCTGCCCAGGTTATAGATTTTGGAATTTGTATCGGGTAGTGCGACGACGCCCCCACCCGAGAGGGTGGTATCGCTGGCGATGAAGATGACCTCGCCGGTCGAGGGAAAGAGAGTGCCGTGGTTAATGAGTGTGTTCTCGAGCCGTCCGTCAGTGTTAACCCCGGTCGTGACGGTGGACCCCGCGGCAATGGTGACGTCGCGCAGCGTCCCGAAGTTGAGCGTGAGGGCGCCGCTGGAGCCGGTGTTATCAAGTGTGCCTCCGTCGAGGGTGGAAAATAGGATACTCACATTGGAGCCGTTCTCGGAACGGATCGTGCCGGCGTTCGTGAAGGTGCCGGCGGAGGATCCGTCCAAGACAAGTGTGCCGCCGTTCTGAGCGCGCATCAGACCGTTGTTAGTGAAAGTGCCGCTCCCATTGAGCGATAGCGACTGGCCCGAAACGGTGGCCTGGATGATGCCGGCGGGCTGATTCAGCAGGCTAAGTCCATCGTAGCCGATGGCGCCGTAACCCTGGATCGTGCCATCGGTATTGGTGAAGAGGACGTTGCCGCCGGTTTGGTAAATGTAGTGGGCAAGGTTCATGACCCCGCCGCCGTTTAGTGTGCCGCCGCTGTCGAGAATGAGGCTCTGAGAGACGACACTTGTAAAAGTGCCACCAGTCTGGCTGTAGGTTCCAACAGCGCGCGCGCTGTCCAGGGTGAGGCTGCCGCCGTTGTTGAAGATGACGTGGAAGCTGACGCCGTTGGGGTCGGTAATGGGGTTCCAATTCAAATTGTTGCTCCAATTGCCGCTGGCTGCGTTCCACGTGGCCGTTTGGCCAGGGGCGGCGGGAGCGAACAGGCCAAGAGCGAATGCTGTCGCTAGCAGAAGATAAAAGTGGATCGTTTTCATAGTTCGAGGTGCGGTTTGGAGTGGTGGGCCGGGATGTTTATGTTTTCGGCTTATTGTTCCTTCATTGAGGTAAAGCGGGGACCGGCCTGAAAAGGGACCAAAAATTTCCCAATTATCTCACCCGCCGAAGTGGGTGGACAACGCTGCCCGGCGAATAGAATTGCTCAGGGGGTGCCATGTGTTGTACCTTTCATCTTTCGATCGGAGGGTGCGGGACCGCCTTCCGATCGAACCAGAGTTCGCGCATATGATCTCATCCCCGGCACGCGAAGACGTGACTCGCATCCTGATCGATTGGAGCAAGAGCGATCCCGAGGCGGCAGCCTGCCTGATGCCCTTTGTCTACGAAGAACTGCGTCAACTCGCCCGCCAATATCTGCAGCGAGAACGCCCTGATCATACATTGCAGGCGACCGGTCTCGTGCACGAAGCGTATCTCCGCCTCGTCGATCAAAGCACCACGAACTGGCAGAACCGCGCTCACTTCCTCGGCGTCGCCGCCCAGGTGATGCGGCGCATTCTGGTTGATTACGCGCGCAGCCATCGCGCCGAGAAACGGGGCGGCGACTGGGACAAACTCGCTTTCGACGAAGCGCTCGTGCCGACCTCGGAACGGAGCGTCGATCTGGTCGCGCTCGACGACGCGCTGAAGGATCTGCTGGCGCGCGATCCGCGCCAGAGCCAGATCGTCGAATTGCGCTTCTTCGGCGGTCTAACGAATGAAGAAATCGGCGAATTACTGGAAGTTTCTGCGAGCACGGTGAAACGCGAATGGCGCATGGCGAAAGCCTGGTTGCGGCGGGCAATCATAACTCGGGAAGACGATGCGGCTGGCCGATGAGCGCTGGGCCCGCCTCAAGGAACTCTTCGAGGCCGCGGTCGACCTCGAGGCGAACGAACGCGCGATTCTCCTCGATGAGGAATGCGGCGGCGACGACAGGCTCCGCTTCGAAATAGAATCCCTTCTCCAATCGGACGAACAGACTGGCGGCTTCATCGAGGAGCCGGCTTTTGTCATCCCGCGCGACCTGTTTCCTGACAAAACAGAGGACCCGTTCGCCGGCCGGCAGTTCGGCGCTTACGAAGTCATCCGCGAAATCGGCCGGGGCGGTTTGGGCGCGGTTTATCTGGCCGCGCGCGCGGATGACGAATATCGCAAGGAAGTTGCGATCAAGCTCGTTAGGCGAGGGCTCGATACGGAAGACATCCTCCGCCGCTTTCGCAATGAACGGCAGATCCTGGCGCAGCTCGATCACCCAAACATCGCGCGCCTGATCGACGGCGGAACGACCGATGACGGGCTGCCCTATTTCGTCATGGAGTACGTGAAGGGCGAACCGATTAACGCCTACTGCGACCGGCACGCGCTGTCCACGGCCGAGCGGCTGAACCTCTTCCGCAAAGTGTGCGCCGCGGTCGCCTTTGCGCATCAGAATCTGGTCATTCATCGCGACCTGAAACCGTCAAACATCCTCGTGACGCAGGAGGGTGAACCGAAGCTGCTCGACTTCGGGATCGCGAAACTTCTCGGCCCTGGCGACGAATTGTTCACCCAGACGATTCCCGCCCTCCGTGTCATGACGCCGGAATATGCCAGCCCGGAGCAGGTCAAAGGCGAAAAGATCATGACGACGAGCGACGTCTACTCGTTAGGCGCGTTGCTCTACGAACTCCTCACAGGTCAGCGGCCCTACCGCCTGAAGACGCGCACACCCGAGGAGATCGCGCGAGCCATCACGGAGCAGGAACCGGAACGACTCAGCGCCGCGCTGCTTCGCGATTCACGATTCACCGTTCACGATTCACGTGCCCTCCGCGGCGACCTCGACAACATCGTGCTCATGGCAATGCGCAAGGAGCCCGCGCGCCGGTATTCATCGGTTGGGCAATTCTCCGAAGACATTCGTCGTCACCTCGAAGCATTGCCGGTCATCGCCCGCAAAGACACCGTTGCCTATCGCGCGTCCAAGTTCGTTAGCCGCCACCGGATCGGGGTGGCCGCGGCTGCGCTGGTCCTCTTGAGCTTGATCGGCGGGATTGTTGCCACGCTCATTGAAGTACGGACGGCCCGTCGCGCGGAAGCCAAAGCCGAAGCGATCAGCGGTTTCCTGCAAAAGACCCTTGAGGCCTCCGATCCTACCGTGAACTCCGGCGGCCAACCAACCGTCAAAGACCTCCTGGATGACGCATCGAAGCGATTGGCGACCGAAGAATTGTCGGACCAGCCGGAAGTCCGCGCGGAACTGCAACGAATCATCGGCGCAACCTACCTCTCCCTTGGGCAATACGACCTGGCCCAACAGAATTTATCGGCTGCTCTCCAAACCCAGACTCGAATCTCCGGGGCCGACGGGATTGAAACGCTCAAGACTGGCGTTCTCATGGCGAGCCTTTGGGCGGGAGCGAAGGGCGATTACGCGAAGGCAAACAAGTTCTACCTCGCGAACCTTCCCCGTCTGCGCGCCGAACAAAAGAAAGGGACGATCAGCGGGGAATATTTGGGCGCGGCCCTGAATGGCTTCGCTCTGTTGCGCCGGGCGCAAGGGGATTCCAAGGACGCCGAGAGCCTCTTGCGGGAAATATTGGCTTTGCCGCGTTTAGTTTCGCCAGAAAAGATCAGTGGTCTTCGATTTACCCGGGCCATTCTCGCTCTCACCCTGTCCGACCAGGGAAAATTCGATGAAGCGATAAAGATCGTTCGTGATGAAATCGTGTCGCTTCGCCGGGAGGCAGCGGGAGGTTCCGAACTGGCGGCAAACTTGACCGGCCTTGGCAGCTTCCTTCTGGAAAGCGGCCAGACCGGGGAATCGCTCAAGAACCTGCACGAGGGGGAGGCGATTTATCGGAAGCTCTTCAACGCTGCCAGTCTGCAACTGGGCGATAACCTCCGGTTGCAGGCGCAAGCCTCATTGGCGGAAGGCAATTACTCTGCAGCGGAAACCAATATCAACGAAACCCTGAAGATTTATCGAGCAGCCACCAGTGCGCAATTCATCAACTATGCAACGGCCTTGATGGTGCAGGGCATGATTTACAGCCAGACCGGGCGAGCGACGGAAGCAGAAAGATTGTTGCGCGAAGCGGTGCGAATTCGCGTGGAAAATGTGCCCGAAACACATTTCTTGCGCGCCACGGCCAACGGCGCGCTCGGCGGATTTCTGACCGCACAAGCTCGTTTTCCCGAAGCGGAAGCCCTCCTGCTCGCGAGTTACGCAAGCCTGAAAAAATCGCAAGCCGACAACAGTCCGCGAACGCTGCTCGCGTTACAGCGACTCGTTAGGCTGTATGAAAATTGGGGAAAGCCGGAGCTGGCCGGCGCTTGTCGGGCAAGACTTCCAAGCGCGGCCGTTAGCGCCGCCGGCCGCCGGTGATCTTGAAGACTTCTCCGCTCCCGATGGCGACGATGTCCCCGTTCGGTCCGAGGTAATCCGCGAAGACATAAATGCCGCGCAACTGTCGGATTTTGGTTCCGCGATAGACGTAGCCGCCGATGATCTTTCGGCCGACGGCGTGCGAGTAATCGTAGGCCGGGTCGACCGCATTCGGCGCCGGCGTGGCGTTAGGATAGGCCGGCGCACTCGCCACCCGTAGTTTTCCCCGCCGCCGGGCATCGAGGCCGGCTGGGCGTCGACCTCTTCGCGATTAGCCAGGCCGACGTCGCCGATAAAGAAGGTGCCTTTGCGGCGATCGAAACTGTTGCGGCAAGGATTGCGCAACCGGAAGCCCAGATCTCCCGCCGATCGGTGGGGAACCGGCAAAGGGATTATCGGCCGGGATCGAGTAGGTGCCGGCGGGTGTGTCGTTGATGTGAATGCGCAGCATCTTGCCGAGGAGTGTGGTTGGCGAAAGGCAATCTCCGTTCTTCGCGGACTTGGCTTAACGAACGGGCTGATTCCACGTCGGCCGCTCCTGCCGCGCCCTTTTCCGCCTGAGACAAAGCATTGAAAGCTGCAGGCGCCCGACTACTATGGAGGCGCGGTGGCCAAACGCACTCAGCACAATGCATGGAATGAAGTTTACGCTCTCATCCTTCTCGGGGTCGGAACGTTGCTCTTCCTTGCCCTGATCTCCTACGTCCCAAAGGACATCCCGACCTGGTTCCCGCTTCTTAATTCCACTTCGTCGCCGAACCATCCGGCGCAGAATTTTCTGGGCCCGTTAGGCGCGATCTGCGCGGGCATTTGTTATTTTCTGATCGGGGCCGCGTCCTATCTGCTCGCCGCCACCCTCCTTGGTTTCGGCGGCGCGAAGCTTTTCCACGGCGAGTTGAAAGTGAGCCGGCGAATCGGCTGGATCGTTCTCTTCGTCGCCTCGGGCGCTTGTCTGCTGCATTTGCAGCCGTGGTTCCTGCATGACTGGCGGCGGGTCTTCAAAATCCAGGGACCGGGTGGCTGGGTCGGTTATTTTTTCGGGCGCCATATTTTTCGGCTCGCCCTCGGCAAGGGCTCGGTCATCGTCCTCGGCGGAATCTACCTAACGAGTCTAATCCTGATGACCGGGCTGCGGCCGATTTATCTCGTTAGGCAAAGCGTCCTCGCCTTCCGGCGCGGTTTCGTGGCGGTCCGCCTCTGGCTTTTGCACCGCCGGATGCGGAAGGCGGATTTGAAAGGCCAGCTCGAGATCAGCCAGCAACAGATCACGAAACAACAGCGCGTCCTCGAGAAACGATTGCGCAAGAAAGGCGCGCCCGCAGCGAAAGGTGAGCTGGCCCCGGAAGTTCTGCTGGAGGAATTTGCCAATCGTCCGGAACCGAGAGTCGTCGATACGACCGCGCTTCCCGACGAGCCGCCGCCGCGGAAGAAGCCTTCCCTGGCGGAATTGAAGCGCGGGAAAAAATCTACCGCCGCTGCGCCCGCTCTGGGCGCGGCCCAGGATTGGGATGCTGAAAATTACGAGCTGCCCGGGATCGATCTCCTCGAGGAGCACGACAGCGAAGGCCGGGTCGCGGCCGATCCGGCGGAGCTGGAGGAGATTCAGCGGGTCCTGATCGAAACGTTAGGCCAATTCGGAATCCAGGTGGCGGCGGGCGACATCACGAAAGGTCCCACCATTACCCGCTACGAAGTCTATCCGGCCAAAGGCGTGCGGGTGGATAAGATCGTTAGTCTGGAACGCGACCTCGCCCGGGCCACGCGGGCCGAGCGGATCAACATTCTCGCGCCGATTCCGGGCAAGGACACCGTCGGCATCGAGCTGGCCAACAGCCGCAAAGTAAAAGTCACGTTGCGCGAGCTTCTGCAATCGCCGGATTGGCACGCCAGCACGGCGAAACTCCCGATCGCGCTCGGCAAAGACGTTTACGGCAAAACGATCATCGCCGATCTCGCGCAGATGCCGCACCTCCTCGTCGCCGGCACGACCGGTTCCGGCAAAAGCGTCTGCATCAACGCGCTGATCGCCAGCATGCTTTACCGGTTCACGCCGGATCAGCTGCGTTTCATCATGATCGATCCCAAGGTCGTCGAGATGCAGGTTTATAATACGCTGCCGCATCTCGTCATCCCGGTCGTGACCGATCCGAAGAAGGTGCTCCTCGCCTTGCGCTGGGTGATCGATGAAATGGAGAAGCGCTACAAAATTTTCGCCAAGGCCGGGGTGCGCAACATCACCAGCTTCAACGCGCGTCCGCCGAAGAAAACGCAAGCCGAGCTCGATGAGAGTGGGGCGAACGAGCCGGGTGGCGCGAGCTTCCAGCTTGCGAGTGAGACGACCGCGCAAGCTGGAAGCTCGCGCCACGAACCGATCACCGTCCCGCGCGATGACGAGCCGATCATTCCCGATCACATGAGTTACATCGTCGTGATTATCGACGAGCTGGCCGACCTGATGCAGACCGCGCCGGCCGATGTCGAGAGCGCGATCGCTCGCATCACGCAAATGGCGCGTGCGGCCGGCATCCATCTCATCGTCGCCACGCAGACACCGCGGGCCGACGTCATCACCGGCGTGATCAAGGCGAACATCCCGAGCCGCATTGCCTTCCAGGTCGCGAGCAAGATCGACAGTCGCGTCATCCTTGATGAGAACGGCGCCGATCGATTGTTAGGCCAGGGCGACATGCTTTACCTGCCGCCCAGCACTTCGCGGCTCATCCGCGCTCAGGGCGTCCTCGTGACAGACGAGGAAATTACCCGCCTGGTCGATTTTGTTTCCGCGCAAAGCTCGCCCTCCTTCGACCTCGCGATGCACGAACGGATGGAATCCGCGGCCACGCCTAACGACGACGACGTGACCGACGAAGACGAGGAACTGGTCGAGAAATGCCTCGAAATTATCCGCCAGGAAAAGCGCGCTTCCACTTCGCTCCTGCAACGCCGCCTCCGCCTCGGCTACACCCGGGCGGCCCGGATCGTTGATATTCTGGAGCAGCGCGGCATATTGGGCCCCGGCGAAGGCGCAAAGCCGCGTGAGATTCTCGTCGATCTCGACGCCGCCGTCTGATCCCGCCACCCCGATGGAAGCTCTCGGCCAAAAACTCAAACAGGCGCGTCTCGCGCGCAAGATCACGCTCGAAGAAGCGTCGCGCGTCACCAAGATCCGTCCCGCGCGCATCCAGGAGATCGAGGAGGAGGACTTTTCAAATTTCTCGAGCCTGGCCTACGCCAAGGGCTTTCTCCTTATCTACGGCAAGTTTCTCGACGTCGACGTGACGCCCTATCTCGATGCGTTTGAAACTTCCGATCGCATGACGGTCGACGGCTATTCCTATTTGCAGGACAACGGCCCGACCGCCCCGCCCCCGATCGTGCGGCGTCAGCCCACGAAACGTCCTTCTTTGTTCCCGTTCCTCGTGGCTGTCGTCGTCCTCGTTTTCGGCATTTATCTGGTGAAATTGTTTCTCGATATCCAGCGCATCGCACCGCCGCGCAGCAACGAACCGTCTGCGACGGTGACGGCCTCGCCTTCGCCCACGACGACCGCGACACCCGCCCAAATTGTGGCGCCGCGGGCCGTTCCGGTGGAAGGCACTTCGGCGAGCGAAGCGGCCGTGCTTCCCACGGCTACGCCCGTCCCTGCGACCGCCGCGCCGACCGAACCGGAAGTGCGCCGGGCGCAGCCCGTCCATCCGGAAGACATACCCGCAGCCAGCGCGGCGCCCTCGCCTAACGGTTTGGAGTGACCGGTGAATAAGAACGCGGCACGGGCGGAAAATCGCCTAACGACGGTCGGAATGGTCAGCCTCGGCTGCGCCAAGAACCTGGTCGACGCCGAGCTCATGCTCGGGAGCGTGCTCGCCCGCGGGATGCAGATTACCGCCAACGCCGAGGAGGCGGACGTGCTCGTGGTTAACACCTGCGCCTTCATCGATTCGGCGAAGGAGGAATCGATCGAGGCCATCCTCGAGGCGCATCAAGGGCGCGGACTGGCGAAGCGGCCTAACCAAAAGCTGATCGTGAGCGGCTGCATGTCGCAGCGTTTCGCGGCGGAGTTGCGCGAGCAATTACCGGAAGTCGACGCCTTCATCGGGCTCGACCAGGTCAGTAATCTGGGCGCGATCGTCGAGCGCGTTATCGGGCGGGACGGCGAGCTTGCCGCCGCTCAACCTTGTCACCCCGCGTCCGACTTACATTCCAGATTGGGACACGCCGCGTTTCCGGCTCACCCCGGCGCACAGCGCTTACCTGAAAATCGCGGAGGGCTGCAATCATCCCTGCAGCTTCTGCGTCATTCCGCAAATGCGGGGCCGCCATCGCAGCCGCCCGCCCGCTTCGGTCCTCGCGGAAGTGCGCAGCCTCGTCGCGGAGGGAGTCAAGGAAATCAACCTGATCAGCCAGGACACCACTTACTACGGGATGGATCTTTGGACGGAAAAGGCCGGACCACGCCAACCGGTCGATTCCTCGCGCGGCCCGACACTGAGCAAACTCCTTCGCGAAATGGACGAGATCGATGGCGATTTCTGGGTGCGGCTCCTCTACACCCATCCGGCGCATTGGAGCGACGAGCTCATCGAAACGATTGCGCAGAATCGCAAAGTCGCGCGCTATATCGACATGCCGCTGCAACACATCGACGAAGCGATGCTCGGTCGGATGCGGCGCGAAACCTCGCGCGCGCACATCGAAAATCTGATCGTTAGGCTGCGGGCCGGGATTTCCGGAATTGCGCTCCGCACCACCTTCATCGTCGGATTTCCGGGCGAGACGGAGGCGGAGTTTGAAGCGCTGCTCGAGTTCATCGAGCGGGTCCGTTTCGAGCGGCTCGGGATTTTCAAATACTCACAGGAGGAAGGGTCGCGCGCGGCAAAGATGCCCGGGCAAATTCCCGCGGCAGAGAAAAATTCCCGCTATCGACGGGCCATGACCCTGCAACAAAAGATCGCGCGCGAAATCGCGGAGGAAAAGATCGGGCAGGAACTCAAGTTGCTCGTCGATCAACCGCTCATCGCGCGGAGCGAAGCGGACGCCCCGGAAGTGGATGCCCGCGTTATCCTGTTGGAAGCGGCCCCGGTTGGCGAATTCGTTAGGCGAAAAATCCGCGGCGCGCGCGGCTACGATCTCCTCGCCTGATTCGATTGCTGATTGACACCGCGGCGCGAGGCTGCGCAGATGTTTTCTCGCAATTTCCGGGGTGAGATTCTAGGATCATTTTCATGGCAGATTTGAACGAACCAAAAAAAGAAACCGTTCGCATCACCTTACCTCCACGCGCCGTGTCCAAGCCGCATGCCGCGGAGTCGCAGAAAGAAACGGTCCGCATCAATCTGCCGAATCGTTCCCCCGGTGGGCCGTCTCCGCGCCCGGCTTCTTCGCCGCCTGTCCGCCCTCCGCCTTCACCGGTGGCGCCGAGACCGCTGCCGCCTGCCGGTGGTGCACCCGCGGTGCGACCGCCCGCGCCGCCGATGGCTCGTCCGCCCGCTCCGATTCCTTCCGGCACGAAGCCGGTCGCGCCACCGTCTGTGCGACCGCCGACGCCTGCTCCCCCGAGTAGTTTGGTCCGTCCGCCGAGTGCTCCGCCTCCGACGACGGCGGACGTGAAATCCGCCGCCCCGCCGGTGCGCCCACCGCCGGCGCCCCCATTGCGTCCACCGGTCGCGCCGGTTTCTGGCGTGCAGCCCGCGGCCCCAATCCCGCCCGGCGCCATCCGTCCTCCAAACGCCGCGCCGTTGCCGCCGGCTGGCTTGAAGCCGCCTCCGCCGCCACCAGCGCCGGCCGCCCGGCCCGCGACCCCAACGCCGCCCGGCGCCGTTCGTCCCCCGAACGCGCCGTTGCCGCCGGCTGTTTTAAAGCCGCCTCGCCGCCCGCCGCTTCCGTTACGCCGACCGCTCCAGCCCGGCCCGCGACCACGAAGCTGAACATTCCGCCGTCGACCATTGAGAAATCCAATGGACCCACGCCCACCGGTCCGCGCAAAGAAACCGCCCGCATCGCGGTCATGCCGGAGAAGCCGATGAAAGCGACCGTGCGGCTGGGCAGCATCGCGCCCTCGACCATTCCGGCGGCCGGGATTTCTCGTCCGGTGGCGCCCCTTCCGGTTGCGGTGCCCGCTCCGGCAGGGTTAGTTGAATCCGTGCCGACTTCGCTCTGCTGGGCGTTGCTCGGCATCTCGGCTCTCACCCTGCTCATTCAACTCTGGACTTATTTCTCTTAAAAAATCATGGAAAACTCTGCCGCGGTAACGATCGACGAAGCGAATTTTGACAACGAAGTGACCAAGAGCGCGCAACCCGTGCTGGTCGATTTCTGGGCGGAATGGTGTGGCCCGTGCAAAATGATCGCGCCCATTCTCGACGAGATCGCCAAGGAAAAAGCCGGTAGCGTGAAAGTGGCGAAAGTGAACGTCGACAACAACCAAAGCCTCTCCGCGCGCTACAACGTGCGCGCGATTCCGACCTTGCTCTTCTTCAAAGACGGCCAGCTGCGCGACCAGGTCACCGGGATGACGAGCAAGAAGGATTTGCTCAGCCGGCTGGAAGCGCTCGCCTAAGCGCTAGGGTCCGACGGTGAGGGTGAGGTCATTCCCGTCGCCGCCTTCGTAGCTAGCTTGCAGGTTATTGCCGTTGATATTGAGAGTGGCGCCATCGGGTAGGTTGACGAAGGTCCCGCTGATCGGGGTCGCGGCGGTGTTGCTAATGACTGTGAAGGTCGTGCCTTGTCGCAGCTCTCCTTGTGCTTGTCCGAGAAAGTTAAACTGGGCTTCGTTCTCGATTGTCACTCCTTTGGCGATGACTTGATCGCTCCGCGACCCTTTTCGCCGGGCTTTGAGTTTATAGGTGTAAACTCCATCGCTTTTGAAGGTCAGTGTTTTCTGCAAGGTAAGAGTTCTTGGCTGGCTTGGCCCGAAGCTCGGGGCGAGGAACGAGCCTGCGCCGGTTCCCGTGCCGACAATCACATTACCTCCGATAATTCCGTTTCCGCCGAGCGTGCCGGCCTGTACCCAGACGCGGCCGCTTCCCGTCGCCGAGCCGGCGCTGTTAGTCACAACTAGCGCGCCGCCTTCAATCACGACGCCATTATTAAAGGTATTTGTGCCGCTAAGGATAAAGCAGCCCTTTCCGATCTTGGTGAGTGATCCACCGTCGAATTCGCTGAATACATTCTGAATCAGCCCGGCGAATTCGGTATCAAGATTGTTTCCACCCAGCGTCAAATTAAAGTCACCCAATTCCACGCTCCCGTTTCCTTCGATCGAACCCACCGTTGCAGGATCGCCAGAAAAACCGGCAATGCTAAGTGAGGCGTTCCCGAAGAGTTTCACCCGCGTCAGGTTTCCGGGAGAGTCCTTGTCGAACGACACATAAGATCCCTCTCCGCCGTTGGAGCCGCCATTCGCAATAATCGTTGCGTGGCTGACTGCTCCAGTCAGGAAACTCACGTGACCGACCCCGGCATGGGGAGCGGTTCCGCCATTAAGGACAACCGTGGCGTTGCCCGCCGTTGCCGTGTCGAAAAATGTTAACCCGCCGCCGCCTGAATCCACGAGACCCGCTTCGACGGTGAAAGTGGCCTTGCCCGCACTCGAAGTGTCCCGGAAGCGCGTTTCGCCGCCGAACGAACTGTTGGTTCCTCCTTTTATCACGAAGCTGGCCGCCCCAGCACTCGAGTTATCAAAGAACGTGATGAGACCGCCGTGTCCAAAGCTCTTTTTTACGCCGCCGATGCAGGTGAAGACGGTTCTGTCGCCTGCGCTTGCGCTGTTGTTAAAGTGTAACTCTCCCAACGAACCGAGCGATCCCAGCTTGCTCGCATCAATCACCAGATTCTGAACCTGACCGGAACTATTTGAAATGCCGGCGCCGCTCAAATCCAAACTATAGGCCGCAGCCACCACGATTGTGAAGGCGCTTGCACCCGGGCCAAAGGTCAGCCCGGCGACCTCGATGGGCTGCCCCGTGATGGTAATAGCCGGGCCCGCCGAAACTCCGAAGATCGCGCTATCGGTCGATCCGTTAGGGATGGTCGCAGGCTCCCAGTTAGCGGCAGTGTTCCAATCTTCGGTAAAAGGGTTATTGCTCCAGGTCGCGGTATCGGCGTGAGCGGTCGGACCGAATAAGGCGAGACAAGGCGCGAGCGCGAGCAATGCGCTGCGGAGGAATAAACGGGATGCGTTCACGTCCTGTTCTTACCGGGCGACCTCGGGCGACGTAAAGTTTTGTTTTGCTCTTCGGGCCCGCGGCAAGACCCGTCGCCGAATATGGCGCCGGAGCGCTCAACGCGAAGGACTCGCCCGTGCGCCCGGCGCGGCTCGAACGCGCAACCTACAGCTTCGGAGGCTGTCACTCTATCCAGTTGAGCTACGGGCGCAGTGGAGCCGTGATTATAACGGCCGAGTCCGAAAGCACAACAGGCGCCGCGCCAGAGAGACGGCTGCTCCCACCCGCGGCTCTCCGCCCTTTACAATCTGCCCGGGGCGCGCTAGGTATTCGGCCCCCTTTTCCACAGGAGATCCAGCTTTATGAACATCATCGACACCATCGCCAAAGAGCAGCAGAAAACCGACGTGGCCAAGTTCAAGGTGGGCGACGGCGTGCGCGTCCACACCCGCGTTCGGGAAGGCGACAAGGAGCGGATCCAGATTTTCAGCGGCATCGTCATTGGGCGCAAAGGCACGGGGTTGAATCAATCGTTTACCGTCCGGCGCATTTCCTACGGCGAGGGTGTGGAGCGGGTTTTTCCCGTGCACTCGCCGCGGATTGCGAAGGTGGAAGTGGAAAAGCAAGGGCGCGCCCGCCGTTCGAAGCTGAATTACCTGCGCAACCGCAAGGGCAAGGAAGCGACCGCGGTGCGGGAATAGGTTTTTGTCCGCAGATGACGCGAGATGCGGAGAAGAATTTGCGAAAATAATCTGCGGTAATCTGCGAAATCTGCTGGATAGAATTTCCCGCAGATGCGCTGCGGGTTCCGCCACGAGAAAAAGCTGCGCGCGATCGGCATCGCCCGGATCGCGGGAATCGATGAAGCCGGTCGCGGCGCGCTCGCCGGTCCGGTGGTTGCGGCGGCGGCGATCTTGCCGGAGCATTTCCGGCTGCGGAAACTGAAGCTGAAAGATTCGAAACAACTTTCGCCGGAGCGACGCGAGGAAATCTATCACTACCTGACGACCCGCTCGGAGATCGTCTGGTCGATCGGCATCGTCGATCATCTCGAGATCGACCGGATCAACATCCTGCGCGCCTCGCATGCCGCGATGCGCCTGGCGGTCGCCGGCCTAACGATTCCACCGGAGCATGTCCTGATCGATGGGCTGCCGGTGTTTCCTTTTCCGCTCCCGCAGACCGCGATCATCGATGGCGATTGCCTCAGCTTCAGCATCGCGGCCGCGAGCGTGATCGCGAAAGTGACGCGCGACCGGTTGATGCGGGAATTTTGCGCGCGTTTCCCTGAGTATTGTTTCAGCCAGCACAAAGGCTATGGGACCGAACTGCACCTCCAGAGACTTCATGAGCACGGGCCTTGTCCGATTCACCGCCGATCGTTTGAGCCGGTGGCGCAACCGCTTTTCGCGTTCTAGTGCCGGGCATTTGCGGCTCGGAGTGCGCGGCGAAAAGCTGGCCGGGCGCTATCTGCGCCGGCACGGGTTCAAGATTCTCTACCGCAATTTCCGCGGGCGCCACGGCGGCGAGATCGATCTGGTTTGCCGCGATGGTGACACCCTGGTTTTCGTGGAGGTGAAAACGCGGACGCGGGAGGACTTTGGCCGGCCCTTCGAGGCGGTCAATCGGCAAAAGCAGCATCGAATTTCGTTAGGCGCTTTCGCCTGGCTGCGATTGTTAGGCAATCCCGACATCCTCTTTCGCTTCGACGTCGTGGAAGTCATCCTGAGCGCGGAAAACAAGCCGCGGATCGAGCTGATTCGGAACGCTTTCGCGCTGCCCGAGCCCTATATCTATTAGAGGCTATCTCATGAACCCTGAAACGTTGGCATCTTGAGCGCGCGAAGGATCTCTGATTATTCTGATCATCGAGCGCTGGGAATCCGGAAATTGTGAGAGATTCTTCGCTGCGCTCAGAATGACAGCGCTGTTTGGGCGATTGTAACCAAACTGTTACTATTTTTTTATCGTCTTGGTCCGGGCCTTTTTGCTAACGGCGAACATGACGACGACGCACCTGATCATCGACCACAGCAAAAAACCCAAAGCACCCGAAGCCGCCGCCGCTTCGCTCCTTATCGCCAGGCGCTCGCGCCTGATTTCATTTCTCGGCATTTCCGCTCTTTTCCTTGCGGGATGGCTTTTGGCCGGAGCAGCGGCCGCGAGCACGACGGAGATCATTTACAGTTTCGGAGGCGAGGAGGACGGGGAATATCTCGATACCGATGTGGAGATTGACGCGGCGGGGAATCTTTACGGCACTTCGGTTCTTGGAGGGGACTTCGGTGGCGGCACCGTCTGGGAATTGTCGCCGGTCGGCAGCGGCTGGATGCATACGGTCCTTTATAGCTTCACGGGTAGCGCGGATGGCGGGGAGCCCTACAAAGGTGTGACTCTCGGCCCGGACGGTAACCTTTATGGAACAGCTGTGACCGGCGGATCGGGTAGCTGCGAAGGTGGTTGTGGGGTGACTTATAAACTAACCAAGAACGGCGATACCTGGACGCAGACTGTTATCCATGCGTTTACCGGCGGAGAGGATGGCTCCGGCCCAGGGGCGCGAGTGACTGTCGATAACCGGGGCAATGTCTATGGCATGACTCCGACCGGTGGAGCAAATGGACTGGGGACTATCTATGCGTTGCATCCGAAAGCGAATGGCAGCTACGCTTTGCGAGTCCTGCATGCTTTTACGGGAGGCTCCGACGGATCGTCGGGGTCGGCTGGCCGCATGGTCATACGAGGTGGGGATCTCTACGGCGCAGCCACGACTGGAGGAGATAACGGTGCCGGCATGATTTTCGAGCTCAAGCCGACGGCGGGCGCCGGGCAATGGACCTTTAAGACTCTCTATTCATTTTTAGGTGGACCCGATGGCAGTTTTCCTTACGGTGCGTTGCTCTTCGATAACGCCGGCCATATCTCGGGCACGACTTACTACGGCGGAGTGAACGGGCTTGGCTCCGTGTATCAACTGACGCGCCAAGGTCCGGGAACGTGGGCCGAGCAGGTCCTCTACAGTTTCAAAGCGGGTCAGGATGGGAATAGCTCCATCAGCAATCTCGTCTCCGATAGCGCAGGGAGCCTTTACGGGACGACGAGCGAAGGCGGTCTGGGAAGCGGCACGATCTTCAAACTCAAGCAGAACCAAGGCGGAGATTGGAGTGAAAGTCTGCCGCATCGTTTCTCCGGCCCGCCCGATGGAGCTTTCCCGTATGCCGGGATGGCCGGCGCCGGCACCGGCGTGTTTTACGGCGCGACGGTGCATGGTGGGGCGGCGGGCGAAGGCGCCATCTACAAGTTTACGCCCTGAGGACGCGGTCGTTAGGCACTCGTTAGGCTAGCTCGCCTCGTGCGTCGTCGTTCTCCGCCGCGTCGGCTTTGACAAACCAGCGGGCGAGGAGGGTGTCGGTTGACGAGTGGGCTACAATCGAGCCGGCAATGACGAGGGCGATGAGTCGGAAGAGCCGCTCGGCATGCGGCACGCCCCGCTCGAAGAGGAGCAGTCCGTAGACGACCGAGGCAAAGCCTTTCGGTCCAAACCAGGCGGCGGTTGCGCGCTCTCGCAAATCCAGTTCGCTTCTCCACAGGGCGATCGCCATCGCGATGGGCCGCGCCAGGATGAGGGCGAGGAGCGCAAAAAGATAATCCGGCGCGTGCAGTTCCACCAAAAGCCGCGGCGACATGAGCGCGCCGAATACCAGCAGAGTCGAGAGTTTCAGCAACTCCGTGATCAATTCGCCGAACTGGTGAAATTCCTCCCGCAAGCCCGGTCGCGCGCTCGCCACCGTCACGCCTGCAGCAAAGGCGGCGAGGAAAATATTCGCATGCGTGAGGGTAGCCACAGCGAACACGAGCAGCCCGATCGCGACCGCGAAGAGCGGTTCGTAAGGTTTGGCCACGCCGAAAAAGCGCGCCTTGCGCACGATGCACGCCAGCCACGGCACGACTACGCCGATCGCGATCCCGAGCAGGATCTCGATTCCAAGTGAGCCGTAGCCTGCTTTGTAATCGCCGATAATGCTCAGGCAAATCAGCACGAGCGGCAACGCGAGACCGTCATTGATTCCGCTCTCGACATTGAGGAGATGCCGAAGTCGTCCCGGTATTTCCTTTCTCCCAATGATCGCCGCCGCGAAGACCGGATCGGTCGGGCTCAGAATCGCGCCGAGCAACAGGGCTTCGATCCAGGAGACGTGGCAAAAAAAATAGGCGAGCAGCGCGGTGGCGATGAGGGTGAGCGGCATCCCGAGAAGAAGCGCGCGGCCCGGGAGTCGCCAGGCATTGATCAGATCGCGCACGCCGGCGCGCATGCCGTCGGTGAAGAGAACGCTGAAGAGCGCCAGCTCGGCCAGGTGACCAACGATCGGATCCTTGTTCGTGAGATGGAGGTAATTCAGCATCCCCGGGCCGACGAAAAATCCGGCGGCGAGGAAGAGGACCGCCGTCGAGAGCACGCTGCGATCCGCCAGGTCGGAGACGAGGAGCGCGAGGAAAAGCGTGAGAGCGAAAATGAGAAGCGCAGTCACCCGATGACTCTACACCGACGACCAATCACGTCTCGCCCCGCGTAATAGGAGATAATTAGCGAGCACGAATCAGAGGAAGAAAAACATCCCACCGCGAGCGGAGCGACCGAGCCGCAGGAGGAATTCATCGAGCAAAAAGCGCAACCCTCGCGCGACGAAAACGACCAGGAAAAGAAACCGGCAGTGGCAGCCGGGGGCGGTGACCCCGGCAGGAAGGAAGGATAGCCGTTATTCTGCGGGGGGCGACGCGCCCCCCGGCTGCAAGTCGAGCCTAATAGCGGTAATGCTCGGACTTGTAGGGACCTTCTACCGGCACGCCGAGATACTCGGCCTGCTTCTCGGTCAGGGTGGTCAGTTTCACGCCGATCTTTTGCAGATGCAGGCGCGCCACTTCTTCGTCGAGCTGTTTGCTCAGGACGTAGACGCCGACCTTGTAGGTGTCTTTATTCCGCCAGAGATCGAGCTGCGCGAGCACCTGATTCGAAAACGAATTCGACATCACGAAGCTCGGATGACCCGTCGCGCAGCCGAGATTCACGAGCCGGCCTTCCGCGAGCATGAAGATCGCGTTGCCGTCCTTGAAAGTGTATTTGTCCACGCCCGCCTTGATGTTGAGCCGCTCCACGTCCTTGCGGTCATTCAAGCGGGTCGACCTGAATTTCGTTATCGAAATGGCCGATGTTGCAAACCACGGCCTGGTCTTTCATTCGCTCCATGTGCGCGAGCGTGATGACATCGACGTTGCCCGTGGTCGTGACGTAAATGTCGCCCCGGCCTAACGTGTCTTCGATCGTCGTGACTTCGAAACCTTCCATCGCCGCCTGGAGCGCATTGATCGGATCGATCTCGGTAATGACAACCCGCGCACCCTGGCCGCGGAGCGATTGCGCGCAGCCTTTGCCGACGTCGCCGTAGCCGCAAACGACCGCAACTTTACCCGCGATCATGACGTCGAGCGCGCGGTTTAAGCCGTCGACTAACGAATGCCGGCAGCCGTAAAGATTGTCGAACTTCGACTTCGTGACCGAGTCGTTCACGTTGATCGCCGGAACGAGCAGCTGATTCTGCTGCTGCATTTTGTAAAGGCGATGCACGCCGGTCGTCGTCTCTTCCGAAACGCCGCGCCATTCCTTCACCAGCTCATGCCAGCGGAAAGGATTCTCGCGATTCACCTCGAGCAGGAGATCCTTGATGCACTGTTCTTCCTTGCTCGTGCCCTTCGACTTCGCCCAATCGCTGCCTTCTTCGAGTTGGTAACCTTTATGGATGAGCAGGGTGACATCGCCGCCATCATCGACCACGAGCTGCGGACCTTTGCCGTCCGGGAACGAAATCGCCTGATTGGTGCACCACCAGTATTCCTCGAGGCTTTCACCCTTCCACGCGAAGACCGGCACGCCCGTTTTGGCGATCGCGGCCGCGGCGTGATCCTGCGTCGAGAAAATATTGCAGCTCGCCCAGCGCACATTGGCGCCGAGATCGACCAGCGTCTCGATGAGCACCGCGGTCTGGATCGTCATGTGAAGCGAGCCGGTCACCCGCACGCCCTGAAGCGGTTTGTCCGGCGCATATTTTTCCCGGATCGACATGAGACCCGGCATTTCCTTCTCGGCGATGGAGATTTCCTTGCGGCCCCATTCCGCAAGGCTGATATCGGCGATTTTGTAGTCGTTAGTCTGCGTTTTACTGACGGTTTTTGTGCTCATAAATTTGGGAAAAGGTTTCGGGTTTCGGGTTTCAGGGTTCGGGAGTGGATGTCCGGCGCTTCTTTGACTTTGGCAGCCGCTTTCCGACGGCTTGCGCCAAGCCATGAAGCATGGCGGAAATCCGTTTTGATTCAGCAACCAAGCGCTCGAATTGCGCCTTCGTTAGAAAATTAAGTTTGCGTGAGATATAGAGCTGCGTGCGCAACTCCCCGCAGGAGCCCTTCGCGATGTTGAGGAAGCGAACGAATTCCTTATTGCTGTCTCGCTCGTAGCCTTCGGCGACATTTGACGGCACGGACAAGGCAGCCCGCTGCACTTGATCTTGCATCGTGAAGTTGCGACAGGACGCAAAGGTTTGGAACACCTCCACCGCCAAGCGGCATCCCCTTTGCCAAACCTCCAACTCTTCGAACGACTGAAACGCCATATTCTGAACCCCGAACCCTGAAACCCGAAACCTATTTAGCGGCTTTCTTCAACGCGGCTGCTTTGTCGGTTTTCTCCCAGGTAATATCGGGATCGTCTTTGCCGAAGTGACCGTAGTTGGTCGTTTTGCTGTAAATCGGGCGGAGCAGATCGAGCTGCTGCACGATGTCGGCCGGTTTGAAGGAAAAGATTTTGTTCACCGCGCTCTCGATCGCTTCTTCCGGCACGGCGTTGGTGTCGAAAGTATTGATGTTCATGCTAACCGGGTTCGGGTAGCCGATGGCGTAGGCGAACTGGATTTCGCAGCGCTTCGCGAGACCGGAAGCGACCACGTTCTTCGCCACCCAGCGCGCCATGTAAGCCGCGCTCCGGTCGACTTTGCTCGGATCCTTGCCGGAGAAAGCGCCCCCGCCGTGACGGCCCCAGCCGCCGTAGCTGTCGACGATAATTTTGCGACCCGTTAGGCCAGTATCGCCTTCCGGTCCGCCGGTGACGAAGCTGCCGGTGGGATTGATCAGAAACTGTGTCTCGTCGTTCAACATCTCTTTCGGCAAAATCTTCCGGATCACTTCCTCGATGATAAAGCTGCGGATCTCGGATTGTTTGACGTCTTTCGCATGCTGGGTGGAAACGACGACGTTCGAAATTCCCACCGGGATGCCGCCCTCGTAGATCACGGAGACCTGCGACTTCGCGTCGGGACGGAGCCAACGCACCTTGCCCGCTTTGCGGATGCGAGTCAGCTCGCGGCCGAGGCGATGCGCAAACATGATCGGCGCCGGCATTAATTCCGGCGTCTCGTCACAGGCGAAACCGAACATCAAGCCCTGGTCGCCCGCGCCTTGTTCGGCGTGGCCCTTGCCTTCGGCGTCGCTCGCGTTCACGCCCTGCGCAATGTCGGGGCTCTGGCGGGTGATGATGTTTTGAATGTCGATCTTGTCGGCGTGGAAAACGTCGTCGTCGTTGACGTAGCCGATTTCGCGCACGGCATTGCGCACGATCGAGTCGATCGGCACGACGGATTCGAGCGACTTGTTTGCCGGCAGATTCGGGATCGTGATCTCGCCGCCAACGATGACGGTGTGACTTTTCGCGAAAGTTTCGCAGGCAACCCGGCTTTTTGGATCCTGTGCGAGGCAGGCGTCGAGCACGGCATCGGAAATGGTGTCGCAGACTTTATCCGGGTGACCTTCACCGACGGATTCGGAAGCAAAAATAAAACGACGAAGCATGGCAGGAATGATGGGTTACGGGTTGAGGTTGAGCGCTGAGAGAGGCGAACGGTCCGATTGATCATATTGACCAATCATGATGCGTCGATATATCGTATTTACATCCGATGCCGTCAACCATAAACTTTCTTCGCCTCCTCGCCGACCCGACCCGGCTGCGCCTCCTCGTGCTCCTCGAGCAGGAGGAGCTGTCCGTCGCCGAATTGCAGGACGTCCTCGGAATGGGGCAGTCGCGCATCTCCAGCCATCTCGCGCAGCTCAAGCGCGCCGGCGTCGTGGCCGATCGACGCGCGGGGAAGAATGTTTACTACGGCCTAACGACGAAGGGCGGGCCCGACGCGCAGCGCGCGAAGGTCGCCGAGCTCACCCGCACTCTCGCGCGCGAGATGCCGGAGACGCAGCGCGATCGCACCGCGCTCAAAGTCGTCCTGCGCAAACGCCAGGACAAAGCGCGCGAATATTTCGACCAGCTCGCCGGCCGCTTCGGGCGCAGCTACGTGCCCGGGTCGCAGCTGGCAGGCGCTCGCCCACACCATGATCGCATTGCTGCCGCCGCTCACCGTCGCCGACCTCGGCGCGGGCGAGGGGACCCTCTCGCAGCTCCTCGCCAAGACCGCGCACAAAGTCATCGCGATCGATAACGCGCCGAAGATGGTGGAATTCGGAGCCGATCTTGCGAAGAAACACGGCTTCAAAAATCTCGAGTACCGCCTCGGCGACATCGAAGACCCGCCGATCGCGAAAAACTCCGTCGACCTCGCCATCTTCAGCCAGGCGTTGCATCACGCGATCCACCCCGAGCGCGCCCTTGCCGCCGCCCATCGCATTTTGAAAAAAGGCGGCCGCGTCGTCGTCCTCGATCTTCTCAGCCATCGCTTCGAGAAAGCGCGCGAACTCTACGCCGACCACTGGCTCGGCTTCAGCGAAGTGCAGTTGCACCAATGGCTCGAAGCCGCCGGCTTCAGCCAGATCGAAGTCACCGTCGTCTCCCGCGAAAAAGAGAGCCCGCATTTCCAGACCGTCTTCGCCACGGGGCTGAAATAGAGCAGCCTCTCTGCGTCCCGGAAATTCGGTCTTGAGCTTTCCGCTCTGACCGATTGAAATGCGGCATGGCCGCATCCTGCGACCGCAACGGTCGTTGACCCATGACCCCCGAAACCGAAACCGATCTGAAGCTGGAGATCGCGCACATCCTCACGATCGATGTCGTCGCCTATTCAACGCTCCTGATCAACGAGCAGACCCAACTCATGACCACGCTCGTCCAGGCGGTGCGAGCGACGCCGTGTTTCCGAGAGGCGGAAGCGGCGCACCAGCTCATTCGATTACCGACCGGCGACGGGATGGCATCTGGTCTTCCTCGAGGACGCGGAGGCGCCGCTCGAATGCGCGATGCAGATTTGCGCGGAGCTCAAAGACCATCCCGAGATCCCTTTGCGGATGGGCATTCACAGCGGCCCGGTGAAAACGATCCGCGACGTCAACGATCGGCCCAATCTCGCAGGCGCCGGAATCGACCTGGCGCAACGGGTGATGGATTGCGGCGACGCCGGCCACATTCTCGTTTCCAAGCGGGTAGCCGATGACCTCGCTCCCCATCCGCGCTGGAATCGCTATTTGCACGACCTCGGCGAATGCGAGGTCAAGCACGGACGGAAAGTCTCCCTTTTCAACTTCTACTCGGACTCGTGCGGGAACCCGAAACTGCCGCAAAAGCTCGAGTGCGTTCCGCCGGCTCGCGGGGGCACGGTGAAGATTATGGTTCTCGCGGGCCTCGCGCTCGCGATCTGCGTGATCGCCGGCTTTTTCTTTCTTCACCGCGCTCCAGCACAACAAAATTCGGTCGTCGTCCTGCCTTTTGCCGACCTCAGCCCGGCGAAGGATCAGGAGTATCTCAGCGAAGGGATCACCGAGCAGATAAGCAACTCACTCGCTAAAATCCCCGGCCTCTTTGTCGTCGCTCGGACTTCGGCATTTGCCTTTAAGAATCAGGACCTGGATCCGCGCACGATCGGTCACCAGCTTCACGTCAGCTACGTGCTTGCAGGAAGCGTGAGTCGCGGGGCCAATCGTTTTCGGGTGGCCGCGCAGCTCGTGAACGTCGAGAACGGCTACCAGGTCTGGTCGGAAACCTACGATTCGAGCGAGAAGGACATCCTTTCCCTGCAAAGCGACGTCGCGCAAAAAGTCGCCGCGGCGCTCCAGATCAAGCTGCAGCTGCCCGAGAAAGAGCAGATTGCGAAACAGGCGACCTCCGATCCCGAAGCCAACGATTTATATCCTGCGCGGGCGCTATCTCCTGAATAAGCGAACGATCGATTCGATCCAAAGCGCGCTCGCGCTTTTCGAGCAGGCGGTCGCACGAGATCCAGATTTTGCGCTCGGTCATGCCGGGATTGCCGATTCCTACATTCAGCTCGGCAAGATCGGCGCCATGGGGCCAATCGAAGCCGCAGATAAGGCCTGGCCTCAGGTGACAACGGCGCTCGCGATCGACGATCAACTCTCCGACGGCTACGTCACGCGTGGCATTCTTTTCACCGACTACGAATGGAATTGGCCGGCGGGAGAAGCGGATTACCGAAAGGCGCTCGCGCTGAATCCGAACAACGCCTCCGCCCATCATTGGTATGCCCGCCACCTCGCTCAGATCGGACGGTTTGATGAAGCATTACGCGAGATCGCAGCGGCGCAGAAGCTCGATCCTCTCTCGGCGGTGATCCGAGTGACTAATGCGAAGATTTTATTTGTCTCAGGGCGTCCGCAAGAAGCGGTCGATCCCTGTCTTGAGGCCATCCAGTTGGAGCCCAATTTTGCTTCGGCCTTCTCTATCCTCGGGCAAGTTTATGCGGTTGATGGCAAGTTTCAGAATTCGCTCGACGCGGCGAAAAAATACGTCGAGCTCTCTAATAATTCCGGCTTTGCTCAGCTCGAGTTGGCCTATGCCTACGCGATGGCGGGAAATCTGCCCGCTCGGATCAGATCGTGAGCAAAGTACCGAGACGCCGGCACGCGATTTTCTCCTTACGATATGGCGACAATTTTTTGCGCGCGTCATGAGGCGGCCGATGCACTGTGTGGTTGGAAAAAGCGATCGACCAGCGCTCGGTCGATGTGATCTGGCTCCGAGTCGATCCGCGGCTGGAATATGTTCGCAAGGATGCGCATTTCAAAGGGATCTTGGCGCGGCTGTCTCCTCTAAGAGCGTTTGAAATTAATCTTGCGGTCAATTCCGCAGTCCCTTCAATACAGCCAGGAGGTTATTTATGGCAAAAGACATGTTTCCATTACCCCAATACCCGACCCGTGGCCTACGGCGGCTGGACCCGAGGTAAATCTCGCGACGATGCTCGGATGGCTTAAGAGTAGACCCCGCATTTGCGCGTCGTGTTCGCGTAGTGCTACGCAAGGCATTTGCGGGTGATCGAACTGCACAGGAGTTCTTAGGAGTCTACTACTTACCCTAAGAGACGAGGAATTGGAAGCGCCTGGGACATCCGCCTAACGACGTAAGTGTTGTCCCGAACGTGCACCGAACATGCGGGTCGCCGCGATCCTCGCTTAGGGATTTGTCTAAAGACGCCAAGAAAACATTTCTTTCACGCCCTCCGTGAACGAAAGGGTTTATTCGCCAACCGCCGGCGCATACGAATGGTGTTCTCCAAAGTATTTGGAGAGGATGATCCCGATCAAGGCTGGAAGATCCATGTTTCAGCCACGATCAGCAACCGCGGCAAAGTCCTCAAGCTCGTCGCGGCAGATCCTGCGTTCCGACTGGGCATATTCTTCAAATGGCCGCGCAATCGCCAGCAGTTGGTCCTTGAACTCCGGAGCCGCCGGCTTTTCCCAGATCGGCAAGTTTCTTACCGTCTATCCCTCCTCTACAGATGAAGGGGTTGTAACTCGCGCGAAAGTTACATCGCGCGACACTGGGGCTTCCTGGACCGCGGATTCCGTTTGATGTTCGTTATCGGCGAAACAGCAACGTTTACTATCGCTATGGCTCCTTTCGCGCGACGGCGACCAAGCCTTCCGGCTTCGTGCGAGCGCCGAATGGCAAACTTTATCCTGATCTGCGCGGACCGAAGAAAGCGGTGCCGCCTTGGCTCAGCGATCCGTTCGTCTCGTCGCGGTCGAAATCCCGGAAATTATCCGGGCCAATCGGTCTCGACTACCTGATATTCGAGGCTGTCGCGCAGCGCGGCAAAGGTGGTGTTTATGTTGCGCTCGACCTTTCCGTTTCTCCCCGCGAAAGGTGATCCTCAAGGAAGGACGGCGCGATGGCGAAACCGATCGTGATGGCAAGGACGCGCGTCAGCGTCTGCGGCATGAGGGAAAGCTCCTGCGTCAGCTGCATCGCACAGGTCTTCCGGTGCCGGAGGTGTTTCGGAATTCGCTCAGAACGGGAACCGTTATCTTGTCCTGCAGCCGGTTGCGGGGCGGCCTTTCTCCCGGCCAAACGGTTGCAGCCTGCCCGATTTTCCTGGCGCCGCGCGCAAAAAATCCTCGACCAAATTGAACCGCTGCTTCAGGCAGTTCACGCCGCCGGTTGGGTTTGGCGCGATTGCAAGCCGTCACACATTTTCGTGGATCGCGCCGCAGTACGGTTGATTGATTTTGAGATCGCCTGTCGCATCGGCGATCGACGGGCCTCGCCCTGGGGCTCGACAGATTATCTCCCGCCGGGACAGCGCGAGAAAAGCCGCCGGTGCCCGGGGACCTTGGAGGACGACTATGCATTGGGCGTCATCGCGTTCCAATTCATGTGCGGTCAGTTTCCGCCGCGTGGCGCGCGGAAGCGGGCTTCGTTCTACAGACGTGCGGGCTGCCCGGCTTCCCTGAGATCTCGGATCGAAAATTTGCTGGGCTATTGATCCGCGCCTCGAAAGTTTGCCGGGGCAAAAGCTCTGGCCGCTAATCGTACCGCAAGACTTGCGCCGGAGTCGTTCGCGCACTGAGATTGAGCCGCGATGTTTTCTTTCTTTGAGGAATTGAAACGGCGCAAGGTCTATCGCGTGGCGGTCGGCTACGTGATCGCTGCAGGCGGCATCATCCAGCTCGCCTCGGCGGTTTTTCCCGCCTGGGAATTGCCCAACTGGACGCTTCGGCTTGTCATCATTTTGCTCCTCGCGGGTTTCCCGATCGCGCTCATTTTAGCCTGGGCTTTCGACTTTACGACGAGCGGAATCCAGACGACTCCGGCGCTTCCCGCGGCTGAAGCCGGCGTCCTCGGACAAGTGCATCGGCGCCGTAATATTTTTCTGCTCGTCGCTCTCGGTCTCGTCATTGCGGTTGTCGCAGGGTTGTTTCATCCTCCCGCGGGTCGCGGCGCGCAAAGTGGAGAAGTCGATCGCTGTGTTGCCTTTCGAGAATTACAGCGACGACAAGAGCAACACTTACTTCGCCGACGGCATCCAGGATGACATCCTGACCGCCCTCTCGCGCATCAACGATCTCAAGGTCATCTCGCGCACCTCGGTGATGGGTTATCGCAATTCCTCCAAAAACGTGCGTGACATCGGGAAGGCGTTAGGCGCGGGCGCCCTTCTCGAAGGAAGCGTGCGGCGGGAAGGCAATCGGGTGCGGGTCAATGTGCAGCTGATCAACGCTGAGAACGACGATCACATTTGGGCGAACGAGTACGATCGCGAACTGAATGATGTCTTCGCCATCCAGAGCGATCTGGCGCGGGAGATTGCCGGCGCGCTGCAGGCGAAACTGTCTCCGAGCGAAAAGGCCCGGATGACGCAGAAGCCGACCGAGAACGGTGAAGCCTACCTCGCTTTCGTGCAGGCCCGCGATCTGCAATGGGCGTTCGAGGATGTCGGCAAATTGAAGCAGGCTGAGCAACTGTATCAGCGTGCCCTGCAGCTTGATCCGGCTTTCGCCCTTGCCTCCGCCTATTATTCGCAGCTGGAGAGCTGGGCCTATCACAGTTGGGACCCGACGCCGGCCCGTCGGGAGCACGCGCGCACTCTTGCGCAACGAGCGCTGGAATTGCAGCCCGATCTCCCGGAAGCGCATCTCGCTCTCGGCTTCTCCTATTATTACGGGAGCAACGATTTTGATGCCGCTCTGCAGGAATTCCAGATCGCGCAGCGCGGCCTGCCGAATTCGATGGAGGCCTATCTCGCGGTGGGCGCGATTCAACGCCGGCAGGGACAGTGGAAGGAGTCAAACGCCAGCCTTGATAAGGCGGCCTCGCTCGGTCCCAAGGACAGTTGGGCTTTGCAAAATCTTGCGCTCAACTACGAGATGCAGCGCGACTTTAAGAAGGCCACTGAGGTGATCGATCGTGCCCTCAAGATTAATCAGAAGTCGCCCAGCATTTGGGAGATCAAGTCGCGCATCGCGATCGAAGAGAGAGGCGATTTCAGCGTGGCCGAAGCAGCGATCGCGGCGTTGCAGCGTTCGCCCGATAACGGCGCAAAACCGTATTTGCTCTGCGTCGCGCGAGGCAGCCTTTTCATTCTCCAGCGCAAGTATGCGGAAGCGGCCAAACTGGCGGAGGACACGCCGGACAAAATTCTTTCGCCGCAGGAGGGGGCGCTCGCCGTTAAGTACGTTCTGCTCGGCCAGGCGCGCCGCGGGCTGAATGATGAAGCGAGGCGCACGGGCCGCTTTCGCGCGGGCGAAAGAGCAGGTGCAAACAGCTCTGGCGAGCCGCCCTAACGATCCTGACTTGCACGTCGAGCTCGCCAACATTCTTGCTTGTCTGGGCGAAAAACAGGAAGCGATTAAGGAAGCGGATTTGGCTGTCGGATTATTGCCCGTGAGCAAAGACGCTTTCCATGGGCCGGATATCCTGACCTCAGCCGCCCAAGCCTACGCTCTCGCAGGTGAGAAAGCGCGCGCTCTTCAAACTTTGGAAAAACTGCTCTCGATTCCCAGCCTCGTGACAGCGGAAATTTTGAAGCTGAATCCAATCTGGGATTCGCTGCGCGACGATCCCGCTTTTCAACAATTGCTCGCGCGCCACGCCCGGCCGGCCTAACGAGATGAAGCATGACCTCATCGTCATCGGTGGCGGACCGGCCGGCTACGTCGGCGCCATCCGTGCGGCCCAACTCGGAAAGCGCGTCGCCTGCGTCGAAAAAGAGCGCGCCGGCGGCACCTGCCTCAACTGGGGCTGCATCCCGACCAAGTCGCTCCTGCGCAACGCTGAGCTCTATCACCTCATGAGCCATCGCGCGGCCGATTTCGGATTCAAGATCGAAGGGCTCTCCTACGACTGGAGCAAAGTGATCAGCCGTTCGCGCGACGTGTCGGACAAGAACGCCGCCGGGATCGAGTTCCTCTTCAAGAAAAACAAGGTCGATTACATCCTCGGCGAAGCGTCGCTCGAAAAGAAAGGCGAGGTCGCGGTCAAGCTCGCGCGACGGCAAGAGCGCGACTTACGCAGCTCCGAAAATTCTCATCTCGACCGGCGTCGTTTCGCGGCCGCTGCCCGGTTTTCCCTTCGACGGCAAGCGCGTGATCGGGAGCCGCGAAGCCATGATCCTCGAGCCGCAGCCCAAGAGCATGGTGATCATCGGGGCGGGCGCGATCGGGGTCGAGTTCGCCTATTTCTACAACGCCTTTGGCACCAAGGTCACCCTCGATCGAGATGTTGCCTAACGTTCTTCCGGTCGAGGACACCGAGGTCTCGCAGACCCTCGAGAGTGCGCTCACGAAACAGGGGATCAGGATTCTCACGAACACGAAGACGACGAAGGCGAACGCAAAACAAGAGCGGCGTCCAGATCACGGTCGAGGGGAAAGCGAAGGAAACGATCGAAGCGGAAGTCTGCCTCGTCGCGATCGGCGTGCAGCCGCTTTTGCCTAACGGAAAGCTGCAGCCGAAATTGACCGAGCGCGGCTACATCGAGACGAACGACCGCTACGAGACGAGCCTGCCCGGGAGTCTACGCAGCGGGCGACATCATCGGGCCGCCCTGGCTCGCGCACGTCGCGAGCTGGGAGGCGATCCAGGCGGTCGAAGGAATGTTCGGCGAAATCGAGCCGCGCAAAGTCGGCGCTTTCCCCGGCTGCACTTATTGCCAGCCGCAGGTCGCGAGCGTCGGCCTGACGGAACGCGCGGCGAAAGAAGCCGGCCGCAAATTCCGCGTCGGCAAATTTCCCTTCAGCGCGAGCGGCAAAGCCCGCGCCATCGGCGAGACCGACGGCTTCGTGAAGCTGATCATCGGCGAGCCGCACGGCGAAATTCTCGGCGCGCATATCATCGGCCCGGAAGCGACCGAAATGATCGCGGAATTGGGGCTCGCCATTACTCTCGAGGCGACGCACGAGGAAATCGAAGCGACGATTCACGCGCACCCGACCCTGAGCGAAGCGGTGCACGAAGCGACGGGCCAGGCCTTCGGCCACGCCATTCACATTTAGCCTAACGAGCGCGGCGAACCCGCGTGGTGGCTCAGGCCTTTCGGCTCGTCACGAAAATGACGATTCCGCCGACGATACAGAGCCCGCCGACGATCGGCCCGATTGGGACGGGATGTTCCTGGTTCTTATTAATCTCCAACGGGCCGAGTTTGGCCACGTTCTCTTTGGTGGTGAAGCTGGTGTATCCGCCGTAGCCGAGCACGATGACGCCCACGACGATGAGGATGAGAGCAAGAATGCCTCCTGGTTTCATAGGTGAGATGGAACCGAATTAGAGACCGCGTCGTCCGGAGACAAGGTTAATGACCAGAACGATGACTGCGAGCACGAGCAAGATGTGGATGAATCCACCAAATGCGTAACCGCCAACTAATCCGAGCAGCCAGAGCACCAACAGAATGACGAATATTGTCCACAACATATAGTTTCCTCCGAGTTTGGTTTTTCCTTTCCTTCGTGTCGCGGAGGGAGGTTGCGCTTGTTTTCGACAAAATAATTCTCCCCGGGCGGCAGAGCGTTTTTTTGGCGAATGCGGATTTTGCGTTCGGTTAGGCGCAAAACCTGCATCTGGAGGAGGGCGTTATGATCTCCCAAAGTCTTCTCCTCTTCGCCCTCAGCGCGTTCCTCAGCGGCGGAAACGTGCATGGGGTCGTGGTCAATAAAACCTTCAAGCCTCTCCCGGGCGCACACTCGTTAGGCGTGGATGGAATTTATCGGCTCGAGTTGCGCGAGGCCGATCAGACGGTTCATCGGCAAATGGTTCCGCGCGCCATTTTCCAGACGTATGAGATCGGCGACGAGTTCGACGATCGGGTCGCGCCGGAGGAAGCCCGGCGTCTGAACGCGGCCCGCCGGGCGCAGGAAAAAGAAGCGGCCCGTCTCGCCGAGCTGGAGGAACAAAGCGCGGATGTGGTGGCAGAAGGGCCGGCGCAAAACGTTCCGGATAAACGCCTCGTCAAACTCTTTCGTCGGCAGGATATGCTGCCGGAGACGGAGGGGTTCTAAGCTCGCGCGCGGCAAAATTTTCAGGTTGACGCGGAAGCGAAATTGGAGCGCGCCGCTCATCGGCGCGCGTTTCAAACACGCGATGACAGAGCATCGCGCTCCGCTACTTGCGCGCGCGATTTGTCGTTAGGCCGTCGGTTTGTATGATTGCTCATGGCGGAGAGCGAAGCGTCGGCAGCAGAGCAACTCGCGGCCTTGCGGGCCGAGATCGGGGAACATAACCGCCGTTACTACGAGGAAGCCGCGCCCGTTATCTCCGATCGGGATTACGATCGCCTTTACCGGGAACTGCTCGACCTGGAGGCGCGTTTTCCACAGCTCGTCACGCCCGATTCCCCCAGTCGCCGGGTCGGCGGACAACCGCTCAAAGCGTTCGCGCCAGTCGCGCATCGTGTTCCGATGCTCAGCCTCGACAATACCTATTCGGAGGAAGAGGTCGGCGCCTTCTACCGGCGGCTGGAGAAGCTTTTGCCTAACGAAAAGATTCCGGTCGTGGTAGAGCCGAAAGTGGACGGCGTCGCCGTCTCTCTCCTTTACGAAAAAGGCCAGCTGCAATACGCGGCGACCCGCGGCGACGGCTCGACCGGAGACGACATCACGCAAAATATCCGCACGATTCGCTCGGTGCCGCAGCAACTGAAAGGGACCGCGCCGCGGCTTCTTGAAGTGCGCGGCGAAGTTTTCATGACGAAAGAAGGCTTCGCGAAACTGAACGCGGAACGGAGCGAAGCCGGGCTGCCGGTCTTCGCCAATCCGCGCAACTCCGCCGCGGGATCGCTCAAGCAACTCGACCCGGCGATCACCGCGCTGCGGCCGTTAGGCGTTGTTCTTTACGGCACCGGAGCAGTCGAGGGCATCGAGCTGACCCATCATGTGCAACTCTTCTCCCTGTTGAAAAAACTTGGCCTGCCCTGCAGCGAGCGTTGGTGGGCGGCGAGTTCGCTCGAAGAAATTCTGCACGCCATCCATGAGCTGGAGAAAGTGCGGCACGATTTCGTCTACGAGACCGACGGCGCGGTCGTGAAGGTCGATAATTACGCGCAGCGCGAGTCGTTAGGCATGACCGCGAAGTCGCCCCGCTGGGCAATGGCTTTCAAATACGAAGCGGAGCAGGTCGAGACGAAGCTGCTCGACATCCTCATCCAGGTCGGCCGCACCGGCACGCTCACGCCGGTCGCGGCCCTCGAGCCGGTCTTCGTGAGCGGGAGTACGGTCGGGCGCGCCACCTTGCATAACGAAGATGAGATCAAACGCAAAGACATCCGGATCGGCGACACCGTCCTGATCGAAAAAGCGGGCGAAGTCATTCCCGCGGTCGTGAGTGTGCGGACGGATTTGCGCGACGGCTCCGAGAAAAAATTCCGGATGCCGTCGAAATGTCCGGTTTGCGGCAGCAAAGTCGTGAAGGACGAAGGGCAGGTCGCGATTCGCTGCGTTAATGCGCAATGCCCAGCGCAGTTGAAGCGCCGGATCGAGCATTTCGCCGGGCGCGGCGCGATGGACATCGAGGGACTGGGCCAGGCCATGGTCGAGCAACTGGTCGAACGAAAGCTCGTTCGCGAAGTGAGCGATATTTACAGCCTAACGAGCACGCAACTTTCCGAGCTCGAGCGGATGGCGGAGAAGAGCGTGGCGAAATTGCTCGAGGCGATCGAGCGGAGCAGGCAGCAGCCGCTTTGGCGACTGCTTTTTGGGCTGGGAATTTTGCATGTCGGGGTGAGCGCGGCCCGCGCCCTGGCCGATCATTTTCCCGATCTCGCGGCGCTCATGGATGCATCGGAGGAGGAATTGCAGCGCATTCCCGACGTCGGCGAAGTGGTGGGTGCGAGTATTTCTCAATTTTTCCGGGAGCCGGGAAATCGCGAGATGATCGAAAAGCTGCGCGCGGCGGGCTTGCGCCTAACGAGTGAGCCGAAACCCGCACCGCCAACTGGTTCAAAAATCAAAGGGACAACCTGGGTGATCACCGGGACCCTGAGTCAACCGCGTGAGGAGATCGCGGAGGAAATCGTTAGGCAAGGAGGCAAAGTGAGCGGGAGCGTGAGCAAGAAAACGAGCTTCGTGCTCGCGGGAGAGGAGGCCGGGAGCAAGCTGGAGAAAGCGACCAAGCTCGGCCTCAGGATTCTTTCCGAAGCGGAGTTTCGACAAATGCTCAAGCTCGAGCCCGCCGGCGTCGAAAAATAAGATTGCTTTTGGTTAGGCGGCTACGTAGCAAAACGCTTCGTGAGCTCTTTCACTTTCTTCTGTCGCCTTTCCCTTCTTTTCTTTCTCATCCCGCTTGTCGCGCAGGGCGGAAGTTTTTCTCTGAACGAGCAAAGCGTGAGCGGGCTCGGCACCGCCTATGCCGGCGGAGCGGCGCAAGCGGAGGATGCCTCGACGCTCTTCTTCAATCCCGCCGGGATCGTCCTTCTCGAGCAGGGTGAGTTGCAGCTCGCCGGGCATCTGATTGCGACGAGCGCGGAATTTAAGAATCAGGGCTCGCGCTATACCTTGCCGGGCACGCCGTTCGACGGTCTGCCCTTGAGTGGTGGCAATGGCGGCGATGCGGGCGTCACCCGGGTCATTCCTAATGTTTACCTGACGCAGCCGGTTTTTCGCAACGCGCGCTACGGCGATCTCTCGGTCGGCATCGGTCTCAGCGTTCCGTTCGGATTGGAGACCGATTACGAGCCCGGCTGGGTCGGGCGTTACTCGTCCCTCCGGACGAAGCTAACGACTTTTGATATTCAACCGACAATCGCCTATCGGCTCTTCGATCGGATTTCGTTAGGCGCGAGCGTCGATATCCAGCGGGCTTCGGCGCGTCTCAGTCAGGCGATCGATTTCGGCCTCGCGGCGCAGCCATTGCTCGGGCAATTCTATGCCGGTCTTCCCGGCGCTCTCGCGGCGCAGGGAGTGCCGCCGGCGTTGATCGGTCCCACGATCGCCGCGACCCAGCAGGCTTACGCGAATGCCGGATTCGTTCCCGGCGGTCGCGATGGCGTGTCGGAAGTGACAGGCGACGATTGGAGCGTCGGCTTCGCCCTGGGCGCGCTTCTCGAATATCGGAAGGGAGGCGCCGATTCCTTTTTTCAGGAGGGTCGTGTCGGCGTGAGTTATCGCTCCGCGATCGATCACACGCTGGAGGGGAGCGGAGAATTTCGCGATGTGCCGGCGATCACTGCGGCGGGCGCGCCGGTGCAGTTTCCGGTGCCGGGCGCGCTGCAGGGCGTTTTCTTCGATCAGAATGTGAGCGCGCAACTCGATCTGCCGGACATCGTGCATCTCAGCATTTATCAACGCTTCGCCGGTCAATTCGCAATCCTCGGCGACATCGGTTGGACGCACTGGAGCAGATTGCAAACGGTCCCAATTGTTTTCGCAAATCCCGCTACGCCCGCGAGCATTCTGGAGATTAATTACGATGACGCTTTTCGTTATGCGGTGGGCTTCGAGTGGTATGCGACGAAGGCGCTGACCCTGCGCGCCGGGTTCGCCTATGACGAGACGCCGATCAAGAGTCCTGAATTTCGCACGCCGCGGATTCCGGATGATAACCGCTATTTTCTCTCCGCCGGCGCGAAGTGGTCGCTCACCCATTGTCTCGATGTCGACGTGGCTTACGCGCATCTTTTTGTTGATCAGCCTGAGGTGGACTTGATCGATAGCCAGGGACACCAACTGCGCGGAAATTACGATGCCTCGGTCGATATCGTGAGCGCCGCGCTCACTCTTCGCTGGGGCGGAGTGCGCGAACACGTGCCGACCTCGAGCAAGGAAGTCGCCGGCTATCGGAAATAGGCCGCAGCAGGTCGTCGAGTCCGCTACCGCGGAGAGGCTTCGAGCTTCAACGGCACCGCCCATTTCCGGCTCGGGCCTTGCGCCATCGTTTCGGCTTTGGTCGAGGCTGCTTCGACGTTGAAGGTCAGCTTCTCGTTCCCGCGCATCACCGTGATCGGAACGGAATCACCCGCGCTGATGAAAAAGGAAGCGTCGATCACATCTTCCGGCTGGTGCACCGGCACGTTGCCGACCTGCAAGAGCATGTCGCCCGCCTTCAGACCGGAGCCGGAGGCCGGCGTGTTTTCGCGAATCTGGGTCATCTCGGCATTCGAGCCGGCGACCGTTTCCTCCGCCTGTTGCACATCGATGCCGATCCAGCCGTGATGCGCGTCGCCGAAACGAACGAAATCGCTCCGGATTTTTTCCGCGGCATCGATCGGGAGCGCGTAGCAGGCGGAACCGCTATCGACGCTGCTGATGAGAATGCCGACGACTTCGCCTTTGAAATTGAGCAGCGGCGCGCCGGCTTCACCGCGCTGGGTGGGGAGATTCACTCGCAGGTGCGTTGTCGAAAAATAGCGGCCGAGATATTTGCGATCGAAACCGGCGACCATGCCGAAGCTCGGCGTCTCCGGGAGGTCGAGCGGATAACCGATCGCGACCACCGGCGTCGTTAGGCCGAGCTCGGCCGATTTTCCGATCGGGAGAAACGGCGTGGCGGCGTCGACTTTCAAAAGCGCAATCCCGCTACGCAGATCCGCCATCAACTGGGTGGCGTGATATTTCCTCCCTTCGAACTGGACGGTAAAATTATCGGCATCGCCACCGACCGAATAGGAAGTGTAAATGGTGCCGGTCGGATCGACGAAAAAGCCGGTCCCGGAAAGCTCACTGTGCTCATCGACCGCGTGAATTTTTACGACCGCCTTGCCGCAGCGTTCGAAGACGGCTTTGACTTCGCGGCTGATCTCGCCCGCGGTGTCATCCTGCGCGCGGAGGATGCGCGGCGTCGTTAGGCTAACGATTGCGACCGCGCAGAGAAGCGGCAGAATTTCGAGGCGCCCGCGAAAGAAAAAGGGACGCGAAGGAAAACTAAAAATTGAAAGACGGCTCATAACTCACGGGCAGCCGGTCGAGCACATAACGCGGCGGCGTCTGCGCTCGGTGAGTGGAGGCGCTTTCATCAATCTGACGGGAGAGATCGGGCCCAAGGCTGCGAGTCGCCAGAGTGACCGGCGAATTCAGGGTGAAATCATCGGCCGGGACAGTTGGGACCGGCATGACGGCCTCGGTGTTGACCGCGAACGTGTCGGGCGCCGGGGCCTGATAAATCTTCAGCGAAACGACCGCGGCGCACACGAGCACAGCCGCGACGGCCGCCGGGTAGGAAGTGAGCGATGGAATGTTGAGCCGGAAAAACGAATCGGAGAGCCGGTGCCAGGCCACGCTCCAGAGCGGTTCGCGAAGCAGCTCGTCGCGCTGACGGCGATGGAACTCGTGCAGGAAATCTTCGAAATAACCGGGAGGCGGTTGCTCATACTTTTTCAAGCGAAGCAATTTTCCGATTTCGTTATCGTCGAAGTTTTCGTCCATGCGGCTGCGAGTTGTTAACCAACGGGGTTTTTGCGGAATTCGTCCAGATAATTTTGCAGTTGGCGATTCGCGTAGAAGAGCCGTGATCGCACCGTTCCCTCGGAAACGCCAATGATTTTACTGATCTCTGCATGAGGCATTCCCTGAATGTGAAACATCGTGACGACCGCCCTGTGTTCATCAGACAGCTTCATCATGGACTCGTTCAATCTTCGCTGGAGCTCGGAAAGGTCGGCTTCGCGCACCGGAGTGCTCGTGGAAGTGAGCTCGATAAACTCTTTATCGTTCGCGACGGCGCTATCGACGTCGTCGAGGCTGAGATGATAACGGCGGCCGCGCTTCTTCAAAAAGTTGAGCGTCATGTTCACCGCGATGGTGTGGATCCAGGTGTAGAACGACGATTTGCCGCGGAAACCCTTGATCGCGCGATAGGCCTTGGCGAAGACATCCTGCAGCATGTCGTTCGTGTCCTCGTGGTTCGAGGTCATGTTGTAGATCAGGCCGTAGAGGCGCGGGGAATATTTTACGACAAGCTCATCGAAGGCCGCGGCTTCGCCCGACTGGGCGCGCGCGACGAGCGCCTGATCTTCGTCGGTTCTCGGTTGGTCCATCGCCGTCCGGCTACGTTTAGCACGGGCGGGCGAAGGCGACGACAGCAAATCCGAGATGCGGCGCGGAGCGCGCAGAGCAAGCGCAGGCGTCATCGGCTAGTTGCGGCGGCCGCGCACGGAAAGAAGCCAGAGCAAGTTGCCTAACGTTGCCACGAAGGCCGCGACGTAGGTCCAGGCGGCGGCGTTGAGGGTTTTGTTCACGCCGATAGTTTCGGTGCCCGGCTGAATGATCCCCATTTGTCCGAGAATAATTTTGGCCCGGCGCGAAGCGTCAAACTCGACCGGGAGAGTGATGAGTTGGAAGACGAGCAACGCCAGATAGCAGTAAATCCCGATCGTGATCAGCCCGCTGATCCGGAAAAATATTCCACCAATGATGGCGAACGGAAGAATCCGCGACGCGATCCCCGTGACCGGGACGATCGCCATGCGCGCCTTCAGCGGGGCGTAGGATTTCGCGTGTTGAATGGCGTGGCCACTTTCGTGCGCGGCGATGCCGAGCGCGGCGACCGATGGGGTGTTGTAAACATTGGTCGAAAGGCAAAGCTTCTTCTTTGTCGGGTCGTAGTGATCGCCGAGATAATCATTCAGCTCGACCACGTCGACGTCGCGAATGTTGGCGGCCTGCAAAATTTCCCGCGCCGCTTCCGCCCCGGTGATATTCGAGCTCGCGCGGACCGCGCCCCATTTTTTGAAAGCGCTGCTGACGCGAAATTGCGCCCAGAGACCGATGAGCAGCGGAATGCCGATCAGGATCAGGTAATTGGACGAGAAAAGCATCCCGCCCCCGTAACCGTAGGGATGATACATTTAGGTGAGAGTCAAAAACGTTTTCGCTAATTTAGACGCCCGATGCGTCGACGTTCATTTGTGGCGCGAGCTTCCGCTTGCGCGGTTCAATATCGCAACTGGAAGCTCGCGCCACGTAAAGCTTGAGGCGTCAAAGCTCGAGCCGATTCTCGAAGCGCGACAGCATCCGGATTCCGCTTTTCGTTAGGGCGACGACATCTTCGGTTCGCACCCCGCCCACCCCCGGATAATACAAACCCGGCTCGACCGTCAGCACCTGCCCGGCCTTGAAAACCGTTTTCTGAAAACGCGGGAACTCATGAATCTCCAAGCCCAGCCCATGACCCGTCCCATGAAAAAATCCGGTCTGCTTTCCGTCGCGCACTTCGGTCGGATAACCCTGATCGGTGAAAAATTGCTTCACTTCCTTGTGCAACTTTAAGCCGTCCACGCCCGGCTTCATTTTTTTCAACGCGAGCGCCTGGCCTTCGTTGACCGTGTCCCAAAGCCGGCGTTGCGCATCGCTGGCGCGGCCGCGCACCACCGTTCTCGTTAGGTCGCCGTAGTAGCCGCTCGCGGCGGAGCGCGGAAAGATGTCGAGAATGATGAGGCTATTCGCCTTGAGCGGACCATGCCCGCGTTCGTGCGGGTCGCAGGCCTGGTCGCCACCGGCGACGATTGTATTCGCGGGTAGCCCGCCCGCGCGCAAAACTGCCGAGTCGATCTCGGCCCGCAGAATTTCCGAGGTCAACACTTTCCCGGACCACTCGAGCTTTCCGCCTTTGCCCGGTTTCGATTTCTTCAGCACTTCGATGCCGCGCGCCATGCCGGCCTCTGTGATCTCGAGCGCCTTGCGCAGAAGCCGCAGCTCCGCTTCCGTCTTCGTCTCGCGGGCCGGCCAGTAAAGTTCGCCCGACGGTTCGACGCGAATCTTGTTCGCTTCCAATTCGCGCGCGAAGCCGAGCGGAAATTTCGCCGGGACGAGCGCCGACTTCACTTTTTTCTTCGCCAGGAAATGGGCCAGCACCTTTTCGTAGGCTGGGGCCTTCGCGCTTTTTCCCTGCACTTCTTTTTCAAATTCGCTGTATGGCAAAACCTCATCTGCCTCCGCCTGTTTGCGGCCGCGATCGATCTCGAGATCGCTCAGGACGAGGGTGCGTTTGCCGTTTTGCTCCAGGAAAATGAAAGCGTCAGGCGCGAAGAAGCGCGTCGCGTAAAGCATGTCGGCGTCGCTCTCGCTCGCTGCGACCATGAGGCGGGTCTTGGAATGGTTGGATTTCATAAAATTGTAGGGCGGGCGCTCCGCCTGCCCAGTTTCTGAATCTGGGCAACCGAAGCGGTCGCCCTACAATCGTCAACTTCTTCTCACTTCCAATTGCCGTCGTAAGATCCAGTGCAGGAGCCAGAGTAAGCCGAAGCTCGAAAGCAGCAACACCAGGGTGTTGAAAACGAAAACGCTGACTTTCGTCCCGAAATAGCGCTTCTGCGCGCCGAAGAAAACATTCGGTTTTCCGCCGCGCCGGTAATCGCTCTGCTCCATCTCGGCGTTGCCGATCAGGTCGGAAATTTTTTGGTTCACGTAAAGTTGCTCGGCCGTGATCGGGCCGTTCGCGTTCTTGAAATCGCCGCGCTGAAAAGGCGCCTTCCCGGCCAGGACGCGATCGATCGACTGAAGATAATAATCGAGCTGGCGGGAGCCGTGGGCCTCGAGGCCGGAGAGAACGGCGAGCGTTTCCTTGAGATCGTCGAGCCGCTTGGAATCGCCCGGATTGGCTTCGTGGCGCGCGACAATTTCGTCGATCTGGCGCTGCGCGTCGTCCTGCCTTTTCGTTAGGGGATTGAGCTTCGCCTGGGCCACGACGAGTTCCTCGTAGGACCAGCGCATCGCGACGAATTCGCAGACGAAGGGCACCTCCAGGCGGCTGTCCATCTTCTTGCCTTCGTCGCTGTCGGGATGCTCGTGGAACCAGCGGGCGAAGGAATAAACCAGTCCGAGGTTCCGGTTCATGTCCTCGTATTTGATCATCGCGCCACCCATGATGATCTGCGGGATGAGGACGAGAGGGACGATGTTGGCGGCTGTTTTTGGATCGGCCACGAGCGAGGAGATGACCAGGCCTAACGACACCCCGCTCATCGCGGTCATGAAAACGATCGCGAGATCGGGCCAGAACATGCCGCGAATCTCGAGGACGTAATTTCCAATCAGAACGAAGAGGACGCACTGGACGAGGGCGAATACGCCTAACGACGCCGTCTTGGCGAAGACATAATAGGTCAGCCGGACGTTGAGATTGCGCTCGCGCTGGAGGACGGCGCGGTCGCGGATGATGTCGTCCGCGCTGTTCGTTAGGCCGAGGAACATCGCGACGATCAGAGTGAGAAAAAGGTAGGTCGGGATATGGTAGGCGGAGGCGAAATCGTAATGTCCGCTGTCGGAATAGCGCAGGATCGTTGCGATCATCAACGCCAGGACCGGCGCGACGCCGATCGTGATGACGAGGTTGGCGCGGTTGCGCAGCTTGCTCATGAAAGCGCGGCGCAGAAGCGTGCGAAGCTGCGTCCACTCGTCGTGCCAGCGGATCGGCTCGCGCACTTTTTCCGGCGGCAGCGGGCGGCAGGGGCAGGACCGGATCGCGGCGCAGCGGCACCTGCTTCACGTCCTGGATGAGACGAAAGGCTTCGTATTTATCGCGCCAGAATTCCGGCGAATAACGCCGCGCCGGCATGAGCTGGCCGCGGTTGTTCTCCTCGTAAATGATGTCGCCGCTCAGGTCGCGCAGCGGCGTCTCGAGGACGTCGAAGATGAACTCCGGGCGGGTCGTGCCGCAGGCCGAGCATTGGCCGAGATCGGCCGCGCCGAACTGGTGCTGATGTTCCGCTTCGGCGAAATAGCGCAGCATGTCGCTCGGCGTGCCGAAGAAGACGAGCCGGCCGCCTTTGTCGAGCAGGATCGCCTTGTGAAACATCTGAAAAATTTTCGAACTGGGCTGATGAATGGTAACAATGATTATTTTGTTATGCGCCATCCCGCGGATGATCTCGATGACATGCTCGGAATCCTTCGAGGACAAACCGGAGGTCGGTTCGTCGAAGAGGTAAACGTCGGCCGAGCCGATCATATCGAGCCCGATGTTGAGCCGTTTGCGTTCGCCGCCGCTTAGCGTTTTTTTCACCGGGCTGCCGACGATGCTGTCGCGCCGTTCGCTCAAGCCCAGCTCGAGCAACTTCGCATCGAGCCGCCGCGTGCGATCGCGCCGCGAGAGATGGGGCGAGCGGATGGCGGCCGCGAACTGCAGGTTTTCGCCGATCGTTAGGTGCTCGTCGAAGGCGTCCTCCTGCGGGATGTAACTGACGTAACGCTTGAGCGCGTCGAGATTCTCGTAGAGCGGCTGGCCGTTCAGGAGGACCTCGCCCTGGGTCGACTCGAGCTGTCCGCCGAGCACGCGCATGAGCGTGCTCTTGCCCGAGCCGCTCGCGCCCATCACGCAGACGAGCTCGCCGCGGTTGATCGCGAAACTGATCCCTTCGAGCGCGATGTCGCTGTTGCTGAAGCGATGGTTGACGTCGACCACCTCGAGGCTGCGAATGATGTTGCGCTCTTCCTCGATGATTCGTTCGGAGAAATCGCAGCGCAGAAATTGGCCGACATCGATCCGGATGGTATCGCCGTCGGCCAGCGGAGCGGTCGTGCGGACGGGCACTTCGCCGACCATGATCGGGCGATCGGATTCCAGCACTTCCAAAACCCCGACGCGCTTGTCGTAGTCGCAGAGGATTTTCAGGAGGACATCGCCCGAGGTGCCGGGCGAAAGCAGGATGTCGTCCTCCTCGAGCAAGCTCGGATTATTCGAGACGAGATATTCGGACTTCGAAGCCTTGAGTTGAAAACGTCCACCCATGGCACGGGCGCGGCGGCGGAGATCGAGCAGATCGAGCTCGGTGTCGTTAGGGAAAATGATCCGGTCTTCGAGCGCGGCTTCGACTTTGGTGCCGGCCTTCAGGTCGACGTCGTTCAGCTTGGCCCGGACGTCGCGGAGCGCTTTCACCTGCACCTTGAGGCCGAAGGTCACTTCGAGCGCGCTGTCGCGGCTGCGCGAGCGTTCCATTTCGACCTCGTCGGAGTCGCGATTCACCCGCACGAAAATCTGCGGGAGCGAGACGTTTTTCTTGGCGTTGAAATAGGTCGCGAGGTCCTGGAAGGAGAGCACCTGGTCGCCAATGAGGATGCGTTGCCCGGGATAGATCCGGCAAAACCCGCCGCGCGCGAGCGGCCGGCCGCGCACCGAAACCTGCTGGGTGCTGTAGTTCTTCAGAAGGATGAGATCGTGATAACGAAAGGCGAGGAGCCGGTCGTTTCCGCTCAGGCTTTTCAGGGTCACATCGGACTGGCCGTTGGTGCCGAAGGAAATCGCCTCGAGCGGAGAGGCGCCGCGCTGATAAACGGCGGGATCGGATTCCTCGGAAGCGTTCAATTGATAAACGATGTCGATCGCCTGCGCGGCCATGCCGAGCTGCGACATGAAGGAATAAAACGCTACGACCTGCTCCTGTTTGAGTCCGGCCTGCGAGATCAAATCGTAGAGCTGCACGCCGAGCATGATCTTGCGATCGGTGCTGAGCGAGGCGGCGAGTTTTTGCGCCATGGCGGAGAGATCCTGTTGCTCGTAGAGCGCCTGCCGAAAGAGCATGCGCAGCTCCGAGTAAACCGTTTCCGGATAGTCGTAGCGCAGAAAGCCAAGGCTCGAATCGATCTCCTCCTCGAGAAGAACGCCATCGGCTTTGGAGAAACTCGCCAGTACCTGGATGAGCAACGGCAACAGGTTCGGCCCCTCCGAGACGCTGCGCGGTTTACGCATCGCCCGGCGCATCCAACGCCGGCTCCGCCGCCGCAGCCGCCAGGCCAGCGGGGTGACCCGTTGGACGGCGCGATCGATTCTATCAGCGAACGATGAGACTAATTCCGACATGCGATACCGGCAAAATTACCCGCGTCCGACACGCGGCGCAATGAACGCCGAGGCTGCTCCGCGGTCGAAGAGAACATCCTACGAGTGTCTGTCATCCTGAGCGGAGCGAAGGACCACTGACCATTTCCGGTTCCCGGCGCGATGCGGACGGAAATAGTCAGGATCTTTCGCTTCGCTCAACATGACAACAATAGAGATAGGCGCTCCTCGTGATACCTCACTCAGCAGGTTTCGGCCCGGGTCCTGCTCTTTTGCAATGCCAAACGCTTCATGATAGTTTTTCCGCTTGCGCTTTCCCGGCGCAGTATCTCCTATGGCCCAGCCTGATCGTAACTCTTCCAAAGACAACAAAAACCGCGGCGGCGACCCGAACTTTAACTGGCGCGGCGTCATCCTTTTTGCCATCGCCTTCGCCCTGATCGGGCTCGCCATTCTCTTCCGCGGCGGCACCGGTTACAACACCGAGGAAAACGTCCCTTACAATCGTTTTCTCGACCTGCTCGAACACAAGCAGCTGGTCAACGATCCGAAGTATCCGCTTCTTCTCGTAGTCGAGGAAGGCCGGCCGACCCAGACGATCCGTGGCGCCTACACCCGGCCCGGAGTGGGGAATGCCCCGGCACAACAGGTGCCGTTTTACACCACGATCTATCTGAATTTCACCACCGATCTGCAGCAGAAACTGGCCGATGCTGGGATGGAGCCGGCGATTCGGACTGAGTCGAACGTTCTCGCCCAGGCCGTCATCGGTTTCGTCCCGATCGCGCTCTTCCTGCTGATTCTCTATTTCCTCTTCCGCCAGCAGATCCGCATGGCCGGCAAAGGCGCGCTCAACTTCGGCAAGTCGAAGGCGCGGATGCTCGCGCGGGATAAGAATAAAATCACCTTCCGCGATGTCGCCGGTGTCGAGGAGGCGAAGGACGAAGTGCAGGAGCTGGTCGAGTTCCTGCGCGATCCGAAAAAGTTTCAGAAACTCGGCGGCCGCATTCCGAAGGGCGTGCTCCTGGTCGGTCCTCCTGGAACCGGTAAAACTTTGCTCGCTCGCGCGATCGCGGGCGAAGCGGACGTGCCCTTCTTCTCCATCAGCGGTTCGGACTTTGTCGAAATGTTTGTCGGCGTCGGCGCGAGCCGGGTGCGCGACATGTTTGAGCAGGGGAAGAAGTCCGCGCCGTGCATTATTTTCATCGACGAAATCGACGCCGTCGGCCGCCATCGTGGGCACGGCGTGGGCGGCGGTCACGACGAACGCGAGCAGACGCTCAATGCTTTGCTCGTGGAGATGGATGGCTTTGACACGCAGGAGGGCGTCATCATTATCGCCGCGACCAACCGTCCTGATGTTCTCGATCCGGCGCTCTTGCGTCCCGGCCGTTTCGACCGCCAGATCACGGTCAACTTGCCCGACGTGAAAGGCCGTGAAGAAATTCTCCGCGTCCACTCCAAGAAAGTGAAACTCGCGGAAGGCGTCGACATGGCAGTGGTCGCGCGCGGCACGCCGGGTTATTCCGGCGCGGAGCTGGCCAACGTGATCAACGAAGCGGCGCTCCTCGCAGCGCGGCGCGGGCTGAAAGGCATCACCCTTGCCGAGCTCGAAGAAGCGCGCGACAAAGTGCGCTGGGGCAAGGAACGCCGCAGCCTCGCGTTGAGCGAAAAGGAAAAAACCAACACCGCGTATCACGAAGCCGGCCACGCCCTCCTGCTCGAAATGTTGGAATTCACCGAGCCGCTCCACAAGGTCACGATCATCCCGCGCGGGCCGTCGTTAGGCTCGACCATGTGGTTGCCGCTCGAGGACAAATACACCCAGCGCCGCAAAGAGTTGCTCGACGATCTTGTCGTCAGCATGGGCGGCCGGGTCGCGGAGGAAATTGTTTTCGGCGACGTCACCAGTGGCGCGCGCGGCGACATCCAGATGGCAACGCGACTCGCCCGCAAAATGGTTTGCGAATGGGGCATGAGCGACAAAATGGGCATGGTCGAATACGGCGAGCATGAGGATTACGTTTTCCTCGGCCGCGACATTTCCCGGGCGCGCGATTACAGCGAGGCGACGGCCGAGCAGATCGACAGCGAAGTGCGTAAACTGGTGGACGACGCCTACTCCCGGGCGAAGGAAATTCTCCTGGCGGAACGGAGCAAACTCGAAGTCATCGCGAAAGCGTTGCTCGAATTCGAAACCCTCGATGGCGTGCAGATTCGCGAAGTGATCGAGCACGGGCGGTTGATCAACCCGCCGCCTGGACCCAAGCCACCCAGCTCTGGCGAAAAAATGACGGAAAAACCGCCGAAGCAAGTCGTGGTCGCGCCTGACGTCGCGCCGCCCTTAGGCGGCGGTCTGAGCGGCGCACCTGCCTAACGATAAGCGACATGTTCGGTCGAAGTGCGGAGCTGCTCGCGGTCATCCACTCGCATCAGGACTCGGTCTTCGCTCTGCGGATATTTTTCAGCCTCTGCCTGGTCCTCGTCCTCTTCGCCGGGGTCCTCGTCTTTCGCGCTCGCCGCCGGCTCTTCGGTTCCGATCCGGAGGTCGTGGCGGATCACTGGGCCGCGCGCAATTTGCGGCTTTGGCAGGTCATTCTGGTTTGGTTGCTCGCGGTCGAGCTTCTCGTGACCATGCTCTGCCGGCTCTGACCGCGGCGCGTTTTTTGCCTAACGTTTTGGCGGGAAGAGGACGTTCTCACGTTCCACTGCCGCGCCGCGCCGGAGGAAGACTTCGAGAATCTCCGGGGTGTAATAATTCCCCTGATAGGCCGGGTTGAGCCCGAAGAAAATCTGGCCAGCCGGTTTGAGATGGCGCTCGAGATCGGCCACGAGAAACTCCCATTCCTTCGGGCCCCAACGCCAGGAATCTTCCCGGCCGCCGTGAAATGCAGTCGAGAACGCCGTGATCAAATCGAATTTGCGTCCGAAATCCGGGAGCGGCTCAAACGCCTCGATCTTGTAAACGACCCGCTCGACTCCGAGCAGATCGACCAGCCCGTCGAAAACCGGAATGTCGCCGGTGTCGAAGCCGAGTCCGGTGTGTCCCTGATCCTGTGCGACGAAAAGGAAAAATCCGCCGCCACAACCGATGTCGAGAATCGATTTGGGAGGCGAGCGGTGAAGGTCGAGATCCTGGACCCGTCGGATGTTGAGACGCAGATATTTTTCGAGGTCGAGATACTTCGAGTAATGCTTCCAGCCGGCGGGAGCATCTTCCGGTGGCGCACCGTGCGCGACCTGGAGGGCACGGAGCTGAACGGGATCAATCTTAGCCAGCAGCGGCTCCATGGGAATCGGATGCAGAACGCGGCGAACACGCCGCCAAGCCCGACGATAGGTTAGCGGCTGGACAAGCTTGCGAAGTTTATGGGAGACCTTCAAAACTTGCGCTCTGGATTAGCGGCGAATCGCCCGGTCATCAACTGTGCTGCCTTCCGCTTTTTCCATTCCGCCTGAAGAATATCCTGCGGGGGCGATGCGCGCTCATCGCTCCGGATTGACCGGGAAATGTTTGTTCTTCAATCGCTCGGGCACGCGTTGCGTTTTCTCGGCCTCGATTTCCTCGGTCGCCGCGCCTAACGACTCATAGGCTTCGCGATTTTTCGGGGCGCGGCACATGTAGCAAACGGCGTGGGCGAGGGGAATGCGCGCTTCCGGCATCCCGACAAACTCGACCGCCTGCTGAGTCGCGATCGCGAGCGGCAGGGCCTCGGCGTCGGCCAGGCCCACGTCTTCGCTCGCGAAAATGACGATACGCCGCGCGATGAAGCGGAAGTCCTCCCCGGCGTGAAGCATTTTGGCGAGCCAGTAGATCGCGCCCTTCTCATCCGAGGCGCGCATGCTCTTGATGAAAGCGCTGATCGTGTCGTAATGCGCGTCGCCCGCCCGATCGTAGACGACCGCTTTCGTCTGGATGCTTTCCTCCGCCACTCGGAGAGTGAAATGGATGATCCCTTTCTCGTTAGGCGGAGTCGTCAGGACGCCGATCTCGAGCGCGTTCAAACATTTGCGGGCGTCGCCGTCGCTCAGCTTCGCGAGGTGGCGTTTCGCCGCGGGGTCTATCTTTACATGATGAGTCCCGAGGCCGCGCTCCTTGTCTCCCAAGGCGCGGTCGATCAACTCCTCCAGCTCCTCCACGCCTAACGACTCCAGCTGGAAAACCTGCGAGCGCGAGACGAGCGCACTGTTCACGTAGAAGAATGGATTGTAAGTCGTCGCGCCGATCAGACGCAGGTTTCCGCTCTCCACGTCCGGGAGAAGGATATCCTGCTGCGCTTTGTTGAAGTGATGGATCTCGTCGACGAAAAGAATCGTCCTTTGTCCTGAGGTCCGGAGCCGATTGGCCGCCACGGCCACCACCTTCCGCATCTCCGCGACGTTGCTTTCGACGCCGCTCAGTTTTTCAAACTTCGACTGCGTCATCGCTGCGATGATCTGGGCCAGGGTCGTCTTCCCCGTCCCGGGCGGGCCGGAGAGAATGACCGACGGCAAACGATCCGCCTCGATCGCGCGCCGGAGCAATTTACCCGGCGCAAGAATGTGCTGCTGACCAACGAACTCCTCGAGCGAGCGCGGCCGCATCCGGCTGGCGAGCGGAGCGGCGGCATCCGCTTGCGCGACGGTTTCGTTTTCTTCCTCGCTGAAGAGATCCTGCACGAGGGAGACTAACGTTGCGGGTTTGGTTTGTCAGCCCAATGGGGGACAGCGATGCGTTTGACCTCCGGGGAGGACGGGGTGTTACCCCGTCGTTCGGTGCAGTCTGCACCGAACATCACGCAGCGTGTTGCGGTACAGGAAGGCTGCCTAACGAGTAGTGCTGCGCGCCAATCGGCCTTGGGCGAGACTCGCCCAAGCGCGACGGGGTAACACCCCGTCCTCCCCAGAGCCAGATGCGCGCGGTTCCCATGGCTTGACCACGCCGACTGGCGCCCGCATTCTCAGGAGAACGACGCCCATGAAAAGAATCCTCGTCCCGGTCGACTTTTCTCCCGCGATGGAAGGTGTGCTGACGCTCGCTCGCGAAATGGCCCGGGCCTTCGACGCCGAGCTGCACCTCGTGCATGTGCGCGAGATCAGTCCGCTTCCGGTTTTCCCGGCGGCGACGGTTGGTTATCCCGGCATCGGCATGCCGGAGATGGGAATGGCCGGTGGCGTCCCCATCGCGCCGGCCGGGCTGGTCGATTCGCCTAACGAGCCCCGGCAAAACCGCCTGACCGGTCTGCAGAAAGAATTGTCGGGCCGCGGGCTGCGCGCCTTCGCGCACGAGCGGGATGGGACGGTGGTGGAGGAAATCCTCCGGACCGCCGGGGAACTTTCGGCCAATCTCATCGTGATGGGCTCGCACGGCCATGGCCCGGTCTACAACTTGCTCGTGGGGAGTGTTACTGAAGGCATTCTCAAAGCAAACCAGCGTCCCGTCCTCCTCGTCCCGGCTCCGCTCGTCGCAGGATAAGGGCGTTGTGCCTTGCGCGACGCGTCTTTCTCTCGAAACGTTTTTCGCGATGCGTCCCGGCAGGATTTTCCTCATCTTCTGTTTTCTCCTTTTCGCCGCCATTTGCCTAACGAGTGCGGCGGAGCTGCCTTTCAACACGGTTTTCCGCGGGCGCGATACCTTTGAGCGCCTCGTCGCGGAGGCCCAGGCCAATCATTGGTCGTCGCTTCCCATCGGCGAGCGCACCGCCGCGGTCGGCCGGGCCCTGAGCGGTACGCGCTACAAATCTTTCACCCTCGAGATCGACGACCACGTCGAAGCGGCCTCGGTCAATTTCAACGGGATGGATTGCTGGACCTTTTTCGAGATCTCGCTCGGCTTCGCCCGCATGCTCGACGAACCGGAGGCGCGCTGGATGCCGCAGACGCTCCTCCACTACGTCGAGCTCGATCGTTATCGCGGCGGCGTCTGCACCGGCGAATATCTCTCCCGGCTGCATTACCTGGAGGACTGGCTCTATGACAACGATCGGCGCGGGCTGGTGAACGATCTGACGCGCGAATTGGGTGGTGTCCGCGTCCGGCATGCGGCGCATGAAATGACCTTTGGCTGGCGTCATTACCGTTATCTCAAGGCAAACCCTTCGTTGCTCGCGCCGCTCAGCCGGATGGAGGAACGCGTGACCGAGCGACCGCTTTATCAAATCCCGAAGAGCCGCGTCGGGCGGATCGAGTCGAAACTGAAGAGCGGCGACATCATCGGGATCGTTTCGCGCGATCGGCCGGGCTTGTATTCGACTTCACACGTCGGTCTCGCCTACCGCACGGACGATGGCGTCCTGCATTTCATGCACGCGTCCTCGCCGCATAACTATGGGAAGGTCGTGGTCGACGCGCGCCTCTCGAGTTACCTCGCCCGTTATGGTTCCGATACCGGCATCATCGTCGGACGGCCGCTGCGTTAGTCGTAGTTGTCCCGTAGTTGCCTAACGACCTGGGCGAGGCGGGCCAGCGCCGCCTCGGCATCGACCCCGGTCGCTTCGAGACGCGCGGTCGCACCACGGTCGAGATTGGCCCGCATCACCTCGATCAAACTGAGCGCCGAGAAACGCCCCGCCTTCGTCACGATCCAGATTTCGGAGCGAAAGGAATTGGCCCGTCTAACGAACTCGGCGGCTGGACGGGCGTGCAGCCCGAGCTCGTTCTGAATTGTGATCTCGCAGCTTGCGTGGTTTTCCTGCATGGCGATTTACTGGCTCGTCCCCCAGCGGCGATGGAGGAAGCGTTCGGCCGGCGCGAAGAGCGTTTTATCGGCAAGCAAACCGATCACGACGATGACCAACATGATCGCGATGACCTGGTCCATCGCGTTGAGTTCGCGGCCGTAATGCAGCAGTTGGCCGAGGCCAAAGCCGCTCAGGATGGTGACGAAAATTTCCGCCGCCATGAGCGAACGCCAGGCGAAAGCCCAGCCTTGTTTCATCCCACTGACGATGAAGGGCAACGCCGCCGGCAGGATGACGCGCAGCCAAATGTGCATGTTTTTCGAGCCCATCGTTAGGGCAGCGCGCCGGTAGATCGGCGGCACGTGCCGCACCCCGGTGTCGGTCGCGATCACGACCGACCAGAGTGTTCCCATGACGACGACAAAGAGCATCGCCGCCTCGCTTTGCCCAAACCAGAGGAGGGCGAGCGGCACCCAGCAAACGCTCGGCAAAGTCTGCAAACCAAGAGCGAGGGTGCCGATCGTGTCGTGCAAGACAGTCCAGCGCGCCGTGAGCAAACCCAGCGGAATGCCGGCGACGAGCCCGATGATGTAGCCTAACAATAAGCGTTTCAGCGTGATCAGGGTTGCCTGCCAAAGCGTGCCGTCTGCGGCGGCCGAGCGCAGGTAATCCGCCACCTTGATCGGCGCCGGGAGCAGGACCGGCGACCAGATGCGCGCGCGCACCGCCAGATCCCAGAGCAAAAGCAGACCGGCAAAAAACAAGAGCGATAAGAACAAGCGTTTCATTCTGCCACCTCTCCATTTCCATTTTTGAAGCCTTTTAAGGAACGCATGATCCGGCTGGCGTATTCCGCCAGTTCGGGGCTGTTGATGTCCCGCGGCCGCGGCAGCTTGATCAGGAATTCCTCCCGAATCCGACCCGGATGTGGCGAGAAGAGAAGCACCCGATCGCCCAGGCAGGCGGCTTCGCGGACGTTGTGTGTGACGAAGATAATCGTCTTGCGCCGGCTCTCCCAAATCTGTTGGAGATCGCCGTAGAGCTGCTCGCGAGTCAGCGCATCGAGCGCGGCGAACGGTTCGTCCATGAGAAGCATGCGCGGGTTCGGGGCGAGCGCGCGAGCGAGCGCGACACGCTGCTTCATCCCGCCGGAAAGCTCGTGAATGTTGGCGCGCTCGAAGCGGCTGAGCCCGACGAGCTCGAGATAATAACGCGCGACGTCTTTTCGGTCTTTACTCGTTAGGTGAGGTTTCATTTTCAAACCGAAGAGCACGTTGCCGAGCACGTCGAGCCAGGGAAAAAGGGCCGACTCCTGGAACATAACGAGCCTTTCCCGGCCTGGTTCCAGGACGCGCAGGCCATCCGCCGTGACCGTTCCGCTATCCGGTTTTTCCAGGCCGGCGATCATGTTTAAGAGCGTCGATTTGCCGCAACCGCTCGCTCCTACGAGACAGACGAATTCCCCTTCGGCTACCTGCATGCTGACGCGATCAAGCGCCTGGACCGGACCGGTTCTGGTCTTGAACGTCTTCGAGACGCTCTCGACCGTGAGCTTGCTCGGCGGCAGGAACTGAAGCTCTTCCCGGACCGACGGCCTCGCACTGACGGGAATCTCAATGGTTTGGGTAAAGTACATGGCGACAATCTCTTGCTGGAAGCGGGTTTTACTCGTTAGGGCGTGACGAGAAGCTTTGAAGTGTCGGTCGATCCTTTGGCAAAACCGGCGTCCTGCGCGTCCTGCACCGCTTTGCTGACCAATCGAGGCGACACCTCGGTGGTGAATTTGATCCGCTTCCAAGCTTGCGCGATCGACTCCGGCGCGATGCTGGCCTTGGTTTCTTCCTTCAGTTCCGTCGCGAGAATTTTTTGCGCTTCCTCCGGATGCGTCTGAATCCATTGCGTCAACTCGACATTGGCAACCGCGATTTTCTTCGCCAGGTCCCGGTGCTCGTCGAGAAACTTCACGCTCGAAACCAGCCAGGTCGTCTGCACCTGAGTGTCTTCGAGGAAAACTCTGCCGCCCGCTTCGCGCTCGAGCCGGGTCACCCAAGGCTCCACTGTCCAGACGCCGTCGACCTGCTTCTGCTGGAAAGCGCTGAGCTGATCGGGATTCGCAACGGGCAGGACTTTCACGTCGCCACCTGTTTGCGTGACTTTGAAACCTTGCGCCTTCAGCCAGGCGCGACAGGAGATATCCTGGGTGTTGCCGAGCTGCGGAGTGGCGATCGTCTTGCCGCGAAAGTCAGCCGGCACCTTGAGTGCGGCGTCTGGCCTAACGACTAAAGCCGCTCCGCCGGTGGCCGCGCCGGAGAGGACGCGGATTTCTTCACCTTCGGATTTGAAATAGGCGTTCAAGGCCGGTCCCTGCCCGACGTAGGTGAGGTCGAGCGAGCCGGCGAAGATGGCTTCCATCGCCGAGGGACCGGCGTTGTAGGTGAACCACTGGATTTGGACGCCGGATCCCAGGCGTTGCTCGAACCAGCCTTTCCCCGCGCGCGACAAGCCGTGCGCGATCACGCCCTGGGCGTGCGTGACGTTGGGGAAGTGACCGAAACGAATCGTTTCAGCCGCCGAGTTTCGAGGAAGCACGAAGCTTCCCGTTAGGCAAAGGAAGAGGCCGGCCAAGAGGCGACGGCGCGACAAAGACAATTTCGTGATCATGTGAAGGAGACGTATTCATCGAGAGCGGGCTCCGGTGGTCCGGTGGATGGCTCCGTTGGGTGTGGTTTCCTCCAGTGTGTCTGGTCGGTTGGAAAAAGATTCGGGGGAACCGAGTCGCGTCTTTTCGGTGCGCTCGATCAGCGTGACCTTGGAATCGTGGATGACGATTTGGACAACGCCGTAGCGCAGCGTTTCCACTTTCTCGCGCACGATGGCGAGCCATTCGGGTTCGTGCTGATTCATGATTTTGTGGCGTTGCCGGCGAGTGGAAGGAGTTCGTCGAGTCCGAAAGAGCGGCGGGCGAAAGGCACGTCGACTTTGTCGCGCCGCATTTTGCGCAAAGTGATCTCGACGATTTGCGCCAGGGTGGAGCGATCGAGAATACGGGCGATGGCGTTGCGCACGTCGAGCATGAGCATGCGCAAGCCGCAATGCGCTTCATCCGGACAGGTGCAGCGGCGGTAGTCGCTCTGGCTGACGCAGGCGATGGGGGCGAGCGGCCCATCGAGCAGGCGGATGACGGCGCCGAGTTTGATCCGCGCGGAGGGCTTGGCCAGGGAATAGCCGCCCGCTTTGCCGCGCTTCGTTTCGACATAACCGGCGAGGCGGAGCTGGGTGAGGATCTGCTCGAGAAACTTGATCGGGAGCTGTTCCTTCGCGGCCAGCTCGGCCACCTGCAAAATGGGGCGGCCAAGTTCGCGCGCGATCCCGAGATCGATCAACGCGCGCAGAGCGTACTCGCTTCGTTTGGAAAGATTCATTCTCTAGTGCCGCAGTAGACTTACCGAAAGTCTACTAACGCACTAGAGTTGGCAACAAATATTTTGCCCTTTATTCGTGCCGCTGTTTTTCGACCAGCGTCTTGAGCTGCCGCTCCATCGTTTTGAAGGCGTCGTTGATCACTTTGCTCAAGGGCTCGTGCATCTCGTGCGCCGCCTGTTTTTCCTCGGCCACGAGCTCGTGCCCGGGCGGGACCGTGACGTCGATCCGGACCCGGAAAGGGTTCCCGTTATGCTGCGAATGATTGGGATGTTCGACCACGACGTCGCAGCGGCTGATGTGATCGCAGAAGCGATTGAGGCGGCTGGCTTTGGCGCGGATGTGATCGTCGAGCTGGTCGGACTTGTCCACGCCCCGATAAGAAATCCCGAGCGGAAGTTGCATCCCGCAGTATGCCAAACTAAAGCGGCTGGAGCGAGCGAAAATGGCTCGTCAGTTTCGCAGGCTCGATCTTGACGAGGTCGGATTTGACGTGTTCAACGACCCGGTTGCGCACCAGCGGCGGCAATAATTCCGCGACCGTGGCATGGATCGAAGCCGGCGCGGCGAAGGACCAGCCTTCGGCTTTTTCGCGCTTCACGATTTCCGCGATGTGCTCGGCCAGTTGTTTGCAAATGCGCTTTTCGTTTTCGGTCTCGAGCGCGGTGCGTTCGGCGATCGAGTTGGCGTGGCGGGAATTGCCGTCGCTGACCGGGAAACGTCCGGCTTGATCGGTCAACTTGTCGTCGTAGCGGCCATGGGCGCCGGTGATTTCAAAGGCCTGCACCAAATGCAGACTCGCTCCGCGGTTGGGGGTTTCGTCCACCTTGTAGGCCTTCAGGCTGCCGCGATCGGCCACGATGATGAGTGAGGTCGGTGTCATGATTCAGCATAGAGAAATCGTGCGCGCGCCTCGCTTTGCGCTCACGTTTCCGAGCGCTTTTCCTCAGTGGCGGATGGTTTCTCGGCCGCGGGCTTTTCCGCCTTCGCGGGTTTCGTTTCGCCATCCTTGGGGGCGGCGAATTGCCGTTTCTTCCACGATTCATGACGCGCCTGGGCGGTCGAGCCGGTGGTGAGCTTGAGCAACATGGTGGCGCGCCCCTCGATTTCGAGTTCGTCACCGGAGACAGCGTCCTGCGGTTTTTTGCAGAATCCTTTTTCCGATGCGGTATCGAGAAGGAGCTGCCAAACGACATCCTTCTGGCCGGGAAGCACGAAGGGAATCGGCTCGTGATGCGCGTTGATGAGCAGGAGAAAAGTGCTGTCGCGGATCGGCTCGCCTTCGAAGGTTTGGACATCGATCGTGTCGCCGCTCAGGAGCATGCCGAGGCAACGGACGAAAGGCGAATTCCATTCGTCGTCGGTCATCTCGTTGCCGCCCGGGTTGAACCACATGACGTCGCGAATTTCCGAGCCGCGAATCCGGCGGCCCTGGAAGAATTTCGGCCGCCGGAAGACCGGATGATCGTGGCGCAACTGGATCAATTTCTTCGTGAAATCGAGCAGCGCTTTTTGCTCATCGTTGTGCTCCCAGTTGAGCCAGCTGATTTCGTTATCCTGACAATAGGCGTTGTTGTTGCCGTTTTGCGTGCGCGCCCATTCGTCCCCGGCCGTGAGCATGGGGACGCCCTGGGAAAGCAGGAGGGTGGTGAGGAAATTGCGCCGCTGTTGCAAACGCAGCTGGTTGATTTCCGGATCGTCGCTCGGGCCCTCGGCGCCGTGATTCCAGGAATGGTTGTTGTTGTCGCCGTCGCGGTTCTCTTCGCCGTTGGCTTCGTTGTGCTTCTCGTTGTAGCTGACGAGATCGTTCAGGGTGAAGCCGTCGTGCGCGGTGATGAAGTTGACGCTCGCGTAAGGGCGGCGGCCGCTCATCTGGTAAAGGTCCGGGCTGCCCGTGAGGCGATAAGCCACTTCGCCGATCTTGCCTTCGTCGCCTTTCCAAAAGGCGCGGATGGTGTCGCGGTATTTGCCGTTCCACTCCGCCCAGAGGATCGGGAAATTGCCAACCTGATAACCGCCTTCGCCCACGTCCCACGGCTCGGCGATGAGCTTTACCTGCGAGATGACCGGGTCCTGGTGGATGATTTCGAAGAAGGCGTGCAACTTGTTCACGCCACTGGCATCGCGCGCGAGGGTGGAGGCGAGGTCGAAGCGGAAACCGTCGACATGCATCTCCAGCACCCAATAGCGCAGGCTGTCCATGACAAGCTGAAGGGTGCGCGGGTGGAGGACATTGAGGGTGTTGCCGGTACCGGTGAAATCCAGGTAGAAGCGCGGGTCTTCAGGAGTCAGCCGGTAGTAGGCCTGATTGTCGATCCCGCGAAAACCGAGCGTCGGCCCGAGGTGATTTCCTTCCGCGGTGTGATTGTAGACGACGTCGAGAATGACCTCGATGCCCGCGGCGTGGAGATTTCGCACCATCGTTTTGAACTCCGCCACTTGGCCGCCGGTCGCGCCGCTGCTCGAGTACTTGGATTCCGGCGCGAAGAAGCCGATCGAGTTGTAACCCCAATAGTTCGTTAGGCCGCGATCAACCAGCGCCTTGTCGTTGATGTGGGCATGGACGGGGAGAAGCTCGACGGCGGTGACGCCGAGATCCTTCAAATACTTGATCGCGGCCGAGCTGCCGACGCCGGAGTAAGTCCCGCGCAACTCCTCGGGGATCTCCTGGTTCAGCATCGTGAAACCCTTCACATGCAGCTCGTAGATGACCGAGCTGTGCAAGGGCGTCCGCGGCAATTTGTCGTCGCCCCAATCGAAGGATTGATCGACCACGACGGCCTTCGGCATGCCCCAGGCGTCGTCGCGGAAATCGCGCGTCAGATCGTCCGACGGACCGCCCACGACGTAGCCGAACATTTCGTCCGCCCAGTTGACCCGGCCGGCGATCGCCTTGGCGTAGGGATCGATCAGCAGTTTGGAGCTGTTAAAGCGCAACCCGCGTTCCGGATCGTAGGGGCCGAAAACCCGAAAGCCGTAGAGCTGCCCCGGCCGGACATCGGGCAGAAAAATGTGCCACACCTGGTCGGTGTGTTCGGTCATGGGGATGCGGATGTTTTCCTGCCGCGCCTCAGGAGAGTCGAAGAGACAGAGATCGACCGAAGCAGCGGTCTCGGAGAAGAGGGCGAAGTTGACGCCGTTTGGGAAGGCGGTCGCGCCAAGTGGATAGGGATAGCCGAGCCAGATTTTTACAGGAGTCATAAAATTGTTGGGCGTGTTTATCCCATTCGGTTTTGAAGCGCGCAAGGGACGAGGAAATTTCGCGCGCTTCGCCGGTGGCCCTTTTGCGCTGCGAAACGCGAGAGTCCCGGCACCGGGATCGCCGTCCTCCTCGACGGCGAAAACGGTTCCGCCCGAGGCCGACTCGTTAATGAGATTTGACCAGGTCCGCGCGATTGAGATCGAGGTTCTTTTGCTCGATCACTCTGACGTCGCCGATATTTTTTTTCAGCGGCTGCAAGAATGCCGCTGCCTTACCGACGATGATCAAGCTCGTCGGTGTCGCCAGATATTCCTTCACGAAAGCGGTCACCGCATCGCTCGTCACGGCATCGATTTTGGGGATGTATTCATCCAGCGTCTGGAGGGGCAAATCGTAGGTCGCCAGGCTCGCGATCGCGGAAACGAAACCCTGATTCGTCTCGAGGGCCCGGGCGTAACGTCCGGTCAAAACCGCCTGCCGTGATTTCAGTTCTTCGCCTTTGACCGGATCCGTGACGAGCCGTTTCAGCTCCGACTGCATGAGCCCGGCGACTTCGGCGGCCGATTCGTTCTTGGTTTGCGCGAAAGCGGTGAAGGGCCCGACCTCGCGACGCGGATCGATCGAGCTGCCGGCGCCGTAGCTCAGTCCGCGCTTGATCCGAATCTCGCGATTGAGCCGGGAGACGAATCCATTCCCGAGCGCCGCGTTCGCGACCATCGCCGCGTAGTAGTCCGGTGAGGCACGCTTGATCGCCGGCTTCGCTACCGTCACCGCCGCCTGGCCCGCCTCGGGCATATCGATCACGACATTCTGTGGTTTCCAATCGGCCGTCCCGGATGTTCCCTTTTCGTTAGGCGCAACTCCGGCGGCCTTCCAGTCGCCGAAGAATTTTTCGGCAAAGGCGCGGCCCTGCGCCAGGGTGAGGTCGCCCACGAGAATGAGAGCGGCGTCCTGCGGCGCATAATATTCGCCGTAGAACTTTACCACGTCGTCGCGGCTGATGGTCTGCACGGTTTCCAAAGTGCCGCTGGCCGCATGGCCGTAGTCGCCGGCACCGAACACCACGCGCCCGATCACAAAACGGGCGAGCGACCCGGGCTGCTGCAGAGCGACGCGCAGACCGTCGAGCGTCTGGCTTTTCAACCGATCGATCTCAGTCTGCTGGAAGGCCGGGTGGCGGACGACGTCGGCCAGGATCTTGAGAGCCGCTTCGGCCTTGTCCGACATCACGACCACGCTGGCCGCGGAGGAATCCCAGCCGGCCCCGGAATCGATCGAGCCGCCTAACGATTCAATCGCCTGCGCGATCTCGGGCGCCGACATCGTCTCCGTTCCTTTGGTCAGGAGGGAACCGGTCATGCTCGCCGTGCCGGCAAGTTTTTCCGGATCGACTTCCGCGCCATTGCGCACCAAGACCTCGGCGGCGAGCAGCGGCAGCCCGGGGCGCTCGGCCACGATCACGCGCAAGCCGTTCTCCAGTTTCGCTTCCTTCGGCGTGGCGAATTTCGTCTCGTGCTTGGCGGAGGGCGCGGGCGGAGAATCGACCCCTGCGATCGCCCAGGCGGAATGACTTGTCGTTAGGGAAAAAACCGCCAGCGCAAAAGTTGTCATCCCGATCCGCCGAAGGACGGAGAGGGACCTCGCGGGTCGTGTGCGATCCGGCAAAACTCTCGAACGCCCGTGAGGTCCCTCGCCGCGCTTCGCCGGCTCGGGATGACAAATGAGAGCGCGGGGAATCAGCAGAGTATTCATCACGATTTCTTCTCCTCTTTCTTTTCCCCCGCCGGCTTCATGGCCTCCGGCAAGTATTCGATCACGACCTTCTTTTTCCCGGAGAGGTAACGGTTCAAAACTTCCTTGATCTGCGCCGTCGTCACCGCCTGCAGTTTGGAAAAATCCGTGTTCACGCGATTCGGATCGCCATAGCTCACCGCCGCTTCGCCGAGCGCGCTCGCCTTGCCGTTGTTCGTTTCCCGCTCGAGCAGTTTGCCGGTCAGGAAGCGATTTTTTGCCTTGGCCAGCTCGGCTTCGGTCACCCCGTCCTGGAGTACCTTGTCGATTTGCGCGTTGAACGATTTCTCGGCGTCGGCCGGGGATTTCCCGCTCGCCAGAATCAACCGCGCGGTGAGCAGCCCGAGGTCTTGATTGAGGCCGGCATCGAAGGAAACACGCTGCACGATCTGCTGCTGATAAACCATCGCCTGGTAAAGCCGCGAGGAATCGCCGCCCGATAAAATTTCGGCGGCCAACTGCAATGCGGGCGTGTCGTCGCTTCGGATCGATGGTCCCAGCCAGGTAATCGCGATCGCCGGCAGCGGCGGCTTCGGGCTGTACTCCACGATCTCCTTATCCTGCGTGCGCGCCGGCTCCTGCGCGGTGACGCGCGGGATTTTTTCCGCCGGCTTCTTGACCGCGCCGAAATATTTCGCGATCCAGTCGTGCAACTCGTTAGGCTGAAAATCGCCCACCACTACGAGGGTCGCGTTATCCGGCCGATAGAAGGTGGCGTGAAACGCTTTCACCTCTGGCAGCTTCGAAGCGTCGAGCTCTTCGATGTTGCCGATCCCGGGCCGCTTGTAAGGGTGGACGGTGTAGGAATTCTTGATCGTATCGAGATAAAATTGGCCGTAGGGATTGGCCAGGATGCGCTGGCGATATTCCTCCTTCACCACGTCGCGCTCCGAGTTGAAATTCGCGTCGTTCAAGGCCAGCGCCGACATCCGCTCCGCCTCCGCCCAGAGGATCGGGTTGAGATAATTCGAGGGGACGACCTCGTGGTAAACGGTCACGTCATCGGCGGTGAAGGCGTTGTTCTCGCCGCCGATGTTTTCGGTCAGGTTGTCAAAAGCGTCCGGGGTCAGGTGCTCGTTCCCCTTGAACATCATGTGCTCGAAAAGATGGGCGAAACCGCTTCGCCCCGCCGGATCGTCCTTCGACCCGACGTGATACCAAACCTGGACCGCGACCGTCGGGCTGGAATGATCTTCCACCGCGTAGACTTCCAATCCGTTAGGCAACGTTTCGTGCTGAAAATTCAACGGAGGAACCGAGACCGCGGGTTTCGCCGGCTCCGGGCTGGCGGTCTGGACGAGGGCTAGGGCGGAGGCGAGGAGTGGAGCGAGAAAAAAATTCACGGCGAGTTCGACACCATACACGCGGCTTCGTTGCAACGAATCCGAAACCGCCGCCGGCTGCGGACACCCGTGGGCCTGACTGGGCTCGAACCAGTGACCCTGCGCTTATCAAGCGCATGCTCTAACCAACTGAGCTACAGGCCCGGGGAGGCGCAGAGCGCCAAAAAGGGAATGAAATAGTGAAGGGTGATTGAGGCTTGGTCAAGGTGCCGGCGGCAATTCCATCGCCACTCGCTCTGCCTTTTCGCCGCTGCGACGCGTTAAGACCAGATGGATCAGCCGGCAGATGAGAATGCCGAGGATCGCGCCCGCGTAATCGATCAGAACGTCAACCGGCGACGAGGTGCGCGAGCGCATGAAGGATTGATGGAATTCATCCGCCGGGGCGAAAATCAGCGCGGGCACCAGGGCCACCGCGGCGCGTCCCCAGAATCCGCCCAGCGACCAGCGCAGCGCGCGAAAGAACAGCCCGGTCAGAATCGCGTATTCGGTCACATGCGCCGCCTTGCGCACGAAGAGGTGAATCTCCGCCACCGTCCTTCCGGAAATATCCGGCTTCAGCCAGTGCAGGAAAGGCGTCAGATAACGCGAGGTGTTTTCCGACGACATCAGGTCGGTCGAGCCGAAAAACATCAGGCCCATCCAGAACGCCACCGGGAGCCAGGCCTTGAGGAACTCGCGAAATTTCAAGCCGGCACTCTAAGCGGCAGCCGGTGTCTGACAAACCGGGCGCACCGGGTTAATTTCGCGGCTGAAATGAAGCGCCCCTCGCTCCAGCCCCTGCTTTTCGAGCCGATCCTGCGCGAGCGCGTCTGGGGCGGGCGCCGGCTGGAGAGCGCTTTCGGGAAAAAGCTGCCGCCCGGCCAATGCATCGGCGAGTCGTGGGAAATCGTCGATCGTCCCGAGGCCCAGAGCGTCGTTAGGCAAGGACCGCTCCGCGGTAAAACTTTGCATGAACTCTGGCAGCAACATCGCGAGGAAATCTTCGGCGCCGGTCTGCCCGACACGCCGCGTTTCCCGATCTTTGCCAAGTTGCTCGACGCGCGCGAAAAACTTTCGCTTCAGGTCCATCCGGGAGCCGAGGCGGCGGCTGCGCTCGGCGGTGAAACCAAAACCGAGATGTGGTATTTCGCGGCGGCCGATCCCGGCGCGCAGATCTACGCCGGCCTCCGTCGCGGCGTGCAGCGCGCTGCTTTCGAGGAGGCCGTCCGGGAAGGGCGCGCGGCTGATTTGGTCCATCGGATTGGGGTGAAAACCGGGGACGCGTTCTTCGTTCCGAGCGGTCGACTGCACGCGATCGATGCCGGCAACCTGCTCATCGAAATCCAGCAAAACAGCGATACGACTTACCGGGTCTTCGATTGGAATCGAAGCGACGCCGGCCAGGGGCTACGCCCGCTCCACCTCGCCGAATCGATGCAGTCGATCGATTTCACCGACCACGAACCGGAACTCGTTAGGCCAGAAGGTGAGCGACTGGTGAGCTGTCCGTCTTTCGAAGTCGAGAAGTGGAAGTTAGAAAGTGCGCGACCCGCTTCGGCGGAAGCGGCCTTTGCGCTTTTCGTTTGTCTGGAGGGCGCTATCGAGGTCGGCGCTGATCGTTTCCGCCGCCCCGGTGATTTTTTTCTCGTTCCCGCGACCGCGGCGGCGACCGAGTTAAGCCCGGCCGAGCCGGAAACCAGCCTTCTCCGGGTCACTCTGCCTGCTCGTTAGGCGTTTGATCGACGCGACGACAGAGCGTCGCGCTCCACCGCCAACTGAAGCGTGTCGCGAGGAGCCGAAGCTCTTCTCCGGGTAGCGCGTGCGTCCCGCATGCTGGTCGAAGCGTCTCGCGGCGACGAACTTTCCTTTCCGCGGGAGCGGATCCGCAGATTACGCAGATGCGATTCTTTCATCTGCGGCTTCCGCCCCACGAAACGCTCGTTAGTCCAGAAAAACGAGCGTTAGATATGCAACCCAGGCAATCGCCGCACCGGCTCCGCGCCTAACGGCTGCACGCCGTCGATTTTCCAGCCATCCGCTTCCAGGGTGAAGCTGTAGAGAAAACCACGGACCGCACCGCCTCGATCAGTCAGCAACACCTGCACGAGCGCGGCCGGCCCGGCGATGTGGACCGCGCCGAACTCGACTCGCTCGGCCCGGGTCATCGGCGAAAAATCGCGCCGGATCATGAGCTCGAATTGAGCCCGGGAAAATTTCTCCTGCAAACCGGCGGCGGCGTGCCGATAGGCGCTGTCGAAATCCGCCGCGCGAAAAGCAGAAAGCTGCCGGTTGATCACGGAATAGAGCTGGCTTGCCACCGGCGGCGGAGTGCGCTGACGGGCGAGATGGGTGCCGATGATCGCCGCCCCGCAAAGGGCGAAGAAGAAAAGGAGGAACGAGATCTTGAGTAGCCGCGGCATCGTTAGGCGGCGCGGGCCGGATCGATCCGGCGCAGATATTGATAGGAATAAATTCCGCTGTTGTGGCCGTCTCCCCAGGTCGGCTGAAGCGCATACCCGCCCACCATGTTCCAGCCGGTCAGCTCAAAACTCTGCGGTGTGTAGTGCACTTCCGGTCGCACGATATCGCCGAGCACATCGGGCTCGCCGCCACAGGCCGCACAGGGGCAGGCGCTACGCAGCAGGCGCAGAGGCAGAAACGATTCGCTCTCATCGTTCCATTGAATGGCGAGTTCGTTGCCTATTTTCTCGATATTAGAGGGCTCGAGGCGCATCCGACGACCTTAGCAACGCAGCGCGGCTGCGGCAATACCGCGGACGGTCGAGTTCAGATCCGGGGAGGACGGGGTGTCACCCCGTCGTTCGGTGCAGTCTGCACCGAACTGCGCGAAGGGAATGTTTGGAAAAATCCGAGATGGCTGCCGTTAACCTGGCTCCACGGGTTGCGCTGCGTGCGAAAAGGCCTTGGGCGAGACTCGCCCAAGTGCGACGGGGTGACACCCGTCCTCCCCGGAAATTTCGTCGCGCACGCCTAACGACTACCGAAGATCGCGGTGCCGACCCGCACCATGGTCGCGCCTTCTTCGATCGCGATCGCGAAGTCGTCGCTCATGCCCATCGAAAGGCGGGGCAACCCGATCTTGAATTCCGTTTCCAGGTCGTCGCGCAGTTCGCGCAATGCCGCAAAATAGGGCCGGGAGGCCTCCGTTTCGGGAGCGAACGGCGGGATCGCCATCAGGCCTTCGATCGTTAGGCGCCCTAACGAAAGCATGGCCTCGAGATCGTGCCGAAGCGCTTCCGGCGTAAAGCCGTGCTTGCTCGCTTCGCCCGCGACGTTGACCTCGAGGAGAACGCGCGGCTGCATCCCTTCCTCGTCCGCGATCCGCTGCATGTCCTCGGCGAGGGCGAGCGAGTCGATCCCGTGAAATAATTCGAAGAGCGGAAGGGCGTGGCGAATCTTGTTCTTCTGCAGGTGCCCGATGAAATGCCAGCGCAGCCGCGAAGGCAGGAGCGGGATTTTGGCCCGGGCTTCCTGCACCCGGCTCTCGCCGAAAAGGAGCTGCCCCGCTTCCGCGGCCGCATGAATTTTTTCGACGTCCTGCTTTTTCGTGACCGCGACGAGCTCGATCTCGTCGGGCGAGCGGCCCGCTTTCGCCGCCACCACCGCGATCTGGTCGAGCACTCGCGCGAGATTTTCCTCGATCGTCTCCATCAGCCCAGCAGCGCGATCATCTGGCCGGCCAGTTTCGGGCCGATCCCGCTCTCTTCGTGCTTGAAGTAAACGAACGCGTCCTGCCAGTTCACCTCCTCCTGCCTAACGAATTCCGTCCAGCGCGCCACGTCTGCTTCCGTGTAATCTTCGCGCCGCAGCCGGAGATAGCCGTAGTCGGCCGTCGCGATCGTCGGCGTCGCCAACTTCTCGGTGTCGGCGATGCAGAGCGCGACGTTGTGCGATTTCAGCAGCTCGAAAATTTCCTCATCCAGCCACGAGGCATGGCGAAACTCAAAGGCCGCGCGCATCGTCGGCAGCTCACGCAGAAACGCGCTCAACCGCTCGGCGTCCTTTTTGAAATTGGGCGGCAGTTGAAACAAAACCGGCCCGAGCTTTTCCCCTAGCGCGCTGACCACGCGACAGAAAAAGCCGATGTTATCGGCGCAATCCCGCAGCCTGGCGAAGTGGGTGATTTTCTGCGGCGCCTTGAGCGCGAAGCGAAAATTGTCCGGCGTCAGTTTTTTCCAATTCTCAATCGTTTTCTCCGATGGAATCCGGTGAAAAGTGTAATTGATCTCCGTCGTGGAAAGGCGTTCCGCGAAAAACGGCAGCATCTTCGCGGCCGGCAAATCCTCCGGGTAAAATGTTCCTTTCCATTCCGCGTATTGGAAACCGGAAGTGCCGATCCAGGTCTTCATGCCGGAGCGAGCATGCCGCGCGCGGGCCATCCTGACAAACCGGATCACTCGTTAGGCGTTTTCTTTCGGAAAAGGAGAACATTTCAGCCATGCAGTCGCGATTAAAAAAGAAGATGCCGCGCGAAACGAAACTTCTCACCGCCTGGGCCCTGCTCAAGAACACCGCGATCGAATGGTGGAACGACAACACTTTTCGGCTCGCCGCTTCGCTCGCGTTTTACACCATTTTCTCCGTCGCGCCGGTCCTCCTCATCGCGGTCGGCGCGGCCAGCATTTTCTTTGCGCGGCAGAACGCGGTGAACCGGGTCGTGCACGAGCTGCAACAACTCGTCGGCACGCAGGGCGCGGAGGCCATTCGCACCGTGCTCGAATCTTCCGCCGGGCTTGGCAAAGGCGCGTGGGCGATCACGATCGGCGTAGTCACGCTCGTGCTCGGCGCGTCGGTCGTTTTCGCGGAGTTGCAGTCGGCCCTGAACACGATCTGGAACGTGAAGGTGCAGGTGCGCCGCGGCTTTCTCCTCGACTACGTGATCGATCGCCTGCGCTCGTTCTCGATCGCGGCCTGCGTCGGCTTTCTCCTTCTCGTTTCGCTCGTGCTGAGCGCGGCGCTGAGCGCGCTGCAGGATTACCTAACGAACTGGATGCCGAGCATGCCGTGGCTTTGGCAGGCCGGAAACATCGGCGTCTCGCTCGTGGTCGTCGCGCTCCTCTTCGCGATGATTTACAAATTTCTCCCCGACGTGCAGATCGTCTGGCGCGACGTCTGGATCGGCGCCGTCGTCACCTCGGTGCTTTTTAACGGCGGCAAATATCTGATCGGAATTTACCTCGGGCACGCCGCGATCGGGAGTGCGTTTGGCGCGGCTGGTTCTTTCGCGGTCCTGCTCGTCTGGATTTATTACTCGGCCTTGATCTGCTTTTTCGGCGCGGAATTCACCCAGGTCTACGCGCGGCGGCACGGGCGGCAGATTCAACCGGAAGGGCACGCCCGAGAGAAGCGGAAGGAGAAAGACGATGCCTGACGCACCCGCGCGGGAAGCAGCCTTGCGCTTCGATTCTAATCACGATGCTCATGTGCAGGATATGCTCGAGGAAAAGGTCAGGGTGCTGGGCGAGCACGAGCCCGGCGCAACTCGTTAGGCGACCTCGCCCGCGGCGACGCCGCTGGCCCAGGCCCACTGGAAATTGTAACCCCCGAGCCAACCGGTCACGTCCACCACTTCGCCGATGAAATAGAGGCCCGGCACCTTCCGCGCTTCCAGCGTGCGGGAGGAAAGCTCACTCGTGTCCACGCCGCCGACCGTGACCTCGGCCTTCGGGTAACCTTCGGTGTCGTTAGGCCGGATCGACCAGTGATGAACGTTTTTTGCGAGAGCTTCCAGCTCGGTGCGGCGCAGTTGCGCGAGCGGTTTCGGAGAAGCGTAACGACTGCACCAGGCGGCTGCAAAACGCGCCGGCCAGTGCCGCTCGAGCAGTTCCTGCGCGGTCGCAGGAGAACCACCCTGGGCAAGCAACCACTCGTCGCCGGGTTCGTTAGGCAAGAGATCGAGGATGATCGGCTCGCCTTCGCGCCAGAAGGAGGAAGCCTGCAAAATGGCCGGCCCGCTCAAGCCGCGATGCGTGATCAGCATCGCCTCGGTGAAGGCCGCCCCGCCGGCCTGCGCGCGCACCGGCAGCGAAACGCCGCTCAGCTCCGCGAAACCTTCCCGCTCGCTCAACCGCACCGGCACGAGCCCGGGCCGCGTGGTCGTTAGGCGGAGGCCGAACTGCTCCGCCAGGCGGTAGCCGAAGTCGGTCGCGCCCAGCTTTGAAAACGAGAGCCCGCCGGTCGCGACCACCAGCGCCTCCGCTTCCATCGTGCCGAGATTCGTGCCTAACGAGAAGCAGGCCGCTTTTTCGACCGCCTCAACCCGGCAGCCGCAGCGCACCTCCACTTCCGCGATCGCGCATTCCGCCAGGAGCATCTCGATGATCTGGCGGGAGCTTTGGTCGCAGAAGAGCTGGCCGAGCTTTTTCTCGTGGTAGGCGATGCGGTGTTTCTCGACCAGCGCGATGAAATCCTCCGGCGTGTAGCGCGCCAGGGCCGAGACGCAGAAGCGCGGATTCCCAGAAAGATAATTCTCCGGCGACGCGCCGACGTTGGTGAAATTGCAGCGCCCACCGCCCGAGATCGCGATCTTCAGCCCGACCCGCGCATTCCGCTCGAGCAACGCGACCCGTCGGCCGCGCCGACCCGCGGTCAGCGCGCACATCAGTCCGGCCGCGCCGCCGCCGATCACGATGACGTCGTAGCGTGGCATCTACTTAGCCAGACGAGTTGCCCCGGCGGTGGCTCGCGCCACTCCCCGTCACGACGGCGCCCCGACCATTTGACCGCTCTTCGGTTCATCCAGATCCCAGAGCAGCCAATCATCGTTAGGCACATATTTTTTCAGACGGTTATCCCAGCGCTGCGGCAACTTTTGCGTGAGCTGCTCGATGAAAGGGAGAAGCGGATTCTGTGGCGGCTGCGCTTTTTCCTGTTCGTCCATCGGAATATCGGCCCAGCCGAATTTTTCCCGGTACTCGGCAAAACCGAAGCCGTCGAAAAAATTCCCGCTCCCGACCAGCGGCATATACCAGAGGCTCGGGATGGCGCGCGGATTCGGCTTGATCGGCACGTCGGAAATGAGCCGATCGAGAAGCTGCAAAGCGTGCGTGTCCTTGCGTTGTTCGAGGTGGCCGCGCAAGAGCTCGAGCGCCGGGAAGTTGACCGGCGGACTAACGAAAAGCACCGGCTTCCATTGCAGGCGCGAGAGGACGATTTCGTGCACCGTGCCGACGCTGTAAATATTCGTCGGCACATAGGCGATCGTGAAATCGCTCGTATCGACCATGCGCAGATCGATGTGCAGAGTTTCCCAAAACTTCTCCGCGCAACGCGAGCGCTGCTCGTCGCCGGCCTGACCCTGCTCAAAAGTCCACTCGTCGCGCACATCGATCGTGTTGACGTCCTCCAGTCCGTATTGATGCGCGCCGCGCACGCCCGGTTTGAACCAGGGATCAAAAACAATCGCGCCCTGCGAGCGCAAAAAATCGCCCACCCGATTGCGCCAGCCGAGTTTTCTCTCGTCCGCCCGGGAGGCGACGAAATCCATCGGGCCGGAAAGATAAACGCGGGTGCCGCGGAGGAAGTGGTGTTCGCTCATGGGCGGATCATAGCCTGCTCGCCGAGGGAAATGAAGCCGGCTCCTCCGGTGCCCGATTGATTTAGCTGATGCTCAACGTCCTCTCCGGCGGAGGCGCAGCAGGCTGATAAGGGTGATTCGTTAGGCTCGTTAGGGGGCGGGTGTAATTCGCTGGCAGGAAGAAAAGGTGTGCGCGATCTTGTCGCGCCATGATGAAGTTGATTCTGTTGGTTCTCATGTTTCCCGTATTTGCCCTGGCGCAAAGCAGCCCGGCTCCGACCTCGGGCGTGCAGGGGGTTATTCTGGTCGGTCCGGTCATGGGCGGACCGACGAGGGAGGGCACGCCCGATGCGAAGCCGCTACCGGAAATGGAGTTTGTCGTAAAGCAGGGCGAGCGAGTGGTGACTTCGTTTCGGACCGATCAGGAAGGGCATTTCCGAGTGTCGTTAAGTCCGGGTCATTACTCGGTCGTGCGGAAAGAACGGAATAGCGCAGTGGGATTTTATGGCCCCTTCGAAGTCGAGGTCGGGCAAGGAAAAATGGCCAGCGTGCAGTGGAAGTGCGACAGCGGAATTCGTTAGGGCATGATTGAAGGTGGTTGTCTTTGCGGGGCGGTGCGCTACGAGGCGAGTGGCGAGCCGTATCATGTCGTGCACTGTCATTGCGCCGACTGCCGACGCGCCGCGGGCGCGGCATTTGTCACCTGGTGCTCGTTTCGGCGCGAGGAATTCCGGGTGACGCAGGGGGAATTGCGCGAAGTCGAGTTTGCCGGGCGGCTTCGCGGATTTTGCCCGAACTGCGGCACAACACTGACTTTTCGCGCCTCGCCGAAGACGGATGAAGTGGACGTGACGGTAGCGAGTTTTGATCAACCCGAAGTGGCCACGCCGGCCGATCACATCTGGGTGGAAGATCAGCTGCCCTGGATCAAGTTGGCGGACGGACTGCCAACCCACGCGAGGGCGCGAAGCTGAAAATCGCGGTCGTCGGAGCAGGAGGACGACTCGGTGCGGCCCTGGTGAGGGAGCTGGGGCAAGACTTTGCCGTGCACGGTTTCAACCGTGCACAGCTCGATCTCGGAAATTCGGAGCAGCTGCGGAAGTCGTTAGGCGAAATCGAGTTCGATCTCCTGATCAACGCCGCCGCCCTAACGAACGTGGATTTTTGCGAAGATCATCGGGCGGAGGCGATGCAGTCGAACGCGGAAGCGCCGCGGATCATGGCGGAACTCTGTGCGGCGAAGCAGGCGCGCTTCATTCATTTCAGCACCGACTACGTCTTTGAGGGTGAAAAGCCCGGGCCGGTTAGCGAAGAGGACGCGGTCAAACCGATCAGCGTTTACGGCCAATCGAAGCGGGCCGGAGAACTCAATGTGCTGCACACGAATCCGGAAGCGCTGGTCGTACGCGTCTCCTGGGTTTTCGGTCCGGATCGGCCGAGCTTTGTCGATACGATGTTAAAAAAAGCGCGGAGCGAAGAGCAGATCGCCGCGGTGGCGGACAAGTTTTCCACGCCGACTTACACTCGCGACATCGCGGAGCTGCTTCGACCAATGCTCGATCCTTTCACGACGAGCGGTCTGCTCCACATCGCGAACCGCGGTGCCTGCAGCTGGCAGGAATATTTGCAGTGGGCGCTCGATTGCTGCCATCGTTTTGGCGTGCCGATGAAGGCGACGAAGGTCGGCGCTTTGTCGTTAGGCGAGATGAAAATGTTCGTGGCCCGCCGCCCGGTTCACACCGTGCTCTCGACCGACAAATACGAACGGCTGACCGGAACTGCGCCGCGCGACTGGCACGACGCGGTCGAGGAGTACGTGCGCGATCATTACGCGGCAAAACTTTGACTTGTTTTCAGTGAACGAGCGGCTATCTCTCCCGCGTTTTCGCCGCGCCGGCGAAGAGAGATGATGCGTTTTCCCAGACTCCCGGTTTTCTTCGCGATCCTGCTGATGTGTCTCGCGGCGCGTCCGCAGGCTCGGGCGGCTGCGCAACTTTACTCGATCGGAAACCCGACCGCGGAGGAGCAGCTTTATCTCGAATATATCAATCGCGCGCGGGCCAATCCGGCCGCGGAAGGAGTGCGACTCTCGAACACGAACGACCCGGATGTGATCGGCGCGATTCAGCAGTTTGGAGTTAATCTCGCGCTCTTCCAGGTGCAGATGGACGCAATCCCGCCGTCGCCGCCGCTGGCGTTCAACGGCAAGATGATCGCGGCGGCGCGAGAGCATGCGCAGGACATGCTCGCGCATGCTTTTCAGGATCATCCCGGAACGGACGGGAGCGACCCGGGATCGCGCCTTGTCGGCCAGGGCTACAATTGGTCGGCCTACGGAGAGAATGTTTTTTCCTATTCTTTGTCGGTCCTCTATGGGCACGCCGCTTTCGAGATCGATTGGGGCGGCTCGGTGGCGGATGGCGGAATGCAAACGCCGCCCCTGCATCGGCAGATCATTCACAGCACGACTTATCGCGAGGTCGGCATCGGCGTGGCTGACGGGACGAATGGCCGCGTCGGTCCGCAGGTCGTGACGCAGGATTTCGCGATCGAGGCAGGGCGGCGACCATCCCTTTCTCACCGGCGTCGTCTATGCGGATGAAAACGGCAACGGCTTTTACGATGAGGGCGAGGGGATTGCCGGAGTGACGGTGGCGGTGGCGGGAGCGGATTTTTACGCGGTCTCAGCGCTCTCCGGCGGCTACACGGTGCCTTTGCCTAACGACGGCGCCTATAGCGTGACTTTCTCCGGCGGTGGTCTGCCCGATCTGCAAAAAACGATCACGGTGAGCAACGGGCAAAACGTCGCGGTCGATTATCGCTCGACTATCCCGCGGCCGACGCAGTTCGCGAATATCGCGACCCGCCTCGATGTCGGAACGGGCGCGAACGCCCTGATCGGCGGTTTCATTATCACCGGGTCAGCGCCGAAACAGGTGCTGCTGCGCGGCATCGGGCCGTCCTTAAGCGTGAACGGCGTGCCTCTGCCCGGCGCGCTCCAGAATCCGACTTTGGAATTGCACGACGGCAGCGGCAAAGTCATTGCGAGCAACGACGACTGGCAGACGAACTCCAATCAGGTCGAGATCAGCCAGAGCACGCTCGCTCCCCTGAACCCAAAGGAGCCGGCGCTCCTCCTGACTCTGCCGGCCAACGGCAGCTCCTACACTGCAATCGTTAGGGGAACCAACAATTCGAGCGGGATTGGGCTGGTCGAGATTTACGATCTGCTGCAGACGACGGACTCGCAACTGGCCAACATTTCCTCCCGCGGCCTCGTCCAGACTAACGACAACGTGATGATTGGTGGCTTTATCATCACCGGCTCTGCTCCGGCCAGAGTGATCGTGCGCGCCCTCGGGCCGTCGCTTCCGGTGAGCGGAAAACTGGCCGACCCGACGCTCGAACTGGTGAACAGCGAAGGCGTTTCCATTCAGAGCAACGATAACTGGCGGAGCGACCAGGAGGCGGAGATCATCGCGAGCACGGTGCCGCCGACAAACAATGCCGAGGCAGCCATCGTCCGGACTCTCCCGGCGGGCGCGTACACGGCGATTGTGCGCGGCGCGAATGGAAGTAGCGGCGTCGCCGTGGTCGAGGCCTACAACCTTCCGTAGACCCAACTGCGCCCGGGCCACGGGCGAAAGTTGACAAGATCGTGTCTCTGCGGTTTCCTCGCGCGCAAGTGAGATCGATTTTTTTTGCCGGCCTCCTCTGCCTCTGCGCCATTCCGCATCCCTTCGCGGGAGTGCCGGCGATGCAGGAGCCGATCGTGGAGCGTCAGCCTAACGACAACCCTTTCGCGCGCGGGACGAAGGAATTCCAGGAGCTGGCCGGAGGCTTCCGCTTTTTCCAGTTTCATAATACCAACAACGATTATCCGTCGATTGATTACGTGATCGATACCCTGCGCCTTGGGGTGATGCTGAACGATCCGCACGGCAGCGGTCTTTTCGCCGGTAACTTCGAGTTTCTCGGTGAGGTTTTCGGCGGCGCGATCGTGCGAAGGACCGGGCACTGCGATCGCGGGTGGCACGCTCATTTTTCGCTACAACTTTATCCAGCCGCGCGCGCGTTTCGTGCCCTATTTCCAGCTCGGCGCCGGGGGCGTTTACACCGACATCGATGAGACGAAATCGTTTGGCCAGGTCAGCCTGCCGGTGGAATTCAACCTTCAGGGGACCGCCGGCCTGCGTTATCTCCTGAACGATCGCTGGTCGCTGATCGGCGAATTTGGCTACCGCCACATCTCCAATGCCGGCATCCACACCCCGAATGTGGGGATTGATTCGCTTGGCGGAAATGTCGGAATTGGGTTCTCGTTCTAGGATAACAAAATGAAAATTCCATTAATCATCTTTGCCGTTGGGCTGGCCTGGATCGGGCCGGCGAAGGCCGCGCTGGTCTGGGAAAATCCGTTGGTTGAATTGCATCCCAAGATCACCGACGCAACCGCGGTGGCGCATTTCAAATACACAAACAAGGGCGATAAACCGGTGAAGATCATGACGGTGCGTCCATCCTGTGGCTGCACGACGGCGGCGCCCCCGGCCGAGCCGGTCGCGCCGGGAGCGAGCGGGGAGATTGTCGCGACGTTCAACATTGGCGATCGAACCGGTCTGCAGACGAAATCGATCCACGTGACGACGGACGCGACGGAGTCTCCGGACACAGTCCTGACTCTGCGCGCGACGGTGCCGCAAGTACTGGAATTAAAGCCGACTTTTCTTTTCTGGACGCGGCAGGAGCCGCTTGGTCCAAAGACCATCCACGCCAAAGTGGGCGGCGATTTTCCGGTGACGAAGCTGGATGTGACCTGCACCGACCCGGATGTAACCGCGGTGGCGAAACCGGTGCCTAACGAGAAGGCATTTGAGATCACAGTCACGCCCAAGCCGGGGCCTCGGCCGATCAATGCCTCGCTGAAAATCCAGCCCGACTTTCCGAAAGAGAAGCCGAAAACTTTTTCCGCTTACCTCCGCATCGACGCGCATCCGGCCGCGGCCTTGCCGAAGTAAATCGTGCGCTCTTCCTTGCTCCGGCAGGTCCTTTTTCTCGTGGGCCTGGCTTTTCTCCCGGCCATCGGGCAGGCCCTTTATTATCGGAGCGATCCGGCCTGGCAGGGGGCGCCGGTCGACTCCGGCCAGGTGACGCTAACCCAGGCAAGAAATTGGGGCGACACCGTCCTCTGGATCGATGCCCGGTCGGAGGCGGACTTTGCCCGGGGGCATGTGCCCGGTGCGATGCAGCTCAATGAAGACAACTGGGACGGGCTCCTCCGCGAAGTGCTGACGGCCTGGACGCCGGAGCGCAAGCTGGTCGTCTATTGCAGCCGGCAAACCTGCAACGCGAGCCACGCCGTGGCCGAGCGCCTGCGACACGAGGCCGGCCTAACGAATATTTACGTGCTCGAGGGAGGCTGGGAGGAATGGCAGAAGAGCGCGAAATAGATGCACCCTATCGCTTCGCCTGGGGTTTTCTCGTTAGGCGAATGCTCGCCGTTTCGGCCGGCGCGGTTTTCGTTTACGCGGGCGTGGTCAAGGCGGAAGATCCGATGCGCTTCGCGAGCGACATCAGCAATTACGCCATGATCTCATGGGGGCTCGGGGTGCGGCTGGCGTTTTATCTGCCCTGGCTGGAAATTTTTTGCGGGCTCGCGCTCGTCTTTCATCGTTTCTTCTCCGGCGCGCTCGCGATTGCGATTGCGCTCATGCTGGGGTTTCTCGGCGCCACGATTTGGGCGCGCGCCCATGGTATCGATGTCACCTGCGGGTGTTTCGGGACCCTGAGCAGCAACCTGACGTTGACCTGGCATCTCGTGATCGACGTCGCCATTCTGGCGGTGCTGGTTGCGCTCTGGTTCACGCGAAAACCGCTGCAGGCGCCGGCGCGCTAGGGTGCCCCAGGTTTTTTCTTAGCCGATGTTCGGTCGGCGTAATGCGTCCGTCAGCCGGCCGCGCGCGTATTTTTTTTCGCAGACTCGCCGGAAGCGGCGGAGATTACGGCCTCCGGCCTCGCGCCGAGTTCTCCGCTCGAAGCGGTGGTCGATCGCGTCTTCGAGCCCGGCGCCTACACGATCGTGCTCACCGGAGTGGGGACCGATCTGACCGGGACGGCCTTGATCGAAGCCTACGATCGCAACAGCAGTGACTAAGAGGCTGTTCTAGCCTAACGAATCTCTGCCGGCGGCCTTCGGGTCGCCGGCAGATCTTTTTTGCCCCGGCCGAAGCGCTCCTCCGCTCCGATCTCTCTGCATGGAAACTCCCATCCTCTACGTCAAACGTGGCTGTCCTTATTGCAAAAACGCGAAGGATTATCTCGATCAACACCAGGTCGCCTACGAGGAAACGGAAGTGCGTTCCGATCCCGCGCAGATGAAGAAGCTGGAGGAAGTGTCCGGGCAAACGAAGACGCCGACGCTGGTTTGGAACGGAGACGTGCTGGCGAACTTTGGCGTCGACGAGCTGGAGCCGTTCGTCGCCGCTCACAAGCCCAGGTAAAATGTAGCTTCCGGCCTAACGAAAAGGCAAGGCCTCTGCCCCTGCAGCGCGCCCTACGAGGTCACACTCTGGCGTCTCGAACCAACGGTTAGGCTGACCAGCCGCCCTGCGTCGTCGAGCTGCACGTCGTGGACATAGAATTGCATCGCGACCGCACTGCTGTCGCCGGTCTGGACCCGGACGCCGTTGCTGTGCGATTGCAGGACGATCGCCGCCACTTCAAAATCCACCGAGAGCTCAACCGTCAGGAGTTGAAAGGGCGCGATCAGCTGCACGCGCATCGCTGCGCCCTGCATCCCGGTCAGTTGCATGTGACGTCCCGCGGTCGTCGGCTCTGCGCTGACGCGATCGACCGCGAAATCGCCGCCGCTCGGCGCCTGATGAAGTCCACGCGCGGCAGGGATGATTCGCAGCGTGGCGATGGTGCGTTCGGCACTGAGCTGCACCGCGGCCATCCGGAAATCCTTGTCCGGAGGCAAGGCGATCGAGCCGCCGCCTCCATCCATGCGCACCGTGACGATGTCTTCGGCCGGTTTTAGCTGCATCGCGCCCATCCGGAAATCCGGCGCCAATTGCACCGAGACCACCTCGCACGAAATGATCGCGGTCACCTCTCGTTGCTCAGTCGCGACCGAACCAGCGGGGGGTTTCTCCGGCTCAGGAAGAGGCGCGCGCGCCGGCGGGGAAGCGGCTGCCTGCGGCGGCGTCATGACCAGCGTAGCGCTGGGCGTCGGCGGCGATTCGGATGGCGGCGCGGTCGGAGCTGGCCCTGCGCTGAGATTGGCGTCGCCATCGTGACCGTTAGGCAAAGAAGGCAGGACATGATTCGCGGAAGACGGCTCAGCCGGAGGACGTGGCGCTGAGGCCGAGGGTGAGGCGGGAGGGGGAGTGGCGAGGATTTTTTCCACCGCATCGATGAGCGCGGCGGAAAGGAAAGGCTTGGGTAACGTCGCTACCACGTTGCCACAGGTTTCGGCGGTGTGGGCCATCTCCGGCAGATGTCCCGACATCATTAGCACGGGGATCGTTGCGGTGTTTTCGTGCGCGAGGAGGCCGCGGCAAACGTCGTCACCATTCATATCCGTCAGGCTGTAATCGAGCAGCACGAGATCGGGCTTTTTTTCCATCGCCAGGCGCAGCCCTTCCGCGCCCGTCGAGGCGGTGAGGACCTGGTAGGATCGATCCGCTGTCCCGAGCACATCGGCCACGAAAATGAGGAGCATCTCGGTGTCGTCGATGACGAGAATGAGTTTGGTTGGTTCTTCGTCGTCGCTGGATTCCGTGGGCTCCGCCTCTGGCAAATACGGGGTTTTCCTCTCCCCCTTTTGCATGATCTCCAGGAGGAGGACGGGCCAGGGTTGATCGATCGTGACCGGAGTTTCTACTTCTTCTCCCTCCTCGTCCCTCTCGCTTAATTCCCCGGTCGGCCAGCGCATGATTTCCTCCAGCGCGGGAAGACCACTCAGCTCTCCCGCGACGGCGTGATAAATTTCGCCCCGCCGAAAATGAATTTCCCCGAGCTCGCCTTGCGGCGTCTGGAGATGCACGACCGAGCTGCTGTGGGAGAGACATTTCAAGAGCGCGACATCGAGAATTCGCAGGTCGCGCATCGTGCCGCGGAGGACACCGGAGGACGGCGTTGCCCAGGGGCCGAGCAACGCCTGCACGGCGGCGCCAAACTCTCCCAGGTCGAATGGCTTTTCGATAAAATGAATTGCTCCGGCGGGCCCGAGAGCTTCCCGAAGGTCGAGCGAAAGGCCGGACGCGAGCACAAGCACTCGCGTGCCCGGATGACGCTTGCGCAGCCGGTCAAAAAACGCGATCTCGCTGCCCGCCGCCGGGTCGAGGTCGAGCACAAACAACTCCGGCCGGATCGTCTCCAGCGCGACCTCCGCGTCCGCCAGCGTGGGGGTCACGCGGATCGCGTGGTTGGGAGCGAATTTCCGCAGGGCCGAGGAGAGGGCGATGCGCAGGGCGTCGTAGGACTCCACCAGAAGAATGCCGCGCGCAGGATTTTCAGAGGCGGGCGCTGGTGAATCTTCGGGCACTGGAAAGCGAAAGCAGCCCCGAGCATAGGATAAGCGGCGCGGAAGGGGAAGCGCGCAATTCGCGATTCGTTAGTCTACTCGTAGCGCAAGGCGTCGATCGGATCGAGCGAGGCCGCGCGATAGGCCGGGTAAAGGCCAAACCCGATCCCGATCGCCGAGCACACGATCAATCCCGCGATCGCCCAGCCGAAGGGAAAGATCAGATCCACCTTCAACCAAGCTGCGAGCAGATCGCCGCCGAGGACGCCCAGCAAGATCCCGCAAATCCCGCCCGCCTCGGAGATGAAAACCGCTTCGGTAAGAAATTGCCGCATGATGTCGCGGTTGCGCGCGCCGATCGATTTGCGCACCCCGATCTCTTTCGTCCGCTCGGTCACGCTCACCAGCATGATGTTCATGATCCCGATCCCGGCGGCGAGGAGCGCGATCGTGCTGATGACAAAGGCCCCGATCCGAATGACGCCGGCGATCGAGATGAAGGCGCCCTTCAAGGAATCGTTCGTGTAAACCTCGAAGTCGTTAGGCTTTTCCGCGCGCAGGCCACGCGCAATTCGCATCGCCCCGACCCCGCGATCGAAGGTGCGGTTGTAGTCAAGCTGGGAAGCCGACTGCGTGGCGATGTTGATCGTGCGATTGGCCGAGCCGAAATCCTCGAAGAAACGCGTGATCGGTAAGGCGCAGATATCGTCCTGGCTCATGCCGAAGGCAGTGCCGCGGCTGGCCAGCACTCCGATAATCGTAAAGGTGTGCCCGGAGAGTTTGATGACCCGGCCGATCGGCGATTCATGGGGAAAAAGCCGCTCCTCGATCGACCGGCCGACCACCAGGACGCGCCGGCTGAGGGCGACGTCTTCCTCATTCAAGTTGCGCCCATAGGCGAGGGTGTAGGCGTTGGCGGCGAGGAAACTCTTGTTTGTGCCTACGATCGTTAGGCTGGGCGTGGTCTTGACGCCGTTGTAGACCGCCTGCTTGCCGTCGTCGAAAACCTTCAGGCAAACTTCCGGGGCGTAGCCTTCCATCAGTTCGGCGTAGCGTTGCGCCTCGCGATAATTGATGTCGCGCCGGTTCTCGTACTTCTTCGAGTCCCGTCCGCCGGAATGAACCGTCACCGGATACTTCGCGAACTGAAAAATGTTGGAACCGAAAAGGGTCAGGCCGGTTTCGATCGAAGCCTGCATCGCGCCGATCGCGGTCATGACCGAGATGACGGAGAAGACCCCGATGGTGATGCCGAGCATGGTGAGGGCGGAGCGGAGCTTGTTCGCGCCGACCGAGGTCAGGGCCATCTTCAGAATTTCGCTAAATTTCATCGGGTTTTTTTTAACCGCAGAGGACGCAGAGAGCGCAGAGGAAAAAAATGCTAAAGCGAGATTTCTTCATGGAGATTCAGAACCTTTCGACGAATGCCGTGCTTTAGGAGATGGACATTGAAGTTGAAGATTAAGCCAACATTCCATCCTCCTAATCTCAGGTAACTCAACAACTGCGCGTCGTGAATCGGCGTGAGATCTTCGACCGACTTAATTTCGACGAGGATCGAATCCGCCACGAGCTAAATCAGCGCGATATCCACAATCCAGTTTAACGCCCCTGTATTCGATCGGGATCGGCTTTTGCCGTTCGAAGGACAAGCCCTGCAACGTCAATTCTCGGCAGAGACAAATCTCATAAGCCGACTCAAGCAGACCCGGTCCAAGGGCACGGTGCACATTCATGGCCGCGCCGATGATCTTCTCGGTCAGCCCCGGCAAATCCATCTCTTCCTCTGCGCTCTCTGCGTCCTCTGCGGTTAAACATTTCCCTTCATTCATATCTGAGTGCCGTCGCCGGATCGAGCCGGCTCGCGGTCCAGGCCGGCGCGATCCCGGAGGCCAAACCGGTCAGCACCGAAACCAGCATCGCTGCGATGACGAGCGCGAACGAAAAGCTGATCGGAAACGACGGAAAAGCCTTCGCCATGCCGAAACACATCAGGTAAGCAATGGTCAGCCCGATGAGTCCGCCGACCAGGCAGAGCGCGGTCGATTCGATGAGGAACTGCAAGAGGATGGTGCGCCGCCGTGCCCCCAGCGCTTTGCGTGTGCCGATCTCCTTGGTCCGCTCTTTCACGCTCACGAAGGTGATGTTCATGATCCCGATCGCGCCGACGAAAAGCGAGAGGCCGGTGATGAACAATCCCGCGATCGCGATCGTCGTCTTGACGCCGTCGAGCGTGCTCTTGAAGGCTTGTTGTTCGTTGATGCTGAAGTCGTCCTTCTTTTCCGGCGGGAGGGAACGGAGCCGGCGCATGATTCCGGTGAGCTCGTCACGCGCGTCCGCCATGTGAGTTTTATCGCGCACTTTCACGCGCACATCCGCCTCGCTCTTGGCGCTGAAATATTTCTTAAAGGCGGGCAGCGGAATGATGACGATCGAGTCGAGACTGAAGAGCCCAAGGAAGCTCCCCTGGCGCGCGAGTGTCCCGATCACTTTGAAAGCGTGGCCGTTGACCAGAATCTTTTTCTCGATCGCGCTCCGCCCCGCAAAGAGGGCGTCAGCCACGTCGTAGCCGACCACGCAACTCTCCGCCCCGCCGCGCGATTCGATTTCGTTGAAAAAGCGGCCGTCCGCACATTCGATCGTCGAGATCAACGCGTAGTCGGAGGTAGTCCCGAGGATGAAGACGTTATCGACGCTGTTGTCGCCCGATTTCACGCTCCGGACCAGGCTCATCGTCGGGACTGCGATCGTCAGGTTGGTGTTCGGGGTCGCGGCGCTCGCGCGGTTGATTTTCTCCGCATACTCGGTGCGGATTTTGGGCCGGTCGCGGTAGTTCCACCAATCGTTCACCCGGCTCCAGGGCCACTGCTCGATGTAGAGGACATCGTCGCCGATGAAAGACATGCTGTTGTCGAAGCCGGTCGAGATGCCGTTGATCGCCGTGCCCATGAGAGTGACGGCGACGATCCCGATGATAACGCCGAGCGCAGTGAGCATGGAGCGCGTCTTGTTCGCGGCCATCTGCGCGAGGGCGATTTTCCAGCTCTCGCTCAGCTCGTAGAGGAAGCGTTTCATGACCGGCGTTGTAGACGCTTCCCTCTGGGAAGGGCGGAATCAAGCGCTGGCCGCGAAAGAACGGCTGCCCCCGCGTCGCCCAGAGGGCGGCGTCTACAAGAGAGATGTTTCATTGTGCCTAACGATCAAAGGTGTGCAGCCGCCAGCGCCGGCGCCTTGCTGTGAAGGTCGTCGCTTTCCACCACGCCGTCGCGCAAATGCACGCTGCGGCGCGCGTGCCGCGCGATGTCGGCTTCGTGCGTCACCAGAATGACGGTGTTGCCCTTTTCGTAGAGGCTCTCGAAGAGCGCCATGATTTCTTCGCCGGTTTTGGAATCGAGGTTCCCGGTCGGTTCGTCGGCCAGAATGATGGAGGGATTGTTGACCAGGGCGCGCGCGACCGCGACCCGCTGGCGCTGGCCGCCGGAAAGTTCGTTAGGCTTATGCGTCAGGCGATCGCCCAGGCCGACGTCGATGAGGGCTTGGGCGGCGCGCTCTTCCCGCTCGATCGGGTCGATCCCGGCATAGATGAGAGGAAGCTCGACGTTGCGCAGGCTGGTCGAACGCGGGAGGAGGTTGAAAGTTTGAAAGACGAAGCCGATCTCGCGGTTGCGGATCGCGGCGAGCTCGTCGCCGTCCATGTCGGAAACGCTCTTGCCGTTGAATTCGTAGCGGCCGCTGCTCGGGGTATCGAGGCAGCCGAGCATGTTCATGAGGGTGGATTTGCCGCTTCCGCTCGGGCCCATCACGGCGAGATATTCGTTCCGATGAATCTGCAAGGTGACGCCGCGCAGGGCGTGGATGATTTCCTCGCCCATCACGTATTCCTTCGTGATGTTCTCGATGTCGATAACGAGCGGCCCGGGAGGCCGCATCGTGTCGTTAGGCGTCATCGCCGGAAATCGGTGGGCGCGGCGGCGATCATTTCTTTTCCACCTTTTCCATTTCCACTTTCGCGCCGTCTTTCAGCTTGCGGCTGATCGCGCTGTAACTGCCCGAAATAACTTCGTCGCCGGCTTTGATCCCGCTTTTGATCTCGATGTCCGCGTCGTTCGCGATTCCGGTCGCGACCCTGACCATTTTCGCCTTCCCGCCGTCCTTCAGGAAAACCACTTTCTCCAGTTTCTCGCGCTCTTCTTTTTCGTTCTGTTTGGCGAGACGTTCATTCTCGACTTCGGCGTTGTTGTCCGCCTTATCTTTCGCCTGGGCGAGTTGTTTTTTCTTCTCGATCTCTTCCGGGCTCAGGTTGCTGTCGCCGGTCCGGATGGTCACACTTTGGATCGGGACGGAGACGACATCTTTCACCATCTGGGTCTGGATTTCGGCGGTACAGCTGAGACCTGGGCGCAAGCGCACGTCCGGGTTGTCGACTCGGATTTTCACCTGAAAATTGGTCACCTCTTCCTGCGTGCCGGTGCCGGTGGTGGTGCCGGTGTTGGCGATCTCTTCCACCTTGCCGTCAAAATTGCGGTTGCCGTAGGCGTCGATCGCGACCTTGGCCGAATCGCCCAGTTTCACGTGGACGACGTCGTTTTCATTTACGTCCACGACTGCCTGCATGTGGTTGAGATCGGCCACTCGCATCACTTCAGTGCCGGCAAATTGATTCGTCGCCACCACGCGCTCGCCGAGTTTGCTGTTCAGAACGGTGACGATGCCATTGAGCGGCGAATAGATCGTTGTCTTGGAAAGCTGATCGCGCGCCTGACTCGAGCTGGCCTTTGCGCCTTCGATGCTGTGCAAGCCGGATGAATACATCGATTTGGCTGCATCGTATGCTGTCCGCGCCGTCGTCATCTCCGTCTGCGAGATGAGCTTTTTGTGAAAGAGATCCTCGGCTTGCTTCTGATCCTGCTCGGCCTTTTCCATCGAGGCTTTTTGCTGGCCGCTAATAGCTTCCGCGGTGCTGATCGCGGCCTGTTGCTGTTCGAGTAAGGCCTTGTAGGAATCGGGCCGGATCTTCATCAGGAGCTCGCCCTTTTTCACTTCCTGGCCGTCGCTCACAGGCAGCTCGATAATCTCGCCCGCGACTTCCGGCGAAATTTTCACCTCCGTCTCTGGCTGCACTTTTCCGGTGGCCGAAACCGTCTGGATGATCGTACGGCGCGCGGCTTTTTCGGTCGTGACGGGGATGGGCACTTCGCGCTTGCCGCGGATCACCGAGATGATGATCCAAAGGACAAGCAAGCCGAGGCCGATAAAAATGTAGCGCTTGCGACGAGACTTGCGCTTGCGACGAACGGCGGGGGCTGGCGGAGCGGCTTGGTGCATGGACTGGCGAATGGAAGAGAGATGTAACGGGCTCTTTAGACCTTTGCAAAGTCTTTCCCGTTCAAGGGCGTGGCCAGCGCGCGACTGAATTTCTCCGATGGCCCAGGCGGCATGTTCCGCGATCAATGGCTCGGGATCGCGCGCGGCAATTTCCAGCGCCGCCAGATCCAGTTCGGTGCCGACGTTGCCGAGCGCGACGCAGACGTTGCGCAGAAAACCGCGGCGCTTGATCCGCTTGATCGGCGAGCCGCGAAACATTTCCCGGAATTGCGTGTCGTCGAGCGCGAGGAAATCCCGCAGCGCCATGCCCGCCACGGCCGGCCGCGCCGCGAACGCGCTCTCGTGCGAAACCTGGGCGAAACGATTCCAGGGGCAGGCCTCGAGGCAATCGTCGCAACCGTAAATGCGGTCGCCGATGAGCGGCCGCAGCTCGAGCGGGATGCTCCCCTTCAGCTCAATCGTGAGATAGGAAATGCAGCGGCGCGCATCGAGCCGGTGGGGCGCGGTGATCGCGCCGGTCGGGCAGGCCTCGATGCAACTGGTGCAGCTCCCGCAGCGATCGGCCTGCGGCGGATCGGGCGGCAGCTCGAGCGTGGTGAAAATCTCCGCGAGGAAAAACCATGTGCCTAACGAGCGATTGAGCAACATCGTGCTCTTCCCATGCCAGCCGATCCCGGCCGCCGCAGCGAAATCGCGTTCCAGCACCGGACCGGTATCGACGTAGTAACGCTGCCGCCCGCCGGCCTCCTCGAGAAATTGGTTTAGCTGCTTCAGCTTCCGCTCGATGACCTCGTGATAATCATCGCCCCAGGCGTAGCGCGCGATCCTTCCGCTCGCTCGATTCCGCGTTCCGCCATTCGCATTCCGCATTTCCTCGTTCCCCTGCCAATAATTCAAGGCCAGCACCACGACCGACTTCACGCCGGGCAAGACAAGTTCCGGATCGCCTCGCTTGGCCGCGCCGCGTTCGATCCAATCCATCTCGCCCGCCGCGCCTTCCGCGAGCCAGTCGCGAAATTCTTCCGCGTGCGGCGGCACCGACGCTGCGGCAATACGGCAATCATCGAACCCCAGCTCTCTCGCGCGCGCCGCGAGCTCAGCTTTCAGTTCAGCCGGTGATTTGTAATTCATCGAGAATTGCCGCCGCCACCGCGGCCGGTTCGAGGTGGGAACTATCGACCGCCAAATCAGCCGCAGCCTCATAAAATTTCACCCGCTGCGCGAGCAATTCGGCGATGGCGGCGGCGGGATCGGGCGTTTGCAGAAGCGGCCGATCCTGCGCGCCGGCCAGGCGTTTTTGCAAAGTCGCAAGATCCGCTTTGAGCCAAACCACCATCCCGAGCGCGCGCAACCGCTTCACATTTTCTGCGCGCAAGACGATCCCGCCGCCGGTCACGATGAGCGCCTGTTCTGTGGCAGGCAGTTCGCGCAGAACCGCACTCTCCGCTTCCCGGAAGCGCGCTTCACCCCAGCGCTGAAAAATTTCCGTGATCGGCATCCCGAATTCCGCCGCGACCAATTCATCCGTCTCCAGACACGCCCAACCGAGCTTCTCCGTGAGCGCCCGTCCGACCGCGGACTTGCCGCTGCCCATGAAACCGATCAGGCACAGATTGCGACCTCGCCCTTCGCGATCGGCACGGTTTTTCATTGCGGCTCCTCGCCGCCGGAGATGAGTCGATTTCGTTGTCTTGTCGATCTCATTTCTTGCCGTCGCCGATTCCACTTCGCACCATCTGCAAATGCGAATTCCACTTTTTCTCACGTCTCATCGCTTCGGTCGCGATCGCTGCCGACCAGCCGCCCGCCATTTCGCCCGCGCCGAAATCCGATGCGGCGCCGAACATGGAAGCTTTCATGGTCGTCCTGCTTGTGCGGCCGCCGAGCGCGCCCGAGCTCGACAAGGCACGGCTCGATCAACTGCAGGAAGCGCACATCGCCAACATTCGCCGGCTCGCGAGCGAAGGAAAGTTGTTCAAGGCCGGTCCCTTCGAAGATTATTCCGGCCGCAACGTGCGCGGAATGTTCATCCTGAAGACCGAGTCTCTGGACGAGGCGCGCGCCTGGGTGGCGAGCGATCCGGCGGTCAAGGCCGGGCGTCTCGTGCCGGAGTTCCTCAAATGGTATGTCGAGAAAGGCAGCCTCAAATAAAGGTGTCTCGGGTTTTCGTTAGGTCTCTTTTTCGACGAAATCCTTTAGCCGGCCGAGCGCGTTTTCCCATTGCTGCGCCACCAGCGCGAGATAATTTCTCGCTTCTTCCAGCGGCTCGGGTTCCAACTCGTAACGGCATTCGCGACCGGCCGCTTCGCCGCGCACGAGCCCGACATTCTCGAGGACGCGCAGGTGTTTCGTGATCGCCTGGCGGGTCATGGGCGAACCCTCCGCCAGTTGCGAGATCGAACACGGGGCGCGCTCGCAAAGCCGAGCCAGCAGGGTCAGCCGCGTTTCGTCGCCGAGGGCGGCGAAGAGCGGCGCCTGCCGGCGCAACCTCGGTGCGGTCGCGAGGCCGCTACTTCGTTTGCCCGACATGCTCCTCGATGTTTTTCAGCTGTTCCTCCCAGCCATGAGAGTTCATCCGGAAAGCTTCGCTGCGGCGGTGAGCCGGGATTTTTTCGAAGCCGGATTCCGTCACCTTGAGCAAGGTGCCGTTGGCGTTCTCCTCCAAACTGAACTCGACCAGCGTCGGCGGCTCCTGCGAGTAATCGACCCCGGGCTCGATCGCGTAGGGATGCCAGGTGTAGGAGAAATAACTCTCCGGCTCGATCTTTTGCACGACCACTTCCATCCGCACGTGTTCGTAGCCGGGAAAAGTGATCTGCCCGGCCGTGCTCTGACCGGAAACGAAGGGCGATTCCAGATTGACCCCGAACCAGGCGGAGAATTCGCGATGGTCCGTGAGGGCGCGCCAAACGCGGGCGCGCGGCGCTTTCAACTCGATTTGTTGCTCGATTCGATCTGCGTCAATATGCAAGTTCATGGTTGCACGTTAGGCAGCTTCCTTTTGACATGCAACCAGAAAGTTGCATGAATTCTGGGTCGCTCTCACCGCGGCGCTGAATGCCGCTGCGCAAGAAACCTGCCTGACTGGCGCGGGATGAGCTTCTGCAGAAGGCATGCGGATTCGGGGCTTCGACGTATGGCTGCGCCGCGGAGCTGCCGTCGGCGTCGTCGCGCTGCTCCTCTTTTCGTTCGCCGCGCCGGCTGAGTCGCGGACTCGCCGGCATCGCAAGCCACTTCCCGTCACAGTTGCCCTGGAGCCGTTCTTGCTCGCGCGTTCGGTCGTTCACAGGGTCGCAGTTCCGATCGTGTCCCATGCGCCACGGGCGATTGTCACGGTCGCGACCGCGCCTCTCCGCGTGGCTTATCGAACGGCGCGCGATCGTCGCGCGGAAGTCATGCGGGCGGAACTGGTCGGGAAAACGAGCCGGAACATTTTAGCCATCCGTTTCGCGTTGCCTATCTGGTCCCGCAGGCGCAACGCCGGGATAATCCCAACGCGGATCAGCCGGAAGCGGGCGACCAAAATTTCAACGCTGCAGTTGAAGAGGACGAACCCGCGCAAGTCTTATCTGCCGGCCCAACCGTGAAGGGAAGCCGCGCAATGCTGCGCGGCGGGATCGCTTACGCGCCGTCGCGCGCGCCCCGGAGCGTGAAGAACGCCATCTGGGCCGCAAACAGTCTGCACCGCAAACCCTATATCTGGGGCGGCGGACACGGTGGATTTTACGATCGCGGATACGATTGTTCGGGGACGGTTTCATTCGCCTTGCACGGCGCCGGCGCGATCGCCTCTCCGCTTCCTTCGCGCGACTTCATGCGCTACGGCGAGCGCGGACGCGGCCGTTGGGTCACGATTTACGCGCGGCCCGGTCACACCTTTGCCGTCATCGCGGGATTGCGGCTCGATACGACCGATTTTCAAAACGGCGGCAACACCGGCCCGCGCTGGCATGCCGACCTGCGCGACACGCGCGGCTACGTCGCGCGCCATCCAGCCGGCCTTTAGGGGGCGAGGTTGCCGGTCGCGTCACTGTAGACGCTTCGCTCCGCGAAGCGCGGGTCTTGGCGCGGCTTGCCGAATGGCGCCGAAATCCGCGCCTCCCAGAGGGAGGCGTCCACACCCGGTGCCTCGCAGATCCTCTCAAAGTGCGTGACACGCTCTATGACCTGTTACAGTCGTTAGGCACGTTCACTGGTTGGTCAGTTCTTGAAAGCGGGGATCGCTCCGGATCGGGTCCCAAACCGGGTCGATCCGCAACAGGGCGGGGGTGATCGCGCGACGATAGGAAGCGGACAACGCCTTTTCGAGCAGCGGCAGTGCGTGGTCCGCGTCGTTCAGCCTGGCGTAGGCGATGGCTACGTTCGCGATCGCTTCCGGCGCCATCCAGAGGTCGTTCTTCGTCTCGGAGAGAAGAGCGGCCGCCTCTTTTTCCACCTGTGCCCGGTTCCCGAGGTCGGCGCTGGTCAGGACAAGAGACCCGCCCAGGCGCGGGTTGGTATCGCCGGTCGCCCGCACCGCCTGCAAATCGGCGTGCGCCTCCTCGAGCAGGCGCCGCCCCTCGGCCGGATGGCCAGCGAAGATCTGCAAACTGCCCAGCCAGGATTTGTCGTCCGCTTTCTGGAGGGCCGAGCGCTCGGTTTGCTTCTCCAAGCCCCGGGAGAACGTCTGCGCTGCCTCCTCAAAACGCCGGCGATAAAGCAGCAGGTTGATCTGTTCGCCGAAGGCATCGGTGCTTCCCTTCAGATCGTAGCCCTGGAAAAGCTTTTCCGCCGATTCGAGATCGCCTTGCGCCATGTAGGTCTCGGCTTTGTCGCCGATGAATTCTAGTTCGTCCGGAGAGATGGCGAAAGCCCGGTCGAATGCCACCCGCGCCGCCGCGAAATCCCGGTTCCCTCGGTAACTGCGCGCGAGGTTTGACCAGATGTCCTGGTTGCGCGGATCGAGCGTTGTCGCCTGCTCCAGGAAATTGATCGCTTCGTCGAGCTTGCCCTGCCGGCGTTTCACCAGCCCGATGTAGAAAATGGCGTTACCGTCGTTAGGCGAAAGGCTGTGGGCTTCGTTTAATTCCGCCAAGGCCCGGTCGTAATCGCGCAGACAGAGATAATAAAAAAGGCCAAGCGCGGCCCGCGCTTCACCCAGTTGGGGTTGCAGGCGGACCGCCGTCTCGGCCGCGTGCCGGGCGCGCGCCAGACATTCCTCCGTATGATCGTCGCCGAAGTAAATCTGCGCTTCCGCGATCGAAATCTGCGCCCAGGCTTGCGCGTAGAGAGGATCGAGCGCGACCGCCTGCTGCATGAAGGCCCGGCCTTTCCTCACATCCGCCATCGCCTGCCGGCGGATCAAAGCCAGCCCGCGCAGATAGGCGTCGTAGGCCTGCGGATTAGCGGTCGGGACGCGCGCGATCTGCTGGCGCTCGCCTCCGGTCAGTTGCGCCGCGAGGGAGCGTGCGATCCGTTCCGCGACCTCCGTTTCGACCGCGAAAATATCGGTCAGTTTGCGATCGTAGGTGTCGGCCCAGAGATGCGAATCCTCCCTCGCCTTGATCAACTGCACATTGACCCGCACCGCATCGCCTGCTTTCTGCACGCTCCCTTCGAGGATATGATTGACGCCCAGTTGTTGTGCGATTTCGGCGACGTTGCCCGGCTTACTTTGATATTGCTCGGTCGAGGTGCGTGAGATCACTTTCAAGTCCGCGATCTTGGCCAGCCGGGTGAGGATTTCGTCGTGGATCCCTTCGGCGAAATAGGCGTTGTCCGGGTCGCGGCTCAGGTTCTCAAAGGGGAGGACGGCGATCGACTTTCTGCTCACGGTGGCGGCGGCCCCACCGCCGGGGAAACGCACTTGCTGAAAGATGAGCAAGCCGCCCGCGACGAGCATGGCGCTGACGACAAAAGCGATGAATTTCCGCCGGCTCCATTGCGGCAAGTTTTCGTTAGGCGAAATATCTTCCGTCCGCTTCATCCCCTCCGGAGTCATCTCGAAAGCCCAGGCGATGACGAGCGCGATCGGCAAGCCGAGTAAAACAAGCACGACTACTATGGTCGTTAGGGCGTCGGGCAGATGAAGGGCCGGCACAACCGTGGCCGTGACCTGCATGATGACCCAGCCGACCGCGGCGTAGGCGACTGCCACCTTGTAGACGTTGCGTCGCCGCAGCTCGCTGAAGAATTCGCTCGCCTTCACGGATGGGCCAGTTTTTGGAAACGCGGGTCGTCGCGGATACGGTCCCAGACCGGATCGAGTCGGAGATAGGCGGTCGTCAATCCGGCCTGAGCAGGCATGGAGAGGGCGCGCTCGATGTGCGGCAGAGCGCGATCGGCATCGCGCAAAATGGCGAAACCTCGGGCGACATGTTCCTCGGAATTCGGCAACTGCCAGCGATCATGCTGCGATGTCCTGAGGAGGCCTTCCGCAGTGCGTTCGACCGCCGCCCGGTCGCCCAGAACGGCGTAGATGTCGATCAGGTTCTCCGTTAAACCGACGCTCTCTTCGCCGCTCTTCACCCGCTCTTCAAAGTCCCGCCGGATCGATTCAAGCGTCGGCTTGGCGAGGTCCATTCGACCAAGCAGGACCTGGCAATAGGCGATGCCGAGCTGGACAAATTCCTTGTCTTCGGCAGTAGCTTCGTCGTTCAGGTGCTTCGTAATGGCGGCGATCGCCCCCGCGTAGTCCCGGCGGAGGATGAAAAGCGCGACGTAATTGCCAAAGAGCCGTTCGCTCCGTTGCGTGTCGACATGAGAGAGCGCATCCGCCGCCGTCTTCAGGTCGCCTTCCGCGATGTAAGTCTCGATCTTTTGTGCCAGGATCGATTCCTCGTTAGGCAAAATCGCCAGCGCGCGATCGAACATCTCGCGCGCCTGCTGGAAGCGCCGCATCCCGCGATAACTCCGGCCGAGATTGACCCAGACGTCGGGATTGCGCGGATCGACCGCGGCGGCCTCGATTTGCAACTGGATCGACTCATCGAGATCGCCTTGCCGGCGCTTCACCATCGCGGTCATGACAATGGCGTTGGCCGAGCTGGGCGAGAGTTCGCGCGCCTTTTTAAACTCAGCTAGTGCGCGATCGAAATCCTGCAGACAATAGTAATAGAAGGAACCGAGGGCGGCGTGGGATTCGCTCGCGGCCGGGGCCAGTTTCATCGCCGTCTCCGCCGTCTGCCGGGCGACGGCAAGCTGCTCCGGCGTGCGATGATCGACGAAATAATTCCAGGCCTCGCGATTCGCGAGATAGGCCCAGGCGAGAGCAAACTGCGGGTCGAGCTCAACCGCGCGTCGAAAGGATTTGCGTGACTCTTCCAGTTCGGCTTCCGACTGAGAGTTATCCAGGGCGAGGCCGCGAAGATAGGCATCGTAAGCCTCGGGGTTATCGGTCGGGACACGAGCGAGCTCCTTCTTTTCCCGTCCAGTGAGCTTGGCCGCGAGTGAGCTGGCGATGCGGCCGGCGACTTCGCTCTCGACCGCGAAGGTATCGAGTAACTTGCGATCGTAAGTTTCAGCCCAAAGGTGCGAATCGCCCTCCGCTTTGATCAGCTGCACGTTCACACGCACCGAGTCGCCCGCCTTCTGCACGCTGCCTTCGAGGACGTGCGCGACGCCGAGCTGCTTCGCGATTTCGGCGATGTTGCCGGGCTTGCTCTGGAACTGCTGCGTGGAAGTGCGCGAGATGACCTTGAGGTCGCCGATCTTGGAAAGGCGCGTCAGGATTTCGTCCTGAATGCCATCGGCAAAGTAGGCGTTCGCCTTGTCTTCGCTCAGGTTCGCGAAAGGCAGCACCGCAATCGACTTCGCGGACGACTCCGTTGCCACTCGCGGCCCGGTGTAGCGACCGAGAAAGAACAAGCCGACAGAGATTACGGCGCCGATCACAACAATATAGACCCAGGTATAACTCCGCTGCCGCGCCGGCAGCGCTTCCGCGGTGTCAGCGCGCTTGATTCCTTCGGGAGTCAGCTCGAAAGCCCAGGCAATGACGAGCGCAATAGGAAAGCCTAACGCCAGTAACATGATGACGAGCCGGATCGCCCAATCGGGAATCTGGAGGAAAGGAAAGACCTGGGTCGCGATCTGGATGAGCAACCAGGCGACGACGGCGTAGGCGACCGCGACTTTGTAAACACTGCGCCGCTTGAGTTCCGAGAAGAAGTTAGGCGAACTCACGGTGCTTAACGGTAGATCGTGCGAGGCTCGGGGCCTTCGGCAAGGATTTTAAAACGCGGATCGGAGCGCAACGGATCCCACGTCGGATCGAGTCGCAGCATCGCCTGAGTGAGAGGGAACGCGCCATAGGGTGTAACGAGCAATCGCCCGATCCGCTGCATCGCGCGCTCGGTTTCGCCGACATGAGCTTCGACACCAGCGAGGGCTTCTTCCATTCCGGGGCCAAACACAGGATCTTTCGCGGCCGGCAGAAGCGAGACCGCCTGTCTCCGCCTGGCGCAAAGCGGCTTCTTTGTTTCCCAAGCCCGCTTCGGTGAAGGCAAGATTGGAAGCGAGGAAAAGACTGTCGGGTTCCTTCTCTTGCAGCGGTTCCAACGCAGCCCTGGCGGCGAGGTAAGCTTGCTTCGCCCCTTCCTTATCCCCAGAAAGTGCGCGCGCGTCTCCGATCAACACGTGATAAAACGGCACATCCGCGGGTGAATCAGCCTGCAGTTGCGCCAGCCGCGTTTCGGCCAAACGCAGGGCTTCATCGAAACGTCGTTCGCAAAGCGCCTGCGTATAGCGCAGACCCTCGGCCTGACCGCCCGCCGCACCGCTTGGAATTTTTTCCAGGACCGCGCGGGCGGCCGGAAGATCGCCGGTGGTCTGCAAAAGTTTCACTTTGCTCACGAGCACTTCGGGATCGTTAGGGCTGATCTCGAGGGTGCGCGCGATTAACTCGGCGGTAGCCGCGTATTGTCGCAACATGGAAAAGGTCCAGGCGCGGTCCATACAGAGATAGGCGTCACGCGGATTCAACTGCGCGGCCTCTTCGTAGAGATGAACGCTCTCGTTCCAGCGGCTTTGCCGGCGGGCGATGCGGGCGAGCGCGGTTAGCGCCTCGCTATTGCTGGGCGAGTTGCGTTGAATTTTTTCGAAAAGGATGCGCGCGCCGTCGTAATCGCGCTCCACATGATAACGGTAGTAGGCTTTGGCCAGTAGCGTCTCGGGAGATGAAGGACTGAGGCGGGTGGCCGTTTCTGTTGCGATGCGCGCCGCTTCTTTGCGCGCGGGACTGGTATCGAACTGCAGGAAATAAAGACCGGCGTCGGCCTGCGCGAGCGCGGCCCAGGCTTGGGAGAACTGCGGATCCAGGCGCGTCGCTTCAGCATAGGCGTCGATCGCTTTGCGCTGGTTTTCCTCCGTCTGGCCTGGGCGCGAGACGAGATCGATCCCGCGCAGATAAGCATCGTAAGCCGCCAGATTGCTCGTCGGTTTTTCCGACACGGCTTCGCGTTCCGCACCGCTAAGAGTGGCTTGCAACGAGTTCGCGATCCGCGTGGCCAACTCGCTTTGCACCGCGAAAATGTCCGTTAGGTTGCGATCGTAAATCTCCGCCCAAAGGTGACCTTCGTTCGCCGCGCGGATCAGCTGCACATTGATCCGCACTCGGTCGCCCACCCGCTGCACCGTGCCCTCAACCAAATGCGCCACGCCGAGTTCGCGCGCGATTTCGCCGAGGTTCGAGGGCCGGGTCTTGTAACGCCGGGTCGACGTCCGCGAGATGACGCGCAGCTCGCCGATCTTGGCCAGGCGGGTGATCACTTCGTCCTGCATCCCATCGACGAAATAACCGTTCTCCTTGTTCTCGCTCAGGTTTTCGAAGGGCAGCACCGCGATCGATTTTGCATCCGTCGTCGCGCCCGCGGTTAAAAGCTTGGGTTTCGCGAGTTGGAACCAAAACAATCCAATCGCCGCGACCGCGCCGAGGACCACGATCCACAGCCAGCCGTGGCCGGATCGCGTCGCCGGTTGCCCAGCGTTTTCCGTCCGCTTAATTCCTTCCGGTGTGAGCTCGAACGCCCAGGCCAGAATCAGCGCCACCGGAAAACCGATCGCGAGCAGGAGCACGACAAGGCGCGAGCCCCAGGTCGGAATGTCGAAGAACGGGAAGAGTTGCGTCGCGACCTGGATGAGCAACCACGCCACCACCACGTAGGCGACCGCCACCTTGTAGACGTTGCGCCGCTTCAACTCGGGGAAGAAATTGTGCAGGTTCACGGCTGCGAGAGCTTCTCAAAGCGCGGGTCGGAACGCAACGGATCCCAGAGTGGATCGAGCCGGAGATAGGCCGGAGTGAGCGAAGCTTCGCCGAACGTTTGGAGAAGATGCTGCACGCTCGCGATCGCCGCGTCGGTTTCGCCGAGGTGGGCGCGCGCCATCGCGACCGCTTCCTCGATTCCGGGTCCATCCATCGCGTCGTGCTGAATTTCCTGCTCCGCTCCCCCGGCGAACCGATCGACCGCCGCTTTGTCGTGAAGAATTCCGGAAGAGAGAATCAGGATGCGGAGTAGCCGCGGCGCCTTGTCACCCTGCGCGTGGATCGCAGCCAGCTGGTCGCGGGCTTGGGCAAGGTCCGCTCGCGCGGGTTCCGCATAACCGGTAAGGCCTTCAACAATTCCGAGCCAGGCGCGATACGTCGGCGCTAATCCTTCCGGCAGTTTTTCCGGCTCCGCGAGCAACCCTCGCAGGACCGCAATCGCTTCGTCGTCTTGCCGTGAAAAGATCCAGTAGTTCACCCGGCCAAGAAGAACGGACGCGTCCTGACCATCGAGCGGCAGTGGCTGGAGAAGCTCTCCCGCGCTTGGCAAATTCCCTGTCGCGAAATCAATCTCCGCTTTCTGCAGGATGAGATTCGAACTGTTCGGCCGACCGCTCACGTCCGTTACTTCACTGACCGGGCCACTGTGAATGCCCATTCGCACTGGAATCTCCGGATGCTTTTTGAGCGCTTCGGCAATCTCAACGGCGCAGCGCGCCGGTTCCTCGGAGCTTTTAAGAAAGACCAGCGCCATGCCATCGCCGGTCGGCAGCCTAACGAGTTGTTCATCAGTTGATTCGCGCACCTGCGCGGTCGCCAGCACGATCTCGGTGAGATCATGCAACCGCTCCTTCTGCTCTTCGATCAAGAGCTTGGAATAACCGACCAAATCGATGAACAAGACATGCCCGATCTCGAGCCGGAGATTGTTCTCAGAGTCAGAGGCCACTCATTCTCCTGTCGTTAGGGCTGCTTATCTTCACAGAGTTTCTGGAAACGCGGATCATTCCGGATTTGATCGAACACCGGATCGATCCGCAAGGTGGCCGGAGTTATCGCGCCGGCGTAAGGTATCTGCAGCAGCCGTTCGAGAATGGGAATCGCGTGATCGGCATCCCCCAGTAGAGCGTAGATATATGCCATGTTCTCTTCCAGGTGGGGACCTTCGAAGGGGTTTTTGGAAGCGGGGTCGATGTCCATGGCCTTTTGTCCTTCTGAGACTGCGGAAGCCGCGTCACCCAGCCCTGCATAAGCCCAACCCAAAGCGGCACGTATGGTCGCCTCGGGTTCTGAATCCGGCGGAACTTTCTCGAGCTGGTTGTGTAAATTTTGCACCGCTCTTTCGTAAGTCATGCGTGCCGTGGCGACATCACCGGCGCGCTGCTGACTCAAACCTAGAAGAAGTTCGTCATCGTTGCTTGGCTCGCCACGTTTGGTCGCGGTCGCCACTTCCCTTGAGAGTAGCTCTATGGCCACGGCGTAACGCCGCTCGATCAAAGCCTGTACGGCATGCATTTGGGGTTCGACGGCGGCATTCGCGATCAGCCGCTGCGCCGCATGGAGATCCCCGGTTGCCCAGAAGACTTCCAATTTCGCAGAGAGAGCGAGTGAGTTCGACGGCTCCCAGGCAAGGATGGGCTCAACCGCGGCTAGAGCTTCGGGAAAACGGCGCAGGGACCGATAGGTGGTGGCGAGCAACTGATAAGCAGTGACGGCGCGAGGATCGAGCTCAATGGCGCGGCGCAGAGCGGCAATCGCCTCCTCCCAATGCGCCAGTCGTCGCTCGATCAAGCCGATCGCGAGGAGGATATCAGCATTATTCGGAAGACCTTTTGCAGCTAACTGGAATTCAACCAGCGCGCCGGCGTAATCGCGCAGCCCGTAGTAGTTGTAATAACCAAGAGCCAGGTGGGTTTCCGCCAGGTCCGGGGCAAGAGCGCGCGCCCGATCGGCGGAATCCTTCGCTGCGGCCAGCCGCGCAGCGCTGGGATTGAGCCCTGCCCAGTAACTGCGACTCTCTACACAGGAGAGACGTGCCCACGCCAGGGCAAAGCCGGGATCCAATTTCACTGCTTCTTGATAGGATTTGACCGCACCATCTACGGCGGCCTTATCGAAGAACGGGCCGGCGGCAAAAGCACGGCCCCGTAAATAGGCATCGTAGGCTTCAGGATTGTTCGTCGGTTTGGCGGCGATGACTTGTGCCTCCTGACCGGTCAGTTTCGCTCGCAATTGATCGGCGATGGCGTTGGCCACTTCGCTCTCGACCGAAAAGATATCGGTCAGTTTGCGGTCGAAGGTATCGGCCCAAAGATGGGAATCATTGGCAGCTTGGATCAGCTGCACGTTCACGCGCACGGCCTCTCCGCTCTTCTGCACGCTTCCTTCCAGGATGTTGGCGACGCCAAGTTGGCGGGCGATCTCAGGCAGGTTTGGCGGCGCGCTTTTGTAATACTGAGTCGAGGTGCGCGAGATCACCTTTAGATCGGCGATCTTGGATAAGCGCGTCAGAATCTCGTCCTGGATGCCGTCGGCGAAGTAAGCGTTGTCGGGATCGCGGCTCAGATTGTCAAAGGGCAAGACGGCGATGCTTTTCTCCAGCGCAAGGGAGGTCGCTCGCATGGGTTTTCGCAAGATGATCAGGAAGGCGGCAAGAATCGCTCCTAGAAATAGGAGAGCCGCGCCGATCCGGGTCCAGCGCCTTTGCGCCCGTCGCCTCTGGAGCGCCTGGAACTTTTTTGGCAGATGCGGATTACCGACGTCATTCCGGTGAAGATTGACCACGCCCAGACGCACGCCGTGCTTCACTTCACATTCGCCCAAGTCGTGCAGCTGCGGTTTCCAATGCCCGTACTGCTCCAGGTCTTCCGCCACATGCCTTGAGAGCAGAATGTGCCCGGCGTCGCCGCAATCCATGACTCGCTGCGCCATGTTAATTCCGGCCCCGGCAATGTTAGGCCGCCCGCTCACATCGGTCACTTCGCTCACCGGGCCGCTGTGAATTCCCATCCGGAACGGGAATTCCGGATGCGGCTTGAGCGCCTGCGCAATCTCGACTGCGCACCGCGCCGGTTCCTCCGAGCTATTGCGAAAGACGAGCGCCATGCCATCGCCGGTCGGCAGCCTAACGAGTTGCTCGTTCGTCGACTTAGCCACCTGCGAAGTCGCGAGCACAATCTCGGTCAGCCGGTGCAGTCGATCCTTCTGCTCTTCGATCAAGAGCTTCGAGTAGCCGACCAGGTCGATGAACAAGATGTGCCCGATCTCGAGCCGGAGATTGTTCTCAGATTCAGAGGCCATTATTCTCTCAAACTTTGCGCGACGCCGGCAGGTCAAAGGCCGGGAGCATGGTGCTGGCGACCTGGAGCAATAGCCATGCCCCGACAAGATAGAGTCCAGCCATCCGAATGACATTGCGCCGTTTCAGTTCGGCGAAGAAAGCTTTCATCCGTGGCCCCGGTCTGCTGCGCCTCCACGATGGCAGTTCTTTCGGCGACTCGTAAACAGTATTTTCTCTCGCGAGAAGCTTCTCGACGAGAGATGGCAGGCGCGATTGCGCGGATCTCGAGGAGCCGGAACAACAAAGGGAGCGACAGCAAGAAAGCAGGCGAAATCGCCGAGCTTTACGGCGTCGTCTCGAGCGATGCCGACAGCGGTGAGTGCCGGACTTTATCTTCCAGGGCGGCGAAGCGCGGATCGTCGAAGAGCGGGGCGAGCCAGGTATAGAAGCGCGGCGTGCTCACCCGCGCAGAGCGATCGGCACAGGCCTGATCGAGCGCGGCGAAGGCCTTGTCCTTCTCCCCGAGCGCGGCATGAATCGCGGCGAGATGAGTTTGGTCGATGTAATGGCGTCGGGAAAGTGCTTCGAGATCGGCGAGGATTTGCCGCGCGCGCTCGGTCTGACCCATGTGCGCATAACAGATCGCGAGCTGGAAATTTGGCCGCGTCATCGTCCCGGCCGGGAGCGACTCATAACGTTGCGCCGCCTCCGGCCAGCGCTCCTCCGCGGCATAGACGCTGGCGATCGGATCGACATCATAGAAAAAGTGCGGATCGATTTCCATGACCTGCTCGGCGAGCTGCAAAGCCGTCTCGTTTTGGCCGCGCGCTATCGCGATGAAACACTCAAACATGATCGGCCAGGTGTAGGAAGGGTCGAGGGCGCGAGCGCGTTGCAACTCGGCGCGGCCGGCGTCGAAGTCGCGTTCCACCCGGGCGCGATACCAACCGAGCCAGCGGTGCGCGTCGGAGGAATTCGGATCGAGCGCGACGGCGCGTTCCAGCTCGCTTTTCGCCAGCGGAAAATTGCGATCGTAGAGCATGGAGACGGCGCCCAGCCAGACGTGGCCGACTCCCGCGCCGTCATCGTTTTTCACCGACATGCGCGCGGCGTGCCGCATCGGACCGAGAACTTCGAGCGGCGCCCGATAGGCATCGGCGATCGTGAGATAAGCGCCGGCCAGGTCGCCCCAGGCGATCGCATAATGCGGATCCTCGGCCACGGCTTCCTGCAATAACGCGATCTTGCCCTCGAGACTCTTCTCGTCGGCATGCGCTCCCAGAGCGTGCGCACGAAGGTAGAGGTCGTGCGCGCGCGCGTTGATCGTAGGCGGGACGCGCAGCCGCTTTGCCTGGGCTGGCCCGAGTTTTATCTTTAAGGCGTCGGCCACCTTTTGCGCCACTTCGCCCTGCACGCCGAAGACATCCTGGATGCTGCGCCGATAACTCTGCGCCCACATCTGGTGGCGCGTCCGCGTGTCGATCAACTGCACATTAATCAGAACGTCGTCCCCCGATTTCTGCACGCTTCCTTCAAGGACTGCAGCGACGTTCAGGTCGCGGCTGATTGCGGTCAGGTCCGCGGGATGGCTTTCGAGATTCTGGGTTGAGGTGCGAGAGCGGATATTCAATTCGCGCAACTGCGCGAGGCTGGTCAGGATTTCATCGCGCATGCCACTGACGAAATAACCATTCTCCTTGTCGTCGCTCAGATTTTCGAACGGGAGGACGGCGAGCGATTTGGCCTCGGTCGCGGCGCGGGTGGTTTGTTTCCCGTCGCTCTCTTGCTCGGTTCGGACGAGGCGAAAGAGCATCATCGCGACGGCCGCGCCCGCGAGGACGACGACGAGAGCGGTAAGCTTGCGGCCGGTCCGGCGCGCGATCGAATGGCGGCGATCGACATTTTCTTCGCGTTTGATTCCTTCGGGCGTCAACTCGAAGGCCCAGGTGAAAGCCAGCGCGATCGGAAACCCGACGATCGTCAGAAGCACCACCAGCCTAACGAACCAATCAGGAATATTGAAAAAGGGGAAAACCTGGGTCGCGACCTGGATGAGCAACCAGGCGACGACGACGTAAGCGACGGCGACGTTGTAAACGCGACGCCGTTTGAGTTCGGCAAAAAAGTTTTTGTAATCCACGGCGTGCGCTCGGAGAAGAGCGGCCCTTTACTCGAAGCTGTCGACCGAATCCTTGAGCCAATTCGATATTGACGCCTGGGAACTCTTCTGCCGGAATCGCCGGATGATAAAAACTCGAATTGCAGTAGTCGCCCTGGCCCTGTCGTTTGTGGCTGCCGCAGCCTGTTTGGCCAGCCCGCAGATGGGAACGTGGAAGCTCAATGAAGCAAAGTCGAAACTCCATCCGGGGATGGGCAAGAACACCACGGTCACTTACACCGAGGAGAAAGAGGAAATTAAGGTGACCGTGGATGGCGTGGACAAGGATGGGAAACCGACCCACGGTGTTTGGATCGGCAAATGGGATGGGAAAGCCTACCCCTCGAAGGGAAATATGTCCTGGGACTCCGCCGCCTACAAAGTGGTCGACGATCGTACCAACGATATTACCACGATGAAGAACGGGAAAATCGTCTGGAAGGGCACGATCAAGGTCGCGGCGGACGGCAAGTCGCGCACGGTCACGATTAACGGGACCGACGAGAACGGAAAGAAGTTCAAAGCCAAGGCCGTTTACGACAAGAAGTAGCCCGCAGCATCAACTGAAATCCACCTCGACGCAGAGGCGTTTGTTGTAGCCCCGGGGGGTGCGTAGCGGCGACGCTGCCGTCGGCGGAAGTGTCCGCGGCGCCCCGCCGCGTGTCTTTTTTTCCGCGCCCCGTTTGCTGGGCCTTCCCAAAGGCGGCGAGGACGCCGCCGACACTTCCGACGAAAGACCTGAGTCGCGACTTGAATAAGCAGCCAGGCGACAAAGGCGTAGGCGACGGCGACTTTGTAAACGTTCCGGCGCTGGAGTTCGGCGAAGAAACTTTTTGAAGTTCACTTCTTCGAACTCGCGGCATTCCCTTTCGGCGCTAGCGACTCTACGATTTGCTCGAAGCGCGGATCGCCGCGGAGCGGGTCCCAGAAGGGGAGCAGCTTTAAGGCGCCGTAGCTCAGCATCTGCGAGGCGGCGGGAGCACGAAGCCCAGCTTCCAGTTGCTGCAAGGCAAACTCCTTGTCGGCCGCCCACGCTGCTGTGATGGCGAAATACTGAAGGACGTAACTACCGTTGACGACATCTTTTTCCAGTGGCGTGAGTGCGATCGCTCGACGGCCTTCGTTCAAGGCCAGGTCTTTCTTCCCAAGAGCAGCGTCGATCAGCCCGAGGACGCAGAGCGCCGGACCGTAGTCTGGCTGCGCCTGGATGACCTTTTCCTGCTGGGCGCGAGCCGCTGCAAAGGCAGTGCGCGCCCGTGCCTCGTCTTTAACCATGCGCGCCAGCAGCCCTTCACCAAAGCTGCGGCTCAGAGTAATCACTCCTTCGGACCAGCATGGATTGTCGCCCACCGCGATGAGTGCTCGTTCGGCCGCAGCCGGATCGCGGTCGGCCAGAGCGCAAAGGAACCAGGTATCCGCGGCGATGGCGATGGCGCCCGGCCTTTGCGCGAGGATGGCATCAATCGTCTGGCGCGGCGTTCGGGTGTCCGCTTTCCATAAGAGATAAAATAGTCCGCGAACGTCCTGCGTTTCGACGCTCTCGGGCACGATTGCCAACGCACGATCCAGCGCCGCGATGGAGTCGGCATAGCGCCCGAGGAATTGGTAACTGAGCGCGATCTGTTGCAGAGTAATAAAGTTGCGCGGATCCAGCTCCGCCGCGCGCTGCAGGTTCTGCAGACCTTCCTCCTGCTGGCCGCGCCGCCGCAGAATGTAGCCGGTCAGTTCGAAGAGACGCGGATCATTGGGTAACGCCCGCCGCGCGATCTCTAATTCGGCCAGGGCACCGGCATAGTCGCGCAGCCCGTAGTAGAGATATTCCGCGCGCGCCAAATGCGTTTCGGCAGCATCCGGTCGCAGCCGGGTCGCGGCTTGCACCGCGGCTTCAGCCAGCGCCAGCCGGGCGGGAGTGTGATCAGACCCCGTTAGTCCATAAAGGTATTCGTGCGCATAGGCGAGCTGGCAGTAAGCGTCGAAAAATGACGGATCGCGCTTGACCGCTTCATCCAGAAGTTCAATGGCCTTCCGAATGTCTGGCTCGTTGGTCACGCTGAACTCTGCCTCGAGGAGGAGTGACTTCGCCTGGCTGTAAAGGTCGAAAGCCGCCAGATCGGTCGTGGGCGGCCGCGCGATGGCTTTTTTCTCGTTAGGCGAGAGCTTGGCCTGCAACTGCTCGGCAATGGCTTTGGCGATCTCGCTTTGGATGGCGAAGACATCGGCCAGATCGCGATCATAAGTCTGCGCCCACAGTTGCGCTTCGGTCAGCGCGTCGATCAGTTGCGCATGCACCCGCACGCGATTGGCCGCGCGTTGCACGCTGCCTTCCAGGAGATGAGCCACCCCGAGCTGCTGGCCGATCTCGCGCAGATTTTCAGGGGCGCTCTTGTAATGCAGGGTGGAGGTGCGCGAGATCACCTTCAGATCGGCGATCTTGGATAAGCGGGTCAGAATTTCGGCCTGGATGCCTTCGGCAAAGTAAGCGTTCGCTTTGTTTTCGCTTCGGTTTTCAAAGGGGAGGACGGCGATCGATTTACTTTCGGCGGCAACTGTGAGAGGCGCTTGTTTCGCGGCTTCGATGCCTTGTTGCGAATGTAAGAATCGAAAGACCGTCACTCCGGCCGCCAGTGCCGCGACGATGACAATCACAGCGGTGAGTTTACGCCCGGTCTTGCGAGTGATTCTGCGATCGACCTCTCCTTCGGGCTTGATTCCTTCCGGCGTGATTTCAAAAGCCCAGGAAAGAATCAGCGCGACCGGGAAGCCGAGGACCGAGAGCACGACAACCACGCGCACCGCCCAGTTCGGAATTTCGAAGAAGGGAAAAACCTGGGTCGCGACCTGGACCAGGAGCCAGCTGACTACGGCATAAGCTACCGCAACCTTGTAAACGTTGCGTCGCTTCAGCTCGGAGAAGAAATTTCTCTTGTCATCCACCGTCTTCTAGCTTGGCAGAAAACTAGCCGTTGCCCCAGCTTTTCCGACCAACTGACTTAGAGGATACCTCTGCCACAGACGGACACGGTTGAAGCACGGATTGTTGGAAAACCTGATCTGCGCCTCTCCGTGAAAATCCGTGCTCCATCAGTGCCAACTACTCTTCGCAGAGTTTTTGAAAGCGCGGATTGCTCCGCAGTGGATCGAACATCGGATCGAGTCGGAGGAGTGCTGGAGTGAGTGGCATGCCCGTGGCGAGCGCGCCATTGCCCGGCCGGGACAATATTTTCTCCAAGGCAGCGAGGGCGCGGTCGGGTTCGCCGAGGCGGGTCGCGATTCGGGCCAGGGTTTCGACGGCTTGCAAACCGTTCGCTTCGTCTTTCGCCAACGGCCGCACCGCCATGGCGCGCTCGACCAGAGAGAAAGCAGCCGCTTTGTCGCCAAGACCCATCGTGATGAGGGCGAGATCATCGAGCAGGGAAGCATTTTGCGGCTGTTCTTTGAGGAAGGCCTCCAACTCAAGGCGCGCTTTCTCCCAGGTTTGTCGGGCGGCGGCCTGGTCGCCTGCAACTTCCTGCGCCCAGCCTAACCAAAAGCGGAGTTCGCCATTGAGATAACCCAAAGCCGGATCGGGACTCGCCAGCAGGTCTTCGAGTTGCGGAATGATTTGGGCCGGCTGGCGTTCCAGGATGGCCTGGTAGGCGATGGTTTCCCAAGCGGTCGGATCGCCCCTCGACGGACGCAACGTGGCGATGAGCCCGGCGGCGCGCGGCAGATCACCCTCGGCCTGGGCGATTGCCGTTTTCTCGATCAAAGCATCGATGTCGCCCGGGGCGATCGCCAGAATCCGGTCGAAGGTTTGCCGCGCTTCCGGAAAACGTCGCAGCGTGATGTAGAATTGACCATGGCGAGTGAGCAGACTGACATTGCGCGGATCAAGCCGTTTGGCAGCGTTGAAGTAAGACTCACAGTCATCCCATCTTCCCTGATCCCGTGCGACAAAGGCGAGTGACTCAGGAATGCGACTGCTGTTAGGGAGATACTCACGGGCTTTTTCGTAGCAATGCACCGCTGTCTCGAAGTCGCTCAGGCACCCGTAATGATAGTAACCTCGCGCGATCCAGCCCTCGCCCAGGGTGGGTTGAAGAGCGAGCGCGGTTTCAGCCGCCTCTTTCGCTTCTTCCCGCAGGGTGACCGTCGGTTGCAGGTTGACCGTATGATAACCGCGCGCATCAACATAGGAGAGTAACGCCCAGGCGAGCGCAAACTCCGGGTCTAGCCTGACCGCTTCCCGGAAATATTTCTGCGCGCCCAGGTAGTTAGCGGGCGTGTTCTGGGTCTTCAAGGTATAAGCCAGCCCTCGCAGGTAAGCGTCGTAGGCATCCGGGTTATCAGTCGGCCTGGCCGATACCACTTCCGCTTCCCGGCCGGTCAGGTGCGCGCGCAACTTGTCCGCGATGGCCTTGGCCACCTCAGTTTCGACCGAAAAGATATCGACGAATTTGCGGTCGTAAGTCTCGGCCCAAAGATGGGAGTCATCTGCCGCCCGGATCAACTCCACGTTCACCCGCACCTGGTCGCCCACCTTTCGCACACTTCCTTCCAGGATGTGGGCTACGCCCAGTTGCCGCGCGATCTCCGGCAGGTTGCCCGGGACACTCTCGTAATGCTGGGTGGAAGTGTGCGCGATCACCTTCAAGTCCGCGACCTTGGATAAGCGAGTTAGGATTTCGTCCTGGATGCCTTCGGCAAAGTAGGCATTCGCTTTTTCTGCGCTGAGATTCTCAAAAGGAAGGACGGCGATTGACTTGCTCTCGATCGTCTCGGCCCCGTCGGATTTCTCCCCGGCTGTGCTGTTTTGCTGCGAACGCACCCCGCGATAGACCATCAGCCCGGCCGCGACGGTCGCGAGGGCCACGATCAACACCGTGACCTTGCGTCCCATCTTGCGATTCACTGCCTGGCTGCGATCGACATCTTCCTCGCGCTTGAGGCCCTCCGGAGTCAGCTCGAAGGCCCACGAAAAAACGAGGGTGATGGGAAAACCGATAATGAGCAGGAGGACGACCAGCCTAACGACCCAATTCGGGATTTCGAAAAAAGGAAAAACCTGAGTCGCGACCTGGACGAGGAGCCAGGCGAAGACGGCATAACCGATGGCGGCCCGGTAAACGTTCCGGCGTTTCAGCTCTTCGAAGAAGTTATGTGGGGGTATCGCCATCCCGCGAGCATTTTGAACCCGTTGCCCGAAATTGCACGGGCGGAATGCTCGGTTCCGAGCTACTTCGGTCGTCCGGACGGAGCTACTGCAGGCCGATGCGTTTGAGGATGGAGGCGAAGCGTGGGTCGGAGCGGAGCGCGTTCCACTTCGGATCGACTCGCAGGAAACTCATGCGCACGTCGTGATCCTGGTAGGCTTTCTCCAGCCAGGCGAAGCAATCGTCGCGTTGGCCGAGAGCGAGGTAGACCACCGCCACGTTGAAAGGCGAGATGTAGTGCTGGCGCGAGCTGGTGAGCAATTCCTCGAGGATGGCGCGGGCTCGCGCGGTGTCGCCCGCGCGCGTCGCGGTATAGGCGAGCATCGAGATCGGCTCGGATGCGTTGCCGGAAAACTGCCGCGCCTGCGTGAACTCGGCGACTGCCTCCGGGTAGTTATTTTTCTCGAGCGCGACTTTGCCGCGAAAGAGATGCGCAATCCAAAGATGCGGGTTTAGTTCGAGCGCTTTGTCGAGGCTCGGGACCGCTTCGTCGAACCGGCCGGCATAGTAATAGGAAAGGCCTTCGAGGGTGTTGATAATGGGCGAGACCGGATCGAGCTGGCGCGCCCGAATCGCTTCGCTCACCGCTTCAGGATGCCGGCCGAGCGCGGTGAAGAGCTGGGAGTAGACGGCATGGGAAAAGGCGAGATTGGGATTGAGTTCGATCGCGCGTTTTGCTTCCGCTTCGGCACCGGCCCAGTCCCAATCGAACCAGATGTGGATAAAGGCGAGAGTGACATGGGGCTCGGCCAGGCTTGGGTCGAGCGCGATCGCTTTTCGCGCGGCGGCTTTGGCCTTCGGCTGGACGTCGTTAGGCCGGCTATCGCCATTAATGGATAGGGCGCGGTAGGCATCGGCCAGCCCGAAGTAAGCCAGGGCATAAGTAGGGTCGAGCGCGATCGCCTTTTCGAAATAGCCGATACTTTTGGTGATCTCGACCGGGGTGAGCAGGTTCCAGTGATAACGTCCGGTGAGATAGAGCTGATAAGCTTCCAGGTTATCGGTCGAGCGTTTTGTGAGCTGGCGTTTTTCGTCGCCACTTAGGCGGAGGGCAAGAGCTTCGGCGACCTTTTGCGAGATGGCGTCCTGGACCGCGAAGACATCGGTGAATTTCTCATCAAAGGTCCCGGCCCAGAGCGAGGCTCCGTCCTGCACCCGGATGAGACGCGCATTGACCCGGATGTGATCGCCGACCTTTTGCAGATTGCCTTCGAGGACGGAATCGACCTGGAGGGCGCGCCCCGCGGCGACCGGGTCCTGCTCGAGGCCGCCGTACTTTCTTACCGAAGGCAGGGAGGAGATGATTAATTCCCGACTGTTACTCAGTTTGGTGATGAGGGAATCGGCCATGCCAAGTTCCAGCACTTCATCACCACTGGCCGGCACCAGTGGCTTGAACGGAAGCACTGCAATCCTTTTTTCGTTAGGTGAAGAGGACGCCGTCGCGGCGGGCGCCTGCGGTTGCGAGGAAGGGTGGGACCAGGCAAACCACCCGATCAGGAAAGCGAGGAGGACACCGCCGGCAAGGGCGAGGAGGCCGACATGGCGCTGGCGCCCGGCCCGCGTCGCGCCCGCCGACGTTTCCTTTTGGGCAAACTTGTCCGGGACCGCCGGGTTTCCCGCGGTCTCAGTGTAGAGGTTAAAGACCTCGATTTTTTGGCCGTGTTTTACTTCGCACGACCCGAGATCGTGCAAGAGCGCCTGCCAATGGCGGTATTGCGCAAGATCGTCGGCCACCCGCCGCGACAAGAGGATGTGACCTGCATCGCCGCAATCCATCACCCGCTGCGCGATGTTGATGCCGGCCCCGGCGATATTGGAGCGCTCGTTTACGTCCACGATTTCATTCACAGGTCCGCTATGGATTCCCATCCGCACCTGCACGGCGGGATGATTCTTGAGCGCCTGCGCGATTTGCAGGGCGCATTCCGCCGGTCCCTCCGGATTTTCTCGAAACACCAGCGCCATGCCGTCGCCCGCGGGCAAGCGGATGAGTTTGCCAGCGGCGCTCGCCGCGCGCACCCGCTCGGTTGTGCGCACCACGTCGTTCAACTCATGCAGGACTTCGCTTTGTTCGTTAATGAGCAAGCGAGAGTAGCCGACGATGTCGATGAAAAGCACGTGGCCGATCTCGAGCGGCAATTGGCCTTCAGCGGACATTCGATCCTTCTTTGATCTCTTCTGCGGCCTCGGCGGGCATGATGCGGGAGAATACGGCAAATTCGTGCGGTTGGTCGCGATAATTTCCAGCTGATCGTTTCGTGCGATCGTTAGTCAGACTTTGCGAACGCTTGCCGGCTTGGCCCGATCCGCGGATGACTCTCTTGCCGCCCAGGAGTGTTCGACCGCGCATAGTTACAAACTGAACGCACTTCAGTAGAGCGTTCTGCCGCGATCCTGTTGAGAATTTGGCGAATGCGACTGGCGGGCGTTCGGAATCGTGCTAATGAGGTGATGCTGTGATCCATGAGTTCCTCTCCAGGAACCGGCACGAGCTGATCGCTCGGTGCCAAGCCAAAGCTGCTCTGCGCCGGGGTCCCAAAGCGACCGAGGATGAAATAACGCATGGCGCGCCGCTTTTTCTGACCCAGCTGATTAAGACGCTGCGTTTGGAGCAAACCGACGAGCCCATGAAAAGCCGCCGGGTTTCTGGTCCATCGGGTGGCGAGAAGCCGCCGAGCTCGGAGATTGGGGAAGCCGCAGGCCAACATGGGCGGGAATTATTGCTCCGCGGGTTCACGGTGGATCAGGTGGTCCATGTATATGGCGATCTTATCGAGGCGATCACCGATCTGGCTTTCGAACAGAACGAGCCGATCGAGATCGATGAGTTTCGGACTCTGAATCGTTGCCTGGATAACGGCATTGCTGATGCGGTGACGGAATTTTCCTATCAGCACGACCTCCTGGAAGCTGGCAAGCACTCCAGCGCCTTGAACGAGCGGTTGGGATCTTTCGCACACGAACTGCGCAACCTCCTGAGCACCGCCACCCACGCGGTGACGGCACTCAAGGCTGGCCAGGTGGGAATGGCTGGCGCGACCGGAGCCGTTCTGGATGCCAGCCTGGTGGGGCTGCGTAATCTGATTGATCGCTCGCTCACAGAAGTGCGGATGTCGGCGGGAATGCCGGTGCAGCGGCGACTTTTTTCGTTAGCTCATTTCGTCAGGGAAGTGAAACTCTCGGCAACCCTCGAGGCGCGGGGCGAGGAATGCGAATTTGTCGTGGGTCCGGTGGATCCGCGCCTGGCCCTGGATGCGGACCGCGACCTCCTCTTTTCGGCCGTGGGAAATTTGCTGCAAAACGCCTTCAAGTTCACGCGGCCACGCACCGAGGTGGCCTTAAGTGCCTACGCCTTGGCCGATCGGATCCTGATCGAGGTGGAAGACCATTGTGGCGGGCTGCCGCCGGGCGACGCGGCGGCGCTTTTCCTCTCCTTCACGCAGTGCAGCGAGGAAAGGAGTGGGCTCGGTCTCGGCCTTTCCATCGCGCGACGAAGCGTAGAGGCGAATGGAGGAATACTTAGTGTCCGTGATAATCCTCCCTCGGGGTGTGTCTTCACGATCGATCTCCCCCGGGAGGCGATGCCGGAATTGGGCGTTCGACACATGCCTCTCTAACTAGCGCAGACCGCTCACGAGGTGGTCCGGATGGCGCGAGTCCATCTAACCGATTGCCGGCAGGCTGAAGTAAAAGGTCGAGCCCTTCCCCAGCTCTGAGTTAATCCAGATCGATCCGCCAGCCTGCTCTACGATGCGCCGGCAGATGGCCAGCCCAATGCCGGTGCCGGGATATTCTTCCCGCGTGTGCAGTCGTTGAAAGATGGAAAAGATGCGTTCAAAATATTGGGGTTCGATACCGATGCCGTTATCGCTCACTGCGAAGACCCACATCAGCTTCGCGCGCAGGGCGGAGACTTTGATCCGGGGTGCAGTCGTGCCCCGGTATTTGAGGGCGTTGCCGATCAGGTTTTGCAGCAATTGCACGAGCTGGGTGGGATCGGCCTGAACCGTCGGCAGTTCGCCATGCTCGACGACGGCGCCGGTTTTCTCGACCGCGGATTCGAGCTGACTGAGCGCGGCGCCCAGCGCCGTCTCGGCAGAGACAGGTTCAAAGGCGCCGCCGAGGCGCACGCGGGAGTAATCGAGAAGATCTTCGATGAGCTCGTGCATGCGCCCGACGCCCGCGACGGCGTGGGCGATCAGCTCGTGGGCCCGCGCGTCGAGTTGGGGCGCGTAGCGCAACTCGAGAATCTCGACACAACCGGAGATGGCGCGCAGCGGTTCCTGCAAGTCGTGCGAGGCGACGTAAGCGAATTGTTCCAGCTCGTGATTGCTCCGTTCCAGCTCCTCGGCGTGCTCGGCTAGGGCGCGCTCAATCTCGTCCCGCGCCAGGACCAGCTCGCTCTGGCTCTCGAGCAGGGAAATGGCTGCTGCCTCCCGCTTGACCACTTCCTTGCGCAAGGCTGTTTTGGAAAGCCGGCGATCGGAGAGGCGCTCCTCGGCGCGTCCTCGCTCCAGAAAATCATTGAACTTCTGCGCCTCCACGCGCGCCGCTTCCGCGTCGCGCGCGAGCGCCGTGGCCGTCGTAGTCTGCGCACGCAACTCCGCCGTCTGCTCTCCCAGCATCGCTTCGAGTTTCCGTTGTTCCATGCCTGCCCGCCGTACCATGCCGAGGGCGCCGATCATCAGGGCGACGATGATCGAACCGGCCACCCTCAGCAGTTGGGCGACAAATCGAAGGCCTTCAGCCGGGACCACCGCTTCACTGCGGAGTTGCCAGAGGCAGATCGCCAGGAGGATGCAGAGGAAGCAGGCCAGCCCCCAGCCTGCGTTATTCTTTTTTGCAGCAACGGAAGACATTCTTACAAAATCAAGCGACTACTGGTGGGCAAGATTTGGGTGCAGGCGGCAAAGCCACGACCCCGAACCAAAAGGAAACGACCTCGTGCATGAGGCGGTTAAAACGATCGAACTCAACCGGCTTCGTGATGTAACAGTTCGCGTGATGGGAGTATGACGTTCGAATATCCTCTTCCGCTCGCGAGGTCGTGAGAACGACCACCGGGATTTCCAGGAGCGCGGGATCCGCTTTGATGTCGGCGAGGACTTCGCGGCCGTCCTTTTTCGGAAGATTCAGGTCGAGCAGAATGAGGTCGGGTCGCGGAGCCGTGGTGTAAGGGGCGAGCCGATGGAGGAAAGCGGAAGCGGCGACGCCGTCCGAAACGACATGAAGCCGATTCCTGGTGGTGGCGCTATTCAGGGCCTCGGTCGCAAGCAGAACATCGGTCGGGCTGTCTTCCACGAGAAGAATTTCAAACGGTCGTTGGAGCGAGTCCCCTCTCTGAATAAGCGCTTGCATACAGAAGGCGATCGGGAGCGAGTCTCAGTCGGCCGCGAACCCACGAAGAGCACAAATTATTCCCGCACAACGCCTTTCTCGGGAGAGGTCGAGGCCTCTTTGCCCGGGACTAACGAGAAAAGGCGATGGCGTTGTGAATCGAAATTTTTGGCCTTTTCTCGTCTATTTATTTCGAAGTGGACCATTTCAAGCTCCACGATTCTTTTATGGTCCACCATCTCCCGCCATTTAACGTTTTTTCGCGCCTCGATAATGGGCTGGCGCATGATCCGCCTAAGGATTCCGATCGGGAAATGTTGCAGGCCGGCCGGGAAGCAGTGCGGCGCCCCGAGTCAATTTCCCAGGAACACTCTCCCGCCGAAGAATGCCTCGACGCGAGCGAGACACCACTCGTCCGCGTGCTCGTGGTGGAGGATAGCCGGAGCGATCTGCTCGTGCTCGAGAGCGCTCTCGCTGAAGTTAAGAGTGTGCGCTTCGAGGTCACTTCTGTCGGGCGCGTGCGGGAAGCGATGGCGGTCCTCGCGGCCGGTGAGTTCGATGTCATCCTGAGTGACCTTGGCCTCCCGGATAGCTCCGGGCTGGACACGTTGCTCACCCTCCAATCCGTTGCCAACGGGGTTCCCGTCATCGTCATGACCGGCTTGAGCGATGAGCGTATGGGCATCCGTGCGATGCATGAAGGCGCACAGGATTATTTCGTGAAGGGGCATTTTTGGGAAAATGGCCTGGTCCGCGCCATTCGCGATGCGATCGAACGGCGCCAGGCCAAGGAAGCCGCGCGCCGGAGCGAGGAACGTTTCCACGCCTCGATTGAATCGTTGCTTGATGGCTTTGCCCTGCTGACTCCCACCCGCTCGGCCGATGGGGCGATTTCCGGATTCACGATCGATTACATCAACGCTTCGGGCCTGGCACTGCGGCCCGAGCCAAACGCGCCGCCCGTACCGGCAACGCTGAGCGATTTGTTCCCCGATTGCCGGGAGCGAGGATTGTTCGAGGAACTCGTGCGGGTCGAGGCCGGCGGAGACCCTTTGATCCCGGAGTGTGTTTTACTTTGTCACGAACTGGCGAACGAGATCAGGACGCCAACCTACGATTTCCGCGCGGCCAAAACTCCCGACGGCATCGCGCTGAGCTGGCGGGACGTGACCTCGCGGCTCCGGCTGGAAGCGCAACTGATGCAATCGGAGAAAATGAATTCGGTCGGGCAACTGGCCGGCGGGATCGCGCACGATTTCAATAATCTGCTCACGGTCATTCACGGTCATGCCGACCGGCTGCGAGATTTCATCGGTCTTCCGCCCCAATTGGTGGAACCGGTCCGCGAGATTTCCTCGGCCGCCGTCCGCGCGACCAATCTGACCAAACAACTGCTCACCTTCAGCCGCCAGCATCCGATGATCGCGGCCGATATCGATCTCAACGAAACCGTCGCGCAGATGAGCAACATGCTCGGTCGAATCCTCGGCGAGGAACTCCAATTGCGAGTCGAATTCAGGCAACCGGCGCCCTTTGTCCGGGCGGACCGCGGAATGATCGAACAGATTCTTCTCAACCTTGCCGTCAACGCCCGCGACGCGATGCCCAAGGGCGGCGAGCTGGCCATCTCCACTGCGGTGCGCATGGTGCACGCGGAAGAGCTGGAGCTCGAGCCCGACGTCAGTCCTGGGCGCTTTGTTTGCCTCAGCGTCTGCGACCAGGGCTCCGGCATCGCCCCGGATCATCTCAGCAAGATTTTTGAGCCCTTTTTTACGACGAAAGAAATCGGCAAAGGCACCGGCCTCGGCCTGGCCACCGTCTACGGCATCGTCAAACAGCACAAAGGCTGGGTAAAGGTGCGGAGCAAGATCGGCGAAGGTACCACCTTTGAAGTTTATCTGCCCCACTCCGATGTGAAGCATGCCGCGCCCACGCCCGCCTTGGACGTTGCCAAACCGGCGCATGGAAATGAAACCATCCTCCTGGTCGAAGATGAAGAGACCATTCGCGAGATGGCAAGAATGTTTCTCGAGACCAATGGCTACCACGTCCTGGAAGCGAGCAACGGCCCGGCCGCTTTGCTCATTTGGGAAGAAGAAAAATCCCGCATCGACCTCCTCTTGACCGATCTCGTGATGCCGCACGGCGTCAGCGGCCAAGCCCTTGCGCAGCAGCTGCAAGCCGACCGTCCCACGTTGAAAGTCGTATATAGCAGCGGCTACAGCTGCGATCTTTTTGGAGAAAACTCGTTTCTGAATCCCGACACAAACTTTCTGCAGAAGCCGTATCGGCTGAACAGCCTGGCGGAAATGATTCGTTCTTGCATCGACGGCAAGCCCGCCTAACGGGTCTTTGGGTCTCGCTCGCGCGGGACGTGAAGATCATGGGCCGCTTTCCTTTTGCCGTCGTCGTCTTCGATCTCGACGGCACGTTGATTGACACCGCGCCCGATTTGAGCGCCGCGCTCAATCACATGCTTGCGCGGCTCGGCCGGGAGCAGATCCCTGGGGCGAGGGTGATCGAAATGGTGGGGCACGGAACGCGAAAGTTGGTGGAGCGCGGGCTGGCCGCGACCGGTCCGGTCATGCCGGAACTGCTGGAGAAAGCGCTCCCGATTTTCCTCGATTACTACGAGGCGCACATCGCGGATGGTAGCCGGCCCTACGAAGGCGTGGAGGTTGCGCTCGATCTGCTTCGCGGGCGCGGGGCGCAGCTCGCGGTCTGCACGAACAAACCCGAGGGGCTCTCGCGAAAGTTGCTCGCGATGTTTGGCTGGACGGAACGCTTCGCGTCGGTGGTGGGCGGCGACACGCTGACCGTGCGCAAGCCCGAGGCGGCGCCTTTGCGGGAAGCTGTCCGCTTGGCCGGCGGCGGCCGGGCGGTGTTGGTCGGTGATTCGATTACCGATGTCGAGACGGCGCGCGCCGTCGGAATTCCATGCATCGCAGTGACCTACGGCTTTCGCGATCGACCGGCCGATGAACTCGGGGCAACGCAGTTGATTGATCGGTTCGAGCAACTCGAAGCGGTCCTGGAAAAACTGAACTGAGGCGGGCGAGAAGAGCGTGCCTTGTCACTCATCCCGAGCGGTTGTTCACTGAGTCATGGCGATTGCTTCCATCAATCCAACGACCGGGGAAACGCTGCAGGAATTTACTGAGCTGAGCGCAGCCGAGATCGAGCAGAAACTGGCCGCGGCGGAGCGCGCTTTCCGAACGCTTCGGCGCAACTCGTTTGCGGAGCGCGCGGCGATCTTAGCGGCCGCGGCCGATCTCCTCGAACAAGAGGTCGACACCCTCGCCCGAACGATGACCCTCGAGATGGGCAAACCGATCGGCGCCGCCCGCGACGAGGTGCGTAAATGCGCGGGCGGCTGCCGCTTTTATGCCGAAAATGGCGAGCGTTTTCTCGAGGAAAAAACGGTCCAGACCTCCGCCGCGCGCAGCTCTGTGCGCTGGCAACCGCTCGGTGTAGTGCTCGCCATCATGCCGTGGAATTTTCCGCTCTGGCAGGTCTTTCGTTTCGCCGCGCCGGCGCTCCTGGCGGGCAACGTCGGCCTCCTCAAACACGCCGCCAATGTCCCGCAGTGCGCACTCGCGATCGAGGATCTCTGGCGGCGCGCGGGTGCTGCTCCGGGAGTTTTCCAAACGCTTCTCATCGGCTCGGAAAAGGTCGCGGCGATCATTCAGGATCGGCGCGTCCAGGCCGTGACCTTGACCGGGAGCGACGCCGCGGGAAGCGAAGTCGCAGCGACCGCCGGGCGGGCAATCAAGAAGTGCGTGCTCGAGCTGGGCGGGAGCGATCCTTTTATCGTGATGCCGAGCGCCGATCTGGAAAATGCCCTAACGACGGCGGTGAAAGCGCGCATCCAGAACAACGGGCAATCGTGCATCGCGGCGAAACGTTTTCTCATCGCCGAGCCGCTTTACGATGAATTCGTTAGGCAATTTCTCGCCCGGCTGAAGACCCTGAAGGTGGGCGACCCGCTGGAGGAGACGACAGACATCGGGCCGCTCGCGACGCCTTCGATTCGTGACGGCGTGGATGCGCAGGTTAGGAAATCGATCGCGGCCGGCGCGAAGTTGCTCCTCGGCGGAGAGCCGATGGAAGGAACGGGTAACTTTTATCCGCCGACCGTTCTGGCCGAGATTCCGGAGGAGGCGCCGGCTTATCGCGAGGAAATTTTCGGACCGGTCGCGCTCTTTTTTCGCGTGCCGGATGCGATCGCGGCGATCGAGCTGGCCAATGCGAGCGAGTTCGGTCTGGGGGCGAGTGCCTGGACAAACGATCGCGGCGAGCAGGAGCTTTTCGCGAGCGAGCTGGAGGCGGGCATGGTTTTCCTCAATGCCATGGTGGCTTCGGATCCACGGCTGCCGTTCGGCGGGATCAAACGGTCGGGTTACGGCCGGGAGTTAGGCTCGTTAGGCATACGCGAGTTCATGAACGCGAAGACCGTTGTCGTCGCCTGACTTTTTTTTACCGGGCAAGCCGCTGGTCAAACGGCGCGCGAAATTGATGAAGCCAGCTTCATCGCATCAACTTGCGCCGGCTGCCTCAGGTTGCCCAATGATCGAGTGGACCTTTTCGAGCAACTCGCGGAAATCATACGGCTTTTGGATTGTATCGAGCGCCCCCGCCTGCAGCAGTTCGGAACGTAAAGGCGGCTCCAGGTAACCGCTCGCGACGATCGCGCGCACATTCGGCTTGCTCTTTTTCATTCTCAGAAACGCTTCCTTACCGCTGAGCCGCGGCAGTCCGAGATCGCACACGACCAGTGCGTGAATTCTGCTGCGTATCGATGTCTCTCCTAGGAAATGAACCACGGCGGGGCCGCTTCCCACAGAGTGATCAGGCGCCGAGTTGGGAAGCAAGCTTTTCGCCGATTTGGTGATTGACAGCGCTCATTCCGCATCACCACACTTTGCCCCGTGATTCGTCCCTTCTCACTGCAAGAGAAGCCGAGAGAAGAGATTGGAGCGTGAATAAATTACGTGACTCAATCAATGGACTCGGACCTGTCTGCGAGGCTCTTTTCCATCTTCGGCACACGTTCCATCGGACTTCACTCGGCGCTCTAGCGATCGTTTTTCGATTTCGCACGTATCCATCGGGCGCAGTCGCGCCTAACAAACATAGGAACTAAAATGAAAATCACATCGATTGCAGCTCGACCGGGCGCTCTGCCACGTGCATGGCGTCCGACGTTTATGGCGGCGCTTCTGCCGGCCCTGTTCTTACTTCTCACCATCCAATCGGGTCGCGCACAACATGGTAGCGCTACCTGGTCGTCCGACGGGACTGAAAACTTGTGGGGGTCCCTTGCCGACTGGACGCCGCAAGTGATCCCAAACGGGCCCGATGATACGGCCACCTTTGCCAACAGCTCCGTAACCTATGTCGATTTCGATATCTTTAATGATGTTTCGATCACCGTTAACGGGATTCACTTCGTTCCCGGAGCCGATGTTTTCACCATCGCTAACTACTCAGCCTCGATGTTTTTCGAAGGCGTAGGGGTCACCAACGATTCGGGGGTCACCCAAAGCTTCATCACGACCGGGGCGTCGGGTGAATCGAGATACTACTTCGACGGGACATCTACCGCTGGAAACTTGACTGCGTATACCATGGGAGGCGGATCCCCAGGCAATAGCGGCTACTACGGAATCCTGTACTTTAACGACCAATCCAGTGCCGCCAGCGGCACCTTTACGCTCCAGGGTGGCGAGGCGACCAATCGTCTAGGCGGTGAGGCGTTTTTCTCCTCCAGCTCGACCCTGGATCATGCCAGCTTTACGATTAACGGCGGCGCCAATGGCGCCAAGGGTGGCCTGCTTTCACTCGCGAACAACGCGAACGCGGCGCAAAGCCGTCTCACCGCCAATGGCGGCACGGCGGGTGGTGCGGGCGGCGTCATCCTGTTCAAGGATGACTCCCTCGGCGACGCGGCGCGAGTTTATATCACTGGGGCGAATGGCGAGTTGGATATCAGTGGCCACCATCTTCCCGGCGTGACGATTGGCACGCTCCGCGGGGGTGGGCTTGTTTTGTTAGGGGCGAACAGTCTCACGGTTGGCATTGCCAGCAATATTGGTGCTGCCGTCTTCTCGGGCGTGATTCAGGACGGCGGCGCGAGCGGCGGGACCGGTGGCGCATTCGTGAAGAGCGGCCCGGGAAAGCTGACTCTCACTGGTGCTAACACCTACACCGGTGGCACCACCATTAACGAAGGGACGCTTAGGATTTCGAACACGACCGGCTCCGCTACCGGTGCCGGCCCGGTTCACGTCAACCGCGGCGCTCTCATCGGAAGCGGTAACATCAGCGGGGCGGTCACGGTTGGCGGGACGGCGGGGGACGCCTCTTTGGCGCCAGGCGCCGGCCTTGCATTCGGGCAGGTCGGCACGATCACGCTGCAGAGTCCGCTCACGTTTGGCGCTCGCGCAAGATACAAAGCCGATCTAACTAGTACGACTGCGAAGGCGGACGAAGTGGTTGCACCGGGGGTTACGATCAGTAGGCGCGCGCGAATTGTGATCGACGATCTCGGCAACAGTGCTCTGACGCCGGGGACGGTCTTCACTCTGATCAGCGACACGGGCGCGACCCCGATCGCCGGCACCTTTAGCAATCTGGCCGACAACTCTACGTTGACCGTCGGCGCCAATACTTACCTGGTGAGCTACGAAGGTGGCAACGGGAACGATCTCACCCTGACGGTGCAATAACCACGGAGCGGCACTTAGCCAGGAGCGGCGACGGCGTGGAATTCGTGCCCGCCGCCGCGATCGCGCAGAACAGGAGCTGTCCGCGCAAGAGCTGGAAGCCGGCATGGTTTTTCTCCATGCCATGCTGGCGTCAGATCTACGGCTTCCCTTCGGCGGGATCAAACGGTCGGGTTACGGCCGGGAGTTAGGCTCGTTAGGCATACGCGAGTTCATGAACGCGAAGACCGTTGTCGTCGCCTGACTTTTTTTGACCGGGCAAGCCGCTGGTCAAACAGCGCGCGAAATTGATGAAGCCAGCTTCATCGCATCAACTGGCGCCGGCTGCCTTAGGTTGCCCAATGATCGAGTGGACCTTTTCGAGCAACTCGCGGAAATCATACGGCTTTTGGATTGTATCGAGCGCCCCCGCCTGCAGCAGTTCGGAACGTAAAGGCGGCTCCAGGTAACCGCTCGCGACGATCGCGCGCACATTCGGCTTGCTCTTTTTCATTCTCAAAAACACTTCCTTACCGCTGAGCCGCGGCAGCCCGAGATCGCAGACGACCAGTCCGATTTCGGCGCGATGCGCTTCGAAGATCTCGACCGCTTCGACGCCGTCGGTCGCCGTCAAGACGCGGTAGCCATCGCCTTCCAGCGTCAGGACGCCGAGGGCACGCAACATTTCCTCATCCTCGACGAGCAGGATGGTGCGCGCCTCATCGTTAGGTAGAGATGGGATCTCTGCCCCGGAACTCGGCGCCGCTTCGCGCGGCCGCACGAGCGGCAGGTAGACCTTGAAGGTCGTCCCGCGGCCACGCTTGCTCTCCACCCGCACGCAACCGCGGTGGTTGCGCAGCACTCCGTAGACGACGGAGAGACCAAGGCCAGTGCCTTTGCCCCGCTCTTTCGTCGTATAGAACGGCTCGAAAATGTGCGGCTCCACTTTTTGGCTGATCCCGGTGCCGGTATCGATCACCCGGATGAAAACGTAGGAGTCGGCGGCCACGCCGCTGCAATATTCGCGCAGCTGCGCGCCGTCTCTGACCCCAGTCTCGAGTGTGATCGTGCCGCCCTTGGGCATGGCGTCGCGTGCATTGACGCAAAGATTCAAAAGGACCTGATGGATCTGGCTTCGATCCGCCCTGACTACGGGCAGGGCGGGCTGGAGATGGAGAACGAAGTTGATCGTCTTGGGAAAAGTCGCGCCGAGCATTCCGGCGAGTTCCTGCACGAGTGCGTTGAGATCGAGCGCCGTGAACTGCGCCTCGGCCTGGTGCGCAGAGGTGAGCAGTTGCTGCACGAGCGAGGCGCCGCGTTCGACCGCGCCGCGGATCACTTTGATCGCAGCGGGCATCTGTTCGGGACGGTCGTTGCTTTCTTCCAGCCGAGCGGCGTAGCCCAGGATAATGGCGAGGATGTTATTGAAGTCGTGCGCAATGCCGCCGGCGAGCATTCCCAGGCCCTCCATCTTTTGCACCTGGATGAGTTGGCGCTCGCGTTCCTGCCGGCGCTCGGTGATGTCTTCGATACCCACCAAAATTCGCTCGGGCATGTCCTCGGAGCCGCTAACGCGACGAGCGTTGAGTCGCATGATGCGGCGGCCGATCTTTTCAAAGTCGTGCGTGACCTCGAAGCCGTTGAAGACATTTTTTTGCGGGATGACCTCTTCGAAGAGGTGGCGCAGTTTGGGAATGTTCCATTGGCCGTTGCCGAGGTCGAAGATCAAGCGCCCTTCGGTCTCGGCGCGGGTGACTTTGAAAGTCTTGTAAAAGGCGTTGTTTGCCGTGATCACCCGCAAGTCCGGTTGCAGGATGACGAGCGGCCCGGGCGTCGTGCGCAGGGTGGCTTCGGCATAATCGCGCGCCGCGCGGATGGCGAGCTCGGAGCGCTTGAGCGCGTCGATATCGAGGAGCATGAGGACGACGCCGTCGACCTTGTTATCGAGCGTGAGGTAGGGCCGGGCGCGCAGGGCATACCAGCGTCCATCCTTGTCGCAGACCTCACGCTCGCGCGCGCTCCGGGTAGTAGTGACTTCGCCCACAAGACGCTCGAGATCGGGCGCGTCGAGATTGTGCCGGATGCTGGCGAGTGATCGCCCCACGTCGGTCGCAAGCAGATTGAAAAGCTTCCCCGCCAGCGGGGTGAAGCGACGAACGGTGAGGTCGCGCGCCAGCAGCAGGATGGCGGTGTGGATGTTGACCTGGAGGTTATTGAGATCGGCATTGAGGAGGTTCAATTCAATGTTCCGATTCGCCATCTCGTCATTGACTGTGATCAGCTCTTCGTTGGTGGATTCGAGTTCTTCCTTCGAGATTTCCAGCTCTTGATTGATGCTTTGGAGCTCCTCGTTGCCGGATTGGACTTCTTCGCTGGAGGCCTGCAGTTCCTCGTTCGCCGCTTCATGTTCTTGCTCGATGGATTGCAAATAGTCGCGCGTCTCGGACAGCTCGCGTTCGAGGTCGGCCACACGGCGAGATTCGCCGGTGCGGGCGCGGGTTTTGCGGGCTGCGGCGGGCGGGGGCGAGGCGATCGCTTGCCCGATTTCAGCCGGCAGCTTTTCCTCGAATAAAACCAAATAACAGCGCTCCTTCAGATTCTTTAGCGGGATGACTTGCAGGGTCACCGTGCAGTCGCGGCCATTGCGATGGAGGCGCACGTTCTCCCGCCGCACCGGGGTGTTTTCCCGCTTCGCCTTATTGACCGCCGCGCGCAGCGGGAAGATGAGATCTTCCCTCGCCATCCTCAGCAGGTCGAAGCTCGCTTTGCCCGTGGGCGGCATGAGATAGTCGCCGCTCGCGCCCCGGAATTGCAGGACTTGCAGCGCCGCATTGATGAGCACGCCGGCTGGCGCGAACTTGCGCAGGGAGATGCGATCGGCTTCGCGTTCCGCGTCGAGCTCGCCGCGGGGGTCTGCCGGCAGATCCTGCGCTCCCTCCACCATCGCGAGGGCGAAATGGGCGGCCGAGGAATGCTTCCCGTGCTCGTTAGGCAGGAGCAGCCGGAAGGCTGGTGTCGGCACGGCATTCTTGGTAAAAATTTTTAGTTTCTTGTCGACGGGCGTGAAGAGTTCAGTGAATGGCTCGACCGATTCGCTCGTGCCGAGGAAGAGAAACCCGCCCGGCTTGAGCGCGTAATGGAAGGCGGGCATGATTTTTTTGTGCATGCCCCTTTCGAGATAGATCAGCAGGTTGCGACAGCTGATTAGATCGATGCGCGAAAAAGGCGGATCGCTCATGACATTGTGCCGGGCGAAGACGACCTGCTCACGCAACGTCTTGCTCACGCGATAGCCGCCTTCTTCCTCGACAAAGAAACGTCGCAGCCGCTTCGGCGAGATATCCTGCGCGATGGTCTTGGCATAAAGGCCGCGCCGGGCTTTCTCGAGGAGCGTTTCGTTCAGGTCGGTCGCGAAGACTTGAAGCTTCGGCGCATTTGCGACGTTTTCGAAAAATTCGGTGAATGAAATCGCGATCGAATACGCCTCCTCTCCGGTGGAACATCCGAGCGTCCAGACGCGGATCGGCTCCTCGCGCCCGTGCCAGGCCAGGATCCTGGGAAAGATCCTGCGCTTGAGCGTCTCGAAGGCTTCCGGATTGCGAAAAAAACTGGTCACGCTGATCAGCACGTCAGCGTAAAGCGCCTCGAGCTCCTGCGCATTGCCTCGGAGAAACGCGGCGTATTCTACGAAGGTATCTTGCCGGCTCAAGATCAGGCGCCGGGCCACGCGCCGCTGAATCGGTACTCGGTTTATAAAGCGAGAAATCGACCCCGCGATGGTTGCGCAGAAGCAGGAGGATTGTCTTAAAGCCCTCCTTCTCAGAGGAGGCCGGGTTCTGCTTTTTCGGGGCCGCTGTTTTCGTCCGACGCGCTCCGCCACGCCGGCTCCCTACGCTTCTCGGCTGCTCCGCTTCCGCCGACGCGGCAGGCGCCTGCACGACATAAGGATGCCTCGCAATGCGCGCGAGCTCCTGCGCGATCTTTGCCGGTGAGAGCACAAAATCCACACAGCCCGCCGCGATCGCGCTTCGCGGCATCGAGTCGTATTTGGCCGATTCATCCTGCGCGAAAGTCACGCCGCTCTCCGCCTTGATTGCCTCCAGCCCCAGAGTCCCATCCGTCGCCGCGCCGGATAAGACCACGCCGATGGCCCGCTCTTTCTGGTCGTGCGCGAGAGATTCGAAAAAGGAATCGATCGAGTGATGCGGGGCGGAACCTTTCGAGCGGGGATCGAGTTTCAACACGCCCCCTGCGATCGTCAGATTGGTGTTTCGCGGAATGACATAAACGCGATTGGGCTCGACCCGCAGATTGTGCACGACGTCGCGGACCGGCATGGCCGAGGCCCGCGCGAGCAGATGCGTCAGCGCGCTCTCATGCAGTGGATCGAGATGTTGCACGAGGACAAATCCCATCCCCGTATCCGCCGGCAGATTTTTGAGCAGCTGCGTGAAGGCCTCCAGCCCGCCGGCCGACGCGCCCACGCCGACGATCGGGAATAAGTCGTTAGGCTGGAGTCCCGCTCTTCGCACCAAGGAGCTGGAACGCCGCTTTTTCTTTCGCGCCGGCGCCCGGCCAGGCGCGATCCTTCCGGGCAACATTCTTTCCGACGTGACGCCGCCAGACTGCGCGCCCCGCTTTCCGCCCGGGAGGGGATTTCCGTTCGACCGTGTATTCATGGAAGCGGTTACGCATCCAAAAATGTCCAAATAGCGTAATAGGCTCGCAGTGGTTGTCGAGCTTGCGCGTCAGAAAATTTTTTGGTCGGCGTGAGACCGGTCGGGATGGTTTTCCTAAATATGAGGGTGGCGTCGGAGCCACGGTTGCCTTTCGGCGGGATCAAACGAACGGCTCGGCCGCGAGTTAGGTTCGTTAGGCATTCGCGAGTTCATGAATGCCAAGACCGTGGTGGTGCAATTGTAGGGCGGGCGCTCCGCCTGCCCTGATTCAGAAAAACCGCGTGGCAAACGGGGCAGGCGGAGCGCCCGCCCTACAATTCAATGGCTGCCGAACTGATCTTCCTTCTCTTTGAAGAGAACGTTGAAGGTCGTGAGCGAGCCGTAGCAGCGCGTAATGTATTGCTGCAGGTCGAACTTATCGGCGTCGCTCAGTTTCTCGCTCGCGTTCACCTTTTGCTCGAGGACGCGGAGGTTGTTTCGGATCATGACGATCTTATGAAAGAAAGTTTCGAGCGGCACTTCCTTCGCCTGAAGTGACGGGTCGGCCGGGCGCAGAGCGAGGGTGCCACTTTGCCAGCGTATCGCCAAACCTTCGACCAATTGCTCCGGCGGCTCGAGCCCGAGCGCGTCCACCACCGCCTGAGCGGTCTCGCGCATGAGCGCGGCCAGCGGCATCTGCATTTCCGTTAGGCTGGCACTGGCTTCGGCCAAGGTGAGGTCGCTCGCGGCCGGATCGACCGTGCGCGGCGCGTCGTCGAAAGTGATGTCGGCGGTGTGTTCGGTCAGCGCCTTGATCGCACCCACGCCGTAGCGCGGGTGGCGCACTTTCATTCCGATGCGCAGATTTTGAATGGCGATTCCCATGCCTCTGAGAGTCGGGCCGGAGGCTGACAGCGCAACCGGAAATCGCGTCCGCCGCGGTCGCCTGGCCTAACGAGTTGTCTGCGGAGATTCTCCCGCGGCACAATTTACGCTAGGCATAACCCCCGCGGTTCCCCATTCTCGCCGCCGCCATATCCATGACGAAGATTCCGCCACATCCGCCCGGCTATCGGCGCCGCCGCGGTCTGAACTGGGCTTTCATCGGCCTGCTCTACACCTCGTTCTACATGTGCCGCTACAATCTCTCGATCGCGAACGGCGCGATCAGCCGGGAATTTGGTTTCAGCAAAGCCGACATGGGCGCGATCATCACGACCGCGCTCCTCGCCTACGCCTGCGGGCAGATCCTGAACGGCCTTCTCGCCGATCGCCTCGGCGGCAAGCGCGCCATGCTCATCGGCGCGGCCGGCACCGTGGTCATGAACCTCGTCTTCGGGTTCGCGTCCTTCTGGGGATTGCTCTGGATGTTCGTCACCATTCGCGGGATCGATGGCTATCTGCAGGCGTTCGGCGCGCCCGGCATGGTGAAAATCAACGCCGCCTGGTTCGGCCATCGCGAGCGCGGACGCTTCGCCGGCATTTTTGGGTTCATGATTAATCTCGGGCGCTTCGGGATTTTCAATCTCGGCCCTGCGCTTCTCGCCGGTTTCGTTTTCCTCGGTCTCTGGCAAATTCCGCCGCTCCACTGGCGCTGGCTCTTCTGGGTGCCGGCTGGCATCACCACGGTCGTCGCGATTTGCATGGCGCTGATTGTTAAAAACACGCCGGAAGAAGTGGGCTACCCAAGCCCCAATCCGCAGGAGAACACGGGCGGCGATGTGCGGGTGAGCGTCGGCCACGTGCTTCTACACCATCGCTTCGAATCCCGTCATCTGGATCGTCGCCTGCGCCTACGCCTGCACCGGCGCGGTCCGGCAGGGGATCGACCAATGGTTCCCGCGTTTCATGCACGAGGCTTATCATGTCGATTTTCAATCGGCGCGTTTTCAGCTCGTCGGGTTTCTTATTCCTTTTGTCGCTTCGGCCGGGTCGTTGATCTCGGGGTATGTCTCCGACACGCTTTTCCAAGGGCGACGCGCGCCAGTCGCGGCCGGGCTCTACTTCATCGAGACCGCGATCATTTTGCTGGCCGCGCAATTTCACACCGCCAACGCCGCGGTCGTTTCTCTGGTTCTGATTTCGTTCACCGCGAACTCGACTCACTCCATTCTCGGCACGGCGGCCGCGATGGATATCGGCGGCGCCAAAATGGCCGGCTTCGCCTCCGGCGTGATCGACTCGTTCCAATACTTCGGCGGCAGTCTCGCGGGATATTTTCTCGGCGCGCTCCTCGACAAAAGCTGGGGCAGTTATTTTTATTTCATGGCTCCTTTCGGCATCATCGGCGGGATTTTGATGCTGACGATTTTCGGGAAAGTCACCCTAACGAAAGCGGAAAAATCACCCGTCGCGGCCCGAAGGTAGTTCGTTCCGGGTAGCGCGCTCGTCCCGAGTGCTGGCGAATGCGTCCCGCGTTCGCGAACTTTTCTCTCTGCCGAACGGGGTCGCGAAAACGAAAGTTCGTCGCCGCTAAGACGCGGCGCTAGCACGCGAGACGCGCGCGCTACCCCAGAGCAGATCTCGCGCGTCTCTAGAAAAGCGACAACTGCTCGTTAGGCCGGCGAAAAAACGCGGTCGAGAGATGCACGCGTTCCCCGATTCCGGCACGCTTGCAGCCGGCGTGGAAAAGATCGGAAATTTGTTCCGCGAAAATTCCTTCGCCCACCATGCGCGATTTGAAGTTCGGATCGTTCAGGCGTTCACCGCCCCGGAGATGGCGGATCCGCCCGAGGATCTTTTCTTTCCGGTCAGGGAAATGTTCCTCCAGCCAGCGCTCGAAAAGTGGCGCGACCGCAAACGGCAGCCTAACGACAGTGTAGCCGGCCCATTGCGCTCCGGCCTCCGCGCAGGCTTGCAGGATGGCCGGCACTTCGTGATCCGTTAGGCCGGGAATGATCGGCGCGGTCATCACGCCGACCGGAATTCCTGCGGCGCGCAGTTGCGCGATCGCCTCCAGCCGGGCGCGCGGCGTCGAAGTGCGCGGCTCGAGAATGCGCTGCAATTTTGGATCGAGCGAGGTGACGGAAATGTTGACCGCCGCGGCCTGGTGCGCGGCCAGCTCGCCCAGCACATCGAGGTCGCGGGTGACGAGGGCATTTTTCGTGATGATCCCGACCGGATTGCGAAATCGAGAAAGCACTTCGAGGCAGCGTCGGGTGAGCTTGAGCTTGCGCTCGACCGGTTGATAGGGATCGGTCACGCCGCTCATCGCGATGACCTGCGGTTTCCAGCCTGGCTTGGAAAGTTCTGCGGCGAGCAGCTCCGGCGCGTCTTCTTTCACCATGATCCGGCTCTCAAAATCGAGCCCGGCGGAAAAGCCGAGATACTCATGGGTCGGTCGCGCGTAACAATAAATGCAGCCGTGCTCGCAACCGCGATAGGGATTCACGCTCGACTCGAAACCGACGTCGGGGCTGTCGTTATGCGCGATGATCGTGCGCGTGAAATCGCGATAAAACTTTGTCGTTAGGGCAGGACGTTCCTCATCCGCCAGGTCCTCCGGGTCCGGCTCGAGGGCGAGGGCTTCGAAGCGGTTGGCCGGGTTGCCCGACGCGCCGCGGCCGTGAATCGGCGGCGTCGCCGGTCGCCGCATCACCGGCTCGGCCATCTCGTCTGCCGGGGCGTCGGCCATCGCAGCGGTTTTCTTCATCGCATACGTTCAGATGAACGCACGGACTTGTCCAGTGTGGACGCTTCGCTCTGCGAAGCGCGGGTCTGCGCGAAATTTGCTCCCGGCCTAACGAATGCAAAATCATTTCCTGCCGGAGGATGCTCGCGCGGGCGATGTTTTTCCCCCGCGCTTCGCAGAGCAAAGCGTCCACAGCAGCGCCCTTGCTCCTGCCTTCGGCGATGGCAGACTAACTGCCGCCAGCCGCAACCCGGAGGGGTGGTCGAGTGGTTGATGGCTCCAGTCTTGAAAACTGGCAGGGCGCAAGCCCTCGTGGGTTCGAATCCCACCCCCTCCGCTTCTCAATTGCGGATTGCGGAATGCGGAATGCGGAATGGTGGCGGCGGCAGCAGCCAGTGCGCGCAGAGCCACGCGCAGAACAGTCCGAGCACCGCTGCGGCGACGACGTCAGATAAGAAATGCGCCGCCACATACATGCGCGAGGCGGCGATGAGGAGCGGGATGGGGAGAAGGCAGAGCCCGATTCTTGGCCTAACGAAAAGGAGGACGCCGAAAAAGCCGACGGTGGCGGCGGTGTGGCCGCTCGGGAAGGAATTGTATCTCGAGCTGAGGCGCGGGCCATTCCAGCCGAGCTCTTGTTTCGACTGAAGGACGCGCCCGGCCGGTCGCGATCTTGACCCCGCGCGCGACGAGGCCGGCGAGAGCGCAGGCCAGAAGCATCGTTAGGGCGATGCGGATCCAGCGTTTGCTCCCGTGCTGCCAGGCGATCGCGAGGAGGAGCAAACCCGCGATCACGTGCTCCGGCCAATCGCCGAAATGGCTGACGTTGCGCATGAATTCGCGCGCGGCCGGATTGGGATGCGCGATGACCCAGGCGCGGACCGCGGCGTCGAAGTGAAAGGCGGCCGCGATCGCGAAAGCCGCGAGGAAAATGAGGAGCAGCCATTTCCAGACCGGCGCGATTTTCTTCATCGGGAAATTGCCGGTTGTCTTTCGGCTGCTGCCATCTTTGAATCCAGCTCTTGTCACCTGCAACTCGCAATTTCGCGGCTCTTTTTTTCGGCGCACTCCTTTTTCACCTTGCCGGCAGCTGGCTCCTCCCGCTGGTCGATCGCGACGAGCCGCGTTTCGCCGAGGCTTCGCGGGAGATGATCGAGCGCGGCGATTACGTCGTGCCGTTTTTCAATAATCAGTACCGTTTCGACAAACCGCCGCTGACTTATTGGTGCCAGGTCGCGAGCTACCGTGTGTTTGGCCAGAACAATTTTGCCGCGCGCTTTCCCAGCGCGGTCGCGGCCGCGCTCACTGCGCTCGTTATTTTCGCCTGGGGTAGGCGGCTGAATTTGGCGCGCGCCGGCTGGTGGGGGGCGATCTTTTTCACGCTTTGTCTTCAGACTTTCATGATGGCGAAAGCCGCCACGGCCGATATGTGGCTGGTCTTTTTCGTCACGCTCGCCTACTGGGCGGGCTACGAGCTGCTGCGCGATCGTTACGGCGGGACCTGGCGCAGCGCAGTGTTTCTGCCTAACGACACCCGCCTTTGGTGGTGGATTTTTTATCTGGCTCTGGCTTTTGCTTTTCTGGCGAAGGGGCCGATCGGCTGGGTCCCGTTGGGCGCGGTCGCAATCGTGCAGTTTCTCCGGCCGGTGCCGCATTTTTCTCGTCGGTTCCTTTTCGTTAGGGGAATTTTTCTCATGCTCGGCCTGGTGGCGCTCTGGGGCGTGCCTGCGCTGCTCCGGACCCATGGCGAATTTTTTGCCATCGGGATCGGGCGACATGTTGTCGGCCGGTCCTTTGGCGCGATGGAAGGGCACGGCGGGAAGTCGCTCCTCCAGGCGATTGGGTCGCTGCCGTTTTATTTTCTCACCGTTTTTCTCAGCTTCGCGCCCTGGTCGGTGAAATTGCCCTGGCTCACCCGCCGGCTCTGGCGCAAGCGCGACGCGCTCGATCTCTATCTCGTCGCCGGCATCCTGATCGTCTTCGTCATTTTCTCGGTCGTGCGCACGAAATTGCCGCACTACACGCTGCCGGCCTTTCCGCTTTTGGCGTTGCTCCTCGCGCGGCACTGGTTCACGGCGGATGCGACCGAAACGAAACTGCGCCGCTGGTCGGTCGCAACCGCAGTTGTGTTTCTGGCCGTGGCGCTGATCGGCGCTCCGTTGGCTTCACCCTATTTTCCCGCGACCGCGCTTTATCAAAAGGCGGAACCGTTTCTGGAAACGGCGATGGATTTTTCCGCGAGCGATTTCGAGGAGCCGAGTCTCGTCTGGGTTTTTCGTCGCCGCATTCATGGATACGACATGGGAAGCCTGCCGCCGGATGAGGTGCGGAAATTCCTCGCGGCGGACGGGCCGCATTTCGTGGTCCTGCCGACACCGCTGGCGGAACGACTTTACCCGACGCTGCCAAGCGGTTATCGGAAGTTCTCGACCCGCGGGTTCAATCTCGCGAAAGGCCGGCGGGTGAACCTGACCCTCATTCTGAAAAACTCATGATCACTTTTCTGCACGGCCGCCTAACGAGTGCGTTGCCGACCCAGGCGACGATCGACGTCGGCGGCGTCGGCTACGAGGTTTTCATTCCGCTCTCCAGTTTCGACAAATTGCCCGAGCCGGGCCAGCCGGTGCAAATCCTGACTCATCTGCACGTGCGCGAAGACGCGCAGATTCTCTACGGTTTTATGACCGCGGCGGAGCGCGATCTGTTTCGCCTGCTTGTCAATCACGTCAGCGGGATCGGCCCGAAGCTCGCGCTCGCCGTCCTGAGCGGGATGAGCGTGAGCTATTTCAAGAGCGCGGTCGTGAATTCCGACGTGGCGTCGCTTTCGAAAATCAGCGGCCTCGGAAAAAAAACGGCGGAGCGAATCGTCCTCGAGCTGAAAGACAAGCTCGGCGTCGCCGCGGCCTGGGAAGTGGCGAGCGGGACGCACGCCCCGACGCCGGAAGAGGAACAGGCCAACGAAGCCGTCCTCGCCCTGATCGCGCTCGGCTACAAACAAGTCGAGGCGCACAAGGCGGTGCGCGACGTGCAGCAGGCAAGCAAGGAAAGACAGACTGCGGAAGACCTCGTTAGGCTGACTCTGCAGCGGCTGGCTGCGGGCCGCTGAGCGCATTCGTTAGGCAAGCGGAATTCATTTTCGACTGGCTGTCGGATTCGTCACAAAAAAAGAGCGCGCGTTTTTCGTTGGAAAAGCTTGTCAGGGTTCGGCCGATTCGTTAAGCCGGTCGAAATACCTAACAATTAGCCCAATACCTAACAAACCTATGAAAAAACTATCTCGTCAGGCATCGGGAGTTTTCGCAAAGAGGATCGCGTCGGGAGCGATCCTTTTTCTTTTTGTCGGCAGCACCGCATTCGCGCAGGAGGCGGTTTCGCGGTCGAGTGCGGCTCCGTCGGGTGCGGTTCCGTCCGGTGCGCCTCCGTCGGATGCGTCCGCGTCGCCCGCGCCAGTGCAGAATGCGCCCGCCCCGGGCACCCCAAATGCCGCCGCGAGCCCGGCCGCGGTGACAAGTTTCGATGCGAACGGCAACGCCACGAGTACGGCCGAGCGAGTCATCGTGACCGGATCGAATATTCCCACCGCCGCGGAAGTCGGAACCAATCCGGTCCAGACTTTCGATCGCGAGAGCATCAACAAATCCGGCGATCGCACAGTGGAACAGTTTCTGCGCAACCTGCCGGTCGCGAACGCCAATGGCGTGCCGGTCTCGAATAACGAGAACGGTTCCAATACCGCGGTCGGCGCCGCCGCGATTGCGCTGCGCGGTTTCGATTCGCGAGCGACGCTCGTCCTGCTCGATGGGCGCCGCGTGGCTCCCTACCCGGTCGGAAATAATCCGGGCTCAATCAACGCCATGTTTGTGGACTTGAACTCGATCCCCGAGGCCGCGATCGAGAGCATCGAGATTCTCAAAGACGGCGCCTCCACCGTCTATGGCGCGGATGCGGTGGCCGGCGTGGTGAATCTCAAGATGCGTCATTATTTCGATGGCGGCCAGGCCACGGTCGAATACGGCAACACCACCAATAAGGACTCAGGCGTGCTTTCCTCATCGCTCATCTACGGCGTCGGCTCGAGCACGACCGAGGTCGCCGGAGTCATCAATTATTATCATCGCAACTCCATCGCCAACCGCGACCGCAGTTACTCGGCGGTGCCGCCATTTCTGAGCTCGAACGCGAGCCCGTATAATCTGCAGTTGAGCAACGCCGCGGTGGCGGAGGCCGGCGGCACGGTTGTCCCGAGCGATAGTGGCCTGCAATTTGGAACCGCGCCCGATTTCACCAACGGGCTGGCTCCGGCCAGTTCGTATCTTTACGGAAGTTCGCGCATCCGAGCAGGGGCCAATGGTTATAACTTCAATCAGTTCTCGCTTTCGCTTCCTTCGACTGAGCGCTACGGCGGCTACACCCATTTCGAGCACAAATTCTACGGCGACCAGGCGGTCGTTTACGGCGACGTCCTTTATCAAAACGTCCAGAGTCACAACGAGCTGGCGCCGCCGGCGACGGGGTCATTCGAAACCGCCGGCCAGGTCACCCTCGCCATTCCGCCGCGGGTCCCGAACCCTGCCGGCACCACACCGCTGGGCGGCCCGACCTATACCGAAACCGGAGTCACTCCGGGAGCGTTCAATCCCTTTAATCCTTTCAACCAAATCATCTCAGGTGGAAGCCGCGCGCGTCTTTCCGAATTCGGCAATCGTTTGTTCGATAACGAGACCGACGCCTTTCTCACCACGGTCGGGATCAAGGGCGATAAGCTCTTCAATGGCACTTGGGGATATGACGCCGGCTTTCGCTACAGCGAGGTGAAAAATGTCCAGACGGGACAGCAGGTTTCCATCTCGCGATTCAATCAGATCCTGAACCAGGCTGATCCGATCTTCGACCCGAATTCGTCCAGTTACATTGGCACCCAGGTCGCGTTCAATCCTTTCGGCGATTATCGCTCTCCCCCGATCCCGTCGAATGCCGCGACGGTGGCGTACGCCACCGTTCATCCCAAGGATGAGGATACTTCGAAGCTTGCGACGGTGGACGCTAATCTCTATACGACCTCCCTGTTCAAATTGCCGGCGGGCGGCGTCGGCTTCGCGGTTGGCAGCCAATTCCGCAAGGAATCGCTCGACGAAAATCCTGACGTCCTGAACGTAGCCGGAGATATCTCGGGCAACTCGCCGGTCCCAGCAGCGAATGGCGGAAGAAGGTCCTATGCCTTCTACGTCGAGAGCGACATTCCCATCTTTAGCTCGGACAACGCCGTTCCCGGGCTTCACGCCTTTGACATCGACGCCTCCGGACGCTACGAGGCGTTCCGCAACAACGACACCGACGTGCTCGTCCCGAAGGTCGGGGTTCGCTGGCAACCGTTCGATGATCAACTAACAATTCGCGCGACCTGGGGCCAAGGCTTTCGCGAGCCGAGTCTCGAGGAACTCTATTCCGCGCCGATCTCCGGCCTGAAGCTTTCGCACGATCCGATGAACGGCGGCGCCTTCGAACCGGAAACGAATGTTCTCATTACCAGTAATCCCAATCTTCAGCCCGAGGAATCCGACTCCTATAACTTCGGTCTGGTGTATTCGCCGAAGTATCTCTCTGGCCTGACCTTTTCCGTTGATGTCTGGGGGATTAATCGCGACAAGGTGATCGGCTCATCCCCGGCTGATGAAGTGCTGGCGCGCGAGCTGACCGGGACGCTGTTGAACGGTGAGTCAGTCGAGCGCGACGCCGGGGGTGGGATCACTCGCATCGTCACGCAAAACCGGAATCTCGGTTCCCAGCAGGCGAACGGAGTTGATTTCACGCTTCTCTACCAAAGAGAGACGTCGTGGGGCACGCTCACCTGGCTGACTCAGGCGACCTATTTGTATAACTTTGAATTTCCGCAGGGAGAGACAGCCATTGGGTTAGGTCTGGGCTCTGGCAACCTGGTCGGCTTCACCACTAACCCCGGCGCCTCGAATGAGGGTTTCTATCAATGGAAAGCTGACACCCGCCTCGACTGGGCCTGGAAGGGCTTCGATCTGGCCGGGACGGTGCATTACATCGACGGCTTCGACGAACTCGATCCCAATCTGGTGCCGCGCCACGTCGAATACACCATCAGACTCGATCTCCAGGCTTCCTACGACTTCACTGCGCTGATTCCGGTCGAGAACAAACCCGTGCCGGGCTACTCCAAAGACGCCGGCAAGAATGTGAGCACGCCGGAAGTCGCGCCCTCTCCCAAAGGCAATTCCATCGGGGAACGTCTGCTCAACGGCACCATCATCACCGTTGGCTGCAACAATTTGTTTGACGACGATCCGCCGTTTGCCTCTGGCGAAGGCGGTAACTCGGTCGGCTATCCCGGCTTCACCTACGACGCCATCGGCCGGTTCGTCTACGTGCGCCTAACGAAGAAGTTCTAGAGACACAGGGTCGTGCGCCATCTCAGCGCAGGTGTGGCCAGGGCTCATCAATTAGCCAGAGTTGGAGCGGGCAGGTGACTTCGGTCACTTGCCCGTTTTTCTTTGCGGGCCTAGCGTAAGGCATGAAAACGCGCCTGTTGTTTTTGTCGATCGGGCTTTTCCTCGTCGGGAGCGCGCTCGCCGACCCCGCCGTGCCAGGGAAGCACTCGGCGGTCACCAGAAAGACCGAGGAGAAGCTGGTCTTCGTCACCGGTTCTTTGATCCCCCAGCGCGTGCAACTCCGGGCAACCGGCACCAACACGGTTTCACCCGTTCGGGTCATTGATCGTCGCGAGATTGACCGCACCGGCCGCGTCACTACGGCGGGTGCCTTCGTCAATGATCCGGCGGTCACAATCGTCGGCCACTAGGCGTGTCATGCGCTTTGCGTGTGGTGGAGGGACGGGCGCCGTCCCGTCCGTGGTTCTGAGTGGGAGGCCCGAAGCAGACCAAAATCCTCACGGACGACACGGCGGTCGTCCCTCCACCACGCTCCATAAAGTGCGTGACGCGCTCTAGCTCGCCCGCCCCGCTCAGCTTGCAAAGAGAGATTCTCGCGACGACAGAACTTCGCGCCCACCGCGCAATAAGATGAAAGCGAGTTACGACGTGGTCATCCTTGGCGCCGGCCATAACGGCCTCGTCGCTGCGACTTATCTCACGCGCGCCGGTCTGAGCGTGTTGCTCCTGGAGAAGAACGATTACATCGGCGGTGCGACGACTTCACAGAAGGTCTTCCCCGATTATGACGCGCGGCTCTCGCGCTATTCTTATCTCGTTAGTCTCTTTCCGGAAAAGATCATCCGCGATCTAGGGCTCGATCTGGAACTGCGCCGGCGCACGACCGGCTCCTTTACTCCCTACGAGAAAGACGGGCGCCACGACGGTCTGCTCCTGAGCAACGTCTCCGAGGAAGTGAGCCGCGAATCCATCGTGCAACTGACCGGGAGCGATCGCGAGTGGGAGCAAATGAAGAAGTTCTACAACCTCTCGCGCACCTTCGCGGAAGTCGCGTGGGACAGCATGCTCGAGCCGCTCCGCTCGAAGGAGGATTTGCGCCGCCGCTTCGATACGGACGAAACCAGTCGCGAGGCCTGGCGGAGCTTGGCGGAAGAGCCGCTCGGGATCGCTCTGGAGCGCTACTTGCAAAATGATCTACTCCGCGGGCTCGTTTTTACCGACGCGAAGATCGGCGTTTCGACTCACCCGCACGATCCAACATTGTTACAGAATCGCTGTTTCCTTTACCACCTTATCGGAAACAAGACCGGAGAATGGAAAGTGCCGGTCGGCGGGATGGGTGCAGTTGCGAAGAAACTGGAAGAAGCCGCGCGCCGCAGCGGCGCGGAAATGCTCACTTCGGTCGAGCTCCGCGCGATCGATGCGAGCGGCGAGAAGCGCCGGGTTGAGTTCATGCGGGACGGGAAGAGCGAGACGGTGGAAGCGAAGTTCCTGCTTGTGAATTTCGGCCTCAACATCCTCTCCAAATATCTCGGGCAAAACTTTGAGCCGGATAACACCGATGAAGGCTCGGTCTTCAAAATCAACCTGCTCCTGCGCCGGCTGCCGAAACTGAAGGCGACGCGTTACCCGGCGACCGAAGCGTTCTGTGGCACCTTCCACATCGACGAAGGCTACGGGGAGATGAACCGGAGCTATGAGCAGGCTTTGGCCGGCCGTCTGCCGGATAAACTGCCTTCGGAAATTTATTGTCACACCCTGACCGACGACAGCATTCTCTCGCCCGAGTTGCGCGCGCAGGGCTTTCACACCCTGACTCTCTTCGGGATCGACACCCCGTGGTCGCTCTTCGCGAACGACAACAAAACCATGTCGAAAAGAGCCGAGCGCCGCTTCATCGACGGGATTAATCACTGGCTGGCCGAGCCGCTGGAAGATTGTCTCGCGGTCGCGCGCGATGGCAGTCTTTGCCTCGAGAGCAAGAGCCCGGTCGACATCGAGGAGTCGTTAGGGCTTTATCACGGCAACATCTTCCAATCCGCCCCGAGCTTTCCCTTCGCGACCGATCCCGCGCAGGTCGGCACCTGGGGGGTGGAGACTGATTTCGAGAATGTCTTCCTTTGCGGCTCGAGCGCGCATCGCGGCGGCGCGGTCAGCGGCATTCCCGGGCACAACGCGGCGAAGAAGGTGCTCGAAACCATTCGTTAGGCGCGGTCAACCTTTCGACTCCTCAGCGCTCCTTCGCCTGGTCACCCGTGCTTCGCATGGCCGACCGCATCCACCTGGGGCCGCTCCCTCTTCGCAAACGCATCTTCCAACGCCGCGCAGTGAAGCGATCAAAATTTATATTGACAGAATAATCTGTATGGCAGAGTAATCTGTTATGCAGAACAAACTCTCTCCGGCTGAGGCCGACCGCGCCTTGCGCGAGGTCGAAGATTCTCGCGCGGCCATGCGGCGCGCGATTCGTGCTCATCGCGGCCATGCTTATCTCTGGCTCTGGGGCGCGGTCTGGATCGCGATGGCGTTGCTCGTGCAGTTCCTCGGACGGCGCGGGTACGATTTCTTCCCTTATTTGATTTTCCCGGCGATGCTTCTCTCCTTCGCGATTGGGGTTTTCCAGAGCAGGCAGATTCGCACACCGATCGACAAGCGCTTTCTCGGCGCGGTCGCGGCGATTCTCGGTTTCGGGATTTTGTGGCCGGTCGTCCTCAACGGTTCCGGCCATCCGCCTAACGACATTGGCAATTTTGCTTTCATCTGCCTCCTCGTCATGCAGATCTATGTGCTCTCCGGGATTTGGTTCGATAATTATCTTCTCTTCATCGGCCTGCTCGTCTCCGCGCTGATCGTTATCGGCGTGCTTTTTTTCGCGCACATATTCTGGATTTGGTTTGCCGTTTTTTGCGGAGGACCGGTTTTTCTTTCCGGGTTTGTCGTCCGCTACCTCTGGCGCTGAGTGATCTCTCGAGATGAGCGAACTTGACGCTGTCATTCATCAACCGGCCCGTCTTCGCATCATGGGCGCGCTCTGTGGGCTGGCGACGGCGGAGCAGGTTGATTTCAGTTTCCTGAAAAAGAAACTCGCGCTCAGCGACGGCAATCTCGGCGCGCATCTCATTACGCTGGAAGAAAGCGGTTACATCAAAGTGGAGAAAACTTTTGTCGGCCGGCGTCCGAAAACATTTCTCGCCGCGACGAAACAGGGCCGGCGCGCTTTCGACGCACACGTCGCGGCCTTGCGGGACATTATCGCCAGCAGCACGCGCTGATATTCCGGCGCCCTTTACAGATGCTGACCACGAATAACCTAACGAAACGCTATGGCTCGATCACGGCGCTCGATGGCGTTTCGCTGACTCTGGAAGCGGGAGAAATTTTCGGCCTCCTCGGTCCTAATGGCGCGGGTAAGACGACTCTGATGTCGCTTGTCGCGGGGCTTCGCCCGCCCGATGGCGGCGAGATTTTGCTCCAGGGCGAGCCACTGCGTCCCGAGCGGATCGAGCAGCGGAAGCGCCTGGGTTTCGTGCCGCAGGCTTTGGCTCTTTATGAGGAACTGAGTGGCGAAGAAAATCTGCGTTTGTTTGGCCGGCTCTATGGCTTGCGCGGTGCGGTTTTGCGCGAACGGATTGAGGAAGGGTTGCGCCTCGTGCAACTGCAAGATCGGCGGCGCGATCAGGTGAAGACCTACTCGGGTGGAATGCAGCGGCGTCTCAATATCATCGCCGCGGTTCTGCATCGACCGCTGCTGCTCCTTTGCGACGAGCCGACGGTTGGAGTCGATCCGCAATCGCGCAACGCGATTTTCGAGCTCCTGGAAAAGCTCAACGCGGAAGGGACCACGATCGTTTACTCGACCCATTACATGGAGGAAGCGACCCGACTCTGTTCGCGGATCGGGATCATCGATCATGGGAAACTCCTCGCTCTTGGCACTCTCGACGAGCTGCTCTTGCAGCTGCCGTTTGCGGAACAAATCCGCATGACCCGGCGTCCCGAGATCGCGGCGCAGCTCGATGCGTTGCGAGATTTTGGGCCGATCGCCGAGACGGAGGAAGCCTTCGTCCTCACACCTCGGGAAGGACTGCGCCTCTCCGAATTTTTCGCCGCGGTGGAACGCCTCGGTCTTTCCTATCGCTCCTTTACCGTCACCCGGCCGACCTTGGAAAATGTTTTTCTCCACCTCACCGGCAAGAATTTGCGTGATGCCTGACTGACTCCCGTTCTCGCCTAACGAACTTCTTATGCGCATCATCTTCATCCTCATCGGCAACGAAGTCCGGCGATTCCTCCACGACAAGCCTGCGCTCTCGCTCACCTTCCTCGTGCCGGTCGTGCTCATTTACATCTTCGGACACGTCTTTGGCGTCAATGGCGAAGGGAGTGGGCCCTCGGGAATTCCGCTCGCCGTGGTCGCCGAGACGGACGCGCCCGTCGTTGCGGAGATCACGGCAGCGTTGCGAAAAGAGAAGGCCTTCAAAGTCATCACCACGGAAAAAGTGGGCGAGCGGGAATTGCCTTTGACGGAAGCCCGCGTGCGCGAGCGATTCCGGGCGGGATCGCTCCGCTTCGCTCTCATCTTTCCGCCCGACGCCGAGAGCGACAAGAGCTTCGGCCTGAAAATGAAGTTCCTGCAGAATCCGACGAACGAAATTGAAACCCAGACCGTGACCGGCCTGGTGCAGAAAACGATCTACACTTCCGCTCCGCAAGCCTTGCTCAGATCGCTCCAGAAAAAGGCGACCCAGTTCATCGGCCCGGAGAAAATGGAGCGCTTCAACCGCTCGCTCGCCAACTCCATTGCCAACGCTTTCGGCGGCGATCCGGCGCAGATTTACCGCCAGGTGAGCAAGGGCGGCGTGCCCGATCTCGGGAACGCAGGATCGTCCGCGAACGGCGCGACCTTTTTCGACAAGCTGATCAAGATTGAGTCCGAGCAGGTCGGCGGTCAGCAGGTGAAAAGTCCGATGGCGACGCGGAGCGTAGGCGGTTGGGCGATGATGTTCCTGCTCTTCTCGCTTTCGGGAGCGGCGACTTCACTCTTCGATGAGAAGAAGGCAGGACTTTTTCAGCGGCTCCTCTCCGCACCGGTTCGAAGAACACAGATCCTCTGGAGCAAGTATCTCTTCGGGATGCTCGTCGGGCTCGTCCAACTCGGGGTGCTCTTTCTCGCCGGGCATCTTCTTTTCGGGATCGACATCGCGACCAACCTCGGAAATCTGTTCCTCATCTGCCTCGCCGCCTCCACCGCCTGCGTCGCTTTCGGGATGCTCCTGGCCGCGATCGCGCCGACCGCCGCCGCCGCCAACGGGCTCGGCACTTTTCTTATCCTTACGATGAGCGCGATCGGCGGCGCCTGGTTCCCGACCAGCTTTATGCCGGAATTCATCCAGCATCTGAGCAAGCTGACGATCGTCTACTGGTCGATCGAAGGATTCATTCAGGTTTTGTGGGCGAATTGCACGACGCGGGAATTACTCCCGACCCTCGGCATCTTGTTCGGCATCGCCGCGGTCGTGAATGCTTTTAGCATCTGGCGTTTCAATCACGGCCACCTCTTCGAATAGCAAACTTAGACTCGTTAGGCGCAACCGCGCGGCTATTTCCCGCCGGTCACGGTATAGCCCTCCGCGCGCAGATCTTCCGCCAGCTCCATTTCCATTTGCACGGCGGCTTCGAACGGCATCGGGTTGAGATGCGCATACAGCTCCGGGAGTAAGCGGAGACCATATTTCCGCACCACCCAGGCCGACTTGTAGCCGTGCTTGTGGTTCTCGAAACGATGCTCCACCGGGAGCCCAGTCATGCCCACGTAAACGCAAGGCTTCGCCGGATCGCGCCTCCGATTCAACCGCAGGATCGCGGGATGCTGCAAGACCGCGTCATTGAGCAGAATGACGTAAACGTTGTGGTGAAAATTTTCCGAAGCGCTCACGGCGAATTGTAGGGCGACCGCTTCGGTTGCCGCGATTCATCAAACTGGGCAGGCGAAGCGCCCGCCCTACAATCAATCTTGCGCGACCGCTTCGGCAAAAGCGACGTCGCCCTCGCGCAGATCCAGCTCCGCTTCTTCCGCCGTGCCGAAGATTCGCGCGCGCTGGTCGTTGAATTCACCTTCCCAACGCGCAACCACGACCGTGGCGAGGCAGTTGCCGATCAGGTTCACGCAGGTCCGCCCCATATCCATCAATTCGTCGACGCCGAAAATCACCGCCACCCCGATTGGCCCGAGGCCGGAGGGAAGAAACGTATTCAGAGTCGCGAGCAAAATGACTAACGACGCCCGCGGCACCGCCGCCACGCCTTTCGAGGAAACGATCAATGTCAGCATCATCACGATCTGCTGGCCGAGGCCGAGGTGATGACCGGTCGTGCCCTCGGCCGCCTGCGCGACGAAGACCGAGGCGAGCGCGAGATAAAGGGTCGAGCCATCGAGGTTGAAGGAATAACCGGTCGGCATAACGAAGGCGACGATCCGCCGCGGGACGCCGAAACGTTCCATCGCTTCCATCGCCTTCGGGAGCGCCGATTCGCTGCTCGTCGTGGCGAAGGCGATCGTCGCCGGTTCGCGCACTGCCCTAACGAACTGCCGCAGCGGCACACGCGCGATCAGCATGACCGTGCCGAAGACGAGCACGATAAAAATCACGAGCCCGAGATAGAGCGAGAGAATGAGATTCCCGAGATTCGTGAGCACGCCGAGACCTTGTGTCGCGACCGTGTGCGCCATCGCCGCGCCGACTCCAATAGGCGCGAACATCATGACGTAGTTGGTGAACTTGAACATGACCTGCGAGAGACTTTCCATCGCGCGCAGGATCGGTTTGCCTTTCTCGCCGACCGCCGACACCGCCATCGCGAAGAGCACGGCGAAGGCGACGATCTGGAGAACGTCGCCGTGCACCATCGCTTCGACCACGCTGGCCGGGAAGGCGTGCACGATCGTCTCGACCAGCGTCTTCGGATGCGACTGACCGATCTGTTGCGCGATCGAGGTGTTGGACGCGGCCAGGACGACGCCGACTCCGGGCTTGGTGAAATTGACCACGGCAAGCCCGATGGCGAGCGCGGCCGTCGTCACGATTTCGAAATAGATCAGCGCCTTCAATCCCATGCGACCGACCTTTTTGAGGTCGCCGCCGCCCGCGATCCCGACCACGAGGGTCGAGAAAACCAAAGGCGCGATGATCGACTTGATCAGATTGAGAAAAATGTCGCGCAGGAAGTAAACCGCGTTCCCCCAGTCGGGCCGGAGCCAGCCGATGAAGCCACCGACGACCAGGCCGATCATGATCTGCGTCGTTAGCGAAGGGCGATACCAGGGGCGCGTTTGCATGGCAGGGCAGTCTGCGCGCTCGCTGGATTCATCGACCGTGAGGGGTAACAGAAATGCAGAGCGCGCCCTGACAATAGCGCGATGACAATTTCTTACGCTCAGGAGCGCCGCCAGCAAAAGCAGCGCGCTCAGTTCATTCCCGCCAGCAATCGAGCGAAGCGCGGATCGTTGCGGATGACGTCCCATTCCCAGCGCAACTTCAGGTCGTTGGCGGTCACGCTGTGGTTCACGCTGTCTACCGCGCCGGGCGTGACAGCGAGGTGTTTGAGCAATGGAAAAGCGCAGAGTCTTTCTCGCCCAGGCGGGCGTAGATCAAGGCGAGGTAACATTGCATCAGCACGCCGTCGAATGCATCGATGGCTTGTGGCTTCAGTTCGACCGCGCGCCGGCCTTCGCGAATCGCTTCCTCCCGCCGCCCCATGAAGCTGTAGCAAAGGCCGAGGTTCGCGTGACGCACCGCCACCTCGGGCGATTGCGCGCACCTGCTTTTCGAAAACGGCGGCGCGCGGCCGCCAAGTTCCTCCTGCGCCTTTCACCTCATCGCCGCGCGCCAATGCGGTCAACCCGAGCAGGAAACTTTTCGGGGTCAGCACCGCCGTTCATGTAATCGAGTTTTTCCCGAGGCGAATCCTCCAGAATACGCGCCGCCTCGGCAAAATTGCGCTCCAGCATCGCACCCTCCCAGCGGGCGCAAACGACCACCCCATCGGGATCGACTCCAGCCGGAATGTCCGCCAGCTGCGCCCACAAAGCGTGCGTGATCGCCTTTCCACCAAAACTCGACGTAGCCAGTTTGGATCCTGGCCGTGATGGAATCCGGCGCCAGCCTGCGCCAGCGCGCCGCCGCCTTCCCCGCCGCCCGCCAGCGCCGCATCGCGGTGTTCGTGATCAGTATATTGCGCACAATATTCGCATCCTGCGGAGCGAGCTTTTGCATCCGCTCGAAACCGGCCAGCGCTTCCTGCCCAATGCCCCTGGCGCCGGTGAATCGCGGCCATGATGAAGACCGACCGCCGACGTCGTTAGGCGCAAAGCGCTCGGCCACCGCCAGCTCGCGCAGGGCCGCCGGGTAATCCTTCTCCATCCAGTAATAACAAAGCCCCAGCGCCTGATGCGCTTCGCTCAGGTCGGGTCGCAACTCCAACGCCGCTCTCTGCCTCGCTCCGACGCTTTTTCCTTCCAACTCTCCAGCGGCTGGTGGAAGTGATAAATATCCGCCCGCGTGATCGCCAGCATCGGCGTGAGCGAGGGCAAAATTCGGGTCCAACTGCACGGCCTCGCGCAAAGATTTGCTCCGCCATCCGCAAATCCTGCAGCAAGTCTGTCGGGCTTCGCTTCCAGCTGGCGCGCGCGCAGATAAAGAACGTAGGCATCCGCGTTATCGGTTGGCTTCCTTTCGACCCGCGCTTTTTCCTCCGGAGTCAGCCTGGCGTGGAGCGCCACGGCGATTTCCTGCGCGAGTTCGCCCTGCAACGTGAGCGCGTTCGAAATCGTGCGGTCGTAGCGTTTCGCCCAGAGATGGCGATCGGTCCGGGCGTCGATCAGCTGGACCGTGACTACGACCCGGTCGCCGGCGCGCCGCACACTTCCTTCGAGAATGCTCGCCACGCCCAGCGCCTCGCCGATCTCGCGTGGGCTCTTTTTCCCCTCTCCACGAAACGGCAGTGTCGACAAACGGCTGACAACCCGCAGGTCGCCGATTTTCGAGAGACTGGTCAGGATGTCGTCCTGGATTCCATCGGCGAAGAACTCATTCCCTTGGTCGGCCGTCATGTTTTCGAATGGCAGCACCGCGATGCTCTTGCCCGTCGGCTCCGGCTGGTAGCGCTCGAAGAGGAGGAGCGAAACCGCTACCGCCAGAACTCCGATGATGATGAAATCGAACATCCGGCCCAGTTGCTTGCGCGTCGCCGGATCGATCTCGCCCTCACGAACCAAGCATTCCGGCGTCAGGTCGTAAAACCACGCCAGTAGCATCGCGATCGGGAACCCGGCCACGCAGGCGATCACGACGAGCTGCACGGCCGCGTTTGGAATTTCGAAAAACGGGAAGACCTGCGTCGCGATCTGAATGAGCAGCCAGCTCACCACGCAATACGCGAGGGCCGCGCGGTAGACATTCCGCCGTCTTAGTTCGGTGAGGAAATTTCCGAGGCTCAGCTGGCCGAGCGAGCGATTTCCTGCTCGGCCGCAGCAGGAGAGCGCGGGGTTCCCTCTCACCCGGACGAGCCATGGGCATCGTTTGATTGATTCTTTCCATCCATAGATTTCTAACGAAATTCGAGGGCGAAGTTCCGAGTTCTCTCCGACCCGGGTGCCCTTTGCTTCGGGGCGAGAAAAGTTTTTACGGTTGTCCGAGAAACAAAACGGACTCAGAATGATTTGACACCCCCTTTGGAGTTCCTATGCCCGATGTCCCTGAACCATGCATCTTCGCCACCACCCGCTGGAGCCTTATTCTTGTCGGAGCGGGCCTTGAGACTGGCGAGCGAGAGGCGAGCGAAGCACTGGCCGAGTTGTGCCGCACCTATTGGCGTCCGGTTTTCTCCTTTATCCGCCGGCGCGGCTATTCCAATGAGGATGCCCGCGATCTTACTCAGGATTTTTTTCTCATGATCCTGGAGAAAAACTGGCTCGCGGAAGCGGATCAAAACCGAGGACGCTTTCGCTCCTTTCTCCTCGGATCGGTGCAACATTTTCTCGGGCACGATACCGAACGCAAGCAAGCGCAGAAGCGGGGTGGCGGATTGCATTTCGTGCCTTGGGAAGAATGGATGGCCGACGCGGTCGCGCAGGAATCGGTGATCGATCAATCGTGGGAAGCGCTGCCGCCGGAGGGATTTTTCGATTTGCGCTGGGCGACCACGGTCGTGGATCAGGCCATGCGGCGCCTGCGCGAGGAATGCGAAGCGAAGGGACGGCTGCGGCTTTTTGAAACCCTGAGCGACCACCTCACCGCAGAGCGGGGCGAGACTTCCTACGTCCAGCTCGCGTCCAGCCTGAACATCGCCGAGACGATGGTAAAGAAGCAGCTTCACAATCTGCGCGAGCGCTATCGCTGGCTCCTGCGCGAAGAAGTGGCGCAGACCGTCGAAAACCCAGCGGAGATCGATGACGAGATTCGATATCTCTGCACTGCCCTGGCTGCCGTGACATGAAATGGTGCGGTTGGCAGAAACAAGGAGGGGCGCCCCACTAGATCATGAGTTCCCGCGCCTTTCCCAAGTCGAACGGCGCCGCGCCTGAGCAGGCGAGTTGCCTTCTGCGTGAAGCGGTCGGCCGGGAAGGCGAAGAATCCGCGGAGACTTTCGCCACCGTGCTGGCGGAAGCAGCAGTCGAAGACACCCACTGGCAGCTCGGCAACTACGAAGTCCTGGAAGCAATCGGACGCGGCGGGATGGGTGTGATTTACCGCGCGCGACAACGCTACTCGCGCCGCATCGTCGCGCTCAAGCGCGTGCTCGCTTATCAGGCCGAATCGCCCGAGATCCTGGTCCGTTTCCGGCGCGAAGCCGAGGCGGTCGCGAAGCTCGATCATCCGAACATCCTGGCCATCTACGAGGTCGGCCAAAGCGAGGATGGGCTGCCTTTTTACAGCATGAAGTTCGCGAGCGGTGGAAGCTTGCGCGAGGCCGCGCCCACCTTGCGCGATCGGCCTAACGACTGCGCGCGGCTCATGGCGAAAGTCGCGCGCGCGATCGACTACGCGCACCAGCACGGAATTCTGCATCGCGATTTGCAACCCGGAAACATCCTCCTCGACGAAAACGGCGAGCCGTTGGTTTCCGATTTCGGTCTGGCGAAGTGGCTGACCGAGAGTAGCGATCTCACCCGCACTCTGACGGCGTTTGGGACGCCCGGCTACATCGCCCCGGAGCAGGCGGAGAGCGCCGCCGGCGATCTCACCCCGGCCTCAGACATTTATAGTCTCGGCGCGATCCTGTTTCACCTTCTCGCGGGCCGGCCACCATTTGTCGGCGCGAATGCGCTCTCGGTTATCCACCAGGCGGCGGCGCAACCCGCACCCAAGCTTCGTACCCTGCTTCCCACGTTTGACCGCGACCTGGAAACGATCTGCGCCCGCTGCCTGGAGCGCGATCCAAAAGCCCGCTATCAAACCGCAGGCGATCTGGCCGAAGATCTCGAGTGCTGGCTTGAGGGTCGTCCGATTTTGGCCCGGCCGGTTTATCCGCCGACCCGACTCTGGCGCTGGGCGCGTCGCAATCCCATCCTGGCTGGCGCCGCCGCCGGCTGCTTTTTGTTAGGCGCGACCGTCCTCTGGATGCTGCCTAACCAAATCCAGCCGAGCCTGGTTCTTCCGCTTTCAGCCAAGGGCATCGCGGTCCTGCCGTTTGAAAACCTGAGCGGCGGTGCCGACAACGCCGTTTTCACGACTGGTGTCCAAAACGAGATTTTGACCGACCTGGCCCGGGTAAAGGACTTGAAAGTCATCAGCCGTTCCAGCGTCATGCAATACAAGCCGGATGCGCAGCGCAACTTGCGGGAAATCGCCCGGACTCTGGGTGTGGCCCATGTCGTTGAAGGGAGCGTGCAACGGGTCGCGGGGAAGGTGCGAGTGAACGCGCAGCTAATTGATGCCCGCACTGGCGCTTATCTCTGGGCCCAGAAGTACGATCGACCGGTCGATGACGTCTTCGCGATTCAGAGCGAGATCGCGCAAAAAATCGCAGACCAGCTTCACAGCAGACTTTCGCCAGCGGAAAAAGCTGCGATGGCGGAGCAGCCGACAGCAGACCTGAAGGCCTACCACTTCTACACCGAAGCCGAGGCCATTTTTGTCTTCGATAACTGGGAGGGCGCGGAAGAAAGCTTGGCCGAGAAAGCGGACGTCTTGGAAAAGGCGATCCAGCGCGATCCCACTTTTGCCCTCGCTTACTGCGCCCTCGCGAAAACGCAGCTTGATCTCTCCTTCACTGCTGCTTATGACGCTCATCTGGATTCGGCGAAAAAGGCCGTCGACAAAGCATTGCAGCTACGTCCCGAGATGGGCGAAGCTCATCGCGAGCTAGCCCGTTACTATCTCTACAAAGGGGATCTAAATCCCGCGCGCAAAGAATCAACCATCGCGCTTCGGACTTTACCGAACGACTCCGAGGCTTTTCGGGTTGCGGGGGAGATTGCCGCGAAACAAGGTCACTGGAACGATGCACTGACCTATCTGCAAAAGGCGCACGAGCTCGACCCGCGTAACGAAGAGGTTACCTACCATCTCGCCGTTATCTATCGCGAGATGCGGCTCTACCGCCCATGGGAGCAGTTGATTACGAAAGGTTTCGCACTCCACGGCGGTTGGGCCCAGCTCGGTTTCGCAGAGATCAAACTCGACCAGGGCGACCTCGATGCTGCCCAGGCTATTCTCACCCGCATACCGCTGGACTTCAGTCCCACACTAGAGATCTGGGAAACGCGTTGTACCGTCGCTCTTTGCCGGCGCGATTATGCGGCAGCTAATCAAATTCTTGCAGCGATACCTGCGAATTACCGCGATAACCCGTGGACCGCATGGTGGGCCGGGTTGCTCGCACGATTATCCGGCGATGAGCCCAAGGCAAAAGCAATCGCCCTCCCGGCGCGAAAGGAGATGGACGCCCACTGGGACGGCTCAGCAAAGGAATTCTTAATCGCTTCGCGCCTGGATGCTGTGCTCGGTCGCAAAGAGATCGCCATCGAAGAAGCGAAACGCGCCGTTCGCCTCATGCCGATGACAAAGGATGCAGAGCTTGCTCCGTCTATGTGTTGCCAACCTTGCAGACCGTCTATGTGATGACCGGCGAGCGCGAACTGGCGATTGATCAGCTGGAAGCGGTCGCAAAAATTCCCGGCGGCCCAAGTTACGGCGAACTTCGCTTCTCCCCGGTATGGGATCCCCTGCGCAATGACCCGCGCTTTGCGGCGCTTCTGCTTGAAGCAGCGAAGCCGCCAAAATTGTAACCACAAGCATCCGCGCCGTTCGCGGATCGAACGGCGCCGCGCCTGCGCAGGCGAGTTGTCTTCGGCGCGGAGCGCTGAACAAAAACCGTTAAGCGTGCGCGGAGGCTTTCGCGAGCGTGTTAGCCGAGAAGGGAAATCGTGGATCAACTCTGGCCTTCATCGACGCCTGGACCGGTGAGCGGGACCGAGCCCTGGAGATTATCTCCATCCTCCTCTCCAGTCCGGGTCCATTTGGCTTTCCCGGATATTTCAAGCTCGATCTCTCGCGGGACAGTCTGCGCGGCGATCCGCGGTTCGAAGACCTGCTCAAGCAAGCCGCCAAACCCCTGTAGCCGGAACCGCTGATCCCGGCATTCTCGCAGAGTAGTTTCGCCGGCAAAAAATCGCTTCCGAAACAATTTCCGGAACTTCGTCGGGGGTTTCCGTCAGGAACTAAGGACAGGAAACCTCAACGAAAGAAAAACAAACGAATGAAAAACATCATGAAAATCACACTCTCACTCGTCGCCCTGCTCCTGCTGGCAACAGCACCACTGACAAGAGCCGGCGATGTCGTCGGCAAAATCACTGCCGGCTCCAACGCTGTATTTGTGGATACGCCACATTCGGTCATGACCGAGGGATTCACCGACTTCGCGGCCGCCATCAGGCTCTACGACGACGGCACCGCCGTTGGTGAGTTCCTGTGCGCGATTCCGGATTTGGTCGTCCTCGCTTCGCAGTCTGCAACTTGGTCGCAAAATGACGATGGCAGTATCACCGTCATCGGGACCGATGTACGGATATTTCCCTGGAACCGATACACCCTTTGAAGATTGCTCGACCACGGTGACCTTCCGGGCGGGTGGCCCGGGCGTCGGGGGATTTGATGTTTCCTTCTGTGATTACCCGGAAGGAATGTATGACACCGAAGTCCTGCGCGCGGGGCAAATCGGCATCAAGCTTAAGTAAGGGAGAATCCCTTGTCGGGCCAAGGAGTGGCGCTTCCAGGACGCCACTCCTTGAATGCCGCTGGGAACGATGAAGACAGTCAACCTGGCCACATTCGGTCAAAGTCAGGGTAAGAAACGCCCGCCATTTCGCATGACTGGGAGAGTGCAGCTGCCGGGGCCGGTGCGAAAGAATCATGAAAACGAAGTTGGCTAGAGCCTCATGTCTCTTCCTTTGCGGGGCGGCTTCGGCGGTTTACGCAGGCAGCCCTTTCGATTTCCCAATGGCGCAATCGCAGGTTGCACCGCATCAGCGCACGACCGCCCTCTCAAGCAGTCCGGCTGTTTTTCCCTATGAATTCCGCTCGGTCGATGGCTCGGGCAATAACCCGATCGATCCAACCCGCGGGGCGACTAACATTCCGCTGCTGCGTTTCACCACCATTGCCTACGGAGATGGCCATGGCTCTCCCGCGGGCGCGAACGAGCCGGGCGCGCGCGAAATCAGCAACGTCATCTTTGCCCAGAACCATCTCGTTCCCTGCGCCACCCCGGTTTCTGATTACATCTGGCAATGGGGCCAGTTTATCGATCATGACATTGGCCTGACCCCGGCGGTCGATCCGATCGAACGTTTCGATATTCCAGTTCCCCTGGGCGATCCCTGGTTCGATCCGGATGGAATGGGAAACCAGGTCATTGAGTTGGATCGTTCTCTTTACCAGGTGATCCATCGCGTCCGCCAGCAGGTGAACATCGACACCGCTTTCATCGACGCTTCACAGGTCTACGGGTCGGATGAAGCGCGCGCCCGCGAACTCCGAGGCCTCGATGGTACCGGTCGGCTGAAAACCAGCGAAGGCAATTTGCTTCCCTACAATGTCCACGGTTTCCCTAATCTGCCGGACAACAGCCCTGACTACTTCCTCGCCGGCGACGTGCGCGCAAACGAGCAGGTCGCTCTTACCACCATGCACACTCTTTTTGTGCGGGAGCACAATTTCTGGGCGAATAAGATCAGGCGCTACCAGCCGTATCTCGATGACGACGGCATTTACTACCGCGCGCGCGCCATCGTCGGAGCGGAACTCCAAGTCATTACCTACCGCGATTTTCTGCCGCTGCTCCTCGGCCCGAATGCCCTCGAACCTTACCGCGGCTACAAACCGCAGCTCGACCCATCGATTGCCAATTCCTTCTCCACTGCCGCTTACCGCGTGGGTCACACTTTGCTCCCGCCTAGCTGCTCCGGCTCGACGCCAACAATCAGTCCATCGGCGATCTCGATCTCACGCAGGCCTTCTTCAATCCCACAGGAATCAGCGGTCCCCGGGATCGAGCCCTACCTGCGCGGTCTCGCGAAACAGATCCCGCAGGAAGCCGATTGCTACATGATCGACGCCGTGCGCAACTTCCTCTTCGGTCCTCCCGGGACCGGCGGTTTCGATCTCGCCGCGCTCAACATTCAACGCGGGCGTGATCACGGCCTGCCGCGTTACAACCAGGCGCGGATCGATTTTGGATTGCCGCCAAAGAGAAGCTTTGCCGAGATCACCTCCGACCCCGTTTTGCAGGCGAGATTGGCCGCTGCTTACCTTACGCCGGACGACCTCGATTTCTGGGTCGGCGCGCTCGCCGAAGACCACGTGAACGGCGGCCTCACGGGCGAGCTGTGCTTTACGATCCTGAAAGATCAGTTCACCCGCCTGCGAGACGGCGACCGGTTTTGGTATCAGCGCTATCTGTCTCCTGATCTCGTTAGGCTGGTGGAAAAGCAGAGCCTTGCGCGCATCATCCGCCGCAACACGCCGATCGCGGGCGAGCTGCAGGAGAACGTCTTCGTCGTGCCTGAGAGCCTCGACTGATTGCGGCGGGTGGACGAGCTTGGACTCGCTGCGGTGGGTCCCTCCGGAGGGACGCGCTTCCGCGCGTCCAGAAGCTTTGCAAGCAGAGCGGCGTGCGCTCCATTGGCGGAATGTTTCTCACGCATCTCCGCTGCACCTCCTGCGGCATGCACACGAATGGTAGAGTTTGCAAAATCTCTGCACCGCATGCCACAAACCGCTCTTCGCGGATTACGATCTGGCTGCCGCCGGGCGCACGCTCACGCGTGAAAAATTGACCGGGAGGGAAAAATCGCTCTGGCGTTATCGCGAGGTGCTCCCGCTCCCGGCAGACGCCGAGCCGGTTTCGTTAGGCGAAGGCGGGACGCCGTTGTTGCCGGCGCAGAGATGGGGCGAAGCGCGTTGGGTTCTCCGATCTTTGGATAAAAGACGAAGCGCAGAATCCGACCCAGAGCTTTAAGGCCCGCGGCATGACGGCCGCCGTCTCGATGGCGAAATATCTCGGCGCGAAAAAGCTCGCGGTCCCAACCGCCGGTAATGCCGGTGGCGCCCTCGCGGCCTACGCCGCGCGGGCCGGTCTCGAGGCCCACATTTTCATGCCGAGCGACACGCCGCGAGCCAACGTGATCGAGTGCCGCGAAGTCGGCGCGCACGTCACTCTGATCGATGGCCTGATCACCGATTGCGGGGCGGAGATCGCGCGCCGCAAGGAGGCGGAAGGCTGGTTCGACGTTTCGACCTTGAAAGAGCCCTACCGCGTCGAGGGCAAGAAAACGTTAGGCTACGAATTGGCCGAACAATCCGGCTGGGAATTGCCGGACGTCATTCTCTACCCGACCGGCGGCGGCACCGGCCTGATCGGGATGTGGAAGGCCTTCGACGAAATGGAAACGCTCGGCTGGATCGGGAAAAAGCGGCCGCGGATGTATTCGGTGCAGGCGGCCGGTTGCGCGCCGATCGTTAGGGCGTTTGAGGCGGGCGAAGATTTTGCCACGGAATTTCCCGATGCGCAGACCAAGGCGTCCGGTTTGCGCGTGCCCAAGGCGGTCGGCGATTTTCTCATGCTCCGCATTCTCCGCGCCTCGGGCGGCGGCGCGATTGCGGTGACGGACGAAGACATGATTCGGACGACCCGTGAAGTGGGAGCGGCCGAAGGGCTCTTCCTCGCACCGGAGGGAGCGGCCTGTTTTGCCGCGCTCAAAGAGTTGCACTCGTTAGGCAAGGTCGCGCTGGCCGAACGGGTCGTAATTTTCAACACCGGCTCGGGGATCAAATACCTCGAGTGCTACGGCGGGTAGGCCCCGGCGAGGGATTGCGCGATCGCGCGCATTCGGGTGACGAGCATTTTCGGAGCGAGGACGCGGGCGTGGTCACCCCAGCTCAGGATCCAGCGCTCTATCTCTTCGAGGCTGCCGAGATTCAGGCGCAGCTCGATCTCGTCATCGCTCAGCGCCACGATCTTCTGCGACGCGTGCCATTTGCGCTCCCGCACCAATTGCGCGGCGAAGGCATCGAAGCGGATGCGCACGAGATTATTCCCGGCACCCTGGAAGACGCCGAAACTCGAGTTGAGAAATTTCGAGATGGAGAAATCGGCCGGACGCTTGAAGCGCACGCCGGTGGCCCGCGTCCGGCGAATGCGGGGCAGAGCGAAGGTGCGGAGCTGCTCCCGGTCGAGATCGAAGGCGAAGAGATACCACTGATTTTCGACGCAACCGAGGTGATAGGGGCGGACGCGGCGCGAATCGAAACGCGGGCTGCGCAGCTTGCGGTAGTCGAAGCCGATTTCCTCTGAGCGCAAAACCGCGCGGCTGATCAACTCGAAAATCTCCAGATCCGACGCGCTTCGACCGGCGCTGCGAAAGGAGATCGCGGAATCGAGATCGCTCCAGGAAAACGTGATTTTTTCCTTAAGGCCGTCGCCGATTTTTTGAAAAGCCGCGCGGAGCGGCGCTTCGAAGGGTGTGCCCTTGTATTGCTCGAGCGCCTTCTGCGCAACGAAGAGCGCCACGACCTCGCCTTCCGAGACTTCGACGGTCGGGAAACTGGTCACGGGCTCGGTGTAGGCGAAGCCGAGCCGGAGCGGATCGTATGCGATCGGCAGGCCCAGCCGGTCGCGCATGAAATCGATGTCACGCTGCATCGTTTTGCTCGAGACCTCGAGATCCTCCGCGAGCTGGCGGCAGTTTGGAAAAGTGCGCGCCTGCAACTTCGCGTGCACCTGCATCATGCGCGCGAGCGGCGGGCGGGAAAGCGTGCCGGTTTGCGGGTTCCGGAGCGGGCGGCGAGGCATGCCTGCCACGTAGCGGGAAGAAAATTCGCCCGGCAAGATTTTTTTTTGCTGCTAGGACAGCCAATGTCCGACCGGGAATTTTAGACTTCTCGCATGACTAAAAATATTCGTCCGAGAAATCGCCTTCGTTCCTCGCGCATCCGCTTCGGCGTGACACCCCATGTCCCGCGCGGTCTCCTCCTTTTGCGCGCCCTGCGTCTCCGCCTTGTCGCGGAGAAATATCCGCGTTTTGCGCAGAGCGAATTTTGCTTCGTCGAGCCCAGGCCAGTTCGTTAGGCCGAACACGAACTGGTGCGCGATGCAGGGTTCGAACCTGCGACTTCTTGCGTGTGAAGCAAGCGCTCTACCACTGAGCTAATCGCGCGGAAAAAAGCGAGGGTAGATTGAATGTGTTCTTAGCGCTCGGCAACTGCTTTGAACCTGCGACTTGTCGCCGCGGCGACCGCTCTACCACTGAGCTAATCGCGCGGGAAAACGCAGTCCGTAGAATTGCAGCGCTCTTCCGGCGCGGCAACTTTTTTGATTTCGTTAGGCTTTTTCGGCCGCGGCGGCGAGCGCGAGCGGCGTTTCCGGCGCGACCGCGCGAGCACGTTGTCGGTGCGCGAAGAGGGGCGGACGGGTCGAGAGCACCTCGCGAAAATAAATCGCGACGGCGGCGAGCAACGCCCAGGAGGCGATCGGCTGCACCCGGTACAGGAGATCGATCGCGTGCAGAGTGGGCGCGAGCTTTTTGTCGATCAGCAGGACGTGCGTGATCATGGCCGAGCTCATCACGGAAAAGAGAAAATGGATTAGGCTCAGGCGAAGGCTCACGCCGAGCGCGACCGCGCTCACGACCGCGCCCCAAAGCAGGTAGCGTTCATGCATTTGCGCGAGAAGCGCGAACATGAGCAACCAGGGCGTAGCAATGGCAATAAGCAGGCGCGGATCGCGGTGCCGGGCATGGCGAGCGGCGCCAAGGGCGCAGAGGACGAGCGCGCCGAGGTAAAGAATCCGCAAGGTCCATTGCCAGGTGAAGCCGAGATGCCACGACCCGAGATGCAGAGTCCAGAAAGGTGTCTTGAGCGACCAATCCAATCCCGCCATGAGCGAGGGGAGGTTGTAGCAGGAGCTGATGAAGAGATAGGGATAATGCTCGCTTCCGTAGAGGAAGCCGACTTTCAACCAGGAAATACTGCCGCCCCCGACGGCGCCGTAGCCAAAAGCCGCCAGCGCGGCGATGCCCGCCGCCCAAGCCCACTTGTGGCGGGAGCCGCGGTGCGAAAACCAAAGTGCGGCCGCGCCTCCCGCAATCGCGACGACGACCCAGCCGAGCGGATCCCGCAGCAGCCAGGGCGAGACGACCAGCGCAGCGGTCGCAGCAAAACCGGTGAGGACGCGTCCGGCGCGGGCCCAGCGTTTTTGCCAGAGCGGCCAGAAAATAAAAAATGGCGCGACGAAGAGGAGTTGACCCTTGAGCATGCCGCCGAGGGCGAGGAGACAGCCGCACCAGAACCAGCGTTTCTTGAGCGCGGCGAGGGTGGCGAAAAGATAAAACGGCAGAATCCAGGTATCCCACTGCGGCCAGGCGTGGGCGTCGAGAATCATGGAGGGCTCGAGCCAGGCGACGCTCGCGGCGAGCAACCCGCAAAGGGTGGCGCGCTGCTCGGTCGGGAGGCGATGGAGGAGGCCGGAGTCGGTCGCGCCCGAAGCGCGGCGCACGCCCAGCCTAACGAGAAAGAAAATCCCGACCGCGGCGAGCAACTCGCAAAACATGTTCACCCGCAGCAGCGGCTCGACGTATTCCGGGGTGCCGTCTTCCGCTCCGGGATATTTCGCCCGCACCTCCTTGGTCCAGATCGACATGACGAGAAGACGGAGCGGGGGATAATCGAGATTGTATTGTCCCTTGTAGGCGTCGCGCCGTACCCGCTCGTAGATCCCGAGGTAGCCGCGGGCAAAGGCACGCCAGGAATCTGGAGGATCGTTAGGCGAAAGCCGGCGGCCTTCCTTGAGCGTCTGGCTGCCCCAATAGAAGCCGTTGACGATGTCGTGTTGGAAGCGGAGGTGCTTCGTCTCCTTCCAGGCGAGGCGACGCAGCTGCACCCCGCCGAAAAGCAGCGCCAGGAGGGTCGAGGCCGAGAAGTGCACGCACGAACCGCCGGGCGACCGAGAGGGAACCGAGTGGGCCGGCGTGCTTCCATCGTCGCACGATGGTAGCCAGCCCCCGGCCCGGAGCAACTCGGGGCCGCTTCGCGGTTGGCGATGGTGAGAGAGCTGGCGCGGCGGTCGTGATGTGAGATCACCCCCGCTTGGACGCTTCAGCGGTTCAATTCTTCAACGAAAATATCGTCGAACATCAGGAGAAACCGCCGGATCTCGAACGGCTTCGTAATGTAATCGCGCGCCCCCGCTTCGAGCATGCGCTCGATCTGGCTCGGCGTCGCGTCCGCGCTGATGACGATGACCGGCGTCTCCGCGGTGGCGGTTTGCCTGCGCAACTGGGCCAGCACTTCACTGCCGTGCATGTCGGGCAAATCGAGATCGAGCAGGATCAATTGCGGTCGCCGACCCAGCGCCATGTCGAGGCCCTGGCGGCCGCTCTCCGCCCAGGCGAGATCGGTGCCCGGCCGGTCGCTCAGGATGGTTTCGATGAGGCGAAAATTCGCTTCGCTGTCTTCGATGCAGAGAACCCGACGTCCCTCCGCGCTGGGCCGCCGCGCCTTCGTTGCGGACTCGTTAGGCACGGAAACCGGCGCGGGCCGAGGAAGAACGATCGGCGGGGGCGGAGCCGGGCTCGTTTTCTGAGCTCCGCCGCGGGCGCTGGTCGCCTCTTCCATCGCCTTGCGCAATTGCTCGCGCAGCATCTTGATTTCGAGCTGAGCGAGACGCAGCGCCTGCTGGGCGGATTCCCCCTCGTCCGGAGTTTTCATTTTGTTTTTAGATGGATGCAATTTTCAAGCCGGAGGGAACGTCGTCGACCGGGTCGCGAAGTTTTTTCGCCATCTCGAGGTCGCGACTCATTTTGTTTTTATGGGTGGAAAAGAGGAGCGCAGTCTCTTCCGAGATGAGGTCCTCTTCGAAGGCGCGCATGAGCGATTGATCGAAGCTGTGCCAGCCGAGCGTCGAGCCGGCCTCGATGATTTCCTGGAAGGTGCGGTTTTCGGTTTCGCCGTAGAGGAGCGTTTCGCGGGTGCGCAGGCTGCTTCCCATGATCTCGGTGACGAGCAAACGCCCGCCGCTCACTTTGCTTACAAGCCGTTGACTGACGATGTAACGCAGGGTGTCGGCAAGCCGTTCGCGAACTTGCTTTTCCTCGTCGGTGCTGAAGAGGCCGAGAATGCGGTTGATGCTCTGGCCGGCGTTGATCGTGTGCAGAGTGCTGAAGACGAGATGCCCGGTCTCCGAGGCGGTGAGCGCAATCTCCATCGTCTCTCGGTCGCGAATTTCGCCGATCAGAATGACCTTGGGCGCCTGGCGCAGGGCCGCGCGCAACCCCGTCGCGAAATCGGAAAAATCCTTCCCCAGCTCTCGCTGGCTGAAGGCGGCGCGGTTGTGCGGATGGAGGAATTCGATCGGATCTTCCAGCGTCACGACGTGCACATCCTGGGTCTGGTTCACTTCGTTGAGGATGGCGGCGAGGGTGGTCGTTTTGCCGCTGCCGGTGCTTCCGGTGAGAAAGACGATGCCAAATTTTTCGCGGGCGATCTGAGCGAAAATTGGAGGCAAGCCTAACGATTCGATCGTCGGGATGGAAGCCTGCAGGTTGCGCATGACGATGCCGTGGCGGCCATTTTGCCGAAAAATATTCACCCGGAAACGCGCCACTTCAGGGATCGCAAAACTGGTGTCGCAGGAGCCGCTTTCCGCCAGTTCGGTTCGCAACCGATCCTTGCCCGCGATGAGGAGCTCGGTTATGGCGTCGACGTGCTCAGGCTGCAAGCTCGCACCCGCCTCTTCCATGGGGAGCTCGTGCAAGCGGCCGTGGCGCTCAATCAAGGGCGGTTTCCCGACGAGGAAGAGCAAGTCGGAAACGCCTTCGCCGCTTTGCAGCATCGCGCTGAGCAGTGTTTGAAGTTCCTTGTTGGTCATTGAGGCGCACCCGTGGCGGAGCAGGTGGTGCCTGTTAGTGCAAGAATTGTTCCACTCGCTGGCCGATTCGCGGCGGCTTGCGAATTGCCTCCCGGCCTTTATTAAAAGGCATGTCCGAACATAAAATGACGCTCACCTGGAAGCGCGCCACGCCCGACTTCGAATACAAAACCTACAACCGCGACCACACCTGGAGCTTCGATGGCGGCCACGAAATGGAAGCCTCCGCCGCCCCGGCTTACCTCGGTAATCCGCAGATGGTCGATCCCGAGGAAGCTTTCGTCTCGGCCCTTGCCAGTTGTCACATGCTCACCTTCCTCGCCGCCGCCTGTAAGAAAAAATTCCTGCTCGACGAATACGTCGACAACGCCGTCGGGCACATGGAGAAAAACGCCGAGGGCAAGCTCGCGATCACGAAAGTGGAGCTGCATCCGAAGCTGAAATTTTCCGGCGACAACCAGCCGACCGAGCAGGATATCGAAGCGATGCATCACTTCGCGCATGAGAATTGTTTCATCGCCAACTCGGTCAAAACCGAAGTCACGGTCGCGAAGTAGTATCTGAGGAAAGCAGGAACGCAGGAAGGAAGGCGGATTTTCCTTCGTCGAATTGTCTTCTTCCTGCTTTCCTGCGTTCCTGAGATATTGAAATGAATTCGAAGGCCGACTCGCAGCGGATGGAAAAAATCGTCAGCCTTTGCAAACGGCGCGGTTTCATTTTCCAGGCGAGCGAGATCTACGGCGGGCTCAACGGCGTCTGGGATTACGGCCCGCTCGGGGTCGAGCTGAAGCGCAACGTCAAAGACTACTGGTGGCGCGTGATGGTGCGCGAGCGTGACGACGTTGTCGGCCTCGACGGCGCGATATTGACTCATCGCGCCGCGCTCAAGGCGAGTGGGCACGAGGACACTTTCAGCGATCCGATGGTCGATTGCCGCACCTGCAAAGCGCGCCTCCGGGCCGATCAATTACCTGAAAAAAATGGGGTCAAACAATGTCCCAATTGTGGAGGCAAAGACCTCACTGAAGCGCGACCCTTCAATCTAATGTTCTCGACCCAAATGGGCGCGTCGGCCGATCCGGATTCGATCGCTTACCTGCGCCCGGAGACGGCGCAGTCGATCTTCGTCCAGTTCAAAAATGTCCTCGATACCTCGCGCAAGAAATTGCCCTTCGGCATCGCGCAGATCGGGAAGGCGTTTCGGAACGAGATCAACCCGCGCAATTACATCTTCCGCTCGCGCGAGTTTGAGCAGATGGAACTGGAATATTTTTGCCGGCCGGAGCAGGGGATGGAACTGCTTGAGTATTGGAAAGAAGAGCGGCTCAAGTTTTACGAAAACATCGGGATCGAGCGCGCGAAGCTGCACGTCCTCACCGTCCCGGACGCCGATCGCGCCTTTTATTCCAAGGGCACTTACGACATCGAATACGATTTCCCGTTCGGAAAACAGGAGCTCGAAGGGGTCGCCTATCGCACTGACTACGACCTCACCCAGCACCAAAAAGCGAGCGGCAAACCGCTCGATTATTTCGATGAGGAAACGAAGCAGCGTTTCACCCCGCACGTGATTGAGCCGAGTGCGGGCGTCGATCGCACCGTCCTCGCGCTCCTCTGCGAAGCCTACGCCGAGGAGACCGTGACCGACGATAAAGGCAAGAGCGAAACGCGCATCGTTCTCCGTTTCCATCCGCGTGTCGCGCCGATCAAGGCAGGTATTTTTCCGCTCCTGAAGAACAACGAGCAACTGGTCGCGAAAGCCCGCGAAGTGCAGGCGCTCCTTCGCCCGCTCATGAATGTTTTCTACGACGAGACCGGCGCGATCGGCCGCCGTTACCGACGACAGGACGAAGCCGGCACGCCTTTTGGCATCACGATCGATTTCGAGTCGTTAGGCGAACGCGACCCGGCTTTGCGCGACACCGTTACCCTGCGTCATCGCGACAGCATGGAGCAGGAGCGGGTGGCGATCGGCGAACTGCCCACCCGGCTGCTCGCGGCGATCACCTGATTCCCTGCGGGCGCGAAGAGGATTGCTTCGCGCCGCGATCTCCTTCATACCTGCCGCGTCGCCGCCACGGCGCCGGCTTCCGCCCGATGGAGGACCTCATCAAATTTGTCCAGGGTCTCGTGCCCGAAAGGATCAAGCCGTTCATCAACGCGCTCGTCGCCGGGATCGCGATTCTCATCGCGCTTTCGAAATTAATCGAGCCGCTGACTTCGCTGCGGCGCGATCGCCGGCAGAGCATCGCCGTGCAACGCCGCCTCGACGAGGCCACGAACGCGACAAAATTCTGGGAGGCGTGGTTTCGCACGAATCAATTGGTCCAGCCGGAGGATCAGACGGAAGCGGCGCGCGCGCGGGTCCGGTCGGAATTGCAAAACATCCTGCAAAAGCTTGAGGAGCCGCTGCCCCTGCCGCGCACCGCCCGCTCCCACCCCAGCGGACGAAATCTCTGGCGCCGGGCGTTGCTCGCTTATCGCCCGAAAGGCGTCGTCGGGTGGCTGCAACATCTCGGGTTTTATCTCCTTTTCCTTTTCCTGATCTTCTACTTCTTCGGCATCTCGATCGATCCGGCGACCGGCGACATGTCGTGGCGCTTTTTTGTTTCTCATCTCAACGAAAACCTCGCGCCCGCGCTCGTTTTTGTGGTCCCGCTGGTTTTACTAAACCTGAGCGCGCGCTGGAGAGAACGCCGCCGGGAGCTTCTCGACAGCGAACGCGCGCCCGCGAGCAGTTGATGGACCTCGAATCCTTCCGCGAATATTGCCTCAACAAACCGGAGGCGACCGAAGACGCGCCCTTCGGTCCGGACAACATTGTCTTCAAGGTAGGCGGAAAGATGTTCGCCCTCGCCTCGCTCGACGATGTCCCGCCGCGGGTAAACCTGAAATGCGATCCCGAGCGCGCGCTCGATTTGCGCGATCGCTACGAGGATGTGCAGCCGGGTTATCACATGAACAAGAAGCACTGGAATACGATCGCGCTAAGCGGCGGTGTGCCGGACGCGGAATTGCGCGGGTTGATCGACCATTCCTATGAGCTCGTCGGCGTCGCTTCCGAAAGCGCAACGCTCTCGAATCGCGCGCAAAAACGTCATCCTGAGCGAAGCGAAGATCTCTGACCATTTCTTCCGCTTGCTGCAAGAAGAGTCAGAGGTCCTTCGCTTCGCTCAGGATGACAGAATTTGAGCGCGGCTCACCCTTTCGCGGGGTGAATCACTTGGCGCAACTGCACCGTTCCGAGATCGAGCTGGAGTGCGTGCCGCGCGACATCGAGGAATGCATCGGGCGGATCGGTCAGGGCGACCGCGAGTTCGCCCTCGATTCCGCTCGCCGTCCGAAGGCCTTCCGCGTCGAGCAACTGCTGCACGGCGTGCGCGCAATTCCGGGCGGAATCGACCAGGGTAACGGCGTCGCCCAGAAATCTCCCGATCGCTTCGCGCAACAGCGGATAATGGGTGCAGCCGAGCACGAGGGTATCGATCCCTTCCTCGACCAGTGGCTCGAGATATTGCCTAACGACCTGGTCAGTGATGGCGCTTTCCAGCCAGCCTTCCTCGATCAGCGGAACGAAGAGGGGACAGGCCCGGGCAGTCACGCGCAGGTTGGGATCGAGCGCCTGGATCGCCCGTTCGTAGGCGCCGCTCCGGATCGTGGCCCGCGTCCCGATGATGCCGATGTGACCGTTGCGCGTCGCCGCGACGGCCGCTTGCGCGCCCGGGCGAATCACGCCCATCACCGGCACGGAGCTATGCTCTTCGAGTCCGGGCAAGGCGAGCGCGGAAGAGGTGTTACAGGCGACGACGATCATCTTGCAATCCTCCTGCAGAAGCATGGCCACGATTTCCAGGCTGTAGCGTTCCACCGTGGCCGCGCTCTTCCCGCCGTAGGGGACGCGCGCGGTGTCGCCGAGGTAAAAAATGTTCTCGTTAGGCAAAAGCTCGCGCAAGGCCCGCACCACCGTCAGCCCGCCGATCCCGGAATCGAAAACGCCGATTGGTCGGGCGCGAGCGTCTGTCCCGGTCGAATCCATTTAGTTAAAACTGCGAATGACGGCGGAGGGCTGCTGCGGAGCCGGCGAAGTCGCAGGGGCGGCTTTGCCTAACGAATCCGTGATCGAATGGGTATGGGGCGGTAGATTGGTCGCGGCGACCGCGATGGTGAGGCCGGCTTTTTCAAAATTGATCGCGTTGTTGTAGCTCGCGACCGCCTGGGCAATGGCTCGCCCGAGCTGCTGGCGATAAACGGGGGTGGCGATGCGGGCGCCTTCGTTGCGGTCGCTCAGAAAACCCGCTTCCAGGAGCACGGCCGGGATTTTGATATCGCGCAAAACGTGAAAGCGCGCGTGCCGCACGCCACGGTCGAAAACGGAAACGCGCGCCAGAATGGCGGCGTGCACGGCGGCGGCGAGGGCGACGTTAGCCGGGTCCTGGGCATTGCCCGGATACCAGCGTGTATCGGTCGCGCCAATATGATTCTCGGTCGTGGCATTGGACGGAACGCCGGCCGGAGCGAGCGCATAACTTTCCACGCCCGACCCGCCATTGGAGGAGTTGAAATGGATGCTGATGAAAACGGCGTGGTTAAAACGGTTGGCGAACGCGACCCGCTGCTCGAGCGAGACGTCTTTGTCGTTCGACCGCGTCATCTCGACCTTGAAGCCGGCGCGGAGCAGCTCTTCGCGAGCGGTCAGGGCGACATCGAGGGCGTAGGTTTTCTCGCTTCCCCAAGAGCCGGCCGTGCCGTTGTCGGTCCCGCCGTGGCCGGGATCGAGCACGACGGTTTCGATTTTCTCCGCGCCCTTGATTTTGTTCGGACGCAAAACCGGCTCGATGATCTTGGCCACATCGGCCGCCGAGATGAGGTCCAGCTCGCCCTTCGCGAGGAGCGGGTATTCGCTGAAAAAGCGCACGCCGTTGAGGGAGAATTCATTCGTCCCGGCCTGCGCGCGGATAAGGCGGTTCTCGCCGCGCAGGGCCACGGTGCGGCTGGCCCGGGTGAATTCCGGGAAGCGGTAGAAGCGCGCGACATTGGCGAAGCTGACGTAGTCGCGTCCATCGGCCGGGATGACTTTCCAATCACCGGCCACGGCGCGCGGCAGGAACCCGAGAACGAGCGCGAAGACGAGGAAGCGAAACGAAAGCACGGCCCGCAAGTTTGACGGCGCTCGCGCGAGGCCGCAAGCCGGTGCTGAAATTCTCCGCCGCCGCGCGGCCAGCCGGTCGCCTCGTTAGGCGGCGTCCTGCAGGCCTGGGTGCAACACGTGATTCAACTTGAAGAGCAAGTTGCGCGTGGTGAAGGGCTTCATCAGGTAGCCAGCCACTTTGAGGGCGGCCATCTGCTCTTCCTGGGAATCGTCGTTCCGGCCGGTCGAGACAATGATTTTGAGCCCGGGTTCGATCCGGCGCAGGGCGCGGACCAGCATCAATCCACTCATGAGCGGCATGGCGAGATCGGTGACCACGGCAGCGACCTTGCCCGCTTGCTGAGCGAAAAGAGCGAGGGCTTCGGGCCCGTCCTCGGCGACGAGGACCTTGTAGCCGTAACTCTCGAGAATCAATTGAGCGACTTCGCGGATGCTGGGTTCGTCGTCGACCACGAGGATGATCTGGCCGTCGCCACGCGGGAGAATCGACTCCGCCGGAAGGGCGCCGACTGTATCGAGCGTCTCTTGGGCCGGCAGGAAGATCTTGAAGCTGGTGTGGCCCGGTTTGCTCTCGAGGTTGATAAAACCGCCATGGCTCTTGACGATGCCGGCGACGGTGGAAAGCCCGAGGCCGGTGCCTTCGCCGATGTTCTTGGTGGTGAAGAACGGGTCGAAGATCTTGTCGATGACGTCCTTCGGAATGCCGGTGCCAGTGTCGGTTACTTGCAGCATGACGTGCGGCCCGACGGTCGCTCCGGGGGTCATGCTCGCGTAGTGCTCGTCCACGTCGAAATTCTCGGCGCCCAGGCAGAGCTGGCCGCCATTCGGCATCGCATCGCGCGCATTGATGCAAAGGTTGAGAAGCACTTGGTGGAGTTGGGTGGGGTCGGCTTCGAGGGAGCGGATGTGTTCGTCGTAGCTGGTGCGCAGGGCGATTGATTTCGGAAAGGTCTGGCCGGCGATGCTGGCGACTTCTTCGAGGAGGTAAATCGGCTGGAGGAGAATGTGATCTCCATCGGCGCCGCGGGCAAAAGTCAATACCTGCTTGATGATGTTGGCGCCACGCTTGGCGCTTCCTTCCACGATGTCGAGGAACTTCTCCCGCTCGATGGGATCGATCTCCTCGCGCAAGATGGGAGCGGCCATCATGATCGGGAGCAGGATGTTGTTCAGATCGTGGGCGACACCGCTGGCGAGGGTGCCGATGCTCTCGAGCCGTTGCGTGCGGAGGAATTGTTCCTCGATCTTTTTTTGCTCGGTGATGTCGGTGGCAATGACAAGCTTGGATTTCGGTCGGCCGAGCTCGTCGCGCACGAGCGTCCAACGACAGCGCACGATGACGATGTGACCTGCCTTGGTAAGATGACGGCATTCGCCCGACCATGCGCCCGTTTCTAGCACAATACGCTCCGCTAGAATCTTCTCGGCCTCTGGGTAGTCGAGGAGATCGCCAGTCAGCTGACCAACCGCCTCCTCGGCCGTCCAGCCGTAAAGGCCTTCGGCTCCATGACTCCAAAACTCGATGCGGTCATCCATGTCGCGAACCATGATGGCGTCCTGCGCAAGATCTATTAGTCTTGCCTGCTCGCGCAGGCGGTCTTCCGTTTCTTTCCGTGCCGTGATGTCCTGCGCGGTCCCTTCGTAGTAGGCGGCCTTGCCGGCAGGGTCGCGAACCACGCGCACGTTCTCCGACATCCAGATTGTGCTCCCGTCCTTGCGCTTCACTTCGAATTCGAAGTCGCTGACGACACCGTTTTTCTCGAGCAGGCGCTTGAACTCCTGGCGCTTCACTGGCTCGGCGTAACTCTGCCGTGTGATATCTTTACGCTCGCGGATCAATTCCTCGGGGCTTGCGTAGCCGAGCATGCGTGCAAACGCCGGGTTGGTCGAAATGAAAAGGCCGTCGGGCGTGCTCTGAAAGATTCCCTCCAGGGCGTTATCGAAAATCAGGCGATACTTTTCGTCCGCCTCGCGCAACTGCTTCTCCACCGCCCGGCGCTCGGTGATATCGAGGAGGGTGCCGATGACCTTGGAGCGCTTGTTGGTGTGGGGGTCGAAAATTGTCTCCGCGACGGAGTGGATGATGCGCTCCGTGCCATCGGGGCGAATAATTCGGTAATCGTAGTCGAACGGCTGATTTCTTTCCTTGAGCGCCAGAAAACCAGCCGCGATGAAGGCGCGATCGTCGGGATGCAATGCCCCGTAGAAAGATTCGATGGAAAGGTGAGTTTCGTCGGAAGATCGGCCGAAGAGGCGATATGCTTCCCGGGAGCAGATCAGTTTCCCTTCATCTACCTGGCCATCGGCGGTGAACTCATATTCCCAGCTCCCAACCCCGGCGACTTGCTGAGCAAGCGCGAGATTCGCTTCGCTGACGCGCACCTTGCGTTCGGCCTCCGCGCTCTTTGTGCGATCGACCGCGAGGACCATGCGCGCCTTTTTGTTATCGAAGATGGTCGGGCTCGAATAGATCGCCGCCGTTATGATGCTGCCGTCCTTCTTCAAGTGCCGCCATTCGCCACCGAACCCGGCCGGGGCGCTCGGGCTACTGACGGCGCTGACCAGAGCCGCCACGTCCTCCGCGGGACGAATGTCGCGCAGCGTGCGCGCCAGGAATTCTTCGCGCGAATAACCGTAGCTGGAGATGGCGGCCTGGTTCACCGCCAGGAAGTTGAGAGACTGGACATCGAAAACCCACATCGGGCTCGGATTATCCTCGAAGAGGAGGCGATACTGGTTCGCCTGCGCATTTAGTTTTTCTGCGGCGCTTTTTCGCTCGGTGTTGTCGCGCAGGATCACCTGCTCGGCCCGCTTTCCCTCGTAGAGGAACGAGATGATGCTCGACTCCACCTCAAGGATCGATCCGTCGAGCCGGAGCATCCGACGCTCGACGACCGGCGGCTGTCCGTCCGCGGCGACCTCCATCGTCCGCTCGGCGATTTGGCCATGCTCGTCCGGATGCACGAGGGCGGAAGTGCTTAGCCCGATAAGCTGGCCGGGTTGGTCGGCGCCGAGCAATCTGACGATCGCCGGATTCGCGAAGACAATCTTGTTCTCGCAAATCACCAGGATGCCATCGGGCGAATGATCGACCAGGAGCCGGTATCGGGCTTCGCCCTCTCGGAGCGCTTGCTGCGCTTTTTCGTGCTCATCCACTTCCGTCTGCAGTCGAATTTTGTCCTCTCGCAATCGGCGGACCACTCGGAGAACGGCGACCGCAGTTCCGAGAACGACGACGACCGCGAGCACAATGAGGATGTCACCGGCGACACGCGACCGCGCGATCCGCTCGGTCGTGAAACGGGCCGTTTCGTAGCCTTCTGCTACCTCGTGGCGGAGGATCGCATCCAACGCCTTTTGATATCGATCGTAGGTGGCAATTTGCGTTGTGAGGGCGAAAATCGCCGCCTCGGCCTTTCGTGGGGTCCGATTCAGGGCCAGCAATTCATCGGACTTCTCAGTGTAGGCACGGCTGGTCCGCAGGACTTCGGCGAAGAGGTCCCGCTCGACCTCGTTATCCGCGATTCCCGCATAGGCCTGCAGCCCACCTGTGCCACTCTTTTCAAGGCGGGCTAACACCTCTTCGTGCTCCTCCCTCTCGACCGGATTCATCGCCGCGATGCATTGGAAGATTTCGGTTTCGCGCAGTCCCGCGTTTCTGATCAGGCGGTAAGGGACTTCGATCGCCTCATGGGTCGATTGCCGCTCCGCCTCATTCAGTCGTTCGATGCCGCGCAGGCTGAAGAAGAAGAGGCCGCCGATCGCGAGCAGGATGGCGCAGAGCGAGCCAAAACTAAGAAAGATCTTGCCGGGAACAGAAAATCCTCTGCGGGTTAAGCGGTGCTCACGCCGTGGGCGACGGTTCAAATCGCTATCAAGTGTCGCAGATGCCGGGCCATACCCTCGGAAATCGCCGCGTGGAAGAACTAATTTAGCCGCTGTTCTCCCTGCGGAGACGAATGGAGGCCGAGTTAGAGTCTCACGCCACCAGGCGCCGTGAAGGCGGATTCCGCGGCGTCACCGGTATTCCGCGTCGTTGCGGGTTCGAAGAGGATCACCTGAGTTTCTTCTTCAGCCGCCGTCCGATGTTCGACTCCGTGTGGAACGACGAGGAACTCGCCTTCATTCAGCTCCACAATCCGATCGCGGAACTCGATCCGCATTTGTCCGCGCCAGACGAGGAAGAGCTCATCTTCCACTTCGTGCCGGTGCCACGGAAAGACGCCCTGGAATTTCACCAGCTTCACTTCCTGGCCATTCAGCTCGCCGACGATTTTCGGCCGCCAATGCTCGGTGAAGGCCGCAAACTTTTCCTTGAGGTTGACCTTTTCCATCGTGGCAAATTGAAGGCGCTGAAGCCGGGCCGCAAACTCCGTCAATCGGATGGCTGCGATTCAGGCGGCGCCGAAAGGGCCGCCACCATTCCACCTGCCCACCTGCGCGCACCTGCGCGGACCGATTCCTGCTCAAGTAATGGCGTAATTCGGGCATTTGGTGCGCTCGCACCGCCGTGGATTAGGAGAGTTCGATCGTTCCGGCTTCGGACACAAGGGCCGCGGGTGAGGTCAGCTTTCTTTCGTGCCATCTGAAGTCAGTTCCCGGGTCTGCCCAGATCGGTCAGCCGGGGGATAATTTGAAACCGCACGACCTTGTCATGAATACGCCCACCCAGTCATCTTTTCGCGGGCTTATCCCGAGACTTTTCCTCGCCGGCGCCATGCTTGCGACCTGCGCCCCGCAACTCCGCGCCCAGTCCCTCGGGTCGGCCGAGACTTTCGCTGTGCTGGGCGCAACCACGGTGACCAATGCCGGTGCGAGCCAGATCTCCGGCGATGTCGGCGTCAGCCCAGGTACGGCCATCACCGGCTTCCCGCCGGGCGTTATCACGAACGGCGCACTTCACGCAGGTGACGCCACTGCGGCACAGGCTCATGACGACCTGGTGACCGCCTACAGCCGCCTTCGCCGCCTTGTCTTATCCGCCGGCCAATGACTTGAGCGGGCAGGATCTCGGAGGCTTAACCCTTACCCCTGGCGTCTACCATTTCGCGACCACCGCCACGTTAAGTGGCACTCTAATTCTGGATGCGCAGAATGATCCGAACGCACGCTTCGTGATCCAAATTGGAACCACTCTGAGCACCACTACCACCTCCTCGGTGCAGTTAATCAACCAGGCCGACGTGCAGAACGTCTTCTTTCAAGTAGGGACCGGGGTGACTATGCCTGCCGGCAGTGATTTCACGGGAAACATTCTCGCCAGTACCGCGATAACTCTGGCGAGTGGCGCCACCGTGACTGGCCGTCTCATGTCAGTGACCGCCGCTGTGACCTTATCCACGAACAATGTGACCAGTCCCGGCAAGGTCCTCATCACTCCGGCCCTGACTACGAGTGCGTCTACGGACACGACGGTCGGAAACAACATTTCGGACACGGCGACACTTTCGGGCGGCACCAATCCGACTGGCATGATGACATTCGACGTCTATGGGCCAGACGATGCCACCTGTGGCAGCGCGGCAGCCTTTACGTCCTCAGTGGCGGTAAATGGCAACGGCGATTACGGTTCGGGCGATTTCACCCCGTCATTGCCCGGCACTTATCGTTTCGTGGCGAGCTACAGCGGTGATGCGGATCACAAGGCGGTAACCGGGACCTGCAATGATACCAATGAATCCGTAATCGTTGACCCAGCCCCAACGCCAACACCAACACCAAGTCAAACACCCACACCTACGCCCTCGACGACTCCAACTCCTAGTCCCAGCACCACGCCTACACCCACGGTGACACCGACTCCTACCCCGACGGCAACCCCAACATCACGCCAACACCGACGCCAACTCCCACACCTACGCCAAGTCCAACAGCGACCCCAAGCCCGACGCCCGGTCCGGCCGAGTTAATCAATCTATCGACCCGCCTGCTGGTGCAGACCGGTGAGAATGTTTCAATCGGCGGCTTTATTATTACGGGTCATGCGACCAAAAGGATGATCGTGCGTGGCATCGGACCTTCGATGGTGGGTCTAAGTCCTTTGCTGGCTGACCCGACCATCGAGTTACACGGTCCGGACGGCTCTTTGATTGCGAGCAACGATAACTGGAAGGACAACCAGGAGGCGCAGATTCGGGCCAGCGGTCTCGCCCCAACGAATGACCTCGAATCGGCGATCATCGCGAATTTGGACCCGGCCGGCTACACCGTCATCTTGCGAGGCAAAGGTGGGACGACCGGTATTGGGTTGGTCGAACTGTACGACTTGGACGAGAAATCCGATTCGACTCTGGCTAATATGAGCACTCGGGGCTTTGTCGAGACCGGCGACGACGTCATGATCGCCGGCGTAATCGCCGGTCGCAGTAACTCAACGACGGGCACAACGGTTCTCGTCCGGGCCCTCGGCCCGTCTCTCACTGGGATTGCCAACGTCCTGGCCGATCCGACACTGAGACTTTACGATAGCAATGGGACGCTCCTCAGGTCGGATGACAACTGGCAGGATGACCCCGCTCAAGCCGCTGCCATTATCGCCACCGGGATTCCGCCGCTGAACGGCTTCGAGTCGGCCATTATTGTGACGCTGCCAGCCGGCGAATACACTGCGGTCGTGGCGGGCAAAAATGGCGGAATGGGCGTTGCTCTCGCGGAAGTCTATCACCTTCCGTGAAGGGGTTCGCGTGTTCCCGGGCGGAGGTGAGTAAAGCCCGGGGAACGGGCCTTCTCCGCGGAGAACGCGCCCGCACGGGCCGACGAACCGCTCCCCAGATGCCTGTGTGGTTTTCGTTTTGCAATCGCGGCGCGCTCTTCGATGATTGCTCCCCATGACGGAACTGTCCAAGGCTTACGAACCGGCAGCCGTCGAGGCGAAATGGTACGCTCGCTGGCTGGCGGACGGCTGTTTTGCGGCCGCCCCGGCCTCGTCCAAACCGGCCTACTCGATTGTCATGCCGCCGCCTAACGTCACCGGCGTTCTTACCCTCGGTCACGTCCTCAACAACACGATCCAGGACATTCTCGCCCGACGCGCCCGTATGCTGGGAAAAGAAGTGCTCTGGCTTCCGGGCACGGACCACGCCGGCATCGCGACCCAGACGGTGGTCGAGCGGCAATTGCGCAAGGAGGAAAAGAAAACCCGGCACGATCTCGGCCGCGAGGAATTCGTTAGGCGCGTCTGGGCTTGGAAGGAAAAACACGGCGGCATCATCATCGAGCAACTGAAACGGCTCGGCTGCTCCTGCGATTGGTCGCGCGAGCGCTTCACCATGGATGAGGCCTACTCGCGAGCAGTGCAGCAGATCTTTGTCGATCTTTACCGCAAAGGGCTCATCTATCGCGGCCAGCGGATGGTGAACTGGTACCCGGTCGCGCTGACCGCGCTCTCCGACGAGGAAGTGATCCCGACCCCGCAGAAATCTTCGCTCTACTACGTGCGCTACGAGCTGGTCGACGAGCCCGGGCGTTTCCTCGAAGTCGCCACCACGCGGCCGGAGACGATCATGGCCGACGCCGCCCTGGCGGTCCAGCCTAACGACGCGCGTTACAGCGCATTGTTAGGCAAAAAGGTCTGGCGGCCGCTCGATCGGGCGGAGCTGCCCATCATCGGCGACGAGGCGATCGATCCGGACTTCGGCACCGGCGTGCTCAAGGTCACGCCCGCGCACGACAAGGTCGATTTCGAGATCGGGCAGCGCCACGACCTGCCGGTCATCGACGTCCTTCATCCGAACGGAAAAATCAATTGCCCGAACGTGCCGGAACTCGACGGGCTGGATCGTTTCGCCGCGCGCAAGAAAGCGGCCGAAATGCTGAGCGAAGCCGGTCTTCTCGCGAAGGAAGAGCCTCACGAAAACAAGGTCGGGTTCAGCGAGCGCGCCGGTGTTCCGATCGAGCCGCGGCTGAGCGAACAATGGTTCCTGAAATATCCGAAGGTGGAGGAAGCGCGTGCCGTGGTGGGCGAGGGGAGACCGATTCGTTTCCGTCCCGAGCGCTGGGAAAATGTTTACCAGCACTGGCTCGAGAACATCCAGGACTGGTGCATCAGCCGCCAGCTTTGGTGGGGCCATCGCATCCCGGTCTGGTACGCGAAGGGCGATCCGACGAAACTGCAGCGTGCGACGTCGAGCCGCCTAACGACCCGGAGAATTGGGAACAGGACCCCGACGTGCTCGACACCTGGTTCTCGCGCTGGCTCTGGCCGTTCGAGACGATGGACGACTGCGACGCGGACAAAGTTTTATCCGACGAGCGATCTCGTCACCGCGCCCGACATCATCTTCTTCTGGGTCGCGCGCATGATCATGGCCGGCCTCGAGTACACCGGCCGAGGCGCCCTTTCACGACGTCTTTTTCACCGGCCTCATCCGCGACGCGCAGGGGCGCAAGATGAGCAAGTCGTTCGGCAATTCGCCCGACCCGCTCGACCTGATCGCGAAATATGGCGCCGACGGCCTGCGCTTCGGCCTGATGCGCATCGCGCCGACCGGCCAGGATATTCGCTTCGACGAGAAGCAGATCGAGGAAGGCCGCAACTTTGCAACAAGCTCTGGAACGCCTCCCGCTTCCGCCAGATGCACGGCGGCGAGACCGAAGGCGAGATCACTCCCGCACTCCTCACCAGCGACGACAAATGGATCCTGCTCCGGCTCGACCACGCCATCCGCGCGGTCACAATCGCGCTGCAGGATTACAATTTCAGCGAAGCGGCCCAGGCGCTTTACCGGTTTTTCTGGAGCGAATATTGCGATTGGTATCTGGAGGCGAGTAAAGCCGCGCTCGTTTTGCGGGCGAAGGCGAGATCACGCCGCGGAAGGCAAACGCCCTCGCCGTCATCGACTTCATCCTCGGGCACCTGCTGCGGTTGTTTCATCCGTTCATGCCCTTCATCACCGAGGAACTCTGGCACGGGCTCGGATTCAACGCCGATCTGCCTAACGATCAGGGCGCTGAGACGATCCAGTTCGCGCGCTGGCCCGAGCCGCTGGGGGACGACTTCAAAGAGCACTACGGGCTCACGCCTAACGACGAAGCAAAAGCGAACGCAAAATACGAAACCGTCCTGGCGGGCCGCGGCCTGCGTCGGGATTTCAACATCGCCTCGAACAAGCGCGTCGTTTTCGTCCTTGTCTCCTCCAGCCCGTTGCCGGAGGCGGAAGCGGCCGTGCTGAAGATTTTGCTGAACGCGGAGCGGCTCGATCTTCCCGGGAAATACGAGCCGGTCAAAGGCACGCCGACTGCCCTCACCCCGCTCGGCGAACTCTACCTGCCGCTCGAAGGGTTGATCGATCTCGACGCCGAACGGGAGCGGCTCGGCAAAGAGATTGCGAAAACCGAGGCGGAGCTGGTGACGGTGCGGAAAAAACTGGCGAACGAGAATTTCGTCGCGCACGCGCCCGCCGCGGTGGTCGCGGAACATCGCCAACGCGAAGCCGATTTTGCGGAACGCCTCGCGCAACTCCAACGGATGCGCGATTCGTTAGGCTAGAGTGGCGCGAGCTTCCAGCTTGCGAGTTCCCGGCCGCGTCTTCTACCGCCAAACACGCAAGCTGGAAGCTCGCGCCACCTTCGCTAGAATGTCGAACGCGCTATGGTTCGCCTGGCAAAAATCCTCCTGTGGCTCGGCATCGCGCTTCTCGGCGCTGCGGCGGTTGCCGTTTTGGCTCTGGCCCGCGGCGAACCAGTGAATGCGCTCTGGATCGTCATCGCCGGGCTTTGCGCGACCGCGATCAGCTACCGGTTTTACAGCAAATGGCTCGCGACCAAAGTGCTCGTCCTCGACGACAACCGCGCCACCCCGGCGCTCGTGGTCGACGATGGCAAAGATTTCGTCCCGACCAATCGCTGGATGGCGTTTGGTCATCACTTCGCCGCGATCGCCGGCCCGGGACCGCTCGTCGGTCCGGTGCTGGCGGCGCAGTTCGGTTACCTGCCGGGCACGCTTTGGATCCTGATCGGGGCAACGTTAGGCGGCGGGGTGCACGACATGATCGTGCTCTTCGCATCCGTCCGGCGACGCGGGAAAACGCTAGGCCAAATGGTGAAGGAAGAGATCGGGAGCGCGGTCGGCGCGCTCGCCATCGATCAGCGTGCTCGCGATCATGGTGATCCTCCTCGCGGTGCTTGCGCTCGTCGTGGTGCAGGCGCTGGCGAAAAGTCCGTGGGGCGTTTTCACCATGGCGACCACGATCCCGGTCGCGCTCATCATGGGCATCGGGCTGCGCTCGGGCCGCGTCGGCGTCGGCTGGATGACGGCGTTCGGATTGTTAGGCCTGCTCTTCGCCGTCTGGGGCGGACAATTCCTCCCGCACTTTCCCGCGATCGAAAGCTGGTTCCGGCACGACCAGAAATGGCTCGCCTGGTCGATCATCATTTACGGTTTCGCCGCCTCGGCGCTGCCGGTCTGGCTGCTCCTTACGCCGCGCGATTACCTCAGCACTTTTCTGAAACTCGGCGCAGTCGCAGCGCTCGCCGTCGCCGTCATCATCATCCATCCGACGCTGCAGATGCCGGCGCTCTCGCGTTTCATCGATGGCACCGGACTCGTTTTCGCCGGGCCGGTTTTCCCCTTTGTTTGCATCACGATCGCCTGCGGCGCGGTCTCTGGTTTTCACTCGCTCATCGCCTCCGGCACGACGCCGAAAATGATCGAGCGGGAAGCGCAGCATTCGCTCCATCGGCTACGGCGCGATGGTCACGGAAATGATGGTCGCGCTTATGGCGATCATGGCCGCCTGCGTCCTCGCGCCGGGCCAGTATTTCGCGATCAACGCCAAGGGCGCGCCTAACGAAGTCGTGGCGAAGGTTTCGGCGGCCGGTTTTCCCGTGACTGAGGCCGAGATGCAGCATCTCGCGAGCGATCTGGGCGAGAGCACGATGTTCGGCCGGGCGGGGGGCGCGCCGACTTTTGCCGTGGGAATGGCGCACATGTTTTCCCGCCTCACGACCAACCCGACCGCGCTCGCGCTCTGGTATCACTTCGCGATCATGTTCGAGGCGCTCTTCATTCTGACGACGATCGATGCCGGGACGCGGGTCGGGCGATTTTTGCTTCAGGATTTCTTAGGCCAAATCTGGCGGCCGCTCGGCGACACCCGCTCGTGGGGCGCCAACCTTTTCGCGAGCGCACTCCTGGTCGGCGCCTGGGGCTGGTTTCTCTACCAGGGCGTGCTCGATCCGTTAGGCGGAATCAACAGCCTCTGGCCGCTTTTCGGCCTGGCCAATCAGCTCCTCTCCGTCATCGCGCTTTGTCTCGGCACCACCTTGCTCATCAAAATGGGCAAGGCACGCTATCTCTGGACGACGCTGGCGCCGCTCCTTTTCATGATCTCGGTGACGTTTTCTGCGGGATAGATGAAGATCTTTTCGGCCGATCCGCGAATCGGTTTCCTGAGTGGTGCGCGGATGTTGGAAGAACGCGTCGCCGCGGCCACGACAAATGTGGATTTCGCTCGGCAGGCGATGATTTACCGGCTCGACGCGCTCGTCGCGGTGGCCTTTCTCGTCCTCGTTTTTTTAATCGTGGCGGGTTGCGCCTGGGAATGGTGCGCGACTTCTCCGTGGGCAGGAAACGTGTCGTCCTGCATGAGAGCGAATTCGTTCCTCTCGCGCAGGTGCAGGGCTTTGTTCGTTAGGCGCGTCCGCTAATGGCGGCGCAGCAGCACGACGACGTCGCCGCCTTCATAGCTCAGGATGACCTGGCCGTCCTGAATCGCTTTCACCGTCACCTGATAAACCTGAGAACCGAATTGCAACCCAAAGACTTGCCCTTCCTGCATGACTTTCCCGTTCAGAATCGCGAAGCGCGAGCCGCTGCCCGTGGCGAGCGAAGTGAGTGTGAATGCGTCCGGCGTCAAGGCCGGCGCCGCTTCTGCGTCGCTCGACTTTGCCGCCACCGGTTTTTTCCAGCCAATCGGCCAGAATGGATTACGCACATCGGTCGCGTCGAAACCGGACTTGTGTTTGAGCGTGATGACGGCGGGCGCCTTGCCTTCCTCGGCACGGGCCGTAATCAGCAGACTCGTTAGGCAAAGCGCGATCAGGAAAGTTTTCATTGGGCGAACAAGACGTCTTGCGCGGTCAGGCTGACCTGCTGGAATTGCGGCTCTTCCGGGACGGCGTGGATTATCACTCTCTGCACAGTGAGGAGCGGCTCGGTGTTCTCCAGTTTGGCGATCGCCTTGCCGAGCGCATCGTAGTCGCTCAAGGGCAACTCGATCGTCCAGGTGTCTTTGATCCAATCGGATAGTTCCGGTTGTTTGAAGCCGCTACTCGAGTCCAGGCGCACATTCGCTTTGTCGATATGCTGGGCGGCGAAAAAGTTGCGCATCTTGGGCGGGAACCAGGCAATGGGCGCGCCGTCGGCGGTCGTGGCCTTGAGAGCGCCATAGCGAGTAGTCGCTTCCTCCGCCTGGTGCTCGAGGTTGGCGGTCTTCTTCATCTCGGTTTTGGAAGAGGCGGTCTTCGCTTGCAGATCGGCGATCTGGGCGGTCGCATCCGCCCGGCTGCGATCGAGCGGCCCGAGGAAGAAGGTGAAGTAGCAATAGATGAGCGCGATGAAACCCAGAATGCTCAGCGAGATTTTCTGGATCTGGTCCTTGGTGAGTTTGGTCAATTTCATTTTTTGACGGGGGAGGCTCCGGCACAGTGGATGGACCTGGCGTGGCCCCGGGCGCGGGCGGCGCGGGATTAAGCGAGACGTTCAGGACAAAGCGGGCGCTCGCCGTCGGCACGCCGGCGAGATTCACCACCGTGTCAAGGTCTTCCAGATTTCTGAAATTGACTTTTACCTCGGTGTATTTTTTCTCCATTTGCTCGGCCAGAAGCTGGCGAAATTCTTCAGCCGCAGCGCGCGGCTCGCGCGCGGCGGCGATTCCTTCGAGGATGATCGTGACGGTTTGATTCGATTCGGCGACGGTGCCGTCGAGGCTGATCAACTGAATGTTAGGCGCGACACAATGGGAAAGGGTGGCGAGAAAAGGCGCCCAATAAAAACGCCCCTCGATGATGCCGTCGAGCACCTTGGTGCTGTCGATGATCTTGTGCAGCTCCTCGGCGCGTTTTTGCGCGGCGGTGACTTTGGGCTCGACCTTGCTCCATTCCCCTTCGACCTGGCTGAGCTGGTTCTTGATCTGCAGTGTGCGGTAGGCATTCCATCCGTAATAGAGGAAGAGAATCGCGCCGAAAGTGCAAAGGGCGATGATGCCGAGCTTGAGCGGATCGCGCTGGCGCTGCCGTTGCGCGGAAAATTCCTCGTGGAGGAGATTGAGTTGCAGGGCCATCGTTAGGCAGCTTTGAGGTAGGAGAGAGCGACTCCACAGGCGACGTTGAGCGAGACAAATTCGCTCGCCAGGGTCTGGCGCTTGGCCGGCGGGAGCGCGACTTCGCAGCTTTCCAGCGGATCCCAAATTTCACAGGGCAACTCGAGCTCGTCGCTCAGGATTTGCAGGATCATTTCGGTCTTGGCCATGCCCGCCGGAAACGAAAATACGGTTAATGCTCTCTTCGCACTGGCCCTCGAAGAAGCCGATCGAGTTGCGCACTTCAATCGCCAGACGCATGAGCGATTGGCGCGCGATTTCCGCCATCCCGGCGTCACCTTGTTGCACGAGGGCCTGGCCTGCGGCGGGATCGAGGGCACCATCGGCGGTCAATTCCTGGCCGAAAATTTTTCCGCCGTAATCAATGCTGCGGATGAGCATGAGCTCGCTTTTGTTGCCGATCATTACGGTGCTTTGCTCGTGCCCCATATCGAGGAGGAGGAACGCTTCGCGGCTGAAGACGCTCGGGTAGGCGAATTCGAAGGCGTTGAAAGAGCAGACCGGGGCGAGCTGCAGAACGTTGGCCGGCTGCTTCATTTTCGTCATCGCTTCGGAAATTTGTTTAACCTCCGGGCGGAGCAGACCGCCGACGAGATAGCGCGTCTTGCCGGAAGGGACCGCGGAAGATTCTGCGGCGGCGCCGTCGGGCGTCACCGGGATGAGTGCGACTTCCGAGACAGGCGCGCAATCGAGCACAAAATCTTTGCACTCCTGATTGAGGACCGCGAGGCCGTTGAGGCGCAGGGCGCTGCGCAGCAGTTCGGTCGGCGTGGTCGGCTGCTCGATGATGCGAAGAAGCGCGTTCGGATCGGACGCGGCAACGGCACAACCTTTCGCGCTTCCGCCCATCTCCTTGAGGAGAAGCTTGATCTGCTGCGCGAGATCGTCCGCGGTCGCGACGCCTTCCGGCACCGGACGCAAAGCGAAATTGGTCAGAACAAAACGCCCCTCGCCTTTGCGTTGCAGGAGCACGCTTTTGAAAACATGTTTGCCGAGATCGATGCCGATGACTGAGGTTGCGGGCTTGGCCATGGTGGTTGCGCTCTCCTAAAGCGAAATCCGTGCCGACCGCGGCGCATTTCCAAAAAACCGCCCGCAGCATTTCGCTCGGCGGTTGATGCTCAACGCGCGACGCCTAGGCCGCGACGGTGCGGCGATAACCGAAAAACTCCCGCTCCTTGATGATCCGCGACACTTCCGGCGGAACCATTTCTTCCCACGACTGGTCGCCCCGCTGGATTTTGCCGAGCACGTCGGGCGGGAAAATTTTCAGATATTCCCGATGATAATCGGTGATCTCCTGGATGAAGCAGTTATCGATCAAATACTGGTAGAGGTGATGCAAATTGGGCGCGACCTCGAGCTGCCTGGCGGTGATGAGCTCGCCGGTTTTCTCGTCTTCCATCGGGTAAACGAAAAGTTTCAGGCCGCTTTTGAACATCCGCCCGAGCGCTTCCAGAATGCCGCCTTCGAGGTTGAGATAATATTTCTCGTCGAAAATTTCGTGCAGGCTGGGCACGCCCATGACGAGCGCGATCATCTCGTTCGTGTAGCGCGAAAGATAGGCGGCGAGCCGGTAATATTCGCCGAACTTCGAGATCAAAACCGTCCGGCCTAACGAACCCAAAATATCGACCCGGGCGAGAAAATCGGCGTGATTGAGCTGCCCTTCGGAGAGGAGATTTTCCAGCGTCATCTCCATCAGCACGACGAGATCGTCTTCGGCCGTCCCGGTCTGCCTGAGCACTTCCGCGCGCGCGCCGTTGAGCATGTCGTTGGTCGCGTAGGTGACGGGGCGAAAATTGCCCCGCTCGACGATGATCGCCTTCTTGTAGAAAACCTCCGCCGGTTGCACGCACTCGCCCTCGGCCGTGAACATGACCGCGTTCGTTAGGCCCTGGCTCACCAGTTGCAGACTCATCAGCCGGTTGTCGACGCCGGCGTAGGCCGGGCCGGAGAACTTGATCATGTCCACCTGCATCCGGGCGGGCGCGAGATTTTCGTGAAGGGAGCAGATCAATTTCTCGGGCTCGTGATAATAGAACGCGCCGTAAATCAGATTTACCCCGATGACGCCAAGCGCTTCCTGCTGCTCCACGTTGGCCTCATCGAGCATGCGCACGTGGATGATGATCTGGTTCGGTTCGCCCCGCGTTTCCGCCTGGAAACGAATCCCGAGCCAGCCGTGCGATTCGCTATGCTGCTTGAAACTGCGCGCCGCCACCGTGTCGGCGAAAACAAAAAAAGTGCGCTCGTCGCCGATCTTTTGGTCGAGCCGCTCGATCAGCAAATTGTATTCGTGATCGAGCATCGTCCCGAGGCGGACCCGGCTGACGTAGCGGCTGGCCGCGCCGTAGATCGCGTCGCTAAACTGCATGTCGTAAGCCGACATCGTCTTCGCGATCGTGCCGGAGGCGCCGCCAACGTGAAAGAAGCGCCGCGCCACTTCCTGGCCGGCGCCGATCTCGGCGAAGGTGCCGTACCTTTTCTTATCGAGATTGATCTGGAACGCCTTCTTGTTCGTCCCGATATCCATCTCCGCATTCATGCTTCGAAGATGGATAGCGCGGACGGGCAAGGCAAATTTCGGCGCTGCTTATCCGCTGTAACCGCTTCGCTGTGTGAAGCGTGGGTGTTGGCGATGTCCGTAGTGAGAGACAGATTGCAGCTCGATACCCGCACCTCCACAGGGAGGCGGCTACAGCCGCACGCGTTCCGCGCTGTTCGCCGGGATCCAGCCGCGGAGGTCGTTAGGCAAAGCGGCGTAGCTCCACTGGCCGCGGGTGCTCAGGATCCGGATCTCGCTCCCAGGCGGGAGGACGAGCACGGTGCCGGCATTTTCCGCCGTGGCCAGACGCGCCTGCACCTTGTCCTGGGTCACGACCGCGAGATCGCGCCCATCGATTCCTTCTTCAAAAGCGGAGACGGCGAAGACCGAGCCGGCCCCGATCGCGCAGAGCAGGACGAGGGTGAAAATCCAAACCACTGGCCGGCGTCGAGCGAAATAAAGTCCGGCAAAAACGAAAGCCGCGCCCCAGAATGCAGCCGCCGCGAGCCAGGCGTATTGCGTCGTGGTGAGGAAGGCGAGATGCTCTTCCGGCCAGCTTTTTGTCAGCTCGAGGGCGCGCGATTGATCGCGCACGAAACGGAGATTGGCCTGCGCTTCGGGCTGGGCGGGTTGGAGCGCGAGGGCGCGTTCGTAGTTGAGAATGGCGTGTCCGAAATCCTTGTTCCGGAAATAGGCGTTCCCTAAATCGTAGAAGACGCTCGCGCTCCAGTGACCCCCTTTGACGAGCGACTCGTATCCCTTGATCGCTTCCGGAAAATTCTTCGCGGCATAAGCGGCATTGGCCTGGGCGAAGGTTGTCTCCGGGGCGCTCTGCGCCTCGGCTCGCGCCGCGCTCGTTAGGCAAAACGCGGCCGCACAGAAGAAAGTGAAAAGTCGGGCGCGCATTTCAGGAAAGGCTTTCGATCAGGTCCAGCACTTCGCGGCGCGTTTCCTCGGTCACGGGGCCGTGGCCGTTTTGCCGGCCGCTGTAGCGCAACTCATCGCTGCGGCGGAAGAGTTCGCGCACTCGCTCGCGTTTCTCGTCGGAAAGCTGGAAAGCGCTAACGGCGGTTTCGGCGTCGACCGTGTTCGGCTCGAGGCGCCGGGCCAGGGCGGTTTTTAGCTGCACTACGCGCAAGGCGCCGGCGAAATATTCATCCGGCGGATCTTTCGCATGGCGCAATTTTTTCTGCAGTTCAGCCGTCTCGTGTTCCCAGGCGGCCCGGCGTAATCCTTCGCGATTGGCAAGGCGGCGCTGTCTCGCTTTCCAGCCGAAAAATCCGATCAAGCCGAGGAACGGCAGGCCTTGCACCGCCCAGAAAACGGGGCGGGTGAAGACCGGGGCAAAGCTTTGCACCCAGCGCGGGCGATCGGTTAGTTGATAGAGAATGTCCTCTGCGTCGGCTGAAGGCGTGGGCTGCGCGGCGACCGCTGGCGGGCTGGCGGCTCCCGCCAGCGCAGGCGTGGCGCTCGGCGCTGTTCCGCCTTCCACCACGATCGGCAGGTGCTCGCTCTTGAGCGTCTCGTAGCTGCCCTTGATCGGGTCGAAATAGGAAAAGAGGAGCGGCGGGACGGCGGACTTGCGTTCGTTAGGCGAGATCACCATCTCGAATGATTTCGTGCCGCTCAGGCCCACGTCGTCGTCCGGCGCAAACTTCGCGCTCGGCGGATAGGTGTGCCACCCGCGGTCGTCCTCCAGGCTGGGAGCGGTCACCCGGTCGAAATTTCCGCGCCCGGAAATCGCTGCGGTCACGGTGAGCGGATCGCCCACCTGAGCGGTCTTCGGTTTTACCGCACTCGTTAGGCTGAAATTGCCGACTGCGCCGGCAAAGCTGGCCGGGGCATGCGCCGGGAGTGGCATGACCTCGAGCTGGACGGAACGACTTTTGATCTCGATCTGGCGCTGCTCCATCATCCCGCCGAAAGGATCGTTGAAAAACGGATCGGAGAACGGGTCGTTCATCCCGAAGAGATCGTAGGGCGAACGGTTCCCGCCCGCGCGCTGCGGCACCTGCACGATCGCCTTGGCCTCGGCCGGCCCGACCTCAAACTGGCCGCTGCGCGCCGCCGCGATGGCGGTCTTGAAGGTGAAGACCTGATAGGAGCGGCCGTTGATCGACTCCATGGTTTGTTTCGGCTGCGGCATCCGCTGGGTGGTGAAGCCCTGCCCGCCGAGGTTCGGGCCTTCCGCCAGTTGGAAGCGGGTCTTGAAGCCGAGACGAATTTCGACCGGCACGATTTCGCCGACGTAAGCGGACGTCTTGGGCACGATGAGCTCGGCGAAAGCCAGCTTGCGCTCGTCGATCGCGCTGTTGCTCGAGCCGCCCCGTCGCGTTGTGGTCGAGCCGTCGTCGTTAGGCGCGACGTTCAGGGTGAGCGAGGGAGTGCGCATCTCGCCGTCCGTGGTGCGGACGGTTTGCGGCGGAATGGTAAAGGTCCCGGCCTTGAGCGGGAGAATCGTGTAGTTGTAAATGAAACTGTAGCTGAAGTGGAAATTGCGTCCTTCCACGAGCTGCGATTGGCCGGTGTAGCGAATCTCGAGCCCGTCCACCGTGATGTCGTTAGGCGGAGTCGCGCTCGAGTCGCCTGTCACCTTGATCTGCAACTGCACCGGCCGGTCGACTTCCGTTTCCGAGCTGGTCAGGACCGCGGTCACGGTCGGCGTTTCCGCGCGGAGGAGGGGTGCGCCCGCCAGCGCGAGCAGCGCCACCAAGAAAATTCGTCGAAACATTGCCATTTCCATCAGCTATCAATCTCGCGCGAGCAACCGGCCGTCACCAGTCCTTATAGACAGGACGCGCGGCTCTGTGTTCATCGAGCTGCACCTTCTGCTCCTCATCTTTCATCGATTCGAGGAGACGGCGCGCTTGTTTGGGACTCATCTCGCCTTCCTTCTCCGGTTCGGCCTCGGCTTGAGCCGGGGTGGGGCTTTCTTTCGGTTTTTCTTCGCCCGCGCCTTTCACCTCGCCCTTCGGCGCTTTCCCGGGAGTGCCGGCCGGAGACGGCGTCGGCGTCTGCCCTTTCTCGCCTCCGTTTTTGTCGCCGCCACCCGGAGTCGGCGTGGGCGTTCCCTCGTTTGATGGGGTGGGCGATTGCTCTCCGGGAGTCGGAGAAGGCGTAGGCGAATTTTCGCCTTGGTTTCCCGCAGAAGGCGACGGCGTGGGCGTGGGCGTTGGAGTGGGCGATTGGCCGTTGCCCTTTTGCTGTTTCTGATCGCCGGGCGACGGACTCGGGGTTGGGGTCGGCGAGGGCGATTGGGAAGATGTTGGCGTTGGCGTTGGCGTAGGGTGTCGGTGTCGGTGTCGGTGTTGGCGTGGGAGTTGGAGATTCCTGCTGTTTCTGTTGCTGCTGTTGCTGTTGCTGGCCCTGACCTTTGCCGCCTCCTTGATTTTTCTGGTCGTTCTTTTGCTGACCCTTGTTCTGCTTGTCCTTGTTCTGTTGATCGTTGTTCTGCTGCTTGTTCTTGTCGTTCTGCTGATTTTTCTGCGGTGAGGGCGACGGGGTCGGAGTAGGCGGTGGGGTCGGTTTTTTCTCCTGCTTCTTTTTCAGCTCATCGATCTTCTTTTTGACGTAGTCGTAGTTCTCCTTCGCCTCCTTGTTTTTCGGCTCAGCCTTCAATGTCTCGGTGTAATGCTGGAGCGCGTTCTCCCAGTCGGTCAGCTTTTTCTTCTCGTCCTGCTCCGCTTCGCCGCGCTGATAAAGAGTGTTGCCAAGGTTGTAATGGCTCGCGCTCTCCAGGTGCTGGTCTTTCGAGAGCAACGCCTGGCTGAAGGACTGCATCGCCTTGTTGTAGTCCTTCATTTTGTATGCGGCCGCCCCGGCGTCGAACTCGATCCGGTCGGTCTGGCGGGTGCCCGGATTGTCCTTCAGGGTTTGCTCGAAATGCTCGTAGGCCTCGGGAAATTTCTGCTGGTCGTAGAGCTCCAGCCCGGCCGAAGCCGCCTGGCTTTGCCTAACGAGTATAAGAAGAAGTGCCGCCGCGATTGCACTGGAGGGACGCCCGCCGTGGCGTCCGCGTTTCAGAACCGGGGACGGGACGGCGCCCGTCCCTCCAGCGACGCGCTTTCGTTTGCGGTCGTTGATCAACAACGCGATCGCGAAAAGGAAAATCGCGGCGGCGAGCGGCCATTCGTAGCGTTCGATCGGGTGCCGCGTCATGCGCGCATTGATGTCGGCCACCTTCATCTTGCTCAGCCCGTCATTGAAGAGCTGTCGCATCGTCTTCGGACCGTTCTCGAGGTGCAGATAAAAACCGTTGGTTGCTTTCGCGACTTCGCGCAGGCGCGTTTCGTCCAGCTTCGACTTCACGACCTGGCCCTGCGCGTCCTTCACGAAAGCAGTTCCGCCGTTTTCGCCCTGGATCGGAATGAGCGACCCGCTCTGTGTCCCCACGCCGACGGTGAAAATACGCACGCCGGCATCCGCCGCAGCTTTCGCCGCCGCGACCGCATCGCCGCTCAACTCTTCGCCGTCGGTGAAAATAATGAGCGCGCGATTGCCGGTGGCGGCTTTACCGTAAGTGCGGGTGGCGAGCGCGATCGCGTCGGAAATATTCGTCCCGCCTTCCGGAATACTCTTGGTGTCGAGATCGTTGATCGAATCGACCGCGGCATCGTAATCGATCGTGAGCGGAGCTTGCAGAAAAGCGCGACCGGCGAAAGCGATCAGGCCGACCCGGTCGCCCTGCAGGTCGTTGATCAGGTCCTGAGTCGCAAGTTTGACCCGGTCGAGACGATTCGGCGAAACGTCGTTCGAAAGCATGCTGCGCGAAACGTCGACCGCGAGAATGAGGTCGAGTCCTTTGCGCCGCACTTCGTCGAAAGTGTAACCGACCCGCGGCCGGGCCAGACTAACGATGACGAGAGCGAGCACGAGGAGGAGGAGGATGAAACGAAAAATGCGGCGGGCGCGATTAACCGTCCCGGCCAGTTTCGGCATGAGACGGGCGGCGACGAATTGCTGCAAGCGCTCCGTTCCACGCTGCTCCGCCCGGGCGAAAAAGAAGGCGAGGAGCGGCAAGACAAGCAGCGCCCAAAGCCAGAGTGGGTAACCGAAGGTCATAAATTGGCGCGCGCTTCCGGCCTGCGTTGTCCTAACCGCGCAAGCTGGAAGCTCGCGCCACATCCCGGCGAATTTTTCACGGCAGTTTCTTCCAGATCGTTTGCGACAGGAGCAGCTCGGCCAGGAGCACACCCGCCCCTGCCATGAGGCAGGCCGGGAAAAGGTCGCGATACTGCTGATATTTTTTCACCGAGACGGTCGACTTCTCCATCTTGTCGATGTCGCTGTAGATGTTTTCGAGCGAGTCGGTGTCGGTCGCGCGGAAGAACTGGCCGCCTGCGATCTGCGCCACTTCCTTCAAGCCCGCTTCGTTGAATTGGACCTGCTGTCTTTGATAAAGGATGTCGCCGTTCACGTCGGTCACAGGCCGGCCGTTGTTCGGATCGAAAACCGGGACCGGCGCGATGCCGTTGATCCCGGCGCCAATGGCGTAGAGCTGGATATGCAGCGCCTTGATCGCTTCCGCCGCGGTGTTCGGCGGGATTTTGCCGGAGTTATTTTCGCCGTCGGTCAGGAGAACGATGGCGCGGCTCTTCGATTTTTTGTCCGTTAGGCGATTCGCCGCCGACGCCATCGCGGAACCGATCGCCGTCCCATCCTCGACCAGGCCGATGCGGACGCGCTCGAGATTCTGCAGGAGCCAATCGTGATCGAGAGTCAGCGGACTAACGACATAAGGACGCCCGGCGAAAGCGATCAGGCCGACGCGATCGTTAGGCCGGGCTTCGATGAATTTGCGGGTCACTTCGCGAATGGCGTCGATCCGCGTGGCGGAGTCGCCGCCGACGGTGAAATCCTTCGTCAGCATCGAGCCGGAAACATCGAGCACGACCATGATGTCGATCCCGCTGGCTTCGACTTCGGTCAGGCTTTTGCCGAGTTGCGGGCGAGCCAGCGCGAAGATGAAAATGGTGAGCGCGAGATAGAGCAGTCCGCGCATGAATTTTCCCGCGCGCGAGCTGCTCCGCTTGCCCAGGGCGCGCAGGGTCGCGGTCGAGGAAAAAACGAGCGCGGCGGAAGCGCCGCGTTGGCCGCGCAACCAGGCGATCAGCGGGACGAGGATAAGGAGCAAAAGGAGCCACGGATGCGCGAAGGAAAAACCCCAGGCGGAGTTACCGGGCCAGAGATTAAGCGGGTGCAAGCGCGCCTCCTTTCACGAAGCGGTTCGCTTCCTCGAGCAGGGAACGGCTATCCCCGGTCGTCGCCTCGTAGCGGGCGAATTTAATCAGATCGCAGCGGTTCAGGAAATCGCTCAGAAGCGATTGTTCGTCGGCTGAGAACGGCGAAGTCGCGGCGAGCGCGTTAAGAAATTCGACCGAAGTCTGGCGCGTTACCGGGAGCTGATATTGCTCGGTCACGTAGCGGCGCAGGATGTCGGAAACGCGGATGCTGAATTGATAGGGCGGCAGGGTTTCGATCTGGCTTTCGATCCGCGCCAACTGATCGAGCGCGCGCTCTCGCGGAGTGAGGATTTTCGCCGGCCGGCGGCGCCACCATTTCACCAGCCAAACGATCAAACCGGTGAGCAGGAGCGTGCCCGCGACCGCGCAAAAAACCATCCACGGCTTAAGTACGAAGTAATCGACTGGCGGCGCGATGTCGTGGAATTCCTGAGCGAGAAATAACTGCATTAAGGATCCCCTAACGACGCGCCATCCGCCGCTCGCGCTGTTTAAAGAAAGCCCGCAGCGCTGGCAGATAATCGTCGCCGGTGCGGAGCGAGATGGCGTCGATGTTGTTGCGGCGCAGGGTGTGGGTGACGTCTGCGCGTTTTTGTTCGGCCAGCGCAGTGAAGCGGGAGCGGGTCTGACGATCGGCGGTGTTGATCTCGATTTGTTCGCCGGTCTCGGCGTCTTCCAGCGTGATGATGCCGATGTTCGGCAGGGTCTCTTCGCGCAGATCGTCGATCCGCACCGCGATCAGATCGTGTCGCCGGCTCGTAATGGTGAGCGCGCGCGAAAAATCTTCCGCCTGAAAATCCGAGATGAAGAAAACAACCGAGCGGCGCGTGACGATGTGATTCAAATAGTCGAGCGCGAGGCTCGGGAGCGTGCCGCGCCCGATCGGTTCGAAGAACAAAATCTCGCGGATCAGCCGCAACGTGTGCGACCGGCCTTTCTTCGGCGGAATGAAAAGCTCGACCTGATCGGAGAAGAGAATGAGCCCGACTTTGTCGTTGTTCCGGATGGCGCTGAAGGCGAGCAGGCAGGCCACCTCCGCGGCGAGTTCGCGCTTCGATTGCGCGACGCTGCCGAAGTTGCCCGAGGCGCTGACGTCGACCACCAGCATGACGGTCAGCTCGCGCTCTTCCGTGAATTTTTTCACAAAAGCGGTCCCGAGCCGGGCGGTCACGTTCCAGTCGATCGCGCGAATCTCGTCGCCCGGCTGGTATTCGCGCACGTCTTCAAAATTCATCCCGCGCCCTTTGAAAACGCTGTGGTAATCGCCGGCAAAAGCCGACTGCACGAGACCTTTGGTCTTGATCTCGAGGGCGCGGATTTTCTTCAGAATTTCGGCAGGTGTCTGTTGGCTATCGTTCACTTGTAAATTGGAGGCTATGGCAGGAGAATTGTTCGAATGTTACAGGAGATTCGAGACTTGGTGCAGAGAGCGCCTTTTGCTCCGTTCACGGTTCATCTGGCTGACGGTCGAACGCTCCGCGTCCCTCATCCTGATTTTGTCTGGTTACCAAAGCCTGGAGTGTTTTTCTTTTTTCATGGCGATCGCGGTTCCAGTGAACGAATCAATCCGCTTTTGATCGTCAGCATTGATAGCGAAAACGGCGCCGAGTCCCGCTGATCACGGAACTGGCAGCCCGGCAAAGATTCGTTCGATCATTGTTTCACTCGTTAGGCTCTCGGCTTCCGCTTCGTAGCTGACGATGACGCGATGGCGCAGGACGTCCGGCCCGATGCTCTTGATATCCTGCGGCGTGACGTAGCCGCGGCCGTTCAGGAAAGCGTAGGCGCGGGCGGCGAGGGCGAGGTAAATCGTGGCGCGCGGCGAAGCGCCGTAACGAATCAGGCCGTCGAGCTCGAGCCGATAGGAGGCCGGCTCGCGCGTCGCCCAGACGACGTCGACGATGTAATCCTTCACCCGGTCGTCGATGTAGATCTGATTCACGATGTCGCGCGCGGCGATGATTTGCTCCGGCTCGACCACCGGATTCACGCTCAAGTCGGGCGCGGAGGTCGCCATCAGATCGAGAATGCGACGTTCCTCCGCCTTCGTGGGATAGCCGACATTCAGCTTCAACATGAAACGATCGAGCTGCGCTTCGGGAAGCTGGTAAGTGCCTTCCTGCTCGAGCGGGTTTTCGGTCGCGAGGACGAGAAACGGATCGGGCAGCCCGTAAGTCTTGTCGCCGATCGTGACCTGGCGTTCCTGCATCGCTTCGAGGAGCGCGCTCTGCACTTTGGCTGGGGCGCGGTTGATTTCGTCGGCCAGGATCAGGTTGGAAAAAATCGGCCCGAGCTTCGTCGTGAATTCGCCGCTACGCGGATTGTAAATGAGGGTGCCGATCAAATCCGCCGGAAGGAGATCGGGCGTAAATTGCAAACGCTGGAAACCGGTCTGGATGCAGGCCGCCATCGTCTTGACGGTGAGCGTCTTGGCCAGGCCTGGAACGCCTTCGAGGAGGATGTGCCCGTTGGCGAGCAGTCCGAGCAAAAGCCGGTCGACCAGGTATTTCTGCCCGATGACGACGTGGCCGACCTGCTCGCGAAGAGGCGAAATCCATTGTCCCAGCTCCTGGACTTGCTGGGTAATTTCCTGCGTTGATCTCATAGGCAGGGTGAGACAAAACCGGACAGGATGCGTTCGAAGAAAAGCGCCAGCGAAGGAATGTGCAGCTCGCCGAGTTGAGGCATTCCGCGCCGGGCGCAGCTGTTGGAACAACCTTCGTTCATCGTCTTTTCGCGGAAGTCGAGAGCTTCCGAGCGGTCTCTTGGCCGCGCCGGTCGGGTTCGCCGGGACAAAAAAATTCGGGATTCGTCATTTTTTCGGAAACTTCGCCCCGGCAATCTCGTAGTAAAGATGTGAGGGATAATTACCCCCTCCCTCCGAAAACTCTCGCGCGTCGTCGCGGCGCCAGATCCCCTGCGAGAGGGCTGGGGGGGACCGGCGGAGAGAAAATCGGGACGAGGGCGGGTCGTCTCGGCCCGACAACCACCCATTTTTCTTGAATCGCGGCGCGCAACTTTACATTCTCGCTGGGCATGCGACCGGACGTGACCTCGGATGCGGCCGGTGGGGGTCGTTTCGAAACAACACGCTGGAGCCTTATCCTGGCTTCCTTTGGCGGAAACGCCGAGGAGGAAAAGGCGCGCGCAGCGCTCGCCCATCTCTGCCGCACTTACTGGCGGCCGATCTTTGCCTTTGTCTGCCGGCGTGGCCATTCGATCCCTGATGCGCAGGATCTCACTCAGGAGTTTTTTCTTATGGTTCTGAAAGGCAATCTTCTCGAGCAAGCCGATCCGGAGCGCGGCCGTTTCCGCTCCCTTCTGCTCAGGACGCTGCAAAATTTTCTGATCGACGAGCATGTTAAGGCTGGCGCGCGCAAACGCGGGGGCGAGGTGCAGTTTGTCGCCTGGGATCAATGGATGGCAGAAGCACCTTCCCACCTCGCCATTGCGCCAGCTGCGCTGGATAGTTGGCCGGCGGAGCGGGTCTTCGACGTGCGCTGGGCCGCCACCGTAGCGGAGCGGGCGCTGGCAAAACTGCGGGAGGAATGTGAAACCCATGGCCGGCGCCGCATCTTCGATGCAATCAGCGATTTGCTGACCGCGGAGCGGGAAGATGTCTCTTACTTGGCGCCGGCCCGAGAATTGGGAATCGAAACGGCGGACATTAAACGGGTGCTCCACAGAATGCGGCAGCGCTATCGTAAACTCTTACGCGAGGAAGTGGCGGACACTGTCGAGCGACCGGAAGATGTGGAAGACGAGCTGCGCTATCTCGTTGCCGCTCTTGCCGCCGGAATAAGAACCTGAACCCTCCAAGCCTTCAGCCCCATGAATCTCTGCGGACTAACCGATTCACTCGCCACGCTCCAGCATGAGCCTAACGAGTGCCCACATTGTCGCGCGGCATCCCGTATCGCCCGCGGCCTCTGCCTTGGCTGCCTGCTCGAGACCGGCGTAGCTGAAGAGGAAACTCTCGAGAAGGACGACTTCGGCGCTGTCCTCGCCGCTTTGCCGGCCGGTGAGACCCATTGGCGGTTGGGGAATTACGAAATCCTCGAGGAGATCGGGCGCGGCGGGATGGGTGTTATTTATCGCGCTCGGCAGCGGCATTCCCGACGGATCGTCGCGCTCAAACGGGTGCTGAATTATCACGCCGATTCGCGGGAAACTCTGGCGCGTTTTCGCCGGGAAGCGGAAGCCGCCGCGAGTCTCGATCATCCTCAACATCCTGCCCATCTACGAAGTCGGCGAGAGCGAGGAAGCTGTTCCCTTCTTCAGTATGAAATACGCGTCGGGCGGCAGCCTGCAGGAGGTCGGCCCGGCTTTGCGCGACCAACCGCGGGAGATCGTGCGTCTCCTCGCGAAGGTGACGCGCGCGGTGCAATACGCCCATCGCGAAGGGATCCTTCATCGCGATCTCAAACCGGGGAATATCCTGCTCGATGGCCGGGGCGAACCGCTGGTGAGCGATTTCGGTCTCGCCAAATGGCTCGATACTTCGAGCGATCTCACGCGCACGCTGACGATTTTCGGCACCCCGGGCTATATCGCCCCCGAGCAGGCGGAAGGTCCTGTCCGCCCAAGTCACGCCTGCGGCTGACATCTACAGCATGGGCGCGATTCTTTTCGATCTGCTTGCCGGCCGGCCTCCGTTTTCTGGGCGAACACGCGCTCGCCGTCATCCGGCAGGCCGCGGAAAACGCCGCGCCAAAGCTACGTTCGTCAGTCCAGGGAGCGGATCGCGATCTGGAAACGATCTGCGCGCGTTGCCTGGAACGAGAACCCTCCATGCGCTATCAGGCCGCTGACGATTTGGCGGAAGATCTGGAGCGCTGGCTTGAAGGCCGGCCGATTATGGCCCGGCCAGTCTCGTTTCCCGTCCGAACGTGGTGCTGGGTTAAAAGGAACACCGCGCTCGCTGCTTGCATTTGTGGGATTCTCCTCGTTACCGGAGCGGCCGTTGTTCGCCAGTTTCACGCGCGGGAGTTGACAGCCGCCTTGCGGCAAACCGCTGCGCAGCAGCATTCACTCGCGGTCGTTCCCTTTCTCGACCTGGACTCCGTCACCCCAGACAGTGATTTGGCCAGATTGGTCGGATCGGCCTTGCAAACCCAGCTGGAGCCCCTCGGTCCTTCCCGCCTGATGACCTTGACGTCACCCCCGCGCCGCTGGACCGGGATCGGCAATCTCGATCAAGTTCGCGCGGCTGGCGAGGAAACCCATTGTCGGGCGATTATCACTGGTACGATTCGTCGAGTGGGGGCGAAGAAACGCCTCTCCATTCAGGCCGCCGCAGCGGATGGGGGCGACAATCTGGGATGTTGGAATTTTGACCTGGCCGAGAAGGAAGCTATCGCTCCGGCACTCGCCCGAGGGAATGTCGCAGGCGGAATTTATCTTTCCTTGGGTGGCGGGGAGGTGAAAGGGGCAAAAACAACTGATGCGGCCATGCTCAACGACGTGGCCCGAGGTTGTTTGAATGCCGGGATTAGCTTGCTCGACCATCGCAACATCCTGGATTTCGATCGGGCGATCGAATCCTTTGAGTCAGCAATCAAGGCTGCGCCCGCGACCGTGAAGGCGCGCGCTTATCTCGCGATCGCCTGCGTCGGGCGAAACTATTTGCGGACTGATCCCAGGATCGTCCAGCACGGTTTGGAGGCTGCGCGCGCGGCGATCGCACTTTCACCTGATGATCCGCTCGCCCAGAGAGCATTCTGTGTCGTGCAGACCTGCCTCGGGCAATTCCATGAAGCGCTCGAGCATGGCTTTCGTTCCTTGGAAAGAGGCGACCCGAGCGCACGCGCGTTTTCTCAAATCGCCTATATCTGGCAACGCCTGGGTCATCCGGAACTGGCGCTCGCCTGGTATGAAAAAGCGAAAATCAGTGAGAACCAGCCCGATTATTACGATGCCCTCGCGGGCGATTGCTGGCTGAGTCTGGCCCAGGATGAAAAAGCTGCGAGAGCCTTTCGGGCCGCGGAGCAGTTCCGCCCTGATTGGCCTTACGGGTGGCTGGGGATGTGTCATTTAAAGGTCCTGCAAGGCGACATCGCCGGTGCACGCAGCCTCTATCAAAAAAGCGCGGCGGATTTTCAGAGCTATCCCGGCGCTAAGCGAATGGGAGCAGAAATCGAGTTTTTCGGACGCAATTTCCCCCGCGCCCAGGATTTTTATTCGCAGCTGCTGGAGGAAAACGCCAACGAAGATGGCGGGCAGCAGGTACGGCGCGATTTCCTGCCGCTCCGCTCTGGCGCGGATCGCCTTTGCCAGGGGCGACTCAAAGACTGGACAGGCCCTCATTCAAGAAAGCATCACGAGGGATCGGGCGCAGCTGGAGCAATCGACCGAAAATGCGGAGGTGCTCTATCGTCTGGCCGCAGAACAGGCAACAGCCGGCCAGAACGATGCCGCTTTGATCGACCTCTCCCGCGCGATAAAGGCGGGTTGGATCGATTATCGTTCCACACGATTGGATCCTCGATTCGATAGTCTCCGGACCGATGTTCGATTCGACCAGGCACTTTCTCAGATTGAGAAGACGGTGGCCGCCATGAATCGGCCACTTGGAATCAGCCAAACCAAATAACAGTGAACTAGGAGCAGACCCATGCACGATTGGGATGACGAAACAGAGCCGGCGAAAGTGGAAAAGCGCAACGCCGCAAATAAGTTCCTGGTCGCAACGCAGTCCGCATCTGCTTTGCGCGAAGAGGTGGTCATTCCAGTGGTTTAAAATGAAATAAGATGCGGAAGGAAGGATTACGCTGATTCGGGTCGATATTCCAAACGGTTAAAAATCTTTGGCAGGCCGGGCCAGGCGGGTCGCCTCTCAGAAACGCACCGCCCTCCGCCCGCTCGGCCAATCCTTCCGCCACCAGGTATTATTTCTGCGCCGCCGCGTCGCGCAGGCCGCGAATCTTATCGTGCGCGCTTTTTACTTCGGTCGATTGGCGGGTCACGATGTCTTTGATCGGCGCCGGCAAATCTTTCTCCAGCGCATCCTTGTAGGCGGCCACGGCGCTATCTTCACCGCGCTCCGCTTCCGCGAGAATGGCATGACGATCGCGGTTGGTGACCGCGCTCTTGATGTTGATCCAGGCCCGATGCATCGAGCCGCTCACGCTGCTCGAATCTTCCGGATCCGGATCGCCCAGATTCACAACCTCGCTTTGCAGTTCGCCGGCGAATCTCGAACGCTGCAGCGAAAGCTGATCGAAGGTCGATTTGAGCTGCGCGTCGTCCACCACGCCGGCCGATTGTTTGAACCCTTCCTGACCGTCCTTCAAGGTTTCGATCAGGCCGTTTAATGTCGAAATGATTTCTTTCTTTTGACTCATAAAATTGAATCGAATAGCGACCGGCGGCCGCGTCCCTTGTCCTGAGAATTTTTCGTCCGGGTGCCCGAAGCGGGGGCGTTAACCCGCTTGGTCATAGAGGTAGCCATGCCCACACCACCGGCGTCACCGCCGCCGGCTGCAACTCGACTCGGTCCGGGCTCCGCGGTAGAGTTCGAGGGCTTCTTTTGATGTGAAGGAGAGTTAGGTGGATAACTCATGGTGAGGCGAGGGAGGCTTGTCCGAAGCAGCGCAGATCAGGCGGAAGCGCGTCAAGTTGCGTGAGCCACTGCTGGAGGAACGCCAAGAGAGCGAAATCACCAAGTCTGCCCTTGCGCAGGAGGATCTTGAGGTTTTGCAGGGTGGCGATGAGTTGATCTTGAATGGTTTGCCTGGACAGGCCGCGCCAGCGGGCCCGCTTAAAGCCATGCTGGGTGGTAGCCTCGGCAAAGTTGCGCTCCTGCAGCCACTGCCGACGCCGGCGATCGCGTTGCGCGGTCGGGCCATGAGACTGGCGGCGGGCCCGCTCCAGGAGGTGGTGGTCCGGATGGATTAAGCTGCGCCCCGCCTTCGAGCGAGTGCAGTGCGTGGCCAGCCGGCAATGCGCGCCCGCTCCAGGGCGTGTTCGATAGTCATAGTAACCGCGGTGGCCATTAAAGTGATGCCGGTAAAGGAGACGACCCGCTGGACATTTATAAGTGTCACCGCTCTCATCATACTTAAAACGTTCCGCTGGATAGATGTCCTTCTCGTGGTGGTTGCGTAAGCGGCTGCGCAAGTCACCCATGTGCGCGCGGATGCCTTGGCTGGCGAGGGCGATGAAGTTCGCGCTCGTGCCATCATTGCAATCGGCCACCACCGCTCGCGGTTTGCGCGCTGTGTTCGCCTGGTGTTGGGCGAGCAAGGGACCTAGTTCCGCGCCATCATCGCGGACCCCATTGGTGGTGCGCAGCGCCGTGATGACTCCGAACTTGTCGTCCAGTGCCCGGTGACTCTTGTAACTGGGATGGCTCTTCCCGCTCTTGGTTTGCCGGACGAGCGCAGAGTCAGGATCGGTCGTCACCCGGTGCCGCTGATTGACCGGCCCGCCTCCCGCACCGCCACCACCGCCTCTCTTGGTCGGTTCCTTCTCCGCGCTCTCCTCCAGCTTGGCGAGCGTGACTGCGACGACCGAGTTGAGCGATGCGTCCGCCCGCACCAGGCTCGAATCGGTGTCAACTTACTCCCTTCGATCAAGCCCGCCTCCAGACACTGCTGCACACTCTGGCGAAAGAGCCGGGCAAAGACTTCCGCTCCCCAGCGCCGCCGCGCTTTGGAGAGCACGCTGTGATTGGGGATCTCGTCCTCCAGGTTGTAACCCAAAAACCAGAGATAATCGATCCGCAGCGGAATAATGGCATCAGCTCCCGCTCACTGCGCACGTTATCCCAAAAGAGCAGGAGCATCATCTTCATCACGATGACCGGATCGACCGAGACATTCCCCTTGCGCCCATAGGAGCTCGCCACCTCCTCACGGACGAAATCCAACTTGACTGTCTCCCTCAGCTTACGCGCGGATGATCCGCCGGAATCCGCCGGGCCAGGTTCACCGGCTCACTCCACAGTTCGTTCTGCCTGGCATGCCGTCCCATCATGGGGCCAGTGCTTTAGCAAATCCCACTTCCTTTGGGTACTTTTATTTTCGCCCCTCCATTTGGGCAACAGAAGAGGCTTCTTTTGATGTGAAGGAGAGTTAGGTGGATAACTCATGGTGAGGCGAGGGAGGCTTGTCCGAAGCAGCGCAGATCAGGCGGAAGCGGGTCAAGTTGCGTGAGCCACTGCTGGAGGAACGCCAAGAGAGCGAAATCACCAAGTCTGCCCTTGCGCAGGAGGATCTTGAGGTTTTGCAGGGTGGCGATGAGTTGATCTTGAATGGTTTGCTTGGACAGGCCGCGCCAGCGGGCCCGCTTAAAGCCATGCTGGGTGGTAGCCTCGGCAAAGTTGCGCTCCTGCAGCCACTGCCGACGCCGGTGATCGCGTTGCGCGGTCGGGCCATGAGACTGGCGGCGGGCCCGCTCCAGGAGGTGGTGGTCCGGATAGCGGTTCAGGCTGCGCCCCGCCTTCGAGCGGGTGCAGTGCGTGGCCAGCCGGCAATGCGCACACACTCCAGGGCGTGTTCGATAGTCATAGTAACCGCGGTGGCCATTAAAGTGATGCCGGTAAAGGAGACGACCCGCTGGACATTTATAAGTGTCACCGCTCTCATCATACTTAAAACGTTCCGCTGGATAGATGTCCTTCTCGTGGTGGTTGCGTAAGCGGCTGCGCAAGTCACCCATGTGCGCGCGGATGCCTTGGCTGGCGAGGGCGATGAAGTTCGCGCTCGTGCCATATTTGCAATCGGCCACCACCGCTCGCGGTTTGCGCGCTGTGTTCGCCTGGTGTTGGGCGAGCAAGGGACCTAGTTCCGCGCCATCATCGCGGACCCCATTGGTGGTGCGCAGCGCCGTGATGACTCCGAACTTGTCGTCCAGTGCCCGGTGACTCTTGTAACTGGGATGGCTCTTCCCGCTCTTGGTTTGCCGGACGAGCGCAGAGTCAGGATCGGTCGTCACCCGGTGCCGCTGATTGACCGGCCCGCCTCCCGCACCGCCACCACCGCCTCTCTTGGTCGGTTCCTTCTCCGCGCTCTCCTCCAGCTTGGCGAGCGTGATTGCGACGACCGAGTTGAGCGATGCGTCCGCCCGCACCAGGCTCGAATCGGTGTGCAACTTACTCCCTTCGATCAAGCCCGCCTCCAGACACTGCTGCACACTCTGGCGAAAGAGCCGGGCAAAGACTCCCGCTCCCCAGCGCCGCCGCGCTTTGGAGAGCACGCTGTGATTGGGGATCTCGTCCTCCAGGTTGTAACCCAAAAACCAGAGATAATCGATCCGCAGCGGAATGATGCGCATCAGCTCCCGCTCACTGCGCACGTTATCCCAAAAGAGCAGGAGCATCATCTTCATCACGATGACCGGATCGACCGAGACATTCCCCTTGCGCCCATAGGAGCTCGCCACCTCCTCACGGACGAAATCCAACTTGACTGTCTCCCTCAGCTTACGCAGCGGATGATCCGCCGGAATCCGCCGGGCCAGGTTCACCGGCTCACTCCACAGTTCGTTCTGCCTGGCATGCCGTCCCATCATGGGGCCAGTGCTTTAGCAAATCCCACTTCCTTTGGAGACTTTTATTTTCGCCCCTCCATTAGGGCAACAGCCCGTTGAATCTTGCAACATTTCATTCGCAGGCCATTCCGTCATCGTGCCTTTACACACCTCAGCTCGTCTAACTTTTTGCAGGATTCAAGAGCTGACCCCTATTCTTACTTTTCTGAGTGGTTAGACGATTCTCGGCTTCGGCGTGGACAGACGCACCAGTTTTTGAAATCGAGGCAGGAGACCTATTTGCCTTTGCCGTAGTCGAAGAATCCATCGAGTATGCGATCGAGAGACGGTTTAGCCTTCGCGAAAGAGATTCCGGGATCGAAGACCGCGCCTTGAAGGTAGAAGTTTGGCGCGTTGAAAGTCAAATTAATCCCGCCCTTATACGCGCTCGAATCCTCAAACTTTATCACCAGCCAGATTACCTGTTCTGTAGTCAAGCCATGTGCCTCGCGGAATTTTTCCGGGGCCACATTGTTATCGACCGATACAAGAAGCTTCTCGTCTCCCGCGCGGCGGTTCACCTGGTTGAGCAAGTTACTCTCGGGCTTCACTCGTCCATTTCACATTCAATGAAGAAACGCATACCGCAAAAATCGCGCGGTAGTTATCAAACGGACGGCTATGTTGCTCATCGGCTGCGACCGCAGCCGCAGCGCATAACACGATTGGCAGCAGCACTCTCATGCGGTCTAACGAGGAGTAGAAGAAAGTTCGTAATTAAAGGCGAACATTTTTTCGCCTATCACGTCCCGGGCGGCGGATTCGGCCGGTCTTGGACTCGGTTTGCAGCGCTGCTGGCGCGCTCTCTGGAAAGCAGTCAGCTCGTTGCCGACTTCGGTCGCGCCCGGCAGGACCGTCGCTTGGTTGGCCTCGTTTTCGGCGGGATGAAAGGTTCGGGACAGGGCAGACATGCAGGTGGGAGGGGCGGTAGGGCATGGGTTCAGGCGGGGCGTTTGGCGGGCCGGAAGGATTAAATGAAATCGACGCGCGTCCTGACAAGCGGAAATTTTTTGGGTTTTCAAGATTGACGACGCGCCCGTCGCTCGGCTCTCTCGGTGCATGCTGAAGCGTGTTCTCAAATGGATTCTCGGAATTGGTCTCGTCCTCTTCGTCGCGCTCGCCATTTTCCTGATCAATCTGATCTGGTTTCGGCCCTGGAGCCTGAACCTTTTCTACGACAAAATCTTCGCGGAGGTTTTGTTCTCCGAACCGGAGGTGCTCTCCTCGCTCGGGTTGGTCGAGCAGTTTGGGATCACCAGTCATAACGGGAAGCTGAGCGACGAATCGCCCGCGCATGAGCAGGCGCGTGGCCGCGCGCTGGCGCAAGGATCTCGCACTCCTGCACGAGTATCCGCTCTCCCGCCAGTCGGAGTCGCAACGCCTCTCGACCCATGTGCTCGAGTGGTTCCTGCAACGCCAGGTCGAGGGCGAGCGCTTTGAATTTTATAACTACCCGGTCAACCAACTTTTCGGGGTGCAAAACCAGTTCCCGACTTTCATGGCCAACACCCACCGGCTCCTCGCGCCCCGCGATTGCGATTACTACCTGCAGCGGCTCCACGCGCTTCCGAAGAAGTTCGATCAAACCCTCGAGGGTCTGCGGCTGCGCGAAAAAATGGGCATCGTCCCGCCGCGCTTTGTGGTCGAGGAAGTGTTGCAGGAAATGAGAAAGTTCGTCGCCCAACCGGCCGCGCAAAACATCCTCGCGACTTCCTTCAAAACGCGCGCGGCCAAAATAAAAGATCTGAGCGCAGAAAATCGGGCCGATTTCCAGAAGCGGGTGGAAACAGCGGTCACCTCAACCGTTTACCCGGCCTATCAAAAGCTGATCGATTATTTCCAGAACCTGCTTCCGAAAACGACGACCGACGACGGGGTCTGGAAACTGCCGGATGGCGCGGCCTACTACGCCTACATGTTGCGCCAGAATACCACCACGACGATGTCGCCTAACGAGATTCACGAGCTCGGTTTGCGCGAAGTGACGCGGATCGAAGGCGAGATGCGCGGGCTGCTCGACGCCAATGGATTTGCCGGCCAGCCGATCGGCGCGGCCATGACCGCGCTGGGCAAAGATCCGCGCTTCCTTTACCCTAACGACGATAAGGGTCGCGCGGCGGCCTTGGCCAGATATCAGAGCTTGATCGACGAAGCGACGCGGCGTTGCGCACAGTTATTCCTCCACACTCCTAAAGCCCGCTGCCAGGTCGAGCGCGTCCCGGTTTTCAAGGAAACGACGGCCCCCGGCGCTTATTATGAGCCCGCCTCGCTCGATGGGACGCGCCCCGGCGTTTTCTACGCCAACCTGCGCGACATGAACGAAGTGCAGCAATGGACCATGCCGACGCTGGCCTATCACGAGGGCGTTCCGGGTCATCATTGGCAGATCTCAACCGCGCAGGAGCTCACCGGCCTGCCGCAATTCCGCAAGGTCATTCCGTTCACTGCTTACACCGAAGGCTGGGCGCTCTACGCGGAATGGCTGGCCAAGGACGCCGGCTGGTATGCGCAGGATCCCTTCGGCGATCTCGGCCGGCTCCAGGCCGAGCTCTTCCGCGCCGTCCGTCTCGTCGTCGACACCGGCATTCACGCAAAGCGCTGGACGCGCGAACAAGCCATCGCCTACATGCTGGAGAAGACCGGCATGGGCAAAAAGGAAGTCACGGCCGAGATCGAGCGTTACATCGTCTCTCCCGGTCAGGCTTGTGCCTACAAAGTCGGGATGCTCAAGATTCAGGAACTACGCCGCCGGGCGGAAAAGGAACTCGGTCCGAAATTCGACCTTAAAGAATTCCACGACCAGATCCTGAAACAGGGCGCCCTTCCGCTCGAGATTCTGGAAGAGCAGGTCAACGCCTACATCCAAAACAAAAAAGCGTAAGCACCGGCCGCCCCGGGCGCGCGCAAGTGCGTCCTTCCGGAGGGACCCGCCGCGGCGGGTCCAGGGTGTGGCCTCCGTGCTCGCTTCAATCGTCCGTCTCGTGTAAGAGCTGGCACTCATGAAACAGACCGGCTGCTTTCTCCTCGTCCTTTTTCTCGGCCTCCACTTCTCGTTAGGCGCCGACGCCACCCGCCTCCTCAAGCCGGAAGATTTCGCCGCCCTCCGCAACGTCGACGAACCGAATATTTCGCCCGACGGCAAGAGCGTTGCCTACGTCGTCGGCACGGTCGACCTCGCGAAAGACAAGCAGCCGCAAAATCTCTGGCTGGCCAAAACCGACGGCTCCGAAAATCGCGCCCTCACTTTTGGCGAAAACGCTCAGACCCACCCGCGCTGGAGTCCGGATGGCAAATGGCTCGCCTTCCTTTCCAGCCGTGGCGACGAGAAGGATAACGATCAGCTTTGGATTCTCTCCAGCGCCGGTGGCGAAGCCGAGCAGCTCACAAAAGAGAAAGGCAGCGTCGACGATTTCGCCTGGGCGCCCGATTCCAAACGTCTCGTCCTCGTCTTGCACGATCCCGACCCGCGCGATCCGGAAGCGAAGGAGAAAGAGAAGAAAACCGTTCCGCCGATCGTGATCGATCGCTACCAGTTCAAGGCCGACATCGCCGGTTATCTCACGAACCACTGGTCGCACCTCAAGTTGCTCGACCTCGCGACGCGCAAGGTGGCTGCCCTAACGAGTGGCGCGCATGCCGATGTCCTGCCCGCCTGGTCGCCCGACGGGAAACAAATCGCCTTTGTCACAAAGCGAGGCGACGATCCCGATCGGACCGAGAACTGGGATGTTTACCTGATCGAGCCCAAACCGGGCGCGAAGGAAAAACAGCTCACCACTTCGCCGGAAGCCGACGCGCATCCCGATTGGGAAAGCGCCCCGGCCTGGAGCCCGGACGGCAAAACCATCGCCTACATTCACGGCGGCGATCCGAAGAAAATCGAGTACGCCGTCCATTCGCTCGCCACCATCCCGGCGAGCGGCGGCGCGGCGAAAATCCTCACCACCGCGCTCGATCGCAATCTTCTCCAACCGCATTGGGCGCCCGATGGCAGATCGATCTTCGCCGTGCTCGAGGACGACGGCAGCGAGACGCTGGTGCGGGTCGCGGCCGAGGGCGGCGCGCCCGAGCCAGTGGTCGGTGGCCGGCGCAAAGTGACGGCCTACGACGTGAGCCCGGACGGCCAGGTGATCGTGCGCGCGAGCACACCGGAACGGCCCTATGAAATCTTCGCGAGCGCGCCTAACGAACTGCGTTGCCTGACGAAACAGAACGACAAGTTCCTCGCCGGGATTCAGCTCGGCCCGGTCGAGGAGACGAAATTCCAGAGCAAGGACGGGACCGAAGTCCACGGCTTTCTGGTTCATCCGCCTAACGAGAAGTCGGGCCACAAACTGAAAACGCTGCTCCGTCCGCACGGCGGACCGCAGTCGCAATACGCGGCCGAGTTTGATTTCGAGAAACAGCTTTTCGCCGCCAACGGCTACCTCGTGCTCCTGCCGAATCCGCGCGGCTCGACCGGCCGCGGGACCGATTACGCGATGGGAATTTACGCGAACTGGGGCCACGTGGACGTGGAAGACGATCTCGCTGCGGTCGACGACGTCGTTAGGCGCGGCCTGGCCGATCCCGATCGTCTTGGCGTCGGCGGCTGGAGCTATGGCGGGATGTCGACCAATTATCTCATCGCTTCGACCACCCGCTTCAAGGCGGCGACGAGCGGCGCATCCATCTCCGACATCCTCGCCGGCTACGGGACCGACCAATACATCCGCGATTATGAATTCGAGCTCGGCTCGCCCTGGACCCATCCGGAAATATGGTCGCGCATTTCCTTTCCCTTCCTCCACGCCGACAAGATCAAAACCCCCACGCTTTTCCTCTGCGGCGAGAGCGATTTCAATGTCCCGCTCCTGAACAGTCAGCAGATGTATCAGGCCCTGCGAACGTTAGGCGTGCCGACTGAGCTGGTCATTTATCCCGGGCAATTCCACGGGGTGAAGAAGCCGAGCTACCTCCTCGATCGTTACCAGCGCTACCTCGCCTGGTACGCGAAATATCTCCCGAAGTGATTTGGAGGGACGCCCGCCGTGGCGTCCGTGTCTCAGAATCGCGGACGGGACGGCGCCCGTCTCTCCCGCTCTCCGACAAGCTCCGACGTTTTCATCGACAGGCCGCAGTGTCTCGCTGACAATTGCAAAACCGCCCTAACAATGACCACTGAAGAAAAACGCCTCGCCGAAAATGATCACCGCACCGAGCCCTGGCATCTCTGGGGTCCTTACCTGAGCGAGCGCCAATGGGGCACGGTGCGGGAGGATTACAGCGCGAATGGCGACGCCTGGAATTATTTCCCGCACGAGCACGCCCGCTCGCGCGTCTATCGCTGGGGCGAGGACGGAATCGGCGGCATCTCCGATTTTAAGCAGCGCCTCTGTTTTGCCTTCGCCTTTTGGAATGGGCGCGATCGAATTTTGAAGGAACGGCTCTTTGGCCTGACCGGTCCGCAGGGCAACCACGGCGAGGACGGGAAGGAGATTTTCTTTTTCGAAGACGGCACCCCGACCCATTCCTACATGCGGATGACCTATCGCTATCCGCAGGCGGCTTTTCCCTACGAGGAACTCGTTAGGCGAAATGCCGAACGCTCGAGGATGGACCCGGAATTCGAGCTCTGGGACGCGGGCGTCCTGCGAGAAAACCGGTTTTTCGATATCGTGATCGAGTACGCGAAAGCGGGGCCGAACGATCTCCTCATCCGCGCGACGGCGATCAATCGCGGGCCCGAGTCCGCCGCGCTCCATCTCCTCCCGACGATTTGGTTTCGCAATACCTGGAGCTGGGGGCGCGATGAACGCCGGCCGAATTTGCGGGTCGGGAATGAGACTACCGAGTCGCTCGCGATCGTGGAAGCGAGTCACCACGCGCTGGGCGAATACGAGCTGCTCTGCGAAGGCCCGCAGGAGCTCCTCTTCACCGAGAACGAATCCAATCTGCAGTTGCTCTACGGCGTGCCGAACCAGGCGCTTTTCGTGAAGGACGCGTTTCACGACGTGGTCGTTAGGGGAAATTCCGCGGCGGTGAATCCGGATCAGACCGGCACGAAAGCGGCCGCGCTTTATCAGATGCAGCTCGGGGCCGGCGAAGCATGCAGCATTCGTCTCCGCCTCGTCCGGACCGGCGAAGCGACCGCAGATGCATTTCAGAAGTTCGACGAGATTTTCGCGCAACGCCGGACCGAAGCGGATGAGTTCTACGCCGGGCTCGCGCCGAGTTGCCTGAGCGCGGAGCATTGCGCGATCCAGCGGCAGGCCCTCGCTGGCATGCTCTGGACCAAGCAATTCTACTACTACGTGGTGGAGGAATGGCTGGATGGCGACCCGGCCCAGCCCGCTCCGCCTAACGAACGTAAGACCGGCCGCAACGCGGAGTGGCGCCATCTCTTCAACGAGCGCGTCATGTCGATGCCCGACAGTTGGGAATACCCCTGGTACGCGGCCTGGGATCTGGCTTTTCACTGCATCCCGCTCGCCCTGGTCGATCCGCATTTCGCCAAGGCGCAGCTCGATATCATCCTGCGCGAATGGTACCAGCATCCCAACGGGCAAATCCCGGCCTACGAATGGAATTTCGGCGACGTCAATCCGCCGGTCATCGGCTGGGCCGCCTGGCGGGTTTACAAAATCGAGCAGCACAAGACCGGGAAAGGCGATCGCGCTTTTCTCGAGACCATCTTTCACAAGCTGCTCATCAATTTTACCTGGTGGGTGAACCGGAAGGACTCCGGCGGGCGCAACATTTTCGAAGGCGGTTTTCTCGGGCTCGATAACATCGGGGTCTTCGATCGGAGCGCGCCCTTCCCCGATGGCAGCCGGCTCGAGCAGAGCGATGGCACGAGCTGGATGGGAATGTTTTGCCTAACGATGATGCGGACCGCGCTCGAGCTGGCGCGAGAGAATCCGGTTTACGAAAATATCGCGACGAAATTTTTCGAGCACTTCCTCGGGATCGCCGGGGCCATGAACAACGCCGGCGGCAAAGGGATCGGGCTCTGGGACGAGACGGACGAATTTTTCTACGACGTTCTGCACACCCCGGGGGACCGCTTTTTACCCTTGCGGGTGCGTTCGCTGGTCGGGTTGATGCCGCTCCTCGCGGTCGAGACGATCGAGCCGGAGCTGCTCGACGCGATGCCCGGTTTCAAGGAGCGCCTCGAATGGTATCTGACCAACCGGCCCGACCTCGCCGGGTTGATTTCGCGCTGGCACGAGCCGGGCGCGGGCGAGCGCCGGCTCATCGCCCTGACCCGCGGGCATCGGATGAAATGTCTCCTCCGCCGGATGCTCGATCCTAACGAGTTCCTGAGCGATTACGGGGTGCGCTCGGTGAGCAAGTTTCACCAGGAACATCCTTACGTGCTCGACGTCCACGGGGAGCAGAAGGTGGTCAACTACGAGCCGGCCGAATCGCAGACGAACCTCTTCGGGGGCAACTCCAATTGGCGCGGCCCGATCTGGTTCCCGATCAATTATCTGCTCATCGAGTCGCTCCAAAAATATCATCATTATTACGGCGACGAGTTTAAAGTGGAGTGTCCAACCGGCTCGGGGCGCTTCGTCACGCTCGACGAAGTGGCGAACGAATTATCGAACCGGCTTATCCGGATTTGGCTGCGCGACGGCCAGGGGGAACGGCCCTTTACCCGGCGGCTTGGCGACTCGTTAGGCGGAGCGGCCGATCGCGAGCGCTATCTTTTTCACGAATATTTTCACGGTGACAATGGAGCGGGCCTGGGCGCGAACCACCAGACGGGCTGGACCGGGCTGGTCGCCAAATTGATTCAGCAACAGGGAAGCCGCGGGACGATCGCGAAGCTGGATCCGTTTACCGATTTGTGAGCGCTCGATTTCGGAAACTAACCGCAGAAATCGCAGAGACGAATTTTGTGTATCTCTGCGGCCTCTGCGATCTCTGCGGTAGAATGATCTCGTGAGTGCATCTGAATCCGCGTCGCACCATCGATGAGCTGAAGGAACTGCGCCGCCTAACGAGCGACGAAAACGGCGCGCAGCGCGTGGCTTTCACCGCCACCTGGGCGAAGGCGAGAAAATGGCTGGAAGCGAAAGCACGCGAGATCGGCGCCGAAGTCGAACGCGACGAAGCCGGCAATCTTTGGATGACGCTGCCCGGCGCATCGGAAGAAGCGCTCCTCATCGGCGGCCATATCGATTCGGTGCCGAACGGCGGCTGGCTCGATGGCTGTTTGAACACCCTCGCGGGACTCGAAATTTTGCGGCGCATCAAAGCCGAAGGGACGCCGCCGGTGACGGTGCGGCTGGTCGATTGGGCGGATGAGGAAGGGGCGCGATTTGGGAAAAGCCTTTTCGGTTCTTCTGCCTGCTCGGGCAATCTCGACATGGAGGAAGCGCGCGGCCTCCGCGATCGGGACGGCGTTGCCTTACCCGACGCGCTGCAAGAGCAGGGGATCGATTTTGCGAAGGTCAAAGATTCAGCAAAACAATTGGCAAATGCCGCCGCTTACATCGAGCTGCACATCGAGCAGGGGCCGGTCCTGCTCGATCTCGACCTTCCGTTAGGCGCGGTTCTTGGAACTTTTGGCGTTGAGCGGCACGCGATCACTTTTCATGGGCAGGCGGCGCATTCGGGAAGCACGCCAATGAACAAACGGAAGGATGCATTTCTCGCCGCGGCGAAGATGAGCCCGGAGATTTACCGGATTACCGATCGCAACGGCGGCGTTTGCACAATCGGTTCCTGCCTAACGAAACCGGGAATCGTCACCAGTGTGGTCGAGGAATGCCGGATCACGCTTGATCAGCGACATCTCGACGCGGCGGCTCTCGCGCGGATGCTGGCGGAAGCGCGCAGCGCGAGTGAGCGTTTCGCCGCGGAAGGGAACGTGACGGTGGATTGGGAACGACTCTGGCAAATCGAACCGATGCCGTTCCACCGGGAGCTGATCGATTTTTGCGACGAAGCGATTGAGGAAACCTGCGGCAAATCGCATCGCCTCCCTTCGGGTCCGTTGCATGATGCGGCCGAGGTGGCGCGCGCCGGCGTGCCGACGGTGATGATGTTCGTGCAGAGTCTGCACGGGATCAGTCACAACAAGATCGAGGACACGAAGGAGGAACATCTCGAGCTGGCGGTGCAGGCTTTCGATGCGCTCGCCACAAAAGTGATGGCGTGGATTGCAGGGCGGTGACGAAAGAAATTAACCGCAGAGAACGCAGAGAGCGCAGAGGTTTTTTAAAGAGAAGGTTGGCAGCTTCCGGGTAGCGCGCACGTCTCGTGTGCTGGTCGCGGTGTTTCACCGCGACGAACTTTCTCAGCCCTGGAGTTCCCCTGGAAAATCGGCTCGCCTAACGAATCCCGGGAAGAAAAAGTTCGTGACGGCAGAATGCCGTCACCAGCACACGAGACGTGCGCGCTACCCGCAGAACTCCGTGCCGACCTATCCGAACCTCTGCGCTCTCTGCGTCCTCTGCGGTTAAATATCCGCTCGTTAGGCGAAAATCAGCGCGCGCCGACTGGTTCCGGCTGCGGGAGCTCGGCCGGCCCGTGTTTTTCCAGATCGGCTTCGTGATGGCTGTGCGCGCTGCGCAGGAACGGCACCCGATCGAGCACGCTTTCCTGGAACCATTCGAGCGCCAGGTAAATCACCGGCGTGATGTAAAGCGTGATCAACTGCGAAACGACCAGCCCGCCGACGATGACCAAACCAAGCGGCCGTCGCGAAGAACCTTCCGCGCCGAAACCAAGCGCGATCGGCAAGGCGCCCATCAAGGCCGCCAGCGTCGTCATGATGATCGGCCGAAAACGCTCGACGCTCGCTTCATGAATCGCGGCGCGCCGATCGTAGCCTTCATCGAGCCGGTGGAGAGCAAAGTCGACAATCATGATGCCGTTCTTTTTCACGATGCCCATGAGGAGGAAAAGTCCGATGACTGAATAGAGAGACAGGCTCGAATTAAAAAGCCAGAGCGTCATGAGGCCGCCGACGACCGCCGGAAAAAGCGTCGAGAGCACGGTCACCGGATGGACATAGCTCTCGTAGAGAATCCCGAGAATGACATACATGACGAAAATCGCCGCGATCACGAGCAAGGGCAGCGCCGAGAACAATTGCTGGAGCACGAGCCCTTCGCCTTGCAGTTCTCCCGTCACCGTCCCGGGCAAAACTTCCGCCGCCGTTTTGTCGATGTATTTCGTGACGTCGCCGAGCGCGGCATCCGGTTTGATATCGAAGCCGAAGGTGACGCTGGTGAATTGGTTGACGTGATTGACCGACTGCAAGCCTAACGTTTCCTTCGAGTCGGTCACGGCGCGGATCGGGATGAGCTTGTTCCCGCCGGCGTCGGGCTTCACGTAGAGCCAGCGAAAATCGCCCGGGCCGGAGCGCGCGGAATCCTCCGCTTCCACGATCACCTGGTATTGGTCGTCGGCCTGCTTGATCAGGTAGACGTAGTTCTGCGAATAGGCGGCCCGAAGCAGACTCTCGATTTTCGAAGTGGAAATCCCGTAAACGCTGGCGCGGTCGCGGTCGATATGAATGTCGAGGTTCGGGTTATTGCGAAAAAGATCGGAGCGCGGCGGGCTGGCAAAGCCGGGGTAATCGGCCAGCTTGGCCTGCAGCTTGTCGGCTGCATCGTAAACATCCTGCGGATTGATCCCGCTCAGCACATAAGTGTAGCGCCCAAAGGAGCTGCCCGTCCCACCGACATCGATGCGCAGGACCGGCTGCGGATTGAGCGTCGGGAAAATGCCCGGAATGTCGCTGCAGGCTTTGCGCAGTTGCGCGGCCACCGTGTCGATATCGGGCCGGTCGCTCGTGTCCTTCAAAAAGATGACGGTGAAAATTCCCGCGGAAAGACCGGTCCGCCCGGCCACGGTGAAATATTTATCGACCCACGGGTTGGCCTGGAGAATCGGGTCGAGCTTATCCTGCAGCTCGCGCTGTTTCTCCGGCGAGGCCCCTTCCTTGACGATGAAAAATCCGCGAATCGTCCCGCTGTCGCCCGTCGGCAGAAGGGTGAAAGGCAAGTGGCTGAAGAAGAACCAAACGCCGAGACCGCAGGCGAGAACGATGGGGAGCGCGAGCCAGCCGCGATCGAGAAACTTGTCGAGCGTGCGCCCGTAAAAATCGCGAATGGGAATGAAGAAGCGGTTCACGAAACGCTGCATCCAGCTTTCGCGATGAGCCGGCGCCGCGTTCCGCCAGAATGCGCGAACACATCAACGGCGTCAGCGTTAACGAGACCAAACCGGAAGCAAAAATCGCGACGATGATCGTGACCGCGAATTCGCGGAAAATCCGGCCTAACAATCCCGGCATAAAAGCGAGCGGAATGAAAACCGCCGCCAGCGAGAGGGTCATGGAGAGAATGGTGAAGGAAATTTCGCCCGCGCTGTTGAGGACGGCGCGATAGATCGACTCGCCGGCTTCCGCCCGCCTAACGACGTTCTCGAGAAAGACAATCGCGTCGTCGACGAGGAAGCCGATCGCGAGAGTGAGCGCCATGAGGGTGAGGTTGTTGACCGAATAACCGAGGACCCACATCGCCACGAAAGTGATGAGGAACGACATCGGCAACGCCACCATCGGGATGAGGGTGTCGCCGGCCCGGCCCAGGAAAACGAAGATGACGCCGATGACGAGAATGAAAGCGATGGCCAGCGTCCCCTGCACGTCGTGCAAGGAATCGACGATCGATTGCGAGCGATCGTGCACCGGGATGAGGTGGATCGAGCCGGGCAATTCTCTTTGCAATCCCGGCAGGAGATCGCGCACCGAGCGCGCGACCGCGACGGCGTTGGCGCCCGCCTGGCGCGAAACAGCGAAGACAATGACGGAGGCGGGCGGGTTATAACCGCGCGCGAAAAAATGGCGCGAAGAACGCTCGTCGGAAACGCCATCGATCACCTTCGCGACATCGCGCAGATAGACCGGCGAGCCGTCCGTGCCCTGTTTGATGATGATATTGCGATAACCTTCCGCGGTCTCGACCTGGCCCTGCGGCCGCAGCGTGATCGACTTGTTTGCGCCATCAAACTGGCCCGCGCCCGCGTAGGAAGTGCTGTTGCGAATCGCCGTGCTCAGCTCATCGAAAGTCATGTTCCGCGCCGTCAGCCTGCCCGGATCGACCTTGATCCGGATGGCGCTCTTCACCCCGTAAACGTTCACGTCGGAAACGCCGGGCAGGATGTTGATCCGCTGCTGCACTTCGGTCGTGGCATAACGATAAAGCTCGCCGCTGCTCAGTGTCGCACTCGTTAGGGCAATGTAGATGACGGGCTGATCGTTCGGGTTGCTCTTGGTGAAAGTGGGCGGGCTTGGGAGGTCGTTAGGCAACTGCCCGCTCGCCGCCTGGATGGCGGATTGCACATCGGTCGCGGCGGCGTCGATGCTCTTGGAGAGATTGAACTGCAGGGTGATCGAGGTGCTGCCTTGCGTGCTCGTGCTCGTCGTGAGGTCGAGGCCGGGGATCTGGGTGAATTGTTTCTCGAGCGGCGTCGCCACCGTGTTCGCCATCGTCTCCGGGTTCGCGCCCGGGTAGTTGGCCTGCACGCGAATGACCGGGTAATCGACCGCAGGCAGGTCGTTCACCGCCAGCAGCTGATAGGTGAGGATGCCGAAGACGATGATCGATGCCGTCAGCAGCATCGTCATGACCGGCCGATGGATGAAGGGCCGGGACAAGCCGGAGGAAAATTGCGTCAGCTTTTGCGCCGGAGTGCCCTTGGCTTTCTCCGCGGCACGATCAGCCGGCATTCCGCGATGGGCGCCGTTGCCCTGGCCGTTCCCGTCGTCGCCGCCGTCCCAGCCGTTATCCGTCGAGCTAGCCATTGGTCGGGATTCCTAACCGTTTCCTCCACCGTCGTTAGGTGAAGCCTGTTCGTTAGGCGCGGGTTTCTCGGTTTCTTTTACCGCTACTTTTTCGCCGGGCGCGAGTTGCAGCTGACCGAGCGTGACCACGTTTTCGTCCGCCTCCACCCCTTTCGTAATGACGGTGAGATCGTTGTCCTGTTTTTGCCCGGGCGTGACCTGCCGCAGATCCAGGGTGGAATCCTTCTTCACTACGAAAACATAAGGGCCGTGTTCGCCGATCTGGATGGCGCCGTTCGGCACCAATTTGGCATTTTTCAGGACGTCGAGAATCAAACGCACATGCACAAACTGCGAAGGCCAGAGCTGGTGTTTTGGATTCGACGTCGTGGCGCGCGCCTGCACCGTGCCCGTCCCGGGCTGGACGGTATTGGCGATGAAGTAAAGGTGACCTTCCTGCGCGGCGAAACCGTCGTTCTCCGCATCGGTCAGCACTTTCAGATTCGGGCCGTTGAGATATTTCCTAACGAGTGGCAGGTCCGGTTCCGCTACCGTGAAGTCGGTGTAGATCGGGTCGAGATTATCGATCTGCACGAGGACCGCTCCGCCGCTGCCCGCGCTGACTGTGTTGCCCACATCGATCTGGCGCAGACCGGCGCGGCCGTCGATTGGCGATGTGATGGTGCAGTAGTCGAGGTTCACCTGCGCGGCCGCCACCGCCGCTGAAGTGCGCATGGCGTTTGCCTTCGCCGTGTCGAGATCCTGCGACGCGGTCACGCCCTTGGCTTTCAATTCCTCCTGCCGCTTGAGATTTGCCTGCGCAAGCATGTCGTCGGCTTTGGCCGCATCGAGCGCCGCCTGGTAGGGCCGCTTATCGATGATGAAAAGGACTTCGCCTTTCTTGATATCGGCACCGTCCTTGAAATTGCGCGAGACGATCTGGCCGCTGACCTGCGCCTGCACCTGCACGCTTTCGTTCGCCGCGCAGGTGCCGATTTCGTCGAGATAAAGCGGCACGTCTTTCGTCACCACTTTCGCGACCGCGACCGGGCGCGGCGGCGGAGGCGGCGGTGCTTCCTTGGAGTTGCTGAAGAAGCGGAAGAGAAGAAAGCGCCACGACCAGAAAGACGATCGCGCCGATCAGGTAAGTGCCTTTGCGGCCGACGCGCCGGTCGAGATCACCGACGGTTTCGCGCGCACCAAGGCTGGCTTTTTGGGCAGAAATCATTGGAAAGACTTAGGTGGTTTTTTCTTCGGCGAGGAACCGTTCTTGCCGTTTGTGTCGTGCGCGGAAACTTCGACAGCCTGGCGCTGGATTTCGCTCAAGACTTGCATGCATGTCTGCAGGTCGCGCGGCGGGACCGTCTCCACTAGTTCGTGGCGAAGGTTCCGCGCGGTTTGCTCGATCCGCTGCAGAATGGCGCTCGATTTTCGTTCCAGATGGACTGTTTTACAGCGGCGATCGTGCCGTGCGTTTTCGCGTTTGATCCAGCCGCCGTTTTCCATGCTGGTGAGAGAACGGGCGAGGGTGGGTTCTTCGATGCCGAGGCGCTCGGCCAGATCGCGTTGCGTGAGGTGGCCATGCGACAGCATCGCAATGGTCCGCCATTTGGCCTGGCTGAGGCCGAGCGGGCGGAGGCGTTGGTCGAGCTTATGCCGCCAGATACGGGCGGTCTGGTGAATGAGCTGGCCAACTTTCTCGGGATCGATGGGTTCCATCGTTAGCATGCTAACGAATTCAGTTTCGGGTGCGATGTCAATCCGGCGCGGCGCGCTCGCTCGGAGTGGGGCTTCGCAAAAAGATGTAGGGGTGGCGCGAAGAATTCCGGGGAGCACGGGCTGCCAGCCCGTTGGCGAAGGCTGCCAGCCTTCGCGGACTTTCGGAGCGGTGACATGATGGAGAACCGCCCGAAGTGCAGTTGTGCAGCCGGCCCTTCTCTGAACCGCCGGAACGGTGACATGATATGGAACTGTGCGGATTTGCTTGGGCGTCCGATCCTGTTCTGGAACCGCACTCGGCGCGCGAACCTGAAAACAAACGCTCCGAGAAAAGGGCCGTCAGCGCCGGGACACCCCGCCCGCGTAAGATCATGTCACCGCTCCGAAAGTTCGTCGGCGGAGACTCCGCCGACCAACGGGCTGGCAGCCCGTGCTCCCCGGAAAACAGCCGCCGACGTTAATCACCTAACGACGGCGCAGTCACCCGAAGGAGGACCACTCGATGCCCGCGGTAATCCTTGATCCGGAGAATCGGCTGCGCTTGTTGCGGCGTCCATTTAGCGGAACGCTCCGCCGGTTTTTCGTTCTCCGGCTGGACAAGAAGGTAGTGCGCGCTGCGCGGGAGGTCTTCTATCCGATCGGCGTAAACGATCGGCCGCCGGAGATAGAAAAGATACGGCTGATAATCGGGATCGACCGCATAAAGGGTTTCGTTAGGCGGAATCGCTGCCTCGAGTTGCACGGCGACGGGCCGAATTTTTCCCCGGCGTTTCAAAAACGGAATGAGTGCGAGCGAGTAAATGAGCATCGCGACCGTTACGGCCGCGACCGTCCAGGTGAACGATTTGCGCAACGCCTTTGGCCAGACGAGCGCGTGCTCGCAAATAAAAGTGGCGAGCAGCCAGATGGCAGGCGCGAGCAGCGGCATGTTGTAACGCGGCAGCGCTCCCGGCATCAGACTAACGATGAGAAAAGGAAGAGCCGTGCCTAACGACAAGGCGCGGCAGAATTTTCGCGTCTCCGTTTCCTCCAGCAAACGGAAACGGGCGAAAGGCAGAAGCGCCGCCCAAGGCAGCAGGTAGGCGAGACCGCGGGGAATGTTGAGCAACCAGTTGGTGAACTTGAAGTCTTCCCCGGTCATCCGGCCGGAGAATTGGCGCGACCAGACATTGGCGACATGCCCGGCCTGCATCATCTCCAGACACGGGATCGCCCAAGCGGCGAAAATTCCCAGCATCACGACGACGCCGACTAGATGCGGCCAGCTCAACAACTGCCGCAGCTTTCCGGCCTGCCAGAGAATCGCGACTACGACCGCGTAGAAAAAAAGCAAATTGAGCGGCCCTTTCGCGAGCAGACCGAGCCCGAGAAAAATCCACGGAACGGTCCAAGCGACCCAGCGTAGACGCGGTTCTCGCCACCAGCTTAGCCAGCAGATGAACGCGAGCGCGGTGAGCGAGACGTAGAGCGCTTCGATCTCGATCATCCGGCCTTTTTCGAGCAGACCGAAATTGGTCAGCCACATGAGAGACGCAACGAGGGATCCGTTAGGCCCTAACGAGCGCCGGGCCACCCCGATGAAGGCGAGCGCGACCGCGAGCACGCAGAGGACCGATGGCAGCCGCGCGGTCCATTCATTGCGCACGCCGAAGAGTTTAAAGGAACCGGCGACGAGCCAATTCACCAGCGGCGGCTTGCGGAAATACGGTTCGCTCCCGACTTGCGGCACGAGGTAATTGCCGGTCTCGAGCATCGTCACGGCTGGCAGGATGCGGCGGCCTTCCTCGCTCTTGATTTCGAGCGACCCGAGCCGCGGCAAATAAATCGCCGCCCAAACCAGGATCACCAGGAAGAAGGCCCGAGCACGCGACATCGGTTGGATCTTAGCCGCAGAGAACGCAGAGGGCGCAGAGAAAGAATTGATTTAGAACCCTCTGCGATCTCTGCGTCCTCTGCGGTTTACTACTCGCCGCCCCGGCAACTTGACGCGAGGCCCTCGCAAAAGTATCGTCCCGGCCTAGTCCGTTCTGGATTGGAGTGGGAGCCGGTGTCCCACTCTTTTTTGTCGGCGGACACCAATTTTTCCAATGAACGCTGAGTTTATCGCCATGCTGGATTACCTCGAGCGGGAGCGCGGAATCAAACGCGAAATCCTGATCGAAGCGGTCTCGAACGCCCTCCTCTCGGCCTCCAAAAAGAGCGTGAGCGCCTCGCGCGACCTGCACATCGACATCAACTCGAAGACGGGCGAGATCCGCGCCCTCGCCAACCTCCTCGTAGTCGAGAACGTGACCAATCCGGCCGACGAAATTCAGCTCGAGAAAGCGCGCCGGATCAAAGCCGATGCCGCCGTCGGCGAAGAAGTCGAGGTCGAGGTGACTCCGAAGAATTTCGGCCGCATCGCCGCGCAGACCGCGAAGCAGGCGATGATGCAGCGCATCCGCCAGGTCGAGAAGGAGATGATCTACGAGGAGTTCAAGGATCGCGCCGGCGAAATCGTGAGTGGCACGGTGCGGCGCTTTGATCGCTCCGACGTCATTCTGGATCTCGGAAAATTTGAAGCGATCATGCCGCAGCGCGAGCGCGTCGTGGTGGAGGATTACAACGTCGGCGACCGGCTCCGCGCTTATGTCGTCGCGGTCGAGAACGGGATTCGCGGGCCGGAAATTATCATCTCGCGCAGTCACCCGAATTTCGTTAGGCGACTTTTTGAGCTCGAAGTGAGCGAGATCGCCGATGGCACGGTCGAGATTCGTGGGATCGCGCGCGAAGCCGGTTATCGCACCAAGATCGCCGTCTTCAGCGACAACCCGAAGGTCGATCCGGTCGGCGCCTGCGTCGGGATGCGCGGATCACGGGTCAAGAACATCGTGCGCGAACTGAACAACGAGAAAGTCGACATCATTCGCTGGAGCTCCGACCCAAAGGAATTTGTCCTCGAAGCACTCAAGCCGGCGAAGGTGAAGAATCTCGTTTTCGATCTCGAGAAAAAGAGCGCCACCATCTCGGTTGATGAAGACCAGCTCTCGCTCGCCATCGGCAAGAAAGGCCAGAACGCCCGCCTAACGAGTCGTCTGACCGGCTGGGAAATTAACATCGAGAAAGAAGCGCCGAGCACGAGCGCGGTCGAGCAGAAGGTGGCGCATGCGGCGCAGTTGCTCGCGGGTGCGCTCCCGATCGACGACGAACAGGCGATGACGCTGGTCAAAACCGGCTTTACCAGCCTGGAAGGTTTGCGCGATGCCGAGATGTCGGACCTGGTCGATATCCTGAGCGTGGACGAAGAGAAAGCGCGCGAAATTTATGAAGCCGTGCATCGAGACGTCGAACCGGCTACTTAAAAATGGCTGCGCGCTAAACCGCTCACGGCCATGAGCAAGATTTTTTCAAATGCCTACAAAAACGACGACGACCAAAACCAAGGCGCCCAAAGCGGCGCCCGCGCGCAAGGCGGCAGCTAAGAGCACCGCCTCCGCCAAGTCGTCGACTCGTTCCAAGGCAGCGGCCAAACCGGCAAAGGCCAAGACGTCCAAAAGTAAAGCGCAGGACGAAGTGACTGTCTCCGCGCCCGCTAAAGAACCTGTGATCGAGGCAACAAAACCAGCTCCTGCTCCCGAGAGACCAGCGGCGTCGTCGCGCAAGCCGGCGGCGGTCGCGCCGACGCGTTCAGCTTTCGCGCCGATCACCGCCCGGAAGCCGGCGAGCGTTCCGAAACCGGCTGCGCCTCCGGCTCCCGCTCCGCCGCCGAAGCCGGCCGTCGAAACGGTTTCGTTGATCGATCCGCAAACTCCAAAGGCGAAGCGGCCGATCTCAGAAGAGGCCGCCAAACGCTCCGTCCTCCCGCCGATTTCCCGCATCCGCGCTCCCCGGCCGGCGCCCGAACCGGTCGCGCCCGAGCCGGCTCCAGCAGCTCCCGCGACGACAACGGACGATAGTGTTGACGGCGTCGAAGAAACCGAGGATGGCCGCAAGATCATTCACATCAAACCGCCGATCATCGTGAAAGATCTGGCGACGCAGCTCGGCGTGAAAAATTTCCAGCTCATCAAGGAGCTGATGGACGAGTTCAAGATTTTCGTGAACCAAAACATGACGGTCGAGCCCGAGATCGCGACCCAGGTTTGCGAGAAACACGGCTTTGTTTTTGAAATGGAGCGCCGCGAAAAAGGTGGCGGCGTGCACAAACAAGTAGAGGTCGTGGTCGCGCCGCCCCCGCCGGTCATCGAGACCGAAGAGGAACTGAAACTTCGCGGGCCGATCATCACTTTCATGGGCCACGTCGATCACGGCAAAACCTCGCTCATGGACGCGATCCGCAAGACGCGCGTCGCGGCGGGCGAAGCCGGCGGTATCACTCAGCACATCGGCGCTTACACGGTCGATTACAAAGGGACGCGCATCACTTTTCTCGATACTCCCGGTCACGCTGCCTTTACCGCGATGCGCGCGCGCGGTGCGGAAGTGACCGATATCGTCGTGCTCGTGGTCGCGGCCGATGACGGACTCATGCCGCAGACGATCGAGGCGATCAATCACGCCAAGGCCGCGCCGCACGTCACGATCATGGTCGCGGTCAACAAAATGGATTTGCCGGGCGCTAATCTCGACCGGGTGAAGCAGCAATTGCAGGAACGCGAATTGTCTCCGGAAGATTGGGGCGGCGACACCATCGTCGTGCCCGTCTCAGCGACGAAGGGGACCGGCATCACCGAACTGCTCGAGAACATGGTCGCGCAGGCGGAAATCATGGAATTGAAAGCGTCGCCCACCGCGACACCGCGCGGCACCGTGATCGAAGCGCAGGTCGAGTCCGGCCGCGGGCCGACCGCGACGGTCATCGTGCAAATGGGCACGCTCAAAGTGGGCGAGCCGTTCATCTGCGGCGATTACGGCGGCAAGGTGAAGTCGTTAGTCGACGATCGCGGCAAGCCGATCAAATCGGCCGGGCCTTCCACTCCGGTGAAAGTTTTAGGCTTCACCGGATTGCCTAACGCCGGCGATGAATTCCTCGTCATGGAATCGGAGAAATCCGCCAAAACTTTGAGCGAAGAACGCCTCGCGCAAAAACGGACCGAGAAGCTGAGCATGCCCCAGCGCGCCACCCTCGAGAGCCTGCTCGAAGCAGCGGACGGCAAGAAAGTTTTGCGGCTGGTTTTGAAATGCGACGCCCAGGGTTCGCTCGAAGCGCTGACCGCTTCGCTCGATCAAATCGAGAGCAAGAAAATCGATCTCGAGATGATTCACTCCGGCGTCGGTCCGATTTCCGAGTCGGACATCTTGCTCGCCAGCGCCTCGAATGCGGTCGTCGTCGGCTTCAACATCAAGGTCGAGAGCAACGCCGTCGCCGCGGCCAAGCGCGAAGGCGTGCAGGTAAAACTTTACAGCATCATCTACGAATTGATCGACCAGATGAAGGACGCGATGGCCGAGATGCTCGATCCGGAACATCGCGAAACCGTCATCGGCCACGCCGAAGTGAAGCAGGTCTTCCAGTTGAGCCGCGGCATCGTCGCGGGCTGCCTCGTGACCGATGGCCGGATCAGCCGGAGCGCGCGGGCCCGCGTGCTGCGTCGACGCCAGCCGGTCTACGACGGCGGACTCTCAACTTTGCGCCGTTTCCAAGACGACGTGAAGGAAGTCCGGGTCGGCCTCGAGTGCGGCATCAAGCTAGGGGATTTTTCCGAATATCAGGTCGGCGACATCATCGAGTGCTACCAGCTCGAGCAAGTCGCGCAGAAACTGTAACGCGAGCTTCCAGCTTGCGAAATTGAACCATGCAAGCTGGAAGCTTGCGCTACTATGAAACATCGACTCCTGCGCGTAAACGAACTGCTCAAACGAGAACTGAGCGCGCTCCTCGTCCGCGAGATGACATTCGAAAATCTGCTCGTGAGCGTGAACCAGGTCGACGTCACGCCCGATCTGAAATCCGCCCACGTTTACATCAGCGTGCTCGGCTCGAAAGGCCGCAACGAGGTTCTGCCCAAACTGGAAGCGAACCGCGCCGCGCTCCAGTCCGATCTCGCGAAACACGTCGTCCTGAAATACACGCCGCATCTGGTTTTCCACCTCGACGACTCGATCGAGCGCGGCTCGCGCGTCCTCGAAATTTTGCAGGAGATCGAACCTTCTCCCGCCACTGAGCCTAACGAATGAACACGACCACCGCCGCACCGCCCCTCGTTGACCTAACGAACTCAACCTTCGCCCAGATCGCGGCCGCGTTGCGCGAGCACGACTCCTTCGTCGTCCTCAGCCACGTCCGCCCGGATGGCGACGCGCTCGGCAGCCAGATCGCGATGGGTCTCGCCCTGCAGCAGCTCGGCAAGAAGGCGAAAGTTTGGAATGAAGAAGGCTTGCTCGAGAAGTTCTCCTTCCTTCCTGGCGGCGAACTGGTCAGCCTCCCGCCTAACGAGCCACAGGATTTCGACGTCGTCCTCGCGCTCGACACCGCGACCCGGCAGCGTCTCGGCGAGAACGTTCTCGCCGCGGTCGGCAACGCGAAACTCTGGATCAACATCGACCATCACCCGAGCAACCCGCGTTATGGCGATCTGGTGCACATCGATTCGATCGCGCCCGCCACCGGGCAGATTTTGTTCGAGCTGTTGCAGAGCCAGAATCTCCCGCTCGACGAAGCAATCGCGGAAAATCTTTTCGCCGCCATTTCGACCGATACCGGCTCTTTCCAATATCCAAACACGACCGCGCGCACTTTCGAGATCGCGGCCGACATTCTCCGTTGTGGGATCGACGTCGGCCGCTTGAGCCAGCAACTCTACGAGAGCTATCCGCGCCGTCGCATCGAACTCCTTCGGGTCCTCCTCGATCGAATGCATTTCGATGCCGACGGGAAAGTGGCAAGCTTCAGCTTGCCGCTCGCGACGGCTAACGAACTCGGCGTCATTCCCGAAGATAACGAAGGCCTGATCGATCATCTGCGCGCGATCGAGGGCGTGATCGTCGCGATCTTTTTCGAGGAACTCGAGAACGGCAAAGTCCGGGTCAGCATGCGCTCGAAGGATGAGCGGGCCGACGTTTGTAAGATTTGCATGAGCTTCAAAGGTGGCGGCCACAAACTCGCCGCCGGCGCGCGGGTTTTGGGAAGTTTGGACGACGTGGCCCGACGCGTCATCGCCGCGGCCGTCGAAGCGGTAAGCTCATTTGATGTTTAGAAATCGCATCACGCTTGTCATTGCGAGCCAGGCGAACGCAAATTGTAGGGCGACCGCTTCGGTTGCCCAGATTCAGGGCAGGCGAAGCGCCCGCCCTACAACATCGCCGGTTTCCCTTTTCCCATGTCTTTAACTGCCACACCCGACGGAGTCCTGCTCGTCGATAAAGCCGCCGGGATGACTTCGCATGATGTCGTCGCGCTCGTTAGGCGGCAGCTCCAGATCAAGAAAGTCGGCCATTGCGGCACGCTCGATCCAATCGCGACCGGGCTGCTCATTCTCACCCTCGGGCGCGGGACCAAGATCCAGGATCTGATCATGAGCGAGGACAAGGAATACGTCGGCACCTTGTCGTTAGGCAAAACGACCGATACGCAGGACCGCGCCGGGCAAGTGCTGGAGGAGAAGCCCGTCCCGGAATTGAGTGAGGAAACCGTGCGCTCGGCTTTCGAGAAATTCCGCGGCGATTTTTACCAGATGCCGCCGATGGTTTCCGCGATCAAACAGGGCGGCGTGCCTCTCTATAAGCTGGCCCGCCAGGGCAAAACGGTCGAACGCGAACCGCGCCTCGTTCATGTCTATCGCTACTCGATCGACCGGATCGCCGCGCCGGAAATCGATTTCACCGTGCTCTGTAGCAAGGGCTTTTACGTGCGCACCTATGCGCATGACATTGGCGCTGAGCTTGGCTGCGGCGCCCACCTCAAGGAGTTGCGCAGGACTCGCTCCGGCCGTTTCGATCTTGCCCGCTCCGTTACGGTGGATGAAATCAAGAACGCGCCGCCGGTTGATATCCTGGAGAAGATCCTGACGCTCCCGGAAGTCTCCCGGATGCGCGGCGCCTAACGAACGCAGCGATGCGCATCCTGCGGTCCATTCCCGAACTCGCCCAACTTCATGGGCCTGTTTTTCTCGCGATTGGCGTTTTCGATGGCGTCCACCTCGGGCATCAAGCGGTCATCTCGACCGCGGCGCGCCACGCCGAGGAGGCGGGCGGAACCGCGGTCGTCGTGACCTTCGATCCGCACCCCGCGAAATTCCTCCGCCCGGGGGAGAGCCCGCGCCTGCTCACCGCCACGCAGCATAAAATCGAACTCATCCGCGAGCTCGGCGTATCGCACTTGCTCGTCCTCACCTTCGACCGGGAACTGGCTTCGACCCCGCCGGAAGAGTTCGTTAGGCAACTGGCCGCCTCGGCAAAACCGTTGCGGGAAATTTGTGTGGGGCAGGAATGGTCCTTTGGGAAAAATCGCGCGGGCAATCTGGCGCTTTTGAAGAAGCTCGGGACCGAGTTGGATTTCCATGTTGTCGGGGTCGAACCGGTCACTTCCGAGGGAACAATCGTGAGCAGCACGGCGATCCGCCGCGCGGTCGAAGCGGGCGATTTCGCGACCGCAGCCAAGATGCTCGGGCGCGAATACACGATCCTCGGAACGGTCGAAAGCGGCAGTCACCTTGGCCGCAGCCTCGGCTTTCCGACCGCCAATCTCAGCGCACACAGCGAGCAGTTCCCGCCTAACGGCGTCTACGCAGCGGAGGCGCAACTGGAGGGCAAACGGCTGCACGGCGTGGTCAATCTCGGCGTCCGCCCGACCGTGGCGGGCGGCTCACCGACTCGCCTCCTCGAGCTTCATCTCTTCGATTTCGATCGCGACATCTACGGCAGCGACATCGAGGTGCGGTTCCTGTGCTATCTCAGGCCGGAGCAAAAATTTGAAAATTTGGCGGCGCTCCGCCGGCAGATCGCGCGGGATGTCGAGGAGGCGCAGCGCGCTTTCGTCAGCGCCCGGGCCGCAGGCGGCACTTCAGCCTAACGTTTCCTGCCGCGTCTGGAAATAGGCCACGCCGGCCGCCACACCGGTCGCGACCATGGCGCAGAAAATGGCCACGAAGCACACAATCCAGAGCGGCATCGCGGTCATGGTGTTGACCGCGGAAATCAAAAAGCGTCCGCCATCGGAGGCGAGGTAAGTGACGAGGCAGGCGAGGAGAGTGATGCCGAGCATGATCGCCCCGCGGAAAGAATTCCGCGCCGCGCGCCGAGCCGGCAATTTTTGCACGAGTTGCGCGGTGAAGCCCGCGTCGTCGATGTAGGGTGCCTCCTCGCGTAAACGCGCATCCAGCCAATCTTCTTGAAGCTGTTCGTCCATGATCAGGAAGGTCCCCAGGCTGCCAACATTTTCTTCAATTTTTCCCGGCCCCGCAACACGTTTGTTTTCACCGTGCCGAGCGGGATCTCGAGCACGCGTGCGGCTTCATCATGCGATAAACCGTTTTGGCAACAAAGCAAAATCGCCGAGCGCTCGTGCAGAGGCAGAAGTTGGAGCGCGTGCATGAGGTCGTGTCTTAATGCGGGGTCGGTGGTCTGCGGGTCCTGCTGGGCTTCGAGCAGAGTCTCGTCGACGCCGACCAATTCTTTGCGCTTGCGCGCGTCTTCCCGAAAACAGTTGTAGGCGATGCGATAGAGCCAGGTGGAAAATTTCGCTTCGCCACGAAAGCTGCTGATGTGTTTGTAGGCGCGGAGAAAAGTTTCCTGCGCGAGATCGTCGGCCAGGGCGAGATCGCTCCGGGTGAGCTGGCGCAGGAGTCCGCGGACAGCGGACTGGTGATTCCGCACCAACTCGGCGAAAGCGTGGTGATCGTCATTGACGAGGACGCGGGCGACGAGGTCGGCATCTGTAAGCGGCACGACATAAGATTACACCTTAGGGGAAGTGTCTTCTCGGACAACGGGAGGCGCGGCTTCTCGGACGACCGGTTCTTTACTAACATCGAGCCTCCAGAAGATGAGATAACCAGCGCCGATGAGGAACGGAATGATGCCGAGACTCCAGGCGCCGCCTTCCCAGTCGTTGCAGGCCCCGAAGAAGATCATCAGGCCGAGACCGACGAGCATCCACTTGATGCCGCGGCGGAGGTCGGAACGCTGGCGCACGATCGGCGGCGGATTAAGCAGCGACTCGGGAACCGGCTGACCTTTTTCGACCATCATACGCACGGTTTTGTGCATCGCCCGGTTTTTCGAGAAGCTGAAATAGAGGATCACGGCCACGATCAATACCGGCATACCGAAGATGGCCATGAAGACGATGAAAACGATCGGCACCGCCATCCAGGCCGTGTCGTCGTCGCTATCGCTGGAATGATGCCGGCTGGTGGTGAAATCGAAGTGCTTGCGAATCTTCCGCTCGATCGCGTTGTCGATTTCGTCATCCGCACTCGGAGTGGACGAGGAAGTCACGGTCAGGGTGACGGAATTGGAAGGAGTGGCGGTCGCGGTCGCCATCGGCGTCGCGGTAACCGGTGGCGGCGCGGGATCGCGACGGCAGGCGCGGGAATGGCGGCCGCTGGCGTGGGCATGGCGACGGCCGGCGCGGGCGAAGCGAAAGGGGTCGCCGTCGGCGGAAGACCCGGCGCCGCGGGCGGCGGTGTCTGCGCGAAGGCGCCGAGTGTGAGGAAGCAGAGAGCAACAAGCGAGAACGGTGGTTTTCATATATTCTTTGTTGTGGGATGCGGCGGAGACGGCTTTTGGATTCAACTTTTTGCCGAGAAAGTCGAGGCCCAAGGAATCCGGGCGGGTTTAGAAATGGCGTCGGGCGAATTCTCGGCCGGAACCGGACTTCAGATATTTTTCGAACTGGATTGCCTTTTGCTCGGATTGGAAAACGATCGCGGTTTCGATTCTCCATGGACGGAATTTGGAGGTGTGGCTACACTGGCCGCGATTGTGTTCGGCGAGGCGATGACGAAGGTCGGTGGTTCGGCCAGTGTAGTGTTTCGAGAGGTTTTCTGCGCTGACGAGGATGTAGACATAGAACATCTCTAATAGGGATAATGGTCGGTTGGCTGGTTCGCCAAGATTCCATTTGGCTGGCCTGCCAAGCCGGAGTCTGGGAGCGCTCGACTAAAATCGCATAGCCCGCCTACGCTCCGCTCCGGCGTGGCGCTCCAGCCTTCGCTTTCCGCTGCGCTCCAAGCGAAGGCTGGAGCGGGTGACGAGACTCGAACTCGCGACGTCCTCCTTGGCAAGGAGGTGCTCTACCACTGAGCTACACCCGCAGCCCGCCAGATTTGGCGGACAGCAATAATGTCCAACGGCCCCGGGCGCGCAAGGCCTTTTGCGCCGCTCGTTCTTCCCCTCGTAATCGTGCTCGTGCTCGTGATCGATTCCACTGACAAGATGGCCCGGATTCATCACGAATCCGAGCACGAGCACGGGCACGACTGAAACTTGCCCCGCCGTGATAGACTCCACCCATGTCTATTCTCCATAACTCGGCCGGGGCGGTTTTGATTCTCCAATTCTTCGTTTCGGCTTTCCTTGGCATTCTCTTCCTCCAATCGGGCATCGATAAAGTTGTCGATCGCCGCGGCAACCTGGAATGGCTCACCGGCCATTTCGCAAAAAGCCCGCTGGCGAGCTTGGTCGGCCCAATCGTCATCGTTCTCACCGTGCTCGAACTCGCCGCCGGCGCACTAAGCGCGATCGGTTGTCTTCTGATTATTTTCCAAGGCGCGCCCACGCTCGCGTTCTACGGTGCGTTGCTCTCCGCGCTGGCCGTGCTCGCGCTCTTCTTCGGTCAGCGGATGGCCAAGGAGTATTCGGGAGCCGCGATTCTCACGCCCTATTTTTTGGTGACATTGGCGGCGATTTATCTGCTCGCGCCACTGAAATGAAAGCGCAGATGCGCCCGGTCGTATGATGGCTTAGAAAGGTTATCGCTGTGAGAGCTGACGACATCAGTCAGTGGTTTTGGACAAAGCCGCGGCGCCGTCTGCGCGCACTCTTCCGGCGGCGCGACCTGGAAGGCGAGCTGGACGAAGAGTTGCAAGAGTATCTCAGCTTGCGAATTGATGAGCTGATCGCGGAAGGGATCCCGCCTGCGCAAGCCAAACGGCGATGCGATGCGCGCCTTCGGCGGAATTGAGCAGGTGAAGGAAGAATGCCGCGACGCCCGCGGCGTGCGTTGGATCGAGGAGCTAGGGCAAGACACGCGTTACGCCGTGCGTACTTTGCGCGAGACTCCCGCCTTCGCCATCGGAGCGGTGGCGCTTTTGACGCTCGCCATCGCCGCTAATTTGATGGTCGCGAGCCTGCTTCGAACACTGTTTTTTAACCCGCTTCCTTTCCCTGCGTCGGCACAGCTGGTCTCGCTTTCGCAGGAGTTCACGACTCTGCGGGCGGGCGGGGCGCGGCTTCCTTTTTCATTGCCAGAAGCGATCGATCTCGAGAATCAAATCCGCTCCGTCGAGCAGATGGCCGCTTTCCATTACACGGCCTTTAATGCCACCGGGGCCGAGACGACCGAACGGGTTCAAGGCGCAACGGTTTCTCCGGATTTGTTCCGCCTTCTCGACGCTCAGACTCTGCAAGGCAGGGTCCTCGATTCCGGGCCTGCGCGCGCCGCGATGGCTGATGGAATCGTCATCAGCGAGCGGCTTTGGCACCGGTTCTACGCGGCCGATCCGGCGCTGGTCGGCAAACGAGTCCAACTCGACGGCCGCTCGCGTACCGTGCTCGGAATCATGCCCGCTGCTTTCGAATTTCCGCTCCCGCGATTCGACGGTCTCGCCGCTCAACCGGTCCGCGCGGAAATTTGGCAGTCGATCCCGCCGACGGAAGCGCGGGCCGAAGATCGGGGCTCGACTCGTGCCTACGACCTGATCGGCAGGCTGAAGGAAGGCGTGACCGTGGAGGAACTGAATCGGGAACTCGAAAAAGTCAGTCACGGCTGGCAGAAGGACTACGGCAGCATTTATAAGGCGGGCGGTTTGCAACTGAAGGCCGCTCCGTTCCAACGAGGCGTCGGCGAGCGAATGCGATCCGTCGCTTTCATCCTGGTCGTGGCTGTTCTCATGGTCTGGCTAATTTCCGCGGCCAATCTGAGCGCGATGTTCCTATCGCGGGCGGCGACGGCGCGTCCGGAAATGGCAATACGAGTGGCCCTCGGCGCCGGGCCGGTTCGTCTGCTGCGCCAGGCCGCGAGTGAGGGCCTTTTGCTGGCGGTGCTGGGCAGCGTCGCGGGGATTTTTCTCGGCAGCCTTGGAGTCGTTTGCTTGCGTGCATCGGCCGCTCAATCATCCCCGCTGCTCGGCCATCTGCAGGTGACAACCGGGGTGATCGTCACGCTCGTTGGCTTGTCCCTTGCAACCTTGTTTTTCCTTGGACTCGTGCCGGGTCTTTACGCCGTCCGATTTGCGATCACTGATTCGTTAGGGCAGAGCCGCGCTGGTTCTCCTCCGAGGGTGCGATCTCATCAGTTGCGGGATTTCCTCGTCATCGGCGAAACGGCGCTTGCGCTCGTCCTGCTCGTCGGCGCTGGGTTACTGACAAGAAGCTTCCTCCGTTTGCAGGAGGTAAGTCCGGGATTCAAGGCTGCCGGTGTTGTGACGATGGAGGTCGCGCTCCCGGAAGCGAAGTATCCCGATTCGGGAACGGTGGCGGATTATTTTTCGAAGGTCGCGAAGGACGCCGGCAAGCTGCCGGGAATCGGTGCGGCCGCGTTCGTTTCCGTGCTTCCTTTCGGCGGTGCGACGAGCGATGGCTCTTTCACGATCGAAGGTGGTCCGAGCGCCGGACGAACCCATCCGCCCGATGAAGAAATCAGGAGCATTACTCCCGACTACTTTCGCGCGCTCGAAATTCCACTGCGGCGGGGACGTTTCTTCGCTTCCTCGGATACGGCGAAGTCTCGCCCGGTGGTGGTCGTGAGTGAGGCACTAGCTCGCCGTTACTGGGGGACGGATGCGGTTCTGGGGAAACGGATCAAACTGGATTATCCGGCAGGAAGCGGCTGGAGGGTGGTGGTTGGCGTGGTCGGCGACATTCGGCACCTCGCTTTGGACGCACCCGCCGAACCGGAAATCTACCTTCCTCACACCCAGATGAGTTCACGCCGGATGGTAATGACCGTCCGGACAGACCGCGACGCGGACGAAGCAATTCCTTTGCTCCGCGGATTGATTCAATCGCTCGACTCCCAGCAACCGGTCGCCAACGCCCGCACGCTCCGGCAGGCGATTGCGAACTCGATTTTGCCGCGAACCTTTGCCGCAGCACTCGTCGGTCTCTTTGCGGTGATCGGTTTGTTGCTCGCCGCCGCCGGCATTTACGCGGTCGTCTCCTACGCCACGGTGCAACGCCGCCATGAGTTCGCGGTCCGCATGGCCGTGGGCGCAAATCGCGCGAACATCATCGTCATGGTGCTGCAAGAGAGCGGGCGTTTGTTGTGTGCCGGCTCTCTCGTCGGATGTGTCTTTGCCATTAGCGCGGCACTCTTGCTGCGTCCCGTTCTCTTCGAGGTTTCGCCGCTCGATCCGGTGATGTATTTGGCGATGCTCGGATTCATAGTGATCTGTGGTTTGGCCGCCGCCTACCTTCCAGCGCGGCGGGCGACACGACATAATCTGGCTTCGGCTCTCGCCCACGACTAACCGGCACCGATCTTGAGGCAACCGCTCAGTTGAGATCGTAAAGCTCCACCAGCGCCACGCCGGTTGTGGAATCTTTTCCGCGCACGATCGCTGTGTAAGGGCCGGGCTGGAGACTAGCAACGATGGCTGACTCGGCGTCGTTGGTTGGCGCCAGCCCGCTGTTCTCAATCGCCGTTTGCTGGGAATCTTTCCAATCGTCGTTTTCGGCTACGGTGGCGCCGTCCCCGTCGTGTAATTCCAGTGTCGGATCTTCGAGGGCGTCGCTGATGTCCGGCTGCAGTGATGGACCGATCGCCCGCACCACGACGCTTGTCTCGGTCCCACCACCGGGCTGCACAATGAAACCGCCGATCATCACGTCGTCGCCTCCCTCGACAAATCCACGCGTGCTGATGTTGGCTAATTTGGAGGGCGTCACTTGATTGAGATCGTAGGCCTCCACCAGGCCAATGCCGGTGCCGGAGTTGACCCCCTGCATGACCGCGGTGTAAGCGCCCGGTCGTAGCGTCGCGATGATCGCCGATTCATTGTCGTTGGCCGGCGGGATACCGGTCGCCTCGATCGCCGCTTCCTGGTCAGCGATGATCACTCCACCTATTTCGGTGACGCGCCAGTTATCGTTCGTGCCGATGACCGCTCCGGCGGAGTTGTGCAGCTCCAGCCGGGGATTGGCGAGCGCGCCGGAGACGCCGGCGTTGTTCAAAGACGGTCCGATCGCGCGCAGCATCACCCTTTTGGATTCGTCCCCGGTGATGATGAATCCGCCGATCAAGACATTGTCGCCAGTCTGCACTCGCAGGCGGGTGGAAATGTTCAACATCTTCGCCGCCGGCGTGAAGGCGAGACCCGAGACCCCGCTCAGACCGCCCCCGGTCGCGGCGATCGATTTGAACACCCCGGTCGTGCCGTCGAAGCGAGCCACTTGGTTGTTGCTGTAGTCCGAGACATACAAGTCTCCATCCGGGCCAAAGAGGACCGCGTCCGGGTTGTTGAGCTGGTGGCCGCTGGTGAACTCACCTTTGAAAGCGCCTGTCGTCCCATTGAAACGCAGGATCGGCTGGTGCGGATCGCCGGTTCCACCGGTCGGCGGCGGGCCGCTGCTGACGTAGAGATCGCCATCGGGGCCGAAACTGAGACCATAGGCGGAAGTCAATTCCGGCGCGTCCGCAAAGACACCTTTGCTCGCGCCGGTGGTTCCATTGAAGCGCAACACCTGCCCGGTCCCGGCACTGCAAACATAGAGATCGCCATCCGGGCCAAACGTGATGTGCCAAAGATTCGTCCCGCCGGTCGCAAAGACACCTCGGGAAACACCCGTCCTGCCGTCGTATCGCACCACCTTGCCCACGCCGTCGTCATCAGAAATGAAGATGTCGCCCCCGGGGCTGCTCGCCGCCCCCAAGGGTCGACTGAGGCCCGCTGCTGGAAGAATCGAACTCACCTCACCGGTCGTGCCGTCGAGGCGTTTGACCACACGACCTTGGAAGTCGGCCACAAAGAGATCGCCGGTCGGTCCAAAAGCTATGCCAACGGCTGTGCCGCTGTTGAAAATCTTCTCACGAGAACCGGTGGAAGGGTCGAATTGGAGAACCCCGTCGACCGTTCCCGTCGCTCCCGCCTGCGAAGCGACAAACAAAGATTGCGCGAATGAGGTCGAGGCGCCGGAGAGGAGGACGAGGACGGCTGCGAGCAACGCGGGCAACGCCGAAAGCGAGAAACGAAGCGCCTGTGGACGTGGCCGAGATATGGAGTGAGCGGCAGGTAACGGTTTCATGAATCTGCGATATCCACGTTCATATAGAAAGTCAATAGGAAAATTGAATTATCTGTTAAATTACCATGGTAATAATCATATAGAAACCCAACTGAATCTCTCTTTTTCGCGAATACTTCGAAGCGCGGACCCGGCGGCGACTTGGGCGCGCGTGCGCGATTGACAATCCGCCGAGCGCCGAATAAGCGTGGAATGAGACCCGCCGAATCCCTCAGCAAACAATGAAGCCGACTCAAAGCGACCTCCTCCGGGGAACCCTCGATTTGCTCGTGCTCCAAGCCGTGGCCCCGGCGCCCTTGCACGGATTGGGCGTGTCGCGCCGCATCGAGCAGATCACGATGGGCGCTTTCAGCGTCAAGCCGGGTTCACTTTTTCCGGCTCTGCACCGGATCGAAGACGCGGGCTGGATTGTTTCCTTTTGGGGACGCTCGGCGAAAAATCGGCGAGCAAAATATTATCAGCTCACCAAAGCCGGCCGCCGCCAGCTCGAAACCGAGACCGAGGAGTGGGAAAACATTTCACTCGCCATCTCAGCGGCTTTGAAGGCGGTTTGATTCCAGCGCTCGGCATTGCCAGTCGCCCTTGTTCGGATCAGACTCCGGTCATGGTCAGCATCTCGATCGAATACACCGGCGACTTCCATTGCAATGCGGTGCACGGCCCTTCGGGCGCGAAAATCGAGACGGACGCGCCGACCGATAATCAGGGGAAAGGCGAAGCGTTTTCCCCGACCGATCTGGTCGCGACCGCGCTCGGTACCTGCATCGCCACGACAATGGCGATCGTCGGAGAGCGCCATGGAATCGACCTCCGGGGAATGACGGTGCAGGTGAGCAAGGAAATGGCGGACGCGCCCCGCCGCATTTCTCGCCTAACGACTGAGGTGCACATTCCGCTGCCGGCAGATCATGCTCACCGGGAGTTGCTCGAGAAGACCGCGCTCGGTTGCCCGGTCCATCGCAGTCTGGGGGCAGAGATGGAACGACCGACGAAATTTTTCTGGGAAGGCTAGCGGGTTGGCAGGCGATGCGGCTCCCCTAACGACAACAAGTCGCGCAGTTGCCGGTTTGTTCGGGACAGCGCTTTGCGTGTCGTAGCTCTTACTGCCCGAGCACCCAGGCGAAGAGCAAAGGCGCGCAAATCGTGGCGTCGCTTTCGACCACAAACTTCGGCGTGGAAGCCGCCAGCTTCCCCCAGGTAATCTTCTCGTTAGGCACGGCGCCGGAATAGCTGCCGTAGCTCGTCGTCGAATCGCTGATCTGGCAGAAGTAACCCCAGAGCGGCACCGCGGTGCGCTCCAGATCCTGATGCAGCATCGGGACGACGCAGATCGGGAAATCGCCGGCGATGCCGCCGCCGATCTGGAAAAAACCGATTGAGCCCTCCCGGTTGCGCAGCTTCTTCGCGTTTTTCGTGTAGTAGTTCGCGAGCCAGGTCATGTATTCGATGCCCGTGCGCACGGTGTGCACGTTCTTCACGTCACCGCGGATCACCGCGGCCGCATACATGTTACCGAGCGTCGCATCCTCCCAGCCCGGCACGACGATCGGCAGATTTTTTTCGCAGGCCGCCATCATCCAGGAATGCTTCGGGTCGATCTGAAAGCTCTTCTTCAGCTTCCCGCTGCGCAGAATTTTATACATGAACTCGTGCGGGAAATAGTGCTCTCCGGCGCGGTCGGCCGCGATCCACTCTTCCAGCACCGACCTTCTCGATCCGCCGCATCGCCTCCATCTCCGGGATGCACGTGTCGGTCACGCGATTCATGTGCCGGGCAAGCAGTTGCTGCTCGTCCCGTGGCGTGAGCTCGCGGTAGTGCGGCACCCGCTCGTAGTGGTCGTGCGCGACGAGATTAAAAATATCTTCCTCGAGGTTCGCGCCGGTGCAGACGATCAGGTGCACCTTGTCGCGACGGATCATTTCCGCCAACGAAATGCCGAGCTCGGCGGTCGACATCGCGCCCGCGAGCGTCATCAGCATTTTGCCGCCGGCGGCGAGGTGCGCCTCGTACCCCTTCGCTGCGTCGAGCAATGCGGCCGCGTTAAAGTGGCGATAATTTTGCGCGATGAATTTCGAGATCGGACCTTTTTTGGCCGCGAGCGCGGCATTGATCTCTTCCGGGCTTTTGGAGCGTCGTTTGGCTTTCATTGCTTGGGCAATTTTGGTCAGGCGGGGTCCAACCAGCGCAGGTAATCAGCCACGCCTTTTTCCAGCGGAAACTTCGGTTCGTAGCCTAACGAGCTGCCGCACATTGCGTCAGGTCGGCCTCGGTGTGATTCTGGTAATGCGCGTGCGGATTATCGAAATACTCCGGCTCGAAATCCGTGCCTAACGATTTGTTGAGCACCGCGATGAGCTCGTTGAAAGAGCGTGCCTTGCCGGACCCGAGATTGTAAATGCCGCTCTCCTTGGCTTCCAGCGCGAGCAAGGTCCCCTGCACGATGTCCTTGACGTAAACGAAATCGCGCTTCTGCTCGCCGTGCTTGAAAATGCGCGGTCGTTTTCCCTCCTTCATCTGGCGCGAGAGATGCAGAATCATACTCGCCGGCATGCCCTTGTGCGCTTCGCGAGGGCCGTAAACGTTGAAATAACGCAGCCCGACGACGATCCAGGCCGAATCCTCCGCGGCGGCGCGGCGCGCCAGATTATCCATGATTGCCTTGGCGAAGGCATAGGCATTGGCCGGCGCGGCGGCGTCTGTTTCGGAATTGAGTCCGCCAGCTGCGCCGTAGATGGCAGCCGAAGATGCATAAACGACGCGCGTGCTCCTTGGGCGCGCGAAATTAAGCAGGCGGCGAAAGCTTTCGACGTTGTCGTGCACCTGCACGAATTGGTCGTGCACCGTCGTGTCCGTGATCGAGGCGAGATGAAAAATCGCGTCGAATTTTTCCTCTCCGAATTGAGCGCGCCAGTCGAGCGTAGCCAGATTTGCCGCCACCAAATCACCGCGGTAACCGACGCAAATTTTTGAAATCGCCCGAGCGGAAATCGTCGATCACGGTGAGCTGCGCTTCGGGATATTTTTCCTGGAGCGCGAGCACGAGATTGGAGCCGATAAATCCGGCCCCGCCGGTCACGAGCAGGTGATTGAGTGAATCTTTCAAAGCTGGAACGAGGGAATCGCGGAAGGCTGACAAATAAATCTTGAGGAGGGAAGCGCAAGCGGCTAGTTCTGCGCCAGTTCTTTGCGAGTTTGATCAGTGGATCGGCGCGAGAAATCCCGTTTGAATCGGGAGCAGTTGCGCTGCTGTAACTGGATACGACTTCCCATTGAGCCAATCGTTAGTCCGGCGCGTGCCGGACGGCGGTGAAGGCGGGAAGAAGGATGGAAGATTGGAAATGTTCAATTTCAAATTTTCCGCAAACCAGGAGCCAGAATATTCGTCCGCTCCACCTCATTCGTGTCGCTGCCGGCGGTGTGCGGGCCTCGCGGCACGACAAAACTTCTTCGCGAAAAAGAAGAATGAGAGTCGTGGATGAACTGCCGGCAGGTGACGAGTCCGCCTCTCAATTATTGGAGGTCACTTGTCATGTTTGGTTTCAAAAATCGCGCGGCTTCACTCGCTCTTTCCGGGGAGCGCACGCGCCACGCGTGCTCTTTGGGGCGCCTCGCCGCAAAGCTTTGGTGTCATTGGATCGAGTAAAAAGACGCTTTTTTTCCCCAATGGGCGCCGCGCGAAAAAGTCCGCGATGGCGAGGCGCCATCACCAGCTCGCCACGGGACGAGTCCGTCCGATTGGCCGACACGCGAGGCGCGTGCGCTCCCCGGAGCTCTGGCGCGCTGCATTACTGTTTTTGCTCGCGTCGTTAGGCACGGCCCGCGCCCAGGATGCAGTCACCCCGCCCGAGACGGCGGAGCTCGTCATCAGCGCCACGCGCCTGCCCACGCCCGAGGACGAAGCGCCGGCCGCCGTTAGCGTCATCACCGCGGAGGATCTCGCAGAAAAACAGACCGAGCGCGTCGGCGACGCGCTGCGTCAGGTGCCCGGACTTTCTGTGGTCCAAACCGGATCGGCCGGCCAGCTCACTTCCGTCTTCACCCGCGGCCTGCGCAGCGAGCACACCCAAGTCTTGATCGACGGCGTTCCGATCAACCAGGGATTGCAGGGCGCCTTCAACTTTGCCGACCTCACAGTCGACGACATCGATCGGATCGAGGTGGTGCGCGGACCGCAGAGCACGATTTACGGACCGCGCGCGCTCGGCGGGGTCATCCAGCTTTTCACGAAGCAGGGAGAGGAAACTCCCGAGACATCTTTCAGTCTCGAAGGTGGCAGCTACGACACCTTTCGCGAAGCGCTCAGCAGCTCGGGCAAGATCGGCCAATTTGATTATTCGTTAGGCGCAAGCCGGCTCGATACCGATAACGCCCGGCCGAACAACCAATACCGGCTGAGCAGCGCGGTCAGCAATCTCGGCTGGTCGCCTAACGACACTCTGCGGATCGGCAGTCTTTTCACCTATTCGCTCGCCGATACCGGGAACCCCAACTCGATCTTCGATCCGAAACCGTTCGATAACTTCCTCACCGAGCGCTGGCTGATCGCGCCGCATCTTGATTGGCGGCCCTCCGACGAATGGGAGCACAAGCTCGTCGTAGCCTACGATCACGAGCGGCAGGTGAACGACCCTAACGACGACGGCTTCGTCGGCCCGACGCGGGCTTTGTTCGAGCGCCTAACGATCGATTATCAGAACAACTTTCGCCCGCTACCCTCGCTTACCTTCACTTCCGGCTTCTTCTTCAGCGACGTCGACGCCGGCCAGGAGCGGCCTTTCGTCTCGCAGGATTTTGGACCGCAGCCGACCTTCATCAGCGACCACACGCAGGAGCGCTCGGTCTATCTCCAGGCGAGCGCCACGCCTCTCACCGGTTTGAATCTTGTGGCGGGCGGGCGTTATGACGATTTCAATCAATTCGGCGGCATCTTCACCTATCGCTTCGCCGGCAGTTATCGGATCGCGCCGACGAATACGATCGTGCACGCGAGCGTCGCGACTGGATTCAGTCCGCCGAGCAGCCAGGACAAAATCTTTGGCAACAACTTCAATCTCGATCCGGAAAAAGATCTCGGCTGGGAGATCGGCGCGGAACAATTCGCCTGGGAAGATCGGATCAAAGTGAGCGCCACCTATTTTCACAACGACCTCACGAATTTGATCGGCTTCAACGGCCAGTTCGACACCTTGAACCTGGGCGCGGCGCGCACCCAAGGCGTCGAAGCGGAAGTGCAGGTCCGTCCAATCAGCGATCTCCATTTTTCCGCCAGTTACAGTTACCTCGACGCGACCAATACCGGGACGAGCGACATCTCACAGTTGCCCGGCGCGCGCCTGCCGCGGCGGCCGCGCAACGAAGTTTACGTGGCTGCGTCCTATTTATGGTTCGGCAAACTGCGCACAACCGCGGAAGCGAAATGGGTCAACGCGCGCGAGGAACTGAATTTCGGCGGCCCGAATTTCGACATCGAGGATTATTCCTTCGCGAATTTTGCTGCGGAATATCGGTGCAATTCGCGCCTAACGATCTTCGCCCGGATCGATAACCTAACGAATGAGCATTATGCGGAAGTTTTTGGATTTCCGGCGCTCGGGAGAGCCGCGTATGGCGGCTTGCGGGTTTCATTCTGAGCTGTAGACGTTTCGCTCTGCGAAGTGCGGGTCTGCAGGTGGCTTGTCTTGGCGACGTCTCTCTCGCGTCTCCCCAGAGGGAGACGTCTACAACTTGAATCGACAGCGCGAGACTGGTAATCGCTAAAGGTGGATCCGTTGTTCATAGGTCTTATTGGACTCATAGGACTTATCATCGGCGCTGCGATCGCGGGGATGATTTTCATGCTGACGAGGCGGCGCGAACTCATCCAGCGTTTCGAAGCGCTCGATCGCTCGCAGGAACGCGAAGAGAGGCTGCGCCGCGAAGAAGCAGCGCGCGCCCGCGAGGAAGCCGCCGTTGCCGCCCGGGGTCAGCGGGAAGAGCTAAGCAGCGCGTTGCAGAATCTCGGCGAGACGAATTTGAAATCGATCGCCGAAATCGGCGCGATTTTGAAAGGCCAACTCGACACCGTCTCGCAGCAAACCGGCAAGCTGACCGAATCGAACGAAGTGCGGCTCGAAAGCTTGCGCGCCGTGGTCGACGTGCGCCTAAAACAACTGCAGGAAGACAACGCGCGCCAGATCGACAAGATGCGCGCGACAGTCGACGAGAAGCTGCAAGGCACGCTCGAGAAACGCCTCGGCGAATCCTTTCAAATGGTGAGCGAACGGCTCGAGCGCGTGCATCAGGGCCTCGGCGCGATGCAACAGCTCGCGAGCGACGTCGGCGGATTGCAGCGCGTTCTGACCAATGTGAAATCGCGCGGCGGCTGGGGCGAAGTGCAGCTCGGCGCGCTTCTCGAACAGGTGCTCACGCCGGAGCAATTCGCGCGCAATGTGAAGCTGCGGGAGGGCAGCGGCGAAATGGTCGATTTCGCGATCAAGTTGCCCGGCGACGAAAATGGCGTGCCGGTCTGGCTGCCGCTCGACGCGAAATTTCCGATCGAAGATTACCAGCGGCTGCTCAGCGCGCAGGAAGCGGCCGATCCGTTAGGCACGGAAGAGGCGATGAAAAGCCTGGAAACGCAGTTGCGCAAAAGCGCGAAAGACATTTGCGCGAAATACATCAACCCGCCGCGCACGACTGATTTCGCGCTTCTCTTTTTGCCGACCGAAGGACTTTATGCGGAAGCGATCCGGCGCGTCGGCCTGGCCGAGCAGGTGCAGCGGGAATGCCGCGTCGTCTTTGCCGGACCGACCACCCTGGCAGCGTTGCTCAACAGTCTGCAAATGGGTTTCCGCACTCTAACGATTCAGAAACGCTCGAGCGAAGTCTGGAATTTGCTCGCGGCGGTCAAGACCGAGTTCGGGAAGTTTGGCGGGATGCTCGAGGGCGTGAAGCGGAAACTCGAGCAGGCCTCGAACGACATGGAAAAAGTCGCGGTTCGTTCGCGCGCGATCACGAGAAAGCTGCGCGACGTGGAAGAATTACCGGACAATCCGCAGCCTCTCTTTCCGGAATTGCTTGTTGGCGAAGAGGAGGAGGAAGGAGAGGAAAGCTCGCAAGGGGAAAGCTAGGCAGGGAGAGGGAGGCCAGGGCGTGTCATGCACTTCAATCGTCGAGGTTGCCGGGGCGCGTCGCCTGTAGACGCTTCGCTCTGCGAAGCGCGGGTATCGACGCGGCTAGCCTAATGGCGCCGAAACCCGCGCCTCCCAGAGGGAGACGTCTCCAGGCGGTGCCTCGCGGATCCCTTTCAAAGTGCAGGACACGCTCTAGGGGAGCAAGGTTCGGAAGGGTTGAAGATCAAGAGCAGTTTTTTTCCCTGTCATGTTGAGCGCAGCGAAACATCTCTGACTATTTCTGCGCCCCGCGCGCGACATGCCCGGAAAGAATCAGTGATCCTTCGCTACGCTCAGGATGACAGATGGGGCGCGGGCGGTTCCGGCCAGAGCCGGGACCGCAGTGGCACCCGAGGCACCCTTTTAGGCCAAAGCCGTAGCCGCTCCGCAACAGCGCTCGCAGGGTGATCCCGCACCTGCGGATCGGGGATCCGCTGCTCTCAGATTTGTCGTTTGACGATCTTCTCTAAACTGTAATTGTATTAATTACAGATACGAAACTTCTGTCGAAAACGAATACCATTTATGAGCACAAAGAAGATTGCCGTGATCACCGGCGCGAACAAAGGCATCGGCCTGGAAACCGCCCGTCAGTTGGCGAAGAAAGATATCACCGTCCTGATCGGCGCCCGGGATGCGAAGAAGGGCGAGGAAGCGGTCGCGGAACTGCGCAAGGAAGGTCTCGAAGCTCGCGCTCTCGAGATCGACGTGAACGATTCCGCCAGCATCAGGAAGGCCGCGGCGCAGGTGGAGAAGGAATTCGGCCACCTCGATATTTTGATCAACAACGCCGGGGTCATGCTGGACGAGAAAGATTGCAAAGTGAGCGAGCAGTCGCTCGAGACCTGGCGAAAAACTTTCGACACGAATGTCTTTGGCCTGATCGAGACGACGAACGCGTTTCTCCCTTTGCTCCGAAAGAGCGAGGCGGGCCGGATCGTGAATCTCTCGAGCATCCTCGGATCGATCACGCTGCACGCGACGCCGGGGTCGCCCGTCTATGATAACAAGGTGGCGGCTTACAACGTTTCCAAATCGGCGGTCAACGCTTACACCGTGCAACTCGCCTACGAGTTGAAGGACACCAAGATCAAGGTGAACGCGGCCCATCCCGGCTGGGTCAAGACCGACATGGGCGGCGAGGGCGCGATGATGGAAATTCCCGACGGCGCGAAGACGAGCGTGGCGTTGGCGACGATTGGCGCGGATGGTCCGAATGGAACGTACGTGCACGATGGCGAACCGCTCCCTTGGTAAAGAACCGATGAGACAGGTCATTCCATTTCCGCAGCAGGCCGCGCCGAGAATCGTGCGCACGTCGTTCGATGAAAACCTGCCCGATCCCGGCCACGTCCAGGAGAGCCTCGACGATGGTAACTTGCTCGACGCCTATTCGAAAACGGTCGCGGCGGTGGTTAATCGCGTCGCGTCCAGTGTGGTCAACATTCGCGTGCAAAACGCGGAGCGTGGTCCCGGCGGCGGTTCCGGTTTCATCATCGCGCGCGATGGTTTTATCCTAACGAACAGCCATGTCGTGCATGGCGCGAAGGAGCTCGAGGTGACGTTACACGACGGCCGCGTGTACCCCGCGGAACTGATCGGGACCGATCCGGAAACCGATCTCGGCGTCATCCGCATCGCTGCGCCTAACATTCAGCACGCGCGGCTGGCGGATTCGTCCGCGATTCACGTCGGCCAGATCGCGATCGCGGTCGGTTCACCCTATGGATTTCAGCAGACCGTGACCGCGGGAATCGTAAGCGCGCTCGGGCGTTCGATGCGCTCGGAGTCGGGCCGGTTGATGGACGAAATCATCCAGACGGACGCGGCGTTGAATCCGGGCAACTCCGGCGGACCGCTCCTGAACAGCGCGGGCGAAGTGATCGGCGTGAACACCGCGGTCATTCTCCCGGCGCAGGGAATTTGTTTCGCGATCGCGAGTAACACGGCGCATTTCGTGGCCGGCTGGTTGATCAAGGAAGGGCGCATTCGGCGCAGCTCGATCGGCGTCGCCGGGCAAAACGTGCCGCTCCATCCGCGCGTCGTGCGCTTTCATAAACTCGGCGCCGATCGCGGCGTACTTGTCATGGAAGTCGAGCCAGGCAGCCCCGCCGCCCTCGCCGGCTTGAAGACGGGCGATACGATCGTCGGCCTGAAAGGTCAGGTCATCGCCACGATTGACGATTTGCAGAAATATTTGGTCGCGTCAGAAATCGGCGTGGCCTCGCCGATCATGTTTTTGCGCGGAACGGAGAAGCGTTTTGCGATGGTCGTGCCGCGCGAACTTCCGCCGCACCAATTTCAGAAGAAACCCCTAACGAAAAGATAATCATGAACGAACCCATCAACATCAACGAAGCCAGTTTCGAAAAAGCCGTCCTGCAATCGCCCATTCCGGTGCTGGTCGATTTTTGGGCGGCCTGGTGCGGCCCCTGCAAAATGATCGCGCCTGTCCTGGACGAAATCGCAAAGGAGAACGGCGACAAGTTTCGCGTGGCCAAGGTCAACATCGATGACGACCCGGCCTTGATGCAGCGCTATAACATTCGCGGCGTTCCCGCTTTGCTCTTCTTCAAGGGCGGCGAGCTGCGCGATCAAATCGTCGGCGTCGCGGCGAAGAAAGCGATCGTCGATAAACTTGAAGCCCTGGCGGGCGACGCAGCTTCCGCAGCGGTTATTTTCTAAAAATTTTATGAACGAAGACCAAATCTCCGCACCCGACCTCACGCAACGTCCGCCGCGCAGCGCGCGCTGCCGCCTCGGCGGTTTCGTGCTTTTGCCGCGCATGCTCGACAAGGGCCGCGCCACCATCGCGGGTAAGAACGGCGAGTACAACTACAACTGCCCGCTCGATCAGCATCTCGTGAACTTTCTCGGCTTCGATGCCGAGGCCTTGCGCGAGCAGCTCGCGACGGGAAAAGGCGACGGCGAAATCCTGGAATGGCTCAACACCAACGCGCAACACAAACGCACGCCGTGGGAGATCGAGCAGTGGAGCGAGTTTCAGCAACGCCGCGGGCCGGATAGCGACGCGGAAACGTTAGGCATCTTTTCCGAGCGGGTTGGTTCGTTCTCGCAGACACGCGAGGACATCAAGACCTGGGGCGACCTGCTCGATCTCGACGATTACGCGACCTTCGGCGGAAAGCCCTAACGGTTACATTTGTCATTCCACCCCACTTTGTCATCCTGAGCGCAGCGAAGGATCTCTGCTTGTCTCTGGGTCGAATCGCGATTCGAACCCAGAAATAATCAGAGATCCTTCGCTGCGCTCAGGATGACAAATTTTTCGGCGCCCGTCCCTATCGGTCCCGCGCCGCAAGCGCCGGAGGCGCGACATGTCTATAGAACCTGACAGCCAGCTAGTGTGAGGCAAGCTCCGGTAGGAGCGGCATGTGGGCACACCGGTTAGCGAGAAAACATGCCGCTCCTCCGGAGCTTGGCGATTCTACTTTGCCGGTTCTATAGACATGGCGCTCCTTCGGAGCTTCGGAACTCCAGTCTTCGCGCTGAACGGGTGCCTGGGACGTCGGGAGTGTTCAATCTAAAGATTTGTGGTAGGGCGGGACTGTTTAATCCAAAGATTTGAGCGGGTATTGCTCGGGCCGCGCTTCGCAGAGCGAAGCGTCTACAGCACCGCGTTCCACTGTTTCGGATCTTTCAGCAGGATCTCGCGCAAGAGGCGGATCGGCGGCATGCCGTGGTTGAGCATTTCGTCGTGGAATTTCTCGAGGGAAAAGTTTGCCCCCTCTTGGGCCTTGTAATCGGCACGCAGTTTCAGGATCTCAAGTTTGCCTAACGTGTAGTTGAGATAGCCCGGATCGAACGTCCCGCGCATCGCTTCGGACATCGACGGTTTTTCTTCGTAGTAGCAATTCTCGTGGAAGAATTTCGCCCCGTCCGCGACCGACATCCCCTGGGTGTGCATCTTGATCGAGACGCAAAGCCGGCAGACTCGGAGCAGTGCTTCGTCGGCCTGGGCCATGCGATATTTCGCGGCCCGCACCTTCTGCTCGGGCGTCGGGTTCGGCACGCTGCCGAATCCTTCGTCGAGCATCATTTGCTCGGCGTAATGCGCCCACCCTTCGACGTAGGAATAGCTGCCGAAAATCTTCTCGACCCGATTCGCGGAGGATGCGTTGAGGTGCAGGAACTGCACATAATGCCCGGGATAAGCCTCGTGGATGGAGACGACGTCGGCGGTGTAATAGTTAAATGAAGTGAGCCATTCGTTCTTCTGTTTCTCGGTCCAATCGCTCTCCGTCGGCGTGACATAGTAGTAGGCCTGCGTCGCCTTTCGCTCGAACGGCCCGGGCGTATCCATCGAGGCAAAAGTGGTCGCGCGATCGAACTGCGGCGTCTCCGTGACGGTCGCGCGCACGTCGGACGGGATCGTGACGAGGTGATGATCGAGCACGTATTGCCGAATTTGATCCAGGTCCTTCGCGACATCCGAAATGAGCTCGCCCGGTTTCGGGTGGTCCTGCTGCACTTCCTTGAAAACCTCGATCGGCGTTTTCTTCGGATCGATAATTTTCGCCGCGGCGGCGAAGGCGTTTTGCTGGTTCTTTAACTCCTGCAATCCGAGCGCGAGGATTTTTTCCGGCGGCAGGTCGACCAGTTGCGTGCTTGCGAGAATCCGCCGGAACTTTTCCGGGCCGAGCGCGAAGTCGGCGGTCGCTTTGGGGAGCTTCTCTTTCGTCAGCCAGCTTGCGTAATCGCGCAGGGCCGCTGCCGCTTTCTTGTTTGAATCTGCGAAAGCCGCCCGGAGCGATTCGTCCTTCAAATCTTTCAAGGCCGCGACCAAATCTTTCTCGAGAAAATCGGCCGAGCCGTTCGCGATCTGGATGGCCAGCTCGACATACGGCCTGGGCAAAACCGCCGCCAGATTCGTCTTCGCGGCGGTCATGATGTTGGCGGTCTGGTCTTCGATCGTGACGATGTCGTGGACGCGATCATCGAGCGGTTTGAAGTCGCGCTTGATGTAAATGTTGACGTCGATGGCGCGCGCGTAGGTCATCGGATTTTTTTCGTAGATGCCCATGTCCACGATCTGGGCGAGCTCGACGCTGATCGCCGCCAGGAGAATGCGCCGATCGATATCGGCCCGCTGGCTCAGCTGGCTCACGTCCATTTTTTCAAACTGAGTCTGGAAACGCCGCAAGCGTTCGATCTCGGCATCGATCGCGAGCCGGGTGTAATCGCCGATATTGCCGTCGTATTGATGAAGACCGAGCGCCACCGCGGTGAGCGGCCGCGCCGTGAGATAGCCGGCGATGTAATCGAGCGCGGCCTTGTCGAAATCGGCGTCGCCTTTGCCGGGCGATGGGGTGGGCGTTTGCGCCCGCAGCGGGGCGGTCACGCCTAACGATAAGACGAGGAAAAGCACCCAGAGTCCGGTCGTTTTCATTGGGCTAGGTTAGAAGCGGAGGCCGGGCTTGTCATACCGGCCGGTTGGCAAAAACAGGAGAATGAACGACAATCGCTTCGTTCGCGTCCAACGCACCATGGTTATGAAAGGTCCTCTGTTCCTGCGCCCATTTCTGCTCCTGCTTTCTGCCAGCTTTTTTCTGGCCGCGCCGAGCCGGGCCCGAGCCGTCGATCCGACGCCGCCGCCCACCGCCGACGACAACGGCTACGCCGAGATCGCGACTTTCGCGAAGGCGATCGAGTTGATCCGGCAGGACTACGTCGATGGCGACAAGGTCAGTTATCACGACCTCATCTCGGCCGCGATGAAAGGCATGCTCTCCTCCCTCGATCCGCACAGCCAGTTCATGGACCCGGATGATTTCAAGGATATGCAGGACGACACCCGCAGCCGCTTCAACGGCCTCGGGGTGGAAGTGGCGATGCGCGATGGCGTCCTCACCGTGGTCACGCCGATGGAAGACACACCCGCCGCGCAGGCCGGTGTCCTGGCGGGCGATCAGATTTTGAAAATCAATGGCTCCTCGACCGAGAAGCTCAGCCTGCAGGATGCGGTCGACGTTTTGCGCGGCGAGCCCGGGCAGAAAATCACCCTAACGATCCTGCGGCCCTCGACCAGGGTGATCAAAGATTTTCCCCTCGAGCGCAAGGAGATCAAAGTGCGGAGCGTGAAAGGCGGCAACTTCCTTTCGCCGGAGCTGACCGGTCCCTACAAAGTCGGCTACGTCCGGATCGTGCAATTCAACGAACCGACCGCCGAAGAATTCGGCAAGACGCTCGACAGTTTACAGAAGCAGGGAATGCAGGCGCTCGTCCTCGACCTGCGCAACAATCCCGGCGGCTTGCTCAACAGCGCGGTCGACGTGCTCGGCCAATTTTTGCCGGCCAACACCAAAGTGGTCTCGACCCAGGGGCGCGCTTCTTCGCAGAAGCACGATTACTCGACGCCGGTAGGAATAAAGGAACGGCCGCGCTTTCCGCTCGTCGTTTTGGTGAACGAAGGGAGCGCGAGCGGCTCCGAGATCGTGGCCGGCGCGCTCAAGGATTTGCATCGCGCGATCGTGGTCGGCGAGACGACTTTCGGGAAAGGCTCGGTCCAGAATGTCATGCAGTTGCCGGATGGTTCGGCTTTGCGCTTCACCACCGCGAAATATTTCACGCCGAGCAAACAGGTCATCCAAGGCAACGGCGTCGTCCCGAATATTCGCGTCCCCCTAACGATGGAGCAAGAGCGCGCCGTGGCGCAGTTGCGCAACGACGACAAGATCAAACCGGACGAAGCGACTGCGCTGATCAAAACGAAAGACCTGCAACTGATGCGCGGGATCGACGCCCTCAAGGGCGTGATGATTTACGCGCAGCAGACCGCGCCGAAAGTCGATGCGGTGAAGAAGTAAGGCGGGAATTTAACCGCAGAGAGGCGCAGAGGAGGGAAACCGGTTTTGGATTGTTCCCGTCTCTTTTTTTCTGCTCCTCTGCGTCCTCTGCGGTTAAATGAATCCCCACCTTCTCGCGATTGAGACTTCCTGCGACGAAACCGCCGTCGCCATCCTGCGCGGCCGCGAGCTGCTCGCCAGCGTGGTCGCATCGCAGGTTGCCGAGCATCAGCAGTATGGCGGCGTGGTGCCGGAAGTGGCCTCGCGTAATCATCTCCTGCACGCGCCGCGCCTGCTCGAACAGGCGATGACGGACGCCGCGATCTCGTTAGGCGAAGTGGACGCCTTCGCGGCCACGAGCGGGCCTGGCCTGGCCAGTTCGCTCATGATTGGCGCCTCACTTGCCAAAGGTCTCGCGCTCGGTTTCGGCAAACCTTATCTCGCGATCAATCATCTCGAGGGGCATCTGCTTTCGCCGTTTTTCGGAAACGACGAAGGCATCGCGCCTAACGTTTCCTTGATCGTCAGCGGCGGCCACACCCTCCTCGTCGAAGTCGATGGCGTCGGGGATTACCGGATCATCGGCCGCACCGTCGATGATGCGGCCGGCGAGGCATTCGACAAGGTCGCGAAGATGCTCGGGCTCGCCTATCCGGGCGGACCGGAGATCGAGCGCTGCGCGCGCGAGGGCGATCCGGCGCGCTTCGACCTTCCGCGGAGCATGCTGCACTCGGGCGACGCGAATTTCAGCTTCAGCGGACTCAAGACCGCGGTGCGCTATCTCCTGCCGAAAGTGCAAGGCGCAGCGCTCGCCGATATTTGCGCATCCTTTCAACGCGCGGTGGTGGAGGTGCTCGTGGCCAAGACGATCGCGGCGGCGCGGGCATCGCGGCGTTCGCTCGTCACGGTGAGTGGCGGGGTCAGTTGCAACGGTGAGCTGCGCGCACAGATGTCGTTAGGCTGCGAGCGCGCGGGTTTGGCGCTGCGGTTCGCGGAGCCGCGGCTCTGCACCGATAACGCCGCCATGATTGCCTTCGCCGCCATCCTCCGGCTCGAGCAAGGTCAATCCACCCGCCTAACGACCGAGATCGATCCCAATCTCGCGCTCGCCTAGGTCTTCTTTTCCGGGGAGGACGGGCTGCTAGCCCGTCGTTCGGCGGAGTCTCCGCCGAACTGCTCGCAGCGCGTTGCCTCGTTGGTTGTCCACTTTGGGTATTTGCGGCGCGCATCTGGCCTTGGGCGAGACTCGCCCAAGCGCGACGGGGTAACACCCCGTCCTCCCCGGAGGAAGAATCAGTACTCGCGCTCGAGGAGATAGTTCGCGAGCGCGTGCAGCGTTTCCGCTTTTTTGCCTAAAGGCTTCAGCGCGTCATGCGCTTGTCGCGTCAATCGACCCGCTTCGACGCGCGATTTTTCCAGGCCGATTACCGCGGGATAAGTTGCCTTCTGTGCGACCACATCCTTGCCCGCGCTCTTGCCTAGCTTCTCGCTCGTCTGCGTGACGTCGAGAATGTCATCGATTACCTGGAAAGCGAGACCGAGCGCGCGTCCAAAATCGCTGATCGCGCGCAACTGGGTCGGCGTAGCGTTTGCGCTCATCGCGCCGAGCCGAACGGAAGTGGTGAGAAGCGCGGCGGTTTTGTTCTCGTGAATGTAACGAAGCTGCGCGCGGGTGTGCGGTTTCCCTTCGCCTTCGAGATCCGCCACCTGGCCGGCGATCAGTTTGCGGCTTCCGGCGGCGACGGAAATTTCGCGGATGATCTCGCGCATGTCGTAGCGTGGCCAAGTCTCGGCCTGCGCGGCAATTTCGAAAGCGATTGTGAGCAGAGCGTCGCCCGCGAGGACGGCGATGCCATCGCCAAAAACCTTGTGACAGGTGGCGCGGCCGCGCCGGAAATCGTCGTTATCCATGCTCGGAAGATCGTCGTGAATGAGCGAGTAGGTGTGAATGCACTCCATCGCGCAGGCCAGCGGCAGCGCGCTTTTCGTTAGGCCGCCGCAGGCTTCCGCCGCCGCCAGGCAAAGAATCGGGCGGAGCCGCTTCCCGCCGGCAAAAAGCGAATAGCGCATTGCCTTGTGGATCGTTGCCGGTTTGGCGGAAGCTTTGGGGAGAAAGCGATCGAGCGCGCGATCGACCTCCTGCTGTCGCGCGCGGAGGTAGCTCTTTAATTCCACAGTGCGCGAATCTGGAAAGCGGGGCATAGGTGCGCAATCGAAAACTGCGGCGCTCTTCCGCTCACATTCCTCATACAAAGGCCACAAAGGTCACGGAGTTTTTTATTCTCATCCTTTGTGTCCGTTGTGGACTTGGTGTGAGGAATTCCATTCAGCCGCCGACCGCCTGATAATGCCCGAGGCCGCGCTTCCACATGAAGTTTGCCGCCGCCCACATGGCGAGAAGCCAACCGCATTGAATGGCGAGCGCGCCGAACATTTCCGGGCCATGCAGCCGGCCTTGGAAGATCGCGATTGGACAGAAAAGCTCGTAATAAAAGGGCAGCCATTTCATCACCGCCTGGACCGCGGGCGGCATGATATCGAGCGGGAACATCTGGCCGCCAAGGAAATACTCGAAGCTGTAAACGATGAAAACGATGGTCGAGATCTCGAGGATCCAGAAGGCCATCATGGAAAGCGCGTAGGTGAGAAAAAACTGGATGAAGGCCGACATGAAGAGCGAGACGAGCGCGCAGAGCCAGGTCACGGGCTCGTTAGGCAAAATGATGAAGTGGCGGAAATAGATGAAGATGGCCGCGATCGGCAGAATCGTGACGAGGGTGTAAACCAGCCGGCCGCTCAGGAAAATGCTGAAGCGGTAGCCGAGATAATTCATCGGCTTGGTCAGGAAAGAATTGATCTGGCCTTCGCGAATGTCGGCCGCGATCTGCCATTCGTCCTCGGTCGGCGTGACGAGGTTGCTGACCAGAATCGTGAGAAGGTAATAATAGATCATCGAGCCGTAGTCGTAACCGCGCAGGCCGCCGCCGCTCTCGTGGAAAACGGCGCGCCAGAGGAAAATGGTACCGACTAGCGGGATCAGGCCGAAGACCGCGCGGAGCAAATAATTCCAGCGGTAAACGAAGGTGTTCTGGATCCCGAGATTGAAAACGGTGAGATATTTGCGAGGCGACATGGAACGCGAGGGAAACTAACGCGCAGCCCTACCCTGTTGTCATCCTGAGCGGAGCGAAGGACCTCTGATTCTGCTGCGGGCCCTTGGGCGGGCGGAAATGGTCAGAGATCCTTCGCTCCGCTCAGGATGACAAGAACTTGTTCGAGCGCTTCGCTTGTCGTTAGGCGAATGTCACACCCGGCCGGGTAAATGGCGCATCTGCTTGTCCTGCCAGCGGGCCATGAAGAGAAGCGCGCAGACCGCGCCGATCAGGGCCATGAACATATCTTCCTGCGTGTCCCAGATGTCGCCCTGGGTGGCGAGAAACTCCGTCGCCGCCGAGCCGGAGGCGAGCGCCGTCCACCATTCGACCAACTCGTAGAGCGCGCTGATCCCGAGACAAACGAAAACGATGACCGCGAAGATCCAGCCGCGCGAGCGGATGACGCCGCGCCTAACGAAAAGCTCGCGGGCGATCAGCGCCGGGACAAATCCCTGGGCGAAATGCCCGAGCCGATCGTAATGGTTGCGATGCCAGCCGAAAATCGGTTTGAGCCACTCGAAGAGCGGGACCCGCGCATAAGTGTAATGACCGCCCACGCAAAGAATGATGACGTGAAGCGCGATGAGCGTGTAAACGAGCGTGCTGAAACGAAAGCGCGAATAGGTCGCGATGAGGATGGCGAGGCCGATGATTCCCGGGCTCGTTTCGAGCCACCAGGTGAGTCGATCGTAGGGTCGCCAGGCCGACCAGGCGAAGACGACGGCCGTGGCGAAGAGAAGCGCGAGATGAAGCGGCGAGATTCGCGGATTCATTTTGCGGCCAGTTCGACCGCGAGCCGGATGGCGGCGATCATGCTATCGGGCCGCGCGATGCTTTGTCCGGCGATCTCGAAGGCGGTGCCGTGATCGGGACTGGTGCGAGGAAAGGGGAGACCGAGGGTGACGTTCACCCCGTCGTGAAAAGCGTGCAGCTTGAGCGGAATCAAGCCCTGGTCGTGATACATGCAAAGGACTGCGTCGTATTCGCCGGCGACCGCGCGATGGAAAATCGTGTCGGGTGAAAACGGGCCGGCGAATTCGGAAGGAGGAGATCGGAGGTCAGAAGTCTGATTCAACTGCGTGATGGCTGGAGCAATGATTTCGATTTCCTCGCGACCGAGCGCTCCTGATTCGCCGGCATGCGGATTGAGACCGGCCACGGCAATGCGACTCTGGCCGCGCTGGCGCAGAAACGCTGCGAGCAAATGACCGACTCTTACGATCTCGTCGGTCCGCAGGCTGGCGGCCACTTCGCGCAGGGGAATGTGGGTGGTGACGAGCGCGACGGTGAGCCTGCCGCCGGTCAGGAGCATGGCGAAGTTGGCGATCCCGCAGCGGGCCGCGAAAAACTCGGTCTGTCCCGGAAATTCAAAACCGATCTCGTACATCCGCGCCTTGTGGATCGGGCCGGTGACGACGGCGTCGAGCTCGCCCGCGAGCGCGCGGCGCGCGGCGGTTTCGAGCGCCTCCTGTGCGGCGCGAGCGCTGGCGCGATCGGGCTTGCCTAACGAAAAGCCTTCGCTTAGTCCGATGACTTCGTAATCGGCTTCTGTCGGCAATTTTCCGGAAGCGAGTGCGGCCCGGATGATTTCCGGTCCGATGCCAGCCGGATCCCCCAGAGTAATGCCGATACGCGGGCGCCCCGCAATTTCCCTCGTGCTCATGCTCACGATCGTGATCGCCCGCGATCGATTACGAGCAGGAGCACGAGAAGAGGAGCGAGCGCAGCGCTAGAAGGTCTTGATGTAAGCCTTCGAGCGGAGACTGGCGAGCCAGTGTTCCTGCAGCTTCTGCGCCTGTTCCTGGTGGAGGCGCGACTCGATGTCGGCGCGCACGTCCTTGAGCGGCTTGAGATCGCCGCCCTGCCGCGCTTCGACTTTTAAGATGTAATAGTTGTCCCCGACCTTGACCACTTTGCTGATCTCCCCCGGCTTGAGCTTGAAAGCCACTTCCGAGAGCGGTTGCGAAAGGGTCTTATCGTCGACCCAACCCCAATCGCCGCCCAGGTCGCGCGTGCTGTCCTCGGAATACATCTGCGCCATTTTATCGAAATCGGCGCCGGTAATGAGTTTGCCGCGGATCTCATCGGCCATCGCTCTTTGCGGATCGGGTTCGGCCGCACCGGGTTTCCCGGGGATCATGATCATGCGCAATTTCACCTGCGCCTTGCTCGCGAAGAGGTCGCGATGCTGGCGGTAATATTCCTCCACCTTGGCCGGCGGGACGAGCAGGTTGGTCTTCACGTTCTTCGCGCCGCATCGCCTGCACGATGATTTTTTCGCGCTCCATGCTTTTGAATTTCGACATCGAAAATTTCTGCGACTCCATCGTTTTGATGAAGGCGTTGCGATCGCCGCCGAAGGAATCGCGAATGACCTGGGCGACGCGCTCGTCGACGAAATACTGCGGGATTTCGAATTTCTCTTTCTCAAAAGCCTGGATGATGAGCTGGCGATCGATCAAATCCTGGAGCGCGGATTTGCGCAGCTCGATGATTTTCTTGTTCAACTCTTCGCCGGTGTACTGCGAGCGCAGGAGCCGTTCGCGCGGCCCGACCAGATCGCGCACTTCGGAATAAGTGATGACGTCGTTGTTCACGACGGCGGCGATGCCGTTGACCGATTCCGCGCCGTGCGTGGGGGACGCGGTCGCCGCGACGGTGAAGCAGAAAAAGGCGACCAGCGTTCCGGCCGGATGACGCCAGATGAGACTCAGAGTTGTTTTAATAAATGCCATATCTCGGATAGGTAGAGATCGATGCTACTGGAAATTAAGCGGGGAAATTTGCCTCCGACAAGGATAAAGTCGCCGCGACGGCTCAGCATCAATTTGCGGTCGCGCACTTCGACCCGGCTGACGCGGGCCCTGGCGGCGGAAAGCTTGATCTCGCTGAGAAGAAGCAAATTGTCAACCGCTGACGGCGGCGCGCCGAAGCGGTCGCGCCAATCGCGCCGGAGCCGGTGGAGCTGTTCCTGGGTGGTGATTTCGGCGAGCTGGCGGTAAGCCTGGATGCGGAGCGCGGAGTCGCTGATGTAGCCGGTCGGGATGAACGCGGGGACGAGCGACTCCGGTTTCGGCGGCGAGATATTCGCCTTCGCTGTTGGCGAGGAAATCGAGGCGCACTTCCACTTCGAGGCGCGGGCGGAGTTTGTCGCCTTTCAGTTGCGCGACCGCCTGCTTGAGCAGCTGGCAGTAAAGATCGAAGCCGACCGCGACGATGTGTCCGCTCTGGGCGGTGCCGAGAATGCTGCCCGCGCCGCGAATCTCGAGATCGCGCATCGCGATGCGAAAACCCGCGCCTAACGAACTGTATTGCTTGATCGCGTTGATCCTTTTGCGCGCCGCGCCCACCGTCATCATCTCGCGCGGGAGAAGGAGATAGGCATAGGCCTTGTGCTCGGCCCGACCGACCCGGCCGCGCAGTTGATAGAGATCGGCCAGCCCGAAGCGATCGGCCCGGTCGATGATGATGGTGTTGGCATTTGGAATATCGAGGCCGCTCTCGATGATCGTGGTGCAAACGAGAACGTCGATTTTCCCCGCGACGAAACGTTGCATGACGGTTTCGAGTTCGTCCGCGCTCATCTGGCCGTGGCCGAATTCCACCCGCGCCTCCGGGCAAAGCTCGACGATCCGGTCGCGCACTTTCTCGATCGACATGACGCGGTTGTGGAAAAAATAAACCTGGCCCTGGCGCTCGAGCTCGCGCTTGATCGCGTCGCGGATGATGCGCTCGTCGTAGCCGGCACACGATCGTCTCGACCGGAAGGCGATTGAGCGGCGGCGTCTCAATTGTCGACATGTCTTTCACGCCGACGAGCGAGAGATAAAGTGTGCGCGGGATCGGCGTCGCGGAAAGAGTGAGGACGTCGACGAGCTTAAAGAGCTCCTTGAATTTCTCCTTATGCAGCACGCCGAAGCGCTGCTCTTCGTCGATCACGACCAGGCCGAGATCTTTGAAAACAACGTCGCCGGAAATGAGCCGGTGCGTGCCGACGACGACATCGACGCCGCCGTCGCGCAATTGCTCGAGGACTTTGCGCTGTTCCGCGTGCGAACGGAAACGGCTCAGCATTTCGATCCGCACCGGATAATCGAGCATGCGTTGGCGGAAGGTTTCGAAATGCTGCTGCGCGAGGACGGTCGTGGGCGTGAGGACGGCGACCTGCTTGCCTTCCATCACCGCCTTGAAAGCGGCGCGGATCGCCACCTCGGTTTTGCCGAAACCGACGTCGCCGCAGATCAGGCGATCCATCGAACGCGACGCTTCCATGTCGTGCTTCGTCTCGGCGATGGCTTTGAGCTGGTCGGGCGTTTCGCGAAACGGAAAGGAATGTTCGAACTCGAGCTGCCATTTCGTGTCGGGGCCGAAAGCATGACCGGTCTGGGTTTCGCGTTCCGCCTGGAGGGCGAGCATTTTGCCGGCGTAATCGAAAATCGAAGCGGCCGCGTTCTTGCGCGCGCGCGACCATTTCGCGTCGGCTAACGAACTGAGCGGCGGCGATTTTTTTCCGACCCCGACGTAGCGCGAAACCAGGTAGGCCTGTTCGAGCGGGACGTAGAGTTTCGCGTCGTCGGCGAACTCGATCGCGAGCACTTCGCTCGCGTCCGCGTCGCCCAGTTTCTGCAGGCCGAGGAAACGACCGACGCCGTGCTCGAGATGGACGACGAGATCGTCCTCGTGCAGCTCGCTGAAATCGATCTGGGCGCGGCTCGCGCCGAACTTCGTGGCGCGCTGCAGGCGGCGCCGGCCGTGGGTCGGCGCGCGGCCGAAAAGTTCCGCAGCCGCGAGGATGACGAGGTTGGCCGCGGGATAACAGAAGCCGCGTGGGAGCGTGCCTTCGATCAGTTCGAGCCCGCCGATTTCCACTTTCGCCTCCACCATGATTTCGCGGAAGCGCTCGATCTCGCCTTCGGTCTGGAAATAGATCGCGATGCGCGCGCCGCTCTCGCGCCAGGTCGTTAGGCGACTGAAAAATTGCCGGCGTTTCGCTTCCGCGATGATGAACTCACCGGTGTCGAATTCGCCGATCTCGCAATCAACAAACGCCCCCGAGAAATCTTCCCGACTCTGCGTCTGCGCTCCCGAGCCAGCCTTCGCTGATTGCAATCGCAGCGTCGTGCTCGCTTTCCTCCGTTTCGATCGCGATCTGGAGCGCATCTTGCGCGAGGTAATCACGCACCGTTCCACTTTGATCGTCGGTCGCGCCTAACAAGATCTCGACCGCCGGCAGATTGCCAACCGAGGTCTGGGTATCGAGGTCGAACTCGCGCAGCGATTCGATTTCGTCACCGAAAAATTCCGCGCGAATCGGGAGCTGCGCCTGCCAGGAATAAACGTCGAGAATCCCGCCGCGGACGGCGAACTGTCCACGGGTCGTGACCTGCGGCGCGCGCTCATAACCGGCTCGCGCCTAACGACTCGACGATTTGCTCGAGCCGCGCCGCCGCGCCGCGCTTGAGCCGCAAGGCACCGGCGCGCAACGCGCCGCGCGGCGGCGCCGGTTGCGCGAGGCTGGCCTGCGTCGCGACGATGACATGCCGTCCTTTGCCTTCGAGCCGGCTGAGTAGGGCGAGTCGCTCGGCCGCAATTTCCTGGTCCGGCAAAATATTTTCGACCGCGAGAAATTCGGCCTCGGGGAGAAAAAGCGCTTCCGGGAACCAGTTGACCAGGCTCTCGTAGAGCAGCTCCTGGCGGCGCACGCTTGGGCAGAGCACCCAGAGGGTTTGCCGCGTCTCGCGCGCGAGCGCCGCGACGAGAAAAGCCTGCGCCGGCTCGATGACGTGAGAAAAAGCGACCGGCCGCGTGCCGCTGCGCAGTTCCGCGATTTTTCCCGCGAAAGGCCCGCTGCGCGCGACCGCGCCAAGCAGTTCCTCGCCTAACGAATCCTGCACGCTTTCTAGACGTCGCGCCCAAGCGCGGCGGCGACAGCGCGAATTCGCCTAACGAGATCCTCGAAGACCGCCGGAACGAGCGCCTGGTCGCCGTCGCTCCGCGCCCGTTCCGGGTCGTCGTGCACTTCGATCATGAGCGCGTCGGCGCCGGCCGCGACGGCGGCGAGCGCCATTTGCGGAATGTAATCGCGCAACCCGATGCCGTGCGTCGGATCGACCACCACGGGAAGGCGGGTTTTCGCTTTCAGGATCGGGACCGCATTCAAATCGAGCGTGTTGCGGGTCATCGTTTCGAAGGTGCGAATGCCGCGCTCACAGAGGAGGACGTTCGGGTTTCCCTCGTTCAGGATGTATTCGGCGCTCAAGAGAAGGTCGTTAATCGTCGCGCTAAATCCGCGTTTGAGCATGACCGGGAGACGACTGCGGCCCACTTCCTTGAGCAGAGCAAAGTTCTGCATGTTGCGCGAGCCGATCTGAAGGCAATCGGCATATTTTTCGATCATGCTCAGATCGCGCGTATCCATGATTTCGGTGATGATCGGCAGACCGGTCTCAGCCCGGGTTTCGGCAAGAAAACGCAGTCCGTCTTCTCCCAAACCCTGAAAGCTATAGGGCGATGTGCGCGGCTTAAACGCGCCGCCACGAAGAACGCGCGCGCCGGCCTTTTTCACCGAGGTCGCAATCGAAAGCAGTTGTTCTTTGCTCTCGACCGAGCAGGGACCCGAAATCAAAACAACCGGCTGAGCGCTCCCAAATTTCACCCCGCCGATCGCGACCGGCGGTGGTGCGGCGCCATTTTGTGCGACGAGCTTGTAGGGCTTCATCACCGCCAGGACCGACTCGACCCCGGGAATGGCGGCGAGCGGTTTTTCCCGAATCACATCTTCCGGTCCGAGCACGCCGATGACGACGCGATGCATTCCCCGGAGGACCTGAGCCTGGAGGCCGAACTCCTCGACGCGCGCCACGATGTGGTCGATCTGCGCGTCGGTAACGGCGGGTTGTGTGATAATGATCATCGCGCGAAGAGGAGGAGTTTACGCTTTGTGCGCAGGCGGGCAACCATCCGGGACGCACAGAAGCGCGTCGCATCGGGAGGGACGTGCTCGTGTGAGATCCTCTACGGAGTGATCTCGACCGGCGTCCCGGGCGACACGGCGTTATAAAAATTCTCCGCCATGAACTCCGGCATCCGGATGCACCCATGCGAAGCCGGATAGCCAGGCAGATACCCGGCGTGCATGCCGAATCCGGGCGCGATCTGCATGTAGTAGGGCATGGGCGCGCCTTTGTAATGGGTGCCGGGCGGCTTGGGATCGACCTGCTTGTCGATGTTGGGCATGACCACGTTGTCATTCGCGTCGACGTAGTCGCCGTAAATGCTGGAGGCGTGATCGATGTCTTTTCCGATGACCTTGAATTTGCCCATCGGCGTGTCCTTGCCTTCACGTCCGGTGGAAAGCTGGGAGATGCCGACGAGCTGGCCGCCTTTGTAAAAATAGGCGCGTTGCTCGCTCAGGGCGATCTTGATCGAGGGCTTGCCGGGGACGCCATCACCGTCCCAATAGGAGACGGTGTCGTTAGGGGCGGAGGAGGCCACGGGCTGGTCGCCGTAGACGCCGCCGAGATATTGGGTTTGCCCGTAGGCGAGACGTGGATCCTCTTCGCCGCAGCCGACCAGGCCGAAAAAAGCGAGAGCCGCGACAAGCGAAAAAAGCCGGGAACAAGAGCGAAACATAGACGTTTTGGCGACGGGGAAGCGCAACTAACGCTCCACCTTTTTAAAGTCAAGAAGAGCAGGGCGCGCGCCCGGCGGCGCTGCCGCTTGAATTTGAGCCAATTTTGTCGAGACTGGCGACCGTCAGCCGCGCGGTGCGATTTTCGCTTTCATGCCTACCTACGAATACACCTGCGAGAAGTGCGGCAAAAATTTCGATGCCTTCCAATCGATGCGCGATGCGCCCTACCAAATCTGCCCGAAGGAACTCTGCCGGAAGGCGAAATGGGGCAAAGGCAAAGTGAAGCGTCTCCTCGGTACCGGCGCAGGATTGATCTTCAAAGGGTCGGGGTTCTACATCACCGATTACCGGAGCAACAATTACAAGGAAGGCGCGAAGAAGGAGACTTCGAGCAGCACGGAGAAAAGCAGCGAGAGCACGCCGGCCAAAACCGAGACGAAACCTGCGCCCGCCAAACAGCCCGAGCCGAAGAAAAAGAAAGAGACTCCGTGAACAAACTCGTCTGTCCCGATTGTCGCCACGAGAACGAGTTGGAACGGATTTATTGTCACAACTGCGGCGCGCGGCTGGATCGTAGCGGCATAAAAAAAGAAAAAATCGTCACGGAGGACGGGGGCGAGGGAACGCGGCAGCATCTCGCGAAAATGTTCAATCCTGCGCGGAACGGGAGCAAACTCATCGCCCTGAAGCTGCTCAAGCTCGTGCTCGGTGCGCTCGGCGCAGCCGTGGTCATCCAGATGCTGCTGCCGCCGGACCTCCCCGAGCCGGCGAAAGTCGATGCCTTCGCGCCCATGATTAACATGGACCTGTTCACCGCCCTCGAGAGCCATAATCCGCCCCGACTCGTTTACAGCGAAGAACAGGTGAATGCCTATCTCGACTCCGCCATCCGCAAGAAGCAGAGCCCGGCGCAGGAGGGCTTTTTCCCGATCCATCGCATCTTCGTGCAGTTCGAGGAAGGGCTTTGCCGGATCAACATTCGGCACCGCTTCTTTGGTCTGCCACTATGCCTCGGCGCCTTCTATCACGTCTCCGTCGAGCAGGGGAAAATAGAGGCGGCCAACACCGGCGGCTATATCGGCCGGATGGCCATTCATCCGGCTCTCATGCGCGGGCTCAATTTTCTCTTTCAGAAAACGTGGACGACTTTGGAGCGCGAACGCAAGGACGTCGCGCGCCTCGTCGGGATTGAGTTTCACCCGCAGTCGGTGACCCTCGTCACCGCGCGCTAGCTCACCAGCGCCCTCGCTTACCCGAGTCCCATGGTGGCGAGCAATCGGTCGTCGATCCGGCCATCGACCCGCAGGCCGTTAGCACGCTCGTAGCTGCGAATCGCACTCCGCGTCCGCTCGCCCACGACCCCATCGATCTCCCCATGGTAGTAACCAGCCTGGGCCAACCTCTGCTGCACCATTACTTCGACCGAAGCCTGGTCCTTGGCGTCGCGACCCTGAACCACCCGGCCGTTATAGATCCGTTGCGGATCGTATTGGTAAGCGACACCCGGTTGGGCGTAGTAGCCGTAGCCGTAATAAGGATAGCCGTAGCCGTAGGGATAGCCGTAACCGTATCCGTAATAGGGATAGCCGTAGTAGTACGGATAACCGAATCCGCCGAAGTAGAAGTTCACGTGGCCGCCGTGGTGGAAATGATTGTGCCCATCATTGCCGTGATGAAAATTTCCGCGGGCAAAGTTTCCGCGATTGAAATTCCCGGCCTGCGGGGCTCCGCGTTGCACGTTGCCGTTTACCATTCCGGGGGACATGCCGTTGCTGTGGCTCACGCCGGAGTTGCCGCCATGTCCGTGCCGCTGCGCCTGCGCGGGGGTGGCCAAAGCCAGTGCTCCAGCGAGGGCGACAGTGAGTGAAAGAGTGGATACGATTTTCATTGTTTTCTCCCTTTTTTAACCGTTCAGAGTATAGCACAATCGGAGGTGTTCGGTGGAGCTTTTCGTAACAAAAATAGTTACAAGCGCACGTTCCCGTCCATGCCACAAAAAATAGCCATCCTGCTTGCGTTACTCCTCGGTCTCAGCTCGCGCGAGGTCGGGGCCGAAGCCAAGGCGCACAGCACCAGCAGCTCGCGCCAATTTTTCGTTTATGGTGCTGACGTCCGGGTCCGGGGAGCGGTCTGCGACATCGCGGAGACGACCAAGAAAAATCTGCTCAAGCTCCTCCGGCTCCCCGACCGATGGAAAACCCCGCTCGTCATCAACCTCGATTACCCGCAGGCCAATGTGCCGGAGTTGCCGCCGAGCCGATTCGATTTCAGCCAGATCGGTTCGGGTTTGAAACTGCAACTCAACCTCCTCATCGGCGGCGACCTCAACGGTCGCGAAGTGCAGCGCGAGCTGCTCAGCGCGATTTTGATCGAGATGATTTACCGCCCTCGAACCAATGTGCCGGCCGGGAGCCGCTACGTTGTGCCACCCGATTGGCTGGTCGACGGCATCCTGCAATCGATGCCGGGGCGCGACCCCGATGAAGCCGCGCAGCTCCTGCAAACGATGGTGGCAAGCGACCGCATCGCCCCGCTCGACGAAGTCGTTAGGCAACGCCGCGAGCTGCTCGATCCTGCGTCGCGCAAAATCCATGACGCCTATTCCATGGCGCTGGTGCAATTGCTCCTCGATGCGCCCGATGGCCGGCACAAGCTCGCGCAGTACCTGGCCGATCTGCCCGACGCGCCTAACGATTCCGTGGCCGATCTGCGCGCGCATTTCCCGACTTCGCTCGGCCGGGGCGGGGGCAAATGGTGGTCGCTCAGCGTCGCCCATCTCTCGGCCAGCGATCGTTATGAAATGCTCAGCGCGGCGGAGACGGCCCGCCGGCTCGATCAACTCCTGCGGTTTTCCATTCCCGCTCCGGGCGGGCAGGCGCAGGAGTATTCGTTAGGCGACTACTCCGCCTATCTCAAGCTTCCCGCCAGCCGGCCCGTCCTGCGGCAGCTGAGCGAGCAGCTCCTTCTCCTTGGCGCACGCGCCCATCCTTCCTATCACGCGATCGTGCAGGAATGTTACCAGCTCGCGGCGCTCCTCGCGCGCGGCAAGACGCGCAAGGTGACGCAGCGGCTCGCGCGGGTCGCGAGTTATCGCGAAGTGGTCGAGCAACAAGGCCGCGCGATGGACGACTACCTGAATTGGTACGAAGCGACCCAACTCAAGACGATGAGCGGGGCTTTCGTCCAGGTCCTGAAGGATGCGCGGGAAGAAGACCAGCCGCCGCGCCGGCGCGATCCCATCTCCGTATACCTCGACGCGATCGAGGCGGGACTGTAGACGCTTCGCTCCGCGAAGCGCGGGAGCGAGCGTCATCCGGGTAGCGGCGTCACCCTCGCGTTGCCCAGAGGGCAACGTCTACAGTTGGTCGGCCTGGTCGCGCAACTTGCGCTTTAGTCCGTCGTGCCGGGGATCGCTGATCTGATCGAGAAAAAGCCGCGCCTCTTCCTTGTGGCCGAGCTTCAGGCTGACTCGCGCCAGTTGCAGGTAGGCAAAATCCCGCTGCACCGAAAGCTCGAGAACATGTTTCCAGGCCGCCTCCGCTTCATTCCAATCCGGATCCGGCAGGCCGTAAAAAGTTTCGGCATAGCCGCGCGCGTATTCGAGGTCGTTAGGCGAAAGCCGGCTCGCTTCGCGAAATTCGGCGAGGGCGCGTTGCAGCAGGTCGGGCGTGTCGATATGCCAGGCGGCGGTCAGATCGCGCCGGAGCATGAATTCTACATTGGCGAGATTGTAATGATAAGCCGCAACCCCGCTGGCGATTTCGATCGCGCGCTGAAATTGCCGTGCCGATTCCGCCGCCCGGCCCGTCCGGAGGTAGGCTCCGCCTAACGAGTTCGCGATCGCTGCATTCGCCGGGTCGAGCAACTGCGCGGTGCGCCATTGCATGATGGCCGCCCGCATCTGTCCATGATCGGCCAGAAATTCCGCATACGCGATGCGGGCCGGGACCGATTCGGGTTGAGCGCGGACCAATTTCTCCTGCGCGGCGAGGGCGCGTTCTTCCGCCGCGCCGCTTGCGCGATCGTCCGCGCGAGCCGCGCCGAGGCCAGCCAGGGCGCAGCACAGAATGAACAGGAACTTCGCCCGCATGTCCGACTCTACATCATTTGCTCCGGTGGCGGTTGCTCGCTATCATAGCGCTCGCGCCGCCCCCAGCGCCGTCTCTTTCCCATGCAGAAAATTGGATTTGCCGAAGCCCTCGATTCGATCGTCGTGAGCGACGCTCGTTACCATCGCGATGCCTATGTTTTCCTGCGCGATGCGCTCGATTACACGACCAAACAGCAGAAGAAAGCGCGCGGCTCGGCCGTTCGTCACGTCGCGGGGCCGGAGCTACTCGAAGGCGTGCGCCTTTACGCGCTGAAGGAGTTTGGCCCGATGGCGCTGACGGTTTTTTCCTATTGGGGAATCACGCGCTGCGAGGACATCGGCCACATGGTTTTCAATCTCATCGCGGCCGGAATTTTCGGGAAAACCGAGCAGGATTCGCTCGAGGATTTCAAGTCGGTCTACACCTTTCACGACGCCTTCGTGAAACCATACCTGCCCGAGACCGGGAAAAAACCGCTCGCGCTTTTGCCGCCTGCCTTGCCCGCTCCAAAAACTGCGTGATGCGCCCGGCCATGCTCAGCACCGCGCAACTGAACTCCGCCCCGCCCGCCAACTCGCCGGCGATCGTTTTTCCGCCGGTCACGGCGCAGAAATGGACTTTGCCTAACGGTCTCACCCTCATCGTGCAGATCGATCGGAGCGCGCCGGTCGCGAGCGTGCAGGCGTGGTGCGGCACCGGCAGCGTGAACGAAGCGGGGCATCTGGGCGCCGGCCTTTCCCACATTCTCGAGCACATGCTTTTCAAGGGCACGAAGACGCGAAGCACCAACGCGATCGCGCAAAGCGTGCAGGATCAGGGCGGCTACGTGAACGCCTACACTTCCTTCGACCGCACCGTTTACTGGATCGACGTGCCGAAGGAAGGCGTCGCCAGCGCGCTCGATATCTTGTCCGACGCGATGATGAACTCGACTCTGCCGGCGGACGAATACGTCAAGGAGCAGGAGGTCATCCGGCGCGAGTTTGCCATGAGTCACGACGATCCCGATCGGATGATCGGGCAGCTCATGTTCCGGACCGCTTACCAGCGGCATCCCTATCGTCTTCCGGTCATCGGCGACATCCAGGTTTTCGACCAGCTCACGCAAGCAGGACGTGACCAATTATTACAAGGCGCGCTACGTGCCTAACAATCTCACCTTCGTCGTCGTCGGTGATGTCGATGCGGACGCGGTCTACGCGCAGCTCGCGGAGTTTTTCAAGGATCATCCCAGGCGCTCGCTCGAGCCGGTTTACATTCCGGCGGAGCCTGCGCAGCTCGGCCGGCGCGAGGTCAACGAAGAGTTCAGCACCGAGCTCACCCGGCTCGCTCTCGCCTGGCACATCCCCGAAATCACCCATCCCGATACCCCTGCGCTCGATCTTCTCTCGACCGTGCTGGGCGACGGCCGCAGCTCGCGCCTTTACCGTAAAGTGCGGGAGGAAGCCGGCCTTGCCTTCGGTCTGGGCGCGTTCTCCTACACGCCCGGCGATCCGGGCCTGCTTGGCATCGAAGCGACCGTCGAACCGGAAAACCGGGTCGCCGCCGAGCAGTTGATTTTGCAGATCGTCGAGGAATTGCGCGAAAATGGCGCGACCAGCGGAAGAGCTGGCCAAGGCGAAAAAGATCGTCCTCAGCCACTCGTTAGGCGGGCTCACCACCATGCGCGGCCAGGCTTCCGACCTCGGCGCTAACTGGCTCGTCGTCCGCAACCTCAACTTTACCCGCGATTATCTCGAGGCCGTGCAAAAGGTCTCGCTCGCCGACCTGCAGCGTGTCGCCGCGAAGTATCTCGTGGAAAATAATCTCACCGTCGTCTCCCTGAACCCGCCCGGCACGCTCGCGCCGAAGACGACGGAGGCGGTGGCCATTTCCGCGGGCGAGATCGAAAAATTCGAGCTCTCCAACGGCTTGCGACTTCTCGTTAGGGAAGATCCCCGGCTCCCGCTTGTCTCGATGGTGGCCGCCTTCCGCGGCGGCCTTCTGGCCGAGACGCCTGCCAACAACGGGATCACTCGGCTCCTCGCCAAGACGCTTCTGAAAGGCACGACCACGCGTACGGCCGAGCAAATCGCCGACACGATTGAAGCGGTCGGCGGCAGCATCGGAAGCGACGCGGGCAACAACAGCCTGAGTGTGTCCCTCGAGGTCACCCAGCCCGACCTGCGCCTCGGGGCCGACCTCCTCGCCGACATCCTCCTCAATGCCACGATGCCGGAAAAAGCGATCGCGCGTGAAAAGGAAGCGCAGCTCGCCGGCATTCGCGACGACGAAGAGCGCCTCACGACCGTGGCCCGCAACATTCTGCGCGGCGCCCTTTTTCCCGAGCATCCCTACGCCTTGCGCGCCAAAGGCACCGCGGCCTCGATCACCGCGCTCACTCAGCAGGAATTGCTCGCTTTCCGCGATCGGCTCCTCGTCGCGAAGAACTGCGTCATCTCCGTTTTCGGAAACGTCAGGGCGCAGGAGGTGCGGCAGATTTTCGAGCAGGCGCTCGCCGCCATGAAAAGAGGCGAGCTTGCCCTAACGAACTCTTCGGTCCCGCCCGTTCTTGCCCAGACCGTCGCTGTGACCGAGCAGAAGAATAAGGCTCAGGCCGTCCTCATGGTCGGCTTCCGCGGCGCCGACATGTTCAGCCCGGATCGTTACGCGCTCGAGCTGATCGATGAAGCGAGCAGCGACCTTGGCTCGCGCTTTTTCGTCCGCATCCGCGAAGAAATGGGTCTCGCCTACTACGTCGGGGCGAGCCAGATGCAGGGGCTGGTCCCGGGCCTCTTCGCTTTCTATCTCGGGACCGACCCGCAAAAGATCGAAGCGGTCAAAGCCGCCTTGCTCGACGAGATCAACAAACTGGCCAACGCCGGCCTAACGAGTGAAGAACTGGCCAGGGCGAAAAAGAAGCTCATCGGGCAGCAGCGCATTTCCAATCAAAGCAACGACTCCTTCGGCTACATGGCCGCGCTCGACGAGCTTTACGGTCTCGGCTTCGAGCATTACAAGGAGTTGGAAGAGGAAGTAAATCTCGTGACGGTCGAAGACATTCGGCGCGTCGCGGCAAAATACTTCCAGCAACCCTACGTCCTCGCCACTGTGCAGCCCCCAATAACCAATAACAGATAACCACTAACCGCTCCCAGCTATGGCCGAAGTTCAAAAAACCACTCAATCCGGAGAACTCACGCAGCGATTCATCGAGTTCGTCATGATGCAGGCGCAAAACGCCGCCCTTTTCCTCGGGCAAATTCCCAACCCGCAAACCGGCCAGGCCGAGGTCAACCTCGAGGTCGCGCGCATGTTCATCGACCAGTTGGCCATGATCCAGGAAAAGACGCGCGGCAACCTAACGAGTGAAGAAGCGACCGTCATGCGCAATGCCCTTTCCAGTCTGCAAATGGCGTTCGTGGAAGCTTCGCAAGGACAGTCAGGCGCGGCGCCGTCGTCCGCCCCGCGCGCGGAAGCGGCTGCTCCGGTCGAGACGCCGTCCGCGCAACCCGAGACTCCTTCCGCTGCGCCTGAAACGGAAACAGCGGAGCCGGAGTCGAAGAAAAAGTTTACCAAGAGCTACGGCGCCTGATTGGAGGGACGGGCGCTGTCCCGTCCCTGTTTCATCCTCGGACGACACGGCGGTCGTCCCTCCAGCACGCCTCGCATCAAAAATTACGCGAGCCAACGGGCCGGCCGCGATTTACTTTTCGAAATGAAATTTACCTATTACGGACATGCCTGTTTTGCCGTCGAGGTTTCCGGTAAAACACTTCTCTTCGATCCTTTCATCCGGTCGAATCCGCTCGCCAAGGAGATCGACGTCGAGAAAGTGGCGGCCGATTTCATCTTCGTCTCGCACGGTCACGGTGATCACCTCGAAGATCTCGTGGAGATCGCGAAACGGACCGGCGCGCCGGTCATCGCGCCCTTCGAAGTCGGCGAATGGCTTGAAAAGAAAGGCGCCCAGAATGTGCGGGCGATGAATCACGGCGGCGGTGCCGAGCTGGATTTCGGCCGGGTGAAATTAACCTCGGCCATCCACAGCAGTTCGATGCCCGACGGCAGCTACGGCGGCAATCCGTGTGGCTTCGTCATCGAGAGCGATGCGGGAAACTTTTACTACTCCGGCGACACCGCGCTCACCTACGACATGAAGCTGATCGGCGAGCAGGTGAAACTAAATTTCGCCGTCCTGCCGATCGGCGATCACTTCACCATGGGCATCGCCGATGCCTTGCGCGCGGCGGAGTTCGTCGGCGTCGACCGGATCGTTGGCGTCCATTACGACACCTTCCCGCCGATCAAGCTCGATCACGAGAAGGCGCAAGGCGCCGCCAAGAAGGCCGGAGTGAAGCTGCTCCTGCCCAAGATCGGCGAAACGATCGAGCTCTGATCCGGCCCGCGAAATTGTAGGGCGAGCGCTTCGCTTGCCCCGGTTCAGAACTTGGGCCGGCGGCGCGGCTGTCCGACAACGCTGGAAGTTCATGCGACCTCGGCGCACTCACCGCGCGTATTGTTGGGATGCCGCTTTCCGCAAAAAGACTCCGCCAGGAGAAAAAGAAGATCGCCGAGCTCGAAGTCGTGACCGACCCGGAGGAAGCGGCCAAGGGGGCGGGCTTGCGTTATGTGACCGATGACAAGCCCGGCTACACGCGGAAGCGGCGGGGGAAAACGTTCACTTACTTCGACACCGCGGGGAAAGAGATCAAGGATGAGACGTGCATCCTGCGGCTCAACCGGCTCGCCATTCCGCCCGCCTACAAGGACGTCTGGATTTGCCCGTCGCCTAACGGCCACCTCCAGGCGACCGGGTTCGACGACCGCGGGCGCAAGCAATATCGCTATCACGAACGCTGGCGGGCGGAGCGCGACGAAAACAAATACGAGAAGATGGTCGTCTTCGGCCAGGCGCTGCCGAAGATTCGCCGCCGGCTCACCCGCGACCTGAAAAAGCGAGGGCTTCCCCGGGAAAAAGTGATCGCGACCGTGGTCCAGCTGCTCGAGAAAACTTTGATCCGGATCGGCAACGAGGAATACGCCAAGGAAAACAAATCGTTTGGCCTAACGACGATGCGGAGCCGTCATGTCGACGTGAAAGGCGAAACTTTGCGCTTTCGTTTCCGCGGGAAGAGCGGGATCGAACACGACATCGACGTGGAGGATCGGCGGGTCGCGCGGATTGTGCGGAAGCTGCAGGATTTGCCCGGCCAGGAGGTTTTCCAATACCTCGATGAAGAGGGCGCCCGGCATCAGGTCACCTCCGATGACGTGAACGAATACCTCCACAAAATCACCGGCGAAGAATTCACCGCGAAGGATTTTCGAACCTGGGCGGGAACGGTCATGGCGGCGATGATGTTGCAGAGGCAGGAGACGTTTGAGAACAAATCGCAGGCGAAGAAAAACGTGAAGGCCGCGATCAAGGCGGTCGCGACCGTGCTCGGGAACACGCCGGCGGTCTGCCGGAAGTGCTACGTCCATCCGGCTGTGCTCGAGACTTATCTGGACGGCAGCCTGATCGAGAGTTTAAAGAAACCGACCGAGAAGACCCTGGAAGACTCGTTAGGCAACTTGCGTTCCGAAGAAGCGGCCGTTCTCGCCTTTCTGCGCGAGCGCCTCGCCGCGAAATAACCGCGTCAAAGCCGAGCGATCTTTCCGGGATTCGCGCGGAGACGACGAAGAGGGAGACCTGCCCGGATTGTGGCAACCCTGTGGCCGGCGGCAAAGCGGAGTGCCTTGCCATGTTCGAGGAAGTGATCGCGCGCGAGTTTATCGCTTACCGCCAGGGCAGGGAAATACTTAGAGGGCGTCTAAAAATTCGGCTTGATCGCCGAATTGTAGGGCGGGCGCTTCGCCTGCCTCGATTCCTGCTGCGGCAGAAACTGGGCAACCGAAGCGGTCGCCCTACAATTCGCCCAGTCGAAACCGACTTTTTAGACGCCCTCCAAGGCAAGTTGGCAGCGAAATATCCGGGTCTTCCTTCGGCTTGATCGAGGCAACGCTTCGGAGATTGTTCCGCCATGATGCCCGCTTCGAATCAATTTACCTTCGCGATCCGCGCCGCGACAAGGGCGGATGTGCCGGTCATTCTCCGGTTGATCCACGACCTGGCCGAATACGAACGCGCGCCTAACGAAGTCGTAGCGACAGAGGCCGGCCTGGAGGAGGCGCTCTTCGGCGCTCCGCCCGCGGCCGAAGTGCTGCTCGGCGAAGAAGAGGGCGTGCCGGTTTGTTTTGCGCTTTTCTTTCATAATTTTTCCACCTGGATGGGCCGACGCGGCCTTTACCTCGAGGATCTCTTCGTCCAGCCGGCGTTGCGCGGGAAAGGCTATGGTCACGCTTTACTCGTTAGGCTGGCTGAAATCGCGCACGAGCGCGGCTGCGGGCGGATGGAATGGGCGGTGCTCGATTGGAACGAGCCCGCGATCAATTTCTATCGCAAGCTGGGGGCCCGGCCTAACGACGACTGGACCATTTTCCGCCTCACTCGCGAGGGCATCGCGGAGTTGGCGGGATTGTAGGGCGACCGCTCCGGTTGCCGAGCCGCAGAGGACGACGCGGGTGCACCATCCGGGGCAGGCGAAGCGCCCGCCCTATAGACCCCTACGGCCCGGCCGCAAAAAGATTTGCGGGCGCCCCCACCCGAGGCGCCCGCTTTTCTCCCACCTACAAAAGTCAGGCCTTCTTCGGCAGGGTGACGACGATGGTGCCGTTCTGCCGTTGCACTTTCATCCCTTTTTCCTGGACCGGCCCGGGAAGCGTCATGACCTGTTCGTAGTTGCCGGATTGCAAACTCTTCGCGTCCTTCTGCTGGTTCTTTTCCGTTTCCGAAGCAGTCAGCCGCAACTGGCCGTTCTCCAGCTTCACGTTGACGTTCTTGAGATCCTTATCGGGCAGGTTGAAGTGAACGACGTATTGATTTTTCTGGTCGTCGACGTGCACGGCGGAACCGAACTGCAAGCTGTTCAATCCGCTCGTTAGGCCGGCTTCGTCGCCGGGAAAGGCGTCGGCAAACATCTGGTCCATGCGGGCCTGCATCCGTTGCATCCGGTCGACGATCGCCTGATCGAATCCGGCGAAATTATTTCCGGAAAACATTCGGCCCGGGCTGGCGGCAGGCGATGCCGCGGCGGTCGCGCCGGCGGCTTTCGGCAAGGTGACGACGACGAGATTTTGCTTGCGCTCGATCTGCATTTTGCCGGTCGCGACCGGACCCGGCAGGCTGATCATTTGCTCGTAGCGCTCACTTTGGCTGGCGTCTTTCTGGTTTTGTTCACCCGTGGCGGTGACGTGCAAAGTGTTGCCTTCGACTTTGGCGCTGACCTTTGAAGTATCCGAGTCGGGCACGTAAACGCGCACGACATATTTGTCTTTCTGCTCGCGCAGATCGATCGAGGACGCGAAGGCCGAATCGCGAAAAGGATCGCCGAAATCGCGGAAGGTATCGGCAAAAACGGAATCGAGTTGGTCGTCGAGTTGACGCATCCGCTGTGTCGAAGCGGCGGCCGGAGCGGCACCAGGTGACGATGAAACCGGGGAAGCAGCGGCGAAAAGGGGAGGCGTAGTAAACGTCATCACCGCCGCAGAAACGACAAGGTAGCGAGTGATTTTTCTGTTCATGTGTGTGCAATTAGTGACTCCGACTCTTGCCGGGTTGTTCAAAATTTGGCACGCTCCCGAGCGATGAAGAAAACCGAGCCGTCGAAAAAATCCGCGCGGATCGAGGATTACGCGTTTCTCAGCGACACCCAGAGCGGCGCACTCGTTAGTCGCGATGGTTGCGTTGATTGGCTCTGCCTGCCGCGCTTCGATTCCGCTGCGTGTTTTGCTTCATTGTTAGGCGAAAAGAAAAACGGTTGCTGGACTTTCACGCCCGAGGGCAAAATAACAAAACGCGAGCGGCGTTACCGGGGCGACACGCTCATCCTGGAGACGGAGGTGCACACCGCAGAGGGCGCGATTCGTTTCATCGATTTCATGCCGCCGCGCGGGACGAATCCCGACATTGTCCGCATCATCGAAGGTCTCGACGGCAAGGTGAAGATCCGGATGGAGTTGATCATCCGGTTCGATTACGGGTCGATCATTCCCTGGGTGCGGCGGCGCCATGGTGGCCTCGAAGCGGTGGCCGGTCCGGATGCGCTGATCCTGCACACGCCGATCTCGACTCATGGCGAAGACCTCATGACGGTGGCGGATTTTTGCGTGGAGAAAGGCGACCGCGTACCGTTTGTGCTCACCTGGTTTCCCTCGCACGAGAATCCGCCCAAAGAGGTGCAACCCGAGATCGCGCTCGAGCAAACTGAAAGCTATTGGCGAAGATGGTCGAAGCGCTGCTCCTACAGCGAGGCTCCCTGGCGGGACGCAGTCATGCGCTCGCTCATCACCTTGAAAGGCCTGACTTACGCGCCGACCGGCGGCATCGTGGCCGCGCCGACGACTTCGCTGCCGGAGGGAATCGGCGGTGTGCGCAACTGGGATTATCGCTACTGCTGGCTGCGCGATGCGACTTTTACTCTCTTCTCGCTGCTCAACGCCGGCTACCGCGAAGAGGCCAAAGCCTGGCGCGAGTGGCTTCTTCGCGCGATGGCCGGGAGCGCTTCGCAATTGCAGATCATGTACGGCGTGCGCGGTGAACGACGCTTGACCGAGCATCAGCTCACCTGGCTGAGCGGTTACGAGAACTCGAAGCCGGTGCGCGAAGGCAATGCTGCCTCGGAACAGTTCCAGCTCGATGTCTACGGCGAGGTGATCGACGCCATGTATCAGGGGCAGCGCGCCGGGATCGAGACGAGTGAAGCGGATTGGCGAATGCATGTCGCCTTGCTCGACTTTCTCGAGGGGAAATGGAACGAGCCCGACGAGGGAATCTGGGAAGTGCGGGGCAAGCGCCAGCAATTTACCCACTCCAAGGTGATGGCCTGGGTGGCTTTCGATCGCGCTGTGAAGTTGGTCGAGAAAGCCGGTTACTCAGCCAAGAGACACATCGAGGGCTGGAGGAAACTGCGCGACAAAATCCATCGGGAGGTGTGTAGCCGTGGATACAACAAAAAGGTGAAGGCCTTTACCCAGGCCTACGGATCCGATGCGATGGACGCCAGCATCCTCATGCTCCCGCTCGTCGGTTTTCTCCCGCCGGAAGACAAGCGCGTCCAGAATACGATTGCCGCGGTTGAGCGCGACTTACTGCAAGGGGGATTCGTTTTGCGTTATCGGCCTAACGAAAAGGAGATCGATGGTTTGCCGGGCGATGAGGGGGTTTTTCTGCCCTGCTCCTTCTGGCTGGCCGATTGCCTCCATCTCGTCGGGCGCAAGAAAGAGGCGCGCCTTCTTTTCGAGCGTCTCCTCGCACTGCGCAACGACGTCGGTCTTTTGTCCGAGGAATACGATCCGAAGGAGAAGCGGCAGTTGGGAAATTTCCCGCAGGCGTTCACCCACATCGGTCTCGTCAATACGGCCTATGTCCTCGCCGAAAAACCGGGCGCGGCGGCGCACCAACGCAAGCGCTAGTCGTGGTGCCGGGGCGCTGACGAAAAGAGCGTGTGAAATTGGCAACATCCTTGATCGGTGCGGAGGTCGATTAATGAGAGGACGGTCCCAAGGCCAGCCGGCATGCATCGACTAACGCAAAATGAAGGCAACCTCGTCACCGTGCGGGTCAGCGCGAAGTTGACGCAGGAGGATTACGACGAGCTCATCCCGGCGTGGGAACGTCTCATTGCCAATCAGGGCTCGATGCGGATGCTCCTGGTGATGGAGGATTTCCACGGTTGGAAACCGGTCGCGGCCTGGGATGATTTCCGCTTCGGCACCGCCCACGGCAAACACATCGAGCGCATCGCCATGGTCGGTGAGAAAAAATGGCAGGAGTGGCTCGCGAAAATCGGCTCGGTCTTCCTGCCGGAGCGGGTGCGCTATTTTGATCTCGCGAATCTGGATAGCGCGGAGCGTTGGGTGCGCGCAGATTAGGGCAGAGCGCGCTCTTCATGGCCCAGATTTTTTCGCAACGCGCCAACGTCCGAGCCCGGGTCATTCTTTTCAGCGTAATCGTGCTCGTCTGCGGGACAGGCTGGACGACCTACGCGGTGTTCTGGTCGCCCTACACCACCTACGTCGATGTGCCCCTGAATCAGCCAGTGCCGTTCAGTCACAAACACCACGTCGGCGACGACGGGATTGATTGTCGCTACTGCCATACTTCGGTCGAAAAATCGGAGTTCGCCGGAATTCCCAGCACGCAGATTTGCATGACCTGTCACTCGCAGCTTTGGACCGAGGCGCCGGTCCTCGCCCCGGTGCGGGCCAGCCTAACGACCAATCGCCCGCTGCAATGGAACCGGGTAAACGACCTGCCTGACTTCGCCTATTTCAACCACAGCATCCATATCTCGAAAGGGATCGGATGTTCCACCTGCCATGGCGAATTGGACCGGATGCCGCTCACCTGGCGGACCCAGACGCTCTACATGAAGTGGTGTCTGGAGTGCCATCGCGCCCCGGAAAATTACGTCCGCCCGCGCAGCGAAATTTACAACCTGCATTGGCGCCCGCCGCCCGATCAGCACGCCCAGGGTTTGCGGCTCGTTAGGCAAAACCAGATCGACACGAGCGGTCGCCTAACGAATTGCTCGACCTGCCATCGATGAGCGATCCGCATAAGTCGCATTTGTCCTATGAGTCCCATCTTGGGATCAGTGGGACCAATAGGACTCATAGGACCAATGCTCCCCGCTACTGGCGCAGCCTCGAAGAGTATGCCGAGCAGCCCGAGTTCGAAGACTGGCTGCATCGCGAGTTCCCGCGCGGCGCCTCCGAGTGGAACGATGCCCTGCACCGCCGCGATTTCCTCCGCCTGATGGGCGCGTCCCTCGCCCTCGCCGGCCTCGGCGCCTGTACGAAACAGCGGATCGAAAAGATCGTCCCCTACGTGAACCAGCCTGAACAGGTGGTCCCGGGGAAGCCGATTTATTTTGCCAGCGCCACCTCTTTCGGCGGCTACGGACAGGGCATCGTGGTCACGAGTAATGAGGGGCGGCCCACGAAAATCGAGGGGAACCGCGATCACCCGGCGAGCCTCGGCGCGACGACCGTCTGGGCGCAGGCCGACCTGCTCGATCTCTACGATCCCGATCGCGCCAAGACCCTGACGAACGGCTCCGTGGGCGCGACCTGGGGTGGTTTTCTCCAGCATCTCAATCCGGCGCTCACCGCTCAGACTGCCAGCCTCGGCGCCGGCATTCGCCTTCTCACCCAGACCGTCACATCGCCCACTTTGGCCGCGCAGATTCGGGAGTTCGGCAAAAAATTTCCGCGCGCCAACTGGCACCAATGGGAGGCGCTCGCGCGCGACGCGCCCGGCGGCGAGAATCTTTACGACTTCAGCAAAGCCCGGGTGATCGTCGCGCTCGATTCGGATTTTCTTTATCTGCATCCGGCTGCCTTGCGCCATGCGCGCGATTTCGCCGCCGGCCGCCGGGTGGAGCAAGCGCCGGGCGCGAGCATGAGCCGCTTCTATGCCGCCGAACCGACTCCGAGCATTACCGGTTCGAACGCCGACCATCGCCTGCCAATCGCGGCGCGCGAGATCGTGAATGTCGCGCGTGCCCTGGCCGCGCTCGTCGGCGCAGAAGGCAGCGGCGCGGATGTGCCCCCGGCGGCGACCGAATGGGTCTGGGCGGCCGCGCAGGATCTGCGCGCCAACGCCGGCGCCGGCATCGTCCTGGCGGGAGAAACACAGCCGCCCGAAGTCCACGCGATTGTCGCCAAAATCAACGCGTCGTTAGGCAACACCGGGGTCACGATCACGCAACGAGCTTCCGCGGCCGCTCATCCGGTCGAACCGACGAAATCGCTCCGGAAATTGATCGACGACATGCGCGGCGGCGCGGTCGAGCTGCTCGTCATTCTCGGCGGGAACCCGGTTTACGACGCGCCGGTCGATCTCGATTTCGCCGGGGCGCTTCGGAAAGTGAAACTCCGTGTCCATCACGGCCTGCGCGCGAACGAAACCTCCGCGCTCTGCGACTGGCAGATTCCGGCGACGCATTTCCTCGAAAGCTGGAGTGACCTGCGCGCGCTCGACGGCACGAGCTCGATCGTGCAGCCCCTGATCGAGCCGCTTTACGACGGCGTCTCGGGTCACCAACTGCTCGACGCGTTCGTCAGGCAGCCTCCGCGTTCGGCTTTCGAAATCGTTAGGGCAACCTGGAAGCAGCAAAATGGGAGCGCCACCTTCGAGAGGGATTGGCGCAAAATCCTTAGCGACGGCATCGTGCCCGAGGGTGAAAGCAGTCCACCGTTGCCTCCGGTCGCTTCATCATCGGTCGCCGCCAGCCCACCGGTGGCCGGCCACGGCCTGGAAATCCTATTCCGGGCCGATCCCAACATGCTTGACGGTCGCTACGCCAACAATGGTTGGCTGCAAGAGTTACCCCATCCCTTTTCCAAAATCACCTGGGACAATGCTGCGCTCGTTAGTCCGACTCTTGGCCGAGCGGGAGAAGTTGGAAAATGGCGATTACGTCGAGCTAAGTTATCGCGGACGGAAACTGGGCGCACCGATCTGGATCCTTCCCGGGCAGGCGGAAAACACCGTCACGCTCCACCTCGGTTACGGCCGGGAAAAAGCCGGGCGCGTCGGAACGAACAAAGGTTACAACGCCTATCGGCTGCGCACTGCTGACGCTCTTTGGCAGGACGATGGCCTAACGATTCAGAAATTGCCCCGGCGAGAGAAATTCGCCACCACCCAAAACCATTTCACGATCGAGGGGCGCGATATGTATCGCTCCGGCACACTTGCCGAATTCGTCCGCAACCCGCGTTTCGCCGCCGAAATGGAGGAGGTGCCGAAAGAAGACGAGACACTTTATAACCCGGACGAATTCAAGAACGCCGGCTACGCCTGGGCGATGGTGATCGACCTCAATACCTGCATCGGCTGTAACGCCTGCACGATTGCCTGCCAGGCGGAGAACAACATTCCGGTGGTAGGCAAGGCACAGGTCATCGCCGGACGCGAGATGCATTGGATCCGGATCGATACCTATCACACCGAGTCGCCTAACGAACCAAGGTTTCATCATCAGCCGGTCCCTTGCATGCATTGCCAGGATGCACCCTGCGAACTGGTCTGCCCGGTGGCCGCAACCGTAACCGACGACGAAGGTCTCAACCTTCAGGTCTACAATCGCTGCGTCGGGACGCGCTATTGTTCGAACAACTGTCCCTACAAGGTTCGCCGTTTCAATTTCCTCGAGTACAACGGCGCTCTCTCCGCGAGTGAGAAGCTGGCCAAGAACCCGGACGTGACGGTGCGTTGCCGTGGGGTGATGGAAAAATGCACCTACTGTCTGCAGCGGATCAACTCCGCCCGGATCGCCGCGGAACTGGAGCGGCGCAAGATTCGCGACGGCGAAGTGACGCCGGCCTGCGCTCAGGTGTGCCCGGCTGAGGCGATCACTTTCGGTGACATCCACGACGCGAAGAGCCGCGTCTCGCGCCTGAAAGCAACTGCCGCTCGACTACGGCATGCTGGCCGAACTGAACACCCGCCCGCGCACCAGCTACACCGCGCGGCTGCGCAACCCCAATCCGCAGCTGAAGGATGAAGGTATGAGCACGATCCCGCCTAACGAGCAAAAGAACACGCGGATGTCGCCGCTGGGGTATCCGTCGAACCTGCTCGCGCCCGGCTCAGACCTACGAGACGGTCAACGAAACGATCGGCTCGATCGTTCTGCGCAATCGGCAGCCCGCCACCTGGTGGATCGGTTTCGTCATCGCCTTCGGTCTGCTCATGATGTTTTTCTTCGCTCTCGCCTGGCTCTTCATCCGCGGGGTCGGCATCTGGGGGATCAATATTCCGGTTGCCTGGGGCTTCGCGATTGTGAATTTCGTCTGGTGGGTCGGGATCGGGCACGCCGGCACTTTCATCTCGGCGATTCTCCTCCTCATGTTTCAACATTGGCGCACCGCTATCAACCGCTTCGCGGAAGCGATGACGCTTTTTGCCGTAGCCTGCGCCGGACTCATGCCGCTTCTCCACCTTGGGCGGCCGTGGCTCTTTTTCTATCTCTTTCCTTATCCGGACACGATGGGGCTCTGGCCGCAATTCCGCAGTCCGCTCGTCTGGGACGTCTTCGCGGTCGGCACCTATTTTATCGTCTCACTCCTATTCTGGTATCTCGGTCTCGTGCCCGATGTCGCGACCCTGCGCGATCGTGCCAGGAATGTCTGGCAAAGAAAGTTCTACGGCGTGCTGGCGCTGGGATGGCGCAATTCCGCCGAACATTGGCAGCGCCATCAGATCGCCTACCTGCTGCTCGCTGGTCTCGCGACCCCGCTCGTTCTCTCGGTCCATAGCGTCGTCAGTTTCGATTTCTCGGTCGCGATGGTGCCGGGCTGGCACTCGACAATTTTCCCCCCCTACTTTGTGGCCGGCGCGATCTACTCTGGGTTCGCCATGGTGCTCAACATTGTGATCCCGGTGCGCAAGATCTATCACCTCGAGAATCTCATCACGGAGCGCTACCTCAACAACATGGCCAACGTCATGTTCGTGACCGGGCTGATGGTCGCCTATGGCTATGTCATTGAGGCTTTCATGTCGTGGTATAGCGGCGACATCTTTGAGCAATACATGATGATGAATCGCGCTTTCGGCCCTTACGGCTGGGTCTTTTGGGGACTCATGCTTTGCAATGTCCTTGTGCCTCAAGCGCTTTGGTCGGCCCGCATCCGGCGCAATCCGCTCACTCTCTTTATCGTCGCTTTTTTCATCAACGTCGGGATGTGGGTGGAACGTTTTGTTATCGTTATCACAAGCCTGCACCGCGACTTCATGCCTTCGGCCTGGGGGATGTTTTATCCTACCTTCTGGGATTGGGCGGTTCTCTTTGGCAGCGTCGGTCTTTTTCTCACGCTGCTCTTTTTGTTCGTACGCTTTTTCCCCATGATCTCGATTTCGGAGTCGCGCGAGCTGGTGGCTGAACCGCAGAAGGCAAACGCCCTATGAGCGGCGACTGGGTTTACGGATTGGTCGCGGAATTTGAAAGCGACACGCAGTTGATGCACGCCGCAGAGGAGGCCTATGCGCAGGGCTACCGCAAGATGGATGGCTTTACTCCGTTCCCCATCACCGGCCTGGCGAAAGCGCTCGGTAAGAGCAATCGCATCCCGCTTCTCGTCCTGTGCGCGGGAATCCTGGGCGGTTGCAGCGCCTATTTCATGGAGTGGTTTGCCAATGTAATCAGCTATCCACTGAATATTGGCGGCCGACCCGTGCATAGCTGGCCGGCATTTATTCCGATCACTTTCGAGCTCACCGTGCTGGGTGCCGCGCTAACCGCTTTCTTTTCCGTTTTTGTTCTCAGTGGCTTACCCAGGCCCTATCATCCGATGTTCAACCTACCGGAGTTTGAGCGCGCCTCGCAGGATCGCTTCTTTCTCTGTATCGAAACGGCGGATCCACAGTTCGACGAGCAGCGGACGCGTTCCTTTTTGGAAAGCTTGAATCCGCTCCTGGTGAAGGAGGTGGCAAAATGAGGCTAGCCTTCTGGAGTTGCCTTCTCGTTGCCTTCCTCTGCAGCGCCTGTCGGCAGGACATGTATAACCAGCCAAAGGCGAAACCCTATTCGCAAAGCGACTTTTTCCAGGATGGAACCAGCGCACGGCCCATCCCGGCGCACGCGGTGCAATACCATCAGCCGCGAGAGAACGAAGCCTACTACACGGGCTTGTTGAATGGAGTGCTGGTGGCGCAGTTGCCGGCTCCGTTGCAGTTAACGCCGGAACTTCTCGCACGCGGCCACGAACGCTACGACATTTACTGCGCCGTTTGTCATGGACTGACGGGCGAGGGCAACGGGCAAGTCGTGCAGCGCGGGTTTCCAGCTCCGCCGACTTATCATAGCGATCGGTTACGCAATGCGCCGATCGGGCACTTCTACGACGTGATTACCAATGGCTATGGCGTGATGTATTCCTACGCCTCGCGGGTCGAACCGAACGATCGGTGGGCGATCGCGACCTACATCCGGGCCCTGCAAGTAAGTCGAGCGGGAACGATTGAGAATATCCCGCCCAACGAACAAAAGAAACTGGAGGAGATGCCGTGAATGCCGGGATCGAGGCACTACTGGGACGGCGCAGTTGGATTGCGCTGGGCGCAGGAGTCGTTTGTCTGTCTGCTCTGCTTGGTCGGCTGGCTTCTTGACCCGCGCCAGTTCTTTATCTCCTATCTTTTTGCCGAACTCGTTTGGTTGGGAGTCGCGCTTGGATGCATGGCCTTCCTCATGATTCATTACCTGACCGGCGGGAAATGGGGCTGGCCGGTCCGGCGCTTTTTCGAAGCCGCGGCGAAGACACTCCCGCTCGTCGGGTTGCTCTTCATTCCGATCTGCTTCGGAATTCACTACCTCTATCCCTGGGCGATGCCCGCCCGGGTCGCAGCGGACAAGATTCTGCAGCACAAGCATCCCTATCTCAGCGTGCCGTTCTTTACCGCGCGGGCCGTTATCGCTTTCGCGATCTGGAGCTGGATGGCTTACCTGCTCAATAAGTGGTCGCGCGAACAGGATGCGACTCGCGATCCCGCTCCGATGAAGCGGCTGCGCAAGTTGAGCGGACCCGGACTGGTGATTTATCCGCTCACGATCACCTTCGTCTTCGTCGATTGGGTGATGTCGCTCGAGCCGGATTGGTTTTCGACCATCTTTCCGATTCTTATCTGCATCGGGCAGATGCTGAGCGGGCTGGCGTTTGTCATCCTTCTCCTGGCCTGGATCGGACCGCGCACTTCTCTCTCCGAGATTATCGGAAAGGAAAACTTTCACCATCTGGGCAGCCTCCTTCTCGCCTTCACCATGCTCTGGGCTTACATGGCTTTTTCGCAGTTACTCGTGATCTGGTCGGGTAATCTCCCGCATGAAATCTCCTGGTATCTCCACCGAATCGCCGGCGGTTGGCGTTGGGTGTTGGTTTTCCTTGTCCTCTTTCATTTCTTCGGGCCCTTCTTTCTTCTCCTTTCCCGGCAGATGAAGCGCACGCGAGCGCGCGCTCGCGGCGATCGCCGGAGTCATGTTCGTGGCCCATGTGGTGGATGTCTGGTGGATGATCGTGCCGACTTTTTATCCGCACGGCCTGCACGTCAGCTGGCTTGATTTTGTTGCGCTCATCGGCGTGGGCGGCGTCTGGCTTTTCTTTTTCGCGCGCAATCTTGAAAGTAAACCGCTCGTGCCAATGAATGACCCGCGGTTTGCGATAACAGTGAGTAACCCATGATTCCGCAAGGTCACCAGGCTGGAGAACGCCGCCACGAAGAGAAGGATGTCGACGTGATCGGCGTCGTGCTTATCGCCGCCCTGGTGCTCCTTATCGTGGCGATCAGCTATCTCACGGTTCAGGGTCTCCTTCGGTTCGTGAGAAAAGGGCGGCCGGCGACCGATGTAGCCAGTTACGCCGTGGGCGAGAAGAGTAAGTTCCCGCAGCCGCGCCTGGAGGTGCATCCGGCCGCCGACCTGGCTGATTCCGAGAAGGTGAGCGAGCGGCAGCTGCACTCTTATGGTTGGGTCGATCGGAAAGGTGGCCTTGTTCACATCCCGATTGAGCGGGCGATGCAGTTACTTTTGGACCACGGATTACCCGAGGTCGGTAGCGGACAAACCCGCCTGCAATTGATGCAAGCGCGCCCGACCACAGACGTGCAGCCGGCCAACCCGGTTGGTTCGCCCAGCGCCAGAGGAGGAACCTTCGCCATGACGCGCTTACCTCGCTGTTTCTTCAGGCATATCCTGATAGTCACCCTGTTTCTCGGAAGCGTAGTCGGAACGGAGGGAGAAATCGCCCCTGTCGAGCTGAACCGAATTGGCTATGACCAGCATATCGGGCAGGTCGTCTCCCGCGACCTGGTGTTTCGGGACTCAGAGAACAGTGTGACCTCCATCGGCCAGCTCAGAAACACGAAGCCGACCTTGCTGGTGCTCGGCTACTATCATTGCCCGATGCTCTGCACCTTGATCAATGACGGCTTGATCGAGTCCTTGCAGGAGTTGCGCTTCGACGTGGGTCGCGATTTCAACGTTATCAACGTCAGCATCGACCCGAACGAGACGGCAAGCGTGGCCGCGGCGAAGAAGCGCGAATACCTGAAGCGGTATGGCCGGCCCGGCGCGGCCGCAGGCTGGCACTTTCTCACCGGTGACAAACAAACGATCGCGCAACTCGCCAACGAAACGGGTTTTCGTTTCGCCTACGACCCGGCAACGCATGAGTATGCGCACCCCAGTGGGTTTATCGTTCTGACGCCGGAGGGTAGAATTTCCCGCTATTTCTTTGGTGTGAATTACGAGCCGAAAGAGCTGCGTAGCGCGATCATTGCGGCTTCGAACGGGAAGAGCGGATCGGTCATCACTCAGCTCATCCTGCTCTGTTATCACTATAACCCAATCACCGGGAAGTATGGCGCCCTGGTCCTCAATGTCCTGCGGGTCCTGAGCGTGGCGACCGTTCTTCTCTTAGCTGCTGGGATTGTGTGGCTCTGCCGGCGTGAGCCGCAAAAGGATGCCGTGGGGGGGGCGGGGTAAGGTGGACAAATTTCATCTTTTCCCGGTGGAAGCCTCGACCAGCGCACAGCAGGTCGACTGGCTCTACTTCGGTTTGATTCTGATGACGCTCTTCTTCGTCGCGATCGTATTTGTACCAATTCTCTTTTTTTCCATTCGCTATCGTCGCGGATCGAGCGCCGATCGTTCCAATCCTTCCTCCGGCTCCAACCTTCTGGAAAGCGGCTGGACGCTTTTCCCCTTGATCATTTCCATCGGTTTCTTCACCTGGGGCGCGATTGTTTACTATCACATCGAGCGACCACCGCGGGACGCCCTCCAGGTGCAGGTAGTAGCGAAGCAATGGATGTGGAAGCTGCAGCACGCGGAGGGGAAGAAAGAGATCAACGAGTTGCACATTCCGCTCGGGCGCACGGTTAGCCTAACGATGACCTCTCAGGATGTGATCCACAGCTTCTACGTGCCGGCCTTTCGGGTGAAACAGGATGTTGTGCCCGGTAAATACACGAGTGAGTGGTTCCGTCCGACGCGTCTGGGCGAGTATCATCTTTTCTGCGCCGAATACTGCGGGACGAATCATTCCGCCATGATCGGAAAGGTCGTAGTCATGCGGCCGGAGGAGTATGAGCGATGGTTGACTACGGGCGAGACAGGCCAATCGGTTGTCTTCGAGGGTCGGCGGCTTTTTCACGAGCGGGGCTGCAGCGGCTGTCACGTCAACAGCTCGGCGATTCACGCCCCGCCGCTCGAAGGAATCTACGGAAAACAGGTCCCGCTCGCCTCCGGTGAAGTGGTGACTGCCGATGAGCAGTATCTGCGCGACTCGATTCTTTTGCCAGGCAAGCAAATCTCAGCGGGCTACAAGAATCTGATGCCAAGTTTTTCCGGCCACATTAGTGAAGCCGAGATCATGCAAATCATCGCCTACTTAAAGTCGTTAGGCGAACAACCGAGGCCAGACCAGGAAGCGACGGTGGATAAACAATGAGAGCGGAAAAGATGAGCGAGTTTTCTTCTCTGGGTGAAGTCGATTCCGAGCAGGCGTGGCTTCCGAAAGGCTGCCAACCCTCAAGTAACACGAGAAGCGGTCTCCTCGCCCTTTGCAAAAGGGAGAGGACTAAGGTGAGGGATTTCCGCCACACCGCTCCTCAAGTGCAGACCAGATTGCCTGCAAAACACCATCCAGATTTTCATAAACTTCGGTATTCCAGAAGCGCAGAACGCGAATGCCGGCCTTCGCTAGGAACTCTTCTCGCTTCCGATCGCGACGCCTTCCCAAGGAAAGGGCGTGTCCGGAACCATCCAGCTCGACGGCCAGACGTACTTCCGGGCAGTAGAAGTCAAGGATGTAGGGACCGATCGGATGTTGTCTTCGAAATTTGTGGCGAAGCGCACGGTTGCGCAAGTGTTGCCAGAGGATTCGCTCAGACCGCGTTGCGTTGCGCCGTAGATAGCGGGGGCTTGTCATCGCTTGGAGGTTTAGCCGAGTTTATGGCTCTCTGCGAGATATCGCTTTTTCCCCCTCACCTCTGTCCTCTCCCCGGCAGCGGGGGAGAGGAGGAAGAGGGTGGCGCTGATGGTTATTTTTGGGGTTCTCGCGAATGCCATCGTGTTCGAGGTCTTCGGCTGGTGGTTTGAGAATATGAAGACGGCGACAGCGACTTTACTTAGGACCTCCGGCGAGATGGCACCGGTCAATTACCTGAATCGCGCTCACGGAGTTCGCTCCTGGTTATTGACCACCGATCATAAACGGATCGGATTACTCTATCTCTGGACGATCATTGTCTTCTTCACCATCGCGAGCATCGCGGCGGCGATGATGCGGATCGAGCTGCTCACCCCGCAGGGCGATCTCGTGACCTCGGAGACTTACAACAAGCTCTTCACCATCCATGGCGTCCTCATGGTTTGGTTTTTCCTTATTCCGTCCATTCCGACAGTGCTCGGTAACTTTGTTCTGCCCATGATGATCGGCGCCCGCGATGTCGCTTTTCCAAGGCTGAATCTGGCGAGCTGGTATATCTTTATTTGTGGGGGCGCCCTCGCCTTGTGGTCCTTGATCCACGGCGGAGTCGACACGGGTTGGACCTTCTACACTCCCTACAGCACGACATACGCAAATTCTCACGTCATTTCGATGGCAGCGGGCGTATTCATCGCGGGTTTTTCCTCGATCGCGACCGGCCTTAACTTCATCGTCACCGTGCACAAGATGCGCGCGCCCGGGCTGACATGGTTTCGGCTCCCGCTCTTTGTCTGGTCGCTCTACGCCACGAGTCTTATCATGGTCCTGGCCACCCCCGTGCTGGCGATCACGCTGGCTCTGATGTCGGTCGAACGATTCTGGGGAGTGGGGATTTTCGATCCAAAACTGGGCGGCGATCCGGTTCTATTTCAACATCTCTTCTGGTTCTACTCTCATCCCGCTGTCTATATCATGATCCTGCCCGGAATGGGCGTGATCAGTGAGCTGATCACCTGTTTTTCACGCAAGCAGATTTTCGGCTACGTCTGGATCGCCTGTTCCAGCATGGCGATTGCCATCCTGGGTTTTCTCGTCTGGGGACACCATATGTTTGTCAGCTCGCAGTCGATTTACGCGGGCATGGTCTTTTCGATCCTGAGCTTTATCGTCGCCATTCCGTCGGGCATCAAAGTGTTTAACTGGACTGCTACCCTTCACAAGGGCTCGATCACCTTTCACACCCCGATGCTTTATGCTCTTGGCTTCATTGGGCTCTTCACGATTGGTGGTCTGACCGGGCTTTTTCTCGCCGCGCTCGCGGTGGATGTGCATGTAACCGACACTTACTTTGTGGTGGCCCATTTTCATTACATTATGGTGGGCGGCATGGTGATGGCGTTCATGGGTGGACTGCATTATTGGTGGCCGAAGATCACGGGGCGACTTTACCCTGAGTTTTGGGGCAGGATGGCGGCGATCATTACTTTCATTGGGTTTAACCTCACTTTCTTTCCGCAGTTTTTGCTTGGGTATCTGGGAATGCCGCGTCGCTATCACGCTTACCCGCCCGAGTTTCAAGTCTTTCACGTCCTCTCTACGGCCGGCGCCTCTATCCTTGGGGTGGGATATCTCCTGCCACTGTTATATTTCCTTTGGTCATTGAAGCGCGGCCGAATGGCAGGCCCGAATCCGTGGCGGGCGACGGGCCTGGAATGGCAGACAGAGTCGCCGCCGCCGAAACATAACTTCAAGGAAACACCGATCGTGACGAGCGCGCCGTATCAATACTCAGCGGAAGAGGATGAGAAAAGGGACCTGAAGGTCGCGAGCGTCTAAGTGTCCTTGCATGAGCGGTTCGATCGAGGTCATCCTGAACGCCAAGTCTGGTTCGCAAAAGGCGGATGAGGCGCGGGAAGTCCTCGAGAAGGTCTTCGCAGAATCGCGGCGCGCCTTTCATATCTCGACCGCGACTGGCGACGACCTATGCCGGCTCGCGGAAGAAAAGGGAGCGTCGGATGACTGTGAGGTGTTGGTCGCCGCGGGTGGAGACGGAACGATCTGCTGCGTAGCCGAGGCGGCTGTGAAGTTCGGCAAGACCCTCGGGGTCATCCCGCTGGGAACGTTTAATTATTTCGCCAGGAATCTCGAGATCCCGCTCGATCCGGAGGAAGCAGCGCGCACCGTGCTCGAGGGCGAGAAAGTGAGGGCGCCGGTGCTGGATCTCGATGGCCGGCTCATTCTGAACAACACCAGCATCGGCATCCACCCGGCGGTCTTGTTGAAACGGCGACAACTCTATCGCCGCTGGGGACGGAGTCAGCTCAACGCCTACCTCTCCGTCATGCTGACCGCATTCCAACCGCCGCCCCGCCTAAGGGTGCGGCTGGCGAGTGATGAAGGAGAAGTCGTGCGAGAGACGCCGCTGGTCATGATCTGCTCGAACGCTTTCCAGATGGAGGCCTTCTCTCTGGCGGGTAAGGAATGTCTCGCGCAGGGGAAGTTCGCGCTCTATGTGGCGCGGATGGCAGGTCGCACGACGATTCTCCGCCTGGGAGTGCGCGCGCTCCTGCGGCGGTTGCGGCCGGAGATCGATTATGAAGTCATCTGTTCTTCCGACGTGACGATTGAGACGTTGCGTCGTCATCGCTTTCGGGCGGCGGTGGATGGAGAGCTGGAGAAACTGAAAAGCCCGTTGCACTTTCGAATTGGGCCGGAAACCCTTTGCGTGCTGGCCCCGCGGGAGCGAGCGCGCGCGTGAGGACGCTGCTCCATCTTTCCGATCTGCATTTCGGCCGGGTCAACAGTTCGTTAGTCGAGCCGCTCCTCGCCGCCAGCCATCGGCTTGCGCCCGATCTGGTTGTCGTTTCCGGCGATTTTACGCAGCGGGCTCGGCGCGCGCAGTTCCGGGCGGCCCGCGCATTTCTGGAGCGCCTGCCGGAGCCCCGCCTGGTCGTTCCCGGTAATCATGACATTCCGCTTTGGGACGTCATTCGCCGATTCGTTAGTCCGCTCGGCCGTTATCGGCGTTACATCGCGCGCGATCTGGCGCCTTTCTTTCGCGACGAGGAAATGGCCGTCCTCGGAATCAATACGGCGCGCTCCCTGACGCGGAAGTACGGCCGGATCAACGAACGCCAGATCGCGCACGCCCAGGAGGTTTTCGCGAAGGTGAACGCCGAGACAGTGAAAGTGGTGGTGACGCATCATCCTTTCGATCTGCCGCCCGGTTCACACAGCCGGCTGGTCGGACGCGCGGCCATGGCGATGCGCGGATTGGCGGGCGCGGGAGTGGATCTGATTCTCTCGGGACACCTGCACCTGCAACATACGGGACTGACGGCGCAGCGTTATCACATTGCGGGTCATTCCGCGCTGATCACGCAAACCGGGACGACCATTTCCAACCGCGGCCGGGGCGAAGCGAACTCATTCAATTTCATTCGAATCGGAAGCGATGGAATCACGATCGAGCACCATCTCTGGGACGCGGGGAAAGGGAGCTTTGAGCTGAATTTGAGCGAACGCTTCGTCCGCTCGGCCGCGGAGTGGAGCCGTGCCTAACGAACAGAGGAACCTAGATCTCGACCTCGATCCCCAGCTCCACGACCCGCTGCGGAGGAATGTGGAAGAAATCTACCGGGTGCGCCGTGTTATTATTGAGGAAAACGAAAAGCTTTTCCCGCCAGCGCATGAGCCCGGAGCGCTTGGCCGGGACAGGTGTCTGCCGGCCCACGTAGTAGGTCACCTCGTCGAGATCGAATTCGTCGTCGGCTTGGGCCATTTCGGCGAGCGCCCCTGGAACACTAGGCTCGTCCACATAGCCGAAATTGAGAGTCAATCGGCGAAAGCCTTCGCTCAAGGCTTCGTCTTGGACGCGTTCGTCGGTCGGGATATGAGGCACGTCCTGAGTCTCGACGTTGAGAACGATGACCTGCGCGCTCAGCACTTTGTTGTGTTGCAGGTGATGGACGAGCACGGCCGGCGTGCCATGGGAGCGCCCCGTCATGAAAATGGAAGGGCCATCGACGCGGACGGGCGGCTTCTTCTTTAATGCGGCGAGAAATTTCTCAAGAGGCTGATCGGTCTTGCGCAGTCGCGCCCAGATCAACTCGCGCGCGCGATGCCACGTCGTCATGACGAGGAAAACGAGCGCGCCAACGAAGAGCGGGAACCAACTGCCATCGACAAACTTCAGGATGTTAGCCCGAAAAATCCCAGATCGATGACAAGAAAAAAGGCGGTGAGGAGAATAACGACGGCGAGATTCCACTTCCAGACGCGACGCGCGATGGCGGCGAGGAGGATCGTGGTGATGACCATCGTTGTGGTCACGGCAACGCCATAAGCCGCGGCCAGATTGCTCGAGGTGTGAAAGCCGACGACCAACCCGATGCACGCGAGCATGAGAAGGAAGTTGAGCGAAGGCACGTTAATCTGGCCGAGTGCCTCTTCGGAAGTCTGATGAATACCGACGCGCGGAAAGCGATCGAGCAGGACGGCCTCGCGCGTGTGCGAGAAGACGCCGGAAATAACGGCCTGGGAAGCGATCACGGCCGCGATGGTGGCGAGCACGACCAGCGGATAGAGCGCCCACGCAGGAGCGAGATGGAAAAAAGGATGCGCGATCTCCTTCCCATTCTCGAGGACGAGCGCGCCCTGGCCGAAATAGTTCAAGAGGAGCGCGGGAAGGACCAGACAGAACCAGGCCAGCCGAATCGGTCGCCGCCCGAAATGGCCGAGGTCGGCATAGAGCGCTTCGCCGCCGGTGACGACGAGAAGACGGCGCCGAGGACGGTGAATTCCATTCAGCCATTTTGAGCGAAAAAGCGCAAGCCATGGAGCGGATTTAACGCCGCGAAGACGGCCGGTTGCCTAACGATTGTGAGGACGCCGAGCAGCCCAATCGTCAGGAACCAGACAAGCATGAACGGCCCGAAGACGAGGCCGATGCGTTGTGTCCCGTGTCGTTAAAAGAGAAAGAGCACGAGCAGAATCGCAATCGTGATCGGGACGACGAAATGCTTCAGCGTCGAAGTCGCGACCTGCAACCACTCGACCGCGCTCAAGACGGAAATGGCCGGAGTAATCATGCCGTCGCCATAGAGCAGAGCCGCCCCGAAAATGCTCAGGCTGGCGAACCAGAAGCGCGCCCCCGCGGCGCTGCATGAGGGCGAGGAGCGCGAGGATGCCGCCTTCCCCCTTGTTATCGGCGCGCATCACGTAAGACGAGATATTTCACCGAGATGACGATGAAGAGCGACCAGGCAATAAGGGAGAGAACGCCCAGGACGTTGCCTGGTTGACGGGGCAGATGACCGCTCCCTTCCGATCCGCGAAAACACTCGCGCAAAGCGTAGAGAGGGGCTCGTCCCGATATCGCCGAAGACGACGCCCCGGGTCGTTAGGCAAAAAAGCGGGAGGGCACGCTGCGAAGTGCGCTCGCGCCGGGCTACGCCTGCCGCACTCGGCTTGGCGGGAACGGAAACAACCGTCTGGGCGTCTCCTTGCTGATTAGCCTTGGATTGCCGGGGTTTCTTGCGCGCAGCCATTCTCCTTCAATCGTTATGACGGGCGCGCGTTTGGCTGCAACCGCTTCGGTACAGCAAAAATCTTCCTCCGGGCATTCCCGGAGGAAGATCTTGCGGTTAAAGTTAAAGCGGGATTAAGGAGTCGGCGACGTGGTCGTCGTGGTCTCCGTCGTCGTGCTCGTCTCGGCTGCCGGAGTGGCAGTCTCCATCGGGGTCATGGTCGCTTCCGGAGTGGTCTCAGCGGGCGTCGTAGTGACCGTAGTATCCGTCGAGGTCGCCGGAGAAGCCGTTGGGTTCACGACGGTGGTGGTCGTGCTACTCTCAGTCGTCTCAGCCGGTGATGCAGCAGGAGCTGCGGTTTCAGTTTTTTGTTCGCACGCTACGAGGAGCGCAGCGCTAGCCAGGATGCAGATATATTTCTTCATAGGTTTTGGATGAACGCCCACGTTGGGTTAACAATTGATTCGGAGCAAGCGAAGTTTTTGGCCCTGTGGAATTTAATTTTTCCGCGACCGCCGCAAATCATGCTCCCAGATTACATCCGTTAGGAAGGAGAGGCCGCGCTCTCGGTGTTATGAAAAGGCGGCTCAAATTCCATTCCATGAGCTTCGGCGACGGCGCGATGAGTCAGCCGGCCGTCCATCGTGTTGATCCCGCCGATCAGAGCGGGTTGGCGTTCGCAGGCTTCCTTCAAACCCAGATCGGCCAGGAGCTCGACATAGCGATAGGTGATGTTCGTTAGGGCTTGAGTCGCAGTGCGCGCATAGGCCGCCGGCATGTTCGCCACGCAGTAATGAATGACCCCTTCCTCGACGTAAACCGGATCGAGATGAGTCGTCGGCCGCGAAGTCTCGACGCAGCCGCCCTGGTCGATCGCGATGTCGACAACCACGCTGCCCGGCCGCATCGCGCGTAACATTTCCCGGGTGATCAGCTTCGGCGCTTTCGCCCCGGGCACGAGGACGGCGCCGATCAGGAGGTCGACCGAGGGCATGAGTTCGGTCAGGTGCGCTTCGCTCGAATAAAGGGTATGCGCGGAATGCATCGTGATATCGAGAAAACGCATCCGCTCGAGATCGACTTCGAGAATCGTCACGTCCGCCCCCAGTCCGGTCGCCATGCGCGCGGCATTCACGCCCGAGGTCCCGCCGCCGAGAACGACGACGCGGCCCGGCAACACACCCGGCACTCCGCCGAGAAGGACGCCGTTGCCGCCATTGTGTTTCGCGAGAAAATAAGCGCCCATCACGACGGACATGCGTCCGGCGATCTCGCTCATCGGCTCGAGCAAGGGGAGGCGATTGCCGACTTGGATGGTCTCGTAGGCCACGCCGGTCACGCCGGATTTTAGAAGCGCTTCGGTTAAGGGCCGGCTTGCTGCGAGGTGGAGATAGGTGAAAAGAATCTGCCCCTTGCGCAGAAGCTCGTATTCTGCCGGCAGCGGCTCCTTCACCTTCACGATCATGTCGGCGCGCTGAAAGAGATCGCGCGCATTGTCGATGATCTGCGCGCCCGCCGCCACGTAATCGGCATCAGGGTAACCCGTCCCGACGCCCGCGCTTTTTCCCACGAGGACGGTGTGTCCGCGTTTCGTCAACTGATAGGCCGCGGACGGGAGCAGGCTGACGCGGCTTTCCTGCTGCTTAATCTCTCTCGGGATGCCGATGATCATATGGCCACGTTTCTCGCACCGAAAACGGCGCGAGGCTAGTTCAAAGAAGGATCATCCGGCGTCGCCGCCAGCATCTTGAACCACGGGCCCAAACCGCGCATGATATCGAACCAAAGTTGCGGCAGCCGCTCGGGCGCGAGGGCCGAGCGCTCGGGTTTGTGCAGGAGCCAGGCGTGCTGCTGCACTTCGTTCTCGAGTTGCCCCGCGCTCCAGCCGGCGTAGCCGACAAAAGCCCGGATCGCGTGCCGATCCTTTTCCGCCAGCTGAGCGGTCGCTTCGATCGCGACGTTTTGATTCAGGGTCAGCCGATCGCCGCCATTCCAATCAAAGGCCGCGAACATGAGTTCATTCGTGCCCACCGGTCCGCCGAGAAAAACGGGCACTTCCGCGAGCACAGCGGGCGTGTCGTCGTCGGGGACCAGCTCCGAGACATGCTTATCGAGCGGTCGGTTGAGAATGACACCGACCGCGCCCTCTTCCTCGTCGTGCGCGGAAATGAAGAGAACGCTGCGCCGGAAATTGGGATCGAGCATGTTGGGATGAGCGACGAGCAACTGGCCGGCATAACTGGACGATTTTTCCCCGGGATGACGCATGAGAAAATAGAAGGCGCGGGGCGCGCCTCTGCAAGTTGTAGCCCCGGCCCGGTGGGCGGCGCGGGCATCGGAGTGAAGGCCACTCTCGCGCTTCGCACAGCGAATCGGCTACATCGGCGTGACATCCGCCGGCGCATGCACTTAAAGGTGCGCGCATCTCACTGTAGACGTTTCCCTCTGGGAAACGCGAGAGTGGTTACCCTACCTCCCATATCGACGTCGCTCTCGCGCTTCGCAGATCGAAGTCAGCTACAGCTCGGCCACGCACAGGATCGGCCCTGCCCAATCGCCTTCCCGCCAATCGAGCGAGGTTGCCGTGACCAATTTCTGGGACTCGTTAGGCAAAGCAGCCAGGAGCGCGTTCCGCCGAGCGCCATCCAGTTCGCCGAAAATGTCGTCGATCAGGAGGAGCGGCGGGGATTCCGCGGCCTCGGCAAGAATTTTCGCCTGGGCCAGTTTCAAAGCGAGCGCAGCCGTGCGTTGCTGGCCTTCGGAAGCAAACTGAGCCGCCGCCATTTCCTGCACCTCGAGGTGCAGATCATCCCGATGGGGTCCCACAGTCGTTAGGCGAAGGCGCCGGTCCTCCGCTGCCACCCGCTCGAGCTGGCCGGCAAAATCCGGCTCGTTTCCCGGCGCGTAGGCGAGGTTCAGCGTTTCGCCCGCGCCGCTGATCGCGCGATGGCTCGCGCTCGCCGCCGGAGCCAGTCGCCTAACGAGCGCGGCGCGCATTTCGTTGAGCGACTGGCCCGCGCGAAGGAGCAGCTCGGTGTAGGCGGCCAGCTCGCGCGGCCGCGGGTGAGGAGATTTCAGGAGAGCATTCCGGGCGCGCAGGGCGCGGTCGTAGGCGCGCAAGGCCGGGCGATAACGCGGCTCGATTTGCGTCGCGATAAAATCCAAATAGCGCCGGCGCATTTCCGCGCTGCCCCGGATCAACTCCAGGTCGTTATTGGCAAAGGAAACTACCCGGATGAGCTGCAAATATTCCGCCAGGTCGCGCTGCTCGACGCCGTCGAAAGCGACCTTGCGACGGAGCGCGCTGTAATAAAACTGCAGGAGATGCGCATCCGCATGTCCCGCTACGACAAACGAGCGCTGACCGGCGCGGACGGCGGGCGCGAGCGTGGCAGAGCGCTGCGATTGCAGACGGAGAAGAACGCAAGCGGCTTCGAGAAGCGACGTTTTCCCCTGTCCGTTGGGGCCGACGATAAAATTAAATCCGGCGGCAAACTCCAGCGCGACCGCTTCGAAGCAGCGGAAATTGCGCAGTTGCAAATCGCGCAGCATGGCCCGGCTTCACAGGCTGACGAGCTCCAGCCGGCTCGTCATGCGCGCGTCGGTTGGCCCGCGCTGATAATAGCTGCCGTCGATCGGGGTCACATCCGCCGATTCAATTCCGACCGCGGCGGCGATGAAGTTGTGATTGCAGAAAATCCCGTTCGTCGGATCCATCCCGATCCAACCGGCGCCCGGAAGATAAACCTCCGTCCAGGCGTGGAGCGATCCCTCGGCGCGGCGCGATTTGGAATCCGCTTCGCGCAAATAACCACTCGTTAGGCGAGCCGCCAGCCCGGCCTGGCGCAGGAGCGCGGCGAGGAGAAGCGCGACGTCGCGACAGGCGCCTTTCCCGAGGCGGAGCGTCTCGGCTGGTGATCGCGCCGGCCCTTCCTCGCGCCGCTCGTAGCCGACGCACTCGTGCAGGCGCTCATTCAATTCCACCAGAGCAGCGACCGTGGCGCGCGGCGCCGCAGCGGAGGGCGATTTCCAACGAGGAATTTCCAGCGGCTTCGTTAGGCCGGATTTCTGAAAAGGCGAGAGCACTTCACGCAATTCCGGGGCGTAGGCGAAGGGCAGGTTGGCCGCTGAGGGAGCGAGGATGAAATCGAACGGGTTCTTTTTTTCCAGGGCGAGATCGAGCTCGAGTTGAAAACGCAACTCGCTCCCCGGCTCGGCGTAGGAGCAGGCGACGACGCAATTATCGAAGACGTCGCGCCCGAAGCGGACGGTCGCCCCCGGGTTCGTCTCGAACTGCCAGCGCAACAGCTGAGTGAAAACGTCGCCCCGCGGAATGAGGCGCAATTCGTGCCGCGAAAAACGCACGGGCCGATCGTAGCGATAGGCCGTTTCATAGCGGACGCCGAGCTTCACAAGGCACCTTAGAGGAGGCTGTAACTATTTCCCATTGGCGGCCCAAAAAATTTTCTTGCAGTCCTCGGTTAGGTCTGTTATCTCACCCGCAGATTTAAAAGATGTTCTGGGGGGAACAGCCGCCCTTCATGTCCTTCGGGCGTGGGGGGCGGTACTTTTTTGGGGTAATGCCGTCGTCGCAGATCAATCAGCCCGCTCCTCCTCAGCGTAGGGTCGGATGCCCGCTCGCCGCTTTTTTCATCGTCCTCGTCCTCGCGCTCCTGGTCGCGTTCCTTTTCTACCGGTGCGAGACTTTTCCCTCCGTTTTCGCCGGGCAGGGGGTGGCCGCCCTCGAGCAGGTCGGGCGCGACGCCCGCGACCAATTCGTTACGCTGGCCCATCTCCAGCCGAGGGTCACGGTTAACAATCGCGTTTATCTCGAGCAGACCACGACGGTCGCGCAGCTCGCGGTGATCGAGCGCCGGGTCGAGGTTGAGCATGAGATGCTGCACTCCTGGGCGGGCAGCACCAAACGGATCAAGCTGCACGGCACCTTTTCGGTCAAAGCCGGCTTCGATTTGCGCAAAAAATTCAGCGTCCAGGTGAACCCGGAGGACGTGACGATCGAGCTGCCGCATGCCGAAATCCTCTCGGTCGAGCAGCAAAAAGTCGATGTCCTCGCCTTCGAGAACGGCCTTTGGAATCGGATCTCGCCTAACGACGTCGAACACGAGCTCGCCGCTCTGCCCGATCTGGCGCGTCAGAAATCGCGTGGCCTCCCGGCGGAGGCGGAGCGCGCCTTCACCGCGCAGTTGCTCGAGAAATTTCACCCGAAACAGCCGGTTCGTGCGATCTTCCCCGCGCCCTCGCCGGCCGGTTAGCGGGTCGTTAGGCGGGGGCGCCCGGTTCGATGTCGTTTCGCAAGCGCCTTCTCGTTTTCGTTCTGATCTTGCTCGTGGCTGCGGGAGCCACGGCCCTCTTCTCCCCCTTTATCGTCGCGCATGGCCTCCGCTTCTGGCTCGAATGGGCGGCGCGTCATGAGGGCGTGCAGGTCGAGATTGGAAAAATCGACGCGCCGTTTTTGCGGCCAGTCACGATCGATCGGCTCCGCGTCGCGCCCGCCGCAACGAACGGCCACGAGATCCACCTGCAGGCTGCGCAGATCGCATTCGACCTGAACTTTCGCGGCCAGATTTTCGGCCGGCACCCGCGGCTTCTCCATTCGCTCACGGTCGAACGCGTTCAGGGCAATATCCGTCATGGCGCCGCGCACGGCGCGGCTCAACTCGACTGGCGCAGTCTGCAACGGCTCCTGCCGGATGATTTTCGCTTCGGCGCGGTCGATCTCGATGTCGCCACCGCCGCGACCGCTTTTCGTTTTCGCGGGGTGACGCTGAACGCGAGTGAGATTGAGGCGGGAAAATTTTTCGCGCACGAAATCTCGGTCACCTCGCCGGTGCTGCGGCAGACCTTTCACGACCTGCGTGGCGCGACCGCCTGGGAAGCCAACCGCCTCACGATCGCGGGCGTCTCGCTCGTGCGCGGCCTCGATCTCGAAGCGCTCACGGTTGATCTTTCCAGCCTAACGAAGCGCCGGATCGGTCTCGATTTTCAACTCGACGCTTTCGGCGGCACCTTGCGCGCCAGTTTTCAGGCGCGGGCCGACGCGGAAAAATTGGCCGTCGACCTGGCTGGCTCGGCTTCCGACATTTCGCTCGCGCAAATTTCGCAGGCGGCCGGATTTGTTGAGCCGTTGAGCGGCGCGCTGCGCGCTTCGAAATTCACCTTCCGCGGAAATCCCGGCGAATTCCTCGACGCCACCGCTTCGGTTTGGATCGAGCTGCGCGATTTTGCCTGGCGGGCGCGTCGCGCCGACAGCGTCGTGTTTGGCGCGACCTATTACGATCGGCGGCTGCAGGTCGAGCAACTTTACGTCCAGCAGCAGCGCAACGAGCTGACCGTGAATGGCGAGCTGCTCTGGCCGAAGAAGCCGGTGGGCTGGGCCGCGCTACCGTTTCGCGGGCAGTTGAACGCGACCATCCCAGACGCGAATCGCTTCGCCCAGCTCTTCGGCGCGCGGCCGGGAGATTTTTCCGGCGCGCTTTTTGCCAATGGTGAAATCGATTCGCTCGATCCCGCTGCTCATGGCCAACTGGCGCTGCGCGGGGTCGGCGTCAGTTTTCGCGGCGTCGCGCTGGATTCGTTAGGCGCAACCATGCAACTGCGGGGATCGGAAGTGACTTTGGAAAAACTGGAGCTGCGCCACGGCGACGATTTTGCCCGCGCCCAGGGGACTTCGAACCTGAAGGCGCCGCACACCTATTCCGCGCGGCTCACCGGGGCGATCAACAACCTGGCGGAATATGCCCCGCTTCTGCCGAAGGGCTGGCGCAGCGCCGCGATCGGCGGAGGGATGACGTTTGATTGGAGTGGCGACGGCACGGCCGCAGCGCATTCGGGCACGATGCAATTGTTCGCCCACGGCCTCCAGCTGCCGGTCGCGCCACTCCGCTCGCCGCTCGACGTCACGCTCGAGGGGACTTATTCGCCGCAGGATGTTTTCTTTCGCACCTGCCGGCTGGCGAACGAGCACTTCTCGTTAGGCGGATTCGTCATGCTCGGGAGCAACTTCATCGAGCTGCAGGCGCTGGAGCTCCTCCTCCACGGCGAGCCGCAGGCCCGCGGCACGCTCTTCCTCCCCTTCGGCGTGGATCGCTGGCGCAAGAGCGGCAGCCTGCTCGAGGCATTCGACGAACGGCAGAAGTTTGATGTCGACCTCATGGTTGAGCATCTCGATCTCGCGAAATTGGATCGCGCCGTGGGCGAAAAAACGCCGCTGAGTGGCGTGCTCGACGGTAAACTGGCCGTTTACGGTCCACTCGCCTCGCTCCAACTGACGACCGACTGGCATTTGAAAAACCTCGGCCCGGCGAAAGCGCAAAACGCTCTCGACTTTGACCTGCACTACGACGCCGGGCGCGCCGATGGGAATCTGCATGCGGTCTTTGGCGTCTCCTCGCCACTGGTGGCGCGGGCCTCGATCCCGTTGCGCCTGGACAAGCGCTGGCTCAACGCCCGGTCCGTCGTCGACCCATCCCAACCATTCACCGGGGAGGTCGACTGCCCTGCGCTCTTTCTCGAAATGCTCCCGGAACCGTTCGCGCCGCTGGGTGCGTGGAGCGGATTGCTCACAGGTCAGATCGGATACGCCAACACTTGGAGCGAGCCCCGGATTAGCGGCGCGGCCCAACTCTTCGACGGGGAGATTCATCCCGCCCCGCCGTGGCCCGGCCTAACGAACCTTTCGGCGGAGATCCGTTTCGAGAATCAGGCCGCGGTCATTCCCTCATTTCGCTTCGAGGCGGGCGACTCGCCTTTCCAGGGTCGCGCCAGCCTAACGACACGCCCGCCCTTCTTTGATCTGACGATCTGGCCGGTCGCGGAAACGGTCGCGCTTGCTCATGTCCCCCAGGACGGCGCCTTCGCTTCCGCGATTCGCGTCCTCGGGCGGGGCGGCGCGGGGGATGCGCCGCATCTGGAAAAAGCGATCGTCAGCGGAAAAGCCGGCTCGCCGATTTTTACCCTGACGATGACGACGGGATCGGAGCCGACACGACAGACGACGCTTTTCTTCGATCCGCGCGCCGCCGTGACCGATGGACCGCTCCAGCTCAGCCGGTCTGCTCCGCCTAACGATAAACGAAGCCTGTGGCCGTGACCACTTTGCCGTCCCGAATCAGGGCGGTGTGCTTCTGCGGGCCGGTAAAGGTGCCGAAAACGTTGCGTGCGTTGACCGAGAAATCGACCAGGTAACCGGCGACCTTTTGGTCCTTGACCGTGAGCGTGCCCGGCTTGGGATCGGCCAGCCATTTCACTTTTACGCTCTTCGGATCGACCAGCGCAGTAGCCAACCAGGCCGTCACGATGTCCTGGTAATTTACCGGATAGGCCCCGTAAACAGCCGATTCCGGTGGCGGAGTCTGGGCCGGCCCGGGCGTTGGCAGGAGCGCGCAGAAGAAAAGGATGAGCGGGAGAATTTTGCCGAGGCGATTCATGATTTTCAGGATAAGCGCCCGATCCGCGCTCGTCGAGCGGGCGAGAAGAGACTTCCGTTTTTCGCCCGCTTTCTTTATGGGTCGCGGATGAGAACACGCTTCGCTTTGCTCCTGCTCACGGCTATTTCGTTGTTCGGCTCTCCCGCGACCACGCCTGCGCAGCCGCCGCCCGCCAGCCTAACGACTCCGGCGGCATCAACGGAAACGTTCGATCCAGCGGCCGCGACCAAGGCCTGGCTCGACTCGGTCCCAGCGGACAAGCGGGAAAAATCCGATGCCTATTTCGAGGGCGGCTACTGGTTGATCCTCTGGGATTATCTCCTCAGTGCGGCCATCGCCATTTTTCTCTTGGCGAGCCGATTCTCCGCGCGGCTGCGCGATTTCGCGGAGCGGAAGACCCGTTTCAAGGCCATGCAGGTTGTCCTCTACATGGTTCCCTATGTCGTGATCGTGGCGGTTCTCTCTTTCCCGCTGTCGGTCTACGAGGGCTATTTCCGCGAGCACGCCTACGGGTTGGCCACGCAGAGCTTTGGTCCGTGGTTCGGCGAGCAACTCATCGGACTCGGCGTTGCGCTCGTCGGCACGGCTATCCTAACGATCGTGCTTTATGCGGTTTTTCGGCGCGCCCCGCGCACCTGGTGGCTCTGGGGCACCGGGGTGGGTGTGATCTTTCTCGTTCTTTCGATGCTGATCGCTCCGATCTTCATCGAGCCGCTCTTTAACACCTACAAGCCGCTGACCGATCCGAAGATCAGCGAGCCGATCCTGGCCATGGCGCGGGCCAACCAAATTCCGGTGCACCAGGTTTTCGAGGTCGACGCTTCCCGACAAAGCAATCGGGTAAGCGCGAATGTGGCCGGCATTTTCGGCACGGCCCGGATCGCTTTGAACGACAACCTGCTCAAGCAATGCACCCTGCCCGAGATCCGCGCGGTCATGGCCCACGAGATGGGGCATTACGTGCTTAATCATTCTCTCAAGCTCGTCCTTTATTTCGGGCTCTTTATCTTTGTCGGCTTCGCCATTTTGAACTTCGCTTTCGATCGCTGTGTGCGCCGTTGGGGTGAACGCTGGGGCGTGCGCGGCATTGCCGATCCGGCGGGATTTCCGCTGCTCGGGCTAATTTTCGCGACTTACTTTTTTCTCATCACGCCCCTTTCCAACACGGCGGTGCGAGTGACCGAACGCGAGGCCGATGCGTTCGGCATCAACACCGCGCGCGAAGCCGACGGTTTTGCGAAGACCGCGCTCAAGCTCGGCTCCTATCGCAAACTCAATCCCGGCCCGCTCGAGGAATTCATCTTTTTCGATCACCCGAGCGGCCGGGCGCGGATTCGGATGGCGATGGATTGGAAAGCGGCCAATCTCCCCGCCGGCGACGCCGGGACGCGGCCGGCCATTCTTCACTAGGCGGAAAGATTCGTTAGGCGGGTGTGCCGGGGCCTGTAGACGCCTCCCTCTGGGAGGCGCGAGTCTGGGCCCGTTTCGCCCGGGCAGCGTCACCCTCGCGCTTCGCAGAGCGAAGCGTCTACAGAACCGCGCCTCGTCGTCCCGTGGAGAAAATGCGCACGACTAGCGCGGCGGCGGCGGAGCTGCGACCGACTCGTTAGGCGAAGCGCTCGGAACGTCATCGTGGATGACAATGGGCGGTGTCGCGCTCTCCGTCGGCGGGGCCGAAACGGCGGCCGCATCGGGCGCGTTGAGCGCGCGTTTGAGCAAATCCGCCAGGCGCCAGCCGGCCAGGTGCATCTCGTTCAACACCATCTGGCCCGACCATTGGCGATAGGAAAGGCGGTCGGGCATGGCGCGCTCCAGCGCGTTGCCGTCCGCCACCATGGTTTCGTGATCCAGTTTCGGCTGCACCTTATCGAAGCGCAGCCGGTCGTGCGCAGCCCGGGCGAGCGGCAGGATTTCGTTGGCCCACGCTTCGGGATAGCTCTCCAGCGGCAACCCCGGCGGCAATTGCCAATGCTTGGGCTCTTCCGCGGCGAGGCGCGCGGCGAGCGCGGCTTCGGCTGCGTCCATCTTTTGCCGGCGCTCTTCTTTCGGCATCTCCTTCGGGAGTTGGGGCAAATTCGCAAAGACCGCGTCGCTGTCCCAGAAACCGTGAAGCTTGGGATGCGCGGAGCCGTTAGGCGGAGGCGGGCCGTAAAGTTCGAGGTGAAGCGAATTGCCGCCTTCGTCCGGGAAGGTCTCGCCCGGTTGGTCGGGATTGGCCGGCTTGCCCTGGGCATCGAAATATTCCGCGCCGACGTGAAGCGGCTGGTGGATGTCGCCGACGAAGTGCGCGAGCAGAATCACCGCGATCGGCTTCGTGATCGCGCGCGGATTGTTCTCCGGCACGTCGCCTTTCAAAACCCCGATGCAGTAGCGCATCATGTGCACAATATCCCACTGCGACCGACCCACTTTGCCGTCGCCATATTTCTCCGCCGGATCCGCTAGCGGCACGTCGGTGTAGTGAAACCAATGATGGTTAGGCACGGGCGATTTCTGGTCGTCGGTCGGCGGGTTGGCCTTCCAAAAAGCGCGGAGCTGCTCGGCGATCTGCGGGTGGGAGGAAAAGTAACGCTGCACTTTGGGGTCATCGACTCCCTCCTTGTCCCACTGCTTGATCGTGTCCGGAATGATGGAGACTTCGCGCAAAGTATAGCCGTCGAGCAGCGCGGAAACTTTGGCGCCGGTCGGAGTGTTCGCGAGCAGTTTGTCGGCGATCGCGCCAATCGTCTGATGGCCTTCCGGACCGTAGGCTTGCGACTGCGAAATGGCGGCGAGCAAAAGAAAAGCAAAGAAGAATCGTTTCATCGTTCGGGTGGGGAACCTACGCAGCATTGGTTTGGTTGCACTTTCGTTAGGCGTGAGTGCCGGTCGTCTAGTTGCTCGTGCGGCCGGCGGGATTTCCGGGGAGCACGGGCTGGCAGCCTTCGCGAAACTTTCGGAGCGGTGACATGGTGGAAAACCGTTTGATATGAGTTTTGCATTCGGCCATTCTCTGGAACGGCACGAACGACGACATGGTGTAAGACTGTCCGAATAGGTGGTGCGTCTGGCCCTTTTCTGGAACCGCGCTACCCCCGCGGACCCCGAAAGTGAACGATTCAAGCAAAGAGCCGTGAGCGCCGGAACATCCGCCCGCGCTAGATCATGTCACCGCTCCGAAAGTTCGTCGGCGGAGACTCCGCCGACCAACGGGCTGGCAGCCCGTGCTCCCCGGAAGCAGCTCGCGGCCGATTGGGGGAAGGAGGCCTAACGAGTCGCGGCGACGTTCTCCGGCACGGCGTCATCGAGCTGGAGCGGGCTTTGTTGCACGACCGCTTCCTCCGGCGCGGGGAGCGGCGTCGCTTCCGACTGCGCCGCGCTCAGGCGCACCCCGACGAGCTTGCTGATCCCGCGTTCCTCCATCGTCACCCCGTAGAGAATGTCTGCTTTCGCGATCGTCCGCTTGTTGTGCGTGATGATAATGAACTGGCTCTGCGCGACGAAACGCTCGAGCACTTTGATGAAGCGATTGATGTTCGATTCGTCGAGCGGCGCATCCATTTCGTCGAGAATGCAGAACGGGCTGGGCCGCACCATGTAGATGGCGAAGAGAAGCGCGACGGCCGTCATCGTGCGCTCGCCGCCGGAGAGGAGCGAGACGCTTTGCAATTGTTTGCCGGGCGGCTTGGCGATGATGTCGATCCCGCTGTTGAGCGCGTCGGCTTCATCGAGCAGCGTGAGATCGGCCCGGCCGCCGGCGAAAAGCTCGGCGAACATTTCCCGAAAATTGATCCGGACCTGGGCGAAGGTTTCGGCGAAAAGTTTCTCGGTCGTCTGGTTGATCCGAGCAATGACGTCGAGCAGCTCGCGGCGCGAGTTCGTTAGGTCGGCGTTTTGGGTTTCGAGGAAAGTGTGCCGCTCTTCCAGCTCGTCGTATTCGTGCACGGCGTCGAGGTTCACCGGGCCCATCGCGTCGAGCTGGCGGGTGAGCTGGTCGATGATTTCGCGAAGCTGCGTTTCATCGACCGCTTCTTCCTCTTCCGCTTTCCCGCGTTGCTTGATCTGTGCGCGGAAAGTTTTGGTGAAGGCATAACGATCCGGAGCAAACTCGCCCAGATCGACCTGATAACGCCGCATCACATGCTCGGAAAGGTTCTCGATTTTTAGCTGCACTTGCGTCTGGCGCACTTCCTCCTTGCCGCGGGCATCGTGCAGATCGCTCAGCGCTTTGCGGCGCCCACGCAGATCGGCTTCGAGCGTGTTCACCTCGGCGAGACGAACCGCGCGCGTTCTCGTGATTTCCACCACCGTCGCCTCGGCCACGGACAATTCTGTGTTCTCCGATTCGATCGCTTCTTCGGTCGCGCTGGTCTCGAGCGCCTGCTGTTCGCGGCGCGTTTGGTAGGCGACAACGTCGGCCCGGCGGGTCGCGATCAACTCCGCCAGCTCGGCCTGACGCGTGGTCATCGGCTGGCGCTGGGTGCGCAGGCCTTCATGACGCTGCCGCTCGGTCGCGACGGCCAAGCGGAGGTTGTTGAGTTCTTCCGCCAGTTCGGCGTCGCGGGAACGGGCGGCTTCGGCCGCCGCCTGCGCGCTCGCACGCCGCGCCTCTTCTTCCGCGAGGGTGTCCCGCAGTTCGGAGCTTTCACTCTCGAGTTGCGCAACCCGCCCAGCCGAGGCGGTGAGCTGTTGATCGAGAGTCGCCTTTTCCCACGCGATCGCGTCGGCCTCGCGGTTGGCTTCGTGCAGCTCGCGTTCGAGCGCGCTCACTTCGAGCGCGGTGGCAGAATGTTCACTTCGCGCCGCCGCCTGCCGGGCGCGAATCTCCTCCAATTGTTCGGTGGCGCGGGCCAGGGCCTGCTCCGTTTCCTCGCGGCGGCTGCGCAAATTCTCCTGCGCGTCGAGCAGGTTGCGATGCTCCGTGGCGAGGGCGGCGATCTGCGCTTTGCGGGCGAAGAGCGAGCTGTTTTCTTCGCCAACCCGTCCGCCGTAGATCACGCCCTGGGTCGAAATCAGCTCGCCGCGCAGCGTGGCGAAAGCGAGGCCGGATGCCTGTTTCTTCAACTCCTGCGCCTGGCCGAGATCGTGCACCAGAACGACTCCGCCTAACAAATGCCTAACGAGTGATTGCAGTTCCGCGGGCGCGTGCACCTTGTCGCGCGCCCAGGCGATCGCGCCCTCTGGCAGAGTCGCATCTGCGGAAGGCGGCGAGGCGAGCAACTCGGGCGCGATGAGGGCGGTCTGTCCAAGTTTTTCATCGGTTAGTTTCGAGATGATTTCCCGCGCGAGCGCTTCGTCGCGCAGGACGATCGCGTGCAGGTTGCGGCCGAGCGACGCTTCGATCGCAGGGATAAATTCTTCCTCCACCTCAATGAGCGAAGCGAGCGCGCCGGTCAGCCCGGGCAGGATGCGATCGGGATCGCCCAGTCCCTTGAGCAGCGCCTGCGAGCCTTGCGCGAGACCTTCGCCTTCGGCATTGAGCTGCTGCAAAATATCAAGGCGCGATTTCCGCTCCGTGACGGCGTGCTCGCCCGCCAGCAGCGCGCTCTCCGCCTCGCGCAAAGCCTGCTGCTCACGCGCGACAGCTTCCTCGGTGGACGGGATTTTCGCCGTCCAATCCTGGAGCGCCTCTTGTTGCTCGGCCGCCGCGGCGCGCTTCGCTTCGAGAAGCGTCGTGACTTGATCGCGCGCCGCCGTCGCTTTGCCTAACGACGCCTCCAACTCCGCCAACCGCGGCGTGGTCGCAGCCTGACGGGACATCGTCCCGGAAATTTCTTCCTCCAGATCGGCGATCCGATTTTCCGCTTTGGAAATCGAGAGCTCGAGCGCCTGCAATGCCTGATCCTGAGTCTCGCGCTCGCGCCGAACGTCGCCCGCGCGCTCGTTCGCCTGCGCCAGTTCGGTTTTTTTGGTCTCGAGCAAACGCTCGGTTTCCTGGAGGAGCGCGTCGGTGTCGTGAATCTCGCTTTCCTGCTGCGCCAGCTTTGTTTCGGCCGCGGCAATGTCGCCCTCGTAACGCTCAATCAACGCGCTCAATTCTTCCGAGCGTTCGCGATTGAAATCGATCCGGCTGCGATGGGCGGCGATCTGGTTTTGCAGTCGCTGCACTTCGGTGCGCGCCTCATTGATTCGGGCGTCGACTTCGTCCAGTTTTTCGCGCTGCCTGGCGACCGCATTTTCCTGCTCTTCGATTGCGCGCTCGGTCGCGTGCTGCTCCTCGTCGAAGCGCTCCGTTGCGGCGCGCGAAGTCTCCAGCTCCGCGCCTAACGACTGCAGTTGATCGTGCGCGTGATGGGTGTCGAGGACCTGCAGGTCGGCCAGCAAAGCCTGATATCTTCTCGCTTTTCCGGCCTGCCGCTGGAGCGAGCCGATCTGGCGTTTCACTTCTTTGATGATGTCGCCGAGGCGCAACAGATTCGCCTCGGTCGCTTCGAGCTTGCGCAGCGCTTCGCGCTTCTGGCCCTTGTATTTTGTAATCCCGGCGGCTTCTTCGAAAACCGCGCGCCGATCTTCCGGACGCGAGCTGAGGATCTGATCGATCCGGCCCTGTTCCATGATCGAGTAGGCGCTGCGGCCGACGCCGGTGTCGGCGAAAAGCGCCTGGATGTCTTTCAGCCGGCAGACGGTTTTGTTGAGCAGGTATTCCGAATTTCCATCACGAAAAACGCGCCGCGAAACGCGCACCTCGTGCCAGTCCACGCCCAGTTCGCTCGCGCAATCGCTGAACGTTAGGGAGACTTCCGCGTAGCCGACCGGTTTGCGATTGTCGGTGCCGTTGAAAATGACGTCGGCCATCTCGCCGCCGCGGAGCGCCTTGGCGGATTGCTCGCCGAGAACCCAGCGGACGGCGTCGAGCACATTGGATTTTCCGCAGCCGTTTGGCCCGACGATCGCGGTCACGCCCTCGTGGAAGTTGAAAACGGTTTTGTCGGCAAAGGATTTGAAGCCGAAAAGCTCGAGCGATTGGAGGTGCATGATGCGTGGCGGGTGCCTGAGGATTAACCGCACTCTACCGGTCGATCGACAAGCAAAATAATACCAAATACGGGCGCGAGCGCCGCCCGGCGCCACAAAATATGGGGTGGCGCGATTAATCCTTCCGCTTCCGGCAGCGCCGTCATCACTAAGATAGAAAAGGGTCCCGCCGACGAAAACCGAACCAGCTATTTTGAACTCGTTCTGGGTCGCCTGGGACAAAATCCAGATGATGAGCTACGATCGAGATAATCGGGACGATCGCGCTCGCCCGGGAAACTGAAAGGCGCCGCCTCAGTCCGGACGTTCGCGGCGCATCAGGACGAAAGCCGCCGCACAACAGACGAGGTAAAGTAAGAGAGCGGCCACGTTCGCCATCACGGCCAGTGACTTCGAATGTAGAGCAGAGCGAAAACAGAAACGCGAGCAGCGCGTAAACGATGATCGCGACATCCGGGGTGCGGAAACGCGGATGCACATGGGTGAGGCTGCGCGGCAGAATCCCGTCGCGACCGAGCGCGAAAAGAATCCGGGGCGAACTCAGGATGTCGCTCGCGATGAAACCGAACGAGGAGATGGTGGCCGCGCCTAACAAGAGCAACCGCCCGCTGTGCCCGAGAAAAGTGGCCGCGGCCGCGGCGAGGGGCGCGTTCGTGTCCTCCGCGAGGCGCGGGCCTAACGAACCCTGCGCGACGAATTGGATGAGCAGGTAAAGCACGGTCGTGATGGTGAGCGCGAGGTAGATCGCCCGCGGCACGGTCCGCGCCGGATTTTTCACTTCGCCGCTCGGGATAAGCGCGACCTCAATTCCAAAAAACGCGAAGAGCAAAAGCAAAACGGATTTGCCGAGCGTGTCGGTTCCGGGCCAACCGGGCCAGGCCAGATTGGCCGGGTGAACGAAAAAGATTCCGACCCCGACGAGAATGAGGAGTGGGATCAATTTCGCGACGGTGACGACGCCGACCGCGCCTGTCCCTTCGCGCACGCCGCGGACGTTGATCGCAGCGAGTCCGCCGTAGATAAGCAGGAGAATGGCGAAATGCCCCCACGTTCCCGCGAGCGCCGGGATGAGCGCGACCACCGTGCCGGCGAAAAAGTTAACGACCGCGGCGACGCTGAGGACGGCCGTCGTGTAATAAAAAAGCCCGGTGATAAATCCGACGTATTTGCCGAAGGCGATCTCGGCATAAGCGTAAAGTCCGCCGGTGAGCGCGACGCGACTGCCGGCGAGCGCGAAGCTGGTGACGAAGAGCGCCATCGCGATTGCGCAAACGACGAAGGCGAGCGGGGCGGCCGCGCCGAGCTGTTTCGACATGTCTGCGGGCAACTTGAAGATGCTGGCGCCGACGGTGGTGTTGACGATGTTCGCGGTCAGCCCGAGGACGCCGATGGCGCGGAGGAGTTGTGCGTCGACGCGTTTCGATTGAGCCGGCAAATCCGCCACGCGCGCACCGTGCGGGAAGGTGCACGGCGAGACAAGCCGAAAGAGCGTGCGCGCCTAACGATGGAGTGGAGAAGCGGGTCGGGGCTTATTGTTAGGCGTGACTCTCGAAAAAACTGTCATCCTGAGTCGGCGAAGCGCGGCGAAGGACCTCGCAAGCGTTGTGCGACGTCAATTCCAAATGCGCCGCGGGGGACGCCTGTGAGGTCCTTCGCTTCGCTCAGGATGACAAGAAGGAATTGCTTCGCGCTACGCGCCCGCTAGTAACCCGCGGCCTGCCCGTCCTTGCGGCTCTCACTCGCGCCAACGTAGACGCGCTCGCCATCGTGCATCTCGACCTTGATCGCCTGATAACCGCCATACCCGCCGACGTCGTAACGCACGTCGTGACCTTTCATCTTCAACGCGCGCACGGTCGCGTAGGGCACGCCGCTCTCCACTTCGACGTAACCGCCGCTCGGCGTCATCTTTTCGCCGGTTGGTTCGTTATCGCCTTCGTGCTGCCAGCGCGACGCATCGCCCGCTTCCTGCAGGCCCATTCCGAAATCGATCATGTTCGTGAGCACTTCGACGTGGCCTTGCGGTTGCATGTCGCCGCCCATCACGCCGAAGGCGAGCCACGGTTTCTTCTCCTTCATCACGAACCCCGGAATGATGGTGTGGAAAGGGCGTTTCCCCGGCGCGTAGACATTCGCGTGCCCCGGTTCCATTGAGAAAAGCTGGCCGCGATCCTGAAACATGAAGCCGAGCCCGGGCACGACGATCCCGCTGCCCATCCCACGGAAATTGCTTTGGATCAGGCTGACCATGTTGCCTTCATCGTCGGCGGTGCACAGGTAGATCGTGTCGCTCTCGCCTAACGATGGATTGCCCGGGTCGACACTTTTCGCGGCGTGCTCCGGGTCGATCAGCTTGCGCCGTTTCGCGCCGTAACTTTTCGAGATCAATCCAGCGAGCGGGATCTTCGCAAAATCCGGGTCGGCGTAATATTTGGCGCGATCGGCGAAGGCGAGTTTCTTCGCTTCGACCATCGCGTGGAGCGTTTCGGGGGAATCGAAGCCCCACTTTTTCAGGTCGTAGCCTTCGAGAATGTTCAGCATCTCGAGGGTGGCGATCCCTTGCCCGTTAGGCGGTAACTCGAAGACGTCGTAGCCGCGATAGTTAGTCGAGACCGGATCGACCCATTGCGAATGATGCTGCTCGAAATCGACCTTGCGCAGGTAGCCGCCATTCGCCTGCATGAAGGCGTCGATCTTGTCCGCGATCTCGCCTTTGTAGTAAGCGTCGCGGCCCTGCTCGGCGATGAGACTCAAAGTGTGAGCGAGCGCGGGATTTTTGAAAATGTCGCCCTCGTTAGGCGCTTTGCCATCGTGCGTGTAGGTCTCGAGAAACGCTCCCGGCAATCCTTTGTAAATCGGCACGCTGCGTTCCCAATAAAAGGAAATCAGTTGCGTGACCGGGAAGCCTTCTTCCGCGTAATGAATCGCCGGGGCGAGATCATCGCCTAACGAGAGTTTGCCAAATTTCTTCTGCAGCTCCGCCCAGGCATCGACACAGCCGGGGACGCTGATCGGCAACATCCCGGTCGGCGGAATAAACTCTTCGTGCTGCTTCGCCAACTCGCTCTTCATCTGCTCGTAGCTGAGTCCGCGCGGCGAGCGGCCGCTCCCGTTCAGGCCGTAAAGTTTGTGCTCCTTTGCGCTGTAAACGATCGCGAAAAGATCGCCCCCGATTCCGTTCGAGACCGGCTCCATCAGGCCGAGGGTGGCGTTGGCCGCGATCGCGGCGTCGACCGCGCTTCCGCCGCGTTTCAAAATATCGAGCCCGACCTGCGTCGCCGCCGGCACGCTCGTGCAAACCATTCCGTGCCGTGCCAGGACCGGCGAACGCGTCGCCCACGTTTTGCCGGTGATGCGATCGATTTGCGCGTTGGCTCCATTAGCGCCTAACGACACCGCGAGGAAAATGAGAAGCGCGCGCGACGGGATGTTCATGGCGGAGAATAGCATCTCGGAAAACAGAAGTTAACCGCAGAGAGCGCAGAGAGCGCAGAGGGAAGCAGATGAAACGGTTCGGAATTCTTTCTTCCCTCTGCGTTCTCTGCGTCCTCTGCGGTTAACATCCGTTTGCATTCGCCCGGGATGACAACCTAGCGCGCGCGCACTAACGTCCCCGCATGCGCGACTCACATCTCGAAGATTATTTCACCTTTCTCCGCTTCCCGAGCATCTCGACCGATCCCGCCTACGCGGAAAAACTCGGAGAATGCGCGCATTGGCTGGTCGAAAAGCTGAACAAGATTGGCCTAACGACTCAGCTCGTATCGACCTCTGGTCATCCCATCGTCTGGGCGAGAAACGAGCACAAAGCGGGGCGCAAGACAGTCATGATTTACGGCCATTACGATGTGCAGCCGCCCGACCCGCTCGACCTCTGGGATTCGCCGCCCTTCGATCCGGTGCTGAAGAACGGCTACGTTTTCGCCCGCGGCGCGACCGATAATAAGGGCCAGGTCCTCGCGCACATTCTCGGGATCGAGGAAACGATCGCGGAGAGCGGCGACCTGCCGGTCAATCTCCACCTCATCATCGAAGGCGAAGAAGAAATCGGGAGCAACAACCTGCCGAAATTTCTCGAGGAAAATAAGGACTCGTTAGGCTGTGATGTCGCGGTCGTCTCCGATACCGGCATGATCGCGCGCGGCGTGCCGACCTTGAGCTACGGATTGCGCGGGGTGACGGCGCTCGAGATCGAAATCACCGGTCCGAAAATGGATTTGCACTCCGGCGTTTTTGGCGGCGCGGTCGCGAATCCGGTGACGGCGCTCGCCCGGCTGCTCGCCACCCTGCACGACAATGACGGCCGGGTCGCGATCGAAGGTTTTTACGACGACGTGAAACCGCTGGAAGATTGGGAGCGCGAAGCGTGGAAGAAATTGCCGGTCGACGGCGACAAGGAGATCCTCGCGGAAACGGGCGCGCCGGAAATTTTCGGAGAGGAAGGCTACAGCACGCTGGAGCGCCTTTGGGCGCGACCGACGGCGGAGATCAACGGCATCGGCGGCGGCTATCAGGGCAAGGGGACGAAAACAGTTATCGCGAGCCACGCGATGGCGAAGCTGACTTTTCGGATGGTGCCGAATCAGGATGGCGCGAAAATCCTCCAGCTGGCGCACAAGCATTTGGAAAAGCATTTGCCGCCGGGCGTGACGATGGAAATCACCGACGGCCACAGCGGCCCGTGGTATCTGACCGATCCGCATTCCGCTTTCGGCGAGGCGGCGCAGAAAGCGCTGCAGCAGGCGTTCGGCAAGAGCGTCGCGCTCATCCGCGAAGGCGGAAGCATCCCGATCGTCTCGCAATTCCGCGACATTCTCGGGGTGGAAACGTTGCTCCTCGGGCTCGCGCTGCCGGATTGCCGGGCGCATTCGCCTAACGAAAACTTTCCGATCGAAAATCTGGAGGCCGGGATCAAGATGAACAAGGCGATCCTGCAGGAAATCGCTTCCTGACTTTTGTGCGTCAGCGATTCCCGCTCCTGCTCCTAATTCTGCTCCTGCTCCCTCTGGCAGGCGCGGCCCGGGCGGAGGAGAAGTCGTTAGGCGAAAAGATCGGCGACTCGCTCAAGAAAGCTTTCGCAACGCCGACCCCGTCGCCGACCCCGGCGCGGCATCGAACGCACAGCAGCCACAAAAAGAAAAGCACCCCGACACCGAGTCCGAGCCCCACTCCGAAAAAGCATCACAAATCGTCCTCGTCCAAGTCGAAGAGTTCTCCTTCGCCGGAAGAGAGCGCTACGCCGAAACCGAAGAAGAAAAAGAAGGCCTCTCCGACTCCGGAAGAATCTCCGACTGCAACGCCCGAAGAATCCCCTTCGCAATCACCACCCCCTCCGCTTCGCCCGAGGAGAGTGCTTCACCGGCAGCAACTCCATCGCCCGAGCCAGGCGCGAGCGCTTCGCCGGAAGAGAATAAATCCATCGTAGCCACGATCTCGCCTAACGAGATCAAAGATTACGACGAGAACCCACCGGAGATCCGCAAGTTGCTCGAGGTAGGACTCGCCCTAACGAATCAGGATTTGAAATACACCTACGGCTCGGCCGATCCGGAAAACGGCGGAATGGATTGCTCCGGTTTCATCTATTACGTCCTGCGCGAGAACGGCGTGAAAGACGTGCCGCGCGACGCGAGCGGGCAATACGTCTGGGTGCGCAAATCGGGAAATTTTCGCGCCGTCCTGAGCCGCGATCTCGATTCCTTCGAGTTCAACGAGCTGAAGCCGGGCGACCTGCTTTTCTGGACCGGCACCTACGACGTGGAGAAGGATCCGCCGGTCACGCACACGATGATTTACCTCGGGGAAAACAAAGAAACCGGGAAGCCGGTCATGCTCGGCGCGAGCGACGGGCGCACTTTTGAAGGCAAGCGAATGTCCGGCGTGAGCGTTTTCGATTTCAAGACCGCGTCGAAAAAAGCGACCAGCTCCGGCCGGCATCCGCGCTTTGTCGGCTACGGGCGCATTCCGGGGCTGGGCTCGAAGGAATAACCGAGCGTTGGCTTTTGGAATCCGGGGAGGACGGGCTGGTAGCCCGTCGCACTTGGGCGAGCCCTCGCCCAAGGCCCTTTGCCTGCAGCGCAACCCTCGAAGTTATCTTTCCATTGGCATCGCGCTGCGATGGTTCGGCGGAGACTCCGCCGAACGACGGGGTGACACCCTTCGGAGAGACCATGTGCGCGTTTCTTTCTAGGGCGCGGGTTTCTGAATCGTCTGATGGCTCTCAAGAGCGGGAGAATTCGCCGGCGGATGTGTGGCGCGATAATGTTTCGTGAGCAGACCGAGCACGAGCATCAAGACGACGAAAGCGATGGTGCGTTGCTCCTGTTTTGTGAGAACAAACACTCCCAGCCTGTCGCGCAGATTCATGGTGCGTATCCGATCGGGTCCTCGATCCCGGCTGCGCGAAAACCTTTTAAGCGCAGCTGACAGGAATCGCACTTCCCGCAGGCCAGCCCCGCGGCGGTCGGATCGTAGCAACTGAGGGTGAGCGAGTAATCCACGCCTAACGAAATGCCGCGTCGGATGATTTCCTCCTTCGACAGCTCGATGAGCGGCGCGTGAATCTGAAAGTGCGTTCCTTCCGCGCCGGCGCGGGTGGCGAGATTGGCCAATTGCTCGAAAGCGAGAATGAACTCCGGCCGGCAATCGGGATAACCGCTGTAGTCGACCGCGTTCACGCCCAGGAAGATGTCGGTCGCGCCGATCGTCTCGGCGTAGGCGAGAGCGTAGGAAAGGAAGATCGTATTGCGCGCTGGCACGTAGGTGCTCGGGATTCCGCTTGTCATTTCGGCTTCGGAACGGCCTTTCGGGACTGCGATTTCATCGGTCAGGGAGGACCCGCCGAAGAGGCGGAGATCGATCTCGGCGATGCGATGCTCGGCCGCGCCTAACGAACGCGCGACCCTCTCCGCGGCCGCCAATTCCTGGGAATGCCGTTGCCCGTAGCGAAAGGAGATGGCGTGCGCGGCGAAGTTCTCCGCGCGACAAATGGCGAGGGTGGTGGCGGAATCGAGCCCGCCGCTCAGGAGCACGACGGCTCGCTTCATTCCGGGTCGGGGAACGTGGCCGTGACGGTGAGGGCGATCCCGCCGCGCGCGGCGAACTCGGCTTTGATGATCATCTGGCGCGGGGCGCAGGCCCTAACGAGATCGTCGAGAATGTGATTGGTGACGTTTTCGTTGAAGGCGCGTTCGTTGCGGTAGGAGGCGAGGTAAAACTTGAGCGACTTGGTCTCGAGACAGCGCTTGCGCGGTTGGTAGTCGATCGTTAGGCGAGCGAAATCGGCCTGGCCGGTGATGGGACAGAGCGAGGTAAAGTCGGCCGCGTGAAAGCGAATCCAATAAGGGCGCGTCGCGGGATTGGCGAAAGTTTCGAGCGTTCTTGCCGAAGGCGAGGTCGGTACTTTGGTCTCACTCTTGCCGAGAAGGGTGAGGCCTTTCTTGAGAACGCGTTTCGCCATGCGGAATAGTTAACGGAGGTCGCGCGCGCGATTCAATTTGTTTCGCGGGTCTTCTTCCGCTCCGGGGGAGGACGGGGTGTCACCCCGTCGCGCTCGGCGCGAGTTTCGCCCAAGGCCCTTTGCGCGTAGCGCAATCTGTGAGGTTATCTTCGCGTATCGCATTGCGCTGCGTCGTTCGGCGGAGACTCCGCCGAACGACGGGGTAACACCCCGTCCTCCCCGGAAGTCCGTGTGCTTCGCTTTTCGTTAGTCCGAATGCTGCAGCATCGGATCGGCCAGGGCGCGTTCGCGGTCGCCGGGTTGACCGTATTTCCAATACGCGACCTTCAGGCTTCGTTTCAATTTCAGGTGGTTGCCGTCCGCGGCGGTCCATTCGCGGAGAAGGTGAGGGAAATCACGATCGAGGACGAACTCGTCCTTCCCGCCAGCATGTTGCACGGTGACCTTGATGAACTTTGCGCCGGTCTCGTAACTCACCTGCGCTGGCTTCCAGATGAGCGCGGTTTTCTTCGAGCTGATGATGGTGGGAGCGAGCTGAATCTCGAAGCCGCCGTTCGGTTTCGAGAAATCAATCGTGCGTACCCGCAGGGGAAGCTCGTCATAAAAAAATCCGTCAGGCGGAAGCGTGACCTGCTCGCTGCCGTCGGCCATTCCATCCCAGTAGGTGTGCCATTGGTAGGCGAATTGCTCGCCGCTCCGTCGCCCTTCCTTGAAGCTGTTGCCGCAACTGTCGTTGCTCGTTAGGGAAAATTTCGCGAGGCGCGCGTTGTCGGCTCGCCAGAAGTTGGAATGCATTTGTTGCACGAGATAAAGGCCGGTCGGGGCGTGCAGGATCTGGTTTAACTTCAGCACTTGAATCACTCCGCGATGCGCCCACGAATCGGGTTTGACCAGTTGCTTCAAGTCGAACGGCTCGCGCACCAGGATGTGAATGACTTCGGTCGCGCGCGGCGCGCCTTCCCGGACTAGCTGCGCGTCGTAGATGTCGAACTCGGCTTTGCCGTCGTTCCAGTAACTGTTGTTCTGGACGAAGGCCGGGGCGAACTGAGCCATGGCACTCGTTAGGCCAGCTTCGAGCAGGAGAAAGAGGCAGGCGACTCTCATGGGCCGAGCTTCCGGCTTGCGCGGGCGATGGCAAGCTGGAAGCTTGCGCTCCGATGGCGAACGAACCCGCAACTCCCAGTGGTGTGGCCCAGGCCGGCGTGATCGATTTCTTCGCGCACGACACGAAGAGCGACGAAGTCGTTCTCGCCATGTTTGAGGAGCGCCCGTGGGACGGGAGCGAGCTGCAGCTTTTCCAGCTTCAGGAAAAATTCAACGCTTACGTTTCTTTTCTGCTCGATGGCGAATTGGCCGATTCGCATCCGGAGTTAGCCGGGAAAAAAGCGCGGATCGAGTTGCGTTGCGCGACTGTGCCGGACGGACGCGCGCTCGATTTGCTCGCGATGATTCACGATCAACTCGCGCTCCAGGAGATTCGGGTCGAGGTCGTGGCGGGCGGCGAGGGCGGATGCGGCGCGGGGTGCACCTGCCATTAAACTCGAGTCCGAGCGGGAGGCGCTGGCTGAAGTTGGCTTCGAAGGGTAACGTTGCCTCATGAAAGTTCCATTTACCGTCGGCCAGGTCGGGCATTTTGGACTCTCCGTGCGCCATCCAAAGAAGAGCGCGAAATGGTTCGAGCGCGCGCTCGGTTTGAAGACGCAGTTTGAGTTTGATGGCGGAGTCGCGATCGGCAACCGGAACGTCACCATCGCGCTGCACAAAGGGAAACCACGGCCGAAAACCTTCGGTCACATGTCGTTTCACCTAACGAATATGAACGCGCTGCGGAAGGCGCTGGCTCATCTGAAGAAACATAAGGTCAAGCTGGAAGATCCCGGCGACGAGATCGGGCCGGAAGCGCCCGGCTCAAAACACATGGGAATCTGGTTTCACGATCTCGACGGCTATCGCTGGGAGCTTTCGGTGCAAAACGCGAAAGAGAGACAAAGCGCGGACTACGAGAAGGCGCAGCGCTGAGATATCTGAAGCCGCGTCAGTATTTCAGGAACGAGACCACCGGGGTCGGCTCGAGCTTGGGGCGGCCGTCGAGAAATTCCAGCTCGATCAAAAACTGCGCCTCGAGTAAATCGCCGCCCGCTTTGCGAATGAGTGCGGCCGCGGCCGAGGAGGTTCCACCGGTCGCGAGCAGATCGTCGATCAGTACGATTTTTTCGCCGGGCTCGATGCTGTCGACGTGCATTTCCATTTCCGCGTCGCCGTACTCGAGCGAATACGCGGCGCTCTCGGTTTTGAACGGCAGCTTGCCCTTTTTGCGGATGGGCACGAAGCCCACCTCGAGTGCGTAAGCGACAGCCGATCCGAAAAGAAAGCCGCGGGCATCGATCCCGACGACCTTGTCGACCGCTAACGAGCGGCATCTTTCCAGGAAACATTCGATCGACTCGCGAAAGAGCGTCGCATCCACCAGGATGGGCGTGATGTCCTTGAAAACGATCCCGTGTTTCGGAAAATTTGGGACATCGCGCACCGCTGCGCGCAAGCGATCGACGCGAGTCAGCAACCATGCCCGCAGGCTAGCGAGTTGAGGGGAATCGTCAACGCGGGGCGGTCGTTAGGGCGCGCGGTAGCGTTTGGCGATGCGCACGTTATCGATCCCGAGATCCCAGAAGTAGAACGGGTAAAAATATCCGGGCGTTCCGAGCTCGACTCCGAGAGTTTCGACATCCTGCATGAGCGCCTGCCAATCAGCGTCGGTTCCCTTTTTCCCGTTGCCTTTCAGCACCACCCAGCCCGGCGGGATCGTCGCCGACGTTGAATCGAGCGGGAAAGCGTAGGTATGCCAGCCTTGCGGGAGCCGCGAAATGTCCGGACCGATATAATATGCCTCGACGCCCTTGCTGAAATCCCCGGTGCCGAAAGTCGTCTCGAGATCGAGGGTGACATTGCGATCAGGCACCTGGAGGCCATCAAAAATATTGAGATCGAAACTCATCCCGCCGACCTCGTGCGCCGCGTAGTTGCCGATAAAATGTGTCGGCGCGGTGTCCAACGGAACGTACCAGGTTGGGATGGCCGAATCGACCTGGCCGTGCAGGTACGGACCGGGATTGCCGCCGTCCGGTTCAATCACGAGGAGACGCCCGGTGTCGGAGGTCAGGTGCCAGTCGCCGTCATCGCTCCCGCCATCGAAGGTCTCGACGAATCCGGCGTGCGCGGTGGAGAAACCGAGCAAGAGGAGGATCGGAAGGATTTGCCAAAGCGAGGGACGAGCGAGAGAAGCAGCCAGCCGCGGCGAACGATTCGAAGTCATGCGAAGAATCTTTGACCGGTCCGCAGTCGTGTCAAAAACTCTACGCGAGAGCGCCCCGGATTATTTCGTGGAAAATTGGACACCCGATTTTTGCACTTCCCGATAAGGCAAAAGCCAGACGAGCGATTCGTCATGCAAATCGCCGACCTGGATGCGATTTCCCCATGGATCGCGAAAGTCGCAGCGGAATCTCGGTAGAAGTTTCAATTTGTATTTGCGCGTAATTTTTTCGCGCACCTCGGCGAGCTGCTCTTCGTCACGCACCATCAGGCCAAAGTGCCGGGTGCGATCGGGCTGCAATTTTTCGACTTCGAAGATGGCGAGGAACTGGTGCTCGCCGAGTTTGAAAAACGCGTCGCCCTCGCCGCTCTCGAGCTGTTCGAGATTAAAAACATCGCGGTAAAACGCGATCGCCTTCTTGATGTCGTCGACTTCGATGGCGACATGATTGCAGCCGTAGACTTGCACGCTCATTCGTGAGGATACCGCATTTTGCGGCTGATGAAATCGCGTGGGAACGAGCGCGCGCCCGTGCTCCCCGGAGGTCTTCGCGCGAACGCGTTGGGGCGCCGGTCGGATTCGTTGCCGATGCCGGCTTTGCCTAACGAATCTTGTCGGAAAGGGTGAAGCTGTCGCCGTTGTCGCAATCGATCCGCACGCTGACGGAGGCGTCGCTCGGGTCATGGCCGGCGTGGCTGCGCAACCATTCCGCGCGCGCCCGTTTGCGCAGACGTTCGTAGACTCTGTCCAGGTTGCGCATCAAGGCCTGCGTCTCGGGATGATCTTCGATCTTCCGAGCCTTGGCTTTTGGCCGGGCGAGACTCTGGCTCTGGCCCGGGCGATTTCGCGGCAACCTTTTCATAACGATTTCCGGAAAAGCAGGAAGCGGGCCCCGTCGTCCACGGCGAAGGATGATTGCCAAGGCTGCCGCCCGCTTTTAGACTCGCCCTCCCGATGGATCGCGAATTCCTGATCGTCTCCACTCTCTGCTTTTTCCTCGCCATGGTGCGAACGGTGCTCGCGATTCGCGCGGGCAATTATCGCCCTGCGGGCTTCAACTTTTTCGCGATCAGCCTCGGGTTCGTTTTTCAGACTGCGTTTCTCTATCTCCGCGGACACCAGCTCGGGCGTTGTCCGCTCACGAATCTCTTTGAAGTTTTCATTTTCCTGGCCTGGTCGGTTTCGCTCATCTACCTGCTGATCGGGCCGGCTTACCGGCTTTCCTTGATGGGCGCCTTCACCGCGCCGCTTGTTTTCGGCCTGCAAACTTTCGCCCTGCTCGCGCCGATCGACGTGCATCGCGCCGTGCGTCGGACTCCGACCCCATGGCTCGAATTTCACGCCTCCGTCTCGCTCATTGCCTACGGCGCATTCGCGCTGGCTTGCGTCGCGGGCTTGATGTATCTCGTGCAGGAGCGTCAGCTGAAACGGAGAAAACTGAACTCGATGTTTTACCATTTCCCGCCGCTGACCGATCTCTTCGCGGCGATTACCCGACTGCTCTGGCTCGGATTTTTCCTCCTCACTCTCGGAATTGCGGCCGGCTTTTTCACCGGGCAACCGCTCCCCTACGGCAAGGTCGCGTGGTCGTTTGGCGTTTGGGTTTTCTACGCCGCCATTCTGCTCGCGCGGCATTTGGGGACGACCGCGCCGCGACGCATCGCGGCGCTTTGTGTGGTCGCCTTCAGCGCCGCGCTCACTTTGCTCTGGGGCATCACGTTCCTTTCCCAAACCCACTCACTCTGATGCATCTCTTCTGCGTCGGCCTTAGCCATCACACCGCCAATGTCGAAACGCGCGAGCGTTTCGTCGGGCACGCGGAAGTCGATCGCATCCTGCGCGAGACGGCGGGCTGCTCGGAGGCGCTCCTCCTCACGACCTGTAATCGCGTCGAAGTTTATGCCGCCTCCGCCGAAGCGGTCCCGACCGAGCGGATCGCGCATTGTCTGCTCGCCGCCGGGACGACCCCACAGGGCGATGAAGTGGAGGCGTTTTATCGCCATGAAGCGCAGCACTGCGTGCAACATCTTTTCCGGGTCGCCTCGGGGTTGGACTCGATGGTCATCGGCGAGACGGAGATCCTCGGCCAGGCCAAGAAAGCCTATGCGGCGGCGCGCGAGTCGGGCGCGGCGGGTCCGTTCCTCCATCGGTTGTTCCAGCGTGCGTTCCGGGTCGCGAAACAGGTCCGCACCCGGACCGAGATCACGCGCGGCGCGGTGTCGGTCGGATCGGTTGCGGTCGATCTGGCAGAACAAATTTTCGGCAACTTCGAAACGCGCAAGGTGCTGTTGTTAGGCGCGGGGGAGGCGAGCGAGCGCACCGCGCGCGCGCTGGTCAAGCGAGGGGTGCGCGACCTTCGCGTGAGCAACCGCTCGATCGAACGCGCGGAAGCGCTCGCTGCCCTCGTCGGCGGGCGGCCGGTCGCGATGGAAAGCTGGCAAACCCATTGCCGCGAAGTCGACATTTTGATTTCCTCGACCGCCGCGACAACACCGATCGTGACCCGGGAAAATCTTGCGCCGCTCCTGCACGATCGCCTCGATCGCCCGCTCTTCATCATCGACATCGCGGTCCCGCGCGACGTCGCTCCGGACGTGAACGAGATGGAAGGCGTGTTCCTTTACGACATCGATTCGCTGCAATCGATCGCGCAACAATCGCTCGCCCAACGCCGGCAGCAGATCGCCGCCGGCGAGGAAATTATCGCCGGGCATGTGGATGATTTCAGCGGCTGGTTCACTTCGGCGAGGGCGCGGCGGGAGGAGACGCCGCTGGAGCTGCGGCCTTCGGAATCCTGAGTGGACGCCCCGGATCGGATCGTCCTTGGTTCGCGCGGAAGCGAGCTGGCCCTGGCGCAGGCGCGGCTGGTCGAGGAAGCGCTGCGGCGGGAATGGCCGGAGCTGGAGATCGCGCTCGAAATCATCCGGACGAGCGGTGACGAAAGCAGCGCGCCGATGGTCGATCGCAAAGCGGGGCGCAAGGGGATGTTTACTCGTGAAATCGAGAAGGCGCTGCTCGCGAAGCGGATCGACGTGGCGGTGCATAGCGCGAAAGATTTGCCGAGCGAACGGCTTGCCAAACTGGAGCTGCGGGCGGCCCTCCCGCGGGCGCAGACGGAAGATGTGCTGATCACGAAAGCGGCGGACACGTGCCTAACGACGCTGCCCGCAGGCGCGACGATCGCGACCGGCAGTGTGCGGCGCCGACATCAACTGCGCTCCTTGCGACCGGATCTGAAAATTGCCGATATCCGCGGAAATGTGCCGACGCGCTTGCGCAAGTTGCGCGAGAGCGAGACCTGGAGCGGAATCATCCTGGCGCGCGCCGGTCTCGATCGGCTCGGGATGGAAATTGTAGGGCGGGCGCTCCGCCTGCCGAGTTTCGACGAGGATTCCGGGCAGGCGGAGCACCCGCCCTACAATATCGAGATCCTGTCGCCGGAGGATTTCGTCCCGGCCGGCGGGCAAGGGGCGATCGCGCTCCAAATCCGCCGTGACGACGCGGACACGAGCCGGCTGCTCGAGCCGATAAACGATCGGCCGACGCTCCTCGCCTTGCGCGCGGAGCGGGAGTTTTTGCGCTTGCTCGAGGGCGATTGCGATTCGCCGGTCGGCGTGCAGGGCTCGATGGAGGGGAAGGAACTCACCCTCCGCGCGCAAATTTTTGAGCCCGGAAAGACGGCGCCGAAAGTCGGAAAGGTAAACGGTGCGAAAGATTATCCCGAAGTGGTGGCGGGCGCCCTGATGGAATTGATTTATGGCAGATAAAAAAAATGGGCGATGCGATTTGGTCGGAGCCGGCCCGGGCGACCTCGGGCTGGTGACGCTCCGCGCCAGGGAGCTGATCGAGCGGGCCGAAGTTGTGGTCTACGATTATCTCTGCAATCCAGAAATGCTGCAGTGGGCGCAGCCTGGCGCTGAGCTGATTTACGTGGGGAAAAAAGCGGGCGCGCACACGTTGAAGCAGGAAGAGATCAACGCGCTGCTTGTCGAAAAAGCGCGCGCCGGTTTGGCAGTCGTTAGGCTGAAAGGGGGCGATCCCTTTTTGTTCGGGCGCGGCGGCGAGGAAGCGCTTGCCCTGGCGGAGGCCAAAATTCCTTTTGAGATTGTGCCGGGGGTGACCTCGGCGATCGCGGCGCCGGCTTATGCGGGCATTCCGGTGACCCATCGCGGCATCACTTCGCACGTCACTTTTTTCACCGGACACGAGGACCCGGAAAAAACGGACAGCTCAATCGATTTCGCCGCTCTCGCCAAACTCGGCGGGACTCAGGTGATGCTGATGGGCGTCGAGCGGATCGAAGCGATCGTGCAGGAAATGCGCGCGAACGGCGTGCGCGAAGATCTGCCCGTGGCGCTCGTCCGCTGGGGCACGACGAGCCGGCAGGAAACGATTCGCGGAACACTGCAGGACATCGTCGAGTGCGTGCGCGAACAAAATTTCGAGCCGCCGGCGGTCGCGATTTTCGGCGAGGTGGTTTCGTTAGGCAAAAAACTGAACTGGGCGGCGCAGCGGCCGCTTTCCGGCAAACGCATCGTCGTCACGCGCACGCGCAAACAAGCCGGCGCCTTAAGCAACCGGCTGCGCGATCTCGGCGCGGAAGTGATCGAGTTGCCGACCATCCGGATCGAGCCGCCGAGCGATTTGCGCGCCTTCGCCGAGCTGGTGCAGGAGGCGCACGCTTACGATTGGATCGTCTTCACGAGCCCGAACGGCGTTTCCGCCTTTTTCGAGATGTTTTACAAACTCTACGACGACGCGCGCGATATCGGGGCGGCGCGGATCGCGGCGATCGGACCAGCCACGGCGAGACGGGTGCGAGATTTTAACCTGAAGGTCGAACTGCAGCCGGACGAGTTTGTGGCCGAGGCGGTGGTGCGCGAATTCAAGAAGGAAGGGGACATCGAAAACCTGCGCATCTTGATCGCGCGGGCGGAGGAGGCGCGGGACCTGCTACCTAGGGAACTCGGAGCCTTGGGCGCCATCGTGGATGTGGCTTCCGCCTATCGGACCGTCGCGGAGACGGACGACCGGACGGAAGCGCGCGCACGGCTGGCCGCGCAGGGCGCCGATATGATCACTTTTACCAGCTCTTCCACGGTGGAAAATTTTCTCGCTCTCGGCCTCCCCTGGCCGCAACGAATGCAGGTCGCGAGCATCGGGCCAATTACTTCGGCGACGGCGCGCGCGCGTGGACTGAGCATCGCGGTGGAAGCACGACGCCACGACGTGCCGGGGTTGGTGGAAGCGATTCACGACTTTTTCGGTCAATCCTGAAGAGCGCATGGCGACTGAAATCGAAACCGATTTTGCGGCCGTCATGCAGGAGCTGAGCGGGCGCGCGGAAGGCGGCGAATCGCGCCGCGATGCGCAGATCGCGGCCGGCATGTCGACCATGATCAGTGCGATCCACTCGCTCGGGCAGCGGGTTGAGTCGCTCGAGGAATCGGTCATGCGCAAATTCGAGGGGCTGCAATTGCAGAAGATTGAGGAGCAGCTCTCGGTCATTCGGGACAGCGAATCGGTCAACCAGAAATTGTTCGATTCGCTCCATCAGGAGCTGAACAATTACCGCGATAATTTTGTGCGCGACGCGCTGCAAAAACCGGTCATTCGCGAGCTGCTGGTGTTGTTCGACGACTTGAGCGGGATCGCGGCGCAACTGGAAACGGCGGCCGAGGACGACGCAAGCGGCCCGGCGCTCGCTCAGGCGCGCGATAACATTGGCAATACCCTCCATTCGCTCGTCGAAATTCTGCATCGGCTCGAAGTCGCGGAGATCGAGCCGCAGGAAAAGGTGGATCGGCAATTGCATCGCGTGATCAGTGTCGAGCCGGCCGAGTCGGCCGAAGCAGACGGCGAGATCGTTAGGCGTTTGCGCCCCGGGTTTCTCTGGCACGGCAAGGTGCTCCGGCCGGAAGAGGTCGTGAGCCGGCGCTTCAAGGAGTCGTAGCCGCGGCATGCGGTGGTTGGTTCGCGAAACAGGCAAGCCGGAAGCTCGCACCACGGCGGCGCGCTGCTCTGCCCGCGCGCGAAAAAAATCAATCGCGCAAATGAAACGCCGCAGGCATGAAAACTGCATTGGGATAAGAGCCACTCGGCTTAACCACTATCTCTTCTCCTATATAAACACATGACTAATCGCAAAGCAGTCGGGATCGACTTGGGCACGACCTTCTCGGCCGTGGCTCACATCGACGCCTACGGAAAACCACAGATCATCCCCAACGCTGAAAGCGAGCGCATCACGCCGTCTGTTCTGCTTTTCGATGGGACCAACGCCATCGTCGGCACGGTCGCGAAAAACAACACCGTGGCCGAGCCGGAAAAGGTGGTCGACTTCGTCAAGCGCGAGATGGGAAAAGCGAAGGAGCAATTCCATCGCAACTTCGACGGCAAGAATTATTCGGCCGAAGAACTTTCCGCGCTGATTCTGAAGAAGCTCAAAGCCGACGCGGAGAAGTATCTGAAAATTCCCGTGACCGATGCGGTCATCACCGTTCCCGCCTACTTCAATGATTCCGAGCGGACGGCGACGATTACCGCGGGCCGTTTGGCGGGCTTGAACGTCCTCCAGATCATCAACGAACCGACCGCGGCGGCGCTGGCCTACGGCCTCGACAAGCTGGACGAAGATCAGACAGTTTTCGTTTTCGACCTTGGCGGCGGCACCTTTGACGTGACCCTGATGCGGATCGAAGCCCATCGCCTCGAAATGGTCGCGACGAACGGCGATCATCGGCTCGGGGGCAAGGATTGGGACGACGTCATCGTCAACTGGGTGGCGGAAGAATTCGATCGCGCGCACGGCGAAAATCCGCTGCTCGATCTGCAAAGTTACCAGGACCTGCAGAGCCGTGCGCTCGCGGCCAAGATTCAGCTCTCCAGCCGCCCGAAGACGACCATCGTGCACAACCACAATGGCAAGAGCATCAAGCTCGAGCTGACTCTGGAAGATTTCGAAAAGATGACGCGCCATCTGATCGAGAAGTGCCGCGCCATCTGCGACATCGTGATGCGCGAAGCCAAAATGCAGTGGAGCGACGTGGACAAGATTCTGCTCGTCGGCGGCATGACCCGCATGCCGATGGTCCGCGCCATGATCTCCGAGCTCTCGGCCGTCCCGCTCGCGGAAGATGTGAATCCGGACGAAGCAGTCGCGGTCGGCGCAGCGATCCAGGCGGTCCTTTCGCTTCTGCACGAGGAAGAAGTCTCGGGTCAGAAAATGTTGCCCGCGGAAACGCGCCAGCAATTCTCCTCCCGCGAAGGTGGCCTCATCCAGGTGCGCAACATTACTTCGCACACCCTCGGCGTCGTCCTCTGGGATGAAACGCAGCTCGAGGAATACGTTTTCCCGATGATCCGCAAAATGACGGCGATGCCCGCGACGGCGAAAAATTCCTTCGGGACCGCGACCGCCAACATGCAGAGAGCGATTGTCCGCATCGTTGAAGGCGAGAGCACGCTCCCGGCGGAATGCACGCCGCTTGGGATTTGCGATGTGGAATTGCCGCCCTTCCTGCCGAAAGGCTCGCCCGTCGAGCTGACCTACGAATACAACGCCAACCAGGTGCTGGAAGTGGCGGTGCAGGCCTGCGGAAATTGCGCCAGTGTCTCGATCGAGCGCAAAACCGGCCTGACAGAGGGAGAACTAGACCGCGCGACCAAGGCACTCGGAGCTTTGACGATCGCGTAAATGATCAAGCCGGCGATGAATTTTCCCATCCCGTTGCCGGATGATCCGCGCAAGTGGGACGGATGGAGCCGTTATAATTCGCCCGATCTCTACGAGCGGCTCTGCCTCGATCCCCGGACCAATCCGAGCAACGAACTGATCGAGGAGCGCTTTCGGGAATTGCTGCTTTGGTGGCAGAAAAAACTGCCGCTGAAGAATCAGCCGAGCAATCCACTCGCCCAGCTGTTGCGGTCAGGCCTGGACGAATCTTCGCGTTACCTGACCGAAGCGCGGGTGGAATTGCTCAATCCCGAGCGTCGCCAGGCAGTGGACGACGAGCTGGCCGCGCAGGCTGAGCAATTGGCCATCGCCGAATTCCAAAAGTACCTCGCTTTTGCCCTGAACGATAAAACCCTCCTTCCGCACGAAGAGGAAACGCTGCTGCAGTTTGGCCGCGACAACGGGCTCGCCGAAGAGCGCATGAAGGAGTTGATCGACACCGAACTGGTCGCCTCCGGATCGGTCCGGGTGACGCCGCCGACGCCGGAAGAAGCAGCCGCGCTGTCCAAGAAGAATGGGAGAAAGCTCGACCCAAAGGAAGATTTCATGCGCATGCTCCGGCTGAGCGGCCTCGACAGCGACGACATGTCCGACGATCAGCGCGACGCCTTCATCAACGTGGCGGAAAACCTCGGACTCGCCGCGGGCGATGGCGAGGACCTGGTCGATCTTTACCTCGAAGAAATGGATGACCTGGTGCCGCCCCCGCCTGTCAAAATTGTCCCGAAAATTGCGACTCCCGCCCCCGTCGCTGAGGCTGAGCCGGTCGCGGCCTCGCCAATCGAAGTGGGCAACGAGCACCTTCGGTTTCCACGGTTCAACAGCACCATCGGCGCGGAAATGCTCCTTGTGCCCTCCGGCAGTTTTCGCATGGGCAGCGCCGCGCCCGACGCCGCGCCTAACGAACAACCGGTCACGCCGGTGACGATTTCCCGCTTCTATCTCTCGCGTCATCCGATCACGAACGCGCAATACGAGATGTTTGATTCGAGCCACTCCCGCAAACGCGCGCCCGGGGCGGGCGATCGGCATCCGGTGGTCTACGTGAGCAGCGTTGATGCTGCGAAATTTTGCCAGTGGCTCAGCTCCCGCGAACGGCGCCGCTACCGGCTCCCGACCGAGGCGGAATGGGAATATGCCGCGCGCGGGGCGGACGGCCGCAAGTACCCCTGGGGCGGCCAGGAAGGGCGAGGGGACCTGGGAAATTTTGCCGATCGCAACACCGTCTTTGCCTGGAGCGACCGCGAGATTGACGATGGATTTCCCGAGAGTTCGCCGGTCGGGGCCTTTCCCGTGGGGGCGAGCCCTTTCGGGATGGAAGACATGGCGGGGAACGTCTGGGAATGGTGCAGCGATTTTCTCGAGCCCTACCGGGGTACGCCGAAAACCAATCCGCGAGGTGCAAAAACCGGCGCGAAACGCATTTACCGTGGAGGAAGCTGGAAATCGCGCTTCAATAGCCTGCGCGCGACGACTCGCGGATCAAACGTTCCGAATTACTCCTGCAACGATCTCGGTTTCCGGGTCGCGTGCGAGTGCGAGTAAGGGAACAGCGTCGCGGCTTTAGCCCGCAACGATCGGCGCCGGCCTGGAAGCCCGCGCGACCTGACAGGCTGGAAGCCTGTATTACGAGGGATTGAAACGGAACTTGGCGCGGCCGCGTTTGGCGTTGGCTTTGGCCTTGCGACGGGTCTTTTGTGAAGGGGTTTCGAAGGCGCGGAGGCGGCGCACTTCTTCCAAAATCCCTTCTTGGTCCAGCTTGTTCTTGAGCCGTTTCAAGGCCCGGTCCACCGGCTCACCTTTACGAACGATCACTTCTGGCATGCGATTATTTCTCCTGAATCCTGTTAGTTTTGAAAAGTTCCCTGGCTTATTGGCCCGCGATCCTACGGCTCGCCCTGCCGAGCGTCAAATACGGGTTTGTTAGGCACGATCGCGATAGGGTGACCGGCCGAAAGTCGGCCTAAGCTCGCCTCCCAATTAACCAGCCGAGCTTGGCGTTGTGACGGCGCTCTTCTGCGTCACTTCGCGACGCAGGCTGCTCGCGGTGCCGCCCCGAGCGCGGGTCCACCAGAGGACGATCGGCGAGGCGATGAAGATCGAGGAGTAGGTTCCCACCGCGACGCCGATGATGATAGCGAGAGAAAAATCGCGCAGGACCGCGCCGCCCAGGAAGAAGAGACACAGAATAGGAATCAACGTCACGCTACTGGTGAGAATGGTGCGGCTGAGCGTCTGGTTGATGCTCTCGTTCATGATCTGCTCGATCGAGCCGCGCCGTCCACTGGCGAGACCTTCGCGGATTCGATCGTAGACCACGATCGTGTCGTTGATGGAATAACCCGCAATCGTCAGAATGGCGCCGACGAGCGGCAGCGTGAGCTCACGCCCGAGGAGCGAGAAAACGCCCACCGTGATGAGCACGTCGTGGAGCAAGGCAACGATCGCGCCGATCGCGAAGGACAACTCAAACCGAAACGTCACGTAAATCAGAATTCCGAAGATGCCGATGCCGAGGGCCCAGAGGGAGTTCTTGGCCAGCTCGCCGCCGACGAGCGACCCGACGCGTTCTTCGCGTTCGACTTTGAATTGTCCATTCGGAATGTGCTCGCGGATGGCGTGCTGCACTTTCTCGCTCGAGTTGAGCGGGAGGCGCAGGGTGATGAAGTTGCGGGCGCCTTCGAGCGATTGCTGGATCGGCTCGTTATCGAGGTGCAGCGGCTTGAGCGAATCGCGCACCTGCGCGACCTGCACAGTCGGGGCCGCGCTCAACGAAAGAAGGTCGCCGCCCTTGAAATCGACGCCGAAATTGCGGTCGCCCCGGACGACAAACGCGGTCGCGCCCGCCGCGAGGAGAGCGAGCGAACAAATCACCGCGAGCAGGCCTTTGCCAAGGAAGTCGATGTGCTTCGAGGAGATGAGGTGAAGCATCGAGACTTTCTTGATCCGGCCGGTGTCGACGAACCAGCTGAAGAGATTCCGGCCCACGATGAGCGCGGTGAAGAGCGAGGCGAGAATACCGAGCGTCAGTGAAATCGCGAAACCTTTGACCGGCCCGCTCGCTTTCCAGAAAAGGATCGCGGCCGTGATCAAGGTCGTGACGTTGGCATCGAGAATGGAGGAGAAAGCTTTTTCGTAGGCGGTTTGGACCGCGATCTTGAGCGACTTGCCGGAAGCGAGTTCCTCCCGCAACCGCTCGTAAATGAGCACGCTGGCGTCGACCGCGAGGCCGATCGTGAGAATGATGCCGGCGATACCCGGAAGGGTGAGCACGAAGTTAAACATCGTCAGCGCGCCCATCAGGAGGATGATGTTGACGATGAGGGCGAGGTTGGCGATGAGCCCGGCAAATTTGTAGTAGACGAGCACGAGCACGAGCGTGATTGCGAGCCCGAGGAGACCGGCCAAAATGCTGGCGCGAATCGAGTCCTGCCCGAGGGTGGGCGAGACGCTGCGTTCTTCTTCCACGCTGACCGGCGTTTGCAGCGGGTTCTCCAACACGCTGGCCAGCCCGCGCGCTTCCTGCTCGCCGAAATGCCCGGTGATGATGGCGTCGCCGCCGTAGATCGCGCTGCGAATGCTGGGCGCGGATTGGATCGCGCCGTCGAGCACGATGGCGAAACGATGGCCCACGTTCGCCTCCGTGATCTGGCCGAATTTCTTCGCGCCTTCGCTGTCGAATTTCAACTGCACGGTCCAGCCTTCCGGCCCGTAGTAAGCGTTGGATTCGGTCACCCGATCGCCGCCGAGGTCGGCTTTTTTCTTCACCAGGAGCCGCTCTTCCACCGGCTTCTTGTCCGGCCCTTGGTCGATCGTGTATTTCTCGATCCGATATTCCGGCGGAATCACCTCCGTGCCGGCATCGATCGCGCGCAGCCGTTCGCCGTTATCCGGATAAACGAGCCGAAACTCGAGCTTCGCGACGCGGGAAAGTTGCTGCCGTGCCTCGATGATTTTGGCGGGATCGAGTCCCGGGATCTGAACGAGAATCCGGTCCGTCCCGACCGGGCTGATGACCGGTTCGCCGCCGCCGAAATAATCGACACGCTTGCGAATGACTTCGACGGCCTGGTCGAGATTATTTTTCGTGATTGGCCGCTCTCCCGCGACGAGGCGGATGAGGAACGAAGTGCCGCCCTGGATGTCGAGGCCAAGCTGAATTTTTTTATCGGGCGGCCAGATGGTGAAGAGGCTGAAAGCGACCAGCAAGACCATGAGCAGGGTCGCGAGGAAGCGCTTCCGCGGGCCGAAGTCGGTCGCGAAATACCAGCCGAAAAGAACGAGCAAGACGAGCCCGATGAAAAAAGTGATCGCGGGAGTCATTTTAAGCTTCCGAAGGTTTCACCACATTCGTCACCGCCGACTTGTCCATCTCGAGTTTCACATTGTCCGCCACTTTCACCAGCACGGTGGTTTCTTTCACGTTCGTGATCATGCCGTGAATCCCCGAGGCAGTGATGACGCGGTCGCCGGTCTTGAGCGCGGAGACGATGCGCTGCTGTTCTTTCTGCCGGCGCATCTGCGGGCGAATCATCACGTAATAGCCGATGACGAAAATGAAAACGATCGGGAGCAACCCGATGAGGCCGGAGCCGGCGGGCGCGGCCGGTGGAGCAGTCTGTGCGAGAAAGGTAGTGAACATCGGATGAGCAGCTGGGCGCGGCGATCAGCTCGCCAAAGCGGGATTCCACTGAGCACGAATGCGCTCGAAATGCAAATGGTCGCCCGGGCTGCGACACCGAAATCTTCCTGCGATTGGCGGGTTCTCGAGCTCAGCGCACCGGCTGCAATTTTACATGAGGGTCTGCGATGTTAGCTTTTTGTCTCTTGAATCAAAATCCACCGTTTCCATCGCCTGAAGAACTCCAGGCCAAGCTCTCCGAGTTCATGAAGTCGAACTTCGGCGACAAGGTTTCCTTCACCAGCTTCGCGCAACCGGAGCGCGCCGAAGTGGGAGATGAGGAAAAGCCGGAGAAGACGATCCAGGACGATTTCGCCTTTGATTTTTTGCCGCGCGATATCAAGGCCCATCTCGATCGCTTCGTCATCCAGCAGGAGGAGGCGAAGAAGGTTCTCGCGATCGCGGTGTGCGATCACTACAACCACGTCAACTACGTGCGCCAGCTCGCGACCGAAGACGCGGTCCGCGCCGAGGAAACCGAATACGCCAAGCAGAACGTCATTCTCGTCGGCCCGACCGGCGTCGGAAAAACCTACCTGATCAAGCACATCGCGGAGCTGATCAAAGTGCCGTTCGTCAAAGCGGACGCGACCAAATTTAGCGAGACCGGCTATGTCGGCGGCGACGTCGAGGATCTCGTTAGGGAGCTCGTCCAGAAAGCGGACGGCGACGTGGCCCGCGCGCAATTTGGGATCATCTACATCGACGAGATCGACAAGATCGCTTCCGCGAACAATCTCGGCGGTGGCCGCGACGTGAGCGGCCGCGGCGTGCAGACGACGCTCCTCAAGTTAATGGAGGAAACCGAAGTGCCGCTGCGGAGCGCGAACGACCTGCAAGGTCAGCTCCAGGCGGCGTTCGATTTCCAGCGGCGCGGCAAAACGAAAAAGGAAACGATCAGCACGCGGCACATTTTGTTTGTCGTGAGCGGCGCTTTCGAGCGGCTCAAGACGCAGATCTCGCGGCGGATCGCGCAAGGCCAGATCGGTTTTCAAAACGAGCCGCTCAAGGTCTTGGATAACGACGTCTTCAAACACGTCACGACCGGCGATTTCGTCGAGTACGGCTTCGAGCCGGAATTCATCGGGCGTCTCCCGGTGCGGGTGGTCTGCGAAGAATTGGGCGCTGACGATCTTTACAAGATCATGAAGTTTTCCGAGGGCAGCATCTTGCGCCAATACGAACGCGCTTTCCGCGCTTACGGCATCGAGATCAGCTTCGAGGACGAGGCGCTTCTGCTCATGGCGGGCGCGGCTGCGTTGGAAAAAACCGGGGCGCGCGGTCTTCTCACGGTCTGGGAAAAACTCTTTCGCGATTACAAATATTACCTCGCCGGCTCCGGCCTCACGCAGTTGCGCGTGACTGAAGAGCTGGTGCGCGAACCGGAGCGCGTCCTCGAGCGCCTGATGGCGGAAGGTCATCAACACGAAAAAGCGGCGCTGCGGCACGACGCGCAGATTTTCGCCGATCGTTTTTCCGGCGAGCACAATGTCGAATTGCGGTTTGACGATTCGGCCCTCAACCGCCTGGTCGAACGCGCCGAAGCCGAGCGGATGCAGACGAGCGATCTTTGCGCGCACCTCTTTAAGGACTTCCAGTTCGGTCTCAGCCTGATCCGCAAGAACACCGGGAAAAATCGTTTCGTCCTCGATGCCGCCGCGATCGATGCGCCGGATAAATTCCTGAGCGATCTCGTCCTCCAGTCGTACGGGCCCGGCTCGCCCGGGCCCGAGCGAGCGACGGAATGAAGCGCTCTCTCATCACGATGCTTTGCCTCGGCGGGCTCGCGGCCGCGATCGTGCTCGGTCTGCAGCGAGCCGGATTGCTCGCCCGCCCGGAAGCGCTCTTCGGCCGCTGGATTTCCAGCGCGCCTTCGCCTAACGAACGCCTTGGTTTCAGCCACGATCTGCTCGTCGTCGGTCTCGGCCTGGCGGTTGCCTGGACGATGCTGCAGGTCCCGGAGCTGACTCGCCGCGGTGAGCTCCTCCTCTTGCTGCTGGTGGAATTGATCGGCGCTTCCTGGGTGCTGGGTCTGGGCGAGATCAAGTTTCAGCCGGTGCCGGGCATCCTCGTCGCGCTCCTCGCTGCCGGTCTCGTTTTGCTCTTCGATTTTACCCGAACCGGTCGACGGCGACGTGCTGCCACGGCGCTTTTCGGGGGACGCCTCGCGCAAAGCGGGATCGCTCGCCTAACCGAAAGCGGGGGACGCGACCTGAGCGCGCCGGGCGATCACGAAGTCACTTTTGTTTACTGCGAGGTCAGCAACCAGGCCGGCCTGGTCGACGAAATGAAGCCGGCCGATCACGCCGCGCTCACCAGCAAGTTGATCGCGCACGCGCGCGAGCTTTTTCTTCAGGAAGGCGGCTATTTGCACGCCGCCGATGGCGAAGGTCTGCGCGTTCTTTTTGGGTTTCCGAATCCGTTAGGCAATCACGCCGCGGCCGCCGCCCGCGCCGCGCTTGCTTTTCGCGATCGGGTCGCGGCGGCAGCGCTACAGGAGCCGGAGTCGTTAGGCAAAGTTCAATCTGCGTTTTGGAATCAGCTCCGGCGTGGTCGTGGCGAGCGTGCCGGAGGGAGCGCGCCGCGATGCCGTCGTGCTCAGCGGCGAGCCGCTCGGGCTGGCCCGGCGTCTCGCCATCGCCAACCAAATTTACGGGTCGCAGATCCTGCTCGGGCCGCGCGTTTTCAGCTTGGCCGGCGCGGAGATCGTGGCCCGGCCGCTCGATTTTCTGCGAAGCAGCGAAGCGCACGATCGCCTGGAAGTGTACGAGCTCCTCGCCCTCGCGGCGGAAGCGAGCCCGGAGGAAATTGCCTGCCGCGATTGTTTCTGGACCGGGCTGGTTTATTTCCGCGAACGCCGCTGGAGCGAAGCATTCGCCGAGTTCAATCGCGCCCGGCGGGCCAACGCGCGAAAACGATCTGCCGCTGCAGTGGTACCTGCACCGGCTCGAGCCGCTCATTCTCCACATGACGACGGAACCGGCGCCGGTGGCCGACCCGCTCTCGCCGTTTTGAAGCGCACGGAATATCCCAGCGCGATTCGCGACCTGATCGCGCAACTGCGCCTGATGCCTGGTGTCGGCCCGCGCTCTGCCGAACGGATCGCGCTCTGGATCGTGCAGGCGCGGGGCGAGCAGCCGGAGGCGGTCGCGAGCGCCATCACGCAGACCCGCGCGGTGATTCATCCCTGCGCGCAATGCGGCTTTTTCGCGACCGCGGAGCTCTGCGAGATCTGTCGCGACGACTCGCGCGTGACGGGGTTGCTCTGCGTCGTCGAGCAGCCAACCGACATTCTGCCTCTGGAAAAAACGGGCGCTTTCCGCGGCCGCTACCATTCGTTAGGCGGGCGAATCTCGCCGCTCGATCGGGTCGCCCCGGAGGATTTGCGGATCGACGCCCTGGTCGAGCGAGTGGAGCGCGACTCGCCTAACGAGATTATTTTTGCCCTCGCAGCCGATGTGGAGGGAGAGGCGACGACGCATTACCTGGTCGACCTGCTGAAAAAATATCCGGTCAGCCTAACGAGGATCGCGCACGGGCTGCCGGCCGGCGGTGGGCTGGAATCGGCCGATGAGCTGACCCTTTCCCGCGCACTCTCCGGGCGAACGAAACTGTAACTCAGGCTTCCAGCCTGACACGTCGAGCGGGGGCATCCTGCCCGCTGATTCTGATGCGCCAGGCTGGAAGCCTGCGCGACTTGTCAGGCTGGAAGCCTGAGTTGTGCACACGCACCGCGCGCCCTTGCAGTCGGAAGCGCGATGGCGGCTTGAAGGTTGCGGGCGTTCTGCGAGACGTTGAGATCGTGACCAAGCCCGCTCCGAAAATGCTCCGCCCGGAGCGCAGAGTTCGTTATCTCAAGGTCATCGCCATTTTCAAATTCCTCCAGGGCGTGCTTCTCCTCAGCGCCGGTATTTCGCTTCTCTTTCTCAACAGCCGGACGCACTGGCTCGACGCGATCGGCGACTGGGCGGGGGAGGAACTCGCGCTCGTCCACAGCCGGCCAGCCACTTATCTGCTCAACCAGTTGCAGAGTGTGGTGGCGGGTGGGCAACTGCGCGCGACGGGTCTGGTCGCGCTTTTTTATGCGGCAGTTCTTTTCACCGAAGGCATTGGCGTGTATCTGCAAAAACGCTGGGCGGAATGGTTCATGGTCTGCGCCACCGGAGCCCTGATTCCTTTCGAGATTCGGCATCTCTGGCATCACCCGAGCATGGTGCCGGCGTTCATTCTGGCGGCGAATTGCTTCATTGTCTGGTTCCTCTATCGCGTCCTCCGCCGCGAAAAGCGAGAACGGCCGGCTGCCGCGGAAGCGGAGATGGCGGAAGTTCGTTAGGCGTTAGGCTGAACACCGAAACGAGCGAGGGCTGGCCGGATTTTTTCCAGAGGCAGCCCAATGACGTTGCTTCGCGAACCGAGGATGCCCCTAACGATGGCGCCGCCGCGCCCTTGCGCGGCGTAGGCCCCGGCTTTGTCGAGCGGGTTGATCTGCCCGAGGTAATTCTCGATCTGGCGTTGCCCCCATTTTTTGAAAACCACTCGCGACGCGACCGCGAAGATCTCGGTGTGGGTACTCGCGCGGTGACCGAGAAAAACAGCAGAGACCACCGTGTGCGTGCGGCCGCTCAAGCGGTCGAGGATGCGGCGGGCGTCGGCGAGGTCGACGGGTTTGCCGATCACCTCGTCCTCGAGCGCAACGAGGGTGTCGGCGGCGAGCACGACAGCGTGGGGATGAGCGCGCGCCACGGCGAGCCCTTTGCGGAGGGCGTTCCAGGAAGTGATCTCGCGGATGGTTAGTTCACGGGGCGAAACTTCCGCGACGGCCGGAGCGATCACCTCGAAATCAAATCCCGCCTGCGCGAGCAAATGGCGGCGACGCGGGGAGGCCGAAGCGAGGATCAGGCGCGGGGCGGCCGCGCTCACTCCTGTCCGGGCTGGGTGGGCGGCTTGTTCCCGTTCAGAAAATCCGGCATCTTCATCTCGGTGTAATCGGACGGAATGGCGAAGGCGGAATCTGACACCGGATCGGAGCTGACGGATTCGAGGGTGCTCGTGATCACCTTGCCATCCATTTTGATATCCGTGCGGAGCGGAAGCCCGGGCAGATCGTGGTAATCGGGCATCCCCTTTCGGATGGCGGCGAAGGCGCCGCTCTGCAGGACGGACATCTGTTGCAGGATGCTTTGGTAGTTTGGGTAGTCTTTGGCCACCCAGTAACTGGTGTGATACTTCGGCGAGTCGGCGACGTATTCTTCGGTCTCGTAGCCGTTGATTTTCTCCTTTTTCCCAGTCGCGACCGGTTTGGCGTTTTCCGGCGCGTTTTCTTTGGCCAGGCTCTGCGCCATTTCCGCCATTGCCTTGGCCCGTTCGCCGGAAATGCGCATGACTTTTTTCTGATCGTTCAAAAGCGTCGTTAGGTCGCCGCTCTTCGCGTCGAGAATGGTGGTGATCTGCGGGTTGATCTCGACCCGCGCTTTGTCGCCTTTGACCTTGAGGGTGATCTTGTTGGTCCCATCGCTGCCCTCGATCTTTTGCACGATGGTGAGATCGGCGCGCGCGGCGGCGCTCCAGACGAGAGAAGCGAGAAGAAGCTGGCGCAGTAGTTTCATCTGCCGTTCGTAGCCGGGCCGGAGGCACTTGGCAAGGGGCAGAATTCCTCGGGCGGGCGGGCCGGAAAAAGACTTGGCAACGATCTCGGCGCGCGCCAACTTGAGCCCGCGCGGGCATAGCTTAATGGTAAAGCTCCAGCCTTCCAAGCTGGCTATGAGGGTTCGATTCCCTTTGCCCGCTCATTCGTCCCGCGGCGCACAATTGTCACGAACGCGCGGAATAAATGTATTGACCCTCCTCCCGCCTCGGATGTAAAAACCGACGGCCAACTATTCTATGAAACACTTGCTCACGGTTCCCAAAAGCGGGCTTTTTTCGGCGGCAAACACGCGAATGATCTTGTCGCTTTTGCTGACCGCTGCCTTGGGAGCCGGCCTCTGGGTAGTTACTCTGCCCGCGGCGCGTGCGGCGCGCACGCTGACCCCGGCGGAGATGATTCAGGAAGGGCTGCCCCCGGGCAAGACGATGAAGAGCGCCACGAAACCGGAATTCCTCTCCGCGGCCTGCGCGGCGGTGCGGAAACATCGGGAGGTCGCTCCCGAAATCACCAAGGTGGCAGTCGCGGCGCATCGGGAATACGCGGGAGATATCGTGGCGACGCTGCTGCGCTGCAGCCCGAGCCTCGATTGCGATTTTGTCGGAGTGATTGTGACCTCCGCGGTGCGAGCGGCCCCGGGTGAGGCGTCCATTATCGATGATGCCGCGCTCGCGATTGCGCCGGACTGCGCGGACGCGATCCAGGCGGCGACGTCGAGGGGCGGGACCGACATTCCGGGAGAAGGCCCGGATAATTTCGGCGGCGGCGCGCCCCTCAATCAGGTGCCTTTGCCGGGATCGATCGGTGGCGGCGGCGGTGGTTTCAATCCGGAGGATCAGCTTCTCCTCGTCTGCGACAACGGAACGCAGCGGACCGTGGCGCAAAGCCAGTTGGGCGCGTTCCTCAGCTCGCATCCCGGCTCGTTTGTCGGCTCCTGTCAGCCGACGCCGACGACGAATCGTTAGGCGCGAGATTCGAGAAGCGAGATTCGTGAAGCGGATTCGTGGCAGCTGATTTCACGATTCACGATTCTCAAATCACGGATCTCGAGTTCCGCCCTTCACTCGTTAGGCGCGGTGCGGAAATGCTGGCGGCGCTGCTCCTCGCGGCGGCTCTCGTCGGCATGCAAACGCTGATTGGCGGAACGCGCCTGGTTTTCAGTCTGCCGATCGATGCGCTGCTGGCGGTGGTCGCACTCCTTAGTCTTCTCGCGACACACAAAAAACCGGCCGCAGGACTAATCTGCCTGGGTTCGGCCGCGCTTTTCTTCGGTTACGTGCTCGTCCGCGCGTGCTTTTCGCCAGTCCCGTATTTGGCGCGGACCGACATCTTCTCCGTCCTCGGCGGATTGATCGTTTATCTTTTTACGGCCTGCGTTTTTACCTCGGCGAAACGCCGCATTTATCTGCTCGTCTTCCTCGTGCTCGCTGCGCTCGTGCAGGTGGTGATCGGCGCGATTCAGTTTCGTCAGGGGAACAACTTTATGTTGATCCCGTTTCTGCAGCGCTTCGATTACGGCCGAAGGGCGAGCGGGTTTTACGTTTGCCCTAACCACTTCGCTGGCCTCCTCGAAGTGCTCGGGGTTTTCTGCCTCAGTCTCGTCTGTTGGAGCCGCTGGCCGGTTTGGGCGAAACTGCTCCTCGCTTACGCTGGAGGTGTTTGTTATGTGGGCCTCGCCCTAACGGGAAGTCGCGGTGGATATGTCAGTGCGACTTTCAGCCTTCTCGTCCTCGCGGTGCTCACCCTGCTCGTCCTGCGTAAGGCTGGTCGCGCGATTTTCTGGCGCTCGGCTTTGCTCGGCGGCGCGCTTGCGCTCGTTCTGGCCGCGGCGCTTTTTTTCGGGTTCAAGAACAGCCGCTACTTGAGTGGGCGCGCACAAAATGTTTTCGATACCGAGAACATGCGTCTCGATCTCTGGCACGCGGCGGTCGCGCAATGGAAATTACAGCCGGTCATTGGCACAGGCAGCGGCACCTACCTCTATTACGGCCGGCGTTTTCGGACTGCCCGGGTGCAGCTCGATCCGGTCGAAGTGCATAACGATTACCTGCATTTGCTCTGCGAGTATGGGGCGATTGGCGGCGTCGCCTTTCTCCTCTTTCTCGGCGTGCATCTGCGATACGGCTGGCAGGCGTTTCAGCGTCTCGGTCCGCGGCGGATTGCGGCTTCGTTGCGTCTCCCAAGTAACAGCCTCGCGCTCAACGTTGGCGCCCTCAGCGCCGTGGCCGCATATCTCGTGCACTCGTTTTTTGACTTTAATCTGCACATCCCGGCCAATGTTCTCCTGCTCGCTTTTGTCTTCGGCATTCTGGCGAATCCGGGGCTGGGCCGCGCCCGCGAAAGCGAATCGTCCGCGCCGCCTTTCGGTTTCGGGCGGCTCGCGCTTGCCGCTGCTTGCCCTTCTCCTCGCTGCTGGCTGCGTGCGCTACTGGCCGGCGGAATATTTCGCGGAACGGGCCCGGAGCGCGCTGCGCGATGAGCGCCATGTCGCCGCCATGCTCTGGGCGAACAAGGCCCTGGCGCGGGATCGGCAGAATCCCGAGACCTGGTTTTACCTCGGGGAAAGTCGGGTGCGGCGGGCCGAAGGCCTCGCTTCGGCGGCGGCGCGCGCTTCCTTCGAGCGGGCCGCGCTCGCTCCTTTCCAGGCAGCTCTGGCGCTTGCGCCTAACGACGAAACCCTGCTCATCGCGCTCGGGCGCGCCTACGATTCGTTAGGCCGTTATCCCGAGGCGGAATGGATGTTTGGTCGCGCTCTCGACTGGGATCCGCGCTCGAACGTTGTGCAAAAATCCTACGCCGCGCACCTCGAATTCTGGCGCGGTGAGAAGCCCGGCGCGGCGCCGCAACCGAAGCTGGAAATGCCGGATAAGAACGCGCCGCTCGAGACTCCACCGAGCGCCTCGCCGACTCCAGATTCGTGAGTTTCTCCCCCGGAACGATCGTTGCGTAATTGCCGCAAAAAAAGCATTGCCCGGATTTTGGCGACCGCATACTCTCCGACGCGATAGCCGGGAAAAATCGCTGAGATGCTCCAAGCGGCCGCCTCCGACCAATGATACATCGAAAAATTCTTGCCGGCGGAGTCGCTTTCCTGGCGGTCGTGGCGCTCTGCATGCCGCGGCCTCTCCGCGCACAGGATGACGAGTCCAACGCCGCCCCGGCGAGCGCGAATTCTGATAAGGCCGTTGAACAGGATTCCGGCAAGGAAGTGCTGCACGATTCGGGAAAAGACGTCGTGACCGACGCGAGCAAGGAAGGCTCCTCGAATCTGGGCACCGGAAATTTCTCGCGCTCGCCTTTTCGCGTCTCGCTTTCGGTCCGGGAAGGCTACGACGACAACGTTTACACGACGAAGCAGGACAAGGTCGGATCGTTCTTCACCAACGGGACCGTCCTGGTCGACTACAAGTTTGGCAGCCCCCGCACGACCTTCGATCTCCAGGCGTTGGCTGGTGCTTCTTATTATTATTATCGCCCCTTCGGCCAGCAATACGACATCAACACCTCGCTCACCCTCGGCCTCGATCATCATTTCACACCGCGCCTCGCCCTTTCCGCTTCCGCCTACCTGACCTACCAGACGGAGCCGGATTTCAATACCGCCTTTGGAATCAACCGGCGCGCGGGCAATTACTTTTACACGGTCGATAAGCTTGCCCTTTCCTACCAATGGGCGCCGCGCTTCTCGACTGTCACGAGCTACACCTTTGGCGCGATCAATTACGACGACTCCTCCATCGGTGCTTTCGAAGACCGCTTCGAGCACACTTTTGGAAATGAGTTTCGTTTTCTCGTCCTCCCGACGACTACCCTGGTGGCCGAATACCGTTTTGAAATCATCGACTTCGACGAGGCGATCCGCGATTCGACCACCCATTTCGTTCTCGGCGGACTGGATCACACTTTCAATCCGCGCTTCAACGTTTCCCTGCGGGCCGGCGCGGAATTTCGCGACTTCGATAATTTCGGCGAACGCACGTCGCCTTACGCAGAAGCGACCCTTCGTTATGCGCTCGGGGAACGGACCAGCATTAGCTGGCTGAACCGCTACGGGCTGGAAGAACCGGATGTGCCCGGGACGCAGTCGCGAACCACTTTTCGCAGCGGATTGACCGTGGCTTACGGGATTGCTCCGCGGATCACCCTGAGCGGCGCGGTCTTTTATCAGCACGACGACAACGATGCCGTCGTTGCGCCCACCTTCATTATCCCGTTTTTCGCCGAAGACTCCCTCGATATCGGACTGGGGCTTCGTTACGATATCAACCGCGTCTTCGCGGTCCTGGCCGGCTACAGTCACACGGAGGTCTTCTCCGACATCGCCCTGCGCGAATACGCGCGGAACCGCTACTACCTGGGTCTGAACGCGACCTTTTAGGGCGCCCCCGGAACCTTGGCGTAGGGCACAACCTCTGCTAGGTTCACGACCCGTCGAGGGGGAGTATCCATGTCTCAAACTGAAGAAGTAAAACTCCATTTCCTCGACTATTGGCGGGTCATTCGCGTCCGCTGGGTGTTGATCCTCCTCGCCTTTCTTCTCGTCGTCATCACGGCCGCGGTCGTGACCTATTTCCAGCCCCGCGAATATCAGTCTTCCGTCTTTGTCGAGGTGAAATCGATGGCGGAAAATCCGCGCATGTTCGGCAATGAAAGCGGGGCTAACATTCCCTACCACGACCCGCAGCTTGCCCCGACGGTTTACCAGGTCATCCAGCGTACCGGCATCCTCTATCCGGTGATCGACGACCTGAAACTGCAGGATAAGTGGGCCAAGGACGGCAATCGCCCGACGCGCGAGCAGGCTTACCAGCTGTTGCGCAGCCGGCTAGACCTCGATGAGGTGCGCAACACCGACCTTCTCCAGATCAGTGTCTTCGATCCCGATCCGCAGGAAGCCGCCGACATCGCGAACAAGATCGTCGCCGTTTACCAGGAAAAACGGGTCCAGGAAGAACGCGAAATCCTCAATCGCGCGGTCGAGACGATGAACGAAGAGGTCGCCAAGGAAGACAAACGGGTGGAGGACGCGGCCACCGAAGTGGCGCGGATTCGCGATGCCGAGCACATCGTCGATCTCAACCCAGAGGGCACGGAAGACTCCCTCACCGCGGACAACACCAACGTCGTGAAGCAGGAAGGCGAGGTAAACGATGCCGAGACCAAGGTGTCGGTCCTGCAGGCGAAATTGCAGCAGACCGAGAACCTGAAAGGCGAGGATCTCATGCGCATGATGCCGACTCTCGACATCCAGGATCCGACCATTCAAAAAATCCTGCCTAACTATCAGGAAGCGGTCGCCAACGAAGCGCTTCTCCTCAACTCCGGTCTGGGCGAAAACCATCCCAAGGTCAAAGCTCTGCGTGCGACCAAGGCCGTTTACATTCGTCAGCTCGAGGAACAGGTCGCGAGCGTGCGCGATGCGCTGCAGCGCAATCTAAATTCCGCCCGAGCCACGCGCGATCAATTGAAGAAGCGCCTCGTCGACATCAACGATGCGCAGGTCGCTTCCAAGAACCTGAGCGCTAACTATGTCCGGGCGAAGAACGCCTACATCAAAGAGAAGACCTTGCGCGACGGCGTGCGTCTCCGGGCCCAAACCCAAACCATGGAAATGGCCATGCCGCGCCAGGCAGTGAGCGTGAAACAGGTAGCCGAGCCGCCCGCGGTGGCGGCGCGTCCGCGCGTCGCTCTGAACATGGCGCTCGGCGCGCTCGTCGGACTTGTCCTCGGAGTCGGCCTCGCTTTTTTCATCGAGTATCTCGATACGAGCGTGAAAACGATGGAAGACGTCGAGACACTCCTCGGCGTGCCGGTTCTGGCGATTGTGCCCAAGGGAATCAGGCTGCTGCACGACGAAGCCGGCGACACGCCCGACGCCGAGGCCTATCGAATCCTGCGCACCAACATTGAATTCAACCGCAAGAGTCCAGACGCCAATACGATTTCGCTCGTGAGCGGCGGACCCGGTGAAGGCAAGTCGACCACCCTGGCAAATCTCGCCTTCATCTCGGCCCAGGGCGGTTATTCCAGCTTGATCGTGGACGCGGACTTGCGCCGGCCGGTCCAGCACACCCTTTTCAATGTCGATAACAAGGTCGGCCTAACGAATTATCTGACCACGGAAATTCCGCTCGAGGATGTGATCGTGCCGACGACGGTGGAAAATCTCTCGCTTCTGCCCAGTGGGATTCTTCCTTCCGACGCGGTCGGGATTCTTAACTCCCAGCGCATGTCCGATCTCATCGCGGAGTTGAAAACCCGCTACGACCTCGTCTTTTTCGATTCGCCGCCGATGCTCGGGGTGAGCGACGCTTCCGTTCTCGCGAGCGAAGTCGACCAGACGATCATCGTCGTGCAACATCGTCGCTTCCCGCGCGCCATGCTCACGCGGGTGAAGCAGGCCATTCTCGGCGTCGGCGGCACCGTCCTCGGCGTCGTCCTGAACAACGTCGATCTTCGGCACGACCAGAACTACTACTACTACACGAGTTACTACGGCTACTATCAGCCGCGCGGGAATGAATCGAAGAAAAGCGGCCGCCGTCGAAAAGCCGCCGCCTCCGCCGCCACCAACGGCGCGGCCGGTCCGGAAGAATACTAGATGCGTTTCCTCGTCCTTACCTTCTTCCTCCTTGCCGCCATCGCGCCGGCGACTTTCGCCGATGCCGTCCTGCGCGCCGGCGATCCGGTGGAAATGAAAATCAGCGGCGTGCCGGCGGAAGAACAGACGCAGGTGAACAACCTCTACACCGTCGACGCCAACGGCATGGTCAACATGCCTTACATCAACAAAGTGAGAGCGGAAGGTCTGACGCCGGCGCAGCTGGCCAGCGCGATCGAGGGCGGCTACAAGGCGGCCAAGATTTTCACCAACCCCACCATCACGATCGTGATGCAGCCGCAGGCCCGCTTCGTCAATGTCGGCGGCGCGGTGCGCGCTCCCGCTCGCATCCCTTTCACCGAAGACATGACCCTCCTCGCGGCGATCAACGCCTCAGGCGGCTTCAACGATTTCGCCGACCAGAAACGGGTGCGTCTCCTCCGCGGCAACGAAGCCAAGATCTACGACGTGCGCCAATTCCGGCGCGATCCCGGCCTCGACCCGAGGCTGCAGCCGGGCGACCGGGTGGAAGTGCCGCAGAGTTTCTTCTAGCGGCTAACTCTGGTTTCCGGGGTGTTAGGAAGGCCGGTTCGTTCGGGGACTTGCTCCTTCACTTGGTCATGCTCCTAGTCCTGATCTGAGGCCGCGCCGGCGCGGCGAATTGTAGGGCGACCGCTTCGGTTGCCCTGATTCAGAAACTGGGCAGGCGGAGCGCCCGCCCTACAATTTGAGCGGATCGGCCCGCCCCTTCACCTACATCGCCGCGCGAAGCAGACCAAGCGCGCCGCGTCGCTAACAAGGCATTTCCCGGCGGATATCCATTCCCGGGCGACGGGCATGAAGTGTTCGCTATCGCATATGAAAGAGCGCGCGCCGCAGATGGAACTGCGGCAAACGCAGATCAATCAGCCGGCGTCGCACATGAATCGCCCTAAAACGCATCCAAACCAACTTGCGACGGGCATGAAGCGCGGCCCGAAGCATATGAAGCGTTTCGGATCGCATATGCTTCTCACCGGATCGCATATACGGCGCGGCGCGAAAGGCATGAAGTAGCGCACACTTCATAGGAAACTCTGTGCGAAAGGCACGAAGTGGCGCGCGTTTTACCCACAAAGGCCAGCGCTTCACCCTCAACCGTCCACGCTTCATGCCAAACGCCGGACGCTTTATACCCAATCGCGAGCGATACCCATGCAATCGCCCACGATTTACCCACGACGCCGGACGTTTGGCACAAAGCGCCGCGCACCTCATATGAATCAGCGCGCATCGCATATGCGATTTGGGGGTTCGGAACGTCTGATTTCTCTCAAGCTCGTGCAGAACTCGGCCCGGCTCCCCTCTCAAGTGCCACTGGAATCAGGCAAATGAACTCCTTAGAGCCTTTGCCTCATTTCGCTTTACAAGCCGGCCTGCTCTCTTTCATGATCGCGGGGCATGAAGATGTTCGCCCGCGGGACCAACCCCCGCTTCCTCTCAAGATTATCGGGATCGCAATCAGCTCTCGACGAGGTACGGAGTTACAGCAGACTATTTTAAGTACAGAATGAGTTACCAGTATACGGATCGCAACCAGCATGCGTATACCTACTGGCACTCGCTAAACGACGATCCCAACGGCGCAATTGAGTGCGTAAGCGAAGAAGTGATCAACTTCTTACAGACTCACTGATGAACACCTCATTCAGGAGGCTTAGGTTTCTTATTGCCGCTGCGCTGCTGTTTTGGGCCGCGCAGCGGCACTCCCTCGCCGGCAGTGCCACTTGGGGTCAAAATCCTTCAAGTGGCGCTTGGAACAGAGCGGCGAATTGGACGCCGCAGACGGTGCCAAACTCAGAGACAGATGTGGCTACCTTCGGCGCCTCGAGCCAAACCAACGTCTCCAACAAAAGCGCAGATATCGACTTGGATAGCTTGGTCTTCAACATAGGTGCGCCGCCCTATACAATCACGCTCGATATCAGCGGCTATTTTTTCAGCGGTGCCGGGATCGTCAATAACTCAGGGTCGATGCAATCCTTCGTCTTTCCACAAGACGGCGATTTGGCCGGCGGAATCTTTTTCAACAACAGCTCCACTGCCGGTGACATGATAAATATTACCACGGTCGGCGGCGATTTTTTCTTTAACAACGCGTCGTCCGCCGGCTCAGCGATTTTTAATCTCACCGATGGGAACGATCTTCAAGCCCACATGTTTTTCAACGATGGCTCGACAGCAGGAAATGCGACCATCAATGCCAGCGCTGGCGCCTTCATCGCATTCCAGGATAGCTCCAGTGGCGGAAACGCGAGCCTGAACCTTAGCACGGCGGCGTTTGTCTCCTTTGCGGGAAGCAACCACGCTGAGCATATGAACGGTCAGTGTATCGGCGGGGCGGGGCAGTTTTCTTCCCAGATCGACTTCGAGGGATCGTCCGACGCTGGGGACGGCACCTTCACCGCTGTGGGCGGGAGCACCAGCGGCGAAGCAGGCGCCTTCATCCTCCTCGACAGCATAGCCACGGCGAGCAATGCCACCTTCATCATCAACGGCGGCATGGGAGCAGGACTTACCGGAACCGAGCTATTCTTCATGGATAGCGCCACCGCGGCCAACGCCAAGATCACGGCGAATGGCGGAGTGGATGGTTCCAATGGTGGCGCGGTCGTCTTTACCAAAAAATCGAAAGGCGGAAAGGCGAGCATCACCCTCAACGGCAATGCCGCGCTGGACATCACCATGCACAACACACCGGGAGTCACCATCGGCTCCTTGACTGGCGCAGGCTCAGTCTTACTCGGGTCCAACACCCTGACTATCGGGAACAACAACCAGAGCACAAGCTTCACTGGAGTCATCCAGGGCAGCGGCGGAGTAAGTAAGACGGGAACTGGAACGCTCACCCTGAGCGGAATGAACCCTTATACAGGCAGCACGACGGTGAACGGGGGAGTGCTTATGGCCAACAACAAGCGGGGCTCAGCCACCGGCACTGGCAGCGTGCAGGTGCAGACCGGCGCGCTGGGCGGCAAAGGCTTCATCACCGGGCCGGTGACGATCGGCAGTGGAACTGGCAGCGGAGCGTTCCTTGCGCCGAGTGTGGCCTTGAAGCAACCAGCCACGCTGACTCTCAAGAGCACACTTACTTTTAAAGCCGACAGCACCTACACCTACGCGCTGAAAGCCAAGAAGCAGAAGTCACAAAGCGACCAGGTCATCGCCAAGGGAGTGACCATCGAGAGCGGGGCGCAGTTCAACTTCGTAGGGACAGTGCAAGGCAAACTGCGCCAAGGGACGACTTTTAGTGTCATCAGCAACACCGCCGCGACACCGATCAGCGGCACCTTTGCCAACCTGCCCGATGGAGCCATCCTCAGTGTGAGCGGGAACAACCTCCAAGCCAGCTACAGCGGCGGCGACGGCAACGATCTGACCCTGACCGTGGTGCGCTAGCGTGCGGGATTAAGCTTTACGACAAGCCGAGAAAGCAGGTAAAAGCGAACCAGCAGTATCTGCTGGCAACACCTTGCAGAATATGAACCCCTGTCACTTCGTCTGAAGCTTGCCGGCGCTTCCCGCTTTTGAGAGTATGGTCGCTAGGCACATTGCTTGGCATACTTTTGCTCTCCGCAATTGATACGCGGGCCGGAAACGCCACATGGAATCTCAATCCCAGCAGCAGCGATTGGAACACGGCCGTAAATTGGTCTCCCGCTACCATCCCTAACGATCCTGGCGATATTGCGACGCTCCAAGAGAGCAACACTACTGATCTTCAGATGTCCGTGACAGAACAGCTCGATGGCCTCATCTTCGCTCCGGATGCTAACTCCTTCAAAATCACCATGGATGAAGGAGTCGGCCTAACATTTTTGGGGGAAGGCGTGATAAACAATTCAGGAAAAGTGCAGAAGATTGCTCTGCCGGTCGTGCCGCCATTGATGACGATCGGCATTCACTTTAGAAACAACGCCAACGCCGGGGAGTTAGTCGATTACACCCTCTTCGAGGGCGACATTGACTTTTCCGAAAACGCAAGTGCAGGGAGTGCGAATGTGGCGATCACGGGAGGCGATACTGGCCTTGACCAAGCCGACATTTTTTTCTTCGACAATGCGACGGCTGGAACAGCAAATTTTACAGTGGGCCATAATGCGTTAGCGGTTTTCAGCAAAGGGACGACGGCAGCCAGCGCCACTTTTACAGCCATTGATGGGGGAGCGACGCTTCTCGACGAGGGCACTGCGGCCAATGGCACTTTTGTCAGCGAGGGGAGCAATGCAGCCGATGCCGCCGGAGGCGTTACCAATCTGACCTATCGAGCGAGCGCGGGCCGCGGCGTTTTTATCGCTAATGGGGGAACCGCAAACGGCGCGGCAGGCGGAACCATCATTATAGCGGGAACGTCCACAGGCTCTCAAGGCACGTTCACAATCAATGGCGGTGCGGTGGCGGGCGCAGAGGGTGCGGAAATGACGCTCTACGATGACGCCACTGGGGGCGACGCCTTTATCACCGTCAACGGCGGCGCGCATGGGAACGCGGGCGGTGCACTGTTCTTTCGCGGTGGCAGCAAAGGCGACACCGCCCGCATCGCGGTCTTCGGCAATGGAATGATGGACGAGAGCTTTCATAACCTGCCGCGTGCGTCCGCTGGTTCGCTGGAAGGAGATGGCTCCCTCTTTCTCGGCTCTCTTAACCTCTCGGTCGGCGGCAACAACCTTAGCACCACCTTTTCCGGGGTCATCCAGGACGGCGGGATGAACGGCGGCAGTGGCGGATCTGTGACCAAGGTCGGCAGCGGCGCGCTGACCTTGAGCAGGGCGAACACCTACACCGGAGGGACAAGCGTAAGTGCCGGGAGCCTGATCATCAGCAACAAGAGCGGCTCGGGCACGGGCACCGGCGCTGGGGCGGTCAGCGTCAGTGCGGGGACCTTGGGCGGCAAAGGCACGATCGCCGGGGCGGTCACGATCGGGACGGGCAGTGGAGCGGGCGCTTTTCTCGCGCCGGCAGCGGGCGCCAAGAAAGCGGCCACGCTAACCATTCAAAGTGCGCTGACGCTAAAGGCCGACGCACCTACACCTACACGCTGAAAGCCAAGAAGCATAAGTCACAGAGCGACCAGGTCATCGCCAAGGGAGTGACAATCGAGAGCGGGGCGCAGTTTAACTTCGTAGGGACAGTGCAAGGCAAGCTGCGCCAGGGGACGAGCTTTAGCGTCATCAGCAACACCGCGAGCACCCCGATCAGCGGCACCTTTGCCAACCTGCCCGATGGAGCCATCCTCAGTGTGAGCGGCAACAACCTCCAAGCCAGCTACACCGGCGGCGATGGGAATGATCTCACCCTGACCGTGGTGCGCTAGCGTGCGGGATTAAGCTTTACGACAAGCCGAGAAAGCAGGTAAAAGCGAACCAGCAGTATCTGCTGGCAACACCTTGAAGAATATGAACCCTGTCACTTCGTCTGACTCTTGCCGGCGCTTCCCGCTTTTGAGAGTTTGGTCGCTAGGCACATTGCTTGGCATACTTTTGCTCTCCGCAATTGATACGCGGGCCGGAAACGCCACATGGAATCTCAGTCCCAGCAGCAGCGATTGGAACACGGCGCAAAATTGGACGCCGCAAACTGTTCCAGACGCAGAAACGGACACAGCGACTCTCGCACGCTCGACTATGACTGACATCACCCTATCGGCAAACATCGACGTCGGATCGTTAACTTTCCCGAAGGATGCCAACGCGTTTACTGTTACGGCGGAACCCGCGACGAACCTGATCTTTGACGGGACGGGAATTGAGAATGGGTCCGGCATAGTGCAGAATTTCGTCGGCGTCCGGGATGGTGGCTTCGGGGGCGGATTTTACTTCTTTGGGAGCGCTGCCGCAGGAAAAAATGTCTTATTTACTACCGCCGGCAATCCTGTGTTCTTCCACGATTCATCGACTGGAGATCACGCGACGTTTATGGTTACACCCGATCCTGGAATCAGCCAGGGCGACGTCATTTTCTTTGACAACAGTTCGGCGGCTAAGGCCACCTTCATCGTTCCAACGGGTGGAATTGTAAGCTTCGATTATAGCTCGACGGCTGCCAATGCTGTTTTCAGTCTTACTGGAGGCATGTACGGTCCCGGGACTGTAGGCTTTGGCACCAACAGCACTGCCTCGCATGCCGTCATTAATAGTGATGGCGGCGACATCGGTTTCGGGCAGTTTGCCACGGCTGACCATGCGCGGATAACGGTGAACGGCGCTACTTCCAACATGACTACCAGTGGTGTGCTCGACTTCTTCGATCAGGGCACCGGTGACCACGCTACGATTGTCCTCCATGGTGGGACGGCCAGCGGCGCACCTGGAGCGACGATGTTTTTGTCCGACACCGCAACCGCGGGAAGTGCCAAAGTCACCATCAACGGCGGTACGTCTGGCGCCTTCGGCGGCTCAGTCCTGTTTGATGATGACTCGGATGGAGGCACGGCGCGTTTTATCCTCTCGGGCAATGGCAACATCGACATCAGCCAGCATAGGGCTAGCGCGGTTAACGCCGGGTCGGTAGAAGGCGATGGCCTGATCTTCCTCGGCAATCGCACGCTGGCGCTCGGCGGCAACAATCGCACGACCGCGCTTTCGGGCGTTATCCAGGACGGCGGAGCGGATCAAAAGACCGGCGGACGCCTGAACAAAGTCGGCGCCGGCACGCTCACCTTGAACGGAGCCAACACTTACACCGGCGGCACGATCTTGAGCGCGGGTGGCCTGACGATCCAAAACACTAGCGACTCGGGCACGGGCACCGGAGCGGTGAGCGTCAGTGCAGGGACATTGGGCGGCAAAGGCACGATCGCCGGGGCGGCCACGATCGGCACAGGCAGTGGAGCGGGGGCTTTCCTGGCTCCGGCCGGGGGAACAAAGAAGCCGGTCACTCTCACGATCCAGAGTGCGCTGACCCTCAAAGCCGACAGCACCTACACCTACACGCTGAAAGCCAAGCGCAACAAGTCACAGAGCGACCAGGTCATCGCCAAGGGAGTAACCATCGAGAGCGGAGCGCAGTTTAACTTCGTAGGGACAGTGCAAGGCAAGCTGCGCCAGGGGACGAGCTTCAGCGTCATCAGCAACACCGCCGCAACACCCGATCAGCGGCACCTTTGCCAACCTGCCCGATGGAGCCATCCTCAGTGTGAGCGGGAACAACCTCCAAGCCAGCTACAGCGGCGGCGATGGAAACGATCTCACCCTCACGGTCGTGCCGTAACTCGTTTAGGTCTTTTCCGTGCGGAGTAAATCGCGGTGCCGCCAGAGATAGCCGAGCCCGGAATAAATCGTCAGGCCAATCGTGATCCAGAGGAGCGCGTCGCCGCCGTAGCGCCAGGCCATCTGCCACCAGGTCGCTTCGGCGGTTGTGGTGTGCACTTCGATCGCGGTGAGGAGCGCGAGGAAAGTAAATCACGGTCGCGATCTGCCACGAGGTCTTATGTTTTCCCAGCGTCTCCGCCGGGAGCACGATCCCTTCGGTCGCGGCCAGCAGGCGCAGCCCGGTAATGAGAAAATCGCGTGCCACCACGATCGTCGCCACCCAGGCCGGGATCGCGCCGATCGGCACCAGGCAGATGAAAGCCGCCGCCATCATCACCTTGTCGACCAGCGGGTCCATCAGCTTGCCGAATTTCGTCACGATGCCGTAGCGCCGCGCGATCTCGCCATCGAGGTAATCGGTCACGCTCGCGAGCAGAAAAAGAGCGAGCGCGGCGGTGCGGCCGTAGGCCCAGTTGGAACTGAGCGCGAAGACGAAGAGAACGGTGAGGACGAGGCGCCCGAGGGTCAGCCGATTGGCCCAATTCATTCGCGGGCCGGGACTGGTTGCGGCGCTTCTTCCGCGGCCGGCTGCGGCGCGGTTGGCCTAACGAAAAGCGGCCGCTTCCAGATCGGCACTTTCTTTTTCAGCTGGCTGATCATCCACTGGCTGGCGGCAAAAGCCGCCCCCCGATGCGCGCTCGTGACCCGGAGGAAGAGCGACGCTTCGCCTGCCGCGACGAAGCCGACCCGATGGCGCAGGATGATCTCCCCCAGTTCAAACTCCGCTCGCGCCGCCTGCGCGATCATTTCCATCTGATGCTGCGCCATCGCCGGATGCGCTTCGTACTCGATCCCGGAAATGGCGCGACCGTCCTCCTGCCCGCGCACCACGCCCCAGAAATCAACCACCGCCCCGGCTGAATCCTCCCAGCGATGCGACGGCTCGGGCAGCGCTTCGTTGGTGATGAGGATTATCGATTTCCAAATTGCCATCTGCTCCCATGAAGCCGTAAGGTTCGGCCTTCGCCGCGTCGCGGTCGTTTTAAGGAGATACCCAAAATGAAATTGAATCAATGTGATATTGGCCTCATCGGGCTCGCCGTGATGGGCGAAAACCTCGTCCTCAACATGGAAAGCAGAGGCTTTCAGGTGGCGGTTTACAACCGCACCACCGAAGTGATGGAAAAATTTATTGCCGGTCGTGGCAAAGGGAAAAACTTTACCGGCTGCAAGACGCTGGAGGAATTTGTCGGAGCCCTCGCCAAGCCGCGCAAGATGCAGATCATGGTCAAGGCCGGCGGTCCGGTTGACGCCGTCATTGCGCAGCTCGTGCCCCTGCTCGAGCCGGGCGACGTCGTGATCGACGGTGGCAATTCACTCTGGACCGACACCCAGCGCCGGGAAAAAGCGCTGAAGGAAAAAGGCATCCATTTCTTCGGCGTCGGCGTCAGCGGCGGCGAGGAAGGCGCGCTCAAGGGACCGAGCATCATGCCGGGTGGTTCGGCCGAAGGCTGGAAAGCGATTTCTCCCATCTACACCAAGATCGCCGCCATCGCCGAAGGCGAGCCGTGCTGCCGTTACATGGGCCCGGACGGCGCCGGCCACTACGTCAAGATGGTCCACAACGGGATCGAGTACGGAGACATGCAGCTCATCTGCGAGGCCTACGCCATTCTCAAAGCCACCGTCAATCCGAGTGCCGCCGAGTTTGCCGAAATCTTCACCAGTTGGAACAAAGGCGAATTGAACTCCTTCCTCATCGAGATCACGGCCAACATCTTCAAGCAGAACGCCGCCGACACCGGCAAACCTCTCGTTGATGTCATCCTCGACAAAGCCGGCCAGAAAGGCACCGGCAAATGGACTGTCGGTCACGCCGTCGAGATGGGCGTGCCCTTGAGCGTCATCGGCAGCGCCGTCGAAGCGCGCATCCTCAGCTCCATCAAAGACCAGCGCGTCGCGGCCAGCGCGAGCCTGCCCGGTCCCACCCCGAAGCCGTTCTCCGGCGACAAAGCCCAGATGATCGCCGCCGTGCGCGACGCCCTTTTCGCCTCCAAGATTATCAGCTACGCCCAGGGCTTCGTGCAACTCGGAGCCGCCGCCAAGCTCTACGATTGGTCCCTTAACTTCGGCGACATCGCCAGCATCTGGCGCGGCGGCTGCATCATCCGCGCTCAGTTCCTCAACCGCATCACCGACGCCTACAAACGCGACCCCGCCCTCAAGAACCTCATCCTCGATCCCTACTTCCGCGACATCATCACCAAGACCCAGGCCAACTGGCGCACCGCCCTCCAGGCCGCGATCGAGTACGGCGTCGCCGCCCCCGCCTTCAGCTCCGCCCTCGCCTATTACGACAGCTACCGCTCCGCCCGCTTGCCGGCCAACCTGCTCCAGGCCCAGCGCGACTACTTCGGTTCGCACACCTACGAGCGGACCGACAAGCCCGGCATCTTCCACACCGACTGGATCGGGACGGGAGAAGAGACGAAGCTATCTGCCCCGCCCAAGGGCCACTAACGCGCCAGGCGCGAGCCCACATCCACATGACCTACATCTACGAAACCACCGATCCGAAAAAACCGGTGCGCCGGTTCGAAATCATTCAGAGCATGAAAGACGAACCGCTTCGCACCGATCCCAAAACTGGCGAGCGCGTCCGGCGAGTCATCACCGGCGGCTCAGGCGTGTTGGTTCCCGGCAGTTCCGTCGGACCATCAGTCGGTTCGGTCGGTTCGCACGGCTGTGGACCGGGCTGCGGCTGCCATTAAGCAAAAAGCGTTGTCATCCCGAGTCGGCGCAGCGCGGCGAGCCGTAACGCAGGCCGCGCAGCGGCCGAGGCCGGGCTTTCAAACCTCCCGGGCGATGTGAAAACTTACTACGTCTAGATGATGACGAACGTAAGCCGAGTCGTCCTCTACAGCGGCGTCACTAACGATCTCGAGCGCCGCGTTTGGGAGCACCAGTATGGCGGTGGAAAGGGTTCACGAAGAAATATCGGGTCAACTGCCTGGTTTATTACGAACCCACAACCGGATAGACGACGCCATCACCCGCGAGAAGGAGATCAAAGGCTGGCGCCGGAGTAAGAAGAACGCGCTGGTGGAAACGCTCAATCTGCGCTGGATCTATCGGTGAAACTGTTTGATCGCTTGGGAGGTTTGAAAGCCCGGCCTCGGCCGCTGCGCGGCCTGCGTTACGGCTCGCCGCGCTGCGCCGGCTCGGGATGACAAGATTGAGGAGGCGCGCGTTTCGTCCGCCTAACGAAAATCATGCGACTCGCTCCCGAGCAGTCGCTCGTGCGCGAGCGCGCGGATTTTCCGCGCCTTGATCAGCACGACGTTCTCCGAGTTTTGCACCTCGCCTTCGATCAGCAGGAACGGCTCTTCAGTTATGACGAGGCGCCGCTCCTCGAATAAATCCGGCGTCACGATCGCATTCGAAACTCCCGTTTCATCTTCCAGGCTGATAAAGACAAAACCTTTCGCCGTCCCTGGCCGCTGCCGGCAAATCACGTTCCCCGCGATCTGCACGATCGCCCCGTGCCGCGCCTGCGCGAGATCGCTCGCCCGCCAGATCCGTGGCAACTGCGCGCGCAACAACTGCATCGGGTGCGGCCCGGTTGTCAGATTCATCCCTTCGTAATCCGCCTGGACCCGCTCCGGCAGCGTCATCGGCGCGAGCGGCGAATGCTGGGGAGCGCACGCGACTCGCGTGCTCCGTCCGGCGACTCGCCGGATGGTCGGATGGCTCACACGCGCTCCGTTCAAAGAACTTTTCGGCGAGTCGCCGAAAAGAGCACGCGAGTCGCGTGCGCTCCCCAGCAAGTCGTCGTGCAGCGTTTCTTCCACTTCCCACATGCGCGCCGCGGCGATGTTCCGCGAAACAATTGAAAGCGCCCAGCTCAGCCAGCGTGCGCAGTTCTTCTTTCGTTAGGCTGGCGCGCCGCTTGAAATCGGCCAGCGAAGCGAAAGGCCGTTGCCTAACGAGTTCTTCCGCATGCTCCTGGCGCAGACCGTTGACCACGCATAAACCCCAGCCGGACCGCTTCATCCGACTCGACCACGCAGCGCCATTCCGATGTCGCGACGCAGACCGGCCGCATCCGGATCCCATGCCGGCGCGCGTCCTTCACCAGCGTGGCCGGCGCATAAAACCCCATCGGCTGATTGTTCAAGAGGCTGGCGTAAAACTCCACCGCCCGATGCACTTTCAGATAGGCGCTGCCGTAAGCGAGAATCGCGAAACTGATCGCGTGCGACTCGGGAAATCCGTAGAGCGCAAAGGAGCTGATCGCCTGGATGATCTTCACGATCACTTCCGGGGCGACGCCTTTTCTCTCCATCCCGGCGCGCAGTTTCACGCTCACTTTTTCCATCCGCTCGACCGAGCGATGAAAGCTCAGCGCACGCCGCAGCTCTTCCGCTTCCGCGCCGGAAAAATCGGCCATGATCATCGCGATCTTGAGCATCTGCTCCTGGAAAAGCGGCACGCCTAACGTTCGCTCGAGCACCGGTTTTAACCGTTCGTCGAAATAAGTCACCGGCTCTTTCCCGGCGCGGCGGGCCAGATACGGATGCACCATATCGCCCTGGATCGGCCCCGGCCGAATGATCGCCACCTCGATCACCACATCGTAAAAGCATTTCGGTTTCATCCGCGGCAACGTCGCCATCTGGGCGCGGCTTTCGATTTGGAAAACGCCGATCGTGTCGGCTTCCTGCATCATCTTGAAAGTGGCGGCGTCATCCTTCGGCAGATGGGCGAGATCGAGCGGCCGCCCGCGCTCACGACAGAGAGTAAAGGTGTCCTGCATCACCGCCATCATCCCCAGGCCTAACAAGTCCACCTTCACGATCCCAAGATCTTCGCAGTCCTCCTTGTCCCATTGCGCCACGACCCGGCCGGGCATGGAGGCATTCTCCAGCGGAACGACCGAGCTCAGTTTGCCCTGGCAGATAATCATCCCGCCGGAGTGCTGCCCAAGGTGGCGCGGCAAGCCGTAGATGCCGCTGATACAGCCTAACGAATGCCGGCATCCGGGGATGCTCTTTCGGCAAACCGGATTGCTCGATCTGCGCCTCCAGTTCCAGGGTGTGCGGGAAATCGCCGTGCGCGAAGAGATGCGAAAAACGATCGAGCACATGCGGCGAAAAGTTCAGCGCCTTGCCGATCTCACGCGCCGCGCTCCGCCCGCGATAGGTGATGACGTTGGCGGTCATGGCGGCGCCGTGTTTGCCGTAGCGGCGATACACTTCCTGGATAACGCTTTCCCGGCGGTCGCCGCTCGGCAGATCGAGATCGATATCGGGCCAGCCTTTCCGCCCTTCGCTCAGGAAACGCTCGAAAACGAGATTGCTGCTCACCGGGTCGACCGGCGTGATCCCGAGACAATAACAGACCGCACTGTTCGCCGCGCTTCCCCGGCCCTGCACCATGATGTCGTTTTCGCGGCAGAAATTGACGATGTCCCAGACGATTAAAAAATAGCCGGAGAAGCCGAGCCGAATGATCAGCTCCAATTCGAACTCCAGTTGCTTCCGGACTTTTTTACTGACTGCGGCGTAACGCTGTTGCGCGCCGAAGAGGACGATCGTGCGGAGGAAGGAATCCATCGAATGACCATCAGGCACCGGATAATCCGGGAAATCGTAGCCGATGTTTTCGAGAGAAAACTCAAGCCGCTCGGCCAGGCGCAAGGTATTCGTTAGGGCAGCCGGCCGATCGCGAAAAAGCGCTTTCATTTCCTCCGCGCTCTTCAGATGGCGCTCGGCATTTTTCGTTAGGCGCGTGCCGGCGGCGTCGAGATGGGTGTGCTCGCGGATGCAGGTAAACACGTCGAGCACCTCGCGGCCCGCCGGCGTGGCATGCTGGACGCCGTTGGTGGCGAGAAGCGGCAGGCGGTGGTGTTCCGCGAGATCGATCAGCTGGCGATTGCTTTGCTCTTCTCCCCTAACGAGATGCCGCTGCAGCTCGACATAAACGCGATCGCGGCCAAAGATCTCGAGCAAAACTTGAGCGTGGTCCGCAGGACTGCGGGGAGCGCACGCGACTCGCGTGCTCCGTCCGGCGACTCGCCGGACGGCCCGGTGGCTCGCACCCGTAGCCAGGCAAGAAGTTTGCGGCGAGTCGCCACAAACAGCACGCGAGTCGCGTGCGCTCCCCAGCAGCGCGATCAAACCGTCGCGAAATTTCGCGACTTCTTCCCACCGAACGGAGCAGTTTCCTTTCTCGCTCCGCAGATGTGCTTCCGTCAGGAGCCCGCAGAGATTTTTGTAGCCGGCGCGATTTTCCACCAGGACGGGGAGAATGGCGCCATCCGCCATCGTTAGGCTGGCGCCGGTGATCGACCGCACTCCACGCTCGCGGCAGGCGACGGCAAAACGCTGCGACCCATAAACGCCATTGCGATCGAGCAGGGCGACGGCAGTCATTCCCAGCTCCGCCGCGCGCTCGGCTAATTGCTCGGGAAAAGACGCGCCCCGGAGAAAGCTGAAGGCGCTCGCGGCGTGCAGCTCGATGTAGGACATACAAGGGCGGATCGATCACGAGCACGAGCACGAGGACGAGCGCGAGCACGAGTAGGAGCAGGCGAATTCCCAACTCGTGCTCGTGCTCCTAATCCTGCTCGTAATCGTTCGATCGTTTTTAATCGTAAATCCCCTCCAAGACCCATCCCGGCCGGTCTTCCTGCACCCGGCACACCGCGCTATCGGCCAACTCCACATCCCACTCCGCGCGCGCCCAAGTTTTCTCATCCCACCAATCACCCGAGGTCAGGTAAGGGCCCTGCCGCGCAACGACCGGGGGATCGAAGGAGGAGGCAGAAGGCAGGCGGAAGCGGCGCAAGGCCGGACCGAATCTCGGCGCGAGTTCGTTAGGCGGATCCGCCAGATTCCAGGAAAACGGCTCGAGATGAAACGCATCCGGCCGATGCGAATCTTCCAGGATCGGCCTGCCGACCCGCTCCGCGCCTAACCATCCCGTGAGCCGTGTGAGGGTCTCGTGCAGCCGGCTCGGATCGCGCAAAGGTGTTTCGAAAAGATCGAATTGTTGCCGGGTCGGCCGGTCCGGTTGGACGGCGAGGGCGACGGCCACGATCGGATGTTCCGCCCGGAAATTTTCCAGATGGCTCTGGAGGAGACGGAACAAAATTTCCACCGAGTTGGTCGGATCGGGAATTTGGAAACGATGTTCGTAGCGCGATTTGTTCGCCCCGGCGAATCCGTCCTTGGGCGGATCGGCAAAAGTAAGGCCGAAGGTGAGATCGCGCGCGACCAAATAATGGACGCCGAGGCGAAGCGCGAGTTGCTCGAGAAAGCGGCGCAGGACAAAGAGGAGCGGCTCGGTGGTTTCGACTTCGTGTTCGAATTCGAGCTGTTCCTCGAAAATTTCCGTCGGCCTAACGAGCCGGAGAAGGCGGGTCGATTTTCCCGTGGCCTGGTCCCAGAGCCGGGCGGCGGCCGGCCCCAGCCGGGCGCTGAGCTGATCGCGCTCGAGCGCGGCGAGGTCGCCCAGGGTGTGGACGCCCCACTTGTGGAGGATGGCGATGATGGGCGAAATTTCCGCGGCGAGTTCGGGTTGCACGCCCGGAAATTAGAGCGGTGCGCGGACATGTGCAAATGAACATAACATGCCTTGGAGCCTTGGAGGGACGGGCGCCGTCCCGTCCTCGATTCAAACACGGACGACACAACGGTCGTCCCTCCACCTTCAGGACGCGAAGGTCGCAGCGCTCGAGGATCGCAAGCACCCCGGAGGAGCGTTAGGCGAAATCGTTAGGCCAATTTATCCGTTTGGATTCAGGAGCCGCGTCTTGGTTTCGTCGGGCAACCCCGAATTTGCGATCCAGGCGGAGGCATTACGCGGGTCGGTTTTGAGCCAGGCGCGCGCGGCGTTTTCAGTCTGGCTGTTGCGCAGACCTTCTGCCCCGATGGTCGAGGCCCATTGGGCGGCGGCCTGCGGATCGGAAGTTGTGATCCGATTGCTGAAGGCGATGACCGCCTGGTCGCGGGAAGCGCTGTCGGGCAAATGACCGAGCCAGGCGGCCGCTCCCGCCGGATCGGTGCCGGCCCAGCGGTTGACCAGATTTTGAAAGACCTGCTCGCGGGTTTTGCCCTCGGGAAATGCTGCGGCCCAGGCGCTGGCCGCCTGCGGATCGCTCGTGGCCCATTGCGAGGCGATGGAACTGGCCGCTTCAGTCTGCGCCTCACCGCTCAATTGACTCGCGAGCTGGGCTGCGCCCCGCGGATCGTTCTCCGCCACGACCGAGATGATGCTTGGGAGAATGGCCGTGCGCATCGCCGGGTCGGAGAGATTATTCGCCCATTGCAGCGCGCTGTCAGAATCGGTCTGGGCCCATTGCCGCGAGATCGTCTCGAGCAACTCGCCGGCAGCGGGATGCGTA
>CAWBXU010000001.1:0-291906 GCA_963792775.1 uncultured Verrucomicrobiae bacterium | reverse complement strand
TGGAGACAGGCTATGACTGGTTGCAAGTATTTCAGGCAGCATTTTGCAGGGTAAGGTTGTAGTTGGACTGGTAAGGAGTTGCTGAGCGAAGGACGGCGACGAGTCTGCGGGTCAGGATGCGCATGAGATGGCTGAGAGCGACTTGGTGGTGTTTGCCCTGGGCGCGTTTGCGCTGGTAGTAGGCGCGTAGCTCCGGATCATGCTGCGCGGCGCTAAAGGCGCATTGGAAGAAGGCGGTGCGCAACATTTCGACGCCGCGTTTGCTCATCCTGGTGTGGCCTTTCCACTGGCCGCTTTGTTTTAACCTCGGATCGTTGCCCATAAAGGCCTGGAGCCGGGCGGCGACTTTTCGATTGCTCCCAGAGTGCAAGATCTCGCTCGAGAGGAAGGCCAGGATGCGGGCGGCGTTGATCGGTCCAAAGCCGGGGATGGTTTGCACGAGTGCCGTGGTTTGAGGATCGACACTCGAAGCGGTGAGCTCGGCGATCTGGGCGTCGAGCGCGCGCAGGCGCCTTTCCATGGTGGCCAGAGTTTGCAGGAGAGCGACCAAAGCAGGCGCACTGGCGGCGGCCAGATCAGAGTCAGCGACAGAGTGAGCAGCCAGACTCTTGAGCTGCGCTGCCTTTGGCCGCAGCATCCAATTCTTTTGCAGGGTGGCCAGACGCATCCGCGCGATGGCGGCCGGAGTCGGCGCCTTTTCCAGTAACTCGCGGATGCCTACTCCGTCGAGTTCGAGCAACCGGCCCAGCTCCGGGAAGCTTAAATCGAGCAAGCTCTGGTAAGTCTTCTTCAAGTTAGTGAGCGAAGTGCGCAACGCCTTGCGCACACGGTGCAGCCGTTGCAGGGCAAACTTCTCGGGGTTTAAGCTAAAGCGATAGTGCGCCAGGAGCTTCTCCCCTTGCTGCGCCGCGATCACGCATAAGCCACGCGCATCGATGGCATCGGTTTTATTGTCGCGAATGGAATTTTCCACGGTGTAAAGTCGCCGCGCCATCAGGGGATTGATCACGGCCACGGCGTAACCGGCTTTGCTCAGTGCGGCCGACCAATGCAGATGCAGGACCCCAGTGGCTTCGATCAGGACCAGCAACTGGGCCGGCCCTTTTATCCTGTGTTTGAGCAAGGCGAGCAACTGACCCAGACCAGCGGCGTTGGCGGGCAAGTCTTTTTCATCGAGCAGGTGCCCGTGGGCATCGCTGAGGGCGGCCCGCATTTTGTGTTTGGCGGCATCGAGGCCGAGGAAGTATCTTCTTTTCATTGAGAGGTGCGGTTTTGAGTTTTGAATGAAGTGGCCCCGCGATGGCTTTAGCTTATGGCCAGGTGAACGCTTCCTTTTACGAGGTGGGCGTTTCAGGCGATCAAAGCTCATCATCGGTGCCGGTTAAAAATGGTCGCCAGGTCTCTTCTCCATCCAATGCTCCCGGTAAACGGGGCATGGCGAACTACGGCTAAGACTCTGCCGACCGAATTGATTAAACCAGAACCGCCCTCTCATCTCACCTTCCAATGGCTCCAAGCGATCCACACCCCTCACATAAGCGAACGGCGGACCGACGGTGCGCTCCACTTTGAGATGACCTCCACACTTCCACTCCGAGCGACGCGCGGTCTCGTCCGCACCTGCCACGTGGTTTACTTTACGTCGGGTCGCTCATCTTGTTCTCGTTAGGCGCATGAACCCGCAGACCATCGTTCCCACCATCCTGATGCTGCCTCTCTTGGGCTGCTCGCGCTCGAGTTCATCGACTGCTGATCTGCAAGCGAAGCGTGATTGCGCCGACCGAGCCGAAGCGTACCTAGAGCGAAGAAAGTATCGACGTCCCCGCAAACGGAATTAACGCATTTGTTCGGAGTGAGCAGTATAAGTTCAGTCGATCCTTAAATACCTGCTTGCTCTACTTTGAGGTAGTGGAGCGCGACGCCGGCACCGCATACAACATCGTCGATACGCTCACTAGCAAAAAACTCTACTATCACGTCAGCTACGAGGATGCGGACACCCAACGAAGTTTCGATGCTCTATGCAAGCCGAGCGAGGGATGCCTCCGAAAAGAGGCATTCGAGAAAAGGCGTGCAGAACTATTTGACGGCGCAGATTAACGAAAAGCGTTGAGGTTAAAAGCTAGAGTAAACACAGAATGAACAAGCTGATAGCGCTGGTAAGTCTGACGCTGGGCAGCTTGGGACAATTCGGTTGCGGGCAGCGAAGTGAAGCGCCCGCGGCGCCAAAAGTAGAGTCAGAAAAGCATGATCTTCCACCAAGCGCCACAGAAAGGTTTCATTTGCAATCCGAATGTGTGGAGATGGGTAAAAAGGTATGGAAGACAACATGGCTTATGCAGTGGAAATGCACGACATAGAGCAAGGGAAGCTGCCAAAAGATGATGTGACACAACTAGCGCACTACAACGCGAGGGATAACCACTGCTATGTCGGACTATCTCTGCACGGAACCGGCGAGCCGCCGAAATATGCGATGCGAGAGATTTATGACGGCCAAACCGGTGAATTACTGGCATCTTACAATATGAAGACCCCCCCGCTTGGCGAGGCGACCGGCATTATATTCAGAATAGATAGAGTGCCCGTATCGGCTTTACCTCCTCCACTAGACGTTGGGAAGGACCATTCCAACAAAGATCGACGCGAAAACGAAGCCGACCGAGCCCAAGCTTACATCGTTTATTTAATGGAAGGGAACTAACTTGAACGGCTCATTTAAACTTGGATTCCGAATCCGTGAAGATTGATGCCGAATAGTATGCTTCAGCTTATACCGCAATCCTTGCGGGAGCGATTGCTATCGCGTGCGCGTTTATCACGGTCAACCGGCAACAACAAGCTGCTACGTTGAAAGAGCGGCAGCAGATTTACGGCGCGATAATGGGCAAGAAGCTTCTTCGCAACCAGCTTGTTGTGTCGCGTTTTTCGAGGCACTGATATTTTCGGACTACCACGAATGTCGTTGGCGCTTGGCGGGCACCCCAGCAGAATCGCTCGATTTCCAAGAGGCTCAGCGTTGGATGCACAAGAGCGAAGACCTAGCGCTAGAGGTTGGCCGGACAAACCAATCTCTTTTTGAGAAAGTATCGGTCTTGCACGAGCGACATTCGCGCCTTCGGCGCGACTGTCCGAGTTAACCGAGGAAGCAGGTCTACCGTTTTCCCACACCAGCGATACCCCCACCACCGGAGAATGGTAACGACCAAGTGCTTGCCCACTGGAAGACAGAGACGGTCAAACAGGTTCAGGCTTGGGTCGAGGAACATTACGCGAAGCCGACAGACGCACTCTTAGATTATCTACAGGAAAACATGAGGAAAAAGCTTTAGCATGACACAACGGCCTAACCATGCGATGGAGCGAACGACGGACCGCTGAACGCTCCACTTTTGAGATGACTTCCACACTTCCACTCCGAGCGACGTGCGCTCTCGTCCGCCGTCGCTCATCTTGTTCTCGTTAGGCCCATGGGAGAAATTTCATGAAACGCACGTGGACGATCATCGGCGTAAGCGATGTGCCAGGTAGCTTCAAATGGTACCAGTCGCTCTTCGGCCAGCCCGAGACGCCTCCGAGCCATGACTACTTTGGTCAAATCCTGGATACGGATGGAACCGTCTTGCTCTGCCTCCACCAATGGGGCGCGCACGAGCATCCCTCCTTGATGAGCCCGGACAAGGCGTCGCCTGGCAACGGCCTCCTCTTGTTCTTCCGCGTCGACGATTTCGACATGGCACTGAAGAGAGCACGCGCTCTCGTCGCCCGATTTGAGGAGGAGCCTCACCTGAACCCGAACACTCAGACAATGGAGTTCTCGCTCCGGGATCCGGATGGATACTACGTCACGATCAGCGCGCTCTCTAAGGCCTAGCCAGAAATGCAGCCAACCGCTGGCTCGCCACGGCCAGTCCGTTCAAAGGCGGACCGGCGTACGCCGAAGTTTTCCATGACTTCAAGCTCACATCTCGCTGCCACGCACGCTCTCGCCAGTCGAAGACTCGCCGTGGAGAGTGGTGGCTCATCTTGTTCTCGTTAGGCCTCGTCGAATATGAACACGATTACAGATATTGAAACACTCTACGCACGCTTGGGCGAACGCAATTACGAAGCAGTGATGTCGTACTTGGCTGACGACATTGTCTGGATCGTGGCTGACAATTCGCCATTGGCAGACCGCAGCCCGTATCACGGGATAGCGGCGGTGCGCTCAGGCATTTTTGAACGCTTAACCGCGGGTTTTGACAAACTCGTCTTTGACGTGGACGAGATCTTTGAGTGCAAGGGCGGCGAGAAAGTTGTGGCTCTCGGTTACTATTACTTCAGATTTCATGGGCAAGCTGGGGAACGAAAGGCACAGGTCGCCCACGTCTGGACCATCCGCGACGGTCGGGCCGTAAAGTTCCAGCAATACCTCGACACGCTCCAAGTCGCACGTGATGCGGGAGCTATCTAAGGCTCCATGCACGTTCCGCCGAAGGATTTAACCGATGCGATGGAACGAACCCCGAATGCTTTCGGGGCTGTACGCTCCATTTTTGAGATGACTTCCACACTTTCACTCCGAGCAGCGCGCGCCCTCGTCCGCCTGCCTGCTCGCGAACGCTTTCGGAGTCGCTCATCTTGTCCTCGTTAGGCGTTTACTCGTTTTGGTTTCGCGAGTAGAGATGTCGAATGTCCGCTTTCGAACACGTCACCACGCTGCTCTCCTTTGTCTATGCGCTGGCCCTGACGCACCTCTTGGCGCGGATCGCCGAGCTGGTAGTGGCGCGCGACCGCGTGCGTTTTTCCGGCCTGCTCGGCCTGGGGATGGCCAATGCGGTTCTCATGGTTTTCACCAACTGGTTGTCAATTTGGGATCTTCGTTCGGTCAAGACCTGGGACCTTGCCACGATCACCATTCAGTTCCTCTTCGCCGTTGCGGTCTATCTGACCTGCGTGCTGGTGGGACCCAAGACTCCAGATGAAGGCCCCATCGATCTGGAAGATTTTTTCTGGCGGCAGCGGCGGTATTTGTATGGCGCCCTTCTGGCGTGCGTCCTTCTGGCCTTGATCGCGAATCTGGCTTTTTTGAAGTCCGCAAATGTCTCGCTGTTCGTCAAAGAAAACCTGACAACCCTGCCAATGCTGATTCCGACCGTCCTCGGGCTGGCATCACGCGCCCGTTGGATTCAGTGGGTGGCCGGCCTTTCCTACCTGGCCATGGTTATGTGGTACACGATTGCCTTCTGCAGCGTCCTAAGCTAGGCGTAGATGTGGTTTGGCAGCATCGACACGACATCGCAAAGGGGCCGACCCGCTCGCCTAACCAGGCGAATGGAGCGAACCCCGAATGCTTTCGGGCTGTACGCTCCACTTTTGAGATGACTACTTCACTTCCACTCCGAGCGATCCGCGGTCTCGTCCGCCTGCCTGCTCGCGAACGCTTTCGGAGTCGCTCATCTTGTTCTCGTTAGGCATAAGGAGTCTTTATTCGTGCCAAAAGTGTTAGTAGCAGGAGCAACGGGATATCTCGGTAACTTCTTGGTTGCGGAGGCCAAGAAGCGAGGGTATGGGGTACGCGCGTTAGCTCGGTCCGAACAACGGTTATCACAAGCTCGGGCGGCGATCGATGAGGCGTTCGTCGGAGAAGTGACCAAGCCGTCCACCTTGACGGGGATTGCGCAGGATATTGATGTAGTTATTTCGTCCATTGGAATTACCCGACAGAAAGATGGTCTTCGTTACCGAGATGTCGACTATCAGGGCAACCTCAATATTCTCAAGGAAGCTCTCAGCAGTGGCGTTAAGAAATTTGTGTACGTGTCCGTGTTGAAGGCTGACCAGATGTCTGATCTTCAGATTGTTCAAGCGAAAGAGTGCTTCGTCAACGAACTCCGTAAATCTGGTATTGATTATGCCGTCATTCGCCCTAACGGCTATTTTTCGGACATGTTAGCGTTTCTGGACATGGCCAAGAGCGGTCGGGTCTTTCTCTTTGGCCGAGGCGACTTCCGCATCAATCCGATATCCGGAAAGGATGTTGCTGATAAATGTTTAGATGCAATTGATCTCGATGATAAGGAACTGAGCTTTGGCGGGCCAACGATATTCACGCATAGAGAAATCGCGCATGAAGCATTCGCCGTATTGGGCACCATGCCAAGGGTCACGTGCATTCCTGTACTCTTTGCAAAAACCCTACTGTGGCTCGCTAGAAAGTTCACGCCAGAGAGAATGTATGGGCCGGTGGAATTCACGCTGACGGTCATCACGAGAAATATGGTTGGGCCCTCATGGGGCAAGGAAGAGTTGGGAGACTTCTTTCGTAGTGAAAGCGCCCGTGGGCACACATAACAACACATTGCAGGTGACGTTTGACCCGCTGCGCATCCTTGCTGCCACAAGGCTGCACATCGCCTCAAACGCACTTGAATGTGGGTGTCAGGCTCTTCAACACTTACAAAATCCAAATGGAACCAACTACAAATGACTGACGAAATCGCACTCGCCAACAAGGCACTCCTCCGCCGATTCTACAAAGAGGTCTACGTCGACTGGAATATGGCGCTCGCGGAGGAGGTTGTGTCACCTCGGTTCACATCCCACGATTGGCCCGAAGACGGTCCAACCGGTCCACAGGCGTTCCGAGACTACTATTCGGTCCTACGGTCAGCGGTGCCGGACGCCCGATATGAAGTCGATGATCTAATTGCGGAAGGTGACAGAGTCGTCGTGCGTTGGAGAATGCTTGGAACACACAAGGGCGACTTCGGTGACATCGCTGCTTCAGGCAAGGCCATCGTTCTCAAAGGCATCGCCATCTACCGAGTGGAGGGGGGTAAGCTGATGGAGCGCTGGGTTGTATCCGACCTGCATGACGTCCTTGAGCAAATCCGGGGAGCTTCGCCACACTAGATACGCCATGGAGCAGTCGCCTAGGCTCAACTTTGTAGGGCAACGTTTGCTAGGTCTGAAGGAAGCATTGATTGGGTGTTTTGTAGCCATGTCTTTTTCTCGGTCGGTTGTTGAGGTGTTCGGCGATTAAGTCGCATTCGCTTTGGGTGACTCGGGCCATGGTTGCTCCTTTGGGCAGATACTGCCGGATGAGTCCGTTGGTGTTCTCGTTGGTCCCGCGCTCCCAGCTGTGATGCGGGGTGGCGAAGTAGAACTTGACCGGGCTGAGCGCTTCCACCTGGCCATACCAGTGGAACTCGGTCCCGTTGTCCGCCGTGATGGTGCGCATCCGCCCCGGATGACGCGCCAGCAGTCCCAGCAACGCGCGGTTGGTCTCGGCCGCGGTGCGCGCTGGGAGTTTCCCCAGCATGAGGTAGCCGCTCTTGCGCTCGACCAGGGCCAGTACGCAGTGGCTGTTCTCCCCCGGGCTCTCGCCCATCATCGTGTCGATCTCCCAGTGGCCGATCTGGCGCCGCCGCTCCACCCTGGCTGGCCGCTCCCCAATCATAGATGGAACGCACGCCGCTATCAGAAGACGAGCAGAGACGACCGCTCCTCGAGAAGCGAACTGACTTGTTCAACGTCAACTCATACAAAAACATTCCGAATATCCTAGATATGCTCTCACGGCGAGTCGGAGCTCTTTTCCCCTCGTTCCCAAGTTGAACTTGGGAACGCGCTCGTTTCGTGAAGCTAGGCTTCGGCGATCCACGACTGCCAGGAGACGGGCACTAGCGTATACCCCGCGCGGAGGGAAGACTTGCTTTCTCTGAGTCGCTCGTCGCAAAATGCGGCGCCACCAACATGCGAGAGGTCTTCGTCAATCAGGATCACGCGAGAGTCGGCTATTATAAGTCTGTCCTCGATCAGGCTGGTATCCCGAATTTCGTCCGCAACGAGCTGAGCAACAATTCGATCGCCGAGATGCCATCGCCTTTGTTCTTCCCCGCGCTCTGCGTCGTGCGCGACGAGGACTACGAGAAGGCGATGCAGATTCTCGGCGAGATTTATTATGCCCCTGCGTCGTCGGCGCCGGACTGGCGCTGTGCCCAGTGTGGCGAGGAGGTGCCGGGCACTTTCGATTCCTGCTGGCAGTGCGGCGCTCTCCGGGCCGGCGCGCCCGATGCCGACGCCGAGCCTGAGAAAACCTGACGTCGCTTCCGCTTTTCCTTGCTTGATTGACGCGAAGTGGGCAGGGATGATGACGCTGATCCTCCTTCGCTAACTGGGGAAGCCCGATGAACGCAAAAGACATCCTTGCCGAAATCAAACGGCTGGGTCAGGAGAGCTACAAAAAGATCCTGTTGAACCACGGCGCTAAAGAACCGTGCTATGGGGTGAAGGTCGAGGAACTAAAAAAAATCCAGAACCGCATCAAGATGGATTATCGGCTCGCGCTCGAGCTTTACGACACTGGCATCTACGACGCGATGTATCTCGCCGGCCTTATCGCCGACGATGCGCAGATGACAAAGAAGGACCTGCAGAGCTGGGCGGAAAAGGCATCTGAGCCGCTCGTCGGTTCCGCGGTGGCGTGGGTTGCGGCCGGGAGCGCGCACGGTCGGGAGATGGCCTTGAAGTGGATCGATTCGGGGAAAGAGCTTGTCGCCGCGGCCGGCTGGGCCACGCTGAGTTCACTCGTCTCGATCAAGCAGGACTCGGAGCTCGACCTCGCGGAACTGAAACGGCTCCTGGAACGTGTCCAGCGCGAGATTCACCAGGCGCCTAACGATGTCCGTCCGAAGATGAATGGGTTCGTCATCGCGGTTGGGAGCTACGTGAAGGCGTTGACGGATTTCGCGAAAGCAATCGGCGAAAAGATCGGCCCGGTGACGGTGGACATGGGGAACTACGGCCTGCAAGGTGCCGTTCGCCCCGGATTACATCCGGAAGGTGGAAAAGCGTGGAGCGATCGGGAAAAAGCGCAAGTCGGCGAAATGCTAGCTGCGAATGCGGAGTGCGGAACGCGGAACGCGAAATGGGGAGTGAAAGAACGCGCCCCTATTCCGCATTCCGCCTTGCCACGGATCACTCCTGATCCTGTAAGGTCGTGCCGTAATCCTTCGACGCGTAATCGCGGAACTTTTCCTCAAAATCGGCGCGGCTCGAAAAGATACCCGCATAAACCCGGGTCAGGGCGCGGTCGAAATTCTCCTTGGCCGCCATGACGTCGAGCAGGGTAAGAAAGCGGGCGTGATCCGCGTGGGCGAGAAACCGGACGAGCCGCTCCGTTTCATCGTAGTAGGTATCGACGTGGCCGTTAGGCGCCTGGGGCAGGATCATGAGCTGGCCGAGCGGGATGAATTCATCCGGGCCGAGCGAGGAGGAGTGCGGCTTGGAGAGGTAACCGCGGGCCCGTTGATAGCTGGCTCGAGAGTTACGTGAGACATACTCGGCGAAGCCTTCGTTCAGCCAGGTAGGTGTGTTCCGGCCATAGTAACGATAGATAAGAAGGTGCGCGACCTCATGCCCAAGAGTGTGGCCGGAGAACTTATAGGAAGGGTCGCGCTGGATGAAGAGACTGCCAGATGATTGAATTCCGCCGGTCCACTGTTCCAGGCCGCCGACCTTCTGGAATTCCCGCCAATCCTCCGGTCGATCGAAAATGTAGATATGCGATTTGCGATCGCTCGCCGGTTCTTCCCTGGCCAGTTCCTTCGCCACGACGCGAAAGTTGAATTCCGCTTCGACCGAGATCCGGGTCGCGACGAAGCGCCGCACATAGTGATAAATAAAATGTTCGCCCTCGGCGTGTTTCCAATCATCGGGGTGCAAGGCGAGGGCGGCTTTGCCGAGCGGGTTGTCATCTTGCTGGGTCAAGTCGGAGAGCGGCACGTCGGTCAGGCCGTTTAAGCCTTGCAGCTCGTCGAGTTGAGCGCGCGCGGTCGCAAGAGTCAGGAACAGGCAAAGGGCGACGGCCGGGCGGCAATTCATCGGCTCTCTGTGGAGCTACATTCATGCGAGCGCCGCAAGACTTTGTCGGGATGGAAAGGCTTGCCTTGGAAGTGGCTCCTTTGCTAACCCGTCGGGCCGGATGACAACGAATTCTTCTGTGGCAAGGCCGCCACGTCGACTGGGGCGGAGCATCGCCGCCATTTTCCTGGGCTTTCTCGCTGTCGTTGTCCTCTCGCTCGGCACGGACGAGGTCTTTCACCTGCTCAAGGTCTATCCGCCGTGGGAAGCCCCGATGCATGCGCCGGGTCTCAACCTCCTCGCGCTCTCTTACCGGATCGTTTACGCGGCGCTGGGGAGTTACATCGCCGCCCGGCTCGCGCCGCGCTCGCCCATGCTCCACGCCTGGATCCTTGGCGTGATTGGGTTTGTTCTCGGGACGATGGGCGCTCTCGCCACCATTCCCATGCACCTCGGCCCGGCCTGGTATCCGATCGCCATCGCGGTCACGGCGCTGCCTTGTGCCTGGCTTGGCGGAGTCCTGGCGCGCCGTTGAATGGGACCCTAAATCCGCGAACGGCGCCGGCCGTTGTTCCGCGTGTATTTCACCGGCTTGCGTTTGGGTTCTATCTTCGTTAGGCCAGTACCGCTCTTTACTTCCATGATCTGATCGCGCAAGAGGGCGGCGCGCTCGAATTCCAGGTTAGCGGAGGCTTGTTGCATCTCGTCTTCCAATTCGCGGAGCAGCTCGGTGAGGTTGAAATCGCCGCCGGCTTCCTGGATGACCGAGGCGGCGATCTCGCGACCCCGCAGGATGGTGTGCAAACTTTCCTGCACGGCGCGTCGGACCGTTGTCGGCGTAATGCCGTGCTTCTCGTTGTACTCCATCTGCTTCGTCCGGCGATAATCGGAGATCGAGATCAAGGCCTGCATGCTTTGCGTGACCGTGTCGGCGAAAAGAACCACTTCGCCGTTGATATGGCGGGCGGCGCGGCCGGCTGTCTGGATGAGCGAAGTCTGGCTGCGGAGAAAGCCTTCCTTATCGGCGTCGAGGATGCAGACTAACGACACCTCGGGCAGATCGAGTCCTTCGCGCAGGAGATTGATTCCGACGAGAATGTCGAACTCGGCCGCGCGCAGACCGCGGAGAATTTCGACGCGCTCGATCGTGTCGATGTCGCTATGCAGGTAGCGCACTTTCAAGCCGACATCGCGCAGGTAATCGGATAAGTCTTCGGCAGTTCTTTTCGTTAGGGTGGTGACAAGGACGCGCTCCTCGCGTTCGACCCGCTGGCGGCAAAGCTCGATCGTGTCGTCGATCTGGTTCTTGAGCGGCTTGAGCGTGATCCTGGGATCGAGCAGACCAGTCGGGCGAATGATTTGCTCGACGACGAGCGGCGCGCCGGGGGTGTGAACGTCGAAGTCGTTAGGCGACTGATCGGTGCGTGAGATTGGAGGGACGGGCGCTGTCGCGTCCGTGTTTCGAGACGGGGACGACACGGCGGTCGTCCCTCCAGCGACCACAAACGGCGTCAGCTCTTCTTCGCCGATGCGCGCGCGCTTGTGCGGGAAGTAACCTTTGTTGCCGACGATGCTGTTCTTGATCTCAAACTCCGCCGGAGTCGCGCTGACGTAGAGGAGCTGGTTCGCTGCGGTCATGAACTCCGGGAAATTGAGCGGCCGGTTGTCGAGCGCGCTCGGCAGGCGGAAGCCGTATTCGACCAGCACCGTTTTGCGCGACTTGTCGCCTTCGTACATGCCGCCGATCTGGGGAATGGTGGCGTGCGATTCGTCGATCACGAGCAGGTAATCCTTCGGGAAAAAGTCGAGAAGAGTGAACGGCTTCGAACCTTTCGGCCGGCCGGAAAGGTGCCGCGAGTAATTCTCGATCCCGTTACAGAACCCCATCTCCTGCAGCATCTCGAGATCGTACTCGGTCCGCATTTTGAGCCGCTGGGCCTCGAGCAACTTCCCGACCGACTCGAGCTGGATGATGCGTTGATCGAGCTCGGTGCGAATGGAAGTGAGCGCGCGATTCAATTTATCCGCCGGGGTAACGAATTGTTTCGCCGGGAAAAAGGTGATCACGCCTAACGACTCGTGAGCGTGCCCGGTGAGCGGATCGAAGCGGGTGATGGCGTCGATTTCGTCGCCGAAAAATTCCAGGCGGACCGCTTCTTCATCGGCCGTCGCGGGATAGACCTCGACGACGTCGCCGCGGACGCGAAATTTTCCCCTAACGAAGTTCACATCGTTGCGTTCGTAGAGCATGTCGACGAGCCGGCCGAGAACGGCTTCGCGGGTGATCTGCTGGCCGCGTTTCACCGTCAGGAGCATGCGCAGGTAATCCTCCGGCGAAGTCACGCCGTAGATGCAGGAGACGCTCGCGACCACGATGGTGTCGCGCCGCGAGAGGAGCGCGCTCGTCGCGGAAAGCCGGAGCCGCTCGATCTCTTCGTTAATGGAAGAGTCCTTCTCGATGTAAGTGTCGGAGCGGGGGATGTAGGCCTCCGGCTGGTAATAATCGAAATAACTGACGAAATATTCGACCGCATTGCGCGGGAAGAACTGCTTGAACTCGGAGTAGAGCTGGGCGGCGAGAGTCTTGTTGTGCGAGATGATGAGGGTCGGGCGGTCGATCTCGCGGATGACATTGGCGACGGTGAAGGTCTTGCCGGAGCCGGTCACGCCGAGGAGCGTCTGGTGGCGGTTGCCGCCCTCGACCGACTTGATGAGTTTGGCGATCGCCTGGCTCTGGTCGCCGCGCGGCTGGTAGTTGGATTCGAGCTCGAAGGGCATTGGCGGCAATATGCGCCATGCCGGCAGCCGCCACAACGAGGCCAGAAGGCGCGGGTCCTGCTTCTCGGAAAAGGATGAAGCATTTCGTTCTCCTGGCTCTTCTCTGGGGAGTCGCAGCGGCCAGCCGGGCCGACACCTTTTTCGTCGCGAACCAGGGCGTCAACACCATTACCCGCTACGACGACAATGGATCCGCTTCTTCCTTCACGAGCGCGTTTGTCAACGGTCCCATCGGGCTCGCGCTCGATCGGTTCGGGAATCTGTTTGTCGCGACGAACAGCAACACGATCGAAGAATTTTCATCCGCCGGAGTCGATCTCGGCACCTTCGCCACGTCGGACTGAACTTCCCGATGGCGCTCGCCTTCGACCGCAATGGCAATCTTTACGCGGCCAACTTTGCCGGGAACACGGTCCAGATCTTCACTCCCGCGGGGGTCGGCTCCGTTTTTGCCGGCGTCATCCGGCCGACTGGTCTGGCTTTCGATGCGACCGGCAATCTTTACGTCTCGAATTTCGGCAACACGATCGAGCGTTTCGCCAGCGACGGCACGCCGCTCGGCACCTTCGCGAGCAGCGGCCTGAACAACCCGGAAGGGCTTGCCTTTGACTCGTTAGGCAACCTTTACGCGGCCAACAACGGCTCGGGCACGGTCGAGAAATTCTCATCCAGCGGTCAGGACCTCGGAACGGTTCTCTCCAACCTGAGCGGTCCGGTCGGGCTCGCCTTCGACAGCTCGCGGCGGCTTTACGTGGTCAACTCTCAAAGCGCCACCATCACCCGTATCGATGAGACCGGCACCGTCACGACCTTCGCCAACACCGGTTTCACTCCGGCCTTTCTCGCCGTGCAAACGCCGCCCAAGCTGGTCAACATCTCGACCCGCGCCCAGACCCTGACGGGCGAAAACGTGCTCGACGCCGGTTTTATTATCACCGGCACCGGCTCCAAGCCGGTCCTGATCCGCGCGCTTGGTCCTTCGCTCAGCGGCGCCGACGTTCCCGGTGCGCTGGCCGACCCGACCCTCGAAGTGCACGACAGCGCCGGCGCCGTCCTCGCGAGCAACGACAATTGGAAACAGACGCAGCAGGCCGAGATCGAAGCGAGCGGCATTCCGCCGACGAATGACGCGGAGGCGGCCGTTGTCCTCAATCTCAACGCGGGCTCTTACACCGTCATCGAGCGAGGCAAAGCGGATGGCACCGGGGTAGGGCTGGTGGAAATTTACGATCTCGCCCGGGCTTTCGGAGCGGAAGTGGTAAACATCAGCACGCGCGGCTTTGTCGGGACCGAGAGTAACGTCATGATCGCGGGCTTTATCGTCTCCGGAGTGACGGGCGGAACCAGCACGGTCATCGTGCGCGCGCTTGGGCCGTCGTTAGGCTTGGCCGGGGTCGCGAGTCCGTTGGCCGATCCGGTGCTCGAGCTGCACGACAGCAACGGCGCGGTCGTGGCGACGAATGACAGCTGGAAGAGTGATCAAGAGGCCGCAATCGAAGCGACCGGCGTCCCACCAACAAACGACGCGGAAGCCGCCATCGTCGCCACCCTCGTCTCCGGCAGCTACACCGCGATCGAGAGCGGGAAAAACGGCGGCACCGGCGTGGGCCTGGTGGAAGTTTACAACCTGCACTAGGACAAGCTATCGTTAGGCAAAACGATGAAGTGACTTTCCTTGTGTAATCCCCTACGCGGGCCTAGCTTTCAGCCGCAGTGAAAAACTACCGCTTCTCCTGCGTTTTAGCTCTCGTCCTGCTGAGTTTTTCCCTCCTCGTTTCCGCCGCGCCTAACTCGGGCGCGCACATGCCGCCACCCGATCGCAGTCATTGGCCGGCGGCTTTACGAAACGTTCCGCTGGAGCGGCTTTCCACGGGCGCGCTCATGCTCCTCGACCAAGGGGGCGATCTCGTGCAACCGCCGAGTATCACGTCATCCGAAACGCAAGCAGCGGCGACGACCGGGGTTGTTCTGGATTTGCGCGTTGCGCCCAATCTGCGACTCGGGAATGATCCAGGCGGTCTTCCTCCCAATATGCGCGCACAGGCGGAGCCACACATCGCGCGTTCCCAGGTCGATCCCGATTTTCTTGTCGCCATTTTTCAGGAGGGCCGTTTTACCGATGGCGGCGCGGTCGATTGCGGCTACTCGGTCACGCAGGATGGAGGACTTAGCTGGACGCGCGCGCTCATCCCGGGGCTCACGACCACGAGCGGTGGGCCTTATCCGCGCGCGACCGACCCGGTGGTAGGGATTGACCTTAGTGATCGAGTTTTCCTTTGCACGGAAGCCGCGACCGACGCGGCTTTCACTCAGGGAGTTATACTCGTTAGTCAATCGCTCGATCGGGGAGCGACCGTGGATGCGCCTGCGGTGGTGTTTCAACCCACCGTCAGCGGCGATTTCCCGGACAAACCATGGATGGCGGTCAACACCTTCGATGGCACCGCGCATGCCGGTCGCGTTTTGGTGACGTGGACAGAGTTTGGCACGACCGACGCGTCGCCCATCCTTCGTTCCTACAGCGACGATCATGGCGTCAGTTGGAGCACGGCCGCAGCCATTCACAGCAGCACCACCATGGCGCAGGGGTCGCAGCCAGTTTTTCTGCCCAGCGGACAAGCGGCGATTGTCTACTGGAATTTCGGCGAGAGCGGTTTCGGCGGCGACGATGGGGCGGCCGCGCCCGGACCGGAAGAGATCGAGGTGGTGCTATCAAGCAACGGCGGCCAGACCTTCGGCGCGCCGCATAGGGTCACGACCGTTTCACGGTATGGGCCGCCCAGCATTCGCACTGGTGTTTTCCTTCCCTCGGCGGCGAGCGATCGAACCACGAACAGTCTCTATGTCGTTTATCAGGGGCTCGATGTCCTGGGATCGCCCCGAATCTTTTTCACAAAATCCAGCAACGCGGGGACGAGTTGGTCGACTCCGATTGCGGTCTCGGATAATCCGGGAACCGGCCTCTTCAACGCCGCCATCTCGGCCGCGCCCGGCGGGCAGCACCTGACTGTCGTGTTTTACGATCAACGAGATAACACGCCCGGGAATACGACGCAGTGTAACGTTTACCTCGCGCAGTCCCTGGACGGCGGAGTCACCTGGCAGCCGAATATCCGCCTAACGAACATAACAACAAATGCGGCCCTCGCCCCTCTCACCGATAGCGGCTATATCCTTGGCGATTACCAGGGCATCGCGGAAACGACCACCCCAAACGTGCCTGCCGTCCCGGTTTGGATCGACACCCGCAAGGGTCAACCCGATCCTTTCATTACCCGGGTGGGAATTGCCTCAGAGGTGAACTTCACCGCCTTCCAGGCCTCACGTCTCTCGCTCGCCCAGATTAACGATCCGCAGCTCGGCGGGAAAGAGGGCGACGCCGATGACGACAGCGAAGATAACCTTTCGGAGTTCCTTTCCCAGACCGAGCCTAACGACCCCGCGTCAGTCATTCACACTTCGCGGCAGTTAAACATCTCGACCCGCGAAACCGTAGGCACGGGTGACAACGTTCTCATCGGCGGTTTCATTGTCACCGGCATCACGCCGAAGAGCGTGCTTTTGCGTGCGATCGGTCCCTCTTTGGCCGATCAAGAATTGACCGGCGTGCTCCAAGATCCCGTCCTCGAGCTGCACAAGAGCTCCGACAACTCCATCATCGCGCAGAATGACAACTGGAAGAGCACACAGAAGATGGCGATTGAAGACACCGGGATTCCGCCGACCGACGACCGCGAATCGGCCATTGTCATTAACCTCGATCCGGGGGAATACACCGCGGTGGTGCGGGGAAAAAATGACGGCGTGGGAACGGCCCTGGTCGAAGCCTACGATCTCGACCCGACGCCCGCTTCGCAATTTGGCAACATCAGCACGCGCGGCGAGGTGGGCACCGGAAGCAATGTTCTGATTGGCGGATTGATTGTCTCGCCGGAAGCGGATGCCCAGGCAAATATCGTCCTGCGTGCGCTCGGGCCGTCGTTAGGGGGAATGGGAGTCAGCACCCCGCTGCAGGATCCAACCCTGGAATTACACGACAAGGATGGCGCGATCATCGCGAGCAACGACGACTGGCGCGAAACGCAGGAAGGAATCATTAGCTCGACTGATCTGGCCCCGACAGATGACCGGGAAGCGGCGCTTTTTGCGACTTTGCCGGCTGGCGAATACACCGCCGTGGTGCAGGGCGCCGGCGGCACAACCGGCGTCGGCCTGGTCGAGGCTTTTAATATTCCATAGGGATCGGCAGTTGTTCCGGCAACCACCCTTTAGTCGTTAGGCCAATGATCGAGCGTGCATTTGTTCTCGGCGCCGGTCTGGGTACACGCCTGCGTCCTCTGACCGACGAGCTGCCGAAGCCGCTCGTGCCGATTTTTCAAAAACCGCTCATCACCTTCGCGCTCGATCACCTGATCGCGGCGGGGGTGACTTCGTTTGTCGTCAACACGCATCATCTGCCGGAGCAGTTCGAAACGCTCTTCGCCGGGAGAAGCTATCGCGAGCGTCCGGTGAAACTGCTGCACGAGCCGGTCCTGCTCGAGACCGGCGGCGGGATCAAGAATGCGGAGCGGTCGTTAGGCGAAAAGCCGTTCCTGGTTTACAGCGGCGATGTCCTGACCGATCTGCCGCTCGCGCCGCTTATCGAAGAGCACCTTCGCGCCGGGAATGATGTCACGCTGGCGCTGCGCGAGACCGGCCTGGCTGCGCAGGTCGCTTTCCGCGATGGCCGGGTCATCGATATCGGGAAGCGCCGCGGACATGCGGGTAAGTATGACTACGCCAACATCTCGGTCTGGAATCCGGCCGCCTTTGCCCGTTTTTCGTTAGGCGAGAAAATTTCCTTTATCCCCGTCCTGGTGGATTGGTTAGGCGAAGGCGGAAAAGTCGGCGGCGTGATTTTGAATGAAGGCGCCTGGTTCAATCTCGGGTCGCCCGTCCAGTATCTCGAGGCGCACCGTGCGATCGCCGAGCAGAACTGGCGCCCCGCTTATGTGCAACCGCCGGATTGGCCAGTGCGCATCGCGCCGGACGCGGTGGTGGAAGCGGACGCCGAGATTCGCGGTTGCTCGTCGGTCGGCGCAGGTTGCCGGATTGGGGCGGGCGCGCTGGTGGACGATTCGATTCTCTGGCCGGGTGCACAAATTGCTTCTCGCTCGCGATTGAAACGCTGTATCGTCCGCGCTTCCCGCGCCGTGGACGGTCAGTGGCACGATGCGGTGATCTGACTCGAATGAAGAGAGTGAATCAGGAAAACAGGAAAGCAGGAAAGGAATCACGGTTCCTCTCTTCTTCCTGCTTGGAAAGCCCGGCCGTTGCTGCGCATCCGTTACGGCCTGCTTTCCTGATTCATTCTCAATCCCGCTCACCTTCATGATTCTTTCCGACACGCTCTTGCGCGAGACGCGCATCCGCTTTCCCGATTTCGAGCGGGCACAGGTGAAGATTTCGCCGATGGCGAAGGGCGGATCGGACCGCAAGTTTTACCGGATCGAGGCGCCGCCGGCGCCGAACATCGTGCTCGTGAAATACAACCGCGAGCACGCCGAAAACCAACGCTACGTCGAGATCGCGGAATTTCTGACCGCGCAGGGGATCCGCGCGCCGAAAATTTATTTCCACGATCCGATGGAAGGTTTGATCTGGCTGGAAGATCTGGGCGCGCACGATCTGTGGACTCATCGCGAGGAGAGCTGGGCGACGCGGCGTGCGCTCTACGAATCCGCCTTGGAGGAAGTGGCGAAGCTGCACCGCATCCCGGCAGCCGATTCCGCGGCAATTCTGAAGAGTGCGCCGCCGGAGTTCAACGCCGCGCTTTATCTCTGGGAGCAGCACTACTTTTTCGAGAACTGCCTCGGCCGCTATTTCGGAGTTGAGGAGAAGGAACGGCAAAGGCTCGCCGATCTGGCAGCGCTCCGCACCGGCGCGGATCGGCTGGCCAGCTTTCCGCGCGTCTTGGTGCATCGCGATTTCCAGTCGCAAAATATCATCCTGCGCGACGAGGAAGCGTATCTGATCGACTTCCAGGGAATGCGCCCGGGGCTGGGAGAATATGATCTGGCCTCGTTGCTCTACGATCCCTACGTGACGCTGAGTGCGGGCGAGCGCGCGGAGCTGGCGGCGTTTTATGCAGCGCAGGCGGGAGTGAGCGATCCGGACTTCGCGGAAAAGTTGCGTCTCTGCGCGATGCAAAGGCTGATGCAGGCGCTGGGGGCATTCGGCTATCTCGGGATGGTTCGCGGGAACAAGTCTTTTCTGGAGCACATTCCCGCCGCGTTGCAGTCGTTAGGCGAAATCGTCGCTGGGATCGACGGGCTAGGACCGTTGGAGCAGGGGCTCGTTCAAGTCACCTCGGCGTAAGGTCGTAGATTCCGGGGAGGACGGGGTGTTACCCCGTCGTTCGGTGCAGTCTGCACCGAACCGCGTGTCGGGGTGGCGCGCCTAACGACAAGTGCGCTCGGCCGGTTGCGCTGCGCGCAAATTGCGGCGGCGAGACTCGCCGCCGCGACGGGCTGACAGCCCGTCCTCCCCGGAGCTAGCCGGGCGAGCGCAGAAATCAGGACTAACGCACGAAGGGATTGCTTCGCCGCTCCGCCCCGATCGTGGTGACGGGTCCGTGGCCGGGCAGGACAGTGACGTTGTCGCCTAACGAATAAAGCTTTTCCCGGATGCCGGCGAAGAGCAGCTCGCCATCGCCGCCGGGCAAATCCCAGCGGCCTACTCCGCCGGCGAAGAGGACATCGCCGCCGAAGAGGAGTTCGTTAGGCCGGGAGAAAAAGCAGAGGCTGCCCGGGCAATGCCCCGGCACTTCGAGCACCTCGAAGGTCATCCCCAAAAATTCGCGGGCCGGCGTCGCCTCGATCAGCAGGTCGGGCTCGACCGGTTCGATCTCGAAGCCAAAGCCGTAGTCACGAAAAAAATCCCGGTCGGAAATCATTGGAGCACTCTCCGGATGAATCCCGACGGGACAGCCGAAGCGTTGTTTGATTTTGGCCACGTCCTGGATGTGATCGATGTGCCCGTGGGTGAGGAGGAGGAGGCGCAGGTCGATTCCCTGCCGCACGAGCCAGTCACAAGCGCCGTCCGGCGCGTCGAACAAAATCCAGCCCTCCGGCGCCTCGATCGCGTAGCAATTGGTCTCGAAAATCCCACCGGTAAAAGTTTGATACGTCATCATTTGATTCTTTCTCCTGCTCCTCATCCTGCTCTTCTTGGGATGAGGAGCAGAAGTAAGAGCAGGAGGGAAGAGCGCGAAAATAGCACAGTGCGAGGCGGGGGAACGGAAAATGCAGCTCCAGGCTCCGCTTCATCCGAATCTAAATTTGAATCTTCCCGCGCGGTCGTTGTCTCACCCTTCACATTTCCACTTCTCGACGGCCTGCGCCTTTTGCTTTCGAGACGAATTCTGCGAACTTTCTTTCCCGATTTTATGAAAAACTTGTTCCGTTTGTCCGCTGCGGTGCTGCCCGGTTTGGTCGTCGTCGCGCTCGCAGCACAGCCTGTTCTGGCCAAGACCGATGCCGAGCAGATCGGCGTCTCGGTCGGCCGCCTCCTCGAGGAAGGCCATTACACCCATCACCCGCTGAACGACGAGATTTCGAGGAAACTGCTCACTGGTTACCTCGAGCTGCTCGATTTCAGCCACCTCTTTTTCACCCAGAAGGATGTGGACGGGTTTACGGCCAAATACGCCACTGCCCTCGATGACGATATCCTGCTCGGCAACCTCAAGCCGGCCCACGAAATTTTCGCCGTTTTCCAAAAGCGGGTGGAAGATCGCGTCGCGAAAATCAAGGAACTGGTCAAGCAGCCGATGGATTTCAAGACCGATCAGACCGTTCTCCTGAGCCGGCAAAAAGCCCCCTGGCCGAAGGATGAAGCCGAGGCCGACGAGCTCTGGCGCAAGCGGATTGAGAACGAGCTGCTCCAGGAAAAATTGAGCGAACACCCGATCGAGCCCGGCCCGAAACTGGTCGAGCGCCGCTATGACCGGATGCTGCGCAACGTGCATGAGGAGGACTCCGAAGAGCAAGTGAAGCTGTTCCTCGACTCGCTCGCGCAAGCCTACGACCCGCACTCGGAATACCTGAGCAAGGCCGACCTGAAAAACTTCAGCATCAACATGGGCCTCTCCCTCGTCGGAATCGGCGCCATGCTCCGCAGCGAAGACGGCTACGCCAAGATCGAAAGCCTCGTCCCAGGCGGGCCGGCTCAGACCAGCGGCAAAATTAAAGTCGGCGATCGGATCAGCGCGGTCGCGCAAGGCTCGGCTGATTTCGTCGATGTGCGCGATCTGCGTCTCGACAAAGTGGTCGACAAAATTCGCGGCAAAAAAGGAACCAAAGTCCGTCTCCTCATGATCCCGGCGTCGGCCGCCGATCCTTCGCAGCGCAAGACGATCGAGCTGGTGCGCGATGTGATTAAGCTAAAAGACCAGGAAGCGCGGGCCGACATCATCATCAAGAAGGATCGCAACGGCGATCCGGTGAAGCTCGGTTGGCTTACGCTCCCCTCTTTCTATGCCGACATGGAAGGCCACAAAAAGAGCACGACGGAAGACGTTCGCGCGCTTTTGAAACGGCTGAAGCAAGAAAAAATCGGTGGCCTCGTGATCGACCTGCGTCGCAACGGCGGAGGCTCGCTCGAAGAAGCGATCTCGCTCACCGGCCTCTTTTTTAAATCCGGACCAGTCGTCCAGACCAAGGGCTCGAATGACCGCGTCATCATCTCGACCGATCCCGACCCGGGGATCGACTACGATGGACCGCTCGTCGTCCTGACCAGCCGGCAAAGCGCGTCGGCCAGCGAAATTTTCGCAGCCGCGCTACAGGATTACGGCCGCGCCGTGATCGTCGGCGACACCAGCACCTTTGGTAAGGGAACCGTGCAAACGATTCTCGAGATCGGGCGCTTCACCTCGCTTCTCGGGAGCCGTTCCGATGAAGACGGCGCGCTCAAGCTAACCATCCAGAAATTCTACCGCGTCGCGGGCGGCTCCACTCAACTCCACGGCGTCGCTTCCGATATCGTCCTCCCGACCCTGACCGATCTCCCCGAGTACGGCGAAGGCGCGCTCAAGAACGCGCTCCCTTACGACGAGGTCCCGCCGGCCAAGTTCAACAAGTGGTCGGATTCGCATCCGCTTTTCCTCGATGAATTGAAAGTCCGCTCCGCGGCACGCGTCGCGGCCGACCCGGAATTCCATTACGTCATGGATGACATGGCGCAGCTTCGCAAACGGATCGACGACAACCGGATTTCCTTGAACGAGGACACCCGCCGGCACGAGCTCGACGAGGAAAAAGCGCGCAAGGAAACACGCTCCAAGGAACGCCTCGCGCGCAACCTGGAAGGGCCCAGCATTTATCGGCTCACCCTCGAGACGATCGACAATCCGAAGCTGCAACTGATCATGTATCCGGGCAAAATCGCCGAAGCGAAAAACAAGGCCGACGTGAGCAAAGTCTCGCCCGAAGCCGCGCCTGATTCCGATACCGACGATTCGAGCGATTCCGATCTCGACACCTCCGATGACAGCAAACCGGCAGCGATCGATCCGGAGCGCGACGAGACGCTCAACATCCTGACCGACCTCGCGCAGCTCAGCGCCGGCCCGAAGACGGCGAGCACTTCACGCTAGTTTCAGCCCGGCCATTCAGGGACAAACTCTTCGACTTCTCCTGCGGCGCTTTGGTATAGTCGCCGGATGAAGTGGTTCGTTAGGCGCGCGCGCCTTTTCTGGTCGATCGTCTTCCTGATCGGCGGGGCCACTTTCTCCAGGGCGCAGGAACCGGCGGCCACACCCGACCTCGCGACCGCCTACGCCGGTGCGATGCAGCAATTTCAGGCGGGCAATTACGCCCAGGCCGCCAGCGGGCTGGAAGCGCTCGTCGCCCGGGTCGCGGTTTCGCCGGAGCTCGAGCCCATTTTTTACACGATCGGCTCTGCTTATTTCAACGCGGGCGATTACCCGAAAGCGATCGCCGCTTTCAAAAACTACCAGAAGAATTTCCCGAAAGGCGCGCATGCCGGCGGCGTCGCCTTCGCGATCGCGCAATCGAATTTGCTGAGCAAAAATTTCAAGGACGCTGCCGCGCAGATGGCCGCGCTGGAAAATGATCCGCAACTGCGCGAGCAGGCGCTCCTTTTCGAGGCGGAAGCGAGCAAGGCGGCCGGCAAAATCGACGACGCGATCCGCGCCCTCGAAAAACTGGTCGGGAACGAAATTAAAGATGCCGACGCGATGCGAGGCGCGACTTTGCTCGCTCAGCTTTATGCGCAAAAGGGCGACGGCGCGAAAGCGCTTCACGCCCTGGAGTTGATCCACCAAAAACCCGACCTGGTCGATAATGTGGTGGAGCTGAACTCGCTCACCGTGCAGCTGGGCGACAAGTTTTACGGGAAACAACAATACAAGGAAGCGCTCGCCTGTTACCGCTCCGCTTATCCGCGCGAGCAACTCGTTAGGCTGCAGAACGATCGGATCGCCGCGATGCAGCACCGGATTGAGGAGAATCTCACCGCGGCCCGTGCCAATCCCGCGGAGATCACGCAGCTCGCTCCGCTCAACAACCAGCTCAAGGACGAGATCGCGAGCGCGCAGAAGTTGCTCGCCGAATTCGAGAAGCTGCCCACGATCACCCCGGCGATTTATCTCCGGCTCGGCCGCTGCTTTTACGAGCTCGGGCGGAAATGGGAAGCGATCGTGGTCTATCAGGAAATCCTCGATCGTTTCAAGGAGAGTCCGGAGCGTGAGCCGGCTCTCTTCGGGGTCATCGTGGCCTACGCCGACGTCAACCAGCCGGCGCGCGCAGAAGAGCGTTGCGAAGAGTATCTGCGCGATTTCAAGAACGGACCAAACGTCGCGACCGTCGGCTACTTGTTAGGCGCGGTCGCTTTGCAGGCGGGCGATCCGAAGGCGGCCGAGACTTATTTCGGGCGCATCCTCGAGGCGCAACCGCAGAGCAAGTTCCGCGAGCAGATCCGTTATCTCCTGGCCAATGCCAAGTTCTCCGAGGGCAATTACCCCGAAGCAGTCGCCGCTTATCAGAAATACCTGAGCGAATTCCCCAAAGGCGCCAACGCCGAGGATGTGCGTTATCGGATTGCGCTCTGCGCGCTTTTCGCCGGGAAATATCAGGACGCGATGAATCAGTTGCAGGATTACGTCGCGAAACATCCGCAGGGCAGTTTCCTCTCCGACGCAAAATACCGGCTCGCCGTCTGTAAATATGCCGCCTCGCTTTACGACGAAGTGATCGCCGATTGCCAGGCTTGGGAAAAGGAATTCCAGAACAATCCGCAGCTCGGCGAAGTCCTCGCGCTGCTCGGCGACGCTTACGCGGCAAGCAATCGCGAGGCAGCGGCCATCCCGGTTTACATCCGCTCCTATCAGACCGCGACGACCGACGAGGTGATGAATTACTCGCTCCTGGCGGCGAGCAAGCTCCTGCAAAAACAAGGCGAATGGGACAAGGTGGCGGAGCTCTTCACCGGCTTCATCAAAGACAAGCCGGATAACCCGACGGTCGTGACCGCGATCTACTGGATCGGCAAAGCGAAAGCGCACGATGGCAAAATCGACGAGGCGAAACAGCTCGCGGCCGACACGATCAAGAAATACATCGACGATCCGAACCGCGACGCGGTCGAGCAGTTGATCACGCAGCTCGCTCAGCTCTGTGTGAAAAAGAAGAAGCCGGCCGACACGGAAACTGCCGCCCCCGCCACGCCAGAGGTCGATCCCGGCGCCGAGCTTGATCGCCTGCTCGCGACGAACGGCGGGAACGAGTCCGCGACCGCGAAAGCGCGCATCCTTTTCGCCAAGGCCGAGCTCGCCCGGCTTCGCCGTCAGCCTGCGGACGAAGAGAAAAACCTCGCGCAAATCGCGACCGGCTTTAAGCCCGAAGACCTGAGCCCGCTCTTATTAGGCGAGGCGGGTGATTATCTGTTGAGCAAGGGGAAGCTCGATCAGGCGGAAGGTTTTTATCAGCGTTTGATCAACGATTTTCCAAAAAGCCAGATGGTCGATTTCGCCTACAACGGCCTCGGCGAAATCGCCTACGAAAAGAAGGACTACCCGAAAGCCCTTAAGTATTTCAGCGACGGACTCGACAAGATTGCGGCGTCACAAAAGCTCAAGGAAATCTCGGTCGGCCGGGCCAAGACATTGCTCGCCCTCGGCAAACTGGATGAAGCGCAAAAGGGTTTCGAACAGGTCGCCTCGGTCCGGGAATGGCGCGGCGAATCGACCGCCTTCAGCGTCTATTCGTTAGGCGAGATCGCGGCCAGGCGGGGAAAATGGGCGGAAGCGAATGCCTATTTCCAGCGCGTCTACGTCGGCTACCAGAAGTTCCTTCCCTGGGTCGCGAAAGCCTACATCGGGAGCGGCGAGAGTTTCGAAAAACTGGGCAAAACGCAGGAAGCGACCAACACCTACCGCGAGCTCTTGCGCAACGAGAAGCTGGCTAATTTCGCCGAAGCCGCCGAAGCCCGGAAACGGCTCGAAGCGTTAGGCCAGGGATCATGAAAAATCCAAACCATCGCGGCCATCTCTGCCTCGCCCTCCTCCTCTTAATCGTCCCCGCAATCCACGCCCAGGACCTCGTCCTCAAAACCGGTCAAACAATCCAAACTAAAGGCGTGCGGCGCAGCGGCGACATGGTCATGGGCAGTGTGCAAGTCGGCCAAAGCCGCGGCGAAGTCGGTTACCAGGCTTCCACCATCGCGCGGATCAATTTTCCCGAGCCGCCTCAGCTCAAGACCACCGCTGCGCTCCTCTCGCAGGGCGAGCCGGCCAAGGCGCTCGCCGACATCGGACAGGTCGTGAAATATTACGAACCGTTTCGCGACGTGCCGGGTAATTACTGGGCGCAGGCCGCTCTCCTCGAGGTTTCCGCCCTCGCCGGGATGCAGCTCGACAAGGAAGCCGAAGCCCTCGGCGAACAGATCCGCAAAAACTCGACCGACCCCGAAACCGCGCGCGCCGCGCAGCTCCAGATCGTCGGCAGCCTGGTGCGCAAAGAAGATTACGCCAAGGCGCTCGCGCTCTGCGACGCCGTGATCAAAGAAAGCGCCAGACCGTCGGTCCTCGCGGAAGCCTGGGTGAAGAAAGGCGACGCCCTCCTCGCCCAGCGGCAGTGGGACACGGCCGTCCTCGCTTATCTGCACGTCCCAGTCTTTTACGAGAACGAGAAACTCTGGATGCCGCCAGCGCTCCTCGGGAGCGCGCGCGCCTTCCGCGGTTTAGAAGACTTGGAAAACGCAAAGAAATCCCTTAACGATCTGACCGCGCAATATCCGAAATCCGCCCAGGCAGAAACGGCGCGAGCCGAATTGCAGAAGCTACCAAAATGAAAAACACCAAGCGGCTCTGGTCGCGCCTAACGAATATGAAACCTGTTTGCCGGATTGCCGCCTGCGCCGTTGCCGCAGTTTTTTTCCTTCTCGCCACGCCGGGATTTTCCCAGACGCCGACTCCCGCCGCGCCGGCCGCCGGGGTGCAGTCGAAAACGCTTTGGGAACAGATCAAGGAAGGCGGCTGGGTCATGTTCCCGATCGCGATCTGCTCGATTGCGACGCTCTATCTCATCGGCGACGGCATCATTCGCACGAGCCGCAAGAAAGCCGCACCGCCCGAGCAGGAAATGGCGCTCAAGACGCTCTTTCGCCAGGGCGATTACGTCGGCGCCTACAACTACTGCAAGGAGAACGTTTCTCCCCTAACGAACGTGTTGCGGGTCGGCGTCGGCCTTCTCGGCGAAGGCAAACAGGTCGCGGAGGAAGGCATGCTCGGGGAATTGGCCAAGGAAAATTCCCACATGCAGACCTACATCAGCTATCTCTCCGTCATCGGCGTCTGCACCCCGATGATCGGTTTGTTAGGCACGGTCACGGGCATGATCAAGGCTTTCGCCAAGCTTGGCTCGAGCGGGATCGGCGATCCCTCCGGTCTCTCCGCCGCGATCGGCGAAGTGCTGGTCGCGACCGCGAGTGGTTTGATCATCGCGATCCCGGCGTTCGGCGCCTTCTACTTCCTGCGCAATCGCGCGACCGACGCGATCCATCACCTGCAGGACATCGTCAACAGCCTCTTCCGCAAAATGCCCTACGAATCGCTTGCCGGCGTCCATCTGGGCGACGACGAACTCTTCGCCGCCACCCCGAACTGGCTCGCACCCGACGCTCCGCCGGAGCGAAACCCGACCGGGCAGTTGGCCTAACGACTAACGAATTATGGCAGGAGGAGGCGGAGGCAGCGAATCAGGCGAACCGGAATTCCAGGTTGCGCCCATGATCGACGTCCTCCTGACGATTCTCGTTTTCTTCATGACGATCACTTCCGCGCAGGTCCTGAAGGTCGATAAAACCATCCAGCTCCCGATCGCAAAGGACGCGCAGAAAAAAGACAACACCCGCGCGGAAGCGATCCTGAACGTGCGCTGGAAATTGCCGGAGAAGAAAGCGCTCTTCGTCTTCGACGATCGCACTTACAAGAACGCAGCCGAAATGATCGGCCCGCTGAAAAACGCCCGCATCACCGGCGAGAAAAAGGTGACGGCCGGCGCGAACCCGACTTTCCGCGCGGTCATTCGCGGCGACCGCGACGTGCCGGCGCTTTACGTCTCGCAAGCGATGAACGCCTGCGGCGAAGCGGGGATCAGCGACATCTCGTTCTCGGCCGTGAACAAGGAGTAACCGATGCGTCTCGACCTCGATACCAACCAGGGCAACCTCGGCTTCCAGATTGCGCCGATGATCGACGTCGTCTTCGTCATCATGCTTTTCTTCATGGTCATGGCCGGCGCGGTCAAAGTGGAGAACGAGCTCAATACTCAGCTGCCCGGCACGGCCGAGACTTCCTCCTCGACCGATTTTGTCGACGAACAAATCATCACCATTTCCGACACCGGCGAAGTGTCGCTGAACGACGAGCCGTTCGATTCCGCGACGAGCAAAGATCTGCCGCAGCTCAAAGGCACGCTGATGCGTTTGAAAGAAAATGCCGACGCCGCGAAGACGCCGGCCGTGGTCACGATCATCAGCGACACGCAGGCGAAATACAGCCGCACGATCGACGTGCTCGACGCGCTCGCGGTAGCGAAGATCGATAATGTCACCTTCACGGTGAACGAAGAAGAGTAGCGGCGTGTCTGGTGGCGCGAGCTTCCAGCTTCCGCGTTTCAATCTAACAAGCTGGAAGCTCGCCCTACCTACGCCCGAGGCAGGTACTGCTCGATCTCGGCGCGGCCGTCCTGCATTGCGATCATGTAAACGCGATCGCCTTCCGCCCAGGTCGCCGTCATCCAGCCGTGTTCGTTGGCGAAGATCGGTTTATCGCCCGGCTTCATTTTCGGCATGGCCGCGCGATCGATCGAGAAGAGATGAGCGAGCCGTTTCCCTTCGCGATGGAAACAAATCAGCGTCACATCGTGACTGCGGAAGGAAAGAATGCGGCAGCCGATCGGCGCGAGCGCGGCGAGGCGGGCCGGGACTTTCAGCGGGAGCGTTTCCTTTTGTGCGAGCCAGCTCTTGATCTCACCCAGATCGTTGCTCTCCATCGCGAGCGGAGGGACCATCTGGATAAAGCTCGTCATCTCGCGCGCGTAATCGGCCGGCAGGCTTGCCCCAGAATTGGGCGTTCGCCAAAGGCTGAACGCCTGAGCGAGAAGGACGCCGACCGCGAGGGCCGCAGCCAGACCGAAAATCCAGCGGCGTTTTCGCTCGGGCTCGGGCTCCGCGCCCTGCGCGACGATCCGCGTCTTCAGACCGTAGGGCAGCGGGACGGCTTCGAGATGCGCCGCCATCGCGCGATCGAAGGCCTGCTCCTCGGCGAACCAGCGGCTCAGGTCGGGATTGCTCGCCACGGCCTGCAAGGCAGCGGCAATCTCCGGATCGTTTCGATCCTGACCGCCCAGTCGGGCCGCCTGCAAAATCAACCGCGCCTGTTGCTCATCCATGTGGTTGATCCTCCTGCTTGCTTTTCGTTAGGCCAACAGGATCGGCGAGCGCTTTGCGGAGCTGCTCTTTGCCGCGCGAAATGCGCGACATGACGGTGCCGATCGGAATCTCGAGGGTCTCGGCGATTTCCTTGTAGGAGTGCTGTTGCAGATAAAAAAGAGTCAACGGCGCGCGATAAATTTCCTCGAGGGCGAGGAGGGCGCGGTGCGCGATGTCGCTGTCGAGCTGGCTCACGACGGTGGCGGGCACGGTCTGGGCGCTGATCGCTTCCGCATTATTTTCCGAATCGACGAAGTGGTCCTGTTGTCGTTTGCGACCGAGGAATTCCCGATAAAGCGAAGTGAAAAGCCAGGTCTTGACCTTCGATTCGTCGCGCAGCTGATGGCCTTTCTTCGCCCAAAGGAGAAAGGTCTGCTGGGTCAGATCGGCCGCGTCGGATTCCCGGCGGCTGAGCGAGAGCGCGAAACGATAGAGTGGCATGTAAAAATCTTCGACCAATTGTTCGAAGTCGAGAGTCGCCACGCCGCGAGCGTAAAGCGACGCGGCTGACGCTGCCACGGAAATCAAGCAGCCAAGACGGTCTCGTCTTCAGGGTGCGAGGCGAAAGTGCGGGAGATATTCCGGGCTTGGGAGGGTGATCGGCCGCTGGCTGTTGTCTGTAGACGTTGCCCTCTGGGCAACGCGAGATTGATTCTGCATTCAGGTGAACCGGTCAGCCGCAGGTCGCGCTTCGCAGAGCGAAGCGTCTACAGCGCGAAGCATTGACAGCGCTAGTTCACCCACTTGCCGCCAACCGAGGAAAGCGCCGGCAATTCACCCGTCGAATAATCGGTCTTGCCGATCGCGCCCCACATCCGGGTGTTGGTCGCGTCGCGCCAGAGCTTGCTCATGCTCTCGCCGGTGTGGCAGCCCCAGCTTTTCACGTAGGCGTTGCGCGCAAAATCGCGCCGATCGATTTTCTTCAGCTCCGATTCGTGCAGCCACGACTTCGAGGCGCTGTCGACCACGTTGCTGTAATCGAAGAGAAAACAGGCGCGATTCGAGTGCCCGAAATATTCGAACCCGCAGACCTTCAGCTGACCGCGTGGCTGGCCGTTGTTCAGGTAATCGATGACATCGCCGCCCCGCGAAAAGTAAACCAGATTGAGATGAAGCTTGTCGCGCACGCTGTTGATATTCGCGATCAGATCCTGATGTTCCTGCACTCCGCGATCGACGTAGCCCGGTTTGTAAACCATCCAGGTAATCATCTGATCCGGCCCGAGCTGGGCGCGGAGCTCATCCGTCCGCACCCGCGCGGCGTGGACGAAATTGGCCCACCAATGATCGTGCGGCTGGGCCTTGTATTGCTCCCATTGATGGAGCGAAGGACCGCCCACGAGAATGATGTATTCACCCTGCGCAGCCTGCGCGGCGGCCGCGATGAAGAGGCTGAGAAAAAGGATGGCGAGACGCTGTTTCATGGCTTCAAAAGGGAGCAGTATCTATGCGCGGGACGGAAGAGGGCGCAAGGAGCGAAATCGCCGGTCAATCACCGTGACGCAGGCGCTACCCGGAGTTCGCGCCGCGCCGGAGCGCGCCGACCACGCTGAGCGCGATCAGGAGCACGCCAAAGGTGCAGACAATCGCCGCCCCGGAAGGCAAATCCCATTGGAAGGAAAAAAATAAACCGGCCACACCGCCGATCAGCGCGATGACCCAGCCGATGAGAAGGCGTTTGCCTAACGACGAGGCGAGACTGATTCCGCAAACCGCGGGCACGATGAGATAACTGAAGACGAGCAACACGCCCGCGATGCGAACGAAGCTGGTTACGACCAGACCAAAGAGCGCGTAGAAGAGAAAATCCCACCAGCGCACGCGAAAGCCGCGTTCGTAGGCGACGTCGCGCTCGAAGGAGACGAGCAGGATGGAGCGGCGGAGGACGAAATGCACGATCCCGACGAGAAGGAAAAGTCCGAAACATTTCCAGACGTCGAGCGGGCTGACGAGCAGGATGTTGCCCACGAGCATGTTCTTGATTTCCTCGTCGCCTTCCGCGGCGCGGCTGAGAAGGAGGACGGCAGCGGCCGCGGCCACGACGTAAGCGATGCCGATGATCGCTTCCTGCGGAATCTGGCTCGAGCGCTTGCCCGTGATCGAAAAGATGGCGGCCCCGATGAGGGTGAAACCGAGGGCGATGAAAAAGGCGGGCCAGCCTTCGAGATTGAGATGGAGGAGCACGGCGACGCAAATGCCTAACGAGGCCATCTGCGCCATCGCGATATCGATAAAAATGATCCCGCGCCTAACGACATGGAGGCCGAGATAAACGAGCAGCCAGGGCAGTAAAACACAGGCCACGATGGGCCAAAACATGACGTCCCACATAGTTTAGATCAGCGTTGCGGCGAAACTTCCGGGGAGGACGGGGTGCCACCCCGTCGCACTTGGGCGAGTCTCGCCCAAGGCCTCTTGGCGCCAGAATTGCCGGCCACCTCCCCGAGAAACTTTCCCCCTCTTCTCCGCGCGGTTCGGCGCAGACTGCGCCGAACGACGGGGTGCCACCCCGTCCTCCCCGGATTTTCGCGCCACCCTTCTCATTTCAACGCCTCCGTCAGATGATTCACGAGAGCGTCGATCAACTTCACGTAGGTATCGGTATTCGGCAGCGCCCCCGGAAATTGCGCGAAATCCACTACTTTCGCCCCGGTCGATTGCGCGACCTTCTCGGCGATTTTGCGGTTGTGGTACGGCTCGACCAGGATCGCCTTGATCTTCTGAGCCTTCATCTCTGCGATCACTTCCGCGAGGTGCGAAGGCGACGGCGGAATGCCCGGTTTTGGCTCGAGGAAAACGGAGATGTTGAACCCGAAACGATGGGCGAAGTACGGCCAGGAATCGTGATAAGCGACCAGGCTTTGACCGCGGAACGGGAGCAGCTTCGCACCCCATTCCTGCAGCTTATTGTTAATCGTTGTCTCGAAGTTTTTCTCGTTAGTCTGATAGGCGGCCGCGTGCGCGGGATCGACTGCGGCCAAAGCGCTCGCGATATGCGCGGCGACCGCTTTGGCGATGATCGGATCGACCATAAAATGCGGATTGCCCATCGCGTGCACGTCGCCCGCGGCGCGGGTCAGCTGCGCCGGCACCTCCATCAACCGGATACCCTGTGAAGCCTGCACCCGACCGGGCTGGCCGACTTCGATTTTCGGATTGCGCGCGTTTTGCAGGAGGGGCGGCAACCAGCCGATCTCGAGTTCCGCGCCTCCGTCGATGAGCACGTCGGCCTGGCGCAGTTTCACGACAAAACTGGGCCGTGCATCGACAAAGTGCGGATCTTCCGTCGGCTTGGCCAGGGTCGTGACGTCGACATTGTCGCCGCCGACGTCGCGCGCGATCGAGGCAAAGTCCGGAAGCGTGGCGACGACATTGATTTTGGCCTGAGCCGAGATCGCTGTCGTTAGGGAAAGGCAGGCGATCGCTGCCATGTTCGCTAGGATGGATGCTTTCATATTTTCAAAAGGCGGCCGCGTCCCCCACTCGTTATCCTGAGCACAGCGAAGGACCTCGCGGGTGAGGCAAGACTGGGCGTCCCGGCGCCACCTCCAAAACACTCGTGAAGTCCTTCGCTGCGCTCAGGATGACAGGGTAGAGAACGCGTTTTCAAAATTTGTGCGCGCCGTGCGCGCCGAGGATGAATTCAAACTGAAGAAAAAGGGAGTCGGCCTGGCGCGCGGAGAGAAAGTCGTTCTCCTCCAGAAAATCGTGATTGTACTGCAGCCGAAGTTTTGAAAACTCGGTCGGATACCAGGTGAGATCGGCCGAGACGCGCTCGCGACTTTGCCGTTCCGGATCGTCGGTGTAGGCCGAGTCCTGCATGTGCAGATAGTCGCCACGCACGCCGGTGGTCCAGCCTTTCTTGAATCCCCAGACGACCTGCGAATACATCCCCCAGTCGTGAAATGTCTCCGCGACCGGGAACGATTCGTCCACCCCGCGCCCCGCTTCGAAACGCCGATACATCGCTTCCGTCTGCCATTTCACGAACGGGAAGCCGCCTTCCGCGCGCGGCGATTTCCATTTGTAGAGAAGATCGGCGCCGTAAATCTGGGTCCGCGCCTCGGCGCCGGTCTCGTTCGAACCGAAGGCGCCCGAGATCCCGCCGAGGACGGTCTGGGTCGCGCTCAGGTCGAAGGAATTTTCCCAGCGCGGCACGTAAACGAAATCCTGCGGGCCGCGCGCTTCGCGATCAGTCGTTAGGCGATCGAAGAAGATTCCGTCCGTGCCGGGATTGCGGAAAGAGAAGCCGGTATTGCCGCGTCCGTTTTGGACCCCGAAGAGAAACTGCGAATACCACGAGACCGGCACCGTCCACGCCACCTGCGCGCCGACGCCACGCAGACCGTCGGAGCCGAGAAAGCGTCCGTGCACGAGCGGATCATCCGCGAAATCCCAGGTGTGCGGATGAGTCGGATTGATCCGTCCAAACGCGGAAAAAAACTGGCCGGCTTTCACCTGCAATCCCCACGGCAGATCGGTTGTCTGGAGGAAAGCTTCCTCGACTTCGATCTCGGTTTCGTTGTCGTTGTTGAGCTTGAGCACGATGTTGGCGAAGCCTTCAAAATAGGGATCGACCGCACCGTCGAGCGCGAGCTCGAGATTGCGCGCATTGAAGCCGCGCTGCTGCGGATCGTGGTCGCCCACTTCGAGCTGATCGAGGTTCTTGTCGCTCGAATAGGCGAACGAAAACTGGCCGTCGAACGAGATGTTCATGTAAGTGCCAGCGGCCCGACTGCCCGCGACCGTGATCGGCGCGGTCAGCGACGCGCCGGCGCCGCTCGACGAAATCGTTTCGCTCGAAGTGGTGACGGAGGCGTCCGTCGTGGGGAAGGGTTGATTAAGCGGCGCGGCCGCGGGACCGGTCGCATTCGCCGGGAGCGGCGACGGTTCGGGTGCGGAGGCCACGACCGATTGGTCGTTGGTGGGGAAGAGCGGCGGCGCGCTCGCCGCGGGCGTGGCCGTGGCGGTGGCGGAGCCGTTTTCATTCGTCGGCAGAGTCGCCGGGCCCGCGTTCATCTTGGCGAGCGCGGCCTGCTGGTCCTGCAATTGTTGCTGCAAAGTTTTGACGGTCGCGGTAAGAGCCTGGACCTGCTGCCGCAGGCTCTCGATGTCGTTAGGCGAGGGCGCCGGCGTCGGCGCCGGGCTTTGCGCGCACAGCGTCCCGGCTGCGCCTAACGACGCCAGGATTAGGGATAATTTCTTCATTCTTCAGCCGGTTCTTCCCGGCGTAATCACCACTCAACGGAGCGAAGCGTTTCGCGCGGATCGGACCCAGGCCGCGCGGAAACGCGCGGGACGGCACTGCCGCGCCAAGGCGCGGTTCGGCCCGATTCGTTAGGCGAGAGCGGGCGGCGCGTGCTCGAGAATGGAGGAGCGCGGCGCGACGACCGGAACGATATCGGTCGAAGTCGGGAGAATACCGAGGAGAGGCGGTGCGACGAGCGGGGGAGCGACCGGTGCGGCCGTGACGCTTTCGCATTGGCCTGAGGATAACAGGGTCACCGCGCAGAGGTGGGAAGCGGTCCCGGCGTCGCGGTGGAGTTGCTCGTGCAGCTGCGGCGCCGCGCTGAGAAGAGCGGCGGCGAGCAGGGTGCAAAGGACGCTGCCGGCGAGGAGGAGTTTGCCTAACGAATGGCGGCTGCGCCCGAACATTGCGCGAAGTCTTCCGTAACCGTAGAGAAACCGCAAGCGCGATCTCCATTCATGAAAAAACTGTTTCTGCACGGCGCGATCCTCCTCGCCGCTTTTTCTCCGGCCGCGGCTGCGCCGAAAGTGGATATCGCTTCGTTTTCCACCGTCCTGACCGAGATCGCGCAGCGGGTCGGCGAGGAGCACGTCGTCGTGCACGGACTGGTCCGGCCGGGAATCGATCCGCACGAATACGAGCCGACCCCGGCGGATCTGAAGGAGGTGAGTGGAGCGCGATTGATCCTAACGAATGGCCGGCACCTCGAGAATTACCTGAACAAGCTGCAAGCCGCGAGTGGCGGAAGAGCGGATCTTCTCAAAGTGGGCGACGAGCTCGATGGACTGACGGCCGATCCGCATTGGTGGAACAGCGTGCTTTACGTCGAGCAGGCGACCCGGATCGTGCGCGACAAATTGCGCGCGCTCGATCCCGCGGATGCGGCGGACTTTGCTCGAAACGCGCAGAGTTATCTGGCGAGTCTGGAGGATTTGGAACGCTGGGCCCGGCGCAAGGTGGCCGAGCTGCCGCGCGATCGTCGGAAGCTGGTGACCTCCCATGACGCCTTCGAATATTTTTCTCGCGAATTTGGGTTCACCCTTTCCGCGATCGAAGGAGTGAATAGTGAGAGCGAACCGTCCAACCGGCACGTGGCGGAGTTGATCGACCGGATCAAAAAGCAAAACATCAAAGCCATCTTCGTCGAGAGCACGCTCAACCCGAAAGTGACCGCGGAGATCACGCGCGAGACGGGCGCGAAGATTGGCGGAACGCTCTACGCAGACGGGCTCGGCCCGGGCGAGGCCGGCACCTACGCCGGGATGTTCCGGCATAACGTCTCGACAATTGTCGACGCCCTCAAATAGCCTAACGACCATGCCAACACGATGAGAGGATCGCCGCTTTTGCGCGCCGGACTGGTGCTCCTCGCACTCTTCGCGCTCATCCTGCCGCTCCGCAGCCTAACGAGCAGGCGAACGGCCCCCACGCCACCGACCAGGACGGCCGCCGCGCCCCGCAGCCAGGTGCATCTCACGATTACTTCTACGAGCGTTCCTTTTCGCTTCGCCATTTCCCATCTCGGCAAAGTCATCTGGGAAGGCGAGTGCAATGAAAACAGCCGGAGCAAAGATCTCGATCTGGCTTTTCCGCGGGAGGGAATCGACCTGCTCGTCGAGGCCACCTGGCCGATGGAAAAATTGACCGCGGTCCGCCTGGAAGTACAGCGCGGCGCTGACGCACCGATTGCGCAGACGCTCTGGGGAACGGCGCGGATCGATGATGTCATGACGTTTGTGCCGGCGCCATGAAACATCAGCTCGTCATCCAGGATCTGACGGTGGCCTATCGGCGCGTCCCGGCGATTCATCATCTCGATCTCGTCCTCTCCTGCGGTCATCGCGTCGCTTTGCTCGGCCCGAACGGCGCGGGAAAAACCTCGCTCTTCAAAGCGCTCGTCGGCCTCGTGCCGATCGTTACCGGCTCGGTGAATTTCGGCGGGCACGGCAAGACGCCGGCCGCGGCCGAGATCGCCTACCTGCCGCAACGCAGCGCAGTCGATTGGGATTTTCCGGTGACGGTGCGCGGGCTGGTCGAGATGGGGCGCTATTTGCAGACCAGTTGGTGGCGGCCCTTTGCGAAAACGGATTCCGAGGCGGTCTCGGCGGCGCTCGGGACGATCGGCCTGAGCGGTCTGGCCGATCGGCAGATCAGCGCGCTCTCCGGCGGACAACAGCAGCGCGCTTTCCTGGCCCGTTCGCTCGCGCAGAACGCGCACGTTTTCCTGCTCGACGAGCCGTTCACCGGCCTGGATCGGCCTTCCCAGGAATTGTTAGGCGCGACTCTGCGCCGTTTGTCCGATGCCGGGAATCTCGTCATTGCCGCGCATCACGATTTGAAATCGGTCCCCGAGCTTTTCGATCAGGTCATTTTCCTGAACGGGAAACTGATCGCCTTCGGCGAAACCACGGAAGTTTTTACCGAAGAGAACATCGCGCGAACCTTCGGCGCCCAGATTTTCCCTGGCGCAACGCACTCGTTAGGCAAATGAACTGGCTGCTCGAACCGCTCCGGCACGAATTCATGCAGCGCGCACTTTTTGGCTGTGCGCTGATCGGTTTCACGAACGGCGCCCTCAGCGGCTTCATCGTCCTGCGCCGGCTCGCACTCATGGCGGACGCGATGGCGCATTCGCTCCTCCCGGGCGTGGCCGTAGCCCTGCTCCTTTTCGGGCTCGCGCCGGGCAGTTTGTTTTTCGGCGCGCTCGTTGCCGCGCTCCTCGTCGGGCTTGGCGTGCAGGTGATTTCGGGGAGCTCGCGGATCAAGGAAGACACTTCGCTCGGCCTTCTTTTTGCCTGCGCCTTTTCGTTAGGCTTGATTCTTCTCAGCTTCTCGCCCGCGCAGGTCAACATCTCGCATTATCTCTTCGGCAACATCCTCGGCCTGGCCGATTCCGATCTTTGGAGCATTTACCTGATCAGCCTGATCGTGCTCCCGCTCCTTGTTCTTTTTCAGCGCCCGCTTCTTCTCCTCCTGTTTCAGCCGGCGATCGCGGCGACGCAGGGGATCTGGGTGAAGTCGTTAGGCTATCTTCTTATGGCGCTGCTCGTGCTCGCCATGATCGCTTCCCTCCAGGCGGTCGGCGTCATTCTCGCCCTCGGGATGTTGATCGCGCCCGCGGCCACGGTTTATCTCTGTTCGGATTCCTTCACGGCGATGTTTTGGGGCGGCGGGTTGATCGGGATGCTCGGATCCTGCGCCGGGTTAATTGCTTCCTACTGGCTTAATCTTCCTTCCGGGGCCTGCATTGTTCTGACCCTGGGGCTGATCTTTTTTCTCGCCTACCTCTTCAGCCCGAGATACGGCGCCCTGCCAAAATTGTTCCGGCGCCGCCGTCATTTTCACGAAGAATGAGTGGTCGCCGGGGTCAACGCCCCCGGCTACAACTTTGCGCGCTCGTGGAATTCGCGCCATGACTGCCAGGCGCGCTCCCAATTTTGCTTGGCCGCCCACGCTTCCGCCTGCAGGTAAAAAAAGTATTTCGGAGCATCGGGCTGCGCGGTGAAATGGCGCACGGTGGCGAGGGCGTCGTCCGTTTTCCCCGCCGCCGTCTGCGCGCGATAAAGGGAATAGCCAACCGCGTAATCGCGCGGATCGGCGTAAAGTTTTTGCTCGAGCTGCGCGATCGTCTGCGTGCCGGAAGCGACCGGCAGAAGGGGCGGCGGGGCATATTGCCTAACGAGTCCCCAGGCCTGCTCGAATTCACCGTGTTGCGCGTGCCAGCGAGCCATCCCCGGCCAGGCAAATTTCAGCCAGTCGGGATGCGCCTGGATGGTGCGCACGAGATCGTCGAGTTGTTCGCGGCGCGACCAGAGGTCGAAGAGCCGCGTCTTTTCGGTGTCGTCCAGTTGGGCAAGATTGGGATCGCGCGTCAGCAATTCCTGAAGTGCGGCGGGGAATTTCTCGCCCGGCAGATTCTCGAGGTAGGTGATCGTTAGGCTGGGATTGTCCTGCGCGAATTCGCCCAGTTGCCGCAGGACGCGCGGATCGAATTCCTTCGCGAGCGGAAACATTTGCGAGTAAAGCCCGGCCGGATCGGAGAAGCGCCGACGGAGCGCTTCGCGCCAGGCGGTGAGGGCGAGGGTCGGCTGCGCACCCAGCCAGGCCCGGCCTTCCTGGAAAGGCAGTTCCCAAGCGCTGGGCTCGAGAAAACGGGCTCGCCGAAAATCGGCCAGGGCTTCGTTAGGCGGCTGCTTCAGACCGATCCGGGCGACGCCGCGGGTGAAGTAGAGTTGCCAATCGAGCGGCGCCCATTGCAGACCTTGATCGGTCTGGGAAATGGCTTCGTCGAAACGATAACCGCGATTGGCGAAAACGGCCGAGCGTTTCGCGCTCTCGACTCCGAGATAGCCAGGCAAGGGGAGATCGCGACGCCAGGCGAAAAACCAGGAGAGACCGACGAAGAGCAGGAGCAGACCGGTGAGGCGAAAAAGAATCGGCGCCCAACGATTCGGCGACGCCGTGGCCGGACGAAATTGGGAGAGGCCGAGGAGAAAAGTCCCGGCGAGAAAAGTGCCAAAGCGATGCGCGGAAACATCGACCAATCCGTGGAGGGCGAAAAGAACCGCGCCGACGAGGGCGGCATAGCGTAGCCGCTGGTTGCTTCCCTCCTTCATCGGGAAAGCGCGCCTAACGAAAAGTGCGCCGGCGATCAGAACCATCGCGACCGCCGCCCAGCCCATCTCGCTCCAGAGCCAGAGCCAGTCACTCTCCGGATGGAGCGACCGGGTGACGCCGCGCGAGACGTTGCGGAAGAGGGCGAAAACGCTTTCGAAATTTCCCAGCCCGACGCCGCACCAGGGCGAAGCTTTGATCATCGCCCAGGTGTCGCGGAAAATGAGCCAGCGATAATCCGAGGTCATTCCCGCCTCGTCGCTCCCGGCGCGGAGATGGAAACGCGCGATTGTTTCGCCGCCGAAAAGGAGGAGCGCGGTGAGAAGAATGAGGAGCACGGAAACCGCCACCGCCACGCCCGCGCCGGTCCATTTACGGAAAGCGAGCCGGGCGAGCCAGGCCGCGACGCCGACCACGAGAATGAGAATACCGGCGCGCGAAAAATCGAGAATGAGCGCGGCCACGAGGACGCCGACGCTGGCCAGCCAGAGGATCCAGCGTTTGCGATCGCGCCGGAAATCCTCCTGCATGCAGGCGAGCACGATCAGGGTCGAGATGCCGAAGAGGTCGCCGGTTTGGTTGCGATTCGGATAGGGGCCGAAGTTGCGAACGTTATGCCAGAAGGGCAGGGCGCGGTGTTGGAGATGGAGAAAAATGCAGAGCGCGGCGAGAGCGGTGATGCCGCCGGCAAAAACGCGCGCGGCCAGCCGGATGTCGCGCAGATCGGCATCGAGCGTGGCGACGTAGTAGAGCCAGGCGAGTCCGGCCAAAAGGGTGGCGCAGCAATCGAAACTCAGCCACGGCTGCACGCTGAGAGTGGAAGCGAGTGGGATGCCGAAATCTTTCGTTAGGGCGACGCGCCAGGCTGGCTGCAAAAACCACCGGGCGGGCAGAAACGCGGTCGCGGCGAGCGCGAGAAAAAGGAGCGCGAGCGTGTTCAGGATCGGCCCGAGCGAGATGCGCGGCGGGCGCGCGAGGAGCAGGAGCGCGAAAGCGACAAGGACGATTCCTTCGCTCCAACGCTGCGTCGCCCCGCCCAGGAAGGAGCCAAGGACGACGAATAACGGCAAGGCCAGCGCCGTCCAACCGGCCGCCGCTCGGCCGGTCGAGTGCGAACTTGCTATTCGGGGGCGGCGCGGATTATCCATGGATCGGCGGACCGGGCAGATATGACTAGAGTTATGATTGCAGGCTCTCGGAGCGAAACGATGACAGCCTCGTTAGGCTGGGGCGACCACATTCCTTTCGCAGATTGATCCGCGCTCCCACTCGATAAAATGCTCACTCAGCGCACGCAAGGATTGTATTGGGTTTTTCTCCTCTGCCAGCTCGCTATTGTCGGAGCGCTCTTCTGGTTTGGGGTGTGGGTGATGGTGACCTTTTACATCCCCGGCGCGAAGCTCACGCCCGGCAGTTACGCGCGCTATTACACCATGCTGGTGATCGGCATTCTGGCCGAATCGCTCAGCCGCGAAGGCTCGAAAAATTTCTTTCTTCAGGCCGAATTGCTTCGCCAGCATCGGCTCGCCCTGCGCCAGACGGTGGCGAGCGTCGGCGCCCTCGTTCTTTATCTGATCGCGGCGAAGGACGCTTTCATCTCGCGTATTTTCTTTTTCAATTTCGTCCCCTGGCTCTACATCGCGCTCCTCTTCTCGCATCATTTTCTCCCGCATTTCTTGGCGCGGGGAATTTTCGGCCTGCGCGACGAGAAAACTCTCCTCGTCGGTTCGACCGCGAAAGCGGCGCAGCTCCGCGGCTGGCTCCGGCGCAAGGCCGAGGTCGGCCTTCGCACCGTCGGCATTATTTGCGAGGACCCGCTCGACTGCACGGAGGACAAGATTCCCGTCCTCGGCGGGACCAAGATGCTGCGGCAAGTCATCCAGGAACGTGGTGTTACTCAGGTCATCATGCTGGAGTTCCCGCAGTTCGACGATATGAACCGGGACGTGATCACGGCTTGCGATCAGCTCGGGGTGCGGCTCCTGATCGTGAGCGATCTCGAGGAAAAACTGCGCCATCCGGTGACGCATTTCGAGGATGACGGCTTCAGTTTCATCGGGCTGCGCGAGGAGCCGTTGGAGAATCCGCTCAATCGCGCTTTAAAGCGGACGCTCGATTTCGTCGTGGCCGTGCCGATCATGCTCCTGGTTTTTCCGCCGCTCGCCCTCATCGTCTGGCTGGCGCAGCGGATGCAATCGCCCGGGCCCCTTTTTCATCGCCAGATCCGGGCCGGGATCCAGAACCGGCGTTTCGAGATTCTGAAATTCCGCACGATGCATCCGGAGAATTCCGATCTCGCACGGCAGGCGACGCGGGAAGACGATCGCGTTTATTCGTTAGGCAAATGGTTCCGCAAGCTGAGCATCGACGAGGTGCCGCAGTTTTGGAACGTCGTCCGGGGCGACATGAGCGTGGTCGGTCCGCGGCCGCACCTGATCGAGCATAACGAACAATTCGCCAAGCTGATGGCGAGCTATCACGTGCGCACTTTTATCAAGCCGGGAATCACCGGGCTGGCGCAGGTGCGCGGGTTCCGCGGCGAAGCGCAGACAAGCAAGGACATCGAGAACCGGGTGGCGTGCGATCTCGAATATCTGGAGAACTGGAACCTGATGCTGGAGTGCGGAATTATTTTGCGCACGCTCGTGCAGTTGGTCGTGCCGCCGGCCTCGGCTTATTGATAGGTCCTATAGGACCCATGGGACTTATAGGTCCTATTCCCCTAACGACCCAATCGCTCGGCGAGCTTCTTGCGCTCTTCCAGCAACTCCTCGGGCACGTACGGCTTCAGAGCGGCGAGGAATTCTTCCTGGCCGGCAAGCTCTTCCTTCCACTCCTCCGGCTTCACCGCGAGTAACTCGCGGATCATCTCCGCCGAGACGCCGTCGAGTTCTTCGAGGTCGAGATCTTCCTCGCGCGGGATGCAACCGATCGCGGTTTTCTGCGCGCCGCTTTTTCCTTCACAGCGATCGATGATCCATTTCAGGACGCGCATGTTGTCGCCGAAACCGGGCCAGAGGAATTTTCCATCCGCGTTTTTGCGGAACCAGTTCACGTGGAAAATGAGCGGCGGATTCTTCAGCTTCGGGCCGATCCGCAGCCAATGACGGAAATATTCCCCGATGTTGTAGCCGCAGAACGGCAGCATCGCCATCGGATCGCGCCGCACTTTGCCGACCGCGCCGGCCGCGGCCGCGGTTGTCTCCGAAGCCATCGTCGCGCCGACATAGACGCCGTGATTCCAATCGAAGGCGCGGAAGACGAGCGGCATCGTGTCGCTCCGGCGTCCGCCGAAAATGATCGCGCTGATCGGCACTCCTTTCGGATCGTCCACTTGCGGATCGAGCACGGGATTGTTGCGCATCGGGGTGGCGAAGCGGCTGTTCGGATGGGCCGCTTTCTCTTTCGATTGGGGCGTCCAATCGTTCCCCCGCCAATCGATCGCGTGGGCCGGCGGTTCGCCGTCCTTGCCTTCCCACCAGACGTCGCCGTCATCCGTTAGGGCGACATTGGTAAAAAGGGTGTCGCGTTCGACTGAACGCATCGCGTTAGCGTTCGATTCATAGCTCGTCCCCGGGACGACGCCGAAGTAGCCGCTTTCCGGATTGACCGCGTAGAGGCGGCCGTCGTTGCCGATCTGCATCCAGGCGATGTCGTCGCCGATGGTGGTGACTTTCCAGCCGGCAAAATGCTTCGGCGGAATGAGCATGGCGAAATTCGTCTTGCCGCAGGCGCTCGGGAAGGCCGCGGCGACGTAATGCTTTTTTTCGTTAGGCGATTCGACCCCGAGAATGAGCATGTGCTCGGCGAGCCAGCCTTGTTTTTTCGCGAGATAGGAAGCGATCCGGAGGGCGAGACATTTTTTACTCAGGAGAACATTGCCGCCGTAGCCGGAGCCGACCGAGATGATGGCGTTGTCCTGCGGGAAGTGGCAGATCCAGCGGTGCTCGGGATCGATCTCGAGAAGCGAATGGACGCCGCGATTAAATTCGGCATCGGTCTTTTCGCCTAACCGTTCCGAAGCATCCGCGCCCATCCGGGTCATGATTCGCATGCTCAGGACGACGTAAATGGAATCGGTGATTTCGTACCCGATCTTGGCCAGGGGCGACTCCGGCGGTCCCATGACGTAAGGGACAACAAACATGGTCCGACCGCGCATTGCGCCTTTTAGCAGGGCCTGAAGTTTACTGTAGGTCTCCGCGGGATCGGCCCAGTGATTGGTCGGGCCGGCTTCTTCCTCCGTCGGGGTGCAAATGAGGGTGAACTGCTCAACCCGTGCGACGTCGTTAGGATTAGAACGATGCAGATAACAGCCCGGCCGCTTTTCCTGATCGAGCTTGATTAACACGCCCATCTGGCAGGCTTCGCCGAGCAGGTAATCGTTCTCCGCTTCGGAGCCGTCGCACCAGAAAACATTCTCCGGCGTGGTCAGCGACTCCACTTCATGCACCCAATCGAGAACCGCTTTATTGGCCGGTTTGTTTTCGCCCATGCCACTGGGCGGCGAGATGGCAGGAGCGATGTTGTTTTCCATAAAGAACCCGCGAGCGCGCGGGTGAACATTTAATTTGAACGCTTCGGTCGCTTGGCCAAGAAAAATCTGCCCGTCCTACTCCGAAGCGGGCTTGCACTTGGCGGGGCTGCGCCGTTTACTGTCAGTATGTTCGGCGTCGTGACTTCGGATGATTATCAGCCGGTCGCGTGGGTCGGTCGGTATCCGATTCACGTCACGACGTTGCTCCTCATCGTGCACATAGCGTGCATGATTATCGGTTGTTTCCTGGTCGCGTTCGGCGCGGGTGGAGCGCTCAATTTGCTCGCCTTCGATAGCGCGCAAGTGCTGCACGGGGGGCGACTCTGGCAGGTCGCGACCTACGCCTTCGTCCATTCACCCTCGGCGCTCATTTGGTTTGCGATCGAGATGTATTTGCTCTTCGCCTTCGGGCGGGAAGTGGAGCGCTTCATTGGCCGGCGCGCTTTCATCGCGCTTTATGCGCTGCTCCTTTTTGCGCCTCCCCTTCTCCTGAGCATCTGGGGTCTCGAGCAGCGCGTCGGGCTGGCCGGCTCCAACATCATTCACTTCGGCATCTTCATCGCCTTCGCTTCCATCTACCCGAGCGTGGAGATGTTTCTGCGCGTCCAGGCGAAATGGATCGCGCTCATTTTCATCGCCGCCTATTCGCTGCAATTGCTCGCGTATCACATCTGGTCGGATCTCGCCGTCCTCTGGCTGAGCGTGGCCCTGGCCTATGGCTTCGTGCATCTGCGCGGCGCGGGGCCGGAGCTGGATTGGCTGCGCGAATGGCCGGCCCGTCTCCGCTCGAAACGCGCTCTCCGGGTCGTCCCGCAGCAGGCTCCGCGCCGGGTGGTCGAGCCGGAAGACATTTACGATTCGATCGATCCCGTCCTCGATAAAATCTCGAAGAGCGGCATCGGCAGCCTGACCGCAAGCGAGCGCCGCGCCCTCGATCGCGCGCGCAATCGCCTGCTCAAGAAATCCCCGTGATCGAGGAAGCGGCCGGTCCGCTGCGTCTCAGCGTGGTTGTGCCGGCCTGGAACGATCAGGCTGATCTCGTCCGGCTCCTTCCTTCACTCGTTAGGCTGGAAGGGCTTCATGAAGTCATCGTGGTGGACGCGACGGGCGATGCCGCGACGGAAGAATTTGCCGGAAACGCCGGTGCGATTTACCTGCGCGCGGCGGAGCCGAACCGCGGCGCGCAGATGAATCTCGGAGCGGAACGCGCCAGCGGCGACGTATTCATTTTTCATCATGCCGACACCATCCTAAAAGCGGAACACGTCGCCGCGATCATGGCGGCGCTGCGCGATCCGAGTGTGATCGGCGGCGCTTTTTACCGGAAGTTTGACGGCCGCCATCCTCGCCTTCTCTGGCTGGAAAAAGTCGCGCGCTATTTGACTCGGCGGGGCGGAACTTTTTTCGGCGACCAATCGGTTTTCGTTAGGCGGGAAACCTTCACCGCCCTCGGCGGGTTCGTGCCGATTCCACTAATGGAGGACATGGAATTTTCCCGACGGCTCCGTCGCAGCGGGCCCGTCGTAGTGCTCGATCCGCCGCTTGAATCCTCCAGCCGGCGGCACCTCCGCCGCGGCACCTGGCGCACCTCGATCCAGAACGGGCTTTTCATCGTGCTCTACCGTTGCGGTTGTTCGCCGCACCGTTTGCATCGCTGGTATTATCGCCAGCGGCTCGCTCTGCCTAACGACGACGCCGGCTCAGCTCTCGCTCCGCAGACGGTCGAAGAACTCACTCGCAGTTGAGGCTTCGAGCAGAGCGCGCCGCCGCTCTTCGCTTTTCAGGAGACGGGCGAGCGCGCCCACGCAGATCAGGTAATCGTTCACCATCTGTTGCGGCACGCCGATGACGAAAATGAGGTGCACCAAGTCCGCCCGCCCGGCGAAACTGATGCCCGCTTTGCTTCGCCCGATCCCGAGCACGATTTCTTCGACCAAATCGGTCCGGGCGTGCGGAAAGGCGACTCCTCCGTTCGCGACGGTGGAGCTTTTCTGTTCGCGCTCCATCACCAGGTCGTAAAACTTTTCCGCCTGGCTCAGCGCCTCGCTCTCCCGCAGCCGTTCCACGATCTCCCAGATCGCTTCGGCCGCGCTCCCGGCCTGGAGATCGAGGACGAGATTTTTTTCGGAGAAAAGATCGGTCAGCAGAAACGAAGGCATGGCGAAGAATGATAGATTGACGCCCGCGCGCCCCTTGTCGAATCATTCCCCGGTATCATGGCCGACGAAGCTCATCCCAAAGCATCTCCCGCCGAGGCCGGTGAGCGCGCCGCGACCAGCCTTTACGACGCCGGCTACGTCAATGCGCTTTGCCATTTTTACCGCGGCGAACTCGGCCGCATCATGATCTGGCGAACGCGGCTCGACACCACCACGACCTGGGCCGTGACCGGGACGACCGCGATCATCACGATCGCCTTTTCGAATCGCGAAGTGCCGCATCTCATTTTCTTTTTCAATCTCGCGATCGTCTGGATGATGCTCTGGATCGAAGCGCGGCGTTATCGTTTCTACGACGCCTTTCGCGCGCGCGTCCGGATGCTGGAGGCGCATTTTCTCGTCCCGATGATCATGGAGAATCGCCAGATGTTGCAGGGCGAATGGAAAAAATTGGTCTGCGAAGATCTCATCCTTCCGTCGTTCAAGATCAGCATGCTCGAAGCGGTCGGGCGCCGCCTGAAACGCAATTACGTTTTCATCTTTGTCCTCATTATGATCGCCTGGGTCATGAAGCTTTTCCTGCACGCGAAAGAGCCGATCGAAAGCTTCGGCGCCTTTTACCGGGCGATGCGGGTCGGGCATATTGCTCCCTGGTGCGTGCTCGTCATTTTCGTCGGCACGCTTCTGACCGTCATCGTGATTGCGATTTACGTCGGCAAGAAAACCTCCGGCGAAATTTCGGAGTTCGGCAATCATCGTTCGCTCTGGCGGATTTAGGGATGGTTGATGGTTGAGAGCTGATGGTTGATGGGAAAGGCGTGGACGCCACCTCGACCGATTCTTTCCAGCGGCTCTGCGAAATCATGAGCCGCCTGCGCGCACCGGGGGGCTGCCCTTGGGATCGCGAGCAGACTCACGAAAGCCTCGTTCCCGGTTTGCTCGAGGAAACCTACGAAGTCGTGGAAGCGATCCGGAAGAAGGACGACCAGAACCTGCGCGAAGAGCTGGGCGACCTGCTTCTTCAGGTCGTGATCCACGCGCAGATCGCGAGCGAAGAGGGGCGCTTCACGATTAACGAAGTGGCGCGGGAGATCGGCGACAAGCTCGTTAGGCGGCATCCCCATGTGTTCGGAGAGAGCGAGGCGCGAGATACCGGCGCGGTCCTGAAGCAATGGGATGCGATCAAGCGCGCGGAAAAGGGGGAGGAAGAAAGCGCCTATTTTTCCGGCCTAACGAGAGCCTTGCCGGCGCTCTTGCGTGCGCAAAAGGCCCAGTCGAAAGCGGCCCGGGTTGGTTTCGATTGGAGCGAGATTTCCGATGTGGTCGCGAAGGTCGAGGAGGAACTGGGCGAAGCGAAAGAGGCGATCGCGGCCGGTCAGGCCGAAGCGATTGCGGATGAAATCGGCGATCTCCTGTTTGCGGTCGTGAATCTCGCGCGCAAACAAAAGCTCGAGGCCGAGACGCTCCTGGCGGCCGCGACGGAGAAATTCATCAAACGGTTTCACACGATGGAGGCGGAGGTAAAGCGGCAGGGCAAACAATTGAGCGATCTCGATCTCGCTGCCTTGGATGAAATTTGGAACGCGGTCAAGCGCCTGTAGACACCTCCCTCTGGGAGGCGCGAGGGTGGCGGAAATCCAGCGTAGCAATAGGCGCGCGAAGCGTTCTCCCGGGCTTCGCAGAGCGAAGCGTCTACAACAGGGAGGCGCCGCATGACAACCGCCGCGCGCTCCGCTAGACTCGCGCCGCGCCGCATGGAGACCGAATACAAAGTCCGGCTCGAGATTTTCGAGGGTCCGCTCGATCTTTTGCTTTACCTGATCAAGCGCGAAGAGCTCGACATTTACGACATCTCGCTCGAGCGGATCACGAAGCAATACCTCGAATATCTGCAGGCCTTTAAGGAGCTGAATATCGATGTGGCGGGCGAGTTTGTGGTCATGGCCGCGAACCTGATTTATCTGAAAAGCCGCAGCCTTCTCCCGGCCGATCAACAGCCGCCGGAGGAGGACGTGGAGGAGGACGATCCGCGCTGGGATTTGATCCGGCAGTTGATCGAATACAAAAAGTTCAAGGAAGCGGCTGCGCATCTGCAAACGCGCGAGTTGCAGCAGGAAGGAATCTTCGCCCGGGTCGGCGATGGGCTGAGCCCGGAAGTCGCGCCTTTGCGGCTGGGCGAGGTGGGAATTTTCCAGCTCATCAACGCTTTCCAAAACGTCCTCAAACGCCTCGATGCGAAGGAAGACCTGCGCGAAATGTTCGGCGAACATTTCACCGTCTCGGACAAGATCGACTGGATCCTGCAACGGACCGGCGCCGGCGAGCCGGTGCGATTTTCCGAGCTCTTCGCGCGGGTCGCATCTCGGGTGGAAATCGTCGTGACCTTTCTCGCGCTCCTCGAGCTGATCCGGTTGAAGCAGGTCCGCGCGCTGCAACCGAGCGTTTTCGAGGAGATCGAAATCACGGCGATTGCGCTCTGATGCCGCGCGTTCTGATCGCCGGTTGCGGTTATGTCGGCACCGCCACCGCGGATCTTTTTCACGGGGCCGGATGGGACGTGGAAGGGTGGACGCACTCGGCGGAATCGGCCGCGCAGCTAAGCGGCAGGCCTTTCGTCGTTAGGCCAGTGGACATTTCGAGGCGCGCGGCAGTGGAATCGGCTGCGGCGCACTTCGATTTGGTTATTCATTGCGCTAGCTCCGGCGGCGGGGGGGCGGAGAGTTATCGCAGCGTTTATCTGGAAGGCGCGCGGCATCTTCTGGAAACATTGCGCCCGCGCTCCTTCATTTTCACGAGCAGCACTTCGGTTTACGCGCAGGAGGATGGCGAGTGGGTCGATGAAGAAAGCCCAACCGAGCCGGCGCGCGAGACCGGAAAAATTTTGCGCATGACCGAAGAGTTCGTTAGGCAGGAAAAAGGAATCGTGGCTCGGCTGGCTGGAATTTACGGTCCGGGCCGCTCGGCTTTGCTCCGGAAATTTCTTGCCGGCGAAGCGCGCATCGAAGGCGACGGCGGCCGCTTCCTCAACCAGGTGCATCGCGATGATATTGCGGCGGCGCTCCTCCTCCTGGCCGGCTTGCCTAACGAATCGATTGTAAACGTGGTGGACGACGAGCCGATCACGCAGGGTTCTGCCTACGAGTGGCTGGCGGCGAGACTCGGCCGCGCCCTGCCCCCGCGCACGGACGTTCCGGCGGCGAGGAAGCGCGGGGCCAGCAACAAGCGGGTGCGTAACGCGAAATTGCGCGCGTTCGGTTGGATCCCGCGCTTCCCGACTTTCGCGCGCGGCATGGAGGACTCGGTCCTGCCCGCGGTCGGTTTCTCGCCTAACGAGTCGAGTTGATGGAGAGCGCGAACATCGGGAAGGATTACGCCGTTGTTACCTTCCGGGAGTCGGCGATTCGAAATCGCCTCGCAGAGCGACGCTCTACAAAGTCTCCGGACCGTCCGGAGTGATTGGTGGGTATTCGTCTTTGCAAGCCCACCAGACACTGGTGAGGACGGACGAGGTGACGAAAAGAAAAGCAGATACGGTGAGCATAACGATTGGTCGGTTGCGCTCCTTTTAGCAGCGGACATGCCCAGGCGGCTTTGCGAGGGGAAGCGCGCTCGCCGAACGGAAATTGGCGTCATCATCTGACACGGTTGTGTTAGGAATCGACACACTGTAGACGCTTCGCTCTGCAAAGCGCGAGGGTCATCCGTATCGAGTGCCGCTACCGCACTTCGCAGAGCGAAGCGTCTACAGACTAACCGATCTTCGGTTCGATCAACCCGAAATCGCCGCTCTTGCGCCGGTAAAGCACGCTCACACGCGAGCTGCGCGCGTTCATGAAAACCATGAATTGGCGGCTCGACATCTCCAGTTGCAGGACTGCTTCGTCGACGAACATCGGTTTTAACGGGATGCGCTCCGTCCGCACGACTGCATGCTCGTCATGCTCGTCTTCCTCGGTCGGTTCCGGATTGAGAATGTGCTCGTCGAGGTGCTGGATGTCTTCCTTGCGCGGCCGGTGTCGGCGGAGGAGGCGCGTTTTATATTTGCGCATCTGGCGCGCGATTTTCGTCATGACCGCGTCGATCGCGGCGTAGAGATCGTCGGTTTCTTCGCAGGCTTCGATCGTGATGTGATTGGAACAGATGAGGACGACCTCGGCCCAGTGCCGGTATTTTTCGACCCCGAGAATGACGTGGGCTTCGATGATCTTGGGGTAATCGAGATGCAGGCTCTCGATCTTGCGCGTGGCGTAATCGTTGATCGCATCGGTGATGGCGAGATGGCGGCCGGTCACTTTGACGGAGGGATTGGCGTTGGCGGTTTGCATGCGACTCCTTTGGTTTACATCTGAAAGCGTTCGCCCAGATAGAGCTGGCGGCTGATCGGATCGTTGATGAGAAAATCCTTCGTCCCTTCGCTCACCACCTGGCCTTCGTCGATGAGGTAGGCGCGATCGACGATGGAGAGGGTCTCGCGCACGTTGTGGTCGGTGATGAGAATGGCGAGGCCGGATTGGCGGAGGTTGACGACGAGTTGCTGGACGTCGTAAACCGCGATCGGATCGACCCCGCTGAAGGGCTCGTCGAGCATGAGCAGTTTCGGGCGGGTGACGAGCGAGCGCGCGATCGTTAGGCGGCGCTTTTCGCCGCCGCTCAGGGTGAGGGCGGTGTTCTTGGCGATGCGCTCGATCCCGAACTGGTGGAGCAGCTCCTCGCAGCGATGTTTTCGCTCCTTTTTGCTCAGGGACATCGTTTCGAGAATCGCCATGATGTTTTGCTCGACGGTCATCTTGCGGAAGATCGATTCCTCCTGCGGCAGATATCCCATCCCGAGCCGGGCGCGTTTGTACATCGGGTAATCGGTCACGTCCGTTCCGGAAAAGATGACCTCGCCCGAGGTTTGGCCTAACGAGCCCGACGATCATGTAAAACGTCGTCGTCTTGCCGGCGCCGTTCTTGCCTAACAAACCCACGATCTCGCCCGGGCCGACGTTTAGATCGATTCCGTTCACGACCGCGCGGCCGCCGTAGATTTTTAGCAGGCCGTTGGTCTCGAGAACGTTGCCCGCGGGATTTTCGTCGCGCTGCGGAGGCGGCCGGGTCGGGGCGTGCGACGGTTTGGGTGCTCATGGTTTTTTGGGAACCGTGGGGAAAATGGACCGCTCCTGCTCAGGCTTTTTCAGCTTCGGGGCGGGCGAGGAGCCTGCCGCGCCGGGAGACGGACTGGGCGAGGCCTCCTGGCGGATCTCGGTGCGGCTCGGTCCGTGAGTGGTGAGTTGGCCGTTCTCGTTCAGGATCATGACGGTGTCGGGGCTGGTCGCGATGTGGGTGTCGAGGCCTTGCTGCACTCGGGGATTGCCGGTCATCTCGACGTTGCCGTCGGAGGAAGTGTAAACGGCCTTTTCGGAAAGACCGACCGCTTTGGAAGGCGGACCGCCTTTCGGATCGGTCTTGTCGCGGACGACGCCGACGTGGCCGGTCGGCGATCGCTTTTTCGAGGCCTTCGGCTTCCTGCTTGTGGATGTAAACGGTCAACTTGTCGGATTGAATATTAAAGCGCGGATCGAACACCCGCACGTGCCCGGTGAAGATTCCGATTCGTTTCTCGGTGTCGAAGGAGGCTTCGTCCGCATAGATTTGGCGTGGTCAACTTCGGATCGTGCGGACCGGGTGTCGGGCTCGGCGTGCCGGCGGGCGTCGCGGTTTGTGCGTGGAGCAAGGTGACCCTGGCGAGCGCAAGAAAAAGAAAACCGGCGAGGGTGCGCTTCATGATTTCGGTCTGCCGGTGAGCTGCGATTTGTCGAAGATCGTCATGTGCACGCTGCCCGTCAGGGTGCCTTGGTGAGTCACGGTGTTGAAGATGAGTGAGTCGCCCGCGATTTCGAAATCGATGCGCTTGATCTGTGCTGCGCTTCTTCGACTCGAGGACGCGGGTGTCGAGATTGAGAATGGCGTCCGTCATGTCGATATTGAAATCGGGCTTTTCGTGCACGTCGTAGGTCTGCATTTTCAAGTCGGAAAAGTGAACGTGCTGGTCGTCGATGCGGCTCGCGGTGGCTGCGGCAAAGCGCCCGAGCAAATGGCCTTTCGTATCGTAATTCGGCAGAACCAGGCCTTTCGCTTCGTGCCCGACCGTGAGCGGGATGTTCTTTAATCCCAAGTCTTCCTTTGATTCCGGTTTCGGGCTCGGTTTGCGGGTTTTGGCCCCGAGCGGGAGAGCAAGAAAACAGCACGCGAGAATGAAGAGAAAACTGAAAAACGCGCCCGGCGAGACTGGCCACGCGCTACGAGACCGCAGCATGAATAGCTTTAAACATGCGCAGATGCTTCGGCAAATCCTTTAGCGGCACCTGATTTGGACCATCGGAAAGAGCGCGCGCGGGATTCTCGTGCACCTCCATGAAAATCCCATCGCAGCCGGCGGCGAGCGCGGCGCGGGCGAGAACAGGCGCGAGAGCGGCGTCGCCGGAAGTCGCGTCACCCGCGCCGCCGGGTCGCTGCACGGAATGGGTCGCATCGAAAACGATGTGGTAGCCGGCTTCGCGCACCCAGGCGAGGGAGCGCATGTCGGCGACGAGATTGTTGTAGCCGAAAGTGGTGCCGCGTTCGGTGAAGAAGAATTTTTTCGCCCCAAAAGCGGTCAGCTTTTCTGCGATGTTGCGCAGGTCCCAGGGGGCGAGGAACTGACCTTTCTTCACGTTGACGACTCGACCGGTCTCGGCCGCGGCGCGGATGAGATCGGTCTGCCGGCAGAGGAAGGCCGGGATTTGCAGGACATCGATGAATTCGGCCGCGATCTCCGCCTCGTTAGGCGAATGCACATCGGTCGTGACCGGCATCCCGAGCTCACGCCCGATTTCGCCTAACAACTTGGAGCCGGCCCGCGCGTCCATCCCGCGAAACGACCGCACCGAGGTGCGGTTGGCCTTGTCGTAGGACGCTTTGAAAACGAAAGGGAGCTTTTCCGCGGCGCAGATTGCACCGATTCGGCGGGCCATTCGCCTAACGAATTTCTCCGATTCGATGACGCACGGTCCGAGGATCAACGCCGGCAATTTCCCGCCGAGCGTGACCGGGCCGATCTTCAACGGTGCAGTGCGGGTGGGCATGAGATTCACAGAACAATGTCTGCTTTGCCGGCTTTGGGCGGCTCGTCCTCTTCGGCCGGCGGGAGGCGCGAAGGGCCGGGAGTGATTTCTTCGAGCCGCCGCAGCACTTCGGTCAGCAAGAGTTCATTCTTCAGATTTACTCGATAATCGAGATCAGCCCGGAGCCGGTCTTTCTCGCCCTGGCGATTCTGCGACATCATGATGATGGGCGCCTGTAGACCCGCGACCATGCCGAGGACGAGGTTGAGGAGGACATAGGGGAAGGGATCGAAGGGGCGGCTGTAGAGGAGCCAGCTATTGAAGAGAATCCAGAAGAGCGAAAAACAGATCGACGCGCCGATGAATTTCCAGCTCCCGCCGAACTCCGCGATCATATCTGCGGCGCGATCGGCCAGGGTGAGGCGAGCCGCTTCTTCTTCGTTGGCATTGCGCGAAATGCGATGGCGCAAAAGATTGTCGGTGCGGCGCAGTCGATGAGTCAGGGCGGTGAGGAGACCGAGGGCGAGGTCTGGCTTTTTGCGGAGGAGAGCGCGAAGATCGTCGCGCGCCAGGACGGCCAGTTTGCTGTCCTCGATCGCGGTGGCGTCGGCCGAGCGGGTCTGGCCGTCGAGCATCGCCATTTCGCCAAAAAAATCGCCCGGCCCCATTTCGGCGAGGACGGTGTCGTGCCCATCGGTATCCTGCACGCTGATGCGGATGCGGCCGCTCTCGATGAAAAACATCGAGTCGCCCGGATCATCTCGATGAAAGAGCGGGGTGTTTTGCGCGATGCTCCGGACGGTAAAAAGGGCGAAGAGTTCCGCGGCCTCGCTCCCGCTCAGGGTTTCGAAAAGCGGGATGGAGCGCAGGGCATGGAGGTTCATTAATTGCCGCGTTTGCCGGTCCACTCTGGGGTTGAATTTCACGCGCAAACGAGGCCGAAGTAAAGCTCAGGGCGCGGGCCGCGTCCAGATTGCGGCTTCGTCTCTCGCTAATCGTCAGGCGAGATTGCCTAACGAATCGGGCGGAACTCGCTAAAGATCGCGCAGGGCGCGCTCGGCCTTTTCCACATTCGACGGGCGCAGGATCATGAGGCCCTGCTCCGCCTTTGGGCTCGAGGCGAGGTAGGCGTATTCGATGTTGATGCCGGCCTTGGCCAGGCGATCGGCAATCGAGGCAAGCGTGCCCGGCTGGTTGTTGCTCTCGATCATGAGAACGTCATTTTCGAGCGCGAGGACTCCCCGTTCCCCGAGGATCATAAGCGCCTTGGTCGGATCACTCACCACCATGCGCACGACCGCGTGATCAATCGTGTCCGAAGTCGCGAGCGCGTGAATGTTAATTTGCGCCTCCGCCAGTTCGCTGCAGACCCGGGAGAGAGCGCCCGGGCGGTTCCCGAGGAAGACCGCCAGCTGCGTCGCCGTTTCAATCGAGACGTGGGGATTCATAGCCGCAACGATGCGCCCGCCGCCCCCGGCTGACAACGAAACAATGCAGCCGCCGCGGCAAAAAATTGAGGTCATCCTTCCGTCGTTAGGCAAGCGAAGATCGCGAGATCGCGAAATAATCGTTGACGCATTTTAGTCGTTTGAGTCATTCTCGTGACTCTGGAACTTCTTATAAGGCCCCTGCGGTAGAAGACGCTAACTCAACCAGGTCCCTCTCTATGCACAAAAATACCCGGCGGGCATTGCTCGCCCTCATCATCAACGTTGCAGTCGCAGGAACTGCACAACTATTCACTCCCGACGCGCGTGCGGCCGCGGGCGATCTTTTCGCCAGCGACTCCGTTGCGAATACCATCAGGGTCTATGCCCTCGATGGCTCGAGCCGCATTTTCGCCACCGGTCTGAATTCGCCGCGAGGGTTGACCTTCGACGGATTCGGCAACCTCTACGTGGCGGACAAGGGCACCGGCAGAATCTACAAATTCACCGCCGACGGAACCCGGACCACATTTGCCTCGGGGCTGAAAGGTCCGATCGGGATCACTATTGACGGGCAGGCAGTCGCGGTCGCAGAAAACGGCAACGCCCAGCTGAAGCTTTTCGATCGGGATGGCAACAACATTTCCTCGACCTCGGCTGGGTCGCCCTATGGGTTGGATTTCAGATTCCCCAATCTCTACCTCACGGATACTCAGTCGTTGATAAAACTCGATGGCGCCAACCACTCGACCACGACGTCGGTTCCGGGAAGCACCGGCGTAGCGGTCGATGCGTCGCTCGACGCCTTCGTCAGCGACACCACCGGCACGATCACGGAAATCACGGATGCGGGCGTCACCTCGGTCTTCGCCTCCGGCCTGACCACTCCTGGCGGAATGGCGTTCCGCGGCAAGCGCTATAACAACAATGAAGCCGGCGTCGGCGATCTCTTCGTCGCGGAAACTGACGCGGGCCTGGTCTCCGAGTACACGGTCGACGGAACGCGCACAGTCTTTGCGACGGGTGGCAATCCGAAGTTTCTGGCTTTCGAGCTTATCCTGCCGGGCAAATTGCTCAACATCTCGACTCGCTTGAATGCGCAGACGGGCGATAACGTTCTCATCGGCGGATTCATTATCACCGGCACGGCTCCGAAGAACGTTTTGATTCGGGCGCTCGGTCCGTCGCTTACCGACGTAAATCCGCCCATCCCTGGGGCGCTGCAGGATCCGATTCTCGAATTGCATCGGCCCGACGGCACGATCATCACGAACGATAACTGGAAGGGGACGCAGCAGGCGGAGATCGAGGCGACTGGAATTCCTCCCACCGATGACCGGGAGTCGGCCATGGTCCGGACCCTCGATCCCGGTGCTTACACCGCAATCGTGCGGGGGAAAAACGGCAGCACGGGCGTGGCGATGGTCGAGGTTTACGATCTCGATCCCACCGTGGATTCTGAGCTGGCAAACATCAGCACACGCGGAACCGTCCAAGACGGGGATAGCGTCATGATCGGCGGCTTCATCATCGATCCGGCTCAATACTCCCGCGTCCTCATCCGCGCGATCGGACCCTCCCTCGCGAATGCGACTCCGGCGGTGCCCAATCCGCTGGCTGATCCCTTTCTCGAACTCCACGATGTCGATGGCAACATGATTGCGAGTAACGACAACTGGCAGGATACGGCAAAGGGCGAAATCGCCGCCACAGGAATCGCGCCGACCAATATTCATGAATCCGCCATTCTGGCGAATCTGCAGGGCGGCAACTACACGGCCATCGTGCGCGGGTCGAATAACGGCACCGGCGTCGGGTTGGTCGAGATTTACCACGTGCCGTAGTCGCCGACAAACGAGCAAACTTCGACGGCCGCCTTCGCTGACGCGATGGCGGCCGTTTTTTTGCGCGGTTGCGGCGGCGGCATTTGCCAAATGCCCTCCCGCGTTGCAGAGCTCTGCACTGTGACAAACCAGATCGACCTTCCGAAAATCCGCGAAAACTTTCCCGCCCTCTCTCGCATCCACGAGAATAAACCGGTCGCCTATTTCGACGGCCCCGGCGGAACGCAGGTGCCGCGCGCGGTCGTGGACGCGATGGGAGATTACCTGCTTCGGCACAACGCCAATACGCATTGGTCCTTTCCGAGCAGCGAAGAGACCGACGCGATAATTGGCGACGCGCGGCTGGCACTGGCCGATTTCCTCAACGCCCAGCCTAACGAAATCGCCTTCGGCGCGAACATGACGACCCTGACCTTTCATCTCGCCCGCGCGCTCGGGCGAGGCTACGGACCGGGCGATGAAATTGTTGTCACGGAGCTGGATCATCAGGCGAACGTGGCGCCGTGGCAGGCCCTCGCCAAAGAACGCGGCGTGACCGTGCGGGTGGTGCGAATGATCCCGGAGACCGGGCAGCTCGACTGGGAGGATTTTGCGCAGGCAACTCAATCCCCGCACCCGGCTCGTAGCCATCGGCGCCGCCTCCAACGCCCTCGGCACGATCAGCGATATTTCCCGCGCCACGAAAATGGCGCAGGCCGTTGGCGCGCAAACTTTCGTCGACGCGGTCCACTACGCGCCTCATCAGCTCGTCGACGTGCGCGCCTGGGATTGCGATTATCTCGCCTGTTCCGCCTACAAGTTTTACGGTCCGCACCTCGGCGTGCTCTACGGGCGGCACGAGCTGCTCGGCGCGCTTGATTTTCCCAAGCTCATTCCCGCCTCCGATGCCGCCCCCGAGCGCGCCGAGACCGGGACGCAAAATCACGAAGGCATCGCCGGCGCCGCGGCGGCGGTGGATTTCCTCGCCTCGCTCGCTCCCGGGGAAACGCGTCGCGCGCGTTTGCAGACTTCCTTCGCCGACCTGCACCGGCGCGCTCTTACTCTCGTTAGGCAATTATGGGAGGGTCTTTCCGAAATCGACGGCCTGCAATTGTTTGGACCGCCGCCCGAAGTCGCGCGCACGCCCACCGTCGCCTTCACGATGGCGGGCCTTTCCTCCGTCGAAGTGGCGCGAGCCATGGCGGCCGATGCGCTCTTCGTTTCCCACGGCGATTTTTACGCCACCACGGTGGCCGAGCGCCTCGGACAGAACGAATACGGTCTGGTCCGCGCCGGCTGTGCCTGCTACACCAGTGACGAAGAAATTGAGCGCCTCCTCGGGAGCGTGAATCGACTCGCCCGCCGTTAAAGAGACTTGCCTCCGGCACCCTCGGAATGCTATAAGCGCACAAGGTAGCCTATGAACGCTGAACAGACCCAAAATCCTCAAGTCGTGAATTTCAACAATCCCGAAAATCGTGAGGGGGAGATCGACGAAAACGGCAAGGTGGATCGGATCCGCGACATTCTTTTCGGATCGCAAATGCGCGATTACGACAGCCGTTTCCAGCGGCTCGAAGAACGCCTTACCCGCGACTCGATGGAAGCGCGCAACGAAGTGCAAAAGCGCATCGAAGGCCTGGAGAATTTCCTCAAGAGCGAAGTGCAATCGCTCGGCAACCGCTTGAACGCCGAGCAAACGGACCGCGGCAACGCCATTGCCCGGCTGGCCCACGATCTCGCGGAGACGGCCCGCTCGCTCGAGGGAAAAATCAAGTATCTCGACGAACAATCCGCTACCGAGATGCACGATCTGCGCGAGCAACTGCTCGAACAATCGAAAGCTCTGACCGCCGAGATCAAAGACAAGCACGACCAGATGAAAGCCGGCCTCGATCATGAGACGGAGCAGATTCGCAACGCCATGACCGGGCGCGAATCGCTCGCCGAGATGCTGAGCGAAGTCGCGTTGCGTCTGAAAAACGAGTTTCGCGTCCCCGGCGCCTAACGACCGACGCGGATGCGCCGATCGCCTGGTAACGCGGTCACGGAGTTTGAGGAACTCCGCCGCCTCCTGCTTAGCCGGGAACGCCAGGAACTGCGCGAGCTGCGCGATCAGATTACGGACAAGGAGCGGCGCTCGCGCGATGTCGCGGCGATCCTTCCGGCCGCGGTCAAACTCAGCCGCGAACGCGGTGACGAGCTGACCCGCGCTCTCCGCCCCGCGGTCGAGGGTTCGGTCCGGGAATCGATCGAAAAACGGCCGCAGATTTTTGTCGAGGCGCTTCATCCCATTATTGGCCCCATCGTCAGGCGATCGATCGCGGAGAGTTTGCGGCGCCTGCTTCAATCCCTCAACCAGACGCTCGAACACACCTTTTCCTGGCGCGGCTTGAAGTGGCGCTTCGAAGCCATGCGCACCGGCCGCAGTTTTGCCGAGGTCGTGATGCTGCGCAGTCTTCTCTATCGGGTCGAACAGCTCTTCCTCATTCATCGCGGCACCAGCCTCACCCTTCTCCATCTCACGGCCGATTCCGCCATTTCCCGCGACGCCGACATGGTCGGCGGGATGCTCAGCGCGATTCAGGATTTTGCCCGCGACTCCTTCGCCACCGGCGACGATTCCGCTTTGGAAGAATTCCGGATCGGCGAATTGCAGGTCTGGATCGCGCCCGGTCCGCAGGCTTATCTCGCGGCGGTGATCCGCGGCAATCCGCCGCGCGAACTCCGCACCACGATGGAGGAGACGATCGAGAGCGTGCACATTTTGAAGGGCGACCAGCTCGCGACTTTCGATGGGGACGCCGCCGTTTTCGAACCGCTCCGGCCGGATTTGGAATCCTGCCTGCAAAGCCAGTACCACGCCGAGCGCAGTGGAAAGCGGCCGATGCGCGCGGGTTTTTTGCTCGTCGCGCTCGCCGCCGCGATTCTGACCCTTGTTGTGCTTGCGGCCCGGAGCGAAGCGCAATGGCAAAGTTTCCTTTCGAACTTGTCGCGATCAACCGGGCATCGTCGTGACCTCGGCGAGCAAAGGTTGGATTTCGCCCTCGGTCGTAACCGGATTGCGCGACGCTGCGGCGATTGATCCGGCGACGGTGGCGCTCGGCGCCGGGCTCGATCCGACACGGATCCTTTTCGACTGGAAGAATTATCTCGGGCTCGATCCCTCGAGTGTGCAGCGCCGTTTCGAGCTGCGCTTCCCTCCGCCGCGCGGAGCGCAGGTTTTTCTGAACGGCAGCACTCTGGAAGTCGGCGGTTCGGTGCCCTACGAGTGGCTCGATCGCGTTTATCGTGATGCCACTCTTATCCCTGGGATCACGGCGATCTCCTCCAAAAACGCCCAGATCATCTACGATCACAACCTGGCCCGGGAACGTTTCGAGACGCGCTTCGGTCTGCCTGACGGCGTCTTTATCGAGCTCAGCAACGGGGTGCTCACGCTTTCCGGCGAAGCCTCGCATCGCTGGCTTACCCGGGTGCGCGCGGAAGCGACCAAGCTGCCGGGCATTACCTCGATCAATGACCATGCCATTGTCGACCTGGATGAGCGCACCTTTACGCAATCCAAGTCGATCATCGAACACGCCTTCGTTTATTTCCTGTCCAACAAGGACAACATTGCCACCGAAGGTTTCACCGCCCTCTCGCGCCTGCCGGATGAGATTCGCCGCTGCGATGGCGCCGCCCGGCGGATCGGGCTGGAGATTTCCCTCGAGATCGATGGCCATGCCGATGCCGTCGGCGATGAGACGAAGAACGCCGACCTGAGTCTGCGCCGCGCGCAAAGGGTAAGCGACTTTCTGGTCTCCTGCGGTTTTGACGCGGCCATGCTCCACCCGATCGCGATCCGCCGGCCCGCACCGGCGCCAGGCCAGGAGCCATTGCCGGAGGAGGCCGATCGTCGGGTCGAATTTAAAGTCGTGAGTCACCCCGTGACTACCGCGCCATGATTCAAAAGAAAGTCTGCATGATCGGCGCGTCCGGCGTCGGGAAAACGAGTCTCGTGGCCAAGTTTGTCCACAGCATGTTTTCCGATAAATACCTAACGACTGTAGGTGTGAAGATCGACAAGAAGACGATCACGCTCGACGGCACGGAAGTCATGCTCATGATCTGGGATTTGGCCGGCGACGACGACTATCAGCGCCTGCAAACTTCCTATCTGCGCGGCACGAGCGGTTACCTCCTGGTGGCCGATGGGACGCGGCGGGTGACCCTTGACCAGGTGATCGAAATCCAGGAACGCGTCGCCGCCGCAGTCGGGCCGGCGCCCTTTCTTCTCGCCTTGAACAAGGCCGATCTCACAACTCAATGGGAAATTGACGAGGCCAGCATGGCGGACCTGGCCACGCGCGGTTGGAAGAGCTTCCAGACGAGCGCAAAAGAAGGCGCAGGGGTGGAAGATGCTTTCCTCGAACTGGGGCGTCGGATGGTTCAGCCGAAGTAAACGATGGCGAAGGCAGACTCTCCGGCCGGCGCTGTCCTTGAAGCTCTCGGTTTAACTCTGTTTCTGCAAGAGGCGGATGGCACCCTGCTCCTGCAGGGCGCGCCGCCCGATTGGCTGCACACACTTTGGCCTGGCCTAACGAAATCGGGCGATCCCTTGCCGCTCGAGCAGGTTTCGCCTTTTCTCGAGAATTTTCTCATCGATGCCGCCGATTGCTGGTCGAGCGGCGGTCAGGCCCGCGTCCAATCCGGCGCCTGGGTGGAAGCAGGAGGCGACGGCGCGGAAATCTCCCTGGAAGCGACCGCGCTGACGATTGACGGCCAGGCCGCGCTTCTCCTCGAGCGACTCGGAGAAGTTTTCGAGGCGAAAAAATCGATCCTGCAAAAGGCGCGCGAAACCGTCATCGCCTACCAGCGCCTGAATTCGGAGACGCAGAAAAAAGAAATCCTCCTCAGCTGCATCTCAGAGGAAATGAATGCCGCGCTCGCCAACGCGATTACGTCACTCCGCCTGATCGAGCTAGAGAAAAATTCCCCGCGCACCCGGCAGCTTCTGACTCTCGCGATGCGCGCGACGGAGGATCAACAAGCCCTGATCAACAAGGTGCTGACCGTTTTTGCGGCCGAGCTGGAAAGTCTTTATGGGAGCGCGGCCGAGGTGTCGTTAGGCGGAGTGGTGCGCGATGTCGCGGAAACGGTGGCGAGTGCTTTCGCCGAGAAAGATGTGCGTTTGCGGCTTCCGGAAAAGGTGGCGAATCGCGTCGCGATGGGCGCTGATCATCTCGCGCGCGTCCTCGCCAGTCTGCTCGAGAACGGCCTCCATAATGCGCCTCCCGGTAGCGAAGTCGCGCTCGAGATCGCGGAAGAGGCGGAGGCTGTCGTCCTTCGCGTCCGCGATAATGGGCCGTCCTTGCCTAACGACGCCAGCGCCGATTTCTTCGCCAAGGACCACGCGACGGCGATGGATGGGAAAGCAGCCTGGCAATTGCGCCTGCAATTTTGCCGGATGGCGGTCGAGAAATGTCACGGTGAGATCGGATCGGAAACGCCAGCGGCAGGCGGAAATTGCTTCTGGATCCGGCTGCCCACTCCGGCGCCCCGCGAGACATGAAAACGCTCGTCCTGATCGACAGCGACTCGCTCACTCGCGCTCTTATTTCCGAATGCCTAACGGGTAAAGAATGGTGCGTCCTCGAAGCGGAAGATGGCCAGGCCGGACTCGATCTCGTCCTTAAGCATCGGCCGACCGCGGTCATCTGCGATCTGCGCACGCCGAAGCGCAACGGCTTCCAGGTTTGTCGGACGATTCGCGAACAGGATTTCCTCGCGGGGGTCCGCGTCATTCTCATGACGGTGAGCCGTTTTGCGAACGATCGCGAGACCGCCTTCGCCACCGGGGCCGACGATTACCTGGTCAAACCGATCATCCCTAACGAACTCCTCCGCATGCTCGCGGCCGCTAGTCAGAATGGCGAAGCGCCCATCCCGGAACCGGCGGCGCCGGCGGTTGTCTCCGGTCCGACCCTGATCCGATTCTGGGGCGTCCGCGGCTCGATCCCTTCGCCTGGAAAAGAAACATCCGGCTACGGCGGTAACACCTCCTGCGTCGAGGTGCGGGTGGGCGATCAAATCATCATTCTCGATGCCGGCTCGGGGATTCGCCGGCTCGGCCAATCGCTCATGAAAGAGGTGAGCGAAAAGGGTCTCCAGGTCACGATGCTCATCACTCACACCCACTGGGATCACATCCAGGGTTTCCCCTTTTTTGTTCCCGCCTACCATCCCCGAGTCAACATCCGCATCCTCGGCTACGAAGGCGCAGTTCATGGGTTGCGCGGCGCGCTTTTCGAGCAAATGCAGACCGCCTTCTTTCCCGTCGGCCTCAACCAGATGGCGACGCATCTGACCTTCGAGGAAATGGACGACATGCAGTTCGATCTCGGCGGCGCGGTCAAAGTGCGGACCATGTTTGCCAATCATCCCGGCATCTGTCTTGGCTACCGCCTTTCCACGCCTAACGGCGATATCGTTTACCTGCCCGACCACGAAGCCTACGAACGTTGCGAGGTGGAACGCCAGAAAGCCGAGAAGGAAAGTTCCTCGACCGGCCTCGAGTATGCGCGCGTGCAGGATGACAAGGTGGTCGAATTTCTGCGCGACGCCGAGGTGGTGATCGCCGACTCGCAATACGATGCGATCGAGTATCCGTCGCGCCGCGGCTGGGGCCATACCTGTGCCGACGACACGGTGCGGCTGGCGGCCCGAGCCGGCGCCAAACGCGTTTATCTTTTTCATCACGACCCCGACCATGATGATGCCAAGATCGAAAAGATGGTCGCGCATGCGCAGGCGGGGATGGCGGAGACCGGTCTTGTCATCCAGGTCTCGGCCGCGCGGGAGGGAGAAACACTTAAGCTAGGGGACTAACGAGAGAAAGACTATGAAGGCGAGTTGGAATGGAAAAGTCATCGCGGAGAGTGACGATACAGTCGTGGTGGAAGGAAATCATTACTTTCCGCCTGACTCGATCCGGCGGGAATATTTTCGGCCCAGCGACGAGCACAGTCATTGCCCCTGGAAGGGCGAGGCGAGTTACCACGACATCGCGGTCGATGACGCGGTTAACCAAGGCGCAGCCTGGTATTACCCGGAGCCGAAGGCAGAGGCAGCCAACATCAAGGGTCGCGTCGCTTTTTGGAAGGGTGTCGAGGTCACCTAACGTTGTCCGCCGTGCAATCGGCTGAGAGACGCGGGCGCACTAGCGCCGGATTACTCATGTTCCGGCGCGCGGCCGGGGGGCTGGAGCTGTTGCTCGTGCATCCCGGCGGGCCGTTCTTCGCGCGCAAGGATGGAGGGGCCTGGACCATCCCGAAGGGCGAAGCCAGCCCTGGCGAAGACCTGCTTACTCGCGCTCGAATTGAATTCGCCGAAGAGCTGGGTGTTGAGCCCGAGGGCGATTTTGCCTCGTTAGGCGCGATCAAGCAGAAAGGCGGGAAGACGGTTTACGCCTGGGCGTTTGCAGGCGACCTGCGGTCAGACTTTGTTCTGCGTTCGAACACCTTTGAGCTGGAGTGGCCGCCGCATTCGGGAAAGAAGGAAACCTTTCCCGAGATTGATCGAGCGGAGTTCTTTCCGGAAAATGAGGCGCGTCGAAAGATCAATCCGGCGCAGGTGGAATTGCTCGATCGCCTGAAGGAACAGCTTGGCCTGAGTTAGCTGCGGTTCATAGCTCGCGAGTCATGAAAAGGCTGTTGGGATCCTCGCGATAATTGGCATAGGGAGGGCAAGGCTTGAATCCGAAGCGAAGATAGAGCTGATGGGCCGGCGCGAAGTAACTCATCGAGCCGGTCTCGAGACTTAGCCGGCGATAGCCTCGGCGACGCGCTTCCGCGATGAGATGTTCGAGGAGGGTCGCGGCGACTCCTTTCCTCAGATGCGCGTTAGCTGTCCGCATCGACTTCACTTCTCCATGCTGGGCATCCAGTTCCTTCAGGGCGGCGCAACCAGCGAGCTCCGCTCCATCCCAGGCCGTCCAGAAGGAGATCTCAGGTCGGCGCAACCTTTCCAAGTCGAGCGCGTGCCGGCTTTCAGGAGGAGAAACCTCCGATACCGCGCGAAGGTGCTCGCTTAAAAGCTCCGCGACCTCAGGACCGCGTAGATCGTCGGTTCTGACTTCAAGCGTCTGCGTCCTCATCCGCGTGTCAGAATGCGTGCGAGCTTTCGGAATTCAAGCACCGTCAATCCGCGCGGACCGCCCATCAGCTTTTCGCGCGCTTCGCCTCGTTCTGCTTGAGGCGAAACTTCACGATCCGGGTGATGAGGCCGTAAGGAATCGGTCGATCGAACGGGAACTGCAGATTTCCTTTTGCGCCGGCATAGGGTGCGACCGCCTTTTCCAGGCGCGCGTCGCCTCGGACCGGCGGGTAAAGGCCGATGTGTTTCTTGAAAGCGCCAAAATAGACCAGGTTGCCGTGAAAGGTGAACGCCGGCATTTGATAGCTGATCTTCTCTTCCGCTTGAGGCGCGGCCTTCCGGATGGTGCGCCGTATTTCTTCGAGAATGGAGCGCACCTCCGACGGATACCGAGCGATGTAATCGTCGATCGTCTTTACCTTTGCCTGACTGGGATTACTCATCCGGCTACAACAATTGATAGGGATCGACATCGACTGCAACCGCCACGTCTTCAGGGAAGGGAAGGCGATCGAGGGTTTCGCGGATGAGGCGGCTCAGGCGGAGAATGGCTGCGCCACGGATCAGGATGTGGAAGCGGTAACTGCCCTGCAGCTTCTCCAAGGGCGCGGGGGCGGGTTCGCCGAGGCTATACTCGTTAGGCAAAGCCTCCCTCAGGCGGCGGGCAAGCGTCTCGGCGGAAAAGCTGGCGCGAGCTTCGTGCTCAGAGCGGACGGTGATGAGGACGGCGTGGGTGACTGGCGGGAAGTTGCATTGCTCCCGGAACTCCAGCTCCTGTTCGAAGTAGCCGGCGAAATCGTGATGGCGCGCGAATTGAATCGAGGGCGAGAACGGCGTGTAGGTCTGGACGTAGACTTCGCCCGGCGCTTCACCGCGTCCGGCCCGACCGGCGACCTGAGTGAGGAGCTGGAAGGTGCGTTCGCCGGCGCGGAAATCGGGCAGGTGAAGGGCGAGGTCGGCGTTGATGATCCCAACGAGCGTGACGTTCGGGAAATGCAAGCCTTTGGCGATCATCTGGGTGCCGACGAGGATGTCGATCTTGCCCGCGCGGAAAGCGTGAAGAGTTTCGCGGTAAGCGTCTTTGCGGGTCATCGAGTCGGCGTCCATCCGCCTAACGACGGCTTTGGGAAAAATGGAGGAAACGTTGGCCTCGACCTTTTCCGTGCCGAAGCCGGCATAGATGAGCGCGTCCTCGCCGCATTCCGGGCAGCGTTTCGGGACCGCGGCGCTGTGCCCGCAGAGATGGCAACTGAGGCGCGCATTCGTGCGATGGAAGGTGAGGGCGACGCTGCAATTCGGGCACTCCCGCGCTTTTCCGCAATGGCTGCAGAGGAGCGAGGTGGAGAATCCGCGGCGGTTGAGGAAGAGGATGGTTTGCTCGCTTTTCGTTAGGCGGTCATCGATCGCGCTGCGCAGTTTCTCGGAGAGAATGGCGGCGGCCTTTTCTTTGCGGCGTTCCTGGCGCAGATCGACGATGCGAATAAGCGGCATCTGGCATTGATCGACCCGCTGGGTCAAGTTGCTGAGAATGTATTTGCCGCGGGCGGCGTTGTAGTAACTCTCGAGCGAAGGCGTGGCGGTGCCGAGGACGACGGCGCATCTCTCCAGTTTTGCCCTAACGACGGCAACGTCCCGGGCCTGGTAACGGGGCGCTTCCTCCTGCTTGTAGGAGTTCTCGTGTTCTTCATCGACCACGATGAGACCGAGATTTTCGAGCGGGGCGAAAACGGCGCTGCGCGCGCCGATGACGATGCGGGCGCGACCGGCGTGCAGCTTGTGCCATTCATCGTGGCGTTCGCCTTCGGAAAGATGGCTGTGCAGGACGGCGACCATTTCCGGGTCGTCGGCGAAACGGCTCTTGAAGCGCTCCACCGTTTGTGGAGTGAGCGAGATTTCGGGAACCAAAACGATCGCCGTCTTCCCGCGAGCGAGGGTCGCGCGGATGGCCTGGAGATAGACCTCGGTCTTGCCGCTGCCGGTCACGCCGTGGAGCAGGATAGGAGGATGAGTCTCCGGATTTTCCAGCGCGGTTTCGATCAACTTGAGCGCCGCGGTTTGCTCTTCGTTCATCGCCAGGTCGGCATCGGCGAGAAATTTCTCGGTCCCGTGCGGATCGCGCGCGACCGCCTCTTCGCGCAGCTCGACAAATCCGCGCCTAACGAGCGCGCGCAGGGTAGAATTGTCGAGCGAGGTCCGGCGGAGTAGCTCGGCCGCGGGCACCGGGGCAGTTAATTGCGCGACCGCCTCGAGCAGCTCGGCCTGGCGCGGCGCGCGCCGGCGCAACTTTTCCAGCTCCTCCTCTGTCGCGACGCGCGCCTGCCTAACGAAAAGCTGTTTTTTCCAACTGACCTCCGCCCGGCGAATGACCTGCGGGAGCAGGCTGCGCATGACGGTTTCGATCGGGCAGCAATAGTAGGCCGCCATCCAGCGCGCCAGATCGATCAGGGTTTCGCTCAGAACTGGCTTCTCGCCGACCAGGGCCTCGAGCGGCTTGATGCCGGGCGCCGGACTCTCCGCGAGGGTGGCGATGACGGTAGCGAGAAGCGACTTGTCACGGAAGGGGACGCGCACGCGCGAACCGACCACGACCCGCTCCGCCAGCGTTTCCGGCACGCTGTAATCCAGCTCGCGCCGGATCGCGCGATCGATCACCACGCGGACGAATTTGATGGAATTTAATTGCTCAGCCAAGGGATGCGTGAATTGCTTCTGCCCGTGACTTTCCGCTTCGCCGCCAAACTTATCCAGCGGCGATCCGGCGTCTTCGCGCGGCCTTCCCTAACGACATCATGATCCGGTTCCTCTTTAAACTAATCATCTGTCTCCTCCTCGCGGCCGGGGTGGGAATCGCCCTTCTCGCCTGGCGTTCGGGCGATCCGGTCTACACCCTTTACGAATGGATCAGCCCGGCGCGCTTCCAGCAATACGACCAGCTCATCCGCGCGGTTGCCGTGCCTAACGAACTCGACCCGATGCTGGTCAAGGCGGTGGTCTGGCGGGAGAGCCGTTTCGATCCGAACAAATTCGGCGGAGCGGGCGAGCGCGGACTCATGCAGGTGAGCGAAATCGCCGCCCAGGAATGGGCCGCGGAGAAGCGGCTGCCAAATTTCCGAGTGGAGGAGTTGTTCGATCCGAAGACGAACCTGGAAGCGGGCGCGTGGTATCTGCGCCGGGCCATGTCGCACTGGCAAACGCAGCGCGACCCGACGCCCTTTGCGCTCGCCGAGTACAACGCCGGGGCGAGCCGCGCGCAACGCTGGGCCGGGGGGGACAACGCTCCGCCACTTAGCGCGGGCGAGTTTCAGCGCAACATCGATTTCCCGGGAACGAAGAAATACGTCGAATCGATTATCGAACGCTACCACTTCTACCAGCGGCGCGGGAGGATGTAGCGATCGTTAGGCGAGGTGTCGCCCGGGATGATGGGACGGGTTAAAGATTGGTTCCTGTCTGGTGCGGGCCGGGCTGCCATTGGGCGTGTCTAGCGGCGACCTTCGTTCCGGAGGACGGCGCGTCCTTATTTGTCGATTCGCAGCCCGCGCTGAGAAAGCAGAGAAAGACGAACGTAACGAGGCAAGGGCAAATCTTTAGCACGGCGAAGGGAATCGGCTTTGGGGCGTTTCCTGTCAAGCTTCGGTTCGCCAGGTGGCAGCGACATTTTCCAAGGAGGGGTTGCTCATACCTTGCCATCCGTGCTCGCTCGCGCTTGGATTTCGATCAATAGTCGCGCGGTGAAGATCTTCCCCTCGACCTCAGGATTAAGCCACGTTTTGCTGGCGTTTTTCTTTCTGGCGCTGACTTGCGCGGAAGCTCCAGCGCGCCTCTGGAAGACGGTAACGGACCAGAGTTTTGAGGCGGAATTTGTCCGGGTCGAAGGAGCGAACGGCATTTTTCTCGTGCGGGAGAAGGAATATCCCTACCCACTCAATCATCTCTCCGCGGCCGATCGGCTTTTCATCGGGAAGACCGTGAACCAGGCAGGTGCGGCCGCGGCGACGGCGACGCCCGAAACCACGGCTGCCCTAACGACGCCTGCGCCAGCACCTCCCGAGTCCCCGTCACCCACCGGTAGCGCTCTGACCCTGGCGGACCAGCCGCTCAAGCTCGGTCGCGAGACAGAGATTGAAATTCCGATCACCAATCCGGCGCAACAACGAGAGGCAGCCAAGGCTTACGGGAGGCCTTCCGACAAGGCGCGCCTGCTCATCGTGCTGCCGCGTGAATTCGCGCCGGCGACGAAGCCGTGCCCGCTTCTCGTCGTCAGCTCGACTGCGGATGGCGCGGCCTCGAGCATCGGCACGCGCGCATCAATTTGTCGGCAGCGCGCTCGAGAAAGGTTTCGCGGTGCTCGCGGTCGACGGACAATTTGGGAAGCCGACGGGAAACGACTCGGTCGATTTTCGTTGGGCGCTGGTCTCGGCTGCGCTCGACGCGATCGATCGACAATGGCCGCAGGCCAAAGACTGGCCGGTCGCGACGGGCGGGGTCTCAGGTGGCGCGGGCTACGCCAGCTACGAGGCGATCAAACTGGCCGAAGCGCATGCCCATTTGATCGGGATCTTCCTCGCGATCAGTTCCTGGAACCCGACTCGTTTTCCCGACGAGTTGAAGAAGGTGCCGTTCTCGGCGTTGCGCGATCTGCCGATTTTCCTGAGCGCAGGGGAGAACGACGAAAATTCCAACAAAGCCCTGACCGACAAGTCGCACGCCGCGATGGTGGAGGAGGGATTCAAGAACGTCCGCTTCGAGCATTTCGTGGGCGGGCATCGACTGAATCATCCTCATCTTGAAGCAGCGCTCGATTGGTTCCTGAAACGCCCCTCCCCAGCAAGGTGATTAAGGGCGTGAATTTCGCCTAACGACGTCCCCCAGGCATAATATCCGCTGATTGTGCCACTGACGAATTCCTTGGCCTGAGCGATCGCCTCCGCGAGCGACTGGCCCCGGGCGAGACCGGCGGCGATCGCAGCGGAATAGGTGCAGCCGGTGCCGTGCGTCGAGACTCCCGCCACGTGCGGAGCCGAATACTCCTTTGCCGCCGCACCGTCAAAGAGCAGATCGATCGCGCGATTGCCCTCGAGATGGCCGCCCTTGAGGAGGAATCGAGTCCCATACGTGGCCTGGAGCTGCTCACCGGCTACTCGCATTTGCTCAAGGTTTTTCACCGCCAAATTCGTTAGGGCAGCGGCTTCGGCCATGTTCGGCGTGACGAGAGTGGCGAGTGGGAAAAGCCGGCTCTGATAGAGCTCCACCGCGGCTGTTTGGAGGAGGCGATCGCCGCTTGTCGCGATCATGACGGGGTCGACCACCAACGGGATTTTTCCGGCGCGCTCTTCCAAAATCGTGGCGACGACTTCGACCACTTCGGCTGAAAACAACAACCCGGTCTTGATCGCCGCGACTGGAAATTTTGAGAGAAGGAGTTCGAGCTGCGCCCGCACCATTGCCGGATCGATTCCCTCGATTCGCGAGACTTTACCGGGCACTTCCGCGACCACGCAGGTCACGACGGTGAGTCCGTAAACGCCGAGGGCGCTGAAGGTCTTGAGGTCGGCCTGCAGCCCCGCGCCGCCGCTCGAGTCGGAGCCAGCGATCGTTAGGGCGACGGGAATATCATGCAACATCTCTGGTTACTTTTTCTTCCCAGCTCCCCGAAAGGGTCAGAGATCCTTCGCTGCGCTCAGGAGGACAGGCTTTTTTGTGCCCACGAGTTTCCTTGAGCACGTGGTCCTGGCCCCGTCGATTTGCCTTCTCTGCCATGCGCGTTGGGCGGATGCACAGACCGCCGGGATAGAAGGATTTGTTAGGCTCCGTCGTTCCCGATCGCCTCGACCGGGCAACCTTCCATCGCCTCTTTGCAGAGCGCTTCTTCCTCGGGCGACTCGGCCTGTTTATAGACGAAGGAATGGCCGCCGTCGTCGTTGCGTTTGAAATTGGCGGGCGCGGTTTCGCGGCACAAATCGCAGTCGATGCATTGGTCGTCGACGTAGAATTTTCCCTCTACGTTTTCTGCATATTTGTTTGCGACATCAGCCATAGGTTAGCCGGGAATATTCCGAGCCAAGGAAAGTAGGAAGAATCGTTCCACGCGCAAAGGTTTTTCCGGTTGACGCTCCCGCGCACCGCCGCCAAATGACGCGGGGGCGATCTGCTTGCGTCCCTGCGCTCCACTCATGAAAAAAGCCGAAGCCCGCAAGGCGCTCATTTCCTTTTCCATCGAGCTGGTCATCTACAGCCTGCTCGTCGTCGCCTATTTTTCCCTGGTTCTTCATTTCCTCGGCGGCTGGCTCGCCGATCTCGATAAGAAGAGCATCCGCATCTACGGGCTGGTCTCCATCGGATTGATCATCGGCCAGGCCGTCGTCCTTGAATCGGTCACCACTTTTCTCATCCGTCTCCTGCGCGGCCGTTCCGAATGATCACGCTCCTCGCGATGCACTTCCCGATCTCGGGAACGGACATCAGTCCGGTCTATCTCGTCATCGTCGGGTTCCTCATCGGCATTCTCGGAGGGTTTTTCGGCGTGGGGGGAAGTTTCATCGCGGGCCCGGCCTTGCGCGCGGTCGGGATGCATTGGAACTACGCTGTCGGGACCGATCTCGCGCACATCGTGGGCAAATCGGTCGTGGCAGCGAAGCGTCACCGCGCGCTCGGCAACGTCGATCTGCGCCTCGGATTCATTATGGCTCTGGGCACGATCGCCGGCGCGGAGTGCGGCGCGCAATTGATTCAACTCTTGAAGCGCCGGGGAAACGTCGACTTTGTCGTCAGCGTCATTTCCATCGCGATCTACTGCAGCATTTCCGCCTTCATGGTCTGGGAAAGCTGGAAGACGATGCGCCTGGAAAAGAAACGGAGCGGCGGCAAGAAAACAGCGCGCGGCTCGAGCAAATCGAAGGACGTCTCCTCTTTCAGCGGAATGACAAGCGCGATCCATCGCATTCCGCTCTGGCCGATGATTTCGCTTCCCACTTCCGGGGTGAAATCGATCTCGCTCTGGGTCATCGTTTTGGTCTCGTTCATTGGCGGACTCTTCAGCGGTTTTCTCGGCGGCGGCGCCGGCTACATCCGGATGCCGATGATGGTTTATGTCCTCGGTATTCCGACTCATCTCGCGGTCGGGACCGATCTCTTTGAGATCATCATCTCGGCCAGCTACGGCACTTTCAGTCACGCGATCAAAGGCAATGTCGACATTCTCGTCGCGTTGGTCATGAACACCGGCGCGGCAATCGGAGCGCAGATCGGCGCGACCCTTACGCAATACTTTGCCGGTCCAAAAATCCGGCTCTTTTTCGTGCCGCTGCCGTTGATCGGCGCGGCCATTGTCCTCTACACTTTGTTTACTGGAAACAAGCTTTAGCCGCCATGCGCCTCCTCATTTGCAGCGACGGAACTGATCCCGCGGATAACCCGACGCGGCTCGGCGCCCTCATCGCGAGTCCCCGACAATCGCCGGTGACCTTGCTCGGCATCGCTGAGAAATCCGAAGACGAGAAGCCGCTGCGCGACGCGCTCGAAGACGAGGCCGGCCTGCTGCGGAAGGAAAATCTCGAGCCCAACATCGTCCTGCGGACGGGCGAACCGATTCGGCAAATCCTGGCCGAGACGACCGCGAACGAATATGACCTCGCCATCATTGGCGCGCGCCGCAAAGCGAGCAGCGGACTTTATTGGCGCTCCGAGAAAACCTACGAAGTCATCAAGGCGGTGCCTCCTCCCGTCCTCGTCGCGCTCGGCGACTGCAACCAGGTGAAGCAAATTCTCGTCTGCACGGGCGGACGCCGCTATATCGACGACGCAGTCCAGTTGGCCGGCGAAATTGCCGTCGCCATCGGCAGTGCCATTACGCTCCTCCACGTCATGGCGGAGCCGCCGGCGATTTACGCCAATCTCGTTAGGATGGAAGAAGACGTCGATCGTTTGCTCACCTCCGAATCCGAACTCGGCCGCAACCTGCGCGGGCAAAAAGAGAGCCTCGAAAAAATGGGGCTCACCGTCGAGGTCCGCATCCGGCACGGCCTCGCCCTCGATCAGATTTTTGCCGAAGTCCGCGAAGGGGGACACGACCTCATCGTGACCGGGACCTCGCAGGCGACCGGGACCTTCCGCCACTACATCATGGGGGATTTGACCCGGGGCATTTTGAACCGGGCCGATTGTCCCGTGCTCGTGGCCCGGGCCGGCAAGATCGTCGATGACGAAGACGCGGAGGGCGGATTTTTTTACCGGCTCTTCCACGGTTTCAGCGCGCAGAAATCTGCCTAACGAGCGCGGTTTCGAGCGCTCCGCTTGCATGCCCAGGGCGGGCCGTTATGCTGCGGCGCACGCTTATGAACGCACTCTTTCGTCCTGCTTTTGCTCTCGTCAGGCTATCTCTTCTTCTCCTCTTGGCCGGCTTGTTCCTCCCCGCCTGCACTCCGAATAAGGGCGGTGCGGGTGCCGGCAGCACCGGCGATTACGTGACCGGGACGCCGCTCCCCGAACGGACCGAAGGCACTTCCTTCCTCAGCAGCAACGTCGATCGCCAGCAATTCCAGCCAATTTATTTCGCCTTCGACAGCCAGACGATCGAATCCTCCGAGAACGGCAAGATCCAGCAGATCGCTAGCTTCCTCCAGCAGGGCAACAGCCAGATCATCATCGCCGGATTCACCGATGAACGCGGGACCGCGGAATACAATCGCGGCCTGGGTGAGCGCCGCGCCGAATCGGTCCGTGAAGCCTTGATCGCGAGCGGCGCCAATGCCCAGAACATCCAGACCGTGAGTTTCGGGGCCGAGATGCCGGCCGACCCCGCCTCGAACGAAGCAAGCCTGGGCGAAGAATCGCCGCGCCGAAATCGGCGTGGTGAAATAGCGGCCGTTTTCCCTCTCGTTGAGGCCGGAATTTTCGTGCCAAGCGGGTCATCGGCGGAGGCTCGCAAAAAAATCGTAAAAAAGGATTGTCAGACGGCGCGAAAATCTCTAAGCCATCGCACATGAAACACTCCTTCTCCCATCAGCAGAGCTGGCGGCAAAGCCGCTGCAGGTTGCCCTCCTCCTCCTCCTCGCGATCGTCGTCCCGCAGGCTTCGGCGATCACCTTCAATCTCGAAGACCAGGTCGCCACCTCAGCGGTTCGACTCGCCGGGCGCTCTACAGCACGCTGGCCCTGAGCAACGGCGGCCTAACGATGACCTTGTCGCGCCAGGGCGGAAGCAAATTCGACATCGTCGACGCCACGAGCGCGACCTTTCCTTCCTCCTTCGCCACCCGCGCGTTGATCCCTTCTTCGACACTTCCGCGAGCGCCTTCGTGGCCAACTTCTCCTCCTCGCTGAGCGGATTCTCCTTCGAGTTTGGAGATTTTGATCAGGATCGCGATACGCTGACCCTGAGCGCCTATTCCGGTTTGAACGGAACCGGCACGCTTCTGGGAACGGTCACCGTCAATTGGAATGGAGACTTCGGGCGGGTGATCCGGCCGCGATCGCTTCGCTCTCCGGGTTGTCTGGGATTCAGAGCGTCGTCTTCATCGGAGGAAGCAGCCGCTTCTTTCCAAACAGCGTCTATTACGACAACTTCACCGCTACGCTCGAGTCCAATGGCGTTCCCGAGGGCGGCAGCAGCGTCCTCTTCCTCGGCTGCGGCCTCGCCGGTATCGTCTTCACCGGCCGAATCATTTTTCGGCGTCGTCTCGTCCCCGCCTGAGACGCGGGATGCCGGGCGAGCGGAGAGCAGAGCTCCGCAAAGCCCGGCGAGTTCGGGGAATTCGAGACCGAAGAGCGGCACCCTCTCCGCCAGATCCCTGCGCAGGGCTTGGTTGGGGTCTGAAGGGGAATCAGCGATGTTGCCGCCCGCATGCCGTCCCCGACGCGATCTCGCTCTCCCCGCCGCAATTGGCTTGCCCATCTCTGGCGCGAATGGACGGTGGAGAGCTGGCGCCAGACCAAGCCGGCTTTTGCACGACCCCGGCCTAACGAGTGGAGCAATGATCGGCTCACTGCCGCCTGGCTCGGCCATGCCACCGTGCTTCTTAACTTCTTCGGCGTCGTCATCCTGACTGATCCGGTGCTCTTGCGGCGGATCGGGATTCCGCTGCCTGGCACGGCGATCGGGCCGATGCGCCTGACAAAACCGGCGCTGGAGATCGGCGAGCTGCCGCCGATCGATTTGATCCTTCTCTCTCACGCGCACTTCGACCACCTCGATTGGCGCACCCTCCGGCGATTCGGCAAGCGCACTCAGGTCGTGACCGCGACGCGCACGCGCGACTTGTTAGGCTGGACGCGCTTGCGTCACGTGACCGAGCTGGGCTGGGGCGAAAGCGTGGAAATCCAAACCCCCGGCGGTGTTGTTACCGTTAGGGCATTTCACGTCAATCACTGGGGCGCGCGGATGCAATACGACAACTTTCGTGGCTACAATGGTTATGTGTCTCGAGCGCAGCGGGCGCCGGGTGATTTTCGCCGGCGATACCGCCCTAACGAATGACTTCGCGGACCTGCACGACGGCCGGCCGTATGATCTCGCGATCATGGGGATCGGCGCCTATGAGCCGTGGATCCGCGCTCATTGCACGCCGGAGCAGGCGATCGCGATGGCTGATGCGGCCGGCGCGCGTCACATCATGCCGGTTCATCACCAGACTTTTAAGCTGAGCTTTGAGCCTTTCCGGGAACCGATCGAGCGCTTCACCGCGGCGCTCGCCAGCCAGCCGGAGCGCATTGCCCTGCGCGAGATCGGCGAAACCTTCGTCCTCTGAGCGGGCTACTTGTTAATCTCGAGATAACTGCGCGACCGCACTTTGTTGGTGCCCGGCTGCATCTCCTCGATCCGCATTTGTTTCAAAAACCAACGCCCGTCGATCTTCTGCGCGGAGACGACTTCGAACCTTTTCGCGAGATGATTTTTCCAATCGTAGCCTTCCATTCGCATGATCGCGCCGCTCTCCTTATCGACCCAGAGGACGACGGTGGAATATTGCGCGCTCTTCGAGGGCGGATGCAGTCGCAGCTTCCAGCAATTGCGCGTCCGGATGGTGTCGGAGCTAATCAGTTGCGGGTCGGGCCAATAAAGAAAGCTGAGCGCGAGATCGCCGTAGGTCACGCCGGTTCCACCGATTTTGTCGTCGAGTCGTGAGGTGGCGAAGCTCTTCGTGCTCGTGTTCTCAACGAGGTCGAGCTGCGAGCCATTGTTGCCGAGCTTTAACTGCAAGACTTCCGGCGGATTGGCGAAGGTGTAATGAATAATCGGCCCGGTCTGGGTGAGGCGAAAAGGAACGACAGTCGCGTCGGAGCGCAGCTGGCCGTGGAGATCGAGCTGCTGCTGCGATTGTTGCAGGCGCACCTGCGCGAGAATCTGCTCCGCAGGCGGCGCCGTTTCGGCGGCGGCACCACTCGTTAGGCCGAAGAGGAGCAGGACGGCGAGGCCGTTAAGCACTTGTTTCGCCCGGGTGGGCTTCTTATCGTGCCGCACCACGGGCAACCCGGCGGCGGCATGGATCAAAGTCTGTTTCATCTTATTAACGAGCAATGGACGAGTCCCGCCCTCGACTTGTTCATGGCGGCGATCAGCAACGTCGACATCTGGTTGCCTTTCATCGTCCTGCTCGTGCTGTATGCGCTGATCCTTGGCGGTTTCAAGGGACGCGCCCTGATTTTCTGCCTCGGCTTCGCCTTTCTCGTGAATACGCAGCTGACCGGTGTCCTGAAGAAATTCGTCGACCGGCGGCGACCGAAGCAAGCGGAGCGTGTCCGCATGGTCGAGCTGGCGAAGGCGCATCCCGAAGTCCTGACCCTCTTCAAAAAGCCGAAGATCCGTTATTCCGATGAGAGCGATCGGCATCGCTCCGGCCCATCGTTCCCCTCGGGTCACGTGACGAACAACGTCACCGTCGCGATCGTGCTCGTGCTCTTCTTCCGGCGCTGGGGCTGGCTTTATTTTCTTTTCGTCGGGGCGATCGGCTGGTCGCGGATCTATCTCGGGGCGCATTGGCCGAGCGACGTGTGCGCGACCGTCTTCCTCGCGGCCGGGGAAACGTTTCTTGCCCTCGCCCTGCTCGAATCACTCTGGCGCTGGGCCGGAGCGCGCTGGGCACCGCAGCTTTTCGTTAGGCATCCGACTTTGGTGGGCGACGCGATTTCATGAGCACGACAAAAGCGGTCTGGCTTTTCCTCCTCGTTCTCACCGCGATCCGGCTCGCGCTTTTGAACGCGACTCAGCTTTCGCCCGACGAAGCCTATTATTGGATGTGGTCGCAGCGGCCCGCGCTCTCCTATTTTAGCAAAGGCCCGGGGGTTGCCTTCGTCATTCGCTCGAGCACCGCCATTTTTGGAGACAACGAATTCGGGGTGCGCTTTTGGAGTCCGTTCCTCGCCGCCGGCACGAGTCTCTTGCTCTACTATTTCGCGCAACGGCTCTTCAGCGCGACGGCCGGGTTCTGGACCGTGCTCGCGCTCAATGTCACGCCGATTTTCAACCTCGGCAGCCTTGTCATGACGATCGACCCGCTTTCGGTTTTTTTCTGGGTCGCGGCATTTTACACCTTCTGGATCGCGCTCGAGCGGAGCCCGCAATTTTCCTGGTGGTGGCCGCTGACCGGCCTGCTCATCGGGCTCGGTTTTCTCTGCAAATTCACCAACGCGCTCGAGCTCGTTTCCATCCTGCTCGTCCTCCTCCTTGCCCCGCGCCTTCGTCGCGAGTTCGTTAGGCCAAATCTTTACCTCCTTCTCCTCGTCGTCGCGCTCTGCACGATTCCACCGCTCGTCTGGAATTCGCAGCACGCCTGGATCACCCTGGCGCACCTTCGCTCCCGCGGCAGCCTCGAGAACGCCCCCGGCTTCCATCCGCTCGAGCTCCTCGCCTTTCTCGGCGAACATTTCGCGACCTATTCGCCGCTCCTCTTTTTCGGCCTCGCCTGGGCGGTAATCGCGAGTTGGCGGCGCGCCCGGCAGCAGTTCAAGACGCTCTACCTTCTCTGGTTCGGGCTGCCCGTTTTCATCTTCTACGCGCTCCTTTCCATCAACAAGGCGGCGGCGCCGAACTGGGACGGACTCGCTTTCCTCAGCCTCGCGTTGCTCGCGATTTCCTATTGGCGGGAACGCGCCGCCGCGCGCGGCAGTGTCCGGCGCTGGGCGACGGGTGCGCTCGTCCTCGGTGCCCTCATGAGTGCCCTCCTCGTCGGCTTCATGACGAACAACAGCGGCTTTCAGCGCCGTCATCATGATCCGACCGATCGCCTGCGCGGTTGGCGCTCGATGGCCGGCGCGGTCACGCAGGTGCGCAAGGATTTCGAAGCGAAGAGCGGGCAGAAAGTTTTCCTCATCGCCGACGAACGCGATCGCGCCTCCGAGTTGGGTTTTTACCTTCCCGAAAAACAAACCGAAGGCCCGGGACATCCGCCGGTTTACATCCCGGAATCGCAGGACATGGTGAACGAATTTTCCTTCTGGCCGCGCTACGATGAATTCGTCCCGCTCCCGCCGAATACGGTGCGCGACCCTAACGAAGTCTACACCGAGGAGCAGGGAGTAAACCTCTTCACCGGCCGCACCGCGCTCTACCTGCAGGAGGGAAAAAAGTCGCGCGTGCCTCGGAGCATCAGCGGCGGCTTCGGCCGGGTCGAGCCGCTCGCGACGATCGAAGTGCGAGCCGGCGGGCGCCTGCTTCGCCAGCTCCAAGTCTACGCCTGCTACGATTACCGGACGATGCCGTTATGAATGACGCCGCTCCCTTGGCGCCCGCCGTTTCCGTCGTCGTGCCGCTTTACAACGAGGAGGAGAACGCCGCGCTCCTTCAGAGCGAACTGGCCGCCGCCCTCGCCGGAATCGCGCACGAGATCATCTACGTCGACGACGGCTCGACCGACAAAACGCTTTCTCGCCTAACGAACACGCCGGAGACACGCATCCTTCGTTTCGAGAAAAATGCCGGCCAAAGCGCCGCCATGTATGCCGGGACCAACGCCGCCCGCGGCGCCGTCGTCGTCCTCATCGACGGCGATCTGCAAAATGATCCGGCCGACATCCCGCGCCTCCTCGTCGAGATCGAACGCGGCGCCGATCTGGTCTGCGGCTACCGCGCGAAACGGAAGGACACCGTGGTCAAACGCCTAACGAGTCGGATCGCGAATTTCGTCCGCAGCCGTTTCACGAAAGATGGCGTGCGCGATACCGGTTGCACCCTCAAGGCGATGCGGCGCGAGTGCGTCCGCACCCTCGTCCCCTTCAAAGGGATGCACCGGTTTATTCCCGCGCTTGTCAAAGGCGCGGGTTATCGCCTGGTCGAGATTCCAGTAAATCATCGCGCGCGTCGCTTCGGCCAGAGCAAATACGGACTCGGCAACCGCGCCGTCCGCGCCACCATCGACATGTTTGGCGTCCGCTGGCTCCTCTCGCGGCAGCTGACTTATAAAATTCGCGACTAACGAATCACTCGTAGCGCAGGGCGACGGTCGGATTCACTTTCGTCGCGCGACGCGCCGGCAACCAGGCGGCCAGCACCGCCGCCAGCAGGAGAACGGCGATGGCCCCGGCGAAGGCCAGCGGATCGAGCGCGCGCACGTCGTAGAGCATGCTCTCGACCGCACGCACTCCGCCTAACGAGATCGCCGCGCCAAGCGCGGCGCCGAGCAGGACGAGCCAGACAACCTGCCGAATGACCAGCCCCAGCACATCCCAGCGTTGCGCGCCGAGCGCCATCCGGATGCCGATCTCGTGCGTGCGTTGTGCGACCGAAAACGCGATCACGCCATACAGACCGATCGTCGCCAGGAGCGTCGCCAATACGCCAAACGCGGTCGAGAGCCAGGTGATCAAGCGGTCGCCGGCGAGCGAGTCGTTGACCTCGTGTTGCATCGTCGTGATGTCGTAGAGTGGCACCTGCGGATCGATCGCCTGCAGCGTGTCGCGGATCAGACCGATGACCGGACGCGTCTCGCCGAGCGCGCGCACGTGCAGCGTCAGATAGGAAAGCCGCGGCTCCTGCGCGACCGGAAGGTAAAAATGCCGTTGCGGTTTCTCGCGCAGGCTTACGTATTTTGCGTCCTGCACCACCCCGATGATCTCGATGTCGGGCGGCGCTTCTGGATCGAGCCCGAATTTCTTCCCGAGCGGATTTTGTCTCCCGAAAAAGTAGCGCGCCATGGTTTGGTTGATCATCCCGACCTTGCCGCTCTGGAGATTGTCGTGCTCGTCGAAATCGCGGCCGGCCAGAATCGGCATCCGCATCGTCGCGAAGTAATCCGGCGAGACGGTGTTTTCGTAAGGAGTCATCTCCTCACCTTCGCGCGGCTGATAGCCTTCGACCTTCACCGTGAGTTCATCCCAACCGCCGGAGAGCACGACGGCGGTGGCGAGCGCCGCGGAACGCACCCCAGGCAGCGCCCGCACGCGGGTGAGGAATTCGTCGTAAAGCGCGCGCGTCCGTTCCGGTGCGTAGCCATTGAGCGCGGGATTGAGCGAGGCGAGGACGACGTGGCCCTCGTCGAAGCCGGGCGCAATGGTTTTCAAATTGCGCAGGCTGTGCAGGAAAAGTCCGGCGCCGACGAGGAGCGGGAGGGAGAGCGCGATCTGCAGGAGAACGAGCGCGCCGCGAAAACGGTGTGGCGCCATTTCGCTTCGTCGCAGTCGCGCGTCGCCTTGCTGCGGGGAGAGCGCACCGCGGGTGGTCTGCAGCGCCGGCACGATCCCGAAAAGGATCGCGGTCACGAGCGAGGCTGCGAAAGCAAAGGCAAAGACCCGCGCATCCAGCGCGGCGCTTCCGATGTTCGTCCGCTCGGAAGCGGGCAGAAAATAGAGAAGCGCGCTCCGCGTCCAAAGCGCAAAGAGGAGGCCGAGTCCGCCGCCTAACGACGCGAAGAGAAAGCTCTCGGTCAGCCATTGGCGGATGAGCCGGCGCCGGGTCGCGCCCAAGGCGAGGCGCAACGCGATTTCTTGCGCGCGCGCGGCATTGCGGGCGAGAAAAAGATTCGCCAGGTTCGCACAGGTGATAAGCAGGATGACAACCGTGATGCCGAAAAGAATGAAGAGCGCATGGGCGAATCGGTCCTGCAATTGCCGCAAACCCTGGCTGCCCGGGAGCAGCTGCAGGTGGCTCCCTCGCTCGACGCGCTTCGCGTAGTCGGTGACCCGCGCCGGCTGTTCGCGAATTTCCTTTTCGTGAATCTGCCGATAGAGAACGTCGAGACGGGCCTCGGCCTGCGCGGGTGCGATGTCTGCTTTGCGGCGCGCGAGAATCTCCAGCCAGGCGTGATTCGGACTCGCGAGCCGGTTCGCCGGGATTGGCCGAAAAATCGGCACCATCATCATCGGGATGCGGACGTCCGTTTCTTCGCCGAGATCGGTTCCGTAAAAGCCCGGCGGCGTCACCCCGATCACCGTCATGACGTGATCGTTCAGAATCAGCTTCCCGCCGACAATGGCACGATCGCCCCCGAACCGCCGCTGCCAGTAATCGTAGCTCAGCACCGTCACCGGATGCGCCCCCGGAGTCACGTCATCGGCCTGGGTGAAGAGCCGGCCGAGGATCGGCTGCACGCCTAACGTCTCGAAATAATTCCCGCTCACCAGCTCGCCCCGCGCCTTCTCGCTGTGACCGGCATAGGTGGCGTTTAACTCCGCGCCCGCTTGCGCGAGCATGCTGCTGCAGACGGAGTTCTCGTCCCGCAGCGCGCGATACATCGGATAGGAGAACGACCTCTGAGCGCTCGAGCTTTCGTTAGTCACACTCAAGACCACGAGTTGCTCCGGTTGCTGCACCGGCAGCGCGCGCAAGAGCACATTGTCGAAGAGCGAGAACAACGCCGTATTCGCGCCCAGTCCAAGCGCGAGCGCGAGCACGACGATTGCGCTAAAGCCCGGATTCTTGCGCAGCAAACGGACGCCGTGGCGCAGATCGTGGAAAAATTCCTCCAGCCAGCGCAGCCCGCGGGCATCGCGGCATTCCTCCTTGCTCTGCTCGAGTCCGCCCAGCTCGACCAGCGCGCGACGCCGCGCTTCTGCGGTCGTTAGGCCGGCCGCGACGCCCTCGGCCGTCTTGCGCGCGAGATGATCGCGCAGCTCCTCGTCCAATTCCCTCTCCACCGCTCCTCGCTGAAAGAGCGAGCGCAGCCGCAGCGGGATTGCATAAAGCCAGCCTTCCGGGTCCACCTCAGCCCTCCTTCAACTGCATCACCGCGAAGATCGCGGACGAAAGGCGATCCCACTGGTCGGATTCCTTCGTGAGATGTTTTCGTCCCAGCTTTGTCAGCGCGTAGAATTTGGCGCGCCGGTTATTTTCGGTCGGCTTCCATTGCGCGCTGATCCAGCCCTTCTGTTCGAGCTTGTGCAGTGCCGGGTAAAGCGAGCCATCGCTGACCCGCAAATCCCCTTTGGTCACCTGCTGCAGCCGGCGGCTGATGCCGAACCCGTGCAACGACTCCACCGCCAGAATCTTCAAGAGCAAAAAATCCAACGTCCCCTGCACCAGATCGGAGGGTTTGCTCATGGCAAAAAATCCAATGCCCCTGCGCCAGATTGGAAGGCTTGCTCATGACCCGAAAAACCCCACGTCCCCTGCGCCAGATTGGAGGGTTTGCTCATGGCGAAAATCCAAAGTCCCCTGCACCAGATCGGAAGGTTTTGCTCATGGCAAAAGATCCAACGCCTCTGCGCCAGATTGGAAGGCTTGCTCATGCGAAAAAAGCAACGTCCCCTGCACCAGATCGGAAAGTTGCGCATGACATCTCGGTAACCGAGATGTCAGACTCGCTCCTCTCCTCTCGGTAAGCAAGGGGAAAAAAGTGCTGTTTTTTCCGCGCAGTTCTTCGGGATCGGGTTCGATCGGTCCGATCAGCAGTCATCGGGGGGAGGGACTGGGGGCGGGGCGCTCGGCCTAACGAATCGCAATTTTTCGATTGAACCCAGTGGATGCATTTTTCGGCCGCGCGGCGTGGCAAAGCGCATGCCGCGGAAAAACCGGCCAGGCCCTATTAAAAGGAAGCGTGTGCTCAGCCGGTCGAAAGAGGGCCAAGCCGCAAACTAATGAGCCGCGTCAAGACCGGGGCGCTGTCGAGGCAAGGGCCGAGAGCGTGTCATGCACTTTAGGGAAGTGGCTGGACGGTTCTGCGAGACAGCGCCTGAGGCGCGACATGTCTATAGAAAGCCGTTCAGACATAACCCATCAAGTTCCCTTAGGAGCGGCATGTTCTTCCACGCTTCGACATGCCGCTCCTTACGGAGCTCGGGAAACCTTCCCCGGACGGTCCTATCGGCCTAACGCACCTCTGGCGCTCGGAAACCACGTCTCCCTGAAAGGCGGGTCGCGGGGGGACGGGCAATTCACCATCTCCAGCGGGCTCTCGGGAAGCGCAAAGTGCATCGAGAAGACAAGAAGCAGCCTACCAGCCAATGCCGAGCCGGGGATTGTCCGCCGTTTCGAGAATGCGATCCGCCTTGCGGCGGCCGGAACTTCTCCCCATTCCAACTTGTCATCCAAAAGGCCACCGCTAAGCTTTCGCTCCACTCGGAAAAATCCGCATGTCTCTGGCCAGCCTTTTATCTTCCGAGCAAATCATTCCGGAAATGCAGGCCACCGAGCGCTGGCCCGCGATCGTCGAGTTGATCGATCTCCTCGTTAGGCTGGGAAAAATCGAGGAGTCCAGCCGCGAGAGCATCCTCGCCGCCCTCAAACAACGCGAGGAAACGATGAGCACCGGCATCGGCTTCGGCATCGCCATTCCGCACGCCTCTTCGGATGACGTGACTGAAGTCGTCGCCGCTTTCGGGCGCTCCGCCCAGGGGATCGAGTTCGACGCGCTCGATAACGCGCCGGTCAAGTTCGTCGTCCTCTTCATCGTGCCGAAAAATCAGTTCCAAACCCACCTCCGCACCCTCGCCGCGATCGCGAAGTTTTTGAACGACCGCTCCGTCCGTGAAAGCCTCGCCACCGCCACTTCGCAGGAGGAGATTCTCTCGATTTTTCGCGATCGCGCACAGTAAGAGCGCCTCGCCTTTCGGCTCATGGAAACGTTTCAAACGTTGCTCGGGAGAAGTTTGTCCCGTGCGCTCCGCGCCGCCGCGCTGCCGCCGGCGGGCGATGTCGTTCCGGCGACGGACGCGCGCTTCGGCGATTATCAGACGAACGCCGCGCTCGTTCTCGCGAAACAGCGCGGTGAAAATCCACGCGCGCTCGCGCAGAAAATCATCGATCAGCTCGAGGTCGCCGAATGGTGCGAGCCGCCGACGATTGCCGGCGCGGGATTCATTAATTTTGAGCTCAAGCCGACTGCCATTGCCCGGCAGCTCGCGCAACTTTCGCAGGATGATCGGCTGGGCGTGCCACTGGCCGAGAAGCCGCGCCGGATCGTGATCGACTTCGGTTCGCCTAACGTCGCCAAGCCGATGCACGTCGGTCACATTCGCAGCACCGTTCTGGGCGATGCGCTTGCCCGAATCGCGAAGTTTCTCGGGCACGATGTCATTCGCGACAACCACATCGGGGACTGGGGAACGCAATTCGGGATGGTCATTTACGGATGGAAACATCTGCTCGATCGCGACGCCCTGGAGCGCGATCCGATCGCGGAGCTGGTCCGGATTTACAAAGAGACGAACCAGCTCGGCACGGCCGATCCGGCGGTGCGCGAAAAGTGCAAGGAAGAACTCGTTAGGCTGCAGGCGGGCGATCCGGAAAATTTCGCGATCTGGCAGGAATGCGTCGGGCTCTCGTTAGGCGAATTCGAGCGCACCTATCGCCTTCTCGACATCCATTACGACATCCAGCGCGGCGAAAGCTTTTACAACGATCGCCTGGCCGAGGTCGTCGCGCGCTTATGCGCTGCCGGCATCGCCGAAAAAAGCGAAGGCGCCATCGCGGTTTTCTTCCCCGACATCCCCGAATTAGCCGACAAGCCCTGCCTGATTCGGAAAAGCGACGGCGGCTACAACTACGCCACGACCGATCTCGCCACGGTCGATTACCGCGTCAAAGAGCTCGGGGCGAACGCCGTTTGGTACGTCGTCGGCGCGCCCCAGAGCCTGCACTTCAAACAGATCTTCGCGATTGCCCGGCGCGAAGGTTATACCGCGGATTTTTGCCACATCACGTTCGGCAGCATTCTCGGCGAGGACCGCAAGCTCATGAAAACGCGCTCCGGCGAGAACGTTGCGCTCCAGGACGTGCTCGACGAAGCGATCGAGCGCGCGCGCAAACTCGTCGAAGGGAAAAACCCCGACCTTGGCGCCGAGGAAAAATCAACGATCGCGCAGACAATCGGAATCGGCGCGGTCAAATATGCCGATCTCTCGCAGTATCGAATGACCGATTACATCTTCTCGTGGGACCGGATGCTCTCTTTCCAGGGGAACACCGCGCCGTATTTGCAGAATGCCTACGTCCGGATCCGCTCGATCTTTCGCAAACTGGATGCGGCGTTTTCTTCGCCTAACGAACTGGCCCTGACCGAGCCGGCTGAACTAAACCTGGGCAAACGCCTCGCTCAGTTCGCCGAAACGGTCCCGCAAGTCCTGAACGATTTTCGTCCGAATTTGCTGGCCAATTATCTCTTCGAATTGGCCAATGCTTTCCACGCTTTCTACGAAGCCTGTCCGGTCTTGAAAGCCGAAGAACCAGCGCGCGCGACGCGCCTGGCGCTCTGCGAATTGACGGCGCGCGTCCTCGAACGCGGCCTCGATCTCCTCGGCATCGCGGTGCCGGAGAAGATGTAGACGCTTCGTTCTGCGAAGCGCGGCACGAGGCGATCGATGAGCAACGACGGCCGCAACCCTCGCGTCTCCCAGAGGGAGACGTCTACAACATCAGCACCGGCGTTCCTTCGGATTGACTGTGTTTCATGTCGGCCAGCGCGCGGTTGGCTTCGCCTAACGAATACTGCCTGGTCTGCGGACGAATCTGCGCGGCCGCGGCTTCGGCGAGGAGACGACGCGCGTCTTCGCGCGTGTTCGCGGTCACGCTCCGAATTTCCCGTTCCTGGAAAAGATGGCGCGTGTAGTTGAGCGGCGGCACATCGCTTAGGTGAATCCCCGCGATCGAGCAGATCCCACCACGGTCGAGCGCCTCCATGATCGGCGGCACCAGCTTTCCCGTCGGCGCGAAGAGCACGGCGGAGTTCGCCTTGCGCGGAAGGTCGCGAAAGTCTTCTCCAGCCCAGGCGGCCCCCAGTTCCCGGGCCTGCCGAATGTGATTCTCGCTCCGCGTCACGACATAAACTTCGTGGCCGCGAGCGAGCGCGATCTGAATGACGAGGTGTGCCGAGCTCCCAAAACCGACGAGAAGGAGCCGCCCGTTTTCCGGCAGGGCCGCGCGCTCGAGTGCGCGATAGCCGATCAAACCGCCGCAAAGGAGCGGCGCGACATGTTCATCGTCGAAATCATCCGGCAGCTCGTAAGCAAACTCGTTAGGCACGACCGCGTATTCCGCGTAGCCGCCATGCGCGTCGTAGCCGGTGTAGCGCGAATCCCGGCAAAGGTTCTCGCGGCCGCGCCGGCAGAATTCACAGGTGCCATCGACATGGCGCAGCCACCCGACACCGACGCGCTGCCCCATTCGCAAACCGGTGACGCCGTCGTCAACCTGATCGATCCGCCCCACGATTTGATGCCCGGGAATGAGCGGCGATTTGTGCAACTCGAGATCGCCTTCCGCGATGTGAATATCGGTGCGGCAAACCGCGCAGACGCTGACCTTGATCCGCACCTCTCCCGCGCGCGCCTGCGGTTCCTCGACTTCGCCCTCGACCAGCGGATCCTCTTCGACCGGCTTTTGTTGCGTCAGAATCATCGCGCGCATCGAGGGCAAGCTGCCACCATTTGGCCCGCAAATCCTGTTCATCGCGCGATTCCCCTCTTAAACTCGCCATCCCGTGCCGGCGCGCATTCCCAGCTCCACTTATCGCCTCCAGTTCAATCGCGACTTCACCTTCGCGCAGGCGCGCTCTCTCGTACCTTACCTGCACGCGCTCGGGATCAGCGACTGTTACGCTTCGCCTTATTTCCAGGCGCGGGCCGAGAGCCTGCACGGCTACGACATTACCGATCACAACAAGCTGAACGCGGCCATCGGGACGCGCGCGGAATACGACGCCTGGATCGCGGAACTCCACGCGCGCGGGATGGGTCAGGTGCTCGATTTCGTCCCGAACCACATGGGTATCGGCGAGCCGCAAAATCTCTGGTGGTCCGACGTTCTGGAGAACGGGCCGAGCTCGGCTTACGCGCCTTATTTCGATATCGACTGGCAACCGCTCAAATCCGACCTGCGCGACAAGGTACTGATTCCGATTTTGGGCGATCAATACGGCCGCGTTCTGGAACGGGGCGAGCTGCAGGTGCACTACGACGCCGGCCGTTTTTTCCTGTGCTATTTCGAGCATGAATTTCCGATCGCGCCCGGCACTTACCGGCACGTCCTGCAGATCGCGCTCGAGCAGTTGAGCGAACGTAAGGAGGAAGATTTCTACGCGGAATTGCAGAGCATCCTGACCGCGCTGGAATATCTGCCGCGCCGGACGGAGACGGACCCGGAGCGGATCGCGGAACGCAGTCGCGAGAAAGAAATCATCAAGCGCCGGCTCGAGCGCCGCTGCCAGGAAGCGCCCGCGGTCCTGAGCGCAATCGAAAAAGCCCTAACGATCATCAACGGCCAGCCCGGTGACGCCCGCAGCTTCGACGCGCTCGACGCGCTTCTCAGCGACCAGGCTTACCGGCTCGCCTTCTGGCGGGTCGCGGCGGAGGAAATCAATTACCGGCGCTTCTTCGACATCAACGACCTCGCGGCCATCCGAATGGAGTTGCCGGAGGTTTTCGACGAGGCGCACCGACTCCTTCTCGAGCTGGTCGGGGCGGGCGCGGTCAGCGGCCTGCGGATCGATCATCCGGACGGGCTCTATTTGCCTAACGATTACTTCGCGAAGTTGCAGCGCCGTTGCGCAGAGGCGCTTGGGTCGGAATTGCCTAACGACGGCCGCGCGATCTATCTGCTCGTCGAAAAAATTCTCAGCGGCACGGAACAGTTGCCCGCCGATTGGCCGGTCCACGGCACGACCGGCTACGATTTCATGAACGACGTCGTCGGCGTGCTTGTTGACAGCGCGGCCGAGGGCGCGATCACCAGCGCCTTTCACAAATTCATCGGGCACAGCCTGCATTTCGGTCATCTCGTTTATGCGAAGAAGCGGTTGGTCATGCGGCTTTCCCTTGCCAACGACGTCAACGTGCTCGGGGCGATGTTCGACCGGCTCTCGGAGGAAAATCGTTGGTACCGCGATTATACCCTCGATGCTCTCACCCTCGCGGTGCGCGAAACGATCGCCTGCTTTCCCGTCTACCGGACCTACATCACACCCGACCGACCGGTCAGCGACACAGACCGCGCTGTGATCGAGCGCGCGGTCGCCGCGGCGAAACGGCGCAATCCCGCGCTCGAAGAATCGGTCTTCAACTTTCTGCGCGACATCCTCCTCTTCCGATTCCCGGAGAACCTGAACGAAGAACAGCGCGCGGAGCACGCGCACTTCGTGCTCAAGTTTCAGCAGACGACCGGGCCGATCATGGCAAAGGGGCTGGAGGACACGGCGTTTTACATCTACAACCGGCTCGCCGCGCTGAACGAAGTCGGCGGCGAACCGCAGCGCTTCGGCTTGAGCGCGGAGGCATTCCATCGCCAGAACGGGGAGCGGCAGCGGCGCTGGCCGGCCACGCTTCTCGCCACCTCCACTCACGACACGAAACGGAGCGAGGACGTGCGCGCGCGAATGGGCGCGATCTCGGAAATGCCGGAGGTCTGGCGGCGTTCGTTAGGCAAATGGCGCACCGCGAACCGGCACTGCAAGCAACGGATCGAGGAAAACGAAGCGCCCGATGGCAATGAGGAATATCTCCTTTACCAGACGCTCCTCGGCACCTGGCCGTTCGAGCCGTTCGACGAGTGGAGCGACGCGGCCCGGAACGATTACGTCGTCCGCATTCAGCAGTACATGACCAAGGCGATGAAGGAAGCCAAGCTGAACACGAGCTGGGTCCAGCCTAACGAGGAGTGGGACACGGCGGTGGTGGATTTTGTCGCGCGGGTTCTCGCGCCGGGCGCGCGCAATCGTTTCCTCGAGAGCTTCATTCCCGTCGCGCAAGAGGTGGCGCGGATCGGCGCGATCAACTCACTCACCCAGACGCTGCTCAAACTGACCGCGCCGGGCGTCCCGGATATTTATCAGGGGAACGAGATCTGGGATTTCAGCCTGGTCGATCCGGATAATCGGAGGCCGGTCGATTACGAAGAGCGCCAGAAAATGCTTGAAGGCCTGAAGGAAGCCAGCCCGGAAGATTTGTTAGGCAACTGGACCGATGGCCGAATCAAACTTTTCCTGACACACCGCCTGCTTACTTTCCGGCGCGAGAATCCGGCTCTTTTCGCGCAGGGCAGCTACCTGCCGCGCAGCCTGACCGGCACTTTCGCGGAAAGCTGCATCGCCTTCGCCCGCGAGCACGCCGGACGATCGATCTTCGTCTTCGCGCCCCGGCTGAGCGCCCGCGTCGGCTTTCCGCCGATCGGCGAAGCGTGGCGCGATACCGTCGCGCAACTGCCGGCGAACCGCGGCGGGTTCCACGACTTGTTTACGGGCGCAACATTTCCTCCGGAAGAAATGCAACCCTTGTCCCGCCTCTTCGCGCGACTCCCTTTCGCCGTCCTAACGAACTAAGCGCCGCGGCTGAAACGCTCGAGTAACATCACGACGGCGTGGGAAAAATTCGCCACGTTGCGCACGATATCGGTGCCGAAGCTGGCGAAGGTGATGTTGGGCGACGCGACAATCAGCATCGTGCCGAGCAACACGAGGTTGATCAGGTAAATGACGACGAGGGAAAAAATGGTGCCGTTATCCGCCAGGTCGGTCTGATTTTTCGGAATCATCCAGCAGGTAAAGGTGAGATGGAACGCCCAGGTCACGCCGATGAGCGCGTAAAGCAGCCGGCCGTAAGGCTGCATGTTTACGAACAGGCTGCAGGTGCCGTAGAGGGCGAGAACCAGAATGCTGTAGAGCGGAAAAAAATAAGGAGCGAGCGCGATGAGGAAATTGTTTTTGTCTGTCAGGATGTGTCCGCCATCGCGGCCGACCCGGAAACGGCTGACCCGGCCGCCCATCAGCCAGACCCAGAGCGCGTGAGTCAGCTCGTGCCCGAAGACGTAGAGCAGGAGCGGGCGCGGCAATCCGAAAAAGGCGATCAACCAAAGGATCACGCCTAACGAAAAGAACCAGAACTCCTCGCCCGCCCAGAGCCGCTCCGCCACGGTGGCGCGGGCGAAGGCGGTGAAAAATGTCTGGCTCAGAATCGCGCAAACCGGGAGGAGAAAAAGCGCGACGATGAATTTGACCCATTTCGTCGGGACCATCAGCCCGACTGGCGCAGTGGAGCGGCGCGTCGTCGGGACCACGTAGGGGGTGACCTTGACGCGCCGGGCCGGCGTCTTCTTTTTCCGGGCAGGCTGGCGGCGGGGGACGCGGCGCGCCGGCATTCGTTAGGCGCGACCCATGTAGGCGCCGGTGCGGGTATCGATCTTGACGGTTTCGCCTTCGTTGATGAAAAGCGGGACGTTGACCGTCTTGCCGGTCTCGAGGACCGCGGGCTTGGTCACGTTGCTCGCGGTGTCGCCGCGCACACCCTCGGGCGCTTCGACCACTTTCAGTTGCACCGAGGAAGGCAGTTCGACCTGCACGGGGCGGCCTTCGGTGAAGAGGACTTCGACCGGGAGATTTTCCACGAGATAATCCTTCGCGTCGGTCAGCAGACTCTCGTTCAACGAGATCGTCTCGTAGGTGTTCGGGTCCATGAAATGGAAGCCGGTGTTGTCCTTGTAGCTGAACTCGAGCGTGCTCCGCGAAATGTCGACCAGCTCCACTTTATCGGTCGAACCGAAACGGACATCGGCGCTCTTGCCGGTGTTGATGTAACGGATGATCGCCTGGACGAAGGCGCGCAAATTTCCGGGTGTGCGATGATGCACGTCGAGGACGATGGCGGTGTTGCCATTGTATTTAATTGCCATTCCTTTGCGGAGATCGTTAGCGGCGGCCATAGAGAACTGGAGTTCTAGTTGAGAGTTGGGGGAAAAACAAGGCGAGCATTCTCTCGGCGCAGGTCGCGCCCGACGTGCCGCGACTTGGCAGCGGATGGCTCTTTGTGTATGAAGAGTTATGCCCAAAGCGCCCGCCACCAAAGTTTCCCTTCGCACCGAGGACGAAATCCTGGACCAAGCGACCCGACAACTGCTGCGCGCGGTCAAAGAGGACGCCAGGAAAAAAGGGAAGCCGATCGCGGAGGAGTCGCTCCGTCGGGATGGCCACAGCGAGCGTTTTATCGACAAAATTCGCGAAGCGTGATCGCCTCAGCGGTTCCGGCGCAGGCGCATAAATTCGCTGGCCTTGATTTCTAACAGCGGCGCCGCGCGCCGCGCTAAGGCCAGCGTCTCTGTGTAATTCATGTTAGCAGAGAGTGCGCGAACAATGCGCGCGTTGGTCATTCCATTACTCTTTGCGATTTGGATAGCCGTAGCCAGATCAGTATAGCGGAGGAAACTTTCGCTCATAAGAGCTTCAGCTTGGTCAGGTCCTGCGAGTCGACGATCCCGACCGGGACGCCACGCTCGTCCACCACCACGAGGTCGTCGATCCGATGGCGCTCGAGCAGATTGAGCACTTCCACCGCCAGTTTGTCCTGCTGCACCACCACTGGGTTAAGCGTCATCAAATCGGCCACCAGACGCTCTCCGACCCGCGGATCGGTCTGAAAATGCCTAACGAAATCGCCATGGGTGAAAATCCCCAGCAGTTGTTCGTCCGGCCCCGCCACCACAGCGGCGCCGGCGCGGAGCGACGTCATCGTTTCGAGAACGGCCCGGATATTGGCTTCCGGCCTAACGAGTGCGAGCGCGCTGCGCGGCCGCATGATTTGATGGACCCGGAGAAGCAAACTGCGCCCGACCATTCCGCCGGGATGAAACTTGGCGAAATCCTCCTTCTGAAAACCGCGCGCCTCGAGCAACACCATCGCCAGGGCATCGCCGAGCGCGAGCATCACCGTCGTGCTCGAGGTCGGCGCGAGATTCAGCGGACATGCTTCCTGCTCGACGTTGACGTCGAGAAAGACGTCGCAATTCTGCGCGAGAGTCGATCCCGCCACCCCGCAGAGCGCGATGATCTGCACCTGGAAACGCGCGACCGCCGGGAGAATGCGAAGCAGCTCCTCGGTCTCACCGCTGTAGCTAAGGGCGAGAACGACGTCGCCGTCGGCGATCACGCCGAGATCGCCATGGAGCGCGTTGAGCGAATCGAGCACGACCGCGGGCGAGCCGGTGCTGGTGAGGGTGGCGGCGATTTTCGCTCCGATGTGTCCCGATTTTCCGACCCCGAGGACGATGATCTTGCCGCGCGCTTCGACCGTCGTCCGGATCACTTCGACCGCGCGCGTGAAACTTTGGTCGAGCCGTTGCCGGAGTCGTTGCAGCTCGGAAATTTCCAAATCGAGCACACGTGCAGCCTTTTCAATGTAATCCATCGATCTATAATTGTGGGGCGAGGCAGGAGCCCGGGCAAGCCGGGCCTTCCGGCCGACCACGGGAGGAAACTATGAAAAAGACATTCATCGTCAGTGTGCTGGCGCTCGTCGCCTCGGGCGCGTTTTGTTTGGGTCAGGGTCTCTCGACGAACATTGGCGCTCCGCGGGTAACGCTCCCGAAGCCTTCGCCTTCTCCGGAGAGGATCACGCCGAGTGCGAGAGGCGGCGTGATTTTCACAGCGGTGCGCAATGGCAATCCGCTGCAGATGTTGAACCCGGCCGCGCCCGCTCGTTATGGCAACGCTCAGGAACACGTCAGCTACGATCCGAAGGATCCGGGCAAGCCGAAAGGCATCAAATTGTTCGAGTGGACATTCTAGAGCGGTTGATGGTTGAGCGTTGATGGTTGATCGTTAGGGCGTGCCTAACGAGTCTCCGCCGATCGTCGCCTGCTATTGCGCGACGTTCCTGAAGCCGGAGATGCTCCACATCTACCGGCAGATCACCGCCCTTGAACGTTTTCGGCCGGTGGTGATCGCGCGCAAGCGCGAGGAGGCAGAACGTTTTCCCTTCGAACCGCTCTTCCTCGTTCCGCGGCCGGCGACCCATTTCCTGCGACGGTTTTGGTTTCGCAACCTGCTTCAGGCGCCCTGGCGGATGTCAGCGCCCGAAGTGAATCGTGTGATCCGCGCTCTTTCCGCGAGCGAGGCGCAATTGCTCCACATCTACTTCGGACACATCGCGGTGCATCTTCTGCCGCTCATGCGGCGCTGGCCGAAGCCGGTGGTGGTCTCTTTTCACGGCGCGGATGTGTTGGTCGATCTCGATAAACCGCGCTATCGCGCTGCCACCCAGGAAATGCTGGCGGCGGCGCGGCTCGTTCTGGTCCGTTCCGCTTCGCTGGCTCGCGCGGTGGAAGGGCTGGGATGCGCCGCGGAGAAGATTCGCATTCATCGCACCGGCATTCCGCTGGCCGAGATTCGCTTCGCGCCCCGCACCTGGCCTAACGACGGCGGCTGGCGTTTCTGCAGGCCGGCCGGCTGATTGAAAAAAAGGGCCTGACGACCAGTCTGCGCGCCTTCGCGGCATTTCGGAAAAAGCATCCGCGCGCCGCCTTCACGATCGCCGGCGAAGGACCGCTCCTGGAGGAGTTGCAGATCCTCGCGCGCGAGCTCGGCGTGGCGGACGCAGTGCATTTTGCGGGTTTCCTGTCGCAGTCAGAACTGCGCGAGCAATTCGCGCAGGCGCACATTTTTCTGCACCCGAGCACGCTTGGGCGCGACGGCAATCAGGAAGGCGTGCCCAACGCGATGCTCGAAGCGATGGCGAGCGGGTTGCCGGTTTTCGCTACGCGACACGGCGGCATTCCGGACGCGATCGAGGACGGAACGAGCGGCGTGCTCGTGGCGGAGCGAGACGAGAAGGCGTTGGCCGCCGCGCTGCTCGATTGGACGGCGCGACCGGAGGAGCTGCACGAGCTTGCGCGTCGGGGATCGGCAAGCGTCGCGGAAAAATTCGAGCAAAAAGCGCAAGCACGGGCGCTGGAAGACTTCTATTTTGAAGCCCTCGCTGGCGCGAAATAAGAAAGCGAGCTGTCCAGCCTGGGGAGGACGGGGTGTTACCCCGTCGCGCTTGGGCGAGTCTCGCCCAAGGCCCTCTTGCGCGCAGCGCAACCCCTAAGGTGACTTCCCGTTAGGCAGAACGCTGCGTGCGGTTCGGCGGAGACTCCGCCGAACGACGGAGTAACACTCCGTCCTCCCCGGACATTACCGTTCCGCGAGCTTGTCGAAAAATCGGGTAAGGTCGCCCGAAACGACCTCAAAACTGAGGTGAGCCTGCGCCGCTGCCTGCGATTCGGCAACGATTTCCGCGTAGAAATGCGGATCGCTCAGCAAACGACTGGCCAGCTCTTTCAGCTCGCCTAACGAACGGCCGAAACCGGAAGTGCGCGGGAATCCGATCCGATCGATCGCGCCGTCGCCGCCCACGCACGGGACGCGACAGAGCAGTGCATCGCCTGCAACCTGGCCGGGGACCGCACTCTTATCCGCCTGGAGCACAATTTTGTGCCGTGCGATTTCCGCGAGGTAATCCCGATACGGGAGTCGCTTGGCAAGCAGGTGGAGCAGCTTGTCGTCACCGCCTAACGACGCCCACAGTTTCCGGCATCGCCGCGGATCTTCCTCGAACATCGTCACCGGTCCGCCCAGCTCGAGCGCGAGCGAAAAGGCCGCGAAATGATGGCGTGAAGGCACGTCCCATTCGCGGGTGCCGATGAAAATTCCGCGCCGCTCTGGCATCGGCCGCGAAAAATCCCAGCGTTCGTCCGTCAGCGGGTAGGGCGTGGGAATGAATTTTCCGCCGCCAAAATTAGCCGCCTCTGGAGTTGCGGCGAGAAAGCCATCGGCTCCCGCCACAATCTCGCGAAAAAGCGCGGCGCGCTTCGGATCGGAAAGCTGCTGCGCGATCTGGTGCAGACCCGTTTCCTTGAAGGAAACCGCGGTCGTTAGGCCGATGTTTCCTGAGTTCGAGCAGAGCGCGATGAGTTTCCCGATAATCACCGCGCAAGAGGAGCAGGACCGGTAGTCCCTCGGCGATCGCCGCTTTCGTTTCACGATGGAAGACTCCGCGGGTGCAGGCGGCATAGCCATGGAAGTTGACCGGGGCGTGATCGTTGTCGTTAGGCGAGCCGGCGCCTTCCGAAAAATCCTGCCGCGGATCGCGACCGCCGGGATTCAAGACCGTGAGGCGGAAAGGCTCCGCCCGGTCGTTAGGGGTTTGGCTTGCCGTCACTGAAATCGATCGAAGGCGGCGGCTCGGCCTGGAGCAGCGGTTCGGCGCCCGTTTCGTCCATTGGGCGGACGGGCTCGGCGCGGCGAATTTCAACATTCCCATCGGGAGCGGGCACGACTGGCAACGCGCGTTTCACCGGCTTACCCGGATCGAAGCCCGGCGCGGGAGTGGCCTCCTGTTGCGCCACCGTCTTCGGCTGATAAGTCGAGCCGACCGCATTATAGGGATCGTCGGCCGCTTGCAGAGTCGGCGCCTGCATCGCAACTGGCGCGACTTCCTTGGTGTCGACGGCGAGCGCGGCCCGGGGCCATTTGCTCTCGTCGAATTGCTTCACCAGTTGAGTGCGGACCGAATCCGTATGGACGTCGCAGGGATCGGTTGGCATTTGCTCGCTCGTCGCCAGCTCGTAATAACTGGTCCGCCGCCTAACGAGATTGCCGCTGGCCGAGCGCACGTCCTCGTAACATTTATCCGTCGCGAGCAAGCCCGATTTCGAGCAGATCTCGACTTTGTGCAGACTCGGCGGCACGGGAAATTCCTGCGGCGGATGACGCGTGGTCGAGGCGTTCATCACATCCACCCAGACCGGCAGAGCCAGCACGCTGCCGAAAGCGCCGCGATAAATCGGCTGCGGCTTGTCGAAGCCGGCCCAGACCACGCAGGTGATGGCCGAGTCGTAGCCGGCGAAGAGCGCGTCGGTAAAATCGTAGGCTGTGCCCGTTTTCCCAGCGGCGGGAAATTTCTTCAGCCCATCTTTCTCGTAAGCCAATTGGCCGGTGCCCTCTTTCAGCGCATCGGTCAGGCAAGACGTAACCTCGTAGGCGATCGCCGGCTTAATGACCTCGACGTGTGATTGATCGCTCTCCGCCTGCCAGACGATCTTGCCGTCCCTGTCCTCGATCCGGTCGAGAATATGCGGCGGCGCTGGGCGCCAGCCTTCGTTAGGGAAAATGGTGTAGGCCAGAGCCAGCTCGGCCAGCGTGATCTCGCTGCTCCCAAGAAAAGTCGAAGGATAAGGCCGCAGCTTTGTCTCCACCCCGGCGGTACGGATCAATTGCGAAACGTTGTCGAGCCCGGCAGAGGTCCCGATGCGCACGGCGGAGCCGTTCTTCGATTTGGCGAGCGCTTCCCGCGCCGTGATCGGGCCCTCGTAGCGGTTGTCGGCGTTCTCCGGACCCCATTCGCCGAGAATGCCGGTGGTCCCGCCAATCATGACGGTGCGGTTATCGAGCGCTGAGTCGTCCACGATCGAGCCGGGATAAAGCCCCTTCGCGAAAGCCGCCGCGTAAACAAACGGCGTGATCGCGGTCCCCGGCGGACGCTTCGCCTGCAAGGCGCGGTCGTATTCGTTATGCTCGAAATCGCGCCCGCCGACGAGCGCGAGGATGCCGCCGGTCTTGTTGTCGAGGGCGATGACGGCGCCCTGCAGATACTCCGGCGGCTTGGGCGCGGCTGCTTTGTCGTTAGGCGACTTGCTGCTCCGCTCCTCGCGCAGGTAGGCGGCGTACTGCGCGTAGGTCTGGTGATCGTAGCCGGGATGTTGCTCGGCTTCGTCGAGATGGGCGCGGAGCGATTTCTCGGCCGTGTCCTGCAGCTCGGAATCGATCGTGGTGTGAATGCGAAAGCCGTCGCTCATCGCCCGATCCCAGCCGACCGCCGCGATCACCTGCTGGCGGATGTAATCGATCGCGTAATTCTGGCCGCGCGCGTTTTGGCGGTTGCCGATCATGAGATCCTCGCTCTGCGCGCTCGCAAGTTGCTGCGCATTGATGAAGCCGAGTTCCTGCATCCGGCTGAGGACGAAGTTGCGCGCTTCTCGCGAAGCCTCCCGATCAGCCCACGGCGATAACTTGTTAGGGCTCTTGACCAAACCGGCCATGGTGGCGCATTCCGCGAGCGACATATCTTTCGCCGGTTTATCGAAATAACCGCGCGCCGCCGCTTCCGCCCCGTAGAGTCCGCCGCCGAAATAAATCCGGTTCAGGTAGAGCTCCATGATTTTCTGTTTCGAGAAATGATCCTCGATCCGGCGCGCGACAAACATCTCGAGCAGCTTGCGTCGAAAGGTTTTTCCTTTGAGCTCGAAACTGTTGCGCGCGAGCTGCTGCGTGACCGTGCTCGCGCCCTGCCGGACGTGGCCGGCGACCGTGTTCTTGAGCGCCGCGCGTACGATCCCGAGCAGGTCGTAGCCGTGGTGCTGGTAAAATTTGTTGTCCTCGGTCGCGATGATGGCGTTGATCAGGTTCGCCGGCAGCTGGTCGTAGGGAACAGTCTCGCGATTTTCGACGTAGATCTGGCCAAAGATCTTGTTGTTGCGGTCGACGATCACGCTGGCCGATTCCATCCGCTCGAGGTGCGAGAGATCGAAACTGGCGGCCTGCGCTTTGAGCTGGGCCGCGATAGGCAAAAAGGCGAGCAGACCCGCCACCAGCACGACGACGAGCAATCCGACCGGAATGTAAAACCACGGGCGCGCGTACCAGGCGCGTTGCTCGTAAAAGGGCTCCGTCGGCGTGAAATAATCAACAGGCATGCGGCGAACGGGCGGAGCCCGGGATTTTCGAGAACGCGCGCAACTTAGCGGCAAAAACAGGCAAATGCCAAGTGGTTGAGAGGTTGAGGAGTTGAGCGGTTGAGAGGATGAAGAGTGCGACGCGCGATGAAATCCTCTCAACCGCTCAACTCCTCAACTCCTCAACCTTCGGCCTTGGTCCTCTTGCTCCGGGATCGCATTCGCCGCGAGGGGCCGATCTCGTTCGCGCACTTCATGGAGGAGGCGCTGTATCATCCGGAACACGGCTATTACAGCTCGGGCCGCTGCGCGATCGGGCGCCGCGGTGATTATTTCACGAGCGTGAGCGTGGGGCCGCTTTTCGGGAAATTGATGGCGGCGCAGTTTGTCGAGATTTGGGAAAAGCTGGAGCGACCCGATGACTTCGTGATCGTCGAGCAGGGGGCGCATCACGGGGAGTTCGCGACCGATGTGCTCGAGGCGCTGCGCGAGACGCGGCCGGATTTTTTCGCGACCCTCCGCTATCGGATTGTGGAGCCGTTCCCGATTTTGCGGAAACGCCAGGAGGCGGTCCTTCGCGTTTTCTTGGCGAAAACGGAATGGTGCGCGTCTCTCGAGGAAATGGAGCCATTTTGCGGAGTAAATTTTTCCAACGAGTTGCTCGACGCGTTCCCGGTGCACCTTCTCGTGGCGGACCACGGCCAATGGCGCGAACGCCTCGTCGAGCGGACCTCGGACGGATTCGCCTTTACGGAAAAGCCGGTCACGAACCCGCGTTTGCGAGCGCGGCTGGCGAAAATTTCTCCCATGCCAGACGAACATTACGAGACCGAGATCAACCTCGCCGCGCTCGACTGGATGACTGCCCTCGCACCAAAGCTGCGCCGCGGGATCGTCCTCATCGCCGACTACGGCCTGACGCGCTTCTCCTTTTACGCTCCCGGTCGCACGAGCGGGACGTTGCAATCCTACGCCGAACATCGCGTGGTCCGTTCTCCGCTCGAGGAGGTCGGCACGAGCGACCTGAGCACGCACGTCGAATGGACCAGTCTGGCGGAGCGCGCGGAAGAAACCGGCCTAACGATTGCCGGATTTACCGACCAGCATCACTTCCTGACCGGTCTGCTCGCAGCCGATCCCGCGCTCGCCGCGGCCAGCGCCGAGCAAAGCCGCGCTCTGCAAACTCTGCTCCATCCGGAATTCATGGGCACGAAATTTCAGTTCCTCGGCTTGACCAGAAATTTCGCCGCCGGCGCGTCGTTAGGCGGTTTCAAGTTTGCCCGGGAGGCGCGCGCCAGCCTCGGCCTCGCGTAAGGCATCGCTTCTTCCGAGCCAGCGCGGATCGAAGACGAAGAAATGCGCGAGCAACATCGCGATCGTGAGATCGGCGAAATTGACGAAGCTAAGAATGGCGATCTGCAAAACGGAGAGCGCGAGCCAGGCGATCCCGCGCGTCGTTAGGCAAAAACTCAACGGGAGAAAAAGCAGTTCTGCAGCGAGGGCCAGCCAGGTCGCGATTTGCAAAGAGAAAGCAGGCGCGCGCAGCAGGGCGTCGCGCAGAAGCCCGGGGCGCGCGAGCGGATTTTGCAGGATGTGGAGGAGCGCCGAGCCGTCGATCCAGCTTGGTCGGGACGAGCCGGCAGCGGCTTCGCTTGGCTGCTTCCGGTCCGATCTTGCGCGATCATTTCCCCTCCATCCTGGCGGCTCATCGCCGGGAATATCCGGCCTTGCGGTTGAGCCTGCGAGAGACGAACCAGTTCGAAGCCGAGACCCTCTTGCTGGCGGATGAAATCGATCTCGCCATCACGGAGTGCGAGGGAAAATCGCCGCCCGGAATCAAAGCGCGCGTCATCGCAGAACTGCCGCTCGCCTTCATGGTGCCGAAAGCGGCGCGCTGGAAAAAAGCCGAGCAGCTCCTGGCGGATTCCGCGCGCGCGCCTTTGATTGCGCTGCCTGAGACGGAAGCTCTGACACGGCTTTTCCAAAAGGGATTCGATCAACGCGGAGAACGATTCGTCGTTGGTGTCGAAGTCGCGTCGCTCGATTCGATGAAGACTTACGTCATCGGAGGATTCGGGATCGGCCTGGCGGTGGCGAGCCCGGAAGCAAATGGTGAGATTCGGATGTTGCCGCTCACCAAATTTCCGAAGCTGGTGCTCGGGGCACTTTGGAGCGGCAAACTCCCGCCGATCGCGCAGTCATTTCTCGCGCGCGTCGAAGCCTACGCCGCGAAACTCCACTGAGGCCGGTTACAGGAGCGGCGAGCCTTCGCTCTCGACGTGTTTCAGTTCCCCGCCGGCCTGCTTGATGAGCTGAAGCAGCTCGCTCTTATGCGTTCGCGTCGGATCGTAGGAGAGGGAGATTTTTTTCGCGCTGATGTCGCACGATTCGAAAGCCAGGGCGTCGATCTTTTCCAGCGCCTCGCGCAGATTTTTCTCCTGCTCGGGATCGAGTGGCTCGGTCAGCTCGATCTCCACGTCGACAAATTCCTCCGCGCCGGATTTCTTTTCGGGGTCGTCGGCCATTATATGAAAAGCGTTAGCGGTTGCCGATGTGAATGGCGTGTTTCTCCACCGCGAGCGCGGCTTCCTTGACCGCTTCGCTCAGGGTCGGATGCGCGTGGACGGTGCGGCCGAGGTCTTCGCTGCTCCCGCCAAATTCCATCACCGCGACGATCTCGGCGATTAATTCGGAGGCGGCGTGCGAGAGGATCCAGGCGCCAAGAATCCGATCGGTCTCGGCGTCGGCGACAAACTTGACCCAGCCTTCGGCGTCGTCGTTCGCGAGGGCGCGGCCGTTCGCGCGGAAAGGGAATTTGCCGATCCGCACTTTGATGCCCTTCTCTTTCGCGAAGTCTTCCGTAAGGCCGACGCCGGCGAGTTCGGGATTGGTGTAGATGATTCCCGGAATGACATCGTAGTTCACGTGCCCGGCTTTGCCCGCGATCAACTCGACGCAGGCGATGCCTTCCTCTTCCGCTTTGTGCGCCAGCATCGGACCGGCGATGACGTCGCCGATCGCGTAGATGCCTTCGATGTTGGTGCGAAATGTTTCGTCGACTTTGATCCGGCCGCGCTCGTCGAGCGCGACGCCGATCTTGTCCGCGCCGACTCCTTCGGCGAAAGCGCGACGGCCGACGGAGACGAGGACTTTGTCGGCTTCGAAGGTCAGCTCCTCGCTGCCTTTCGTCGCGGTAGCGATGGCGCGGCCGTCTTTCACTTTGACCGCGCTGACTTTGGTCTCGAGATGAAACTTCATCCCCTGCGCGGTGAGAGCGCGCTGGAGGAGGTTCGACATTTCGAGATCGAAGCCAATCGCGATCCGCGGGAGAAATTCCAGGACGGTCACTTCGGAGCCAAGCCGACTCCAGACCGAGCCCATCTCGAGACCGATCGCGCCCGCGCCGATGACGAGGAGTTTTTCCGGCGGCTTCTCGAAGCAAAGCGCTTCGGTGCTGCTGACGACGGTCGTGCCGTCGAAGGGCATGCTCGGGAGATTAATCGGCACGCTCCCGGTCGCGATCACGATGTGATCGGCCGCGATCTCGGTCGGCTCGCCATCGTTAGGCTGGACCCGCACCTTGCCCGGCTCGGTGATGGTGCCGAGGCCATGGAAGGTGGTGACTTTGTTGCCCTTCATGAGGGCGCGGACGCCGCCGGTGAGGGTTTTCACGACTTTGTTTTTGCGCGCGAGCATGGTCGGGAGATCGAGACTGACCTTGTCGATCACGATGCCGTGTTTGGCCGCCTCCTTTTTCGCGAAAACGTAATGGTCGCTCGAAGCCAGCATCGCCTTGCTCGGGATGCAGCCGATGTTGAGGCAGGTGCCGCCGAGGTCGGGGTATCTTTCGATGATGGCGGTCTTGAGTCCGAGCTGGGCGGAGCGAATCGCGGCGACGTAGCCGCCCGGGCCCGAGCCGATGATGATGACGTCGAATTTATCCATGGAAAAATTTGGTGCGCTTCTTACTTAGCTGCGCCGTCCCACCTTGTCATCCGTCGCACGGTTGTAGCCCGGGGGCGCTGACCGACTGGGAAAACGGTGATGGCCCCTTGAGACCAGCCGGGGTCAACGCCCCCGGCTACAACTACAGATCGAGGAGAAGCGCGGTCGGATTCTCGATCGCTTCCTTTACCTTGACGAGAAAGGTAACCGCTTCCTTGCCGTCGACCGCGCGGTGATCGTAGCTCAACGCGAGATACATCATCGGCCTGATAACGACTTCGCCCTTCAGCGCGACCGGTCGCTGCTGGATGGCGTGCATCCCGAGAATGCCGCTCTGCGGCGGATTCAGAATCGGCGTGCCCATGAGCGAGCCGTAAACGCCGCCGTTGGAAATCGTAAAGGTCCCGCCCTGCAAATCCTCGATCTTGATCTTGCCGTCGCGCGCCCGTGCCGCGAAATCGGCCACGTCGCGCTCGATCTCGGCGAAACTCTTTTGATCCGCATCGCGCACCACCGGCACGACCAGGCCGCGCTCGGTCCCGACGGCGACGCCGATGTCGAAGAAATGATTCAAAATAAAGTCGTCGCCTTCGATCCGGCTGTTGATCGCGGGCACGGCCTTGAGCGCTCTCGACGGTCGCTTTGATGAAGAACGACATGAAGCCGAGTTTCAGTCCGTGATCGGCCTGAAATTTTTCCTGCGCTTTTTTGCGAAACGCCATCACCTCGCTCATGTCGCACTCGTTGAACGTGGTGAGGATGGCGGCGGTCTGCTGCGCCATGACGAGCTGGGCCGCGATCTTGCGCCGGAGCGGCGACATTTTCTTGCGGGTAAAACGCTCGCTGCTTTCGACCGCGGCCGCTTCCGGCTCGGGCGGAGACTTTTTCCGGCCACGAGGCTTTTCCTGGTCGTCGGTCGGCGCGGGCTCCGCCGCTGTTTGCACGTGCGAGAGAACGTCGCCCTTCGTTAGGCGCCCGCCCTTCCCAGTGCCGCTGATTTTCGCCGGGTCGAGCTTTTCCTCGGTCGTTAGGCGTTTGACCGCCGGGGAAAGGACATCGGCGTTAGGCGAGCGTTTGCCGGAAGATTTCTCCGGCTTCGGCGCGGCGGCTTCCTCAGGCGCAGCCGATTTCTTTTTGGCCGGAGCGGTCGCGCTATCATCGATCGTGGCGACGACTTCGCCGATCTTCACCTCCTGGCCTTCCTCGACTTTGGTCTCGAGGAGACCCGCCGTTTCGGCGGTGATCTCGGTCGAAACTTTGTCGGTCTCGAGGGTGAAAAGCGCTTCGCCGGCTTCGACATAATCTCCCGATTTTTTATGCCAGACGGAAACGATGCCGCTCTCGATCGATTCGCCGACGGCCGGGATTTTGACTTCGATGCTCATGGGTCGCCCAACTTAAGCCGAAGTGCGCAGAGTGGTCGAAAGGTTTCGCGGGCGACTGACGGTGCGTTTTCTTTTTGTCATCCTGAGCGAAGCGAAGGACCTCACGAGGGACGCGCGACGCTGTTCCGGTTAGCAAAGCCGGAGCTCTCTTGGGAGGTTCTTCGCCGTCTACGCGGCTCAGGATGACAAACGTTTTCGAGAGCGCCGAACGATTTTCTGCGTTCTAGGTCAGCGATCGCTTGTTCGCGGCCGCCTGGACGAATTTGCCCCAGCTCAAATTGTCGCGGCCGGGAACGTGTTCGCGCGCTTTGCGGATCGCCATCTCGGAAACCGCTTCCACGACCCATTGGAAATTTTCTTCGCCGACGTTCGTCCGCTCCGCGTCGGGGGCGGGATTGCAAAAATCGATCGCCTGCGGGACGCCGTCGCGGATGGCAAACTCGACCGTGTTGAGGTCGTAGCCGAGGTATTGGTTTAAGGCCAAAACGCCTTGCTCGACTTTTTCGAGGATGTCTTTCGGGGCCTGCCAATCGGTCTGGTAGCGCAGGTGATAAGGATGGCGCGGCTCGTAATTCATGATCCGCACGTGGCGCTGATCGATCGAGTAACAGCGGAAGTACATGTCGAACTTCACTTCTTCCTGCAGCATCATGACGAGCTGGCCGGTCTCGCTGTAGGCGCGGTAAAATTCATCCGGGTTGTGCAGGCGATAGACGTTTTTCCAGCCGCCGCCGGCGAACGGTTTGAAAAAGGCGGGCCAGCCGACATAGGCGAAAATCTTCTCCCAATCGAGCGGGTAGGCGAGGTTGCGGAAGCTGTCGTTGTTCGTGTCCGGCGGCGGTTCGTGCGAAGGGAGGAGCACAGTCTTGGGGACGCCGACGCCGATCTTGGTCGCGAGCGCGTTATTGAAAAACTTCTCGTCCGCGCTCCACCAAAAAGGATTGTTCACGACCGCGCAGCCGGTGAGCGCTTCGTTCTTGAGCCAGGCGCGATAGAACGGCACGTCCTGCGAAATGCGATCAATCACGACGTCGTAACCGGTCGACTCACCCTGGATGACTTTGTCGATCCGCACTGGCTCGGCCATGATGCCTTGCCCGCCGGTTTTCTGATTGACCCGTTCGACGAAGGCCGGTGGAAAGCTGTTTTCCTGGCCGTAAAGGATTCCGATTTTTTTCATAAAGGAGTCCGCAGATTACGCAGATTTTCGCAGATGAGAAGAGCGCAAATCAGCCCGCCGAATCCTCGGTCCGCGGGGAAGCGACGAAGGATGGAAACGGGGCTTGAGCCAATAGCTGGACTTACGCTTGACCAAACCGGCGAAGCGGCTTGACTAATAACTTGACTTAAGGTTGACTTACCGCCGTGAGCTTTCAGCCCATCTACACCATCACGCCCGCTCTTCTCTCGCAGGTCGAGCAGGTGGCGGCGTTGCGCGAGCGCATCCTGGCAGCAGCGGTGCAGGTGCCGTGGATTCCCGCTTTGCAAAAGGATACCCGCATTCGCAACGCCCATTCTTCGACCGCGATCGAGGGCAACCCGCTGACCCTCGAGCAGGTCCGCGCGATTGAAGAAGGGCGCGAGATTCCCGCGACCGGGCCGCGACCGCGCCGGGAAGTCGCAAATTATTTTGCCGGGCTGCGCTTCGTGGAAAAGAACGCGCGGCTTGCCGCGGTCGCGCATCGCGAAGTTTTCAAGCTGCACCGGATCATGGCGGGCGAGGTGATGGATCAGGGCGAAGCCGGAAAATATCGGACGATCCGGGTGCGGGTGGGCGGTTACGTCCCGCCGCCGCCCGCGCGCGTGCAGCCGATGATGTCGGCGCTCTTGGAATGGTGGAACAAGGCCGCGGCGCGGCTTTCGCCGATCCTTAGCTCCGCGATTGTGCATCATCAGTTTGAGACAATCCATCCGTTCGCCGATGGCAATGGCCGGACCGGTCGCATGCTCAGTCTGTGGGAATTGTATCGGCGCGGCTTCGACAGCCATCACATCTTCTCGATCGACGAGTTTTATTGGGAAAATCGGCCGCGTTATTACGACGCGCTCGGCGAGGTGCAACGCCAGAGCGGCGACCTGACGACCTGGCTGGAATACAGCGCGGAAGGTTTGCGCGCGACCCTCGAGCACGTCTGGAGTCGGGTGCAGAAGCTGACCGCACGCTCGGGGAAAGAGAAGCTGGTCTTGCGTCCAAGACAGGAGCAGTTGCTCCATCTTCTGCGCGAGCATAAGGCGATGACGCCGCGCGAAATTTGGGATGGCGTCGGCGTCTCGAAGCAGGGCGCGCTCGATCTGCTGCGGCCGCTGATGAAGGCCGGACTCGTTAGGCGGATCGGAACGAAAAAGAGTGGCCGCTACGTGCTGACTTGAGAAAAAAATTTAACCACGGATTACGCGGATGGCGCGGATAGGGGAGGAGACACTCTTTGCTTCCTGCTTGTTTTTAAATCCGCGGACGAAATTTTCCGCTCCTTAGAACGTGGAGAGATAATAGGGCAGCGAGGAGAGTGACAGGCGGAGCGGTTTGCCAATGCGAATCTCCTCGCCGATACAAGCGCGCTGCATGGACGAAAAGCACACCCTGACGGGCAACATTCAGGAGCACGCGCAATTTGTATCGCGCATCCTGCGGAATCGGCGCGATGTGCTGGTCTATCTTCCGACCGGCTACCGGCGCTCGCCGCGGCAGCGCTATCCCGTCCTCTATCTGCACGACGGCCAGAATGTTTTCGATGCCGCGACCTCCTTTGCCGGGGTGGAGTGGGGGGCGGATGAATCAGCCCAGCGCCTGACCCGGCAGCGGCTGATGGAGCCGATCGTCATCGTGGCCATCGCGAACACGGGCGAGGATCGCATCCACGAATACGCGCCGACCCGGGGCGTGATCGATTCGAGCGCGAAACGAAAGCGGCGCAGCCGGGGGCGGCTCCGCCGATACGGCCGTTTTTTAACCGAGGAGTTGAAACCCTTTATCGATCGCGAATACCGGACGAAGCCGGAAGCGGAATTTACCGGGCTCGGCGGGTCGTCGTTAGGCGGGCTGGCCACGCTCGTTCTCGGGCTCTGGTTCTCGCAGATTTTTCATCGGCTCGCTGTCATGTCGCCTTCGATCTGGTGGGACGACTGCGCGATTTTCCGCATCCTCGACGCGGTGGAAGAAAAGCTGCCGCTCAAAATCTGGCTCGATACCGGCACGCGCGAACCCGGCTGGGAACGGGCATCGCTTTTGCGCGACCGGCTGGTCCAGAAGGGCTGGCGGCTTTACGACGACCTGCAATACACGGAGGTGGAAGGAGCCGATCACAGCGAAGGAGCGTGGGGCGCGCGCTTCGAGGCGGTGCTGCGGTTTTTGTACCCGCCCGCCCCGCCGCCGGATGCGAGAGAGGCCGCGGCCTCGCCGGTTTTCCGGGTGAGCGCGGACGCTCGTTAGGCTGCTCTTCAACTTCCCTTGTGTACTGTCATCCTGAGTGCAGCGAAGGATCTCTGACTATTTTACGGCTCCTCGCGCCATGAAATCGGAAAGACTCAGAGGTCCTTCGCTGCGCTCAGGATGAAAGGAAAGGGCAGGATGAAAGGAACGCTCGCCAGGGACGGGAACGGCTCGCGTTCGTTAGGCGCCGTTCTTCGTTTTTGCCTCGGCGAAGTTGCCGAGCTTGCGGAATTTCGCGTAGCGCTTTTTTAAGAGCTCGTCGATTGGCAGCTCGAGCGCGCGCTTGAGATTGCGCCGCAAAGCCGTCCCCAGGTTCGCCGCCGCGAGGTCGTGATCGCGATGCGCGCCGCCTTCCGGTTCGGGCACGACTTCATCGACGACGCCGAGCCGCATGAGATCGTCGGCGGTTAATTTCAGCGCCTCGGCCGCTTCCGGGGCGTGCTTCCGGTCTTTCCACAAAATCGCCGAGCAAGCTTCCGGACTGATCACAGAATAATAGGCGTTCTCGAGAATGAGGACGCTATCGGCCACGCCGATCCCGAGCGCGCCACCGGAACCGCCTTCGCCAATTACACAGGCGATGATCGGGACGCGCAGGATCATCATCTCGCGCAGATTGACCGCGATCGCCTCGGCAATGTGGCGTTCTTCCGAGCCGATCCCCGGGAAGGCGCCCGGCGTATCGATCAACGCGATCACCGGCAGGTTGAATTTCTCCCCGAGCCGCATAATGCGGAGCGCCTTCCGATAACCTTCCGGATACGCGCAACCGAAGTTGCGCTTCACGTTTTCCTTCGTGTCGCGGCCCTTTTGCTGCGTGATGACGACGCAGCGATGCGAGCCGAGTTTGGCCAGGCCGCAGGGCATCGCTTTGTCATCGCCGAAGACGCGATCGCCGTGCAGCTCTACCCATTCGGTGAAGCAGCGCGAGACGTAGTTGAGGGCGAACGGTCGCTGCGTGTGGCGGGCGATCTGGACCTGCTGCCAGGCGGTCAGGTTGTCGTAAATCTCGCGGCGCGTCTCGCGTAGTTTCAGTTCCATCGATTCGACTTCGGAATCAAAATCGATGTCCTGTTTGTCGGAATGTGATTTGAGATCCTGCAGCCGCCGCTGCAATTCCAGGATCGGTTTTTCGAAATCGAGCGGATGCGAATCCATGGTCGCTAAGGAGTAATGGTGACAGCCGTTTTCGTGTTTACAAGGCTGCTCAGTTCCTCGACATCGGTCGCGCTCAGGCCGAGGCCATCCTCCGGCGGCGGCACGTCGAGGACCTGGTGGGATTCGTCCGGCTCGGAGTAGACCACATAGCCGGGTGTGGCGAGGCGAATCCAGCGCGTGCTGCTGAGAAAATCCCGGCTCCCGATCCCAATCCGCTTGCCATCTTTCCAGGCCATGATCTCGGAGACGCGGGTCTTGATTTTGGGCGACTGCCGGGCCGGCAGTTTCTCGTGCAGAATGTGATAGCGCTTAAAAAAACGGTCGTGATCGAGCAGATAAAGGAGCTTCTTCTCGCGTTGGAGGAGGATGGAAAATTCCGGGCGCGAGATGAGCAGCTTGTCGCCGATGTGCAGCATTGTGCCGCTGAGATTGTTCGTGCGCATGATCAATTCCGGGGTCGACTTGAGCTTGGCTGCGATCCGGGCGAGGACGTCGCCGCTGCGCACGATGTATTCCTCTTTTTCCGGTGAGGGATAATCGGAGAGCAGGATGCTGGTGTTGACTTCGCCGAGCAGATCCTGCGCTTCGCCGACGTGAGCGCCGCTTGGATATTTTTGGATGAACGCGGTCAGCGCGGCGCGCGCCTCCGTGAGGCGGCCTTCCGCCTTCAATTTCGCGGCCGCCTGGAATTCCGGCAGGCTCAGGTCCGGCCTATCGCGGGGCGTGGCCCCGGCTTTTAGTTCCTCCCGCATCACGATTTCCGGACGCAGGAAAATCTTGTAACTAAAAAGCGCCGCGCCACCGAAGATGACAACAGCGAGAAGGAGAGCGAAGAGCCATTTCATGCAGGAATCGTGGCGCCGGCCGCGGAAATTATTCCTGGACGAGTAGCCGCAACTTGAGCCCGCACCTCGCGTTCCCCCGCGAAAAGCGAAGCCGGCTCAACCCTGGCGCTCCGGCCCGGAAAAAAACCGGTTCCAAAAGCGATAGCGCGGCGGCGCTTCTTCGTTCATCCAGGTAAACTGGCAATCCCGGCAGTAGAATTCCTTCGGGAAAATTTTCAGCGCGAAAAGAATTCCGGCGAGCGCGGGAGTAAGGAATTTGCGGGTGAGTTGCGGATACTCGACCCGGGGCGAATTGCATTGCGGGCAGCGGATCGCGCCGATGTCGGGATCGGCCGCTTCCCATCCCACCATCAGAGCCTGGGCGCGCTCGAAATCCTGCTCTTCCACCTTTACTTTTACATTCGCCTGCGGCTTCGACATGAAGGCGAAGGTCTGGAGGTTGGCTTCGTTATTCACGTCGGCCTTTACTCCGGCCTCTTTGAATTTTTCCTTAAGATGCTTGGCCTTGGCTGGCTCGTTGTAGGTCGCGATCGTCACCATAAATTGCCGCCTTCGTGCGGCGTGAGTGATCAAACATCAACTACCGCCCGAGCGCAACACTGGCGGGCGGGAACCAGCGATAGAGCATCAGATAAACGAGCACGCCGGTGACCGAGACGTAGAGCCAGATCGGCATCGTCCAGCGCGCGATCCGGCGATGTTTATCCCAGCGGCGGCGGAAGACCGGGATGAGCGTCAGGATGACGAGCGGGAGCGTCGCGAAGGCGAGCAGGATATGGGAGATGAGCATCGCAAAGTAAATCGGCCTAACGATGCCGGGCGCGGTGAAGTGGGTCGATTTTTCCCCGACGTGATAATGATAAATGAGGTAGCTGGTGAGGAAAACGGTCGAGGAAATCAGAGCTACGATCATGAAAACCATGTGCCGTCGCCAATGTCCGCGCCGGATAAAAAACCAGGCTAACGAGAGGAAAACCGTCGAGATGAAATTCAGCGACGCGTTCAGCGCCGGGAGATCGGAGATGGCCATGTTTGAGCCGAGAGTGTAAACGGAAAGCTCCCGGCATCACGCGAAGTTTCCAGCCCCCAACTCGTGCTCGTGCTCGTCATCGTCTCCGTCCGAGCACGAGCACGATTAGGAGCACGAGCACGAGTAAACGGCAGCGCTTGAATTCACCATCGCCGCTCGTAGAAATCAGCATGCCTTCCACGCTCACGCGCGAGCCCCCTCCCACGCGCCTCCATCGCGGCCGGCTCCGCGCCTCGGGCGCGCGCCGCGCTCTGCGCGCTCTTTTTCGCCTAACGATTGTGCTGGTTCTCGCCGGGCTCGTCTTCGGCGGCTGGTATCTGGCCCGGAAAGGGTTTAGCCGGAACTGGCGCAACCTCGTCGTCGAAGAGCTGCACAAACGCGGCGTCGAAGCTTCTGTTCGCCGCCTCACCCTCGATCCTTTTCGCGGCCTGATCGCGCGCGACGTCCGCATCTACGACTACAAAAAACGAGAAAAGACCCTCGCGGTCGTGAGCGAGATCTCGCTCGACATCAACTACGCCGCTCTCTTTCAGCACCAGCCTTTTCTCAACGCCCTCGATATCCGCAATGGCGACCTCACCATCCCGCTCCCGCCGGCGCAGGGCCAGGTGACCCATGCCGAGCTCCAGCGCTTTCGCGCGCACGTTTATTTTCCGCCGGACCGGATCGAAGTCAGCCAGGCAGAAGGCCTCTTCTGCGGCATCCGCATTTCCGCGACTGGCCAGCTGATCCAGCGACCAAACGCCCGGCCGTCGCCGAAAAATTCTGCGGAAGAACAGAAGCGCCGGCTGCAACTCTTGCAGCGGCTCGTCACTTTTCTGCAGGGCTTTCGCTATCCGGGAACGACGCCCGAGCTGCAGATAAAATTCGCCGGCGATCTTTCTCAACTGGAGGACGCGCGAGTCGAGGCCACTCTCCGTGCCAGTCAGGTCGTGCGCTCCACCTACCAAGCGCGCCAGCTCAACCTCATGACTGAATGGAAAGAGCAAACTCTGACCATTCCGCAGCTCGAATGGAGCGACCCGGCTGGCCGCTTTTCCGCGACTGCAACCTGGAGCCGGGCCGACGGCCGCGCCACTTTCCAGGCACGCTCGACGGTCGATCTCCAGCCATTGTTAGGCAGTTTCGGGCTCGCTACCCTCCTGGACGATTTCACCTGGGAAACGCCGCCTCTGATCGAAGCTTCCGGCTCGGCCACGATCGGCGCGCCGCACCAGCAACTCGAAGTCATCGGCAAGTTCGCGCTCGATCATTTCACCTACAAACAGATCAGCTTCGATGGTCTCACGGCCGACTTCGCCTGGGACGGCGCGCGCACCATGTTGCGCGACCTGCGCCTGCGCCATCGCACCGGCCAGCTCAACGTCGACCTGCTCGACGCGCCTAACGATTTCCGGATCAACCTCGAGAGCACTCTGGCCCCGAGCGCGCTGGCCTCGCTCGTCCCGCCCGACGCGGCCAAATTTCTCAGCGAATGGGAATGGCTGCGCTCGCCCAACCTTCGCGTCAGCCTGCGCGGCACGAGCCGCAGCCCGGCCACCTGGCACGGCGAAGGCACGCTCGCTCTCGGCCCGGCGCGTTTCCGCGGAGTGCGGATGGACGGAGCGAGCGGCGATCTTCATTTCGGCGATGGCGCTTTTACGCTCAATAACTTCAAGGTTCGGCGCGGCGAAGGCGAGGGGACTGGTTCCTTCGGCTACGATTCGAAGAAGAAGGAAATTCGCCTAACGAACGTCGAGACGACGCTAGATCCGAGCGAAGCGATCATGTGGATCGAGCCGAAATTCTGGGAGCACGTAAAGCCTTATCGCTTTCACCACACCCCGCACGTCACGGCCAACGGCATCGTCCAGCTCGGCGGCGGCAAGCAAACCCATCTCCAGCTCGACGTCTCCGCGCCCGGCGGGATGGACTACACTTTTATCGACAAGGTTCTCTCCTTCGATCACATCGCGGGCCAGCTCCTCTTCACTGACGATCGGCTGCAAATTCTCGGTCTCAAGGCGACACTTTTCTCCGGCAATGTGACCGGCAGCGCGGACATTTCGCTGGCCCGGAACGATCATCACTACAGCGCGACGGTCGCGGCCGAGCAGGTCGATTTTCCCAGCCTGACGGACCTCTACTTCAAATACAAGACGTCGCGCGGCGCGCTCAACGGCAAGCTCGATTTCGGTGGCAACGGCGCCGAACGCGAGGCGCTGCACGGCGCCGGCAACGTCGAGATCAGGAATGGCAACGTCTTTGCCATTCCGGTTTTCGGGCCGCTTTCCGTCTTGCTTAGCAAGGTCTTCACCGGCGCCGGCTACAGTGTCGCGCACGAGGCGACGGCGCCATTCACCATTCGCGCCGGCGTCATTCATACCGACAAACTGAAAGTCTCCGGCGCGCTTTTTTCCATGCTCGGGCACGGCGACATCAACTTCATCAAGAACGAGCTCGACTTCGATATCCGGATCGACGCCAACGGACCCGGCGCGCTCCTCACCCCGCTCTATCAGCTTTTCGAATACCACGGGAGCGGTAGCCTAACGAAACCGACATGGAAGCCGAAACGGTTCTGACCAATGCGGATTTTGGAATGCGGAATGAAGAAGCGCCCAAGCAACGATAATCGATCGCCGCAGGTCCCTTCCGAATTCCGACTTCCGAAATCCGTATTGTTAGGCGCGCACATGTCGATCGGCGGCGGAGTGCATCGCGCGATCGAGCGGGCGCGTTCGATCGAGAGCACGGCGATGCAGATTTTCGTGAAGAACAACATGCAATGGTTCGCCCGGCCGTTTGCGCCTAACGAAATCAAAGCGTTCCTCGATCATCCGCAACGGCCGGAGCTCGAGGCGGTTTTTGCGCACGCGAATTACTTGATCAATCTCGCGGCAACGAACCCTAAATTTCACGCCAACTCGCTGCGCGCGCTGTCCGAAGAGCTGACTCGTGCGGACCAACTCGAACTGCCGTTCATCGTCCTGCATCCGGGCGCGCATTTAGGCGCAGGCAAGGAAGCCGGACTTAAGAAAATCATCCGGTCGATCGACCAGGTCTTTCGCGGAATTCCGAAGGTGAAGACGCGCCTCGCACTGGAGACGACGGCGGGCCAGGGCACGTCTCTCGGTCACACCTTCGAGGAGCTCGCCTACATCCTCGCGCGCGTGCGAGAGCCCGAACGGCTCGGCGTCTGTCTCGATACCGCACACGTCTTCGCCGCCGGCTACGACCTCACGAGTGCGGCGGGAACCCGGAAGACGTTGCGCGAACTCGTGCTCGCCGTCGGGCTGGAGAATATCCTCGCTCTGCACGTGAACGATTCGAAAACCGCGCGCGGCTCGCGAGTCGATCGCCACGAGCACATCGGGAAAGGACAGATCGGGCTGGAAGCGTTTCGCGTCATCATGCGCGACCGGCGTTTCCGCAAGATCCCGAAAGTCCTGGAAACGCCCAAAGGCAAAGACCTGCGCGAAGACATCGAGAACATGGCAACGCTCTGTGCGCTGTAGACGTTTTGCTCTGCGAAACGCGGGGGCAAACGCTGCTTGCAGGCGACGGCGTCGTTTTGCATGATCGCGCTCACGCCTCCCAGAGGGAGGCGTCTACATCGGCCCGATGAAATTCTCGCGTTCGCCCCAGCGCCTCGAGCGCATTTACGTGGATGCGCCTGTTTATTTCGTGACCTGTTGCACCTATCGAAAACGTCCAATGCTCGCGAACGACGTCTTTCACAACGCCTTCATCACTTTCGCAGAGCGAGCCCACGCCGATTTCGACATCGCGGTCGGTCGCTACGTGATCATGCCCGATCATGCGCATCTCTTCGTCGCCGGGTCGCAGGAATTCGATCTCGGCAAATGGATGGGAATTCTCAAACGGACGCTCGCGAGAGCATTGCCGAGGACCGACTCGCAGGATCCGATCTGGCAACGCGGCTTCTTCGATCACCTGTTGCGGAGCGGCGAGAGCTATGCGCAAAAATGGGATTACGTGCGCGAGAATCCGGCCCGCGCCGGCCTCGCCGCGAACGCGAACGACTGGCCTTACGCCGGCGAAATCGTCCTCATCGATCGCTTGTAAACGTTTCGCTCTGCGAAACGCGGGCAGCGGCGTCGCCCGCTCTCAATCATTCACCCTACCCTCGCGCCTCCCAGAGGGAGGCGTCTACAGGCAGCGCCGGTTCCTTTGCCTAACGAATCCCTTTACTTAATAAACCGAATCGTTAGGGGATAACGATAGAGCTCGCCGTCGCTCGCCTTGATCGAAGCGACGATGACGAGAACGGTGTTCAGGACCCAGAGCAGGAGCAGAATCGGAATCCCGATGAGCACGATGCAGAGGATGAGCGCGACCGCGTCGTAGATCAGCATCGAAAGCTGGAAGTTGAGCGACTCTTTGCCGTGGGCGTCGATCTCGGCGCCGTCACCTCGCTTCAGCACCCAGACGATGAGCGGGCCGAAGATGTGGCCGAGAAAATGGAAGAAGAGTCCGAGCAAAGCACTGGCGTGGCAGAGGACGCACCAGGTGCGGATATTTGAGGAACTGACCGTTGTAGTTGGTGGGATCGTTTCCATACCGTTATTCTTTCACACGTTCGATGTGCGCGCCAAGCTCGCTCAGCTTTTCGTCGAGGTGTTCATAACCGCGATCGATGTGGTAAACGCGCCGCACTTCGGTCACGCCTTCGGCCTTGAGCCCGGCGAGAACGAGCGCGGCCGAGGCCCGCAGATCGCTCGCCATGACGGGCGCGCCTAACAATCGCTCGACTCCCTGAATGATCGCGCTCGCCCCTTCGATCTGGACCTGCGCGCCCATCCGCTTCAGTTCCGCGACGTGCATATAGCGCTGCGGAAAAATGTTCTCCGTGATCACGCTGATTCCCTCGGTGGTGGAAAGCAGCGCGCACATTTGCGCCTGCATATCGGTCGGGAAACCGGGATACGGATCAGTTGTCAGTTCCAGCGGTTTTAACTCGCTGCCGTTAGGCGAGACCGAGATCGTGTCTGCGGTGCTCTCGACTTTGAACCCCGATTCCGTCAGAGCGGTGATCACCGCCGTGACATGCTCGGGATTGACTCGTCGCAGGGTGATCCCTTTCCCGCAAATCGCGCCCGCGACGAGGAAAGTGCCTGTCTCGATGCGGTCGGGAATGATGTCGTGCTCGGCGCCGTGCAATTCCTTCACGCCTTCGATGATGATGCGGCGCGTTCCGGCCCCTTCGATTTTCGCGCCCATCTTGTTCAGGAAATCGGCCAGATCGCAGACCTCGGGTTCGGTCGCGGCGCCTTCGATCACGGTCGTTCCTTCAGCGAGCACGGCCGCCATCATGACGTTATCCGTGCCGAGGACGGTGGGCCCAAATTTTCCCCGGAGATTCACGACTGCGCCGGTCAATTTCGGAGCGAAGACCTTGACGTTGCCGTTCTCCACCCGCACAGCCGCGCCGAGCGCTTCAAAACCCTTGAGATGCAAGTCGATCGGGCGATCGCCAATAACGCAGCCACCGGGGAGCGAAACGGTCGCCTCCTTGCAGCGGCCTAACAATGGCCCGAGGACGCAGACCGAGGCCCGCATCTTGCGCACGATTTCGTAGGGCGCGACCGATTCCACCTTCTCCGCCTTCACCGTCACGGTGCCGCTGGCCCGCTCCACCTCCGCCCCGAGATGCATCAAAATCTGAAGCATGTAGTTCGTGTCGCTCAGGTCGGGAACGCGCCGCAAAACGCACGGCTCGCGCGTGAGCAAAGTGGCGGCGATGATCGGCAGGGCCGAATTTTTCGAGCCGCTGATCTTGATCGAGCCGGAGAGCGGATGACCGCCGTGAATGAGAATTTTATCCATGCCGTGCGAAGAGGAAACGTGCGGCCCCTGCATAATCTTTTTTGGCCGTAATGTCGTGGTAATTTTCCTGCGCGAGAAAGGCGGTCAGCCCAGGAGACTGATCGTGGCCAATCTCGAGCGCGAGCAGACCGCCAGGCGCAAGATGGGCGGGCGCGGAACCGATCAGTTCGCGAATCAATTCGTCGCCCACCGTCCCGCCATAAAGGGCGACGGGCGGATCGTGCCGCACTTCGGGCGCGAGCCCGGCCGCTTCGGTCGCGGCCACATAGGGGAGGTTGGCCACGATGAGGTCGAAGACGCCCTCCACTTTTTCGAGAAGATGGCCTAACGAAAAGTGAATGCGCTCCGGGATCCCAAGGCGCGCCGCATTTTCGCGCGCGAGGGCGAGCGCCTCCTCGGAAATATCGACCGCCTCCAGCCTGGCCTCGGGAAAACGGGCGGCCAGCGAAAGCACGATCACGCCGCTGCCGGTCCCGACATCGAGCATGCGCGGCTGCGCCGGCCAGGAAAAGTCGCAGAGGTATTCGACCAGCTGCTCGGTTTCGGGCCGCGGGATGAGGGCGCGTTTGTCGCTGACAAAAATCTGATCGGCAAATTCGACCGTGCCGAGCAAATGCTGGAGCGGCTCGCCCTGGCCGCGCCGCCTAACGAGTTCGCGGAGGGGTGCCAGCTCGGGCTCGGAGAGCGGGCGCTCGAAGTCGAGATAAAGCTCGATCCGTTTCTTGCCTAACGAATGCGCGACGAGATGTTCGGCGTTGAGGCGCGGGCTCTCGATTGCGCGCTTTCGGAAATACGCGGCCGTCGATTGCAAGACTTCGAGCACGGTCATGTAACGGCCTCCCGCCGGGCGCGACCCAGGCGCTGAAAGGGGAGTTCAATTCCCCGCCAGCACATCCAGGAAATGAAGAAAGTGCAGGGAATGGCGGCAGCGGCAGTCCAGAGCAAGAGGGAGCTGCTGGAAGGAGGATTCACCCAGCGCCAAATGGCGGCCTGCAGAAGAATAATCACCGGGGCATGAAAAAGGTAGGTGCTGTAGGAAATGCGCCCGAGCAACTGCAGCGGCCGGGAGTTGAGCCCCGCGCGCAAGAGTCTGAAATGATCGAAGCGCACCGCCACGAGCACCGCGCACCAAACGATCGGCCCGAGAAGCGCTTCGTTCAGGCGGCCGGTGCCGCGCCACCAGAGAAGGGCGAGGATGAACGAAGGTGCGAGCACCGCCAGCCATGCGCGCCACGGCTGGGCAGGCCGCGTGACCGCAAAAAAGCTCAGTCCGCCGACGAGAAAGTAGGCGGCTTTGGCCGGAAGGAAGGCGTTGGAGAAAACGTCGATAATTTTCCCGGCGAAGAGCGTGCCGATCGCCACCAGGATGACCAGCGTCGCACGCGCCGGCCACCCGCGCCGGCAGAACGCGAAGAGCGCCGGCGCGATGAGATAAAACTGAACTTCGAGCGAGAGACTCCAGGCGACTCCGAGGAGGGTGTAAGGCAATGCGGGAAGAGTCGCAGCCGGGAAGGCGCCGTGGAGAAAAAGAAAGTGCAGGGGAGCGTCGAGCCAAAGGCGTTCGCTGCCGATGGCGCAGATTTGCAGATAGCCCGGCGGAATTGCTCCCGCCGGGAGCCGGCCCAGATTATCCGCGAGCAGGCCATTGAGAAAAATTCCCGCGAGCAAGGCGACGTAATAAGCCGGCACGATCCGCAAACCCCGGCGCACGAAATAACGCGAGACAGGCGGTCGCAACATGAGGACATGGGTGATGGCGAATCCGCTCAGGAGCATGAAAACGTCGACCGCCGATTCCGCCAAATCCTGAAACGGGGGCACGCGCCTAACGATCTCGGGAAAGACACCGGAGACGAAGAGGATGTGGCTGAGCACGACCGTCCAGGCGAGCACTCCGCGCAAGCCGTCGAGTTCGGTGATGCGCTCCCGAGGCGAGCGTGGCTGCGCGACCGCTGGCTGAATGTTCGGTGCCACGGTCGAATCCGCCCCAGGGCCGTCGCCTTAAATCGAAGGAGCTGCCGCCTGCAACCGGTCCTCGAGATCGGCGTGCTGGAGAGCACTGATCATTTCGTTGAGATCGCCTTCCATCACGCGGTCGAGATTGTAGAGGGTGAGGCCGATGCGGTGATCGGTGATTCGGTTCTGCGGAAAATTGTAGGTTCGGATTTTTTCTTCGCGGCCGCCGGAGCCGATCTGACTTTTGCGGGTGGCGGAATATTTCGCCTCTTCTTCGCGCTGCTTGTCCTCGAGCAAACGCGCGCGCAGGATGCTGAGCGCTTTCTCCTTGTTCTTCTGCTGGCTCCGCCCGTCCTGGCACCTAACGATGCGGCCCGTAGGAATGTACATGACCTGCACGGCCGAGTCGGTCGTGTTCACGCCCTGACCGCCGGGTCCGCCGGCGCGGCAAACTTCAATCCGCAGATCTTCCGGTTTCAATTCGAAATCGACTTCCTCGGCCTCCGGCAAAACGGCGACCGTCGCGGTGGAAGTGTGGATGCGGCCCTGCGCTTCGGTCGCGGGAACGCGTTGCACGCGATGCACTCCGCTTTCGTAACGCAGCTTCCGGAAAACCGATTCGCCGGAGATTTTGAAGATCGTTTCCTTGAGACCGCCGAGCTCCGAGGGACTCGATTCCAAGTCCTCGATTTTCAGCCCGGCGGTTTCGGCATAACGATTGTACATCCGGTAAAGATCGGCCGCGAAAATCGCGGCCTCGCTCCCGCCCGTGCCGGCACGGATTTCCACGATGGCGTCGCGATCGTCGTTTTCATCGGGCGGGAGAAGCGCGATCTGCACGGCAAATTCCATCTCGGCGACGCGTTTTTCCAACGCCGGAATTTCCTCCTGCGCCATCTGGGCGAGGTCGGCGTCTTCGGCGGAGGCAAGCTCGCGGTTGTCTTCGAGCTGGCGCCGGGTCGTCTCGAGCTCCTGCCATTTCGCGAGCAAATCCTTGATCGCGGCGTGCTCGCGCATGGTGTCGCTGGCCCGCTTGCGATTGTCGAAAAGCTGCGGATCGGCGATGTCGCTTTCCAGTTGCTGGAAGCGCTCGCGCTTACGGTCGATGAGGGATTGGAAGTCCATAAACAAAAACGGCGACTGCGCGCCGAGGCGCAATCACCGTTCGTTAGGCGAAATCAGCTAAGCTTTTTTGGCGACGCCGGCGCGCGAAGCCTTGGTGCTGCCGTAGCGGCGCGCGAATTTCTCGACGCGACCGGCGGTATCGACGAACTTCTGTTCGCCGGTGAAAAACGGATGGCAGGCGGCGCAAATGCCGATTTTAATGTCCCGCCGGGTCGAGCGGGTATGGTAGACCGCACCGCAGGCGCAGCTAATTTCCGTCTCGTTGTAGTCAGGATGAATGTCCGTTTTCATAGGTCAAAAAGAGCGAGCAAAGTAGCCGCGAAGCGGCGTTGTCGCAAGTGATGACTCGCGTCGACCCGCTCCTGGCCGCCTGGGAGAAGACTTTGCTCCGGCGCCGGGAGGACCCGGCGCTTTACGATCGGCAAGGGCGAGTCCTTTTGCGATTCGGCGCGGTCGAAGAGCTGAGCCGCCGCTATGAAGCGGAGAGTGGCCTGCGGGATTTCGCAGCGGGGGAAATCGTCGCGGTGCAGATCGGAAACCACGCGCATTGGCCTGCCTTTTTTCTCGCCTGTCTGCGGAGCCAATTGATCGTCCTGCCCATGGAACAAACCGTCAGCGAAGCGGAGCGCGCCTCCGCCTTGCAAACCTGTCGCGCGGCCGCGCTGGTCACGGCGCCGGATTCACCAATCATGCGGCTCCAGACAAAGGGCCGGATCGATTGGGAAGGGCGCCAGCCGGTTTTGTTAAAGCTCACTTCCGGCACGACCGCGGCGCCGCGCGCGATCCGGTTCCGCAGCGCGCAGTTGCTGGCCGACGCCGAGCAAATCTGCGACTCGATGGGGATCACGAGAGACGACCTGAACTTTGCCGTGATCCCGCTCTCGCATTCCTACGGCTTCAGCAATCTGGTCACGCCGTTGCTCGTGCGCGGCGTGCCGATGGCGATCAGTCGAGATCGGATTCCGCGCGCCGTGCTCGACGACCTGGCCCGAACGGAGGCGACCGTCTTCCCGGGGATGCCGTTGTTTTACCAGGCGTTTGCCGAAATCGCGGAGCCACCGGCGCTACCGAAATTGCGCCTCTGCATTTCGGCCGGCGCTCCACTCACTCGCCCGGTCGCGCATGCCTTTCGCGAGAAATTCGGGCGCACGATTCATTCTTTCTACGGCGCGTCGGAGTGCGGCGGCATCTGCTACGATCGCGAGGGAAAGGCCGAGCCGGAGGGTTTCGTCGGGCCGGCCCTGCGGGGTGTGGAATTGCAACCGCTCGAGCCGGACGCGGATACGACGCAGTTGCGCGTGCGCAGCGCGGCGGTGGGCGACGGCTATTTTCCACAACCCGATCCGGAGAAATTGGGTAACGGCTTTTTCCATCCGGACGATCTCGTGACGATCGACAAGGACGGTGTCCGCATCGTGGGCCGGCTCTCGGACGTCATTAATGTCGCCGGAAAAAAAGTGAACCCGGCGGAAGTCGAAGCTCATCTCCTGGGCCACGTCGACGTGCGGGCGGCGGTCGTTTTCGGTCGCGCCTCAGCCTTGCGCAACGAGGAGGTGGTCGCCTGCGTGGTCGTGGCGGAGAAGGAGACAGATGAAGCGGCGCTTCTGGAATTCTGTCGGTCGCGGCTCAGCGGTTGGCAGGTGCCGAAGCGGATTTTTCTGCTCGACGCGCTCCCACTGAACGAGCGGGGGAAGATCAGCCGGCGCGAACTGGCGGCGCATTTTGCCGCGGCCTAAAATTTTTTCAAAACCACTGGACGCTCAAACGGCCCCTCATTTACGAATACCAAGCAAACCAACAAAATCATGCGAACCATTCTTCTTTCCACACTCGGCGCCGTCCTCCTGCTGGCGGCTTTCTCCAGCTGCTCGACCACCGTGAGGACCGATAACGGGCATGCGGTAACGACCGGCGTGCATACTCATTAGGCGCCCGGACGAGGGGCGGGAGGGTTTCGCGCTGCGCGAGCGCCGGGCGGCATCTCGATGCCGTGGCGGAACCCGCGTTTTGCTCCATTAGGCGCGACAGAAAACGGAGTGCGCGAAAAAATACTTTTCATTTCGCGCGCATCGGGCATTGCTAGGCTGAGACAAGCGTGACTTGCGGAGGAGCGCTTCGTTAGGTAATCCCTTGTCTACTATTGTGAACGAAGCCGACCAATCTGCCGCCAATACGCCTAAGGGATTTCAGGTTCTGATCCTGGAGCCGGATGAAAAGCTCAGCGCCGATATCGTCTCCGCGTTGAGCGAAGCGGCCCCCGGCGCGAAGAGCGCGGTCGCCCGTTCTGTCGCCGAGGCGCAGCAGCTCGTGATCGAGCAAAAGCCGGAGCTCTTCGTCCTTGACGTCGATGCCATCGACGACCGCGCCCAGGAGTTCATCTACGACCTGCGCACGAGTCATCCGGACGCGCGCGCCATTGTCCTGACCGCGAGTCATTTTACCGCACAACGCGATCCGGTGGCCGGCCTGGGAGCGATGCACTTCTTGGAAAAGCCTTTCCCGAGAAACGATTTCATCGTCTTGGCGGAAGCGCTTCTCGCCCCGGCCGGCAGCACCGAGGGTGAACGTTTTCAAGGGACTCTGAGCGACCTGCACATCGCCGACATCATCCAGTTGAAATGCATCAGCGGAGTGACCTCGATGCTCGAGTTCACCAGTCCGGGCGGAGAGAAAGCGCGGGTTTATTTTGAGAATGGTCAGGTGCGTCATGCGACCGCCCCGGGCCTGGAAGGGCGCGCGGCTTTTGATGAAATTGTGGATTGGAAAGGCGGGCTCATTTCCGAAGTGTCCGTGCCGGAAAATCCGCCGCGCACGATCGATCTCGATTGGCAGGTGCTCCTAATGGAAGCCGTGCGCAAGATCGACGAAACCCGCGAAACGAAACCGGCGAAAGCGCCCGGCGGGTTTGCAAAGCGGCGAGTCCTCGTGATCGACGACAGCGTGATGCTGCTCAGTTTCGTGAAGGAAATTCTGACCGAAGAGCATTGCCACGTCGCGACTGCGGCGACGGCGGAGGAGGGGTTGCGGGTCTGCCGGACGGACTCGCCCGATCTGGTCCTGCTTGATTACGTCCTGCCCGACATGAAGGGCGATGAAGTCTGCCGCAAACTGCTGGCCGATCCCGCGACTTCCAAGGTTTCGGTTCTTTACATGTCGGGCTTCGGAACCGATCTGCAGCCCGACGCGAGCGATACTCCGAACGTGATCGGCGCCCTGAGCAAGCCGTTCACTTCCGAATCACTCATCGCGGCGGTGGAAAAACATCTTCCCTCCAGCAAGGGCGCAACGCCGGAAACGAAAACCACCACCCCAACTATAACCCCGCCGCCCAAACCGACCGAGGAGAAAAAGGAAACGCCTCCAGTGGAAGCCCCGGCGGTGACGGCCTCGCCGAGTTCGTTAGGCGAAAAGAAGGAAAAGAAGATGGATGAACCGCCTGCTCGCTTCGAACCGAAACCAAAGGCCGAGCCTTTTGTGCCCCCGATCATCTCGACTCCGGGACCGATCAAAGCGGTAGAAAAACCGAGCACCAAACCCGTTCCTGAACCGGTAAAAACGAAACCATTCTCCCCTCCTACCTCCATCCCCGTGAAACTTCCGACCCCCGCCCCGACTTCTCTTTCTCCCACGCCCACTCCGACTCCTACTCCTCCACTCCTGCTCCTGCTCCTGCTCCCAGTCGCCCAAAGCTCATTCAGAGTCCCGCAAAAAAAGCCGAGCCCACCGCACTCCCGGATTCGAGCCACGCCTATTTCTGCGGGGACTCGAGCTTCTTCTCCCTTCATTGGGCGTTACAAACCATCGCGCGCGAAAAATTAACCGGCGTGCTGCGGGCCTTCTGGTCGCATCCTTCGGTCGAACTCCTCGCGCGGGACGGCCGGGTGATTGTGGTGACGGCGCGCGACCCGAATCTTTACTGCCCGGAGGCCCCGGTCACTCTCCTGAACGTGGATAAGGAACGCATCGAAGCCGCCCGCACGGAGCAAACGCAAAACGGTTGCCCGCTTTTCCTGACCCTCGCGAAGGACGGCCTCATTCTGCGGGAGCCGGGCCTGCAACTCGTGCATCATTACGGCCAGAAATTGTTCGCCCAGCTCTGGGCCGCCGAACGGGTGCGCTTTGTTTTCGAGCAACAGGACTTGCCGGGTTACGCGAACGACCTTCCGCAGATCGAAGATAACGTCGACCAATGGGCGCTGAGCACCTTGCGTTTCGTGCAATATCAGGAGCTCGGCCGGAGAGCCTCGGTCGAGCCCACCTGCGTCCCGGCTTATACCCGCGACGGCTACGAGCGCGTGCAGCAACTGCGCCTGACCGATGCCGAAGCGCAGTTCGCGTCGCAATTCAACGGCACCCGTTCGATCGCCCAGATCTCGAAAAACCTCCGGCTCGACATCAAGTTCGCGCGTCTCTCGCTCTTCCGTTTTCTCGCCCTCGAGATCGTGGAATGCTGGCCCGCCCAACTCGCGCCCAAGCCCGAATCGCGCGGTGGTCTGCGCGGGATATTTGGTCGTTAGGCACAATCGTTCAGGGAACGCCGTTGGCGGCGTAGGCAGCGGGAGAGGCGAGGGCGTGCTCACGAGAGGAGTCGAACCTCCACGGGTTTCCCCATACGGTCCTGAGCCGTACGCGTCTGCCATTCCGCCACGTGAGCGTTGCGCCGAGCGGGCTCTAAAGTGCCCGCCGCCGCCTCGACCGCAAGCGGCGATTCATTTAGCGGCGGCGCTTCTTGCGGGCGCGCGATTCGATCGAGGCCGCCTTGCGCGCTTTGCCTAACGAGCGTAGGAGATCGGCATAGTTCGAGGCTACGATTTCGTAGTCTTCCGGCGGGCTCTCCGAGAGCTGTTCCCAGACGCCGAGCGATTCGCGATAGAGTTCGCCGGCCTGCTCGTAGTCGCCGCGCGAATGGTAAACGACCGCGAGGTTGCAGTTGGATTGCGCGATGTCGGCGTGCCCCTTGGGATGGGCCTTGGTCCGAATGGCGAGGGCCCGTCGATGCATCGCTTCCGCCTCGGGATAACGCCGTTCGTTCGTATAAAAGACGCCGAGGTTATTCAGGACGGCGGCGACATCGGGATGGTTTGGGCCGAGCTGTTTCTCGTAAATGTCGAGGGCGTGGAGGTAATACGGTTCCGCCGCCTGCTGCCGGCCGCTCCGGCGATAAATCAGCGCGACATTGTTGAGCAAAGTCCCGAGTTCGGTGTGCAGCACATTGTCGAGCTGGCTCCCGGCCTTGATCGCTTTCTCGTAAAACTCCACCGCCTGTTCCTGCTCGCCGAGGACGTCGCAGAGATAGGCCAGCCGGCGCGCCCGGCGATAAATCGCCGCCTGGTCGGGAGGCTCGGCCCGCTCTGCGATCCGGAGGGCTTTGAGCAGGTAGGGCTTGGCTTCGGCGCGGTTGCCTTGCTGGTCGAAAAGCTGTCCGAGCCGGGCGTAGCTCAGTCCGAGCGACGGATGGTTCTCGGGAAAAATGCGCGAGGCAATCTCGAGCGCGGTCTGGCCGATGCGGATTGCCTCGTCGAGACGTTGGCCGGCCCGCAGAGTCTCGAATTTGTCGTTAAGAATCTGCCAGAGCTGCGCTTCACCCTTCACGGCCTACCAGCCTTCACTCAGCTGGCTGACGAGTCGCACGGCCAGCTCTTCAGCCGCGAGCGGAAGAGCCTGCCGCTCATCGGTCGTAATGTCGTCGCCGACGAAAAAGCTGGTCGTTCCGTAAACTTCAGAGGGCGCGGCCAGCACCTTGCCGGTGCCGCGTTCGGTCAGGCTGTAACGAATCCGCATGGTGAGACTAAACTCGGTCGTGGCCAGAACGTTGCCCCGAACCGAACGAGCAGGGGCGCGTGTGATCGTTTCGATTTCGCCCTTCAGGATCGCGTCGGCGTTTTCCTCGGTCGCGATGCGGTAAGTGCCGTCCTGCTGGAATTGCTTGATCACGGTGCTGGTGACGAGGACCGAGATGCGCGGGATGAGGGTGCCGTTCTTGAAAGTGGGGACGGCGATGCTGTGGACCGCGCGGAGATAATAAGGCTGCACCGGCCCGATGTGATAACCGGCGCACCCGCCTAACGAAAAGACGAGCAACGCCGCGGCGCAGAGCGTTCTCACCTACGGAGTGGCCGAAGCCTCGGGCGAGGGCGCCGGCGTGGCCGAGAGGTCGACCGCGGGAGTCGCCTCGGTCCCAGCCGGCGGCGGAAGGGAGTCCGCTGCCGGCGGAAGCGGCGCGAGCTCGCTTGGATCAGTCCGCATCTCCGGCCGGGACGGTTCCCGGTCTTCGGAAGCAGGCGGCGGCGGAGCCGGCGCGAGCTGCGCGATGGGCTTCTTGGGATGTTTGGCCGCTTCTTTCTCGGCCAGGGTGGCGGCCGATTGGAGAGCGGCGTCACCCACCTTTTTGCGCAACTGATCGATCCGAGTTTTCGCCGCCACGCTGGCCGGCGAATTGGGCTGCTCCTTGATCACCTCGTTGTAGTAGATGACGGCCGCGCGATAGTTTTTGTGCTTGTCGTAATACGTCGCGACTTCGAGCGAATTGTGGACCTGACGGCTGTCGAGCTGGCGCAGATTTTCCTGGGCCTGCGGCGCTTTCTCGCTCTTCGGGAAGCGGAAGAGAAAATCCTGGAAAGCCGTTCGGGCCTCCTGCGTGGCATTCGGATCGTAGCTGCCGCCGCGCGCCGCCTTCAACCAGATGTAGCCGATCTGATATTGCGCATCGACCGCCAGGGGATCGTTAGGGAATTTCTCCACCACGGCCTGATAGGCGGCGATGGCGAGATCGCCGGCGCCCTGCTTCTCCCGCGCGCGACCGATATCAAACTGCGCTCGCGCGGTGTATCGCCCGAAAGGCGCGCTCCGCACGATCGCAGCGAAAATCTCCACCGCCGTGTCCATCGAGCTGGCCAGCGGAATGCCGAGGACTTTGATTTTCTTGCCGTTGACGTAGAGCTCGCCGATGCGGAACTGCGACTCAATCGCCTCCGCAAAATGCTCGCTCTTGGGATAGTACTCCATCAACGCCCGATAATTCCGCGCGGCCACAACGAGATCGCCTTTTTCTTCGGTCAATTTCGAAGCGAGAAAAAGCGCGTCGGCCGCGTGCCGCGAATAGCGATAATGCTTCACCAGACTGCGATAAGCCTTGATCGCGCGCGCGGGATTTCCCTCTTTCTCCGCCTGCTGGCCTTTCGCCCAGAGTTCCTCGGCGTTGCCGTTGATTTCCTCCTCGCCCGGCGCCCGATATTTCACCTTCGCGTTCGGCTTAAAGACCACGGGGGCGGGACTTCGCTGCGGAAACGCCACCGCGGCCGCGGCGAGCAAAATCAAAAAGCGAAATCGATAGCTCATTGGGATGGGGAGGGTAATGAACGATGTCTGCCCCGTCAAGCTGACCAGCCCTCGGAAAAAGCGCGCTCGCTCCCTCTTATCCGATAGGCTTACAACCCGCGCGGGCCTCGCGTTCGTAATCGCATCGGACAGGGGATCGATCACGAGTAAGAGCACGAAGAGAGAGGGGATCCCATAGATAATTTTGAACCTTAACGAGCAGCAAAAAATCCGCATCGGGACTTGCGCCTGGAGCTTCGACGAATGGAGCGGGCCGCTCTACCCGAAGGATTCGCCCTCGAACCGCTGGCTGGAGTTTTACGCCCGCTATTTTCCTGCGGTCGAGATCGATTCGACCTTTTACAGCGCCCCCGCCGAAGCGGTCGCGCGCCGCTGGATCGAGATGACGCCGGCGCAATTTCGCTTCGCCTGCAAATTGCCGAGAGAACTCACCCACGAACGCCGCTTGCATGATTGCCGGACGGAGTTGCTCGCTTTTCTTCGCGCCCTCGAGCCGCTCGCAGCGAAATTGCAGGTCGTCCTCATCCAACTCCCGCCCTCCTTCGGGCCGAAAGACGAGAAGACCGCTTTCCGCGATTTCGTCGCGCAACTGCCGGACGATTTCCGTTTCGCGGTCGAGTTTCGGCATCCCGGCTGGCATCGGCCGCAATTCATCCGCCTCCTGCAAAAACATCGGCTCTGCTGGGTCTGGTCGGACATGAGCCCGCTCAACGAACGCAATCTGGCGCCGTTCGAGTTCCAGCCGCTCACGACCGATTTCATTTACCTGCGCCTCCTCGGCCACGCCCTCACGAAGTACGGCGAAGACGGCAAGCGCCTCCATCGTTACGACAAGTTGCTCTGGAAACGGGAAGCGGCCCTCGACAGCTGGGCCCTGCGCATTCAGCGGCATCTCGACGAAATCCGGAGCGTCTGGACTTTCGTGAACAACCACTACGAAGGTTTCGCGCCCGCCACCTGCGGGCGCCTGGCGGAACGGCTCGGCTTCGAACTGCCGCTTCCGGCCGCGGAGGAAACCGCCCCTAACGAACGCGGCCAGCTCGATCTCTTCGGCGAGGCGCCGCCATCTGCCTAACGAATTGGCCCATCTTAACGGTGCGGTCCAATTTCCGGGAAGGACGGGGTGTTACCCCGTCGTTCGGCGGAGTCTCCGCCGAACTGCGCAGAATGTTGCCTGACGAAAAGCTGACTCAAGCGGTTGCGCTCTGCGCAAAGAGGCCCTGGGCGAGACTCGCCCAAGTGCGACGGGGTAACACCCCGTCCTCCCCGGAGGGGGACTTCCGCCTAACGGATTTCCTTCGCCCCAAAATACGGCTGCAGCTTGTCCGGGATGCGGACCGATCCATCCGGTTGCTGGTTCGCTTCGATCAAGGCGGCGAAGAGCCGGGGCAAGGCCGTGCCCGAGCCGTTCAGGGTGTGGCAGAAGCGATTTTTCCCCTCTGCGTCCTTGAAACGGAGATTCATCCGGCGCGCCTGGAAATCTTCGAAATTCGAGCAGCTCGAAACTTCCAGATAGGCGTTCTGTCCCGGCGACCAGACCTCCAGATCGTAGGTCTTGGCCGAGCCAAAGCCGAGGTCGCCGGTGCACAGCTCGATCACCTGATAATGCAGGCCTAACGATTGCAGCACGCGCTCCGCGTCGGCCGTGAGGGCGTCGTGTTCGGCATACGAATTTTCCGGCGCGGTGATTTTGACCAGCTCCACCTTGTCGAACTGATGGACGCGAATGATCCCGCGCGTCTCGCGCCCGGCCGACCCGGCTTCGCGCCGGAAACAGGGTGTGTAAGCGACGTATTTTTTCGGCAGCTCCGCGGCCGTCAGGATCTCTTCCCGATGCAAATTGGTCACCGGCACTTCCGCGGTCGGAGCGAGAAACATGGCGCCGTCCTCCAGTCCGTACATGTCCTCTTCAAACTTCGGCAATTGCGTCGTCCCGACCATGCAATCCCGCCTAACGAGGAAAGGTGGGCTGACTTCGAGATAGCCGTGTTCCCGCGTGTGCAGATCGAGCATGAATTGAATCAGGGCCCGCTCCAATCGCGCTCCCGCGCCGGTGAAACAGATGAAGCCGCTCCCGCTCAACTTCGTCGCCCGCTCGGCATCGAAAAGTTTCAGTTTCGCGCCGAGCGCGACGTGATCAAGGACCGGCCCAGGCAGCTCCGGCTTCTCGCCCCAGCTGCGCACGACCGGGTTATCGGCCGCGGTGCTTCCGACCGGCGCGTTGGCGTGCGGCAGATTAGGAATGTTGAGGAGCAGATCGCGCTGCCGCTCTTCCGTCACCGCGGTTTGCCTAACGAGTTCCGCAATCTCGTCGCCGATCTTGCGCACGCGTTCCTCCAGCTCGGCGGAATCCTCGCCCCGGCCGCGCGCGCCGCCGATCTCCTTGCTCAGGCGTTTCCGGTCCGCGTTGCATTGCTGCAGGACGGTCTCGAGCTTGCGCCGTTCCCCATCGACCGCGAGCACTTCGTCGATCCGGGCCGCGTCGTCGCCTCCGCGGGTCGCCAGCCGGCTTTTCACAAAGTCGGGCTTTTCCCGAATGAGACGAATGTCGAGCATGCGCTGGAGTTATCAGCGCTGCGCCCGCCTCGCAAACCGAAAGCGCGTGACTTCGCTCTCTGCCGCCCGCATAATTCCTCTGTGGATCAGCTGAAGTTGCTTGGCGTCGCGCTCGGGCTCGCCTGCCTCGCGGGCCTCAATCTTTATCTCACGGTCTTCGTCACCGGCCTGGCGATTCATCTGCACTGGATCGTCCTCGCGCCCGAATACCAATCGCTCGCTCTCCTCGCCCATCCCATCATCCTCTGGATCTCCGGCACGCTCTACGTCGTCGAGTTTTTCGCCGATAAAATCCCGTGGGTCGATTCTGCCTGGGACACCGTCCACACGATCATTCGGCCAATCGGCGGTGCGCTCCTCGCAATCCGCGTGCTCGGGCAAACCACGCCGGTTTTTGATCTCGCGATCGCGCTCGCGGCGGGCGGCGCGAGCCTCGTCACTCATTCGGCCAAAGCTTCCACCCGCCTCGTCGCGAACGCTTCGCCGGAGCCGTTCTCCAATGTCGGGCTCAGTCTCCTGGAAGATCGCGCAGTCATCGGCGGACTCGCCCTCATTCACTACAACCCCGCCCTCGCGCTCGGCATTTTTGTCCTCCTTCTCTCGATCATCCTTTATTTCGCGCCGAAAATTTTCCGCGCGGTCCGGGTGAAGCTCTGGCTTATCTGGAAGAAACTAAACGGCCCGGCCGATGCCGAAGCGGCTGGTGAGCTGCCGGGCAAGCTGCCGTCACCCTACGCTTCCGCTTTTGCCCGCGAGAACTTGTTAGGCGAAACGGTCGCCTGGGCGGTGCCCTGCATCAGCAAGCGAGTCCGCGGCATCCCGGCGAATGCCTCGGGCCTGCTAGTGGCGACGAACGAGGACCCGGCCAAGCTCCTCTTTCTCGCCCGCCGCGGCTGGCGAGCGAAGGCCCAGAGCATCCCCATCTCTGGCTGCGTCGCGACGCGGGAGCCGAAGTTCCTCTCGGAAAATCTGGTTCTCGCCGAGCGAAGATGGGAAAGGGACGAACGCCGTTTTCCTTTTCGAACGCGGCCGCGGAGAGCGCGTGCAACAGATCGCCGATTTCCTCAACAACCGCCGTGCCGCCACGCCGGCAGCCGCGCCGGCGGAGCCGGTCAGTACAGCCTAACGAAAGACGGGCCACCGCCCGGCGGGCGTCGATTGCGGGAAGAGCCTCGCACGAAGGCCACCAAGGGCATGGAGGGTTTGAGGAAAGCTCTCTCATTCTTCGTGAGACTTTGTGGACTTTGTGCAGGCCCTGAAATGAAACCCTGACCGCGTCGCCTCCTGTCGCTTGCCCGCAAACCGGCTTCTCGCGATAGCGCGTTCAACTCAAGCAGACAGAGACTTTCATCTATCCGATGGAGCGGACTGAAATGTGCTTTAACAAGATGCGGTAAGAATCGAAAGCAACGTCTGAGGTTTCAGAGGCAGGCACCAGTTCTGGGCTACAGCCGGCTGCTAGCGCAGGCTTACACCGACTGCCATGAATCAGCCTGGCGTCTTTCGCAATCATGCCTCCGCCCAGTCGCATCCGGAATTCTGGGGAGAACGTTATTGCACAGGGTCTAAACGACCCGGCCGGCACGACAACTTATGAACGCGCGCCCTGACGAAGGCACTGCGCCGATGCGAAAGCGTCCTGCGAGCTACGACTAACTCAGCCTTAAGGAACCGTGGAAACCCAACCAAACATAACCCGCGTTGATGCGATGACTTCCATCCATTTTCCGATCAGGCTTCTCACCGTTGCTTGTCTCCTGACGATCATAGCTTTCGCCGGGTTTGGCTGGAATATTTTCGATGCGCGTCGCGATACGAAAATGTTCAGAGACCGGCTGTCGCGAATCGAGGAACTCCGAGGTGTCATCGTCCATCTGGACGAGGTGTTGACCATGTCTGCGCGCATGGCAGCGACAACGGGAGATTCGCGGTTGGAAGAGCGCTATCATCATTTCGAACCGCAATTAGACGCCGCGATCAAGGAAATAATCAGAATTGGCGCCACCTCCTCCGACATCAAAGCCGCGACCAAGACGAATGCGGCAAACATCAAGTTGGTGGAAATGGAAAACCGCGCTTTTGGTTTGGTTCGCGCCGGTCGCAAGGAGGAGGCGCATTCAGTCTTGTTCAGTCCCGAATATGAAAGGCAGAAACAAATCTATGCTGAAGGAACGCTGTCGTTCGTCGACCAAGTCAGGCGCGAATTTGATGAAAATTTCCAGCACGACCAACGCTTTGACTTACTCTTACTAATCGGGGCTGCGGCTGTCGGTGGGACATCGTTTGTGGCCTGGTTCTGCGCAGCGCGCGGCGTGCGGCGATGGCGCGCCCAACTGTTAGATAGCGTCAACCGACGCGGAGAAGCGGAGGAAAATCTACGCAAGGCGCATTCAGAATTGGAGGTGCGAGTCGAAGAACGCACGGCTGAACTCGCAAGAGCCAATGAAGCCTTGCAGGCAGAGAATTCCGAGCGAAAGCAAGCGGAAGAGGCGCTGCGTGAGAGCAAGCATTTCGCGGAGAGCATCGCGGAGAACTCGACGAGCATCATCTATCTCTTCGATCTCGAAACCCGCAGGAACGCCTACTCGAACCGCAGCCTCGGGGAGTTTCTCGGCTATTCGCAGACGCAGATTCTCGAGCTCGGCGACAACATCGTTCCGACGATCATACATCCCGAGGATCTGCCACGGATCGAACAGCACCTCGGGCGTTTTGCGGAGGTGACGGACAGTCGCGTTCTCGATATCGAGTATCGCGTGAAACACGCCAGCGGCGACTGGCACTGGATCTGGGCGCGCGAGACCGTCTTCAACCGCCGCCCGAATGGCATCGCCTGGCAGATCCTGGGCACGGCGCAGGACATCACGGACCGAAAAAAGACAGAACGGGCACTCGGGGAGAGCGAAGAACGGTTTCGACTTGTGGCCCGCGCGACCGACGACGCGATTTGGGATTGGGACATAATCGCCAACACAATTTCATTCAGCGAATCGCTGGGGACACTGTTTGGCTATCAGGCCGGGGAGTTCGATCCCTCCAGGGAATTCTGGATGAACGGCATTCATCCCGATGATCGCGCTGAGGTGATGAGCAGCCTCCACAAGTTCTTTGCCACGCGCGACGAATCGTGGTCGAGCGAATACCGCTTCCGCTGCGCCGATGGCTGCTACGCTTTTGTTTTCGATCGCGGTTACGTTGTCCGCGACAGCGAAGGGAAACCGCTGCGCATGGCGGGAGCGATGATGGACATAACCGAGCGCAAGCAGGCGGAAATGGCTTTAAGCCGGCTGGCGGCGATTGTCGAATCTTCGGGCGACGCCATTATCGGTAAAGACCTGAACGGCATCATCACAAGTTGGAATAAAGGTGCGGAAGAGATTTTCGGTTATGAGGCCAGCGAGATGATGGGGGCTTCAATCATGCGGCTGATTCCCACCGACCGGCAGGACGAGGAAGATAGAATCAAGGAGAAAGTCAGGCATGGCGAAAATGTGGAAAGGTTTGAGACGTTACGACAAACCAAGGACGGACGGCTGATTGATGTCTCGGTCACGGCATCACCGATCAAGGATACCACCGGCCAGGTGATTGGCGTGTCCAAAGTGGCGCGCGACATCACCGAGCACAAGCGAACCGAAGCGCAGCGCGAGCGGTTGGCTGCCCTCGTTGAGGCCAGCCCGGACTTTATTGGCTACGCCGATCCGAAAACCGCTCAGATCAAGTACATCAACAAGCAGGGCCGGAGGATGTGCGGAATTGGGGAAGACGAGGACATAGGAAAGGTCAAGATCAGTGATGTGCATCCGGCTTGGATGAACAAACGTTTCGCTGAAGTCATCATGCCCGCGGCTATACATGATGGCTTATGGGAGGGCGAGGGCGCGTTTCTGAGCCGGGACGGTCGCGAGATCCCGGTCTTGATGACACTTCTGGCCCAGAAAGCCGCCAACGGAGAAGTTGACATCTTCTACACGGTTTCGCGTGACATCACCGAACGAAAGCGAGCGGAGAAAGAATTACATTGGAAAACCGCCTTGCTCCAGGCCCAGGTCGACTCGGGCCTCGACGGCATATTGGTGGTGGATGAACAGGGTAAACAGATTTTAAGAAACGAGCGATTCAACACCATCTGGAAAATTCCTCCGAACGTTGCCGAAGATGCGGACGACCGGGAAACGCTTGAGCTGGTGCGTGAATCAGACAAAAAATCCCAAGGAGTTTATCGAGAGAGTCAGCGACCTTTACTCCCACCCCGACGAAATCGGCCGTGACGAAATCGAACTGATTGACGGTTCGTTTCTCGATAGATACTCGTCGCCCGTCCGAGACAAGAGCGGGAAACACTACGGTCGAATCTGGACCTTTCGCGATATCACGGAACGCAAGCGGTCGGAGCAGGCCTTACGGGAGAGTGACGAAAAACTCCGCCGGGCGCACGATGAATTGCAGGAACAAGTCGAAGCGCGCACGAAGGAGCTAAATTACGTGAAGGCCGCGCTCGATGAGCATGCCATTGTTGCCTTCACCGATCCGCAGGGAAAAATCATTTTCGTTAACGACAAGTTTTGCGCCATCTCTCAGTACTCGCGCGAAGAACTCCTCGGGCAGGATCATCACATTATTAATTCCGGCCATCACTCGAAGGAATTTTTCCGGAATCTTTGGAAGACGATAGCCGACGGCAACGTCTGGAAGGGTGAAGTAAAGAACCGGGCCAAGGATGGATCCTTCTACTGGGTGGATACAACCATCGTTCCCTTTTTGGATGAGAAGGGAAAACCAAATCGGTATGTGGCCATCCGCGCCGATATCACGGAACGGAAGCAGGCGGAGGAGGAACTAATGGTCTCGCACAACGAAGCTCGAAGAAAGCGAGCACCGTTACCGTTTCCTGGCAGACACAATGCCTCAGATGATGTGGAGCTCCAAACCTGACGGGAATTTGGATTACTTCAATCAGCGCTGGTACGATTACTCTGGTATGACGTTCGAGGAAACCAAGGATTGGGGCTGGCAGCCGGTGGTTCATCCGGACGATCTGGAAAACTGCGTCGAGCAGTGGACCAAATCTCTCAAAACAGGGTGCGATTACGAGGTGGAGTATCGTTTCAAGCGCGCGGCGGACGGCGCTTATCGCTGGCATCTCGGGCGCGCCTTTCCGATGCGCAACGAAAAGGAAGACATTGTGCAATGGGTCGGAACGTCCACCGACATTGACGACTACAAACGTGCGCAGGAAGCGTTGCGGGAAGCACACGCGAATCTCGAAAAGCGGGTGATCGAACGGACGATCGAATTGGCGGACGCGAAAGGAAAACTTCAGTCGGTGCTCGACGCGGCCACGCAAGTTTCCATCATTGCAACGGACACCGAAGGGCTCATCACGGTTTTCAATTCGGGCGCGGAGGAGATGCTTGGTTACAGCGCCGAAGATATCGTCGGCAAGCAAACGCCGGCAATCATTCACCTGAATTCCGAGGTTGCATCACGAAAACGAGAGCTGACCGATCTATTTAGTCGGCCTTTCTCGGACTTCGATGTCTTTGTCGAGTACGCGCGCCAGGGCAAGACCGAGGAACGCGAGTGGACCTACGTCCGCAAGGACGGCAGTCAACTAACTGTTAGTCTGGTAGTGACGACTTTGCGCGACGCCAACAACCAACTCACCGGATTTCTCGGCGTAGCGAAAGACGTCACCTTGCGAAAGCGAGCGGCGGAAGAACTATTAAAGGCCAAGGAAGCAGCGGAGGCGGCGACGCAAGCCAAGAGCGAATTTCTGGCAAAGATGAGTCACGAAATTCGCACGCCCATGAACGGCGTCATCGGCATGACTAATTTGTTACTCGATTCTGAGCTTTCCGACGAGCAGCGCCACCGCGCCGAAGGGATCTCGAAAAGCGGCGAATCGCTTGTTGTCGATCATCAATGACATTCTCGATTTCTCGAAGATCGAGGCTGGCAAACTGGTCTTTGAGACGCTTGATTTTGATTTGCATGAGGCGATTGAGGGTTGCCTGGAATTACTCGCGCATCGAGCGCAAGTGAAGGATCTAGAACTGGCATCCCTTCTCGAATCCAACGTCCCGACGCGGCTTCGTGGCGATCCCGGTCGCTTGCGTCAGGTCCTGACTAATCTCGTTAGCAACGCCATCAAGTTCACCGAACGCGGCGAAGTGGTGGTCAAGGTGTCACTGGAAAGTAAGACGGATGGGCAGGCGGTTCTACGCTTTGAGGTGAAGGATACGGGGATTGGTATTCCCGTCGGATGCGCAAAGGCGGCTCTTTCAGCCCTTCGATCAGGGAGACAGTTCCACCACCAGGAAATATGGCGGCACGGGATTGGGTCTCGCTATTTCCAAGCAGCTGGTTGAGATCATGGACGGTCAAATCGGAGTCGAAAGCGCGCCTGACCAAGGATCCACTTTCTGGTTCACCGCCAGGCTGGACATGCAGCCCGGAGCCGGGACTGCACCTGTGATTCGAAAGGACCTGATCGATTTGCATGTCCTCATTGTGGACGACAATGAAAGCAATCGGCAAATTTTGTTGAGACAAACGCAGGCGTGGAAGATGCGAAGCACCGCCGCGACAAATGCCGCCGAGGCGCTTGCTACATTGAAGAGCGCGTCCGCTTCGGGAGACCCCTACCAAGTGGTTTTATTCGACCTGCACATGCCCGGAACAGATGGATTGGTATTAGCGAAAAGCATCAGGACGGAGCGGAGTTTGTCCGAGGTCCGGCTCGTGCTCTTGTCTGCTATAAGCGAGCGGCTTAACGCTGAAGAAATGAAACTTGCGGGCATCGACGATTGGCTCGTGAAACCAATCAGACAATCGCCTCCTCTTTGATTGCCTGGCCAATCTGATGGGCGGAGGTAATTCCCCACCGGCCGGTGAGCGCAAGAAAGTTTCAGCGGCAGTAGTTTCACCCGCGGCGGGACGTAGAAATGCGCATCCTCCTGGCAGAAGACAACATCGTAAACCAAGAGGTTGCCCAGGGATTATTGCGCAAGCTTGGCTATCGCGCAGACGCTGTGGTGAACGGCGCCGAAGTATTGGAAGCACTGAAACGTGTTCGCTACGACGTCGTTTTAATGGATTGCCAGATGCCGGAACTCGATGGCTATGAAGCGACTCGGCGCATCCGGCAACTCGAGCAGAAGCGAAACGCGCCCTTCGATTGGAAGGCACCCATTTATATCATCGCCATGACAGCCAATGCGATGCAAGGCGACCGTGAAAAATGCATCACCGCTGGGATGAATGATTATCTAAGTAAGCCGGTGCGCCAGAACGAGCTCAAAGCCGCACTGGAGCGAAGTTGGGTAATGGAGACTAATTCGTCCGTCAGCGCGGCGGCGCCCAGCCCCGGCGTCGTTCGGCAAGGAGCGGTCTCCGGCCGCGTCGAATGGGTCTTCGGCCGAAGGACCGCTCGTGGATATCGATGTCTTGCGGGATATCACGGATAATGAGCCCGCCATGCTGCGGCGACTGATTGGCCTGTATTTGACTCAAGCCGCTCCGATGCTGGATGACCTTGACGCAGCCATTCGAACCAATTCAAGCAGTGATGTCGCTCGCCTCGCCCACAAGCTGGTTGGATCCAGCGTGTCGTGTGGCGTGCAGGCGTTCACACAGCCGTTGCGGGAACTAGAGCGAATTTCCCACGAGGGCGACCTCTCCCAGGCCAACGTGCTATACGACAAGGTTCGCGACAAATTCCCTCGGGTCCAAAGCGCGTTCGATCAATTTCTTCAAACCATCCCAGGCGATTCCTAATCTTAATGAAGAGAATTTATACTCCGAGGAAGCACAAAAAGATTCTGATCGTGGACGATGATCAGGCCGTCGCGAGCATCTACCAAAGCACATTGCAGCACGAACGATTCGAAGTGGATATCGCCAATACTGGTGAAAGCGCCCTCGTAAAACTCGAGATAGAGCCCGTTGATCTCGTGATTCTCGACTTATCGCTGCCAGGAATGGACGGAGTAGAACTTCTCAAGACCATCCGCCTGCTGTCCGGCGTCGACGCATTACCAGTTATCGTTTTCTCGAATGCGTATGTGCCCGGTTTGATTAAGGCCGCGGTGGAGGCGGGCGCGACCAAATGCGTCAACAAAAGTGATTGTACGCCACGTCAGATGGTCGAAACCATTAGGGAAGTTCTCAATATCACTCCGACACCGCATAGAACCTTGTCGGAACCATTTGAGGAAGAGGACCAGGCAAACCTGGTTGCGGACTTTTGTGCCGCGGTGCCACGAAGATTCGGCGGATTGCGTGCTGTTTATGGCGCTTTCGTCGCCGCCCGGAATGACGACCTGCGCCTGACGGAACTTTACGAAATGTATCGCCAGGCTCGAGGTCTGGCAGGAGCGGCCGGCGTCGGCGGATTTCGCAAAATTGCGCAGTTGTCCGGGGCTTTGGAAGCGCTGCTCCTGCAACTACACGCAAGGCCCGCGATCATCACTTCGTCGACCACTCGAACGATCGCGCAAGCCATCGATCGCCTGGCTGAATTATTCGATCACCCGACGAGACCGTCTGAATCGGAAGTCTCGGCATCGCCCGCGATCCTGGTGGTGGACGACGAAATCATTTCACGCGAGGCGATCGGATCCGCTCTCGAAAAAGCCAATCTTGAGGCCGTTTGCCTGGAAGATTCGATCGCGGCCGAGGTCGTCCTGAAGGAAACGCATTTCGATCTCATCTTTCTCGACGTCGAGATGCCGGGGCTAAGCGGCTTGGATCTCTGTGCCAGCATCCAAAAAATGGCGACGAATAGCACTACGCCGGTGGTGTTTGTTACGTGCCATTCTGATTTCGAGAGCCGGGCGCGGGCAGTTTTGACCGGCGGGAAAGATTTCATCTCCAAGCCGTTTCTTCCGGTCGAACTCGTGGTGAAGGCCTTAACCTGGCTCTTCAAAGAAAAAGCCCAATCGTTTCCAATCGCAGCCGGCCGCGGAGACAATATTAACGAACCTCAGACCGCGGAAGCCGGGCCCGAACAACATTTTTATGAAAACAACACAAAACGACCTCAGGCCCTCGTCTAGTCAAGAGACTAACGAACCAGCGTCTGCCGCGGTTGGACCCGAACCCGGCTTGATACCATTCAAACCGCTCTGGGAAGGCTCTGCTCCCAGCCCAAGTGGAGCGATTGCAGCGCGCTTTGACAAAACAGTTACCGTTGTCGTCGCAGACGACGATTCCGTTTCGCGCGAGGTAGTTTCCGCAACCTTAAGGCAGTGGGGCTTTCACACCGTTGTAACCCAGGACGGACATGAAGCGATGGCTGCGATTCGGGCGGAAAAAGGCCCGGTTGTCGCGATTCTTGATTGGATGATGCCTGGAATGGACGGCTTGGAGGTATGCCGGCGTGTCCGGCAGATCGGAAAGCCGGTGCATATTATCCTGCTGACAGTGCGCGCAGGAAAAAATGACCTGGTGGAAGCGCTTGAGAGCGGAGCCGATGATTACCTGGTAAAACCATTCGACAAGAACGAATTGCACGCCCGCATTCATGTCGGTATGCGGGTCTTGAATTTGCAAAGCGCATTGAGTGAACACGTCGCGGACTTGGAGAAAGCGCTGGCCGAAGTAGAAGAATTGCGCAGCAAAATATCCATGTCGTTATAATCCCAAAATAAGACCTCGTTAGGTATGTGGGTCCGTCCGCCCCCTCCGCCAGCTGCATAGTTGCCGCTGTCGACCCTTCAACGCCACAAGGCTCCGTTGAGCAAGGGCGCGATCCCGTTGTGCCGAGCGAACACCTGATTCCCTTGCTCTCGGTCTTGATGCGCGCATAATAGGCGTCGTTTGAATATCGGTAAGGGCAGTGACCGAGTTTCTGAATCGTTCCAACCTTTTTCTCTTGGGATCTCATGCAATAAGAAGCGGTGGACGACAGGAATTGTGTGGAGGGTTTGGACAGCCGATCGCTACAGAAAATGGGGGTATAGCTCAGTTGGTAGAGCGCTTCGTTCGCAATGAAGAGGCCAGGGGTTCGAATCCCCTTACCTCCATTTTTCGCAACGCGAAAAATGCCACGCCGGAGTTTAGCGAAGGCCGGCCAAGCTAGAATCGAACGCCGCTGCTTTTCAGTCTTCGACGGAAGCGCCGCGCGTGATGATCGCGACCGCGCTCTGCAGCTCCTCGAAGTCGAAAGGTTTCGACATCATCATGTCGACCTTCAGCTCTTCGTAGGCGCTGATGTCTTCATCCGAGAGGTGAGCGGAGAGGACGAGAATCTTGCCGTTGAAGTTGCGCGTGCGCAGCCGCCGCACGAGGTCGAGCCCGCCGACGCGCGGCATCCGATGATCCGTGATGACGACGTCGAAAGGCCGCTCGGTCGCGCCGATCTTGATCAGAGCCTCCCAGCCGTCAACCGCGCGCGTCACCGTGGCGGTTGGACCTCCCAAAACGGTGGCCAGCATTTGCGCGACAGCTTTTTCGTCTTCCACCGTCAGGATCTGCATAGGGGCTTTCATCATGTCTGCATGCAGAGCAAATGTCAGGCCGCGCGGCTTCGCGCCCGCACCGACCGCAAAAATTGCGCGAATTGCCGGGGCGCGAGCACAGGACCTGCTTTTGAAAGGGTTCATGCAAGCGACTCTCCCGCATCGCCGATCCAAAAACCGTCCATCCCAACCAGCCGCCGCGCGACCCGCGCCTCGTTTGGGGGACCACGCCGTGGCCGAGGAAATCCACGCATTTATCGCCATCCGCGACATCCTCCTCGCAGAGGCGGAAGAGGAGACGACCGAGGTCAACCTGCATCGCCTTTGGATGGCGAACGAATTTGCCGAGCGCTGCCTGGAACCAGCGCGGCCCCCTTACGCCGCCCAGACATTGTCGAACGGTGACTCCGTGCGCGAGCGCCAGCGCTGCAAAGCGGTCAAGACCCGCATCGCCCAGCTGCGGACGCGGGTCCATCGCCACGCCGCCTGAGTTCGTTAGGCGAAGTCGTTAGGCGGGATTGAGCTGCCGGCGCGCTGCGCGCAAGGCTTCCGGGTCGCCCACCAGGACAAGGGTGTCGTGCAGCTGCAGGACGGTATCGCCATGCGGAACGAGCACTTCGCCATCGCGGTGCACCCCGGCGACGAGGGCCTGCCCGGCGAGTTTGATCCGGCGCAAAGGCTGGCCGGCCAGCTCCGCGTTGCGCAACGGCACGTCGACCATCGAGACGTTTTCTCCCTGGTTCATCATCATTCCGAAGGCGGCCGGAAAATGCAGCGCTCCCTCGAGCGCGAGCGCCACCGCCATGGCCGGTTGCACCACTTTGACGTCGAGCCGCGTCAATCGCGCGATCGTCGTCGGCTCGTCGGCCCGCGCGATGGTTGCCGGGACGTTGAATTCCTCCCGCGCCATTCGGCAGACCGAGAGGATCAAGTCGTCCGAACCGGTGACCGCGATGAGGCCGCGGGCTCCGGCGATGTTAGTCTTGCGCAACACTTCCGGATCGGAGGCGTCGCCCGGGACGCTGCGGATTCCGATCGCGGAAAGGTCCCGGAGTTGCTCCTGGTCCCGGCCGAGGAAAACAACTTCCTCGCCCGCCTGTTTGAACCGGCAGACGGGGTCAACGCTCCCGGCTACAGGAGGGCGTCAACCGCTCTGCTCAGAGGCCAGTTCCGGCGCGGTAGAAACGCGCATCGGGACGACCCGGATGGCGGTGCCGTGCTCCGGTTCGGCCGCGGCTTCGCCGCCTTCGTGATATTCGGCGTCGCCGTTCACCTGCCAGAGATCGTAGAGCTTTTCCTCGGCCAGGATGTTTTCCACGCAGAGCATCGCGGTCATCATGGCGTGATCCTGGTTGTTGTATTTGTGCATTCCGTTGCGCCCGACCAGGTGCAGGTTCGGATAATGCTGGTCCAGCTCGGTCCGGATCGTCGCGACGTGCCGGGCGTAATTGTCGTCGTAAACCGGGTAGGCCTTTTTTTGCCTAACGACACAGCCGTCGACCACGTCGCCCGTTTGCGCGAGCCCGATCTGGGCCAGCTCGCGTTTCGCCAGTTCGATCAAATCCGTATCGCTCGAATCCCAGAGGCCGTCGTGCTCGAAACAAAAATACTCGAGCCCATAGCAGGCTTTGTCCGGATCGGGCACCATTTCCGGCGACCAGGAGCGGAAGTTCTGGACTCGGCCGACCTTGACGCTCGGATCGTGGATGTAAATCCAGTTGTCGGTAAAGGCGTCGTTCGCCCTAACGATTAGCATGACGGTGAGAAAATCCCGATACTTCAGGCTCTCAGCCGCCTCCCGCACCCGCGCCGGCACTTCCGGGGTGAGCCCACGAATCAACTCCCGCATCGGCGCCGAGGAAATCACGTGCTCGGCTTCCAGCGTCTGCGCGCGACCCGTCCGCGTCGCGGAACTGCACGCTCCAGGTCTCAGTCAGCTCGTTGAATTCGCAGCCGGTCACCTTGCAGCCCATCGCCAGCTCGCCGCCGAGCGCCTGCATTTTTTCCGCGCAGGCTTCCCACATCATCCCGGGGCCTTTTCGCGGATAGCGGAACGAATTGATCAGCGTCTTGATCACCTTGCTCTTGTCCCGCGGCGCGCGCTGCGGGAAGAGCGCGTTCCTGATCGCGCTGCCTAACGACAAGCCTTTGATCCGCTGCGCCGCCCAATCGGCCGAAATGTCGCGGCAGCTCATTCCCCAGACTTTTTCGGTGTAGCTCTTGAAGAAGGTGTTGAAAAGCCGGCGCCCGAACTGGTTCGTCACCCAATCCTGGAAATTGCGGGGATGCCGCACCGGGAAAAGCCGCGCCCGCAGCCAGGAGAAAACGCAGATGATCGAGCGGATCACGCCCAGCTTCATCAGGGCCTCGAACGGTTTCAGGGGATAGGCGAAAAATTTTCCGTCGTAGAAAATGCGCGAGGAGCGGGGCCGCTCCAGCATGTCGTTAGGCAAAATCTCGTTCCAGAAATCGTCCACTGCTTTCGATTTCGAAAAGAAACGATGGCCGCCGATGTCGAAGTGAAAACCTTTGTAGCGCGCCGTGCGCGAGATGCCGCCGACGTAAACCGGGTCCGCCTCCAGCACGGTCACCTCGACGTCGTTTTTCGCGAGGAGATAGCCGGCGGTCAAACCCGCCGGGCCCGCCCCGATGATGGCGACTGCGGTTTTCATCGCGCGCTCACGCGACCCAATTTCCTTGAGTAAAGTTCCAGACATAATAACCCTGCAAAGCGAGCCCCGCGGCGCAGAGCACCGCGGCGGCGCCCATCGCGAGCGCCCGGACGAAAACCGGAGTCACCCGGAATTGCCGCAAAAAGTGGAGCAACCCTAGGACAACAAGCGCGTGCACGCAAAGGTCGTAACGCAGCATGCTTTCCATCTGCACGGAGGCGACCCCGGCGAGCGACAAGTAGTAGATCACCGCCGCGCAAAAATAGAACCCGACCCGCTCTTGCCAGCCGCTCCAGCGCCACAGCGCGGCGAGCAATTCCACGCCGGCGATGACGCAGAAAAATCCCCCGGCGAGCGCGCTTGTAAATTGGCTCACGACCGAAGTGTCATCGTAAGGCGGCAGCGCCCAGCGGTAATTCTGCGGCCGGAAGGCAGCGAAATAATCCGGCTCGATCGCCCAGCCGGCACTTTGGGTGAGCATGTAAAGATCCCAGCGACCCCAGCGCACCTGGCAATAAGCGAAAAACGCCAGCCCGCCCAGCATCGACAAGAGCGTGACGAGGAGTGGCGCCCGATAGCGCGCGAGAATGGCGCGGAAGTTTTCCGTGCGCCGCCACCCTTTCGTGAAAACCGAGTAAACCATCGGGAAACCGGCGCAGATCAACCCGACGATCCGGGTCGCCGACATCACGCCTCCATGCAACACCGCGAGCACTCGCGCCACCGGCCCCTCCCGCGTGCTCCAGTAGATAAACCCGACGAGCGTCGCGAGAAAAAGCGACTCGGAATAACCGGCCACGAGATAAAACGCCGCCGGATGCGCCACGATCGCGAGCACCCCGAAAAGCTGCAAAGGAAGCGAGAGCTCCCAGCGTTCGCTGAAGAGGAAAAAATAAGTCCAGAATGCCCAGGTCGAGAACTGCGCGGTGACAAGAAGCGCGGCGTAGGTGTCGAGATTCGTTAGGCGTTTGACCGCCTTGGTCAGGAGCGGGTAAGCCGGGAAAAAAGCGACATTCGACACTTCCATTTCCTTGTGCTCGATCGGCGGCAGGGTCGAGCCGTAGCCGCGATCGATGATATTGGCGAACCAATAGCTATCGTGCTGCACGAGCGTGCGATAGCGCTCCGTCCAGGTGCCCGTCGGGTTGGAAAAAGCGACCACGAGCCCGACCTGCGCGAGCGTCACGAGCAAGCCGAGCGCGAGACATTTGAGCGGCGACAAACGGTCGGGCATGGCGAAGGCCGCGAGCAGGAGATGGGAGCGGTGGATTGGGCAAGGGCGATTGATGACAGGTTGGCCGAGAAGCATCGCATCTGTCCTCCTTTTTGGACGGCGCGCACCACTCGATTTGCGCTGTAGGACGCACCACTTGCCGCTTTATTCGCTCTCTACGAGCAAAATGACTGTCAGGCTCGATCCGGGGAGTTCACCGCGGTTATCCGTGGGAAGGATAACTCCACGGGCATCGCGCTGGTTGAAGTCTACCAGTTGCCGTAGGGGCCGTACTTCTAGCCAACCTTTTTCGCCGCGACGAGGCCGAGGACGAAAAAGATCAGACAGAGAACGAGGAAGACGCCAAAAAGGAATTTGGCGATCCCCGCCGCGGCCACGGCGACCCCCGTGAAACCCAGGACAGCGGCGACCAGTGCGATGACGAGAAAGATGATGGCCCATTTAATCATACCGCTAATTCGCTTCTCCCTTCTGTTCCGCGCGGTCTTCTCTCACTTCGCCGTGCAGGATTTCGTTTAGTAATCCGGGCCCGCGATAGATGTAGCCAGTGTAAACCTGCACGAGCTGCGCCCCGGCCTCGAATTTTTCCCGAGCCGACGGCGCGTCGGAAATTCCGCCCACTCCGATAATCGGAAGAGCGCTCCGCGCGCGCAAAAATTTCACGACCTCGGTCGCTCTTGCCCGCAACGGCCCTCCACTCAAGCCGCCGGTCTCATCATCTCCGGGCGCGATCGCGGAATGATCGAGGGTGGTGTTGGTGGCGATGATTCCCGCGAGGGCGAATTCCTCAGCCGCCCTAACGATTTCCTCCATCGCCTCGTCGGAAAGATCGGGCGCGATCTTGAGCAGGATCGGCTTGGGCGCGGGGAGACGCCCGTTCTCCTCCGTGATCGCGCGCAGCAACTCGACCAGCGCGTCGCGCTCCTGCAGAGAGCGCAGGCCCGGAGTGTTGGGCGAGCTGACGTTGAGCGCGATGTAATCGGCGACGCTCTGCAGTTGCCGGAAGGAGTAGAGATAATCTGCCGCCGCTTCCGCGAGCGGCGTCACCTTCGATTTGCCGAGGTTGATCCCGATCGGGATTGACGGCCGCCGCGCGCTCGCCCGCAAAGCCCGCAGGCGTTGTGCGATCGCGTCTGCTCCGTCGTTGTTGAAGCCGAGCCGATTGATCAGCGCGCCCTTCTCCGGATAACGAAAGATGCTGCGGGGCGCGGATTACCCGGCTGGGGGCGAGCTGTGATGGTGCCGACTTCGACGAAGCCAAAACCGAGCGCCTCCCAAGCCGGGATGGCGACGGCGTTCTTGTCAAAACCAGCGGCGAGCCCGATCGGATTGCGAAAAGTCAGCCCGAAAAGCTGGAGCGGCTCGGGCGGCGGGGCGAAGCGCCGCAGGAAACTCAGGGCGCCCGGCAACCGCAGCGCCCCTAACGAAAAGTGGTGGGCCGCTTCCGGACCCATCCGGAAAAGAATCGGCCGCACCATCCGCTCGTACCATGCGCTCGTTAGGCCACTCATTTGCCGATGCAGAAAGTGGCGAAGAGCGAATCCAGAATTTCCTCCATGTCGGCGTGGCCGACCACTTCGCCGACGGCATGGAGGATCTCGCGGAGATCGGCCGCGACCAGTTCGGGCGGGAGATTTTCGGCGAGCGCACGTTCGGCGCGCTCCGCCGCCTCGAGCGCGCGGCGCAGACAATCGCGATGCCGCGCGTTGATCGCGACCGCGCTTGGCACATCCCAGCGTTGCTCGCTCACCTTCGCCAAAATCTTCTCCTCCAGGCCGGCGAGCCCGTTCTCTGTCAGGCAGGAAATCCGCAGCCCATCGCAATCCCGCCAATCCGGATGTTCCGGCAAATCGCATTTATTCAAGAGCAGCAACTCTGCGACCTCTGCGTCCTTTGAAAGCCCGGCCGTTGCTTCGCATCCGTTACGGGCGGTAAATTTTTCCGGCCGCGCCACGCTGGCATCGACCAGATGGAGCAACAAATCCGCCTGGGCGAGCGAACGGGTCGTGCGCGCGATTCCTTCCTGCTCGACCGGATCGGTCTCGCCATCGCGCAGCCCAGCCGTATCCGTTAGGCGAAGCGCGATCCCGCGCAGATTCACCACTTCCTCGATCGTATCGCGCGTCGTCCCGGGAATCTCGCTCACGATCGCGCGGGGAAAACCGAGCAGGCGATTGAGCAGGCTCGATTTACCGGCATTCGTCGCGCCGTAGATCACGACGCGCACGCCTTCGCGAAAGATCCGGCCCTGATCCGCGGTCGCGAGAAGCGCGTTGATGTTCTCGCGAATCTTATCGAGTCGCGCGCGAAAAGCGTCGCCCACATCCGGCTCGATGTCTTCGTCGGGGAAATCGATGTAGGCCTCGAGATTGGCGATGAGCGCGATCAGATCCTCGCGCAATTTTGCGATCCTTTCGCCAAGGCGACCTTCGAGTTGCTCGGTGGCGGAGCGGAGCGCGAGATCCGTCTGGGCGCGAATCAGGTCGATCACGGCTTCAGCCTGGGTGAGGTCGAGTTTGCCGTTGAGAAAAGCGCGTTCGGTAAACTCACCGGGGCGCGCGGCGCGAGCTCCGGCGTGAAGGCATGCTTCCCAGACGCGCGCGGTCACGAGGACGCCGCCGTGGCAGCTGATCTCGACCACGTCTTCGCCGGTGTAACTGGCCGGCGCGCGATGGACCGAGAGCATCACCTGATCGATCACGCGATCGTCCGCCACGATTTCGCCGAGGCGCTGGAAGTGAGAAGCCAGCTCCGAAGGCTTCTCTTTTGCGCGAAAAATTTTATCCGCGACCGCGACGGCTTGCGGACCGGATAGCCTAACGAGCGCGATCGCGCCTTCCCCCGGCGGGGTGGAGATGGCGGCAATCGTTAGGTTGGAAAATTCAATCATCCAAGAGCGCGGGAAAAAAGGGAGAGGGCATCACACACGCAGAACACCCAATCTCTTACTAATGACATCAGGCACTGGAGCCGTTGCCGCGACAGGCTGTCAATTCGCCAGCACTTCGCGCAATGCCGCGATGCACTTGCGATTTTGCTCCATTGTCCCGACCGAAATGCGCACCCACTCGGGAAATTTGTAGCCTTTAAGCGCGCGCACGATGACGCCTCTTTTGAGCAACGCCTTGAAGACCGCTTTCCCGTCGCCGACCTCTGACGAGGACAAAATTCGCCACGCTCGGGACGAAGGGCAGCTCCATCGCGCCAAACTCTCCCTCGAAATAGCGCCGGCCCTCATCGGTCACGCGCTTCGTCTCGGCCTGATGCGTCACGTCCGCCAGACTGGCGAGCGCGCCGGCCTGGGCGACGCCGTTGACGTTGAAAGGCTCTCTCGTTTTTTGCAGGACCTTGATCAGCTCCGGCCGAGCGATGCCGTAGCCGAGCCGGACGTTGGCCAGTCCGTGGATTTTCGAAAACGTCCGCAGCACGATGACGTTGCGGTCTTGCCTAACGAACCGGAGGGTGTCGGGCGGCGTCGTCCAGATATTCGAAATAGGCCTCATCGAAAACGACCACGACGTCGTTAGGCACATTTTCCATGAAACGGTCGAGGATCTCCTGCCTAACGAGCGTGCCGGTCGGATTGTTCGGATTGGCGATGAAGATGACGCGGGTGCGCGGAGTGATCGCGGCGAGGATCGCGTCGAGATCGAAACGATGGTCGCGGTCCGGAACTTCGACGATCGTGGCGCCGAAAAGCGCGGTGATCAATTTGTAAGCGACGAAGGCATTCTCCGAGGTCGCCACCTCCACCCCGGGCCGTAGGAAAGCGTGCCCGACGAACTCGATGATCTCGTTGGAGCCGTTCCCGAGGATAAGATTTTCCCGCGCCACGCCGAGCTTTCGCGCGAGTGCGTCGCAGAGGTAAAAGCCGCCGCCGTCGGGGTAAAAGTTGACCATCGGCCAGCGCGCGCTGCATGGCCTCGAGGGCGCGCGGTGAAGGCCCGAGCGGATTTTCGTTGGAGGCAAGTTTGACGATCTGATCGGGACGCAGGCCCGACTCGCGCGCGGTCTCTTCGATCGGTTTACCCGGCTCGTAGAGCACCAGGTCGCGCAGATGCGGGTTGGCGTAATCCCAGATCGAAGTCATGCCGGGCATTGAACCACAGTGGCCGCTGACTTCACACAGATTCGACCGCGATTTTTCAGAAAAAATACTGGGCAGCCGCAAGGGGGCGGTGGTTAGTCCTGCCGTATGAACAATCTTGCCGCCGTTGTTGTCACGACGCCTTGGTATCACATCACCCTCACACCCTGGAAATTCATCGGGTTGGCCGGCAGCATCATCTTCGGGCTGCGCTTTCTCATTCAATGGATCGCCTCGGAGCGCGCGCGCAAGAGCGTCATTCCGATTGGCTTTTGGGAATGCAGCGCGCTCGGTTCGATCCTGCTCCTGAGTTACTTCGCGATTTACCGGCACGATTCGGTCGGGGTTTTGCAAAACATCCTGCCCTTGCCAATTTATCTGCGAAATCTTTACTTCCGTTGGACGCATCACCATGCGCAACATCCGGGTAACGAGCCGCGCCCGCCGGAATAACGCTGATTTGTCATCCTGAGCGCAGCGAAGGATCTCAGATTATTTTGGGCGCTCAGGGAGGCGGAAATAGTCAGAGATGTTTCGCTTCACTCAACATGACAGCGGGAGAGAGAACGACGAAATGAAGGTTCAGGACGTGAACGCGAAGGTCAGAATACCAATGCACAGCATGCGAAAGCCATTTAACCCATGAGCACCGACGACCAGATTGTTTATCTCGATAATAACTCCAGCACCCAGGTGGACCCGGAAGTGCTCGAGGAAATGATGCCGTTTCTCACCACGCAATACGGGAATCCCTCAGCCGCGCATCGTTTCGGCGCGCAGGTGAAAGACGCGACGAAGCTGGCGCACGAGCGGGTTGCGGCCTTGCTCGGGTGCCAGCCTAACGAAGTCGTTTTCACGAGCGGCGGGACGGAATCGGACAACACCGCGCTCTATTCCGCGCTCCACATGACGCCGGATCGTCGCCACATCGTCACCACTTCGGTCGAGCACAACGCCGTCCTCAATTACTGCCAAACGGTCGCCAAGCACGGTTGCGAAGTGACGATCGTAGAAGTCGATGAGGACGGTCATCTTGACCTGGGCGAGATCGAACGCGCCATTCGGCCGGACACCGCCGTGGTCTCGGTGATGTGGGCCAATAACGAAACCGGCGTGATCAATCCGCTCGATGAAATCGCCGCGATCTGCCGCGCGAAGGGCGTCGTCTTTCACACCGACGCGGTGCAGGCGGTTGGCAAAATGCCGATCAAGCTCGCGGGAAAATACCTCCATTTTCTCTCGCTCTCCGGGCACAAATTGCACGCCGCGAAAGGCGTCGGCGCGCTCTACGTCAATCGCAATTCGAAGTTCCATCCGATGGTCGTGGGCGGTCCGCAGGAAGGCGGCCGGCGCGCCGGCACGGACAATGTCGCGTCGATCGTCGGGCTCGGAAAAGCAGCAGAACTGGCTGCTTCTACTTTGGAGGAAGAAAATACGCGGGTGCGCGCGTTGCGGGATCGCTTTGAATCGACGCTCCGGGCGAAGCTGGAAGAGGTGGCGGTGAACGGTGACGCGGAAAAGCGTTTGCCCAATACTTCGAACCTCGCCTTCCTCGGCGTCGACGCCCAGGCCATTCTGATCAAGCTCGATCAGGAAGGCGTTTGCTGTTCGTTAGGCTCGTCCTGCACTACTGGCGCGGTCGAGCCCTCGCACGTCCTGCGCGCGATGCACATGACCGACGAAAGAGCGCGCAGCAGCATGCGGTTTTCCTTCGGACGCTATAACACCGAAGCGGAGGTCGATCGCGTCATCGAGATCCTTCCGCGGATCGTGAACAAGCTGCGCCAGCTCGCGCCGGCGTTGTAGGGCAGGCGCTCCGCCTGCCCAGTTTCCGAATCGAGGCAGGCGAAGCGCCCGCCCCACAATTTTCAGCTACCGCGAGGGCTCGTAATCGCCGGGCTGTGACTCGGCGGCTTGAGCGGGCGCGCTGGGCTGCGCTTGGGAGTGCGATTGCTCGCCACCCCCGTCGCGCGGACCACGATTGTCTCCGCCTTCACGACGCGGTCCGCGTCCGCGGCCACCACGACGATCGCCCCGGTCGCCGCGGTCGCCGCGAGGTCCGCGGTCATCACGGCGTTCGTAACGCCGTTCTCCGCCGCCGCCACCTTCGCCTTCGGCTCCGCTGGTTGCGCCGGCGGTTTCAATTTCACCACGCTCTTTCAAGGCGGCTTTGCGCGAAAGTTTCACCCGGCCCTTGTCATCGATGCCGATGCATTTCACCCAGATCATGTCGCCGATCTTGACGATGTCTTCGGTGCGATTGACCCGGAAATCGGCCAGCTCGGAAATGTGCACAAGCCCGTCTTTGCCCGGGAAAACTTCGACGAACGCGCCGAACTCTTTGATCGAAACGACGCGGCCGTGATACATCGAGTCGATCTCGATTTCCTTCGTCATCCCGCCGATGATTTCCTTCGCGCGAGCCATGCTCTCGCCGCTCGTCGCATAAATGTGGACGGAGCCGTCGTCTTCGATATTAATCTCCGCGCCGGTCTCAGCGACGATGCCCTTGATTGTTTTGCCGCCGGGCCCGATGAGCGCGCCGATCTTCTCAGGATTGATTTTGAGAGTCTCGATGCGCGGCGCGTATTTGCTCAACTGCTCGCGCGGCTGGGCGAGAGCTTCGGCCATGAGAGCGAGAATCTTCGTGCGCGCGTCTTTCGCGCGGTAGATCGCTTCGCCGAGAATTTTGTGGCTCACGCCCGGCAGTTTCAGGTCGAGCTGGAAACCGGTGACGCCATCTTTGGTCCCGCAGAGTTTGAAATCCATGTCGCCGAAGTGATCTTCGGAACCGATGATGTCGGTGAGCAGGTTGTAGCGTTTCAGGTTGCCGCTCTCGTCGTTCTCGGTCACGAGACCGACGGAAATTCCGGCGACCGGCGTCTTTATTGGAACGCCGGCGTCCATCAAGGCGAGCATGCCGCTGCAAACGCTCGCCATCGAAGTCGAGCCGTTCGATTCCATCACTTCGCTAACGACGCGGATCGCATAACGGAATTCTTCCTGACTCGGCACGACGGGCTCGACCGAGCGCTCGGCCAATGCGCCGTGACCGATCTCGCGCCGGCTCGCGCCGCCGAAGCGACCGGTTTCGCCGACGCTGAAAGGCGGAAAATTGTAATGGAGCAGGAAGCGCTTGGAGGTTTCGCCGCCACCGTAGGCGTCGATGTTCTGCGATTCTTCGATCGGGGCGAGGGTGGCGAGAGCCATCGCCTGGGTTTCGCCGCGCTGGAAAATAGCCGACCCATGGGCGCGGGGAAGGACGCCGACTTCACAGGTAATCTGGCGCAGATCGTCGTAGCCGCGACCGTCGACGCGCTTCTGCTTGTCGAGGATGTTGCTCCGGAAGGATTTTTTCTGGATGTAATCGAAGGCCTGGTTGATCGCGAATTTCTCCGCGTCCGGAAATTGTTCGAGCACGGCAGCTTTCACTTCATCGCGCAGACCGCCAACGGCTTTGCTGCGCGCGACTTTGCCTTCGGTGTAGAGCGCGGCTTCGATCCGATCGCCCGCGACGCGGTCAGCGATTTCGAGAATTTCCGGTTTCACTTCCATGAGCGGCATCTCGCGCTTCGGTTTGCCGACTTGCGCGGCGAGTTCTTTTTGGATGCGGATCATCTCGCGCGCGTGTCCGTGGGCGAACTCGAGCGATTTCACGAACTCCTCTTCGGGCAGCTCGTCGGCGGCGCCTTCGATCATGATGATGTCGTTCTCGGTCCCGACGTAAACCAGATCGAGGTCGCTCTGCTCGCGCTCGGCGTGGGTCGGGTTGGCGATGAACTCGCCATTGACGCGACCGACGCGAACCGCGCCAATCGGACCGGCGAACGGAATGTCGGAAACGGTCAGAGCGGCGGAGGCGCCGTTGATCGCGAGAATATCGGGATCGTTTTCACCATCCGCGCTGAGCAGGATGGAGATGACCTGCGTGTCGTAAAGATAGCCCGCCGGAAAAAGCGGCCGGAGCGGCCGATCGGTCATGCGCGAGGTGAGCGTTTCTTTTTCGCTCGGGCGCCCTTCGCGTTTGAAATAGCCGCCCGGGAATTTCCCGACGGCGGCGGCTTTTTCGCGGTAATCGACGGTGAGCGGGAACCAATCCTGCCCTTCCTTGGTGGCGGTGGCCGAGACGGCGCTGGTGAGGACGATGGTTTCGCCGCAGGAGACGATGACGGAGCCGTCGGCGAGTTTGGCGATTTTGCCGGTTTCGATGTTGATCTGCGTGGACCCGATTTGGGCCGTGACCTTGTGTTGCATATGGATTTCCTGGATGTGCGAAACCCAGGCCGGTCACCCTGATTGTAGGTTTTAAATCCGCCTAACGACGAAGCTAAAACCTAAACTCAAGGTGCGCTGACGGCCTGGTCGCTTGGTTTGGTTGGACGAAAATGGCTCGAGCGGCGCGCGCGAAAAACGCGAGCAACGCCAGAGATCGGCAGCGGTTATTTCCGCAGGTTGAGTTTCTCGATCACGCTCTTGTAGCGGTCGTTTTTCGACCGGCTGAGGTAATCGAGAAGGCTCCGGCGCGTCGCGACCATCTTGAGGAGACCGCGGCGCGAGGAGTGATCTTTGGCGTGACTCTTCAGGTGTTCCGTGAGCTGCGCGATCCGGCGGGTGAGGAGCGCGACTTGCACGTCCGCGCTGCCGGTATCTTTTTCGTGAAGCTGGAACTCCTTCATGTCCTTCGTGTCACTGCTTTCTGCCATAAACGAAGGCCCAGTGTAGATGAAGTTGGCCGATGCGCAAGTAAGGCGAGAGCGCTGGGGCGAGATGGAACTGGCCGTTGCAGTCAGGGCGCACCTGCGTCGGGAATCTTCGTCCACGCTTCTTCTTTCAGCGCGGCGAGAGCGGCGGCGCTTTCTGCCTGCTTTTTGCTCCGGCCGGATCCCTCGCCCAGGATTTGGTTTTCCCAGACGACCCGGACGGCAAAGGTCTTCTCGTGCTCGCGGCCGTGCTGCGAGAGCAGCTCATAGACCGGGCTGCGCGGCGAGATCGCCTGCAATGTTTCCTGGAGTTGTCCCTTCGGATTGATTTCGAGCGGCTCTTCCTCCAGGCGATCGAGCTCGTCGCGCATTTCCTCGAGAATGAAGCGGCGCACGGTTTCGAGATCGGAGTCGAGATAAAGCGCGCCGAGGAGCGCTTCGAAAGCGTCGGCCAAAGTCGAATCGCGCCGCCGGCCGCCGCTCGCTTCTTCGCCTCGGCCGAGGAAAAGGTGACGCCCGAGATCGACCTTGATGGCGTGGTGCTTGAGCGAGGCGCGCGAGACGAGGCGCGAACGCCGTGTCGTTAGGCGACCTTCCGCCGCATCGCTGAAGCGCGCGAAAAGATGCTCGGTGATGACGAGCTGGAGGACGGCGTCACCGAGAAATTCGAGTCGTTGATTATCAAAGTAAGCGCTCTGTTTCTCATGCCGCACGCTCGGATGGGTGAGCGCCTCTCGGAGCAACTGCGGATTGCGAAATTGATGCGGGATGCGCTCTTCCAGCGGATGCACGGTGCGACACTCGTTAGGGCGAGCGCTCCGGTTTTTTCTCGTAAATGCCGATTGAGGTGATGACATCGACGGCCCGTTGCACCACCGGGTCGTGCAACGGCGGTTTTTCTCCACGGGCGCGGCGCGCCTGGGCCGACTGAATGGCTTCGATCTCGGGATTCGTGCCGGCGAGGAGGGCGGCTTCATTCAGATGCGGGCGGTCGGTTTCAAAAACGAACTGCGCCATTCCCTTCGTCAGGCTCTGGCTGAAAATTTCGCGCTTGTGCGCCAGCGGCATCGCCACTGGCAAGTCCGGCTGCAGCCCGCTCGGAAAACCGATCCGCTGGTCGCCCATGACCGCTTCCTCGGTCGCGACGCGCAAGGTCATTCCGTCGGGAAGCGGCAGATCGGAGTAGCCGACCGCGCCGCCCGCCGTGTCTTCGCCAATGAGAATGGCTTTGTCGCGCGCGCGCAGGACGCCGGCCAGCACTTCGGCCGCTCCCGCCGTTTCCCGATCGATCAGGACGATGATGAATCCAGCGTAGTCCGGGTGCCGCTCGGAGGTGAAGACGCGAACTTCCTTCGCCGGACCGCGCAAGGCGAAAAGCGGGCCGCCTTTTGGGACGAAGCGTTTTGCGAATTCCGTCGCCATCGCATAATCCTGCGACTCTTCGGCGGCCCGCAGGTCGAGGACAATCGCGTCCACTTTTTTGCCGGCGAAATTGCGCAGCGCGCTGTCCAGATCGGCGAGATCGTTTTTGCGCAATGCCCCTGGGCGCAAATAGCCAATGTGGTTGCCGATGATCTCGTGATAAAGCGGCGCCGGCGACGGCTCGCTCTTGGCGGCGCGGGCGTTCAGGAGAGTCACGCCGCGGCCGAGGCGATCGATCAGGCCGGCGAGAGTCGCGCGCTCCAGCTCCGCGGGTGTGAGCCTCGCCGGGGTGACGTAGTTCTTTTTGATAAAGTCGAGGGCTTGCTGCAGATCGGTCTCGCTCAAGGCATCGAGCGGCCCGGCGGGTGAAGGCGAAGGGGTCGCCGCAGGCGTCGCAGTAACCGTCGGGGAAACGGCGGGCCGGGCGGGAGATTGCGCTTCGAGCGGGGCCGCGACGCCGCAGAGGATCGTTAGGCTGACGCTAAGAACGGGACGCAACATCGGTCGGACCGACGTTAGCCGAGAGCGCCGCGAGAGCAATATCCCGGCGGTAATGGCAACCTTCGAAATCAATCTTCGCGACCGCCGAATAAGCCAGGTCGCGCGCCGCCTGCAACGTCTCGCCCAATGCCGTAACCGAGAGGACGCGGCCGCCATCGGTCAGGACATCGCCGTTATTCCGGCGCGTGCCCGCGTGAAAAACCTGCACGTTCTCGAGCTTGGCGCATTCGGCCAGGCCGGAAATTTTCTTGCCGGTCTCGATTTTCCCTGGATAACCCGCCGACGCCATCACGACCGTGACCGCGGGCCGCTCGTCGAGCTCGATTTTCACCTGGTCGAGCTGGCCGTCGATCGTCTTCTCGAGCAGGGGAAGCAGATCGCCCTTCAGACGGGGCAGAATCACCTGCGTCTCCGGATCGCCGAAGCGACAATTGAATTCGAGCACGCGGGCGAGGCCGTTCGAAATCATTAACCCAGGAAAGAGCAAGCCGCTGAAGCGTACCTTCTCGTCGCGCAAACCGCGGAGGAGCGACTTCATAATTTTCTGCTCGTATTGCTCGGCGAGATTGCTGTTCCAGGCAGCGGCCGGGCTGTAGGCGCCCATCCCGCCCGTGTTCGGGCCCTGGTTTCCGTCGTTCAGTCGCTTGTGATCGCAGGCTGTCCCGAGCAGTTGATACTGGCTGCCATCGACAAAGGCGTGAAGCGAACATTCCCAGCCTTCGAGGAATTCTTCGACCAGGACCCGCGCGCCCGCCTCGCCGAAGCGCCGCTCGTCGATCATGTCGCAAATGGCCTCGCGCGCGCTCTCCGCGTCGGGTGCGATGATGACGCCTTTGCCCGCGGCCAGGCCGTCGGCCTTGATCACGACCGGGTAACGAAGTTTCTCGACAAATCGGCAGGCCTTTTTGCTGTCGTCAAACACCCCGGCCATGGCCGTCGGCACGCCGGCGCAGCGCATGATTTGTTTGGCGAAGACCTTCGAAGCTTCCAGACGCGCGGCCGATTTCGAAGGACCGAAGACGCGCAGTTTTTCCGCGGCAAATTCATCGACGATGCCGGCCGCGAGCGGATCGTCCGGGCCGACGACGGTGAAATCGATCCGATTCTCCTTCGCAAAACGGCGCAGAGCGGCGACATCGTTAGGCGGGATCGGAACGTTTTCTCCGAGTGCGGCGGTGCCGGCGTTGCCCGGGGCGCAGAAAATTTCTGCGACGCGCGGCGATTGCTGCAGCTTCCAGGCCAGAGCGTGCTCGCGCCCGCCGCCGCCGACGACTAGAAGGCGCATCGCTGGGGATCTCTGTTCACCGGTTGAGCCATAGCATCACGGCTCCAATTTGGATCACCACAAATTGACAACAATTCGCCGTGATCGTTTCTGGGTGGAGACGCGCTGGTTCCGAGGACTACCGCAAAGCGTCCTGCTTTTCCAAGAAAAAGTTTCTCCGTCTCGATAAAAAATTCTTCACCGGCGTGTTCGTCCATACCCTTCCTTTGGTGCGTTACCCTCCGAGTTGCACCTGCCGCGGCGTGCGCTTAAGAACAGGTAATGAGCAAATCCGGCAAAGCGTCCGTCATGAATCCGCAATGCCTCTCCCGCGTCGTGCTCGACCGCATCGCGGATAAATGGACCGCGCTAATTATTTATGTCCTCGCCGCCGGGACCCGCCGCTACGCCGTGTTGCAGCGCGAAATCGGCGGGATCTCGCAGAAAATGCTCACCCAAACTTTGCGCAGCCTGGAGCGCGACGGGCTGGTCCAACGCAAGGTGCATCCGGTCGTGCCGCCGAAAGTGGAATACTCGCTCACGCCGCTCGGGCGGACGTTGATCGAGCCGCTGCGCGCGATTTGCAGTTGGTCGGAGAAGCATCTGCCGCAATTGCAGGCGAATCGCACCCGCGCGCAGGTCGCGAAGATTTAAGCTCGCGATTTTTTCGATGCATCTCGTCGAGCCGATCGTCCTGCTCCTGATGCTGGTCGCGGCGCTCGTGATCGTCGCGAATAAATTCACGATCCCCTTCCCCGTGCTGCTCGTGCTCGGTGGGCTCGCGCTCAGCTTCGTGCCGTTCTTGCCGATTATCCGGCTCAACCCGGAGGTGGTCTTCTTTCTTTTTCTGCCGCCGCTGCTTTATCCCGCCGCGCTCTTTACTTCGTGGCGCGATTTTCGCCGGAATCTGCGGCCGATTCTGTTCCTCGCGATCGGGCTCGTCCTGCTCACGATGACGGTCGTCGCGTGGGTCGCGCACACCTTCGTCGCAGGGCTGCCGTGGGCGGCGGCGTTCGCCCTCGGCGCAATCGTCTCGCCCCCGGATGCGGTCGCGGCTGAGGCGATCTTGAAGCGGTTGCAGGTCCCGCTGCGGATCGAGGCGATCCTCGAAGGCGAGAGCCTGGTGAACGACGCGACCGCGCTCGTTGCCTACCAGTTTGCGGTCGCGGCGATGATCACCGGTCACTTCTCGTTAGGCGAGGCGAGCGGGCAGTTCGTGCTCGTGGGGGTAGGCGGAGTCGCGCTCGGCCTCGTCGTCGGGGTTTGCGCGCGCTGGATTCAACGGCGGCTGAACGATCCGCCGGTGCAGATCACGATCTCGCTGCTCACGCCGTTCGCGGCGTATCTCCTCGCGGAACATGCCCACGTCTCCGGCGTTCTCTCCACCGTCACCGCCGGCGTCTACCTCGGCTGGCATTCTACCGCGCTGCCCGCGCGGACTCGGCTCCAGGCCCAGGCGTTTTGGGAGATGGTCGCGTTCCTCCTTAACGGTTTCATCTTCATCGTCATCGGGCTGCAACTGCCGGAGATCCTGCACAAGCTTCGCCAAGAGCCGTTCACGCGTCTTGTCGGCTACGGGTTACTCATCAGCGTCACCGTCGTCGTGGTCCGGGTCGCATGGGTTTTCCCAGCGACCTATTTGTCGCGCTGGCTGAGTCCGAAATTACGCGCACGCGACCCGGCGCCATCGTGGCAACACAGCGTGCTCATCGCGTGGGCCGGGATGCGCGGCGTCATCTCGCTCGCGGCGGCTTTCGCGCTCCCGCTCGTGCTCGCGAACGGGGATGCCTTCCCGGGCCGCAGCTACATCCTTTTCCTGACCTTTTGCGTGATCCTAACGACTCTGGTTTTCCAAGGACTCACCCTGCCGCTGCTGATTAAAAAACTCGGCATCCACGATGACGGCGTGGTCGAACGCGAAGAGCGCCAGGCTCGCCTGCGGGCGAACGAAGCCGCGGTGGATTTCATCGAGGCGCGCGCGCTTGAGCAGCACATGCCCGAAGACGTGATGATACGGGTCCGCGCAGAATATTGCGACCGCATCGCCCAGCTAGAATGCCTGCGCCGGCGACCCGAAAAACCCCGGCGGCGAAGTCGCCACGCCGATCTACCAGCAACTGCAATACGGCGCCCTCGGGACCGAGCGCAAAACGATTATTGCGCTGCGCGATTCCGGACAGATCAACGACACCGCCCTGCGCCATATTCAGCGCGATCTCGACCTCGCGGAAGCGCGGCTGACGGGCGACTAAATTTTATTCTTGCCAACGGACGCTCCACGGGAGCACACCAGTGAGCGTGAACACATTCACCCTCGGAATCACGGCCGTGTTGGCGGCTGGTGCGGGAGCGGTTGGTGCTCTTGCCCTATCCGACATCCTCGCGCCGAAATATGGGATCATTCTTCGCGCCACGAATAGCGATATCAATGAGGACCAATGGAACAAGATCCAGGCCGTGCTGGACAAAGATCCATCAGTCAACGAACACGCCGATCGGAAAATGCTCTACCGGATTCGGAAGTTTCAAGACGGGGCGATAGTGGGAGGCGAACACCCCGGAGAGCTAGCCGAGACGGAGCTTCTCGAAGATCCAAATATTGCCGATCTGGAATCGAAAAAGTTCAACGGGCACGCCTTCCAAATTGGCGTCGGCGCGATCGAACGCTCGAAGAGAATTCCCAGAATCCAACCGGATACGTCTCACGCTCACTTGCGGCTAAACATCAAAGAATCAAGGGAGATGGTGAAGGAAGTGGATGCCGTTCTAAATCAGTAGGAGACGGACGGGTCGTTCGCGCGAGCCGTGTCTGGATGGCAAAAGTGGATTTTGGTGGCGGCCCTTGGGCTGCACCTGTTTCTGATCGCGACGATCTCCCTGCAGGATATTTCCTCGACGCTGGTTAACGGGGCGGACTTAACCCCACGGTTCGAATCGTTCTTGGATCGGACAGAAGCAGTCGCTTCTGCGGTCCTGGGTAAACATCTGGAGGCGTCCAACCCGCTGCGCCAGGTCCTCACGACTTATGCGGACGTCACGGGGAACGAGGCCGGCTACAGCTACTTCGCCCCGAGCGTGCCGGGGAACTCGAAATTAGTCTTCGAACTGCATTACCCGGACGGCCGGGTGGATTATGATCTGCCGGTGGTCGGCGGAGCAGCGGCTGGCTACCGTGTCGCGACTCTCCTTGATCAACTTCGCACTCTGCACTATCCCAGGCTGCGCGAGGCAATTGTCAAAGCGCTGGTCATGTCAGTCCATCAGCAACATCCCGACGCGGTCATGATTCGGGCGGTCTTCGGAGTGGCCAGCCTAACGAGCCTAGCCGAGTACCGGATGGGCCGGAGAATCTCTTACGAGGCCTTGTCTACCTATGAATTTCGCTTCCATCCCCGCACTTCACCATCCCCATGAGCGCGAGCCAGAACCGACATGAAGGGGCCACGGCTGCGCGGGTTTCTTTTCCCGCCTGACTCCGGTCGCTGGGTTTCGATTCTGCGGATTGGACTCGGCCTGCAGGTTACCCTTTTCGCCTGGTCGCTGCGGACTGATTGGAGCGATTTGTTTGGGACGGAGAGACATGGGCTGGTTAACCGCAGGCTGACCGAAGTCATTCTCTCCAGTCAAAGCCCGCTCACCCCGAGACTGGGCTGGTTGTTGGCTGCCGGCCGCCATCTTGGAATGAGCGAGGCGACCTCACTCTCGCTCATCTGGTGGGGGCTATTCGCCGCCGGATTGTGTCTCTTGGCGGGACTATTTTGTCGGCTGGCCGCGATCGGCGGCTGGTTTTTGTATCTCTCCTGCGTGAAGAGCGGCCTCCTCTTTGCCTATGGGGTCGATAACTTCACGACGATCGGCCTCTTCTACCTCATGATCGCTCCCCTCCCGGATGCCGTCTCGTTCGATCAGAAACTTTTGGGACGCCGCAGGCTTAACCCGGAGCGGTTGGGTTTTCACCGGCGTGTCCTTCAACTCCATCTCTGCGTTATCTATTTCTTTGGAGGTTTCTCAAAAACTCTCGGAGCCGGATGGTGGAATGGCGATAGCATCTGGCGCGCTTTGACGCGTCCACCTTTTGATCTGATTCCGGCCGAAGTCCTGATCCGCTGCGCGCCTTTGCTGCCCGCAATGGGAATCCTGGTTTGCCTGCTGGAGACGGGTTACGCCATATTCATCTGGCCAAAGCGAACACGGCCGTTTTGGCTCGCCGGAATCCTCCTGATGCATCTGTCGATTGGCCTAACGATGGGCTTATATCTCTTTGCCCTCATCATGATCGTGCTCAACCTGGCCGCCTTCGGGCCAGAATTTCTGCTTTGGGCGCAGCACGCGCTTCGCGCTCGACGAAAACAAGGCGATGATTCTGCGGTCAGGAAAACGATCCATCTGGAAGAGTCGGGATGAAGACTTTCTTTCACGAACTGAAACGACGCCGGGTCTATCGTGTGGCGCTCGCTTATTTGGTAGGCGCTTCCGCGGCGATCCAGGTTGTGGGCACGGTGTTGCCGGGCTTTCACGCTCCTGATTGGGTTTTTCAGGTCTTCGTCGTTCTTCTCGCGCTGGGATTTCCGGCGGCCTTGATTCTGGGGTGGATCTTCGATCTCAGTCGCGGCGGCGTGCGCAAGACAGCAGGGATGGGCGTCCCAAAGTCGATCGACTATGGCCGGATGGCGATCCTCGGATTAACCGGCCTGGCTTTCGCTGCGCTCGCCGTCGGCGCGTATTGGATTTGGCATCCTTGGGCAAGGACAACTCCGCCAATGGTCGACGCTGCGCCTCTTCGCTTGCCCGGCACGACTAACGCACCGCCGGTTCCGGAACAGAGCATCGCTGTGATTCCCTTCGCGAACCTAAGCGACGAGAAGGAGAATGCTTACTTTGCCATCGGGGTTCAGGACGAAATCCTCACCGATCTGGCAAAAGTGAAGGACCTGAGAGTCATCAGCCGCACCTCGGTTATGCAGTACCGCCCGGGCGCTGAACGCAATCTCCGCGAGATCGGCAGAGCGCTCGGAGTGGCCTACATCCTGGAAGGAACCGTGCAGCAGGACGGACATCGTGTGCGGGTGAGCGCCCAGCTGATCGACGCGCGCACGGACACCCATCTCTGGGCCGATCGTTACGATCGAGACCTGAGCGATCTCTTCGCCCTCCAAAGCGATCTCGCGGAGACGATCGTGGCCCAGCTCAAGACGAAAATCTCCCCGGCGGAAAAGGCCGCGATGGAAGAGAAACCGACCTCCGATGCCGTTGCCCACCATCTTTTTGTCCGCGCCAACGCCCTCATCTCCGCGCCGCTCGTCAATCTGCAGGGAACAGAGAATCTCTTCGAAGCCATCAAACTTCTCGACAAAGCGGTCGCGCGTGATCCCGGTTATTTTCTTGCCTGGTGCCGGCTCGCCAGCGCCCACGACCAGATTTATCTGACCGGCCCGGACCACACGCCGGCGCGTCGTGCGCTTGCCGAGGCCGCAGTCAAAGCAGCGCAAGATTTGCGACCGGACGCGGGGGAAACACACCTTGCCCGGGCCGAACATCTCTACTGCGGTTACCTCGCCTACGACGAGGCGCGGCAGGAACTGGAGATCGCGAGCCGCACTTTGCCTAACGAGCCCCAGATTTTCCAGCTGGCCGGATTTATCGATCGGCGCCAAGGCCGCTGGGAAGCATCCACCCGCAATCTCGGGCATGCCCTCGAACTCGATCCGCGCAACACCTACATCCTGCAGCAGACGGCCTTGAGTTATCAAATGCTGCGCCGTTACGAAGACGCCGCCACCGCCCTTGATCGCGCCTTGCAGATTTTACCTAACGATTTCGGCCTGCGGGTGACTCGGGCTGAGCTGGCGCTGGCGCAGCGGGCCGACACCAAGCCCCTGCATTTGGCGATCGAAAACATCGTCACTACGAACCCGCCAGCCGCTTCCGGGTTGGCCGACGAATGGCTCTACCTCGCCCTTTGCGAACGGGATTTCGAGGCGGCCGACCGTGCCGTGGCCGCGATGACGGAGCAAGGATACACCAACGAAGGAATCCCTTTCCGGCGATCCTGGTGTCGCGCTCTCGTCGCCCGCGTCCGCGGCGATGAGGATGCGGCTCGCACTGCGTTCGTCTCCGCCCGGCATGAAGTCGAGCAAAGCCTGCGCGACGAACCTGATGAGGGTCCCTCACTCTGCGTCCTCGGGATGATCGATGCCGCTCTCGGGCAGAAAGAACAGGCGCTGAGCGAAAGCCGACGGGCGACGGCACTCCTCCCAGTCAGTAAGGATTCGATCAACGGCGCGCTCGTCGGCGAATATCTGGCCGTGACCTATGCTTGGGTTGGTGAAAAAGATGCGGCTCTCGAACAACTGAGCGCGATGACGCAAATCCCCGGCGACGTCAGTTACGGCCAACTCCGTCTCCATCCGTTTTGGGACGCGTTGCGCGGCGATCCGCGCTTCGAGAAAATCGTCGCCTCGCTCGCGCCGGCGAACGGGCGATCATTGAAATTCTTGTCAACCCGCCGTGCCGTCGTTATCTAAGCGAGCGATCCCGGGATCGCCACGATGACCGCAAGCTGAATTGACTCTTCCTCGCCGCTCGTTTGGCCAAACGATGCGCGCGGATGTCTGGTGGGCGCAGCCGCTCGTTGTTTTTCTCGGGCTCGGCGCGTTTGTCGTTTATTCGACCTGGGCGGCGTTTCAGGGAAGAAATTATTACTTCGGGCCGTATCTCTCGCCGTTTTATTCGCCGGAAATTTTTGGCGCTTCGCCGCACGCGTGGTTCGGGCCGAAACCGGGCTGGTGGCCGGCCTGGCTGATTTTTTCGCCGGCGCTGCTTGTGCTTTGGGCGCCGGGCGGCTTTCGGCTCACCTGTTATTATTATCGCGGCGCTTATTACAAAGCGTTCTGGGCTGACCCGCCGGCCTGCACGGTCGGCGAGCCGCGCAGCACTTATCTCGGCGAGCGCTCCTTTCCGCTCATCATGCAGAATGTGCACCGCTATTTCCTCTATCTCGCACTGCTGTTCATCCTCGTGCTCGCGCACGATGTCTGGAAAGCGCTCTGGTTTGTCGATCCCGCCACCGGGAAAACTTCATTCGGGATGGGCGTCGGCACGCTGGTATTGGCGATCAACGTGGTGCTGCTCGGCGGCTACACTTTTGGCTGTCATTCTTTGCGCCACCTCGTCGGCGGATTTCTCGATCAATTCTCAAAAGCGCCGACTTCCTACCGCACCTACGCCTGCGTTAGTTGTTTGAATCGCCGGCACATGCTTTGGGCCTGGATGAGTTTGTTCTGGGTCGGATTCTCCGATGTCTACGTTCGCTTGTGCGCGCTCGGCGTCTGGCACGATCTCCGGTTTTTTTAGACGCCGCGCCGCATGCCCGATTACGAAACATACGAGCACGACGTTCTGGTTATCGGCACGGGCGGGGCCGGTTTGCGCGCCGCGATCGAAGCATCAGCCGCCGGCGTCTCTGTCGGGATGGTTTCAAAATGTCTGCTCGGCAAAGCGCACACCGTGATGGCGGAAGGTGGGATCGCCGCCGCTCTCGCCAACGTCGACGATCGCGACAACTGGCAGGTCCATTTCGCCGACACCATGCGCGGCGGGCAGTACGTCAACAATTGGCGGATGGCGGAATTGCATGCGCGGGAAGCACCGGCGCGGGTGCGTGAGTTGGAGGCCTGGGGCGCTGTTTTCGATCGCACCAGGGATGGCCGGATTTTGCAGCGAAATTTCGGCGGCCATAAATATCCGCGCCTCGCCCATGTCGGCGATCGCACCGGGCTGGAAATGATCCGGACTTTGCAGGATCACGGAATTCATCAGGGGATCGATGTCCACATGGAAGTGTGCGTCCTCGGATTGCTGAAGGACGGCGGGCGGATCAGTGGGGCGTTCGGCTACGATCGCGAACGCGGCCGGTTCCGAATTTTTCGGGCCAAGGCTGTCATTCTCGCCACCGGCGGAATCGGAAAGGCCTACAAGATCACGAGCAACAGTTGGGATTGCACCGGCGACGGCCATTCGCTCGCCTACCACGCCGGGGCGGAGTTGATCGACATGGAATACATCCAATTTCATCCCACCGGGATGGTCTGGCCGCCGAGCGTGCGCGGGATGCTGGTGACCGAGGGCGTGCGCGGTGAAGGCGGCATCCTGACGAACAAGGAGGGCGAGCGTTTCATGTTCGATTTCATTCCGGAAAACTACAAAACGCAGACGGCCGACAATGAGGAGGAAGGCTGGCGTTACACCCAGGGGGACAAAAACGCGCGCCGCCCGCCGGAATTGCTCACCCGCGATCATGTCGCCCGCTGCATCGTACGCGAGATCAAGGAAGGCCGTGGCACACCGCATGGCGGCGTGTTTCTCGATATTTCCTGGATCAAGAAACGGCTTCCGAACGCAGAGGAACACATCAAGCGCAAGCTGCCGAGCATGTATCACCAGTTCAAACAGCTGGGCGACGTGGACATCACGAAGGAAGCGATGGAGGTCGGCCCGACCACGCACTACATCATGGGAGGCGTGCGGGTCGATGGCGATACCCAGATGTCGAGCGTTCCCGGGCTTTTTGCCGCCGGCGAATGCGCCGCCGGAATCAACGGCGCGAACCGGCTCGGGGGCAATTCGCTCTCCGATCTTTTGGTTTTCGGGAAACGGGCGGGCGAGTTCGCGGCCAAATTCGCCCAGGGCCAGTCGTTAGGCGCGATCGACGAGGCAACCGTGAAAAATCTGGCCGAGGAAGCGCTTCGGCCCTTCGAACATGAGGAGGGCGAAAATCCCTACACCGTGCAGCGCGAGTTGCAGGACACGATGCAACACAACGTCGGCATCGTGCGCGACGAGAGCGAAATGCTGGCCGCGCTCGAACATCTCAAAATGTTCTGGGACCGCGCGCACCACGTGGGAGTGACCGGCACGCGCGATTTCAATCCTGGCTGGCACACCGCGCTCGACCTGAAAAATCTGCTCACCGTTTCCGAAGCCATCACCCGCGCCGCCTTGGAACGAAAGGAAAGCCGCGGCGCCCAATTCCGCGAAGATTACCCGGAGAAAAGCGAAGAGCTTGCGAAAGTGAATACAATCGTCTGGAAAGGCGACGACGGTGCGATGCAGATTCGGCGTGAGCCGATTCCGGAAATGCGGGAGGAGTTGAAGCGCGTGATTGAGGAGATGAAGTGAGTACCGCACTTTTCAAAATCTGGCGCGGCGACGCGAAGGGAGGCGAATTCCGCGATTACACCACCGGCGTCTCCGAAGGCATGGTCGTGCTCGACGCGGTGCACGACATCCAGGCCCACCAGGCGAATGACCTCGCCTGCCGTTGGAATTGCAAAGCCGGTAAATGCGGCTCCTGCTCCGCCGAAGTCAACGGCATGCCCAAGCTCATGTGCATGACGCGGCTGAGCGATCTCCCGCTCGACCAGCCGATCACGATCGAGCCCATGAAAGCGTTCCCGCGGGTGAAGGATTTGATCACCGATGTCTCCTGGAATTTCGCGGTCAAAAAGCGGATCAAAAAATTCAAGCCACGACCGCCGGATGCCGCGGATGGCACCTGGCGGATGCAGCAGGAGGATGTCGACCGCGTCCAGGAATTTCGGAAATGCATCGAGTGTTTTCTTTGTCAGGACGTCTGCCATGTCCTGCGCGACCATCACAAACACGACCAATTTATTGGGCCGCGCCATCTGGTTTACACCGCCGCGCTCGAGATGCACCCGCTCGATACGGAGGATCGGGTAACGGAATTGCGCGAGGCGCAAGGGATCGGTTATTGCAACATCACGAAGTGCTGCACGAAAGTTTGTCCGGAGGACATTCACATCACCGACAACGCCATCATTCCCTTAAAAGAACGGGTGGTGGACGATTACTACGACCCGTTCGGCTGGGTCTGGAAAAAAATCCGGCGCCGCAATGAGCGCACCGCGGAACGCCCTAACGCCTAACGATCATGCCTGAGCTCAAACCTCTTTCCAAAGAAGCTATCCCGGCAGCCCTCGAAAAAGCGGAACGTTACCGTCTCCTCAACGAGCCGGCCGAAGCCGAAAGTATTTGTCTCGATGTCCTCCAGACCGACCCGGAAAACCAGCGGGCTTTGATCACGCTCCTGCTCGCGGTGACGGATCGTTTTAGCAAGGGCTACGGGGTCAGCGACACGCAGGCGAACCAGCTTTTGGCCCGGGTGAAAGGCGAGTATGAGCGGGCTTATTACGCCGGAATTTTGGCCGAGCGCCGGGCCAAGGCAAAGCTCGCCCAGGGTTCTCCCGGCGCGGGTCACTACGCTTACGTTGGCTTGCGCGAGGCGATGGCTTGTTTCGAAAAAGCGGAAGCGATCCGTCCGCCCGGCAACGACGACGCTCTGCTCCGCTGGAACACGTGCGCGCGCCTGATCGAGCGCAATAAGCTGGTCGCGCGCGAAGAGGAACGGATCGAGCCGGTGCTGGAGTGATTGGCGAAAAGGGGCGCGCTTTCCCAGCCCAGCCTAACGAACGCCGGATCAATCCGAAAAATTCGCGGCCATTGCCGACCGCCGCTACAGAAGAGAGATGAATCGTGCCGTCGATCGTGATCCGGCCGCAGTCCGCTCGATGTTTGGCCGCATCGCGCGCCGCTACGACCTGGCGAATCATTTGCTCAGCGGCGGGTGCGATTTCTGGTGGCGTCGGCGCGCTGCTGAGATCGTTAGGCAATGGCGTCCGCCTCGTCTTCTCGATCTCGCGACCGGCAGCGGCGACCTCGCCCTGGCGATCGCACGAAGGCTGCCGGATACGGAAATAACCGGCGCGGATTTCTCCGAACAAATGCTCGCCGTGGCGCGCGCGAAGGGACTGCGCCACACGGTCGTGGCCGACGCCATGAAGTTGCCCTTCCCGGATGAGAGCTTCGACGCGGTGACGGTCGCCTTTGGCCTGCGCAACATGGCGGATTGGGGCGTGGCCCTGCGCGAGATGGCGCGCATCCTCACGGCCAGAGGCCACCTCCTGGTCCTCGATTTTTCGCTCCCGCGCGGGCCGCTCAATGAGGTCTATCGATTTTACCTTCATCGCTGTCTGCCCGGGTTGGCCCGGATAGTTACCGGCGAAAAGCAGGCTTATGATTATCTCGGCGCGTCGATCGAGAATTTCCCGAGCGGGAGGGCCATGACCGACCTGCTCGAAAGCAACGGATTCCAATCCGCCAAGGCTCTTCCCATGACCGGCGGCATCGCGACGATATACATCGCCCAGAAGTAACTCTCGCCGGAAATCGCATTTGGTGTGCGAATTGCTCAATCAGAGCAAGCCGCACCATCCCGATGAAGGTTTCCGTCGTTAGTCCTTATCTCAACGAACGCTTCGCCGATCGAGCAAATCGTCGCCCTGATGCTATTGGCGCTCGTAACCTGAGGAAGCGTAATTACATCGCAAGGACTCTGCATGTCATCGGTTGGTCGGCGATTTGCTGGGTTTATCTGGTGGTAAGTGTTCCCAGGATTTTGCCCAGCCTTACCCGCGGCCCGCTGGGTCCGACCGAACCCTTCTATTCAACCGACGCTTACCTTGAAGCCCTGACCGGCACGCGCCACGCATCCTCCCAGATTTTGCACGCGCTCGCTCCTTTGCCGCGCGACAAGATGGTCGTTCTCGTCCTGCCCGACGCGGGGGTGAACAGCGCTTTCATTGCGCAAAACGTGACCTATCTCTGCTGGCCTCGCGAGGTCCGCTGGCTGGTCGCTGATCACCCGCACGCCGAGCGCGATCTTTTTGCCCTGGCTCCTTCGACTCTTGCCGCCGTCATCTTCTGGGATGTCGCTCCTTTCAACGGGCTCCCAGATGGCATCCGGCTTGGGCAACGACAGGTGATTGTTCCCGTGCATCGGACCGATTCGCCCCACGCATGAGCGTGCTGGGTTTGGCAGTAGGGTTCCTTACACTTCTTTGCGCCGGCTTCGGCGTGACTCTTCTCCTCCTTCGCGGCTCAGCAGCGCGCAATCTGCTCGAGTGCGCCTGCCTGTCCTGGCTCTTGGGTACGGGAACGGTTTCGCTCTTGCTTTGGAGCGGCGGCTTCTTCCTTTCCGGAGTCCCCCTGCAATGTCTTGTCATCGCTGCCGCCCTTGCCCTTGCCCTTGCTGGCTGGAGATATCGAGGTAAGGGAAAGTTCACTTTCCCATGGCCTGCCCAAGCGGCGGAGTGGCTCCTGGCTGGAATCATCGTGCTGGAAATTGGCGCGATGGTCTTACTTTCGTTAGGCCAGCCTCTCGGCTGGGACGGGTCGTTCAACTGGGAAATCAAAGCGCGCTTCGCTTTTCTCAATCATGGCGTTATGCCTCCCGGCTACTATTCCAATGGTTCTCAGACCAATAGTCATCCCGAGTATCCACTATTTATTCCATTTACCCAGCTCTGGCTCGATCTCTGGATGGGTCAGGCCCACCAGTTTTGGGAGAAGGCCGTCATCCCCCTTTTCAATGCGGCTGGAGTGCTCCTTCTCTCGCTCCTGGGCGCGCGCCTTTCCGGCCGGCGCTGCATCGGTGGGCTGGCCTCGGCGCTCCTCTTTTTCGTTCCCTATCTCGCGCATGGCGTGGGCGGCATTACCAGCGGGTATCTCGACTTCCCTCTTGGTGTTTTGTACCTCTCGGCGATCGGTTACTTGTTGCTCTACGAACAATCAGGCAATCCAACTTATTTCTGCCTCTACGCCGCATCGCTCGCTCTCCTGCCATGGATGAAGCGCGAAGGAGCGATTCTATGGCTGGTCGGGGCCGTTCTTGGACTAGGAATTATCCTTCGCCGCAAAGCAGGTTGGCGCCCGACGCTAGGTTTACTGCCGGGTTTACTTATCAGCATTTCCTGGCAGCTCTATCTCAGAGCGCGCGGCGGGGCGTCACCGCACGACTTTGTGCCGGCTAGCCTGGCTACGCTAGCGGTTAACTTTTCCCGAATCTGGCCTATCTGCCGCACGGTTTTCCGGGAGACGTATCAGACTGAACGCTGGGGCGTTTTCTGGTTGCTCGCAGCGGTTGCTTTCGTTTACCAGCTTCTCCGGAGGCGCGATCTTCGTTTCCTTTCGCTTTGGATGGCCATCGTTGCGCCACTTGTTCTTTATAGCTGCACCTATCTATTTAGCGCCTGGCCGAATTACGTCGGTCACATTCACGCTTCGCTTCCGCGCCTGCTCCTACAACTTACGCCCCTGAGCTGGCTGGCGATCGCGCTCGGTTTAAGGCTGCCTCGATTGAAATTATCAGAGAGTGAGCGCCTGTCCGTCGAAACCGGGCCTAACGAGGAGAAGGCGATGGCCCTGCCGCTGGCGGCGCGGCGACCGGCGAGCTGGTAGCTGCGGGACTGGGCACGACGCTCCCGGCGGGCGCGGCCGGAGAGGGAGAGGGGGCCGCTTTCATGAGCGGTAGTCTGAGCGCGGAGAAGTCCGGATTGCTGATGACAAAGGTGCCGTCGCGCCCATCTATTTTCGCGAACCACATCACGTCCTGGGTATGGTTGCCGATCGTTAACTTGTGCAGTGTTTTCAGGTCGGACTTGACCGCAAAGGTAATGACCAGCTGCGCCTTGTCGAAACCATGCTCCGGAGTGGTCGCTCCCACCCAGCGGACGGCGCGGAGCGAGCCGAGCGTGTTTAACAATGACTGCACATCGTTGTCGTCGACCGGCCCTTCTTCCTTGAGCGCCTTCCAGGTCTGCGGTCCGGTCCGTTCGAAGGTTTCCTCGCGATCAGTCACGCGCGAGAAATGCTGGATGTCAGCCGGCTTGAACTTGAAAATGGCCAGCTCCTGCCAGCGCAGCGGGTCCGCCCAAATCTCGTTTAGCAATTGCTGGTTCACCGCAACGATAAACGGTTCTTCCCCCACGCGGGCGTAGACTTCGCTCCCTTCTGTTTTGCCAAAGGCGAGAGTGAGGAACGGATGCTCACCTGCGCTTGTCTCGGCCGTGTTCTCGGAAGCGAAGGAACTGAAGGTGAGCTGCAGCTGCGGGTGGTCGAGGCCGTACTTTGACAAATCGGAAGCGGTATCGGTCACGAATCGGGTCACCTCCTGCGCGTTCAGGGTGTCGATCAGGCGTCGCACTTCCTCGCTGTTGGCCGGTTCATTGTTTCGGCTCGCGATCGTCCAGGTCTCGCCTTTGCGTGCCAGAACCGTTTCGGGTTGGCCGGTCGCGGTGATGTGCAGGCGATCCAGAATGTTCGTGTCCAGCCTAACGAGATGCCGATCTCGCAGATCGTTAGGCTTGACCGTCAGGATCTCCTCGGTCTTCTCCGGAAGCGCGTAAATGCCGTTGCGCGGCAGGAAATGGACGTAGACTTGGTCCTTCTTTTTCCCGGAAGCGGCCCCGATCTGGAGGGTTTCGCCCTGCAAAATTTGTCGTCGGCGCCATAAATCGTGATCGAACCGCGGGGCTCGGCCAGTCCGTAAGTATGCAGATCGCCATGATCGCTTCCGATAAATTGCTGGATCTGCGCATTCGTCACGGTCGCAAGGAGGTCACCGATTTTCTGGTCGTCGCCCCGGGCCTGGAGCGGTTTCACGATTTCCCAATGATCATTTTTCTTCGCCAGCTCGATCTCGCCCGCCGGACTTTTCAGGACGGCGCGGGTAACTTGTGCTGTCGTTAGGCTGGTTAACTTGCGATCGCGGAAGTCATCCGGCTTTTTCGAGATATCATTACGCACCGTTTGTCCGGCGATAAGCACTTCCTTCGCTTCGCCCACCCGGACATACATTTGTCCCTGGAAGGCTGCGTCTTTCCCGAAACGAATCGCCGGCGGACCACCCGGCACTTCCAATTTGAGCCGCAGTTTTGGTTGAGCGAGACCGTATTCGGCCAGGTTCTGTTTCTCCTTGGCGCGCTCTTTCCCGGGGATAACCGCGACTTTGCGCCAGCTCTCGAGATCGGAAATCAGGTTATCGACCGCCGCCGCATCGGCCTGATCCTGCACCGGCACGGTCAGGCGCCATTTTCCTTTCTGGCGGTGCAGTTCGATCCGATCGTCGCCGTTCTGGATGGTGATGCCCTCGAGCTTTTCGCGATCGAAATTAAGAACATTACCCGCCTCGCGCTGCGCCTCGGCCGTATTCGGTTTCTTACTCTCGAAATACTTGATCCACACTCCCAAGGCGACCGCGAGGATGAGAAGAGTCAGCGTCGTGCGGGTCTTCATGAGCTACACTCGTTAGGCGCGACGTTTCCACCAGACTCCGAAGCCGAGCAGGGCTGGCACCAGCGGGATGAGGACGAGGATAATCCAGCGCAGGCTGCGCAGGGCGTGTTCGTCCAGGGTAAAGGTCAGGGTTTGCGGGATTTTCGGCGCGATGCCAATGAGCTGCTCGCGACTCAGGAGCCAGTTGATGCTGGCGGAAACGAAATCGAGACCTTGTTGCCCCTGGGTGAGAGCGTCGTCATGAATAAAGGTGGCGTTCGCGACCACGACGAGGCGCGCCGAATTGATCTGTACCCGCTGATCGGCGCTCCCGCCTTTTTCGACCGCGGCCGCGATCGTGAGGGGGTCGCCGTGATCCTTGGCCGGGTCGAACTGAAGAAGTGCTTCATCATCCGAATAGTAGTCGGTCTCGCCCCAGTAACCTTTCTCCGCCTGCGCCAGCGGCCACAAGTGAAGGCTGGCGGTGGCCGCGATTTGCCGGTTTTCGAGAGTTAGCGAGCTGGTCGCGCCAAGGAAAGGGGCGCGAACATCGGCGAGACGCTGGGTCACTGGGTTGTCGGCGAGAAAGTGGGCCACGACATCACGCACCCGGGCGACTTCCTGTATGCCGGTCTTTACCATCGCCATAAGCCGGTCATCATCCACTTTCACGCCGAGCTCATTGAGAAAAGCGGTGAGTTTCGGCGTCTTCGCGGAGGGATCGACCAGGAGCAAAATTCGTCCCTCCTTGTTCCAGAAATCGCGCAGCATCTTCATCTCGCGATCGGAGAAATCGTATTGCGGGCCGGCGATCATGACGACCTTGATGTCCCCGGGAATGGCCGGCACCTCGAAGAGGTTCAGCTCCTTGAACTCGACGTTTTCGTTCTCGATAAAGGTCTTGAAAATCGAGACCGGACTGGTCGCTTCCCCGGTCAAAGGTGGCTCCTTGTGGCCGACAAGGTAGCCGACGATATTTTTCTTCCCCTCCACGATGTCGATCAGCGCGCTCGTGATCGCCTGCTCGCCCTTGAAAGCGGTGATCTGCGGCTCTTCCCCGGTCATCGGATTGCCCGGGCTCGTCTCCGCCATCTCGGAGGCTTTGACCGCCTTGTTCCGGCCCTGGTAGTCGAGAATGAGGACGCTCTCGTCCGTTACGACCTTATACTTGTTAAGCAACTCTTTCGCTCTCGTTAGGCTGCGTTCCGGGTCGACATACTCAACGTCGATTTGGCCGCGCGAGGCGTATTGATATTCCGTGAGAAGGTTCTGCACGTCGCCGGTGATGGGATTATTCGAGGAGAAGAAAACCGTGATCCGCACCTTGCCCGGGATGCTTTGCAGGAAATGCTTTGTCTTGTCGGAGAGCGCGTATTTCTTGTCGCGCGAATAATCCCAGCGTCGGTAGTGCTCGAAGCCCAAGTAATTCACCATCGCGGCGAGCACGATGACGATCGCGACCTGCACGATCGACGTTGAGCCCGATCTGAAAGCGGTGGATTTTCTTCGGCGCGGCCGCGGGAGTCACTTCGTCAGCCATGCGTTAGAGTCTCCACTTCCGCGACTGGAAGGCCTGATAGGTAAAGGTGAGCATGACAATCGTCAGGCTAAGATAAAGCACGACCGGCCGGGTATCGATCACTCCGCGGGAAAGCGTTCCCATTTGCTCGATGGCGGAAAAATAGCCGAGAAGCTGACGCACTTCCGAGCTGACATCGAGAAGGATGAAAGAGACGAGGCCGAGAAAGAAGAGGAGCGTAATCATGGCGAAGGAGATGACCGCGGCGACAATCTGGTTCTTCGTCAGAACCGAAGCGAAACAACCAATCGAGAGATAGAACATCCCGAGAAGCAGGAGCATGAGATACCCGCCAAGATAAGCGCCGGTCGAGCCCGCGGCCGGCTGATGCGTGATCGCCTGAAAGATGACGAAGTAAAGAACGGTTGGGATCCAGAGGATGATGTAAAAGACGAGCGCACCGAAATATTTGGAGAGGACAACCTGCCAGTCGCGCACGGGCGCAGTCATGAGCGGCTCGATCGTGCCCAGCTTAAACTCTTCGGAGAACAGCCGCATGGTGATGAGCGGGAAGACAAGGACAAAAGCGAACCAGAAGAAAACAGAGTTAAAGAAAGCCTCCTCGACCGAGTAGGGGACCGCCCGCTGGTTCATGAAGGAGATCTGGAAATAAAAATCGACCCCGCTGACGAGGAGGAAGAAGACGAGAACGATATAGGCGATCGGAGAGTAGAAGTAACTCCGGATTTCGCGCGAAAGAAGAGTGAAAAACTTTCATGCATGCGTAGATTTTGGTGACAATCCTCCGCGCTCTGCGGCCTTGTCATCCGTGAGCGAAGCGAACGATTCCGCGAGCGCTCGCTTGGGCGGACGAAGCGACGCGCACGAGGGTCGTGAGGTCCTTCGCGCCGCTCAGGATGACAGATGGCGCATAGCAGGGATCAATTCGGTCGCTTCATACTCTTCATCCGGGTGCGTGATCTCGACGAAGACATCTTCGAGAGTTGCTTTGCGCTGCGATAGTTCGCGCACCGCCCATTTGCGGGCGCTGGCCAGCTGAAAAACCTCCAGACGCACGTCTGCCCCGGCTTCCGCGCGCAGGGAAAAAATCTGCCACTCTCCTTCAGTCGTTAGGCTGACATCCTTCACTCCGGCGATCTTCTTCAGCTCTTCCGCGCCGTCGTCGGTGCCGGTCTTTGCCTCGAGGATGACGCCGGTCGCAGTCCGCACCTTGTGGAGCAAATTCTCCGGCGTATCGCAGGCTTCGATCCGGCCTTTGTTGATGATGATGATGCGGCTGCAAGTCATCTCCACTTCCGGCAGGATATGGGTCGAAAGCAGAATGGTGTGCTGGCGCCCGAGGTTCTTGATCAGGTCGCGCACCTGCCGGATCTGATTCGGATCCAGGCCACTGGTCGGCTCGTCGAGGATGAGCAGATCGGGCTCGTGCACGAGGGCGTCGGCCAGGCCGACACGTTGCCGGTAACCTTTCGAGAGTGCGGCGATCAGCTTTTTCTCCACGTCCTTCAATCCGCATAACTCCTTCACGTCGCCGACGCGCTCGCTGATCCGGCGATGCGGCACGCCCTTGAGAGCAGCGCGGTAGTTCAGGTATTCGGTCACGCGCATGTCATTGTAGAGCGGGACGTTTTCCGGCATGTAGCCAAGATGGGCGCGGGCCTCGAGCGACTGCTCGAAGATGTCGAACCCGGCGACCGAAGCGCGCCCGGAAGTAGGCGGCATGAAGCTCGAGAGAATGCGCATCGTCGTGCTCTTGCCGGCGCCGTTAGGCCCGAGGAAGCCCATGATCTCTCCCTTTCCCACCTCGAAACTCAGATCATCGATCGCCGTCTGTCCGGCGTAGCGTTTGGTGAGATTTTCGACCTTGATCATCGTGCGGTGAGTTTCTTACTGACAGCGTCACCGCTCAAAGTGTTGGCATTTTTTCGAAAATAATTTCAGCGGGCTTCGAGATTTACGGTCTCGAGCCGGCGGCCGCGTCCGTCCCGTCCGATGATTCCCACAGCGAGATCGATGCTCGATCCACTGTCGGCTTTTGCGAGCACACTCTCCGCTTCTTTCACGGAGTTAACCGGATATTTCCCGATCCGGTAAATAACGAGTCCCCGCTCAAACCCGGCCTGATCGGCCGGGCTGTCCGGCTCGACTGCGCTGACCAAAACGCCTTTCCCGCTGACGTAACCGAGCGCGTCGGCCAGGTCGGGCGTCAAATCCTGGAGCTGCAATCCGAGCAATCGATCGGCCTGCGACGAACCGGTTTCCTGGTCGCTCGCGCCGGGCGAAGGGGCGGGCTGTTTCTGGGCGATCTTCTTGAACTGCTCGACACTTTGCCTAACGACATCGGCGGGAATGGCGAAGCCGAGGCCCTGGGTCGGGATTCCCTGCGGAGTGAAGGCCATCTTGGCCGAGCTGATCCCGACCAGGCGGCCGGCCAGATCGACCAACGGACCGCCGCTGTTCCCGGGATTGATCGCGGCATCGGTCTGGAGAAGGTCGTGATAGTCGATGTTCTCGATCGTAATTTCGCGTTTCGTGGCGCTCAAAACACCGCGACTGATCGAGCTGCCGTAACCGAGTGCGTTACCGACCACGATGACAGTCTCGCCGAGCAAGTTGGGCGAGATGTCGTGCAGATTGACGAACGGCAGCGGCTTGTCGCTGTCGATTTTGATGAAGGCGAGATCTTTTTTCGCGTCGCCCGTGATGTAGCGCGCTTTGTAGCTCTTGTTGTCATTCGTGATGACCTCGATCTTGAGGTCCGCCGCGCGCTCCACCACGTGCTCGTTAGTCACAATGTAACCGGCCGGATCGACCAGGAAACCGGTGCCCAGACTTTGCAGCCGCTGGCGAATCTCGCGCGGGCGATTGCGATAGGCGCCGAAAAACTGCGCAGCAAAATCATCGAAAGGATCGCGCACCTGCCGCCTAACGACGCGCTCGGTGTTAATGTTGACGACGGCGGGCAAAACCTTGGCCACGGCGAGGACGGCCGGCTCCGAAGCGGGATCAGGCGTGGGATTGGGAACGGGCGCAGGAGTAGGAACGGGAGGAGGAGTGGTTTGCGCGAACGCGAGCGCGGGAAGAGTCAGGGCAAGAAGAACGCCTCCGAATTGGCCACGGTGTTGTTGGAGAATGTTTGTCAGCCGGCTCACTTTGCAGGCGAACATCGGAGCGAGCCCGGCACTGTCAACTTGCCCGCCGGGCAAACGCCGCCAGAGTACCCGGAGTATGCGTCCCTCGTTTGCGATTCGCGGCAACCTCGATCTGATCGACGAAAATTATCGCCTTTGGCAGGCCAATCCCGAGGCCGTCGATAGCAGTTGGAGTGCGTTTTTTGAAGGCTTCGAGCTGGGTGAAACGCCGCAGCGCAATGGCGCGGCCGCTGCCACGGCGCCGGCTGCGACGGAAGGTCCCGAGAACCGGCTGCAAACGCGCGTCGACGGCTTGGTTTACGCCTATCGCACACTTGGTCACACGATCGCGCGGGTGAATCCGCTGGCCGAGAAACGCCCGGAAAATCCGTTGCTTTCGCTCCGCGAACTTGGCTTCAGCGGGAAGGATCTCGACCTTCAGGTCTCGTCAAATTTTTTCCTCGAGAACAAACGGATGACCCTGCGCGAAATGATCGCGCGCCTCGAAGAAATCTACGCCGACGCGATCGGCGCGGAATTTCAGCACATCCAAAATCCGCGCATCCGCAACTGGGTGCGCGACCGGCTGGAGGCGCGGCCGCCGAAACATCAGGCTTCGACCGAGATCGAGATCGCGCTCCTCCGGCTCCTGCTCGAGTCGGAAGCGTTCGAGGTTTTTCTTCATACCCGCTACGTCGGGCAGAAACGTTTTTCGCTGCAGGGGGCCGAGTCGCTCATCGTCATTCTCGACACGATCCTGCATCGCTGTCCGGGCGACGGGATTGAGGAAATTTGCATGGGCATGGCGCATCGCGGCCGGCTCAACGTGCTGGCAAATTTTCTCCAGAAATCGCTCGAGGTGATCTTCACCGAGTTCAGCACGAACTACATTCCAGAGCTTGTCGCGGGCGACGGCGACGTGAAGTATCACCTTGGTTACCGCACCGTGCGTAGGCTCGCTTCAGGCGCGGAAGTGGAGATCCGCCTCGCGGCCAATCCGAGCCATCTCGAAGCGGTCGATCCGGTCGTGGAAGGGATCGCTCGCGCGCGCCAACGCATCCGCGGCGACACGGAGCATCGGCGAAAAGTTTTACCGCTCCTCATTCACGGCGACGCGGCTTTTGCCGGTCAGGGGATCGTTGCCGAAGTCCTCAACATGTCGCAACTGCACGGCTATAGCACGGGCGGCACAGTGCACGTGGTGGTGAACAACCAGATCGGTTTCACGACCCTGCCGGAAGATGCGCGCTCCTCGATGTATGCGACCGACATCGCGAAGATGATCGAGGTCCCGATCTTTCACGTGAACGGCGACGATCCGTTGGCGGTTCGTTTCGTCACGGAAACGGCGCTCGATTTTCGCCAGGAGTTTGGCCGCGACGTCGTGATCGACATGTATTGCTACCGCCGCTATGGGCATAACGAAGGCGACGAGCCGCTTTTCACTCAGCCCGATCTTTACGCGAAAATCGCCAAGCGCCCATCCGTCGCGCAGCTCTACAAAAAGGAACTGATCGACGGCGACGTCCTCACCGCCGAAGCCGCGGAGGAGATGGAGAAGGAATTGCAGAATCGCCTCGAAGGCGCGCTCGCCGAGACGAAAGAGCTGGAAAAATCACCGGAAGACCGGCGGCGTCGTTTCCGGGAATCGACCGCGGTTTTCCAGCCGAAATATTCCGGCCATTCCGGTCCGACCGCGATCACGCCAGAGATGCTGCAACAGATCGTCACCGGCCTAACGACTGTGCCTAACGACTTCAATGTTCTCCCGAAAGTGAAGCGGATCACGATCGATCGTTTGCGCGACGCCTTCGTCGCGGGCGGGCCGTTCGACTGGGGATTTGCCGAGGCTTTCGCTTTCGGCTCACTCCTGCTCGAAGGCATGCCGGTGCGGTTATCCGGGCAGGACAGCCGGCGCGGGACCTTCAGCCATCGCCATTCATTTCTCTACGACGCGAAGACCGGGAAGCCGTATCTGCCTTTGCTCCATCTCGGGCCCGACCAGGCGCGCATCTGCATTTATAACAGCCTCCTCTCCGAGGCGGCGGTGCTCGGTTTCGATTACGGTTACGCGCTCGATTACCCGCACATGCTTTGTCTTTGGGAAGCGCAGTTCGGCGATTTCGCGAATGGCGCGCAGACCATCATCGATCAGTTCATCGTCTCGGCGGAATCGAAATGGCAGCGGCCTAACGGGATCGTCCTGCTTCTCCCGCACGGCTACGAAGGGCAGGGGCCGGAGCATTCGAGCGCGCGGCTCGAGCGTTTCCTCCAGGCCTGCGCGGAGGATAACATTCAGGTCTGCAACCTCACCACCGCGGCGCAATATTTTCACGTTCTGCGCCGGCAGATGAAACGCGATTTCATCAAGCCGCTCATCATCATGACGCCAAAAAGTCTGCTCCGTTCCGAGCAGGCTGCCTCGCGCACGGAAGATTTCACGAAGGGCAGTTTTGCGGAGATTCTGCCCGGACCGGAAGCGGGCCCGGCAGACAAAATCGAGCGCGTCATTTTTTGCTCAGGCAAGGTTTACTACGACCTGCTCAATTATCGGACCGAGCAGAAAATCACGACCGCGGCTATCGTTAGGCTGGAACAGCTCTACCCGCTCGCGCAGGAGAAGCTGATGGAAATCCTGGCACCCTTCACCCAGGCGAAAAAGTTCGTCTGGTGCCAGGAAGAATCGCAGAATATGGGAGGGTGGACCTACATCGAGCCGCGTTTCCGGGCATTGTTAGGCAAAGAGATCGCCTACGCCGGGCGCAACGCGAGCGCGAGTCCGGCGGTCGGCTCACTCGCCGTGCACAAGCGCGAGCAAGCCTGCGTGATCAACGAAGCCTTCGCGATCTGATCCCTGGTCCCTGCATTCGTTAGGGCGATTCAGGGATAAGGCGACCAGAAGCTGGTCGGGACGATGTCGGAGAGCGCTTTGCGAGTCTTTTTCGGGACGCTGGGCAGACGATCGACGTAAAAGGTGGGACCGTAGGCGGCGCCCAAGACATCCTTGCCCGTGTTGTAAAGGATTCCACCCTTTTTCAGGTAGACCTTCAGATCCTTGAACTTGGTTTTGGCTCCGGTCTGTTTCTTGTTCTCGATCGCATAGAGACTGATCGCTCGGTCAATCAGGCGCAGGTCGTTCAGGACGGTCGCAGCCTGGGAACGTTTGCGGGCGCGAAGAAATCCGGGGACGGCCAGGGAGGCGAGGAGCGCGATGATCGCGACCACGATCATGATTTCCACGAGGGTAAAGCCGGTGCGACGCTGAGCGATTCTCATGAGCGGGATTGGTTTTAGCAAGTTACAAGCCAGGCTTGTGCTTGAGGTGCGCAGGTCCGGCGACGAGCAGCTTGCGCGTCCGCGAGACTTGGCGGTTGTTGTTAGGACATGAGCGCGGCGGATCACGTTTTCACTCTCGGGATCGAGGAAGAGTTTCAGATCATCGATCCAAAGACGCGCGAACTGCGCTCGCATATCCAGCAGATTCTCGGCGAAGGCAAAGTGACGCTGAAAGAGCAGATCAAGCCGGAGATGCACCAGTCGGTCGTCGAGCTAGGGACCGACGTCTGCAGCGACATCAAGATCGCGCGCGAGCAGGTGATTCGCCTGCGCAGCGAGCTGGCGACAATGGCCGGCCGGAGCGGACTGAAGATCGCTTCCGCCGGGACACATCCGTTTTCGCACTGGTTCGACCAGCACATCACCGAAGGCGAACGCTACGCCACGATCGTGAAAGACCTGCAGCAGGTCGCACGCGCCAACCTCATCTTTGGTTTGCACGTGCACGTCGGCATTCCGGATCGCAGCGTTGCGATCCATGTCATGAATCAGACGCGCTATTTTCTCCCGCATCTTTACGCGCTCTCGACCAACTCGCCTTTCTGGGTCGGACGCAATACGGGATTGAAAGGTTATCGCCTAAAAGTCTTCGAGCGCTTCCCGCGCACCGGCACGCCCGACGCCTTCGAGAGCCTCTCCGAGTATGAGGATTTCCTCAAGCTCCTCATTAAAACCGGCTGCGTCGATAACGCCAAAAAAATCTGGTGGGACATCCGGCTCCATCCATTTTTCGACACCCTCGAAATCCGGATTTGTGACGCCCAATCCCGCGTCGACGACACCCTCGCGATGGCCGCGGTCATCCAGGCGATCGTGGTCAAGCTGCACAAGTTGCTTCGGCAAAACACCACCTTTCGGGTTTATCGCCGGCGCTTGATCGATGAGAACCGCTGGCGCGCCTCGCGCTACGGCCTCGATGGCAAGATGATCGATTTCGGTCGGGAAGCGGAAGTGGACACGCGCGAGCTGCTCAACGAATTGCTCGATTTTATATCGACCGAAGTCGATGAGCTGGGCACGAAGCGCGAGATCGAGCATGTCGAGAGAATCATTCGCGAAGGGACGGGCGCCGATCGGCAGATCGCCGCCTGGGAAAAAGCGCACAACATGCACGACGTCGTCGACCTGCTCGTGCGCGAGACTTATGAAAATCTGACGGTGCCGGAGCCGACGACGAGCTAAGGGCGGCGCCGTCTTGCCAACAGCCGAAAGCGCCGGCTGCGGCGAATTGGGAGGAGGCCGAGGCGGATTGCCCGCGGCTGTAGCCTAACGAACGCATCACCATCATCATCGACGAAAACAGTAACCGTGTCGGCGAGTTCGCGATTACGCCTAACGGAATAGGTCAGTTTCTTCGCTGCGCTCAGCGTGCCAAACTGCGGCGAGCGCGGAGCAACTCAACGTCGCATGGGAAACAAGGTGGTAGTGGTAGAAAGCGCATGGACGTATTGCGCTCGCTCGAATGCGGTCGGGTCCGCGCAGTTCTTTTGACTCATAAGTCCCTTGACCGCGCTTAGTGATTCATAACTATGCCGCTCCAACCAGACGGCCATCTCCATTTCGATGCGTTGAATGTGCTGGATGCCGTGACGCATGAGAGCGCTGCAAAGCATCGTCACGTCCGCGCCAGCCATAACCAGCTTGATAACGTCGGTAGCCTGATAGATACCGCTGGTAGCGGCCAGGTTCGCGCGAATTTGCCCAAAAAGAATTCCAATCCAGCGCAGCGGCAAGCGCATGTCTGCCGGAGTGCTGAGAGTAAGGTTCGGCGCGACCGCCATTTTTTCCAGCTCGATGTCGGGCTGGTAAAAGCGGTTGAAGAGAACCAGCGCGTCCGCCCCCAGTGCGTCGAGGGAGGCCGCCATGTTGGCGAAGTTACTGAAATAAGGACTTAGCTTTATCGCGAGCGGAATTTTCGTCGCGGCCCGGACCGTTCGAACTATATCGAGGTAGCTCTCTTCGATCGTTGCTCCGGTGACTGCTAGTCCTGTCGGTACCTTGTAAATGTTTAGTTCGAGCGCGTTGGCGCCGGCTTCCGTGATTTGGCGCGCGTAACTGAGCCATCCACCGAGAGTAGTGCAGTTGAGACTCGCGATAATTGGGATTTGGACCTCGCGCCTGGCTTCGGTGATCTGGTGCAAGTAAGCCTCCGGCTTAACCCGAAAATCCGCCGCGGACGTCGCGGCACCAGTTTCTATCTGCTCTTCGAAGAGCGAATGGAGAACGACCGCGGCTGCGCCGGCTTGTTCCATTTGCTTGATCTTATCGATCTCCTCGGAAAGCGGCGAGGCGGACGGCACGAGCGGCGTGCGCAACTTCATTCCGAGATAAGTGGTGGTGAGGTCCATACGGAGACTAACGAGGCAACGAAAACCGATCCGACTTAATCTCGCAAATTTCGGGGTTAATGGCGACGTGGCCCGCCGCCGAGTAACAGGCAAACCGAAGCGGTTGCCCTGCAATATCTCCCGAAAATGCGAGGCTATAAAACAATCCAAGCTTCCAGGTAACTGGGTCGGCAAATCGATTCAGAGAGTTCATGCGGCCAGATTGATGATGGCGATTTTTCGTGTCAAGCTCACCATTTTCGCAATCTCTTTATCACCACTCGCGCCACGTGCGCGCGCGACGGCTGCAGGCTCGGCGCGGCCGCGTTGCAGGGCCAACTGATTGCCGCATGCCGCGAGGTGTTGCGCAAAGATGCTCAGCAGCTGGATGAGCGCTTCGTATTGCCGCCGGGGAAGGACGCGGGTGTTGAAGTAAGCTTCCTCGGCTTTTTTCAAATCAACATCCGTGCCCCATTTGATGAGGATTTTGGCAATCGAATTGAACCGGCTTTTGTCGGGGTGGTGCAGGAGAATGTGGCCGGTATGGAGAAACGCGATCAGCTGGTCGCCCACACCGAGCACGCGATTATCGTTTTTCTTCATGCGTTGCTGTGGCGGTGCGGGGTCGCGGTTGCGGTGATCACAGCAGCATGACCGGGAGCGTCGATTCCGTCGCGCCGAAACTCATTCGAGACTTCCGTGGCTGAATGGCACATGAGCTCGCTCGAGTTGTTTTAACTTGCTCCGGCACGAGAATAACTCCCGGTCCCGCAGCTACCGCGGATTATGAACACTCACTTCTTCTTCGCTCACGTGGTCCTCGCCATCGACGCTCGCGCCCCTGCCATACCCCAAGCGACCGCAAACCTGCTCATTGAAGTCAACGATAGGGCCTTGATATCCGGCGGTCATGAAAGACATCTTAAGGTTTCCGCGCTCACGGAACTTCAAAAAGTGGAATTGGCCAGGGAGATTGGCAGAACCGCCGCCCTTGACTACCTGAAATCCGAACCTGAGTTCAGCAAACTTCCGGTGCAGCGATTTGTAGATTTCAATCCGACCGAGACGCCGACCTATATTTCAATCGAACCCCCTCCGGCCAAAGTCTTGCCGAATGATTCCAAAGTATGGCGGCTGGCTGAGACTGAGGCAGAAAAACTGCGGACTAAACCGCTCGCTGGCTAGATAGCATCGGCAGGCTTATCCTTTCGCCCGGATGACTTCCGAAGTCCTTCCCTCCCGGGAGTGACAGCCGGCCTCATTTGAGAGAGGTTGCCGCGTTGGTATGAGTGCCAAAGAACATGTCTTCACCCTCGGCATCGAGGAGGAATTCCAGATCATCGATCCGGAGACGCGCGAGTTGCGCTCGCACATCCGGCAGATTCTGGAGGGCGGCAGGATGCAGTTGCATGAGCGCGTCAAACCGGAGATGCATCAGTCGGTCGTGGAGCTTGGAACGGAGATTTGCTTCGACACCGCTTCCGCACGGCAGCAAGTCATCCAGCTTCGCCGGGAGCTGGCGCTGGTCGCGAGACGCGATGGCCTAACGATCGCTTCGGCCGGCACCCACCCTTTCTCTCATTGGAGGGATCAATTGATCACGCCGGACGAGCGCTACGCCACCATCGTCAAAGACATGCAACAGATTGCGCGGGCGAATCTCATCTTCGGGTTGCATGTCCACGTCGGCATTCCCGACCGGGAAATTGCAATCCGGGTGATGAACCAGGCGCGCTATTTTCTGCCGCACATCTACGCGCTTTCGGTCAACTCCCCCTTTTGGTTGGGAGAGAACACCGGGTTTCACTCGTATCGATTGCAAATTTTCCAGCGCTTCCCGCGCACTGGAATTCCCGACGCGTTCGAAAGTTTATCCGAGTACGAAGATTACCTCAATCTCCTCGTCGCGACCGGCTGCATCGATAACGGAAAAAAGATCTGGTGGGACATCCGCCTCCATCCCTTTTTTGACACGCTGGAATTCCGCATTTGCGATGCGCAATCGCGAGTGGACGACACGATCGCGCTCGCGGCGCTGATGCAGGCGGTCGTCGTCAAGTTGCACAAACTGCTGCGGCAAAACATCACCTTTCGAATTTATCCCCGCCGCCTGCTCGAAGAAAATCGCTGGCGCGCGGCGCGCTACGGGCTCGGCGGGAAGTTGATCGATTTCGGCCGCGGCTGCGAGTTGGAGACGCGCAGCTTGATTCACGAGATCCTCGAATTCATCGCGCCAGAAGTGGACGAGCTTGGCAGCCAGCGCGAGATGGCGCACGTGGAACGAATTTTGCGCGAAGGCACCGGCGCCGATCGGCAACTGATGGTGTGGGAACGCACCCAGGACACGAAAGCCGTGGTCGACCAAATTGAGGCTGAAACACTTGAAGGCCTCGATTTGGAGCAGACGCGATTCCCTTCTGCCCCACCGCGAAACTGATCCGGGGAGCGGCCTTGGCATGAGGCTCGCTCTAGTTGCTGAACCTCCTTTTCCGCGCCAATCTTATCGACCTTTCTCATTAAGAAATGCCTGACCGTCCCATCATCGAAGCCGTTGCCGTCGACCCGGAACTTTTGCCCGGCGCGCGCAATGCGATCCAGATCTGCCTCCGGCTGAAACCTGAAGAGCGCATCACGATCATCACCGACGAGGCCACGCGCGACATCGCCGCCGCTTTAGAGGCTGAGATCGCGAAGGTCGGCTCCGATTTCAGCATCTTCGTGCTCGAACACCACGCGCGACGGCCGCTCACCGGCATGCCCGAAATCATCTTGGAAGACCTGGCGCGCTCGCAGGTTTCCATTTTCGCCGCGCAAACCCAGACTGGTGAGCTCGGGGCGCGCATTCAGATGACCGCGGTCGTAAATAAGCATGGGATTCGCCACGGCCACATGGTGAACATCAATCGGCAAATCATGCGCGAAGGAATGCGGGCCGATTTTCTGGCGGTCGACGCGCTGAGCCAGCGGCTCGTCGAGCGCGCGCGCCTGGCCAGCCGCATCTCCTGCAAGACCCCACGCGGCACCGATTTTGAGGCCGAGCTTTCGCCCAATCTGAAATGGATTAAAACCAGCGGGATCATCACGCCGGATAAATGGGGCAACCTCCCGGGCGGCGAAATTTTCACCTCACCGCTCAACACCAGTGGCGTTTTTGTGGTGGACGGCGTCGTCGGCGATTATCTCTGTGAACGGTATGGAGATTTGCAGGACACCCCGCTCACGATCGAGGTTGAGAACAATCGCATCCGCTCGCTCAAATCCAAAAACAAAGATTTGCGCGACGACTTTCGGCTTTACACCAGCACCGACGAAAACAGCAACCGCGTCGGCGAGTTCGCCGTCGGCACCAACACCGCCTGCACGCAGGTCATCGGCAATATTCTGCAGGACGAAAAAATTCCCGGCATCCACATCGCCTTTGGCCATCCCTACGCCGAGCACACCGGCCAGAACTGGATTTCGAAAACGCACATCGACTGCGTCGGGCGCGATTTCGACATCTGGTTCGACGACGAACAGGTGATGGCGAAGGGCCAGTTTTTGATATAAGGCTCGAGGTATGATCAGTCGCGCCCGAGAACGCCTGGAGCGAGTTCCATCTATGCCTTTCGTCATTCGAACTTCAGATGGACACGAATATTCTGTGTCCGCAGTCGATTACGCCTTTGTTACCTCCAACGTTCGCGCGTCGGCACATTGCCATTGCGTTGCGCCTTGCCCATTTCGCGGGCGAGTAGTCTAGGGGATCCGATAAACTTCGACTAAACCCACTCCGGTGAGATCGCCCTTCCCACGCACGCCGACTCGCGGTCGTCGGCGGGCGCGAGCTGCGCTCTTCGATTTCCGCCTGCTGCGTCTCCTTCCAGTTGTCGTTGCTCTGAACGAGGGCGCCGTTTGCATCGTGCAGTTCCAGGGTGGGATCGGCCAGGGGAGTTGGAACGGGCGGATTGGCATTGGCCAAACAAACCTGCAAATGGGCAGCATCCGCGAGAGCATCGTCTTGCCGAGGTAGCGCTTCCCCTCTCAACGGGATCAAGCGCTACGCTCGGGGACGGTTTGGCAGAGGCCTGCCAAGGCTCAGTGTCCTCTTACGACGATGGTGCCGCGGATGGTACCGCTGGTTTCGCCGGTATCAAGGTTCACGCATTGGTCGAGGGTGTAGCGGCCTCTAGCACCAGCGTACCGCCCTGTTCCGCCAATAATGGTGTGAGTTGACCCAACGTGAAGATCGCCGTTGTCGCAGAAATCGCCGGCGCCATTTCCAAAAAAACACGTTAAAATGCTGTCACCGTTGGCGGCGTCTCCCACTACCATTTGACTAGCCCCGGGGGCGCCGGGGGGCGTACCCAGGAAAGCAAAGTCCACGACGAGCGAATAAAACAGCGTGAATGGACCAAGGTGCGTGTCGCTTGACGCGACAGCCCCATTGGCATAAGACCCTTCCGCTGGATTGGGAAATGGTGCGCCAATTTCGCTCCCTGCGAAAGTGCCATTAATTCGTATCACTCCCGCTTCCACCGCGGAGCTGGCGAGCGCCACGGTCAGGAATATTGCTGTCATTAGGCTGATTCTTTTAATCTCTTTTTTCATAAACTAAGTTTCCTTTTCTTGTTCTGGCCTTCCGTGACTTCTCGTTGTGAGAAAATCATTTCTAGCCGTTCACTGAGGTAGTGCGTAAAGTCCGGCGCGAGGTTACGCGGGAAGTTTGGAAATCATTGAACCGTGGATGTCGCGGAGGTGTTCGCGGCGCGGCTCCGCCGCCCGCCACCGAAGTTTTTGACCGCGGATTATACTGATTTCTCGGATTGCTTCCTGGCTGGCGTCCGCCGCGGCGGACGCCCTACAAGTGGATGTTCAATTATAGCGGCCGGGTCCCGCCGAACGCCCTACCGTTTTGTATCCCTGTTATCCGCTGCCTGCCCGCCGTAGTCCTCGTGCGGAGGCGGGTAATCCGTGGTCATCTGTCATCTTCGACCAAATTTGTATGTATTCGTTTCGATTGGTGATTAGTCAGATTTCAAATCGAGCGGCTGTTTGGCTTCCTCGACGAGTGTTTCAAAGCACGGCTCGCCGCGCAGCGAGTCCCACCATGGCGTCAGTTTCAAGTCGCCATAAAAAGCGGTGCTCGTAGGTGGGGCCGGATACCTAAGGGCCCGGGCAAGCTGCTCGCAGGCGAGATTCTTTTCACCGGCCCAGGCAGCAATCATAGCGAAAAACTGGATCATGAGCTGACCGTTACCTGAATCTTTTTCCACTGGAAGAAGCTCGACTGCGCGCCGGCCTTCACGCAGGGCCTCCTCCTTTCGTCCAAGAGCGGCGTCGATCAATCCAAGCACGCACAGGGGCGGGCCGTAATCTGGCTCAGCCTGGACGATTTTCTCCTGCTCTGCGCGCGCAGCGGCAAAAGCCAATTGCGCCTTGCCCTCGTCCTTTGTCATCCGTGCGATCAGGCCTTCCATGAAGCGAGGAGTGAAGTGGACAGTCTCGAAATCGTACGTCTCTTCGCCCAACCGGCTCAAGGCTTCTCGTGCAGTAGCAGCGTCGTGTTCGGCCAAGGCCAAATCGAGCAGCCAAGCGTCCATGTCCGGCATGGCGCTGGGGTTTGTGGCTCGAATTGAATCGAGCAATTGGTGCAACGGACGTGCATCGGCGTTCCCATTCAATTCCACGGCCGCGCGCTGGGCTTGAAAAGAGAGATTGTTCGGCTCGACGGCCAATGCGCGATTCAGCATCGATTCCTGGTCGCCATAACGCCGGAGGGATAAATAAGTAAGGCCGAGCTGCTGAAGCCTCCGAGTGTTGCGCGGGTCCAGCTCGATTGCCCGCTGGAAATTTCGTATGGACTCTTCCCAGTGTCCCTGGCGCCTCTGGATCGAAGCCTTCCCCGCGAATACGCGAGGGTCATTCGGTAGTTTTGGCTCGGCAATTTCCAGTTCAGCCAGAGCCCCGGCATAATCTCGTACGGCATAAAGCTGGCCCTGTCGCGCGAGGTGTGATTCACCTGCGTCCGGACGAAGGCGAGATGCTTCCTGGACGGCTGCCTCTGCCAAGGCCAACCGCGCCGGAGTATGGTCGTAGCCATACCGATAAAGATCCTGATGCAAGTCAGCGAGTAACAAATACGCTTGGAAAAACGAAGGATCGCGCGCCACCGCCTGGTTCAGCAGATCGACTGCCTGCTCAGACTTGCCGGTGGTCTTCCCAAAATAAATATCATTGGCCTGCGAATAGAGCTCGAAAGCAACCAGATCTTCGGTCGGCTTTCGCTCAATGGCGAGTCTCTCCTCAGCCGTGATTTTGGCGTTCAGTCGTTCTGCCACCTTCTGTGCGATTTCACTTTGGATCGCGAAGAGCTCGCTCAAATCGCGGTCGTATTGTTCGACCCACACGTGGGTATCAGTCCGCGTGTCGATTAACTGCGCGTTCAGATGAAGATGCGTGCCGGTCCTGCGAACGCTGCCTTCCAGCACATGAGAGACCCGCAGCTCGTTCCCGATCTGCCGCATATTCCGGTTGCTGCGATACTCCATCACGCTGGTCCGGCTGATGACTTTCAGGGCGGCGATCCTCGCAAGCTTGGATAAAATGTCGTCCTGCACACCATCGGCAAAGGCGGCGTATTCTTTCTGTTCGCTAAGATTTTCAAACGGTAGAACGGCGATTCCAGTTGTGAGCGGATGGTGGAGGAGTTCGCTGTTCCAAATGATCCAGCCAGCAGCTGTTGCCAGCGCGATCAGGGACGTTGCCAGAAGCGCGCTGGCTGGATTGCGCTGCATCCATTTCTTACCCCGGGCGAAAATTCCAGTGTGCCGGGCGCGGATTGGCTCGTGCTTTAGCCAGCGCTCAAGGTCCTCAGCCAGTCCCGCAGCCGCGGGATAGCGACGCTTTGGATCTTTCTCGAGGCATTTGAGACAGATGGTGGAGAGGTCCCGATCTATTTTCGGATTTAAGAGGCACGGCGGCCGCGGCTCGGTGTCCAAGAGGAGCTTGATCGTCTCGTAGGTTGTTCCGCCCGCAAAGGGCGGATGGCCGGTCAGCAGTTGGTAAAGAACTGCACCAAGCCCATAGACATCGGTGGCGCTGCTCACTGCCGCGTTGTTTCCCACGGCCTGCTCCGGCGCCATGTAGCTGGGCGTGCCCAGGACGTCCAGGGTCTGGGTGACACTGCTTTCAGATTCGACTAATCGGGCTAGTCCGAAATCGGTAAGATGCGGTTCGCCTTTTGCATCCAGCAAAATGTTTCCCGGTTTGATGTCGCGATGGAGAATTCCATGTTCATGCGCGTAGTGCACGGTGCGGGCCACCTTGGCGATAAGCTCCGCCGCCTGCCGGATCGACCTCGGCGTGCGGCTGACGACTTCGTCGAGTTGGCCGCCTTCGACGAACTTCATGCTGAAGTAGCACGACCCATCGCGCTCGCCGACTTCGTAGATGGGAACAATGCTCGGATGATCGAGCCTGGCGGCAGCTTCGGCCTCGAGACGAAAACGCTTGAGATGCGCTTTCGTCGCCCACTGGCCGAGACCGATCACTTTGAGCGCAACACTGCGGTTGAGACTTTTCTGCCGCCCGAAACACTACTCCCTGACCGCCTCTGCCAATTTCCTCCAGCAACTCATAGTCGCCCAACTCTCCGAGCATCTCGACCGAGCGCTCGCTTCTCGTGGCGTGCTGCACTCCTGTTCCATCGGACGGGTCTCCAACCTCGTTCCCAAGCGGATCAAGGCCGGTCTCGAGCAGGCAACCCGGGCAGCCTCCTTCCCCCAAAGCATTCGAAGCCGGGATTTCCGCCCCGCACTTCGGGCAAAGTCTGATTCCGCTGGTCATTTTCGGAGAGCCGCTCCCGTGTTCCCCTTCTTTTACTGCGTAAAATTCTATCGCAGGTTACGCCCGGACCACGGTAATGAGATGGCGCAGCTCATCTTCAATGTCGCTGGGCATCGCGACCGTATGGGAGATCTCCTCCCGCAATAAGATTTGGTAACGTTGACGAAATCGGTAAAAGGCCTGCTTGACCGCGTTCTCCGTCATCTCGAACTCGCTGGCGATCTCGGCTTGCGAGGGTCGGTCCGGTTCGTCCATGAGCATTTTCTTCATCCGCTCAAAGAACCGTAAATTGCCCGCGCCGCGATATTCGTCCCGCAGCCGCCCTAGCACTTGCTCCAGGACGGTCAACGCCCAGCGGCGTTCGTAAATTTGGTCGGCCGTCAATCGGTCGCTCCGCCCGACGTCGATGGCCTCGCTCTCCCGAAGCTCGTCCAACGGAATCAGCCAGTATCCCTTGCCTCGCTTGACCGCCATCGCATGGCGCCATTCGTCGGCCAGAAAATGTTTCACCGAGGCGAGCAGATAAGAACGAAGCCGCCCCTTTTCTTTACGGACAGAACTCAGATCTCGGCGTTCGAGCAGCAAAGTAAAAAAACTTTGGGTCAAATCCTGCGCGTCCTCTATCCCGCGCCCTTGTCTTCTCACGAACGAATAGATCGGGCGCCAATAAGCGCTGCAAAGTTTCTCCAAAGCCTCTTCTGCCGCGGGTGAGGCCCCCTGCGCGGCCAGGACGACGCTCCATCTGGTGGTGGCAAAGGCCGCCATGTCGTCTTGCGATCCTGGGTTTATGGCGCTCACCGAAGTCCGGTCAGTCTCCGTAGGACGTGGCGATCCAAGCAATAAAACGCGCAAGAATCAAGTCTCATCAAGGGAAAGCCCTTCGTGACGACCGGGCGCGGCCAGCCCTACGTTGAGCCTGCTCGATTTCATGGGCATTGCCGCTTATCGGGACAAAGTTGAAACTGTGCGGCTGAGCACGTTACGATGCACAATATGGGTTCACGACGGCGAGCAACGAATCTAATTGGCGCGACGACGACAAACAGGTGATGCGCAAAGGCAAGTTCCTGATCTAGCGAGTAGTCACAGATCATCCTGGACACGCGGAAGCGCGTCCCTCCGGAGGGACATGCTTCCGCATCTCCAGGTTTTCATCGCCGCACGTCTCTGCATTCCTCCTTGAGCTTCATCGCCTAAGCCAGAAACTCCCAGATGAGCAAAACGTCAGCCCTTTTCGTCGGCGCCCTCCTCGCCATCAGCAGCGTGACCGTTCTGCGCGCGGACCAACCCATCACCGAAACCGAACTCGTCCGCCGCACCCAAGAGCTCTACGACGCCGTCGTCCCGGGCGACCAGGCGCCTTGGAAAAAATATTACGCGGACGACTGCGTCTTCGCCGACGAGAAGGGCCGGCAAATGGATAAGACCAAACTTCTCGCCGATATCTCTCCGATGCCGAAAGGTTATTCCGGCACGATCAAAGTCGTCCGCCCGGTCAGCCGGATTTTCAGCAACGTCGCGATCTTGAGCTACGACGCCGACGAGACCGAGATCGTCTTCGGCCAACATCTCACCGCCCGTTATCACACGACCGATACCTGGCTGCAGCGCAACGGCACCTGGCAAATCGTCGCCAGCCAGGCCATGCGTTACTACGAAGATCCCGCCATCGGCCGCGCCGATCCCGCGAGATTCCCCGACTTCAGCGGCACCTACGGACTGGCCGAAGGAAAAACGCGACGCGTTTTCGCGGAAGGCGGAAAGCTTTTTGTCGAGCGCAACGGCAAGCGTGAAGAACTTTTCCCCGAGTCGCCCGACATTTTCTTCCGCAAAGGGGTCGAAGGCCGGATTCTTTTCCGCAATGACAGCGCCGGAAAAGTCAACGCCCTGATCGATCGCCGGAACAACGAAGACATCGTCTGGAAGAAGACGGCCTCGTCATAGCGCCTTTCGCGTCACGCTTGTGCGCGCTCTGAGCAGCGCCCGGGTAAGCGCGATATGACCGACGAGCGCGCCACCAATACAGACGGGGACAATCAGCGCGTAAGGCAGGTGATAGGCTAACTCAAGCTTCGGCATCACCTCGCGCCAGCCAAACGGCACCGGCGAAGAGAGAATCGCCACGCGTCCGACATTGAGGAGCAGACCCAGCCCGAGAAGATTTCCCACCCACGCCGCTATCCGGGAGCGGCGCGCGAGCGGGGCGAGCAGGAGTGCGGCCATCCCCGACAGGACATCCCAGTTCGATCCGGTCCAGGTCATCGCGGTCGGGATGACGCCTTGCTCGACCCAGGAATGCAGCACCAACTCGAGCGGGAATCGAAAACCCTGAAACGCCAGCAACCATGGAATGGGAGAAAGCGCCAGCCATTTGCCGATTCTCGAGAAGCCAAGGAGCAGACATCCCAACATGATCCCTCCGCCAAACAAGAGCAGCCGTCTCGGTTCAGCCTGCACCCAGCCGCTTGCGACCAACCCCGAGAGGAGAATCAGGCAGAGCGCCAATCCGCCCGCGGTCCAGAGTGTGCGCGGAACAGGATTGCGCCCCTCGATCAGCGCACTCATCCAGATGCCGCGGAGAAACATTCCAACCACCGCGCCGCACACGAGCAGGAAGGCAATCAGTGACGGCACCGAAGCCGGATGAAAACTCATGCGGGCGAGAATCTCCTGAAGGCTCGTCCTTTCAAAGCCAAACCTGCGGCGGCTCGCCGATCGCAAGCCTAACGACAGGGCCGAACGTTTGCTCTGAACATTAGCCTCGAACGGCTGTGGGGCGTGGCTGCCTGTGCGACGAAAGGGGCAACCGACCGGCATGGCACTCCGGGCTTTTTGCGGAGTGTGGTTCATGCCATGGTCACGATCGATGGACCCAAGCCAGCGCGCCCGCTTCAACGCTAACTTCACGCCCGACAAATATGCGGCGCTGCTCCGCGCGGTGAACGAGAGGGAAATCTGGCCGGTCGATTTCCGCATCTCGGAGACGCCGATCTTTCTCACCCCGGAATTCACCGAGGAAATCACGGGTGCCGCGCGCGAGTTGATCGCGCAGGTGCAAACGCCGGAATTCCACGCGCACGCGCGGGACGCGATCCCGCCCAGGCTGGTCGTGCCTAACGAAAGCCCGCATCCGCTTTTCCTGCAGGTCGATTTCGCCGTCTGCGCCGGCGAAAACGGACGGCTCACCCCGCGTCTGATCGAGTTGCAGGGTTTTCCCAGCCTTTATTCCTACCAGCTTTTCTTCTGGCGCTGTCTCCAGGAAACTTTCCCCGATCTCCCGGCGGGCTGGCAGCCTTTTTTCAGCGGGCTCGACGCGGAGTCCTATCTCGCGCTTCTCCGCAGTGTCATCGTGGGCGAGGCCGATCCGGAGAATGTCGTCCTCCTCGATATCGAGCCGGAACGGCAGAAGACACGGATCGATTTTGCCGCCGCCGAGAGCGGCCTCGGCGTGCGCCCGGTTTGCCTAACGAGTATAAGGAAGCGCGGCCGTCAGCTCTTCTACGAGAACAAGGGCCGCGAGATCCGGATCGAGCGCATTTATAACCGGGTCATTTTCGATGAGCTGCTCCGCCGGCCCGAGCTCAAGCCGGGTTTTGATTTTCGCGAAGATAACGACGTGCAATGGGCCGGGCACCCGAACTGGTATTTCCTGATCAGCAAACATTCGCTTCCTTTCCTGAAAACGACCCATAGCTCGGCCGCCTATTTTGCCGATCAGTTTCCGCCTAACGAGTCGCTCGACGACTACGTGCTCAAGCCGCTCTATTCCTTTGCCGGCCTCGGGGTGGAGATGGATCCGACCCCGGAAAAACTGGCCGCCCTGGCCGAGCCGCACAGCTGGATTCTGCAGCAGAAGGTGACCTACGCGGAGTTTGTTCCGACCGTCGATGGGCATCGCTCAAAGGCGGAAATCCGGATGATGTTTCTCTGGCCAGAAGAAGGCGAGCCGATCCTGGTGAACAACCTCGTCCGGATGAGTCAGGGCAAGATGATGGGCGTCGATTTCAACAAGGACAAGACTTGGGTCGGCTCGAGCATCGCGCTGCACCGAAAAGGTGAGTGAGTTTAACCGCAGAGGACGCAGAGAAGAATTTGGGCGGGGTTTGATTCTTATCTTCTTCTGCGCTCTCTGCGTCCTCTGCGGTTAATTTCCCGCCAAGGATTCAATTGGCGGCGGCAAGATGGTGGGCGTCGACTGGAGGGACGGGCGCCGTCCCGTCCGTGTTTGATGAGGGAAAACAATCCCAAAAAGAAACGCGGACGACACGGCGGTCGTCCCTCCATTGGCGCTACCCTTTTAGTTCAGTGTTGGTCTCGGCAAAAGCATTGACGGCGAGTTCCAGTTCTTCGCGGGAGTGCGCGGCCGACACTTGCGTGCGCACCCGCGCCGCGCCGTGCGGCACGACCGGATAGAAAAAGCCGACGACATAAACGCCTTTCTCGAGCATGCGGGCGGCGAACTTTTGCGAAAGGGCGGCGTCGCCCAGCATGATCGGCACGATCGGATGCGTCCCGGGTTTGATCGTTAGGCCAGCTTCGGTCAGGGCGGCGCGGAAGTATTTCGTGTTCGCCTCCAGCTTGTCGCGCAGCTCGGTGGACGCGCTCAGGAGCTCGAGCGTTTTGAGCGACGCGGCTACGATGGGCGGGGCGACGGTGTTCGAGAAAAGGTAAGGCCGCGAGCGTTGTCGGAGGAGCGCGACGATTTCCTTGCGCCCGCTGGTGTAGCCGCCGCTTGCCCCGCCGAGCGCTTTGCCGAGCGTTCCCGTGATGATATCGACGCGGCCCTGCACGCCGCAATGTTCCGGTGTGCCACGACCGGTTTTGCCGATGAAGCCGGCGGCATGGGCGTCGTCCACCATTACCATCGCGTCGTATTTTTCGGCCAGGTCGCAAACGCCTTTTAGGTTCGCGATCGTGCCGTCCATCGAGAAAACGCCGTCGGTCGCGACAAGGCGGAAGCGTGCGCCTTTCGCGTCCTGCAACTTCGCTTCCAGGTCGGCCATGTCGCTATTTTTGTAGCGGTAACGCTGCGCCTTACAGAGTCGCACCCCGTCGATAATGCTGGCGTGATTCAGCTCGTCGGAAATGACCGCGTCTTCCGCGCCTAACAATGTTTCGAAGAGTCCGCCGTTGGCGTCGAAGCAGGAGGGATAAAGGATCGTGTCCTCGGTCCCGAGAAAGTTCGTTAGGGCCTGCTCCAGCTCCTTGTGGATGTCCTGCGTGCCGCAGATGAAACGCACGCTCGCCATTCCGAAACCGTGGGTGTCGAGCGCTTCCTTCGCCGCCGCGATGAGCGCCGGATGATCGGCCAGGCCGAGATAGTTATTTGCGCAGAGATTGATGACGCGGCGGCCGTCCGCAATTGAGATCTCGGCGTTCTGTGGGCCGGTGATGACGCGTTCGGTTTTGTAGAGCCCCTGCGCTTTGATTTCATCCAGAGTTTGGGAGACGTGGTCGGCAAATTTCGCGAGCATCGCGCAGTTTCAGGCAAAGCAACGAACCATGCAAAGCCTGGTGGCGCGAGCTTCTAGCTTGCGAGGTTCTCATCAGGCCAGTTGCGCCACCCAATGACTCCCGTTTCAAGTTGGGCGCTTGCAACCTCGCAAGCTAGAAGCTCGCGCCACTTGCCGGGGTTGTGAATAACTGTTAATAACTTCCCGACTGATCTGGAATGAGAATCCATCCCGCCCTGCTCGCCGTCACGGCCGGCTTGTCGTTAGGCGCCTGCGGAACTTCGCGCAACTTGCCCGCTTACGAACGCCCGCTTGCGCACACTGATTTCCAACAGGTCCGGACCACGGCCTACACTCACACCGAGGCGGACCACCGGCAGTATGGGAATCTCACCGCCCTCGGGAGTGTGCTGCACGCGGCTCCGCGCCCCTCGGTCCCGCGCGCCATTCCCGTGGCGGAGTCGGCCGACGGCGGCTATCAACCGATCGCCTACATCTCGCGCAGCCAGCCGTTTTTGATGGATAACGCTTCCACCCAAATCTACGGGAGCGCGGCGGCGGATTGGTCGCGCTGGCCGGCAGGCACGATTTTTCGCGTGATCCCAACCGGGCAGCTTTATCGGGTGGAGGACTACGGCTGGGCGCTGGCTGGCCGCAACACGATCGATCTATATATGGCGACGCCGCGCGACATGAACGGCTGGGGGGTGCGCTCGGAGTTGATCCAGGTCGTGCAATGGGGCAACCCAGGCGAAAGTCTGCGCCGGCTCGCGCCGCACACGAAATTCCGGCACATCAAGCGGATGGTGTTGGAGCTGGAAGGTCACGAGCGGGCCGCGGCGAATCTAAATTGATTCGCCGCGCTGGTCTTCTTCCGGGGAGGACGGGGTGTTACCCCGTTGCGCTTGGGCGAGTCTCGCCCAAGGCCCCTTGCGCGCGAGCGGAACCCATGCCTGCACTTTTCGTTAGGCAATGCCAACCGCGTGGTTCGGCGGAGACTTCCGCCGAACGACGGAGTGACGCTCCGTCCTTCCCGGACCTGACGGCGGCACCGATCGAGGTTGGCAAGTTGCCCGTGCGCGCGAGCCCGCCATCTTTCGAAACGATGCGAGGGCTGGAGATCAATTTAGTCGTCCCCGATCTCTGGCAGCAGGAAGCGGTGCGCGCCCTGCAGGCCGGCCAGGACGTGGTCGTGCACGCGCCGACCGGCGCGGGCAAGACCTACATCTTCGAGCTGCTCTACCCGTCGCTCAAAGGGCAGGCCGTTTTCACCGTCCCGACGCGCGCGCTGGCGAACGACAAGCTCGCCGAATGGCGCGCGCGTGGCTGGGACGTCGGGATCGCGACCGGCGATCTGGCGTTGAACCTCGATGCGAAAGTCGTCGTCGCCACGCTCGAGACGCAGCGTGCGCGATTTCTTCGGCGGGAAGGTCCGCGCCTCCTTGTGGTCGATGAATACCAGCTCATCGCCGACCCGGTGCGCGGTGTGCATTACGAGCTTTCGCTCGCCCTCGCGCCGCCCACGACGCAGCTGCTTTTGCTCAGCGGGAGCGTGAATAATCCGCAGGACGTAGTCGACTGGCTGCGACGCAACGGGCGCGATGCTGTGCTCGTTAGGCACGAGCAGCGGCCAGTCCCGCAACACGAAGTCGATTTGCGCAATCTCCCGGAGGTCGGCTTCCTCCAGACCCGGGAATTCTGGCCGCGGATGATCGGGAAAGCGCTCCACGCCGGGCTCGCGCCGATTCTGGTTTTCGCGCCGCGGCGCAACGCCACCGAAGATCTGGCGCAGGCGATCGCGAGCGCGATTCCGGCGCGCGATCCGCTCCCGCTCTCGCCCGCGCAGGAAGCGCTCGCGGGCAAGCGCCTAACGAAATTGTTGCGCAGCCGCGTCGCCTATCATCACAGCGGATTGAGCTACGCGGTCCGGGCCGGGCTGATCGAGCCGCTCGCGAAATCCGGGCAACTCAACGTCGTCGTGGCGACGATGGGACTCGCGGCCGGGATCAACTTTTCCATGCGCTCGGTCCTCATCACCGACACGCGTTATCTCTCGGGAAATTTCGAGCGGCACGTCGAGCCGGACGAGCTCCTGCAAATGTTCGGGCGAGCCGGGCGGCGCGGACTCGACGACACCGGCTTCGTCCTCTTCACGCCCGACCAGCCGCGCCTGAGCTACGCGCGGCCGCGGCAGTTGAAGCGGGCCACGCAGGTGGATTGGCCGAGCCTGATCAGCGTGATGCGCGGTGCGGCGGAGCGCGGGGAACAACCGCTGGTGGCCGCAGTCGATCTGACCCGCTCGCTTTTCAGCGTGCAGAAAGTGCCGCTCGGGGTGGAGCACTCGCTCCTTACCGGAGCGAAGCCGTGCGGCCTTTGGGTCGATGCGGAGCGGGCCCGATTCGTTAGGCGAGCGATCGTTGAAATGTGGAACAGCCGGGAGGAATGGGAGCCGCGCGGCCCGACGGTGCAGACGACGCTCGGCCAGTTGTTCGTTAGGGCGAAAGAGCGCTGGGTGCCGGCCCTGAGCCTGCCGGCGTCGCTCGACCGGTTTCCCTTTGGGAATCTTTGCCGGCTGGCAGAGCAGAGAATCTATGGACGCGAGATGCCGCTGGCGACAACCAGGCCTAACGATCCCGAGGTGCTGCTGGTGAAGCCGCTCCGGAAACTGGCCGGCGCGAAAACCATGACGGAAACGCAGCTCATCGCCCTGGCGCGGGAGCGGTTGCCGCAATGGAGCGACGGCGGCGAGTTTTACGAGCTCGTCCGGCGCGGAGCGACTTTGTCGGTCCGGATCGATTTCTCCGGCGTCTCGGTCACGGCCGTGAGCGATTCGTTAGGCCGGACCTTGCTCGATCCGCCAGAGCGGCCGGCGCTGCCGCTGGTCTGCCGCGATTGCCCGGAGCTGGCGCACGACCAGACGACCGAGATCGTGGCCTCGCCGGCCTTCGCCTGGCGGCGACTCGGGCTGGTCGAGCCGGATGGAAAACCAACGCGGCGCGGAATCATCTTCGGCTTTTTTCACGGCGGCGAAGGCCTCGCCATTGCGGCTGCGCTGGAGGACGAAAGCTACCCGATCGACGACCTGGTTTTCGATCTGGCCAACATCCGGGCGGGCCCGCGTTTTGCGGAGGAGGATTCGCCCCTGGCCGGCCGGCTCGGCGCGCTTTGCCAGACGGTTTACGAGCGGGCGGATCATCCGGGTTATCTGGAGATGGGAGTGCCGATCCATTACGGCGCGGGCGCTTCCGGAGTGATTCGCGAAGTCCTGACCCATCCGAGCGGCCGCTACAAGATCACTTCGGAGACGTTGCGGCACGGAGACGTCGAACGCGCGCTGATGGAATGGCGCAGCCTGCTGCGCCACACCGCCGCGGCCCCCGATCTCGATTGGGCGCGCTGGCGGGAGTTGAAGGAAGCAGCCGGCCGACTCCTCGAGCAGACGAAGCCAGCGACGACCTTCGATTTTCCGCCACTCCTCGCGGCGCAACAAAAGCGGTTTGCCTAACGAGGATTAAGAGCAGGAGCAGCAGTGGAATGCTAGGTTTGCACCATGCCTAACGAAAAGACACCGGCTCAACTCGGCTACCGGATGCCGGCGGAATGGGAACCGCACGCCGCCACCTGGCTTTCCTGGCCGCGGCGCGAAGGGATCAGTTTTCCCGATTCCTATGATCGGGTGCTGCCGACTTTGCGAGCGATGGTGGCAGCGCTCCTCGCATCCGAACCGGTCGAGATCAATGTCAGCAACGGCGCGCACGAAGCCGAGGCGCGCGCGGCCCTCGACGGCTTGCCTAACGAGCGCCTGACCTTTCATCCCATCCCGACGAACGAACCGTGGTGCCGCGATCACGGCCCGATTTTTTTGACCCGCGCGGAGGAGCCGCGGCTTGGCGGTGATCGATTGGGATTACAACGCCTGGGGTGGCAAGTATCCGCCCTGCGATCTCGACGATGTGGTGCCGACGCGCGTCGCGCAGGAGTTGGAGCTGCCGGTTTATTATCCGCGAATGATTTTGGAAGGCGGCTCGATCGAGGTGAACGGAGCCGGCGCGCTGCTCACGACGGAAGGTTGTCTGCTTAACCCGAATCGCAATCCGCAGCTGAGCCGCGAACAGATCGAACAACGGCTGCGCGATTATCTCGGGGTGCGCGAGATTCTCTGGCTAGGCGACGGGATCGAAGGCGACGACACCGATGGGCACATCGACGATCTGACGCGCTTCGTCGGCGAGCGCACGGTCGTCACGGTGGTGGAGAAAAACGAATCCGATCCGAACTTCGCGCCGCTGCAGGAAAACCTCGAGCGGCTCCGCGCGCCTAACGATAAGTGGAGAGCCGCTCGAAATCATCGAGCTGCCGATGCCGGCGCGGATCGAGCGGGAAGATCTGCGGTTGCCGGCGAGCTACGCGAATTTTTACATCGCGAACACGAGCGTGCTCCTGCCGACGTTCAACGATCCCAACGATGAGCAGGCAGCCGCGGTCTTGCAGCGGGCTTTCCCGACGCGCCGAATCGTTTCGATCGATTGTCGGGAGTTGATCTGGGGGCTCGGCGCGTTTCATTGCCTGACGCAGCAGCAGCCGCTGTGGACGTCTCCCTCTGGGAGACGCGACTTGTGCGTGGATCCGCCGAAGGAGTAGCGCACACCCTGCGCTTCGCAGAGCGAAGCGTCTACACGCTCGGGGCGGGCTTGTAGCCGCTCTTTAAAATGGCGTCGTGCAGCGCGGGCGCATGCGTTTTGCGCGCGTCGAAGGTTACCCAAACATTCTCACTTTTCGGATCGGCGATGACTTCTTTCACGCCTTTGATCCGCATGAGCGGCTCGCGCAACGCGCGCACGCACTCGTCGCAATCGTTGCCTTCGGTCGCGATGTCGATCCGCTCCCAGACTGGTTTGTCGGCGGTGTCGTGAAGATTATGCGGGTCGGCTGGATCCATGCTTTCATTTCGCGGCTGGAGCGGGAAGCGGACGCGTGTTACGGAAGCGCGCTCTTCAGCACCGGCCAGACATTGGCCGCAAGAATTTTCTGTCCGCTGACGTTGGGATGAAGCAGGTCGGACTGATTGAGCGAGGGATCGCCGGCCACTCCGCGGAGGAGAAACGGCACGAGCGCCGCTTGGTTTCGCCGCGCCAGCTCCGGAAACAGCGCGCCGAATGCGTTCATATAATCTTCGCCCTGAGTCTGCGGCAACTGCATTCCCGCGATCACGATGCCCGCCCGCGGATAACGCTTTTTCGTGAGATCGATGATCGTTTGCAAATTCGCTTCGATCTGCGCGACGGGCACGCCGCGAAAGGCGTCGTTAATCCCGAGCTCGACCACGAGCACGTCGATGTGATGACGGAGCAGCGCCGGGAGCCGGCGCAAACCGCCTGCGGTCGTATCGCCGTTCACGCCGGCGTTCAGCACGATGAGCTTAATCCCGGCGGCGCTCGCTTTTTCCGAGAGGAGTGCGGGATAAGCCGCGGAACGTTTCAAGCCGTAACCGGCGGAGAGACTGTCGCCGAGGACGAGGACGGTCGGCGTTTTGGCGAGCGCGCTGGTGACGGTGAGACGCAAGGCCGAGAAACGGGATGAGGGCGTTCATTGAGCTGACCTTCGACGCCGTGCACGGCGGAAATGTTCATTCGCTTGCCTCGGCTTTCGCCGCGTTCTAAAGGTAACTCCCGCCGCTTGCGCGGGGCTCAACCTTAACCACCAACTCCTACTTCTCTTATGGCAAACTTCGGCATCAATGGCTTCGGCCGCATCGGGCGCAACGTTCTGCGCGCCATGTCTCAGGAACAAGTCGCGCAAGTCAAAGCGATCAACGACCTCACCGACACCCACACCCTCGCGCATCTCCTCAAGTGGGATTCGGTGCACGGGAAATTCGACGGCGAGATCGGCTACGATGACGAGAACATCATCGTGCGCGGCCAGAAGATTAAAGTTCTGAAGGAGCGCGATCCCGGCAAATTGCCCTGGAAGGATCTGGACGTCGACGTGGTCCTGGAATCGACCGGCCTTTTCACCAGCCGCGAAAAAGCGGAGCTGCATTTTGCCGGCGGGGCGAAAAAGGTTTTGATCAGCGCGCCGGCGACGAATCCGGACGCGACGATCTGCCTCGGGATCAACGACGAGATCTACGACGCCGCGAAGATGAACGTCATTTCCAACGCGAGCTGCACGACCAACTGCCTCGCGCCCGCTCGCCAAGGTGCTGAACGACAATTTCACGATCGTGAACGGTTTCATGAGCACGATCCACAGCTACACCAACGACCAGGCCATTCTCGATCTGCCGCACAAGGATCTGCGGCGCGGGCGCGCGGCGGCGGTCAGCATCATCCCTTCGAGCACGGGCGCGGCGAAAGCGATCGGCGAAGTGTTACCGGCGCTCAAAGGCAAGCTCAACGGCGGCGCTTTCCGGGTGCCGACGCCGGACGGTTCGGTGACCGATTTCACCGCGATCCTGGAGAAAGACGCGACCGTCGAAGCGATCAATGCCGCCTTCCAGAAAGCGGCGGGCGACGCGAGTTACAAAGGCGTGCTCGAGTACACGGATGAGCCGCTCGTTTCGCACGACATCGTGGGCAATCCGCACAGCTGCATTTTCGATAGCAAACTGACGATGGCGCAGGGGAAATTTGTGAAGGTGGTCGGGTGGTACGACAACGAATGGGGCTACAGCAATCGCTGCGTGCAAATGCTGGAGCTGATTTCCTGAACGTGCTCCTGCTCGTGATCGTGCTCGTAATCGATCCCGATCGTGATGAAGGCGTGCGATCACGATCACGATTACGAATATGAGCACGATGAAATCCTCTTCGACCACGAGAAACTGGACGTTTACCAGCGAGTCGATCGCCTTCTGCGCGTGGGTGGGCGAGTTCCTCGCAGAGCGTTCAGGGCAAAACCGCCGCCAAAGACCAACTCGACCGGGCTTCGACGAGCATCCCGCTCAACATCGCGGAGGGAAACGGCAAGTTTTCCGAGCGCGATCGAGCCCGCTTTCTCGAAATGGCGAGAGGATCGGCACTGGAATGCGCAGCTTGCCTGGATGTGCTGGTGGCGCGCCGGTTTGCGACGGCGGAAGGCGATCGCTTGCCGAAAGAGCGGCTTGTTAGGCTGGTGCAGATGCTGATTGGGATGTTGCGAAGATTTTCGGAGCGAGCCGAATGTTCTGCGTGAGGATGGCGGTGATTGGGGAGTCGATTACGAGCAGGATCACGAGCAGGAGCACGAGATCAGAATGAGTAAACTCACCCTTCACGATCTCGATGTCCGCGGGAAACGCGTTCTCGTGCGGGTCGATTTTAACGTCCCCGTTGAAGAGCACGGCGATCACATTCACATCACCGACGACACCCGGATGCGCGAAAGCCTTCCGACGATCAATTACCTCCGCGAACACGGCGCGAAGACAATTCTGATGGCGCATTTTGGCCGGCCGAAAGGCAAACCGGTCGAGAAATATTCGCTCCGGCCGGTTGGCCTCGCGCTGCACGATCTGATCGGTCATCCGGTCGCTTTCAGCCACGACTGCATCGGCGCGGATGCCGAGGCGATCGTGAACGATATGAAAGAGGGCGACGTCACGCTTCTCGAAAATGTCCGCTTTCACGCCGAGGAGGAAGCGAACGATCCGAAATTTGCCGAAGCGCTCGCCAAACTAAGCGACGGCCTTTACGTGAACGACGCCTTCGGTGCCGCGCACCGCGCGCACGCTTCCACCGCCGGCGTGACCAAGTTCGTTAGGCAAGCGGCCATGGGGTTCCTGATGGAGAAGGAGCTGAAATATCTCCACGAAGAACTCGCTCAGCCGGCCAAGCCGTTTCTCGTCATCATGGGCGGCTCGAAAGTTTCCGATAAGATCGGCGTGATCAGGGCGTTGATGGAAAAGGCCGACACGATCCTGATCTGCGGCGCGATGGCGAACACGTTTTTCAAGGCCCAGGGCATTCCGGTCGGGCGCCAGCCGGGTGGAAGCCGACAAGCTCGACCTCGCCCGCGAGCTGCTCGATCTCGCGCAGAAAAAAGGAGTGAAATTCGTCCTCCCGGTCGATGCGCTCGAGACCGATGAAATCAAACCCGGCGCCGCCACCCACCTGACCGGCCGGCTTTCTCCTAACGAGGGCGTGCGCGACGGCTGGCAGGCGGTCGACCTCGGCCCGGAGTCGATCAAGCTCTTCCAGGACGAGATTGCGCGGGCCAAGACGATTTTATGGAATGGCCCGCCCGGAATTTTCGAGATCGCCGATTTCGCCGGAGGCACAAACGCGATCGCGCAGGCGCTCGCCCAGTCGGGCGCGACCACGATCATTGGCGGCGGCGATTCCGTGACCGCGGTGAAACAAGCCGGTCTCGCGGAAAAGATGACCTTTATCTCGACCGGCGGCGGCGCTTCGCTCGAATTGATCGAGGGCAAAGAACTGCCCGGTGTGGCTGCGCTGAGCGAGAAATGAGCGCCGTCCGCCCGCACTTGTCATCCCGAGCCGGCGGAGCGCGGCGAGGGATCTCGCAACGTCGCTCGACGTGTTTTTGCCTAACGAAAGCTGGAAGACGCCTGGGGGTTCCTTCGCCGTCTGCGCGGCTCAGGGTGACAATTTTTTTAGAGGCCTCGCCTGACGAAATTATATGCGCAAAAAAATCATCGCCGCGAATTGGAAAATGCACATGACTCAGAGCGAGTCGGAAGCGTTCATCACCACCTTCCTGCGCGAGATCGAGGACCTCGACACGGTCGAAGTCGTGATCGTGCCGCCTTTCACCGCCATCCCGAAAGTGTCGGAGTTGCTGACCGAAACGCAGAGCATCAAGGTCGGCGCGCAAAACATGTATTGGGAACGGAGCGGCGCCTTCACCGGCGAGATCAGCCCGGTGATGTTGCGGGAGCTTTTCGTTAGGTATGTCGTCCTCGGGCACAGCGAACGGCGCGCGCTTTTTGGCGAGACGGACGCGATCGTCAACCGCAAGGTGCACGCCGCCTACGAGGAAGTTCTGCGGCCGATTCTTTGCATCGGTGAGACGCTCGAGCAACGCGAGCGAGGCGAGATCGAGAAGGTTCTCTCGAGCCAGTTGCGCGGCAGTCTGGCCAACGTTGCGGCCAAGGAATTGCACGAGACCGTTATCGCCTACGAGCCGGTCTGGGCGATCGGTACTGGCAAAACCGCGAGCGCGGCGCAGGCCCAGGAAGCACACGCTTTTATCCGCAAAACGCTGGGCGAGATGTCCGACGAAGCGACCGCGGACAAGATCCGGATTCAGTACGGCGGAAGTGTGAAACCGGACAACGCGCGCGAGCTGCTTTCGCAGCCGGACATCGACGGCGCGCTCGTGGGCGGGGCCAGCCTCGACCCGCGCAGTTTTGCGCAGATCGTGAAGGCGGGCGTGCCCGAGGAGTAGGCGAGAAGCAGAGAACAGCGGACGCTACGGCGCGCTATCCTTGAACTGGAGGGACGACCGCCGTGTCGTCCGAGTTTCTGAGACGCGGACGGGACGGCGCCCGTCCCTCCATTGCGGTCAGCGCGGAACTATTTCGGCACTCGCGCCAGACAAACACCCTCCCACCGAAGCCGGCTACAACCGCAGCGCCTCGCCGAGGAATTTTCGAAACTCAGCCGGATCATGCAGCCGACATATTGCGCGGCTGGGCGCAGAGCCGACTTTGATCGTGAGCAAATTGGCGGCCTCGAGCTCGAACATGCTCTCGTCCGTTTGATCGTCGCCGGCGCAAAGCGCGAGGTCGTAGGGTTGCTCGCGAAGGAGCCGGCGCACGGCCGCGCCTTTCGAAATTTGCGAGGAGCTGGCTTCGATAATCTTGCGGCCCTGCCGAATCTCCACAGGCTGATTGGCCATGATGGCGCTCAGTTCCATCGCGAGCTGATGCGCTTTCCAGGTGCCGAATTCCGGATCGGTGTTTCGATAATGCCAGACTAACGAAGTCTTTTTTTCCTCGACGAAACTGCCGGGCGTAGTGCGTTCGTAGCTGCGCAGGATCTCGAGCATCTCCTCCTTCCACGCGTAGCTGACCCCGGCGTCGAGCCTTTCCCATTCCCGAGCGCCAGCGCGTCGCAGGGCCGAACCGTGTTCGGCGATTAAATTAAACGGATAATCGCCCAGCCACGCCGCCAGGTCGTCACTCGTCCGACCGCTGATCAGCGTCACCTCGAGGTTTGGGCGGTCGCGCAGACTGTCGAGCAACGCGTGCACGCCGGCGTTGGGTTTGGCCGCGCCCGGGTCGCGCACGATCTCGCGCAGGGTGCCGTCGTAATCGAGAAAAAGCGCGATCCGTTTCTGCGCCGCGACGGCCGCGTGCAGGCGCTGCGACAGTTCTTCGATCCGGTTGCCATCCGGCGTTGACGGTTTCGTCTCGGGCGGCGCCGAGCTGGTCGATGAAGGAACGCGCCCAATAACGCGCATCGTATTTCAGGACGCGCTCGCGCATCGGTTTGTTCCGCAGAGTCTTTTCCTCGTTAGGCATGGCGAGAGCTTCGCGCAACGCTTCCGCCACACCCTCCGCGTCGTAGGGATTGACCATGATGGCGTTGAACAATTCGCCCGCCGCGCCGGCGAATTCACTCAGGATAAGGACGCCAGCGTGCTCGCGCTGGCAGGCGATGTATTCCTTCGCGACCAAATTCATCCCATCGATCAACGGTGTGACGAGCCCGACATCGGACTGCGCATAGAGCGCGCAGAGATCGACGAAATCGACCGAGCCGTGAATGAAACGAATCGGGCTGCTCCGCAAGGTTGCATAGGTGCCGTTGATCCGGCCGATCCGCGCCTCCACTTCCGCGCGCAGGTCCTGATATTCCTCCACACCTTCGCGCGATGGGACGCTGACGAAGATGAACTTGATCGCGTCGCGGTCCTCGAGGTTTTCGAGGAAACGCTCGATCGCCTCGATGCGATGGAGGATCCCCTTGGTGTAATCCATTCGTTCGACCGAAAGGACGACGCGTTTGCCGATGTCCGAGGCGCGCATCTCCGCCAGCCGTTGCGCGAACTCGGGCGATTCGAGTGTCTTCTCGAATTTCGCGCCATTGATCCCGACCGGGAAAACCCCCAGCTCGGCGCGATGATCCGAGTCGGTGCGGATGACGGTGATCTCCGATTCAATCCCGAGCAGTCGCAGCACGGTGCTGCGGAAATGCCGCATGTAACCGAAAGTATGAAAGCCAATCAGGTCGGCACCGAGCATGCCGGCGACCAGTTCGTTGCGCTTCGGATGACAGCGGAAGATCTCGAACGACGGAAACGGCGTGTGCAGAAAGAAGCCGATCTTGAGTTCGGGCATGGCGGCGTGCAGCATCGCCGGCACGAGCATGAGCTGGTAATCGTGCACCCAGACGAGGTCGCCTTTTTTCGTGACTTCGAGAACCCGGTCGGCGAAACGCTGGTTCGCCTTTTCATATTGCTCCCACCACGCCGGGTCGTAGCGCATGAAGTTCGGCATGTAATGCAGGATCGGCCAGAGGCTGGAATTGGAGAATCCCTCGTAGTGGCCGACTGCTTCTTCCTCCGAGAGGAAAATCGGAAGGCAGCCGTAGTCATCGACCAGCAGCTTCTCGACTTTCGCTTTTTCCTCCTCGGGAATGACCGCGCCCGGCCAACCGATCCATTTGAGATCGAACCGTTCCGTGGGAAGCCCCTCGAGCGCCGCGACCAGTCCGCCGGATGATTTTGTGATCGTCTCGCCGACGGTCACCGGCAGCCGGTTGGAAACGTTGACCAGGGTAGTGCGAGGCTTTGACACGGGAATGCAACCTACACCGAATCGGGTGCGGCCTGCACGCTGGTCTTTGCCGCGGAGCGACGGCATTCCCCTTGCTCCCTTGCACGGCGTGGAGCAACGCTACGAGGTCGACCTCAATGGTTATCATTCGCCGCTCGCGGCGGCGGAGATCGAGGCGCTCGTTCGGGCGGGCGCGCTCCGGCAGAAGGACCCGTGCCGGCCGGTTGGGCAGGAAGGTTGGCAGACGGTGAACGAATTGTTTCCGAAGTTGAAATACGATTCCGCGCCGGCCTGAAGCGCTGGAATTGTCCTCGCCGAGGCGAAATTCGCGATCGCGTGCGGCATTTTCGCAGAAAAATTGCGCAACTCGGGATTTTTTGGTTGCGCGGCCGGCCGGATGCCTTCATAAAGACGCTCTCTCGTGCGACGTTTCTGTTTTTCTCTCTTTCTGGCTGCAAGTTTTTGCGCACTCCCTCTCACGAACTCCAAGGCCGCCGGTCGGGATAACTCGACCACGCGGTTCGTTTTTACCGATTCTCACGGCAAGGTCACTTCGGCCAAGGTCATCACTTCTTATGCCGGCAAATCGGCGTTTCCTTTCGCGCTTCATCCGAAGCGTTTTGCCCATCTCGATCCCAAGCTTCTGCGCGCGGCGACGATCGCCGACGAACGCGCCAACGCGCACTCCAAGTCGCGCTGCTGGCGTTATGTAAAGCAGGCGCTGGTCGCTTCGGGCGCACTCAGCTCCTATCCGAAAACGGAATACGCCCGGCAAGCTGGCGACGAATTGGTCAACAGCTTCGGCTGGGTCCGTCTCTCGGTGCGCGATCCCTATCAGGCTCCGGTCGGCTCGGTCCTCGTCTACGGCTCGGGGCGTTCCGCCGGCCATGTGGAAATTCGCACGCCGAGCGGTTTCGTGAGCGACTTCCGGGCTGCGACGCCTTCGCGCCGGCCCTTGATCGGCGTTTTCGCGAAAGTCTCGGGCTAACAGCCGAGGTCTTCCTAAAACGGCGCCGGCACGGCGACCAGAAACCAGCTCACCATCGCGAAGCCGATCGCGAGTTTTCCGAGCAGGGCAGCGAGGTTGCCTAACAATGCGCCCCATCCCGCGCGCCCGGCATCGAGGAGACGCTTGCCGCTGATTAACTCGCCGGCGATCGCGCCGATGATGGGGCCGAGGAGCAGACCCGGTAGTCCGAAAAAAATCCCGACCAGCGCGCCGAGCAACGCGCCCAACATTCCCCAGCGCGTCGCGCCAAAACGCCGCGCGCCGAGCCAACCGCCGACAAAATCGATCGCGTAGGAGGCGAGGGTGAGAAGGACGAGCACCGCGATGCTCGCCCAGCCGACGCTCTTTTCCGGCCCGAGCATGATCCGATGGATGATCGCCGCGGCCAGGATAACTGCGGTGCCCGGAACAACCGGCAGGACTGTGCCGATAATCCCGAGCGCCATCAGGACCAGCGTCACGCTCCACCAGAAAAGTTCCATGGCGGATTCTAGCCGGGATCGGCGATCCGGGCGATCACCTTGACAACCCCGCGCCCGTCCGCGAGCCTGCCCGTCCACAAAATTTCGACCATGGCCAATTCCAAATCTGCCGCCAAGCGCGCTCGTCAAAATCCGCGCCGCACTCTTCGTAATCGCAGCGTTAACACCCAAATTCGTTCGCTGACCAAGCGCCACGCGGCCGGGAGCGGAAAGGCGGAAGATCATCGCGCGCTCATCTCCGCGCTGGATAAGGCGGCCAAGCGCGGAGTGATCCACCAGAATGTCGCCAATCGCCGCAAAGCTCGCCTGAATAAGGCTGCAGCCAAAGCTTCGGCGTCCTAACTTGTAATCGTGCTCGTGCTCGATCGATTTGCGATTACGAGCACGAGTAAGAAACCGCGTTGCATCTCGTCGAGAACAGTTGAGTTTTGCCTATGATTCCTGCGCTTCTTTTGGTTTTCGCCGCGGTCATTTATCGCGTGGCCTCCGCTCTCGTGGTACAGAATGGCGGCGCGGCCTGGCTCTCCAACTTCGCCCCGCTCGCCGCCATCGCGCTTTGCGGCGCGATCTATTTTCCGCGGAAATACAAGTTTACGATTCCCTTCGTCGCGCTCCTTGTTTCGGATCTCGCGCTCGATTTTTATTACGGCGCTTCGCTGGCCGATCCACTGATCCTTTGCCGCTATGTGGCCTTCGCTCTCGTCGGTCTGCTCGGGCTCGCCATCAGCCGTCGCCCATCGCTAAAGACCATCATCCCGGCGTCGTTGGTTGGCTCGACTCTCTTCTACGCGATCACCAATTTCTTCTCCTGGCTGACCGATCCCGGCTACGTCAAGAATTTCGCCGGCCTCATTCAGTCGCTTACGGTCGGTCTGCCTCAATACGGCGCTACGCCGACCTGGATGTTTTTCCGGAATTCCCTCGTGAGCGATCTCCTTTTCACGCTCCTTTTCGTTGCCTGCATGAGCTGGAGCGCAGCCGCCGCGCGCCGTTCGGTCGTCGTCTCGCGACCTTTGCCTAACTAACCGAGATGGCGCAGCCCGAGCAACGCGACGAAGTCGAGATGCTCGCGACGATGTTGTTGATCCGGCGTTTCGAAGAGCGCGCCAGCCAGCAGTATCAGGCGCAGAAGATCGGCGGCTTTTGCCATCTTTATATCGGGCAGGAAGCGGTCGTGGCCGGCGCCATCGCGGCGACCCGGCCGGACGATTACATCATCACGGCCTATCGCGATCACGCCCATGCGCTCGCCCGTGGCACGAGCGCGGATGCCTGCATGGCGGAACTTTTCGGCAAGGCGACCGGCTGCTCGCGCGGGCTCGGCGGATCGATGCATTACTTCGACAAGAAGAACCATATGTATGGCGGCCACGCCATCGTCGGCGCGCACGTTCCGCTCGCGGTGGGAATGGCTTTCGCCTCGAAATATCGCAAGGAAGATCGCGTCACGCTCTGTTTTTTCGGCGACGGCGCGATCAACCAGGGCAGCTTCCACGAAGCGCTCAATCTTGCCGGTCTTTTCAAGTTGCCGGTCATTTTCATCTGCGAAAATAACTTCTTCGCCATGGGCACTTCGGTGAAACGTTCGACCTCGCTCGAACAAATCGCCGACCGCGCCGAAGGCTACGACATGCCGAGCGAAGTCATGGACGGGATGAACTTTCGCGAGGTCCGCGACAAGCTCGGCGAGATCATCTCCTCGATCCGGAAGGAACCGCATCCGGCCTTTGTCGAGGTGCGCACCTATCGCTACCGCGGGCATTCCATGTCGGACCCGGCGAGCTATCGGACGAAGGAAGAGCTGGAAAAATATCGGCTGGAAGATCCGATCACCCGGCTCCGCGCGCAGCTCACCCGGGAAGGAAAATTGACTAACGAAGAGTTCGACAAAATGAACAAACGCGCGAAAGACGCCGCCATGAGCAGCGTGAAATTCGCCGAGAAAAGTCCGGAGCCGCCGCTCGACGAGCTTTACGATTACACCTACGCAAGCGCGGATGCGGATTCCGGCGCGAAGCCGGACGACTCATCTGCGACCGCCTCGCGAAAAACAAAGCCAGCGCCCGCAAAAAAGACGCGTCGTGCGACCAGCGAGCCGGCTTCGGCCAACGGAGAAAAGGCGTGAGAGAAATCTCCTATCGCCAGGCGCTCAACGAAGCGCTCGCCGAAGAGATCGAGCGCGATCCGAACGTGTTCCTGATGGGCGAAGAAGTGGCCGAATACAACGGCGCCTACAAAGTCAGCCAGGGTTTGCTCGATCGCTTCGGCCCTGAGCGCATCATCGACACACCGATCAGCGAAAATGGCTTCGCCGGTCTCGGCATCGGCGCGGCCATGGTCGGGCTGCGGCCGATCGTCGAGTTCATGACCTTCAGTTTTTCCTTCGTCGCCTTCGATCAGATCGTAAACAACGCGCCGAATATGCTCACGATGTCCGGCGGGCAGTTCAATGTCCCGATCACTTTCCGCGGACCGAACGGCCCGGCGCACCAGCTCGGCGCGACTCATTCGCACGCCACCGAATGCCTTTACGCGAACGTGCCCGGCCTGAAAATCTGCACGCCCGCCACGCCGCGCGACGCCAAGGGTTTGCTCAAGACTGCGGTGCGCGACAACAATCCGGTCCTCGTCCTGGAGTGCGAACTTTTCTACAGCCACAAAGGGATGGTCGAGGACGAAGATGAGGAACTCCTGATCCCATTAGGCGAAGCGGAAACGAAACGCGAAGGAAGCGACGTCACTATCCTTTGCTACGCCCAGACCGTCCCGATGGCGCTGGCCGCGGCTGAGACTTTGGCTAACGAGAAGATCAACGCCGAAGTGATCGATCTGCGTTCCATCAAACCGCTCGATTGGCCGGCCGTTTTCGCCTCCGTCAGCAAAACGCATCGGGTCGTGATCGCGGAACAGGACCGGCCTTTCTGCGGCGTCGGCTCGGAAATCGCCTACCGCATTCAACAGGAAATTTTCGACGAGCTCGACGCGCCGATTCAGCGCGTCACCCAGGAAGAAGTGCCGATGCCCTACAACGAAGCGCTCGAGAAAGCCGTCCTCCCCAGCGCCGAAAAAATCATCGCCGCGGTCAAAAAGATTTGTTAGGCCCTAACGACATCCACGATGTCATCCTGAGCGAAGCGAAGGATCCCTGACCCTTTCCGCGCACAACAGCAGAGACTCAGAGGTCCTTCGCTCCGCTCAGGATGACAGAATTAAGAGGGCGCGTTATGGATTAGCGTCATCAAATAACCGCTAACGCCCAACCGCTTTCTTCTTATGCCTGAAATCCAAATGCCGAAACTGAGCGACACCATGACCGAAGGGACGCTCGTGAGCTGGAAGAAAAAAGTCGGCGACGAAGTCACCGCTGGCGAAATCCTGGCCGAGATCGAGACCGACAAGGCGACGATGGAATGGGAAGCGACCGACGACGGCGTCCTCAAGGAAATTTACGTCGAGGAAGGCGGAAAGGTAAACGTGGGCGACCGCATTGCCTTCATCGGAGGCGAGGGAGAAGAGGCCGAGGAAAAGGAAGAGCCGAAAGAAGAAACCGAAAAACCGACTCCGGCTCAAGCGAAGGAGACCGAGACCGCGCCGCCCCAGCAAAAAGCGCCGGAAAAAAAAGCGCCGGAAAAAACGAAAGCGCCCAAGGCGGCTGCCGCGCCAGAGCCGGAAGAGAAATCCGAGTCGACCCGGGTCAAAGCCTCGCCTCTCGCGCGCAAGATCGCAGCCGAAAAAGGCATCGACCTAACGAGCCTGAGCGGAAGCGGTCCCGGTGGACGCATCGTTGAAAAAGATCTCGAAAGCGCCGCAGCGGCGCCAGCCGCGGCCAAGAAAGCCAAAGCTCTCGCGCCCGAGATCGCCGCCGGCGAAAGCGCCCGGATCAATCTCACCGGCATGCGCAAAATCATCGCTGAACGGCTCGCGGAAAGCCTCGGCCCGGTTCCCCATTTTTATCTCAACATCGAGATCAACGCCGACGCCCTTATGCGCGTCCGCGCCGAATTGAAATCGGGCAGCGAAGAAGACGACGCGACCAAAATCACGGTCAACGATTTCATTCTCAAAGGCGCGGTCGTCGCCGCCCTGCGCGAACCGAAAGTGAACGCGGCCTTCGACGGCGACGCCATCATTCACTACGGCGACATCAATCTCGCGGTCGCGGTCGCGATCGACGAAGGCCTCGTCACTCCGGTCATTCGCGGCGCGCAAAACAAATCGCTCCGCGAGATCAGCGCCACGGTCAAAGACCTCGCTCATCGCGCGCGCAACAAGCGGATGAAGCCGGAAGAATTCCAAGGCGGCACCCTGACCGTCTCGAACCTCGGCAGCTACGGCATCGATTACTTCTCCGCCATCATCAACCCGCCCCAGGCCATCATTCTCTCCATCGGCGCGATCGTTAGGCAAGCCGGTCGTGAACGAAGCCGGCGCGATCGTCCCCGGCTACCGGATGAAGATCGGAATGAGCTGCGACCACCGCGTGGTCGACGGCGCGATCGGCGCCAATTACCTGAAGGCGCTGCGGCACCTACTCGAGAATCCATCGCTCCTGCTGATTTAGGTCGTTGGAAGTGCGGCCCGCGATTCTTGCGTTCCGCGACGCCTGCAGCGAATTGTTAGGCGTCGATGACCTCGCCTAACGACCAACTTCCGCCTAACGAGAAGAAGCTGCGCCTGGCTTCTTTCGCCGTCCATGCGAGCCGCGGCGTGATTCGCGATCAAAATATGCGGCGCAAGACGATGTTCGCGATCACGCTCGTCGCGCTGGTGATGCTTTTCTGTGGATCGACTTTTTTGGCGTCCTGGCTCGATCCGAAAATCCGTCCGGGCTGGTTCATTCTCTACTGGCTGGCTTGCATCTGGGTGACGGCGACGGCGGTGTTGCTGGCCGTTTTTGATCTGCTCCTGGTGCGGGTGCAAGCGCGCCAGGAGAAGCGCCGGCTGGCGGAGGAAGTTGCGGCGCAAGCCGCGGAGGGTGATGCAGACTAACGAGTTCGCGAGCGGCGGGGAATTGCCCGCGGCCGGCTGGAAACGGCGCGAGCAGATGGAGGCGGATGAGGAGCGGACGCTGGCGCCTTTTGCGCAGAAGTCGGGCGACTCGAAGGGCCGGAAGTTTCCCGAGCCGCGGCATGTTTATCGGACGGAGTTTCAGCGCGACCGGGCCCGGATCATTCATTCTCGCGCGTTTCGCCGGCTGGAATATAAGACACAAGTTTTTCTTAACGGGACGGCGGATCATTTGCGGACGCGGCTGACCCATACTTTCGAGGTGGCGTCGGTCAGCCGGACGATCGCGCGGGCGCTCGCGCTGAATGAAGACCTGACGGAAGCGATCGCGCTGGCGCATGATCTGGGGCATTCGCCCTTTGGGCATTCCGGGGAGGAGATGCTGGCGGAATGCATGCGCGAGCACGGCGGATTCGAGCATAACCGGCAGAGCTTGCGCGTGGTCGAGCTGCTGGAGGCGGCTTATCCGGCGTTCCCGGGATTGAATCTGACCTGCGAGGTGCTGGAGGGTTTGCAGAAACATGGCGCGCCTAACGACAAGGAAAAACGCTGGCCTTCGCTCGAAGCGCAGGCGGCGGACCTGGCGGATGAGATCACTTATTACAGTCACGATCTCGATGACGCGCTCGATTTTGCGATTCTCGATTCGAATCAACTGGACGAGAGCGCGATCTGGCGGCGAAGCCACGAGCGGGTGGCGGCGCGGAATCCGGAATTGTTAGGCGCGGAGCTGCACAAGAACATCATTCGCGACATCATCGATCTGCAGGTGCGCGATGTGGTGGCGACGAGCGCGGGGAAGATCGCGTCGGCCGCGCCGGAAAATGCGGACGCAGTGCGGCGGCAGCAGGAGAAGCTGATCCGCTATAGCGACGAATTAGGAACGGCCAACCGCGAGCTGCGGAAGTTTCTTTACGACAATGTTTATTATCATCCGCGGGTGGCGGAGGTGAATCGGCGCGCCTGTGAGATGTTGCGGACGGTTTTTGAAGGCTATGTGCAGGAGCCGGAGCGGCTCGGCGATGCGGCGGCTCGGCGGATCGAGAGCGAAGGGCTGCACCGCACGGTGTGCGATTACATCGCGGGAATGACCGATCGGTATTTGCTCGAGGAGCACTCCCGGATGGCGGCCGGCTAGACGAGGGCTCCTGCTCGTAATCGATTCGCCTAACGAACGGTCGTGGTAGTCGATTACGATTACGATTACGAGCACGAGCAGGAGGGCTCAGGCGGCGGCGCTGCCGCCTTCTTCGCGCAGATACTGAATCAGCAACCGCAACCGCTGATTGAGATCGAGCTCCTCGAGCAACTGCTGCCGGCGCTCGGCGTCGCTGATAAAGGTGGAGGCGATGAGGTCGGCGAGCATTTCCGGATCGGACATCTCGCTCAGGTAACGATCGACTTTCTCGGGCAGCTCGCGGCCGGTGCCTTTGAGCAGGGCATAAAATTCCAGGACCTTGGCGGCGAGCGCGTCGGTCTCGACGTTGAGTTTGGTGCGGGTCTTGAGCGGCTTGATCTGCGCGATCGGGTAGGGCGCTTCCTGAACGAAGCCGACGAATTCCACGCGCTCGATCCCTTGCAGGATGAGATCGGAGGTGCCGTCGTCGCGCCCGACGCAGGCCCGAATGAGACCGACCGTGCTGACCGGGAAAAAGTCGATACTGGCGCGCCAGTGATGGCGTTCCGGCCTAACGAGGGCGACGCAGAGCATGCGATCGGCGCGGAGGGCGTGATCGAGCATCTGGCGAAAACGCGGCTCGAAGATGTGGAGGGGAAGGAGCGCGTTAGGGAAGAGGGTGACCCCGGAAAGGGGCATCACCGGCAAGGCGGCTGGAAGTGGGACGGAATGGGACATGGTCGGCGCGAATCTCTATATAACATACGCGTCCCGGATACGGCGGAGTTGGCTGAGAGATAACTGCCCGGAAGCGTTAGCCCGATCCAAGGCGGTGTAATTGAGGGCGGAGCCGAGCCGGAGAAGTTGACGACGGGAGGCAGCGCCGAGTTTTCCAAGGCCCATCGCGGCGATGGGAAAGGCGGCGGAATTTTCTCGGTAAAAGGCAAGAAGCCGGTCGAGCTGCGCGGAGGTGTCGGTGCGAGTGGCGATTTTGAAAATGTCAGCGTGATAGCCGACCGCGAAATTCAACTGCTCGCGCAGGATTCCAGCAGTCGGCGTGTCCTGCAGATCGTGACGGGAAAGGATGAGGCCAATTTTTTGGCGGCGGATTTCAGTGAAGAGCGGCGCGAAATCACCGACCGAGCGCAGCTCGACATCGACAAAAGTGGCGTGCGGCAAAAAGTGTTGCAGCAGGCTCTGCCGTTTCGCCGCCGTGAGTGCACCGCTCCCGCCTTCCGCAGGATGCCGCGCAGTGAGGATGAGCGGAGCGCGCAACCGCGAGATGGTCCGCTCGATTTCCCCGAAGCGATCCCGCAGGGCGTCGAGGCGCAGCTCGAAAAAATCGGGCACCCGGCGCAGGCGCAGGGCCATTTCCAAAGCCGCGCGGCTGGCAATCACCCCGACGAGTCTCCCATTTTTGAACGACCCGGACGCGTTCGAATCTTGCGCAAAGGCGCGGAAATTGCGATGGGCAGAAGCGCTCCGCGACGGATTCATGACGATGCTGGCACGACGACAGGAACTAAATACCCAGTTTCATCAGCTGATTGATGCATTGGTGATGGCGTTCGCGTTGATCGCCGCGCACGCCCTCCGCTTTTATAGCACGGACTGGTTTCATCTTTCCTATTCGATCGATCCGTTTCGGAATTACCAATGGCTCCTCATCGTGATCATGCCGTTTGGTCCGATCTTTCTCGATCTCCAGGGGTTCTATCGCTCACCCCTGAACAAGACGCTCTGGAAGTCGTTCGTGCAGATCCTGCGCACGATGATTTACCTCAGTATCCTGGTGAGCGGATGCGTGATTTTCCTGCGCCTGCCGTTGGCGAGCCGGGCTGTGCCGCTCCTTTTCATGTTGCTCGCCACGGTGGCGTTGCTGGTGAAGGAGCGGGTGCTGGTGGGGCGCTTCCGGCGACGTGCGGCGCGCGGACAATTTCGCGAGCGGGTGCTGCTGGCGGGCGTGCCGGAAGATATTGCGGCGCTGGAAGCATCGCTCAGCCCGGATGAAGCGATGCGTCTCGACGTCGCGGAGCGGATAGATATCGAAACACAACCGATCTCCGATCTGGTGGAAGCGATGCACCGGCACGCGGTCGCGCGGGTGATTTTCGCAGCCAGCCACGGCCGGCTCAATCGCGTCGAGCAAGCGATCGGCGCCTGCGAAGTGGAAGGCGTGCCGGCTTGGCTGGTGGCAAATTTTATTCACACCTCGATCGCCAAACCGGACTTCGACGCCTTCGGCGGCCGACCGATGCTGGTCTTCCGCTCGACTCCGGATGTGTCGTGGGCGTTGCTCGTCAAGCGGTTGATCGATGCTTTCGGCGCGTTCTGCGGGCTGGTCGTTTTCGCGCTGCCGATGCTGGTCGTGGCGATCGGGATCAAGCTGACTTCGAAAGGGCCGGTCATCTTCAAACAACTGCGCGCGGGAAAATATGGGAAGCCCTTCGTGATGTATAAATTTCGCTCGATGTCGAGCGACGCCGAGATGCGGCGCGCGGAGCTGTTGCCGTTTAATTTGATGCGCGGTCCGGTTTTCAAAGTGGAATCCGATCCGCGAATCACGGGCCTGGGGCGCTGGTTGCGCCGGACGAGCATGGACGAACTTCCCCAACTTCTGAATGTGCTTCGGGGGCACATGAGCCTGGTCGGACCGCGGCCGCTGCCGCTCTATGAGGTGGAGAATTTCGAGCACACTGCGCAGCGGCGGCGGCTCAGTGTGAAGCCGGGCCTAACGTGTCTCTGGCAAATCAGGGGCCGGAACAAGGTGCCGGACTTCAGCGACTGGGTGCGGCTCGATTTGGAATACATCGACCGCTGGTCGTTAGGCTTGGATTTCAAAATCCTCCTGCGCACCATCCCGGCCGTCCTCTTCGGCTCGGGCGCGAAATAGCGGGCGCTATTCCGGATCGACGATCATTCTCGGCAACATCCGCTCGACATATTTCGCGATGATGTCGAACTCGACGTTGAGCAGGTCGCCGGGCTGAAGGCTGGCGAAATTCGTCTGCCGCCGGGTGTGCGGAATGACCCAGACGACGAAGCTGGCCGGATGGATTTCCGCGATCGTTAGGCTGACGCCATTGAGCGCGATCGATCCCTTGAAGGCGGCGTAATGGGCGAAGTCGGCGGCAATTCCACCTCGAGCCGGTGATCCGCGCCGCTTCTCCTCGAAGCTCAAAACGCGCAACGCGCAATCGATATGCCCCTGGACGAAATGCCCGCCGAGCCGGGCCGCCGGCGGCGAGGGCGCGCTCGAGGTTGACCGGACTGTCGCGACGCAAGGCGCGAAGGTTGGTCCGATCGAGAGTTTCCTCGAGGAGATCGAAGGTGATATTGCCGTCGCGAATTGTTTCCGCCGTTAGGCAACAGCCGTTCACGGAAACGCTGTCGCCTTTTTGCAAATCCTCCGCGATGCCCGGGGCGGCGAGCTGCAACTGAGTGCCGCTTGTCGTGGCGCGGATCCAGAGCACCTGGCCAACCTCTTCAACGAGTCCGGTAAACATCAGCGCAGGAGTAAAAATGAGATAAGAAGGCAGACCGGCAAGAGAAACGGGATCGCGTAGCGCACGATGTATCCCAGAAAACTGGGAGAAGCGACTTTGGCCTCTTCGCAGATGGCTTTGACCATCAGATTCGGGCCGTCGCCGATGTAGGTGCCGGCGCCGAAAAAGACCGCGCCGATCGAGATCGCGACAAGGAGCGGCGCAGTGCGCCGCCACCAGTTGCTGAACGTCGTTAATTTTTTCGATGTCGAGGCCGAACCGGCCGAGCGTGGCCGCCAGGAAAGTCAGATAGGTGGGAAGGTTATCGAGCGTGCTGGAGAGCACGCCGGTGACCCAGAACAATTTCACCGGCGTGTCGAGAGCAAGGCGGTGGGCGTGCAGCTCCATGAAATCGAGCATCGGCACCATCGTCGCGAAGATGCCAAAAAAGAGCCAGGCGACTTCTTTGATCGGCGCCAGGGTGAAAGCGTTTTTCTCGTGCACCGCCCGCGGGGTCACGAAGTAGGAGCCTAAGGCGGCGCCGATCATGACCGCCTCACGCAGAAACGGAGGATTCTTGATAAAGGTGGCCGCGACGATCAGGGCGAGAAACCAGACGTTGCGCAACCCGCTAAACTCAAAATCTTTTTCCTCTCGCCGCACCGGTGTGGCGGTGTGCCGGGGGCGCGCGAAACGCCGCCAGTCGAGACAGAGGAAAATGAGGAGGATCGAGGCCATCGCCACCGCCCATTCGCGCCAGCAATTTTGGATGACCCACCAAAATGGCACGCCCTTCAAGAAACCAACAAACAACGGTGGATCGCCGATCGGGGTGAGGCCCCCGCCGATATTGCTGAGCAGAAAGATAAAAAAAACCGTGTGAAATTCGCTGTAGCGCGAGCGGTTCAAGCGAATCCAGGGTCGAATCAGCAGCATGGAGGCTCCGGTCGTTCCGATAAAATTGGCCAGGAGACTGCCGCAGGTGAGAAAGCCGATATTCAGAAGCGGCGTGCTCGGCCGACGCACTTCGATATGAATGCCGCTGGCCGCGACAAAGAGCGAGCCGATCAGGGCCATGAAGCTGACGTAGTCGCGCCCTTCATGCAGGAGCCGCCCGGGATTGCGCAGGACGAAAACGTAATAGCTGATGCTGATCGCACCGAGGGCCAGCGCGATGAAATGATAATTTGCCTCCCACCGATGTTTCAGGATGAGCGGCAAAAGCGCGATGCAGAGCAGCATCAGAATGAACGGAAGCAGACTGAGCGGGTGGGGCTCGCATGGCAGAGCGGCGAGAATCGGGAGTGGCGCCATATCGACCTTCAGCCATGCGACGGGAGAAAAGATTGCGCAACCGAAACCGCTCGGTTCCCTCCGCCGCGGCTCGGATTATCGATCGCGCCTAACGAAAGAAAAATAGCCAGCTAATGAGGAGAAAAACCGGGAGGAGGACCGGGAGGGCGAACTTCACCACGTAGCCGAAAAAAGAGGGCGTGTTCAGTTTCGAATGTTCGGCGATCGCCTTCACCATCAGATTCGGTCCGTTGCCGATGTAGGTCAGGGCGCCGAAGCAGGTCGCGCCTAACGAGATCGCGATGAGGTAGTGGGCGTGGAGCCGGGCGAACTCCGCCACCTGCTCGTGATCCATTACGCTCAGTTTTTCCAGCCCGAGCGCCCCGGCCAGGAAGGTGAGGTAAGTCGGAGCATTATCCAGGATGCCGGAGAGGACGCCGGTGAACCAAAAAAACTGCAAGTCGGAGTGGAGCCCGAGATCTTGCGCGTGCCGTTTCATGTAGTCGAGCACCGGTACCATCGTGCCGAAAATTCCCAGGAAGAGCCAGCCCAGCTCGACGATTGGCTCGAAGGTAAAATCGTTGCCCTTGTAGATCGGGCCCGGCGTCCAGAGGTAGGCCACCACCGCTGCCGCGATCATGATCAGCTCGCGCCAGCCGGCCGGGATTTCGACCAGGGCAAAGAGAATGACGAGCATCAGCCAGATATTGCGCAGCCCGTCGAAAACCCATTTCTCCGAAGCAGTCGCCTCCCGTCGCACATCCTTCGGAGCCCGGCGGTAATTTTGCCGATCGACCAGATAAAAAATCGCCAGGAGCAGCCCGAAAATGATGAGCCACGGCAGCCAACAAGTGTGCAGGGCCCACCAGAACGGAACCCCGCGCAGGTAGCCGAGGAAAAGCGGCGGCCCGGTGGGAAGAAGCGCGCCGCCCACATTGCTGACCAGGAAAATAAAGAAGGCAATGTGCAAACCGGTGAAGCGATACCGGTTCATCCGGATCCAGGGGCGGATCAGAAGCATGGAGGCGCCGGTCGTGCCGATAAAATTCGCGAGCACTCCGCCGAGCGCGAGGAAAAGGGTGTTGCGGGAAGGCTTGGCCTCGCCCTTGACGGCGATGTGAATCCCGCCGGTGACGACGTAGAGCGAACCCACCACCGCCATGAAACTGAAATATTCGAAAGCGACATGCAGCATGTGGTCGCCGGCCCGCAGCACCAGGACATAATAGGAAGCGGTGATCGCGGCCAGACCGACGCAGATTTTGTGATAATGGCGTTCCCAATGATGCTTTAGAATGAGGGGCGCGATTGCGATGCAAAGGAGCAGGACTCCGAAGGGCAGCATGAGGAGCGGGGTGGGCTCATCCGGCGCAACAGAAAGAGAAAAAGCAAGCATCGGCGGGAAGTCCGACCGGAAAACCAAAGGCGATTCGAGTCAAGAGAATTGCGCTCTCCACCTTTCCGCCTAACGAGTGCTGATCCGACGATGGAAATTCCTTCGCGCCGGACCGCGGGTCGGCCAGCCGGTGTCAGGTCTTCGGCGTCCGGCGGAGGATCGGATGAGGGTAAAGGCCGCTGCGCGCGAGGGAAAACAAAAGGCAGTTTGCGAGACAACCGAATCCGTACTTGACCGAACGCTGAAAGCCGATGGTGGAGGCTTCTTCAAAATACTTCGTCGGGCAGGAGACTTCGCCGACGCGGAAATTGAAGAAGGCGACTTGCGTCAGCATTTCGTTGTCGAACACGAAATCGTCGGAGTTTTCTTCGAGCGGCAAACTTTCCAGAACCTTCCTCGAGAAGGCCCGGTAGCCGGTGTGATATTCCGAGAGTTTTTGGCCGAGGAAAATATTCTGCATCAGGGTCAGGGCGCGGTTGGAGATGTATTTGTATAACGGCATTCCGCCGGCCCGCGCCGTCTTTCCCAGAATGCGGGACGCGATCACAACGTCGTAGACTTCGTAAGCGATCATCGAGGTCATCGCGGTGATGAGGAGAGGTGTGTATTGATAATCGGGGTGGACCATCACCACGATATCTGCGCCTCGTTCCAGTGCGGCGCGGTAACACGTTTTTTGGTTCGCGCCGTAGCCGCGATTCTGGTCATGACGGATGGTGGTGATGCCGAGTCGCTCCGATAATTCCGCGGTCGCGTCGGAGCTGAAATCGTCCGTCAGAATGACGTCGTCGACCAAACCCGCGGGAAGCTCGGCGAAGGTTTTCTCGATCGTCCGCTCGGCGTTATAGGCCGGCATGACGACGGTAACGGATTTACCATTGAGCATTGGAGAGCGTTAAGCGTCTGCTGAATCTTTCGCAAGCAGCGGTGCTGGCCGAAAAACGGCGTCGTCGAATGGTGTCTCGCGCATGCGCGACAAGACTGTATGGTTTGCGACCATGACGGAGCAGGCTAGCTCGACTGAGCCTTTCGCGAGAACGAGTGAGTTCGCGGACGTCAGCCGTGCGGAGAGATCGAATGCTGCCCGGCTCTTTCCTTATGAACGGTGGGAACCACAGTTGAAAGATCTCGCGGCCCGATATCAAGACAACGCGCCGTTCCCAAACATTGAGCTGGAAAAATTCCTCAACGAGGAGACAGCCCGGCGTGCCCTGGCGGAGTTCCCGGGACCACGCGACGCAAATTGGGTCCAATACAAACATTTCAATGAAAACAAAATGGGGAAGGCGAAACGCGCGGAGTTCCCGCCACTGCTCGGCGCGCTCGTTGATGAATTCAATTCACCGCGTTTCGTTCGCTTCCTTTCTGAGCTGGTTGGAATTCCCAATCTTCTCGCAGATCCGGCGCTCGACGGTGGCGGCATGCACCAGACTGAAGTGGGTGGCTTTTTGAATGTCCACGCTGACTTCACGATGCATCACCAGCACTTGAACTGGCGCCGGCGCTGCAACCTCATCCTATACCTGAACGAAAACTGGAATCCGCAATGGCGAGGCGCCTTGGAACTGTGGGACGCAGAGGTGCAGCATTGCGTGACGAGGATTGAACCACTTTTGAATTGTGCTGCGATTTTCAACACGGACGAGGTATCGTTTCATGGCTACCCGGATCCGATCACTTGCCCGCCGGAGATAACCCGAAAGAGCCTGGCGCTATATTATTACACCGCGGAAGCGGGGGCCCGGCACGTCGCCAAGTCAACCAACTATCAACCGCGGCCCGGCGACGGCGCTCGCGGTCTCCTTATCTGGCTGGATAAGCAAGCCGTCCATTTCTACTCGTTAGTCAAAACGCGCCTTAATTTATCCGACGATTTTGCCAGCAAGGTCCTTGGGTTCTTCGCGAGGAAAAAGCAGCGGTAATTGCGGAGGAGGCCCAATCGCTCGTTCGGCACACAACGCTCACCGACTGTTTGATCGTTTTGGGGCATCGCGGGAGGGAGAACCGGACTCGTAGAGTTTCGCCTGGGCGCGGATCGCATCAACGAGCGCGCTGTTTCCCGTCTGCGCGGCCAAGTCTAAAGCGCGGCGCGCCGTTTTTACGGCTTCTGCAAATCGACCAGCCTCGGCATAGGCGGCGGAGAGCGTAGCGACGATCACGGGATTCGTATTTCCAGTGGATCGGTCTGCGCGCTCTGCCAACTCGACCGCTTCCCGCCCATTCCGAATCCTCCCATCGGGCGAGGTAGCAAGCAGCCACGCGAGGTTATTTTGCGTATTTGCGTCGTCAGGTCGAAACTTCAGCGCCTCGTGATAGTGAGCCACAGCTTCATCCTGGCGGCCGAGCTGCAGCAAGGCGTTACCGAGATTATTGTGCGCATCCGGATTGTCCGGCGAAAGTCGCAAGGCCTTTTGCAGTTGGTTAACAGCATCGTCGGTTTGTCCCAGCTGTAGAAGAAGAGCTCCCAGGTTGTTGTGCGCTTCCGCGTAACTTGGGTCGAGCTCGAACGCCTGACGGTATTCGGCTTCGGCCTCTTCCCGGTGGCCGAGTTGCAGAAGCGTGTTGCCGAGATTGTTGTGCGCATCAGCATCTCGCGGGTCGAGCTCGACCGCAGTTCGCAAATGGGCCAGCGACTTTTCCGGTTGTCCGAGACGCAGAAGAGCGTTGCCGAGATTACTCTCCGCATTCGCGTAACGCGGATCGATTTCCAGCGCAGTTTTGAATTGCGCTATCGCTTCCTCGACGCGTCCGTTTTGCAGGAGGACGTTGCCGAGGTTGTTGTAGGCCATCCATGCTTTGGGATTTCGCTCGACGGTTGTTCGCCAAAGCGTTTCAAGATCGCGGTACATTCCGCATTCCCGCCAAGTCAGCACGCCCAGCGTGATCAAGATTGCGCCGCTGACGGAGAGCTGGAGAAATGTGTGGCTTTTCCGTGCGAGTCTGAATGTTCGATCCATTCCCGCCGCCGCCAAAGCCAGCGGTCCAATTCTGGCGAGATATTGATAATGGTCAGCGACAAAGGAAAAGCGGAAGGCGTAAAGCATGATGAATCCCAGCACCGGGCTGAGAGTTGCCACGAAATAAGATCGCCGCGACTTCCACGCTTCGTCCGATCCAGAAGCGCCTGACGAAATAAATCGCCACGACCGCAGCCACTGTCGCAGGAGCCAAAAGTAATCGAGGGGTTCGCTGGCGGAAATCGTCCACCGCGGATAACTAAAGGAGAGGTGCGCCGGCCAGATTAGTTTGCCGAGATAAAACCAAATCGCCCGGCTGGCCACGAGGACGCGCTCCGGCAATCCGATCGCGAAGACTGCGCCCTGCGCTCCCTGGTGATAGCGTTCCCACCAGATTGTCACCAGTCCCATGGCAAGCCCGATGACGACAAAAGGCGAGACCTCGAGAATCCTTCGCCAGCCGATCGGCTTTTGCTGCAGCCACAAGACAAGGAACAGCGCCGCCGGCAGCGTGCAGGCGGTGGTTTTACTGCAAAGGGCGAGCGCGTAGCAGACCAGGGCCAGGCCGTAAAATTTCCATTTTCCGCTCGGTCGATCGGCCACGAACGCGATCCAAGCCAGAAGCGCGAGGAGAAAAAAAATTCCCATCATCACATTCTTGAGTTCGGTGATCCACGCGACCGATTCGACCTGAACCGGGTGCAGAGCAAAGAAAGCCGCCCCGAGCCAAGCACCGGGGACGCGCAAGAGATAAAGGAGCCGCCAGACGAGCAGCGCGTTAGCCGTGTGCAGGAAAATATTGACCCAATGGTAGCCCGCCGGATTGAACCCCCAGAGCGCGTGCTCGAGGCGAAAGGTCGAATAGACGAGGGGAAAATATTGCGACGGCGAATCGAGAGAAAACCAGATGCGCCAGAAACCGTCGGGAGCGGTCAGGAGCTTGTTTCCCGTGACGTAAACGTCGTCATCCCAAATGTAACCTGCGTGCCAGGCCTGCTGATAAGCGAGGATCGTGGCCAGGACCAGGAGTGCGCCGAGGACCCAGCTTTTCGTTAGGGGATTTCCTGCCGTCGGGGGCGAGGAGGTTTGTTTCCGGGACCTTGGGCTCATCCGGTTTGCTTCCTAGCCCATCGAGAGGCGGGGTCCGACGAGCGGCACGCCTTTTAAAACAAGGTGTAAATGAAGGGCGCGGCCACCGAAGACCCCAAAGTGATGAGCAAGCCGAACACGAGCAGAATAATAATCAGCGGAGCGAGCCAGTATTTCTTGTTCTGATTCATCATGGCAAAGCATTCGCCCAGTAAGGTGGCTTGCTTTGCTTCTCCCGCCTCGGCAAAAGACGATTTCTCTTTGACGCTCATCGGCGGGTTCAAAACTGGCGGTAGTAGCTTTCTGAATCAACCGTTTTCTCGACATCGCGCCAGTAAGTGCCGGCGCCGGGATCGAAGCCTTTCCGCAGCGATAATCTTCCCAGTCCGCGCAGGAAAATTCCGATCGGCGTGATGACCAGATAATAGAACGCGGCGAGGAGGAAATTACCGATCACGAATCCGAGGCAGCAGGCGACGAAATACCAGGCGACATAAAACGGCCGGGCGATCGCCGGCAGCAGCCTCAAGATCACGCCCACCGCGAAACCGATGATGGCGAGCCAAAGGAAAAACGGTTTCCAGGAATGAGTGGTGAGCCAGAGGACTAACGAAAAAAATCCCGCCAGGGCCGGAAATCCGACGACGAGGCTGAGCGCGAACTTTCGTTTCTCGGCGAGACCAGGACTCCAGTTAACGTCGGCGAATGGATTCATGAGCAGTTAGTCGATCTCGAACCGGCTGATCTCTTTTTCACGTTCACTCGCTGGGCGCGGCGGCTGTTCTTCCTTCCGCAAAATGCAATTTTCGAGCACGAGCACATCCATGTCCGAGGTCATGAAACAGCGGTAGGCATCCTCCGGCGTGCAGACGATCGGCTCGCCGCGAATGTTGAAACTCGTGTTGATCAGAACGCCGCAGCCGGTCTGCTCCTTGAAGGCGCGAAGGAGCCGGTAATAGCGGCCGTTGCGCTGCGGATCGACGGTTTGAATCCGGGCCGACAGGTCAACGTGCGTCACGGCCGGAATGACAGAGCGTTTCACGTTCACCCGATCGCGCAGACTGGCTTCCTGAAACGTCTTCTCGTTAGGCAGATCGCAAAGCTTCTCTCTCCGCACCTGCGCAACGAGCAGCATGTAAGGAGATTCGCGATCGAGTTCGAAATATTCTTCGGCCTCCTCGGCCAGCACGCTGGGTGCGAACGGACGAAAGCTCTCTCGAAACTTGATCCGCAAATTCATCTGCGACTGCATCGTTGTGCTGCGGGCGTCGCCCAGGATGCTGCGCGCTCCGAGCGCGCGCGGTCCGAATTCCATCCGATCCTGAAACCAGCCGACGACCTTTTCTTCGACGATCGCCCGCACCGTCGCGGCCAGCAGCTCCTCTTCCGAATCGCAGGAGGTGTAACGGAGTTGTTGCGCGTCGAGAAACTGCCGGATTTCGTCGTTCGAAAATTTGGGACCCAAGAGCGCACCGCGCATCGTGTCTTCGCGTTTCGGAATTCTGTCTTTTTCGAGCAATTGATGGTGGACGAAAAGGGCGGCGCCGAGCGCACCGCCCGCGTCGCCCGCAGCCGGCGCGATCCAGATTTCGTCGAAGATTTTTTCGCGGAGCAAAAGGCCGTTGGCGACACAGTTGAGCGCGACGCCTCCGGCGAGGCAAAGATGCTTCGCGCCGGTCAATCTTTGCGCGGTCCGCGCCATGCGGAGCACGATCTGGTTAGTCACTTCCTGGACCGACGCGGCCATGTCCATCTCGCGTTGCGTGATCGGCGATTCCGGTTGGCGCGGCGGGCCGTCGAAAAGCCTGGCGAACTTGGCGTTGGTCATCGTTAGGCCCTGGCAATAGCCGAAGAAGCGCATGTCCATCGCGAAGGAGCCGTCCTCCTTCAGATCGATCAGCTTTTGCAAAATCAGATCGACATATTTCGGTTCGCCGTAAGGGGCGAGTCCCATCAGTTTGTATTCGCCGGAGTTCACCCGGAAGCCGGTGAAATAGGTGAACGCGCTGTAGAGCAGGCCGAGCGAATGCGGAAAGGTCAGGCTTTTCAGCAGTTCGATTTGGTGGCCGCGGCCCATTCCGATCGTGGCCGTGTCCCATTCGCCAACTCCGTCGATCGTGAGGGTCGCGGCTTCCTCGAAGGGCGAAGGAAAAAACGCGCTCGCGGCGTGCGCCTGATGATGGCCGACAAAGACGATGCGGCGTTTCGGGTGTCCGCCGAGCGAGTCGCGGATTTCGCGCGGCAGATGGAGTTTCGTTTTCAGCCAGACCGGCATCGCGGTGAGGAAGGAACGAACTCCCTCGGGCGCGAAGGCAAGATAGGTCTCCATGAGGCGCTCGAATTTGAGGAGCGGTTTCTCGTAGAAGACAACGTAGTCGAGGTCGTCGGCTTGAATCGCCGCCTCGCGCAGGCAGTATTGCAGCGCGTGTTTGGGAAAGCTGGCATCGTGTTTTATCCGAGAAAAACGCTCCTCCTGAGCCGCCGCCACGATCTTCCCGTCAGCCAGAAGAGCGGCCGCGCTGTCGTGATAAAATGCGGAAAGACCAAGGATGTAGGTGGCCATGAATGCGCAGGCTTAAGTATGAAACGGTCCTGATCCTGTCGATGACTTCCCAAACGGCTGACAATTTGGTCTTCGCTGGATTTTGCGCGTTTCCGCTAGTGGCTTTTGTCGGCCTCTACTTGTTCTTTGGAAAATACCGTCAGAGGAAGAACCGGAAAGCCGGCTGGGCGAGATTGATCGTGGGCAACCTCCTGGTTCTGCTCTTCGGCGGCTCACTCGTCGCCCTGGCGGGCGAAGCTTACTTCAGGTTCGCCTACGATACGACTGACGCCTTCACCCTCACGAAGACTTCGCGCCGCTGGTTCGATCGGCATTATCACGTCAACAATCTGGCCGTCCGCGATAGCCACGATTATTTCCCCAAAATCCAGCCGCCTCACGAGCGACGGATCACCTTTCTCGGCGATTCATTTGCCGCGGGCCATGGGATTCCCAATCTGCAGGACCGGTTTGCCGAGCGCATCGGCCGGCGGCATCCGAAGTGGGAAATTCATGTCCTCGCCAAGCTCGGGGCCGATACCGGAGATGAGCTGGATTATTTGAGGAAGCTGGCCGAGGCCGGTTATCAGTTCGATCAGGTCGTGCTCGTCTATTGCCTGAACGACATCGACGACGTGGTGCCGGAATGGGCGGCGCGTTACAAGAGGATCAATGAGCGTCTGCGCCGGCACAGGCCGAATTTTCTTTTCGAACACAGCTTCCTCCTGAACACGATTTATTATCGCCTCCAGATTTTGGCTTTTCCCGAAATCCGGGATTACTACCGGGGCGATCGACAAGCTTACTTCGGTCCGCCTTGGGAAGCGCAGAGGACGCGATTAAAAGCCATGCGGGATGTCGTGCAGGCAAACGGCGGGCAACTCCTCGTGGTGACTTTTCCTTTTCTGCACCTGATCGGTCCGAACTACGAATTCCGCGATGTTCACCAACGTCTCGATAATTTTTGGCAGAGCATCGCGGTTCCCCATCTTGATCTCCTCCCCGTCTTCGCGCCCTATTCGCCCCGCAAACTCACGGTGAATGCGCACGATGCCCATCCTAACGAATTTGCCAATGCCCTGGCGGCAGATGCGATCGGACCGTTCCTGGAAAAACACCTTCGCGCTGAAGGTGCCGCCGCTCCTCCGATTTCGCCAAATTGAGCTGAGTCAGCTCCGGAAAAATATCCAGCCGACCACGGCGAGGATCGGTACGAGCACAGGCACAGCAAATTTCGCGACGTAGCCGAAAAAGCTTGGCGTATTCAATTTCGAGTGATCAGCGATCGCCTTAACCATCAGGTTTGGGCCGTTGCCGATGTAGGTGAGCGCGCCGAAGCAAGTCGCGCCTAACGAAATCGCGACGAGATAATGCGCGTGGAGCCGGGCGAACTCCTCGACCTCCGTATTCTGCAGGATGCTCAGCTTTTCCAGCCCGAGGGCGCCGGCCAGGAAGGTCAGGTAGGTCGGCGCATTATCGAGCACGCCGGAGAGGATACCGGTGAACCAAAAAAATTGCAGGTCGGAATGGAGCCCGAGATCATGCGCGTGCCGCTCCATGTAATCGAGCACCGGCGTCATCGTCCCGAAGATGCCGAAGAAAAGCCAGCCCAGCTCCTTGATCGGCGCGAAGGTGAAATCGTTTCCCTTGTAGATGGTTCCCGGAGTCCAGAGATAGGCGACCACCGCGGCCGCGATCATGACGAGCTCGCGCCAGCCCGCCGGGATAACGATCAGGGCGAAGAGAATGAGCAGCATGAGCCAGATGTTGCGCAGGCCATCGAAACACCATTCCTCCGAGGCGGTCGCGGCCTGGCGAATCTCCTTGGGCGCGCGCCGGTAATTGTGTCGGTCGACGAAATAAAAGGCGGCGAGAAGAAGTGCGAAAATGATCAGCCACGGCAACCAACAGGTCTGCAAACCCCACCAAAACGGCACCCCTCGGAGGAATCCGAGAAAAAGCGGCGGCCCGGTCGGAAGCAGGGCGCCGCCGACATTGCTCACGATGAAGATGAAGAAAGCGATATGCAGGCCGGTGAAGCGGTAGCGATTCATCCGAATCCAGGGCCGGATGAGCAACATCGAAGCGCCCGTTGTGCCGATGAAATTTGCCAGCACACCACCGAGGCAGAGGAAGAGGGTGTTGATCCACGGTTTCGCTTCGCCTTTGACCACGATGTGAATTCCGCCCGTTACGACGAACAGCGATCCGACCACCGCCATGAAGCTGAAATACTCGAATCCGACATGGAGGATGCGATCGGCGCCGTGCAGGACAAAAACGTAATAAGAGCCGACGATGGCCGCGAGCCCGGCGCAGACGATATGGTAGGAGCGTTCCCAGTGGTGCTTCAGAATCAGGGGAGCGATCGCGACGCAAAGAAGCAGAGCGGCAAACGGAAGCATGATGAGCGGCGCGGGCTCATTCGGCGCGAGAGAGACGGCAAGAGAAATCATGAGCGGCGAAGCCCGACCGGAAAACCAAATGGAATTCGAGTCAAGGTGAATTGCTCCCCCGAGCATGCGGCCTGGGAGGGAACGGCCAGGCCTTACCTAACGAAGATTCCTCCCCGCCGGGAGCGGTCGTTCCTAACGACGCGGACGGCCCGCGTGCCCCTCAGCCTAACGAGAGTTTACCCGCCAGCGCCGCCTCCCGTCGGGACCACGGCAAAACCCATGAGCGAGCTCTGGGTTGGTCCTGAAAAATGGTCGTTAACGACATGCCGGGGCGCGGGCCCGTTCAAAAATAATTTAAAAAAAATGAAAAAAACGCTTGCGGGGGCCCGAATTCTTCTTTAATCCTCACCGCCAAACCTAACCAAACCAATGGAGAAACTAATGAACAAAACAGTATTCACGAAGTTGCGATTCGTCCGTACGGCCTTCGCGGTCGGCGTCGGAATTCCGCTTTTTATCGCCTCGAGCGCTTTCGCTCAGGATCCAACGCCCCCCGCTGATGTCCCGAATGCGCCCGTCGCAGGAGGCGGTGCCGCCACTGCGGAACGCATCATCGTCACCGGTTCATACATCCCGACAGCGGAGACCGAGTCGGCCTTGCCCGTGACGGTTTACACCGCTGAGGCACTCACCAAGCAGGGTGCTCAGACCCCGGTTGAAGGTTTGCGCCAGTTGCCTTCCTTCGTCGGCAACACGGCGACCGAAAACAACTCCAATGGTGGTGATGGCAGTGCTTTCATCAATCTGCGCGCTCTCGGCGCCGGCAATACCCTGACCCTCATCAACGGTCGCCGCGCCTTCGACATGGCAGATGTTAACCTGCTCGGTATTGGCTCGATTTCCCGCACTGAAGTTCTGAAGGATGGCGCTTCCTCCATTTATGGCTCCGACGCCGTCGCGGGTGTCGTTAACTTCATCCTGCTCGATGGGCCGAATGAAGCTCCGCTCCAAGGCGGGACAGTCTACGCTCTCTATGGCAACACCACCGACACCGACGCCCATGTCCGTCAGCTCTATCTCAAGGGCGGTATCACCGGTCTCGACGGGAAGCTTTGGGTCGCAGCGGCTGGCGAGTATTATTCGCGCGCCACTCTTCGGTCGAGCGATCGCTTGATTGCCTCGACTGGCGACGTCTCCAATGACGCCACTGGGTTGGGTTTGGGCGGTCAAAACACGAACAGCCCGACCTTCGCCGGACGTGTCAACCTCAACAACGTCAAGATATGTTTTGACGGACTTGACTAACAACGCTCCGACTTCTTCTGGCCGATTATCGGCCGTTCGACGTTCCTACAGGAACGGACCCGGCTCGCTTCAACTTCCGCTCTGTTACGCCGGCTATTCCGGGACAGGAACGATTCAATTACTACGTCTCGGGTAACTATAAGGTCTTTGGCGACGGTCTGGTGGCCTATGCCAATGTGTTGTACAGCCATTTGACCCAGGATAACGGGTTGGCGGGTGCGCCCTTCGCCATCAATGCCTTCACCGGCAGTGTCGCTTTCCCGAACGACTTCGTCCCGGGTAACGGCGTGATGGAAGGTGATCTTCCGCTCGTGCAGCAGTCGCAGTTCAACCCCTTCGGCAATAACGTGACCGAAATTCGGTATCGTCTCCAGCAGGACCTCGGCAATCGCCGCTCCTTCTTCGAGAAAGACGCCTGGCATTACATCGGAGGTATCAAGGGAGACTTCAACTTTACCGACAATGCCTTCATCAGCCATTTCGGGTATGATACCGGCTTTGTTTACGACCGGTTCGACGAAGAAGAGATCGACAGCGGCGATGCCACGGAGAGTGGAATTGACCAGGAAATCTCAGGCTGGCAATTTCAATATTTTCATCGGCCAGTTTGCTCCGATTAGCGGCACAGTCCCGATCTATAACAATAACGACCCGACAGCGCCTAACTTCCAGAACGGCGTTTCGATCGGCACCGCCTCCTACGATAACGCGGCTGCCGCGGCACGGGCTTCCTTTATCGCCCACACGCGGTTCCTCGATCGCTCCTATTTGGTCGATGCGAAATTCAATGCGCACCTCTTCCCGAACCTTTATAACGGCGGCATCGATATTGCCGGTGGTTATGAACATCGGCAGCTGCGGGTGGAGACGATCGCCGATCCCACTCAGGCGCAGAACGACCAGCTCGGTTTCAACGGCGCAGCGGCTTCGAAAACCACTCAGGTAGTCGATTCGGTGTTTGGTGAGTTGGCTATCCCGTTCGTCACCTCGACGATGAATATCCCGGGCCTCTACTCTTTCGAACTCTCTCTCGCCTACCGCTACGAGAAGTTCAACGACTCGAATAACTTCGTGAAAGGTCAGACCGCATCCTTCGACAACTCGAATCCGGATGAGGATTTTGGCGGCAGCCCTCGCGCGGCGATCCGCTATCAGCCAATTGCCGACCTCACCCTGCGGGCCACCGCTTCGCAGTCGTTCCAGGCGCCGTCTCCGGCCCAACTGTTTGCGCCGGTCATTCAGGATTTCCCGCTTATCTCCGATCCGCAAACCGGCAACGTTCTGCAGCCGCCACTTGGTGTGTTCGAAGGTGGAAATCCGGCGCTGAGTCCGGAAAAAACGGATTCATACACGGCTGGCTTGGTTTACTCGCCGAGCTATGTCCGCGGGCTCACCTTGACGGCTGACTACTATCAGCTGTTCACCACCGGCCTCATCATCGATCCGGCCAGCTTCGCGCAGGTCTTGGTTACCCAAAACGTCGTCGATCCTGATGGCTTCGGTGAAGGCAGCGCCCTCGGCCCCTGGCGGCCCTGCGCTGGGTGTGACTCGCGACGCAACCGGTCAACTCATCGCGATTGACTCCGCGGCAGGCAATGCCGGTCGGCGCAATGTGCAAGGGTTGGACCTGACCGCGATCTATCAGATCCAAACGGCCAACCTCGGCACCTTCACGGTATCTGGTGGTCTCAACCACTTCTTCACCTACAAGATCGAGCCTCAGCCGGGCAGCTGGGTTACGCCAACTTCCTCGGCAACTTCACCAGCAGCTTGCCGCTGACCCCGGGCGCCGTGCCCTTCAACAAGGCGTTCCTGCGCACCGAATGGGAGTGGAAAGGTTTCGACTTTGTCGCGACCGAAAACTACATCGGCGATTACGAGGATGACCCCACCTTCCTCCTGGGGAATTTCGTGATCCCTGGCGGCACTCCTGTGGATCCTGCTTATGCCTTCCACCGCCGCATCACCAGTTACTTCACGACTGATGCGCAGTTGAGCTACACCTTCCCGCATCCGGCTCCCGTGGAAGCGGCGCCGCAGGGCTACTCCAAAGATGCCAAGGATGGCAAGGACGGTAAGGGGATGGTCCAGCAAACTGCGAGCACTGCCGAACCATCTGCCAATATCTTCCAGCGCATCCTGTGGGATACCACGCTGACGGTTGGTGTGAATAACATGTTCGATCGCAACCCACCGACGACTTTGGGTGCCTTCAACGACAACTACGATACGTCGCTCTATTCGATTCGTAATCGTTACTACTACCTCAGTCTGACGAAGAAGTTCTAAAGCTGGTTCGAAAGAACTGGTCCTAGTCAAGCCTTGCGACAGGCGGGCGGCAGAGATGCCGCCCGCCTGATTCGCTTTCTGGAGGAATGTTTGGCTCGGCAGGCTCGTTACGCTTCGAGTTGAAGAACCCGCCGAGTTGGACGACTGCCGTGGGTGGCGAACACCCCCGCGAGCGAAGTCGCCATCCCGCACCCCTGTGGACGCAGGCACGACGCTACGGTGCCAACTACTGCTGCAGCGCGCGTCTTTAGCCTTAAGGGCAATGCCGTCGTCCCGCTGGCATACACCGCGCAATTACGGCTCGGAGCGCTTCCCTGATTATCTCAAGCAATCGGCTGCGAGTCGAATTGCAGGCTCAATCCCGTGTTACTCGTATAGAGAACCGCTCAGAGCAAGGCTGCCAGGGTTTTGGAAGCTTTCGACGATTCTCACGCATCGACCTGCGTAAGACCTGATCCCGAATCCGTTATCGGAATTTACGTCGCCTATTTCGGTTTTGAGTTCCTTACCTCGTCTGGTAAGACGAGAACCGACTGACATGATGCAACGGCGGAAGGAACCTTAATTCCGATCATTCAACGAGCTATCCTCGTTGATCACGGGAACCAAATGTCGGAAGCATTGGGTTGACCGTTTCGCTCAAATACTCCAGGCAGTCCGCCGTTCCCCACACGCCAACGGAGAATTGGAGAAGCCAGAGGCCCCACCTCTTTTGGAAGGAGTCGTCCCAGCGTACTTCAAGACCGAGGGGTATTCAGGCCGGTTTTAGGGTGGGCTCCCTCTTTCGCTTCACAAAAGATCAAACGCCAGGAAATCGTAGCATCGGTTAAGGGCGGGGTTTTCGAACCATCAGAGGCAGGACTGGCAGACGACAATCGAGGGTTTGGCCGGCTGAACCAGATCCGCTCCCCCAAAAGGAGTATCTGCGGCACGCCCTCTTCGGCCCTCGGCCGATAGGGCAACCTCTTCACATGCGTTCTCGGCGAATGGCACAGCGAGTGCTTTATAGAAATTATACTCGCTATGATACTAATAAGCCTCAGCCCTTTCGCGCTTCGTCGCTTCTTCCTCATTCTTCTGGCTCTGATCGGGTTCTCTTGCCTCTCCTGTTACGGCGAGCCTCTCCTGTTAAGCGTTCACTCCACCCCTTACGATCACCAAATGAACCGGATCCGGCCCATCCTTGTCTCCGAGAGTCAGCAGGCGCACGACGACGTTACGCTGCGTTTGGTAAATCGATGGATCGGGGATTTACGTTCCATACCCTACGGATTCACCGCAGTTTGGAAGACGCCCACGGAGACTGCGTCCGGGGCTCCGGCGGATTGCAAAGCGAAGGCCGTTGCTCTCTATGAGCGAATGAAGTTGCACGGCGCCACGAAGGTCCGCCTGGTCATCGGTCGGCGCGCCACGACTAGTCGCTCGACACACGCTTGGGTTGAATGGGAAACGGACCGCGGCACATATGTGTTGGATCCGACCATAAATTGGATGGCCTACCGGAGCAGCGATCTTTCGCCTCGCTCCTACGTTCCCTATTATGCTTACGCCGGCTCTCGTAAATACCGCGCCGCACCGGCAACCCTTGTTGCGCAGAACTGACGCCGATCCGCCGCGATTCTGCGACGAGTCAGCGAGGTCTCATTGGAGATCGATCGCGGTGTGAGGAAAAGGCTCTGCCCGAGTGCTCGCCCGCCACGGACTTGCAATGGAACAGGCGCTGGCCGCTGGCAACATCTCCGGCGTGTGCTTCATTCACGGCAGAAAAAAATCTTGCCGGCACGCCATATTTTTATTGCCAAGCCGCGAGCGATTTTCTATTCTCGTTTTTGTAGGTATGGAAATTATGAAGTCGATCACTCTCGCATCTCGCACAAAGTTTGCCCTTCTTTGCGTCGCCCTGGCGGCTCCGTCACTGGCGATTGCTTCCGATGTCGTGTTGCAGAAAGCGCCCCCACTCACAATTGAGCAGGCGCCTGCGTATCCGGAAAATCTGGCCCGCTATCATTTCGGCGCGGAGATAACTGCTTTCCCGCAGACCGGATCCGCGGCCAAGCTGGAGCTCAGCTCGAATGGCGTCGATCAGAACGCTTCAGAGGCGGCGCTGCTTTGCGATGACCCGACGATCGGTTATCAACTTCCCGCCGGGCAATCGAGCATTCTCGTTTCGCTCGCGAACATCGAAAACATCGAAGAGATTTCGCTCTTGAACGAAGGCGCGAAAGGGAGCCTAACGATCGCCGTTTCCAATGCGGACGTGCCAGCGAAGAGCCCGGAATGGCGCGAGGTAGGACGAAACCCCATCACGGCCGGGGCGGTGACTGCCAACGTCGGTCCCGGCGAGGCGAAATATGTGAAGCTAACGTTCGATGTCACCACACCGGGGCGCATCGCCGCGTTCGGCGTCTATGCTACGCCGGCGGTTTCTGACTTTACCATGCCGCGTCCGCGCAAGGTCAGCTTTACAAACGAATCAGCGGCTTTCGCTCTGATCAATTACAACTTCACAGATCTGCATATGAGGGCGCGCGGGCTTTATGCAAGTTCCGGCGACGTGAAGCAAGTCAACAAGATGATCGATGACCAGCCGGCAACCGCCTACCAATTTGCTGCCGGCGACAGGGAGCCGACCGTCGTAATCGATCTCGGGCGCCAACGGACCCTGAGCCGCATCTCGGCCGTCTATGCCGCGCAGCCGGGGAGCGTGGACTTTTATGTTTTGAACAGTCTCCCGCTGGCTCAGCCTAACGAAAACGCCGACGCCAATCAGTCCGCGATGCAGAAAATCTCCAACGTTGCTCAGGCCGCTGACCTGCCGGGTAGCTTGAAGCTAAGCGACAAAAATTTGGCCACCCTGAAAGCGGTCGGTTCGGTTGTAAGCACAGACAAGGGGCGCGCCGCGATTGACTTCCCGGCCACCACCGGGCGTTACATCATGTTGAAATGGCATCCCGCGAGCCTCCAGGGTCAGGCCTTTTCCATTGCGCAGGTTGCGGCTTTCGGGCACCACCAGCCAGGAGTACAGGGAGCGGGCACCGACCAGATGACGGAAGAGAGCGCTTCGACGGATGAGAACGACGGAAAAGATTTTGCCGACGGGAAGAGCATTCTCGATGATAAAAACATTCCTAGGGAGGGCCCGGCGGGAGAGCCGGAGTCGCCGCGGGAAGGTCCTCCGCCGGCATTGCCTAACGTGCCACCCTTCACCTTCATTCCGGAGGTCTCCCCCACCAGCCCCTAACGAAAAGAGGAACTTCGACTGCGAGTGCCCGTTCGCTGGTCTGCAAGGACTGGCGGACGGGTTTTCGCATTCCACCCCCTCGGGACCAGCCTCATAGCTGATCTCGAATGATCTCGAAAATGATCGCGTTATCGACAAACCCGTGGAGCGCTTCGCTTCCCGGTCCGCGGCCTGCCGCCAGCACATCGGTCACCGTGCCGCGCGCCGCCGGGACATAAACCGCTGCCGGCTCCTGAGTCTCAGACTCGCCCTTGCGTCGCTCTTCCAGCTCGCCTCCGAGGTTCGCCGAGGCCAGGGAGTTGGTCTGCGCATGAGGTCCGTTGGGACCTGTCGCCCAAGTCAAAGCCGGTTCACCAGCCGCGTTCACTCCGAGCAGCGCAATCCCTTTGTCGCGCCGAAAGGGAAATCCGTTGAGTGCGAGACCTCCGATCCCGAGATTGCCCGCGATCAGAATGGTCGACTTTTCTCCGGTGTAGCTCCGGGCAGTCGCCAGCGCGCGATCCAGTTCGACAGTTTCGGCCAAAGTCATTTCGCCGTCGTTCTGCCGCGCCGCCACTCCCATCAATCCTGCGTCCACGATCAATAAATAACCACCCGGATTCCACTGCAGGAGTTCGATGGCGCGTCGGGTCATATCCGGCAATGCGGGTTGCTCGCTGCCCGACGCGATCTGGTTTGCAAATGCCATTTCGTTGTTGCTGAACAAGCCGAGCAGTCGTGGCCGGCGCCAGCGCGGGACATTCTCCAGCTCCGCCTTGCTCCGCACGATTTCGTAGCCATTCCGGCGCAACTCCAGAATCAAATCGCGGCCATCGGTCCGCTTTCCGCCTTTTGCTTCAGGCAGAAATTCCGCACGCGCCGCCGCCGAGAGCGATATCGATTTTCTTCTTCTCCACAAATTCCTGCGCGATGTCGTCCACGCGTGCCTTACCTCTGCGCATAGAAGGCCGCAACCGTCGGATTCGTTAGGCGCGTATTCGTAACCAGCCCGATCGCCCGGCCTTTTTCGCGCGCGAGATCCACGATCGTTTTCAAAGTGGAACCGACGTTTGCGCCGCCGCTCGTCCGATTATTCACCTTCTCCCCGGTGGCCAGGGCGGTGGCTGCCGCGCTTTCGTCGGGTGCCGCAAAATCTGCCGAATAATTGGAGAGCAACGCCATCGCCGGGAGCGACTCAATCGATAGCTTCGCGTTCGCTCCGCCAGAGTAGAGTCGGGTCGCCGCGATGCGTTCCGGAGTGAGGCCTTCGCCGATGAAAAGAACAATTCCGAAAGGCTTCTGCACCACCCAGTGCCGGAAATAAAGAACGCCGAGCGCGAAGAAAATCGTTAGGCAAAGCAAAGCCAGGATTTGGTTGCGCCAACGCATCTTCTCGATAGAGCGAGCGGCGGCGGAGTTGTCAACGAAAGAACCGCTTGAGCCCCGGCGCCCCTCCCGCCAGAGTGCGCTCTATGCCCAAACCAGTCCTCCTCGTAATTCGCGATGGCTGGGGGATCAATTCCGGCGGCCCCGCAGAACGCGAGAAAAACGGCGACGCCACCCTGCTCGCCCGCACCCCCTTTCACGATCAGCTGTATCGCGACTATCCATGCTCAACCTTGAGCGCGAGCGGAAGCGACGTCGGCCTGCCGGAGGGGCAGATGGGAAATTCCGAAGTCGGACATCTCAACCTCGGCGCGGGCCGGATTGTTTATCAGGATCTAACTCGAATCAACAAGGCCATCGCCGAGGGCGATCTGGCGCGAAATGATGTGCTGCAAGATGCTTTTCGCCAGGCCCGCAGTGGGAGGCTCCATCTCATCGGACTCGTTTCCGACGGCGGCGTGCATAGCCATTATCAGCATCTGCTCGCTCTCGCCGCCACCGCCAGGAAAGCCGGTGTCGAGCAAATTCTTGTTCACGCCATCACCGATGGCCGGGATGCTTCGCCCACCGGTGGAGCGGATTACCTAACGACTTGCGTTGAGCAGTTAAAAGCGAGCGGAGCGCGCATCATCACCGTCGTCGGTCGCTATTTCGCGATGGATCGCGATCGGCGCTGGGATCGGACGAAGCTCGCCTGGGACGCGATCGTTCTCGGCCGCGGCGAGATTTGCCAGGACACGCCTTCCGCCGCCGTCAGCCGCCATTACACGGCCGGCAAGACGGATGAGTTCATGCCGCCGTTGATCTTTGCCGAGCCTAACGAACAGCGGATTCGTGACGGCGACACTGTGCTCTTTTTCAATTTTCGAGCGGATCGCGCGCGCCAGCTCTCGCAGGCTTTCCTCTTTCCCGACTTCGCTGGCTTCGAGCGGGAAGTTTGGCCAAGGGTTCATTACGTCACGCTGACGCAATACGACGCGACCTACGATTGTCCGGTGGTTTTCGGACCGCAGTCGCTCGAGCATATTCTCGGCGCGGTGGCGAGCGCGGCCGGGAAGAAACAGCTCCGCATCGCCGAGACGGAAAAATATCCGCACGTCACCTATTTTTTTAACGGCGGGGTGGAGAAAGCCTGGCCTAACGAGGATCGCAAAATAATTCCCTCCCCGAAAGTCGCGACCTACGATCTGCAGCCGGAGATGAGCGCGGTGCAGGTGACGGATGAAGTCCTCAGCCGGCTTACGCAATACGATTTGATCATCCTGAACTACGCCAATCCCGACATGGTCGGACACACCGGCGTGGTCGAAGCCGGTGTGAAGGCGGTCGAGACGATCGACGCCTGCGTGGCGCGTCTGGTTTCTGCCGCGTTGTCGTTAGGCGGGAAGCTCCTTCTCACCGCCGATCACGGGAACTGCGAGCAGATGCGCAATCCCGATGGCTCGCCGAATACGGCGCACACCACGAACCTCGTGCATCTCATTTACGTGGCGGACGACGCGAAAAACTTTCGCCTGGAAAATGGCATTCTGGCCGACATCGCGCCGACCTTGCTCTTCCTCCTGGGTCTGCCCAAGCCGCCGGAAATGACTGGACACAATCTGCTGACGTCGATTCCGTCGTGACCGCCATGTGCCGCGCCGCCCAGAGGGCGGCGTCCACATGTGGACGCTTCGCTCTGCGAAGCGCGAGGGAAAACCTCGGCAATATCTTCGCCTAACGCTTTCGGCTGCTACGAAGCCGCCGCCGCCGATTCGACGCGGCCTTTCCGTGGCGGCAAATTAGGATCGAGGAATCCGAGCATGTGCGCATGCTCGATCACGCGCACACCTTCGCGGCGCTGCAGCTCGGCGATTTGTTGATGGAATTTTTCCATCGTCGTCCAATGCACTTTGGGCCGGAAATGATGTTCGGCGTGATAGCCGTTGTAGAAGAAAATCCAGTTATAGATCTTCCCGTAGCTGCTCACGCCCCACGCGATCGGCTTGTCCGGGTCAGCGCCGTAATGCCGGAAATAACCGTTCAAATAACTGAAGCAGTGCCCGAGGTAAAAGAACGGCAGAAAAAACAACGCGTAACGCCAGTTGAAGAAGAACATGACGAGCAGCGTGCTCGCGAAAGCCGCCAGTTCGATGTTTCCCCAGCGCACTTCGCTTTCGCCGCGCTTCCTTAGTTCGCGTTTGATCGCGGCCGGGTTATCGCGAAAGAAACTGAGAAAAACGTAGCTCCACGGATTTTCCGGCTCGTCATCGTCGCTGTGCCGATAGATGGAAAGCCAGTCGATCGTTTCGCCGTTCTCATCTTTTCGGTCGCTGTTCCCCTTGTGATGCTGCAGGTGCACGACGTCGTAGTAGGTCTGCGAAAAACAGCAGGCGACCGATTCCGCAACCCCGAAGAGACGATTGAGGAGAGGCGAACGGAAGAACGGATTGTGGATAAAATTATGCGCCACGCCGTTGATGTTCGCGTTGACCATCAACGAGTAGATGAACCCGAGAATGATCATGAGCCAGAGCGGCGTGTGCGGGAAGAGGAAGAAAAGCGCGAAGAAAAAAGCGAGATGAAAGATCGCCGCGAACGTCGGGATCGCGTCCCAGCGAGTGAAGGCGAAAATCTTCGAGTCGGTCGTGACGCGGTCGACTTTGATCGGATCGGAGGTCATGAAAAGGGTGCCTTGGGAGGAGCGATAAGCTGGGCGAAAACGCGCCCGGAAGCAAACGCCGCGCAGGTCAGCGCGCCGGTGGCCGCGGCGCGACCGGAGCGAGTGGTCCCATCCCTTTGAGCAGGAAACCAATCTCGCTCTCGGTCGAGAGGACCGCGGTCGTATCGTGCGCGAAGGCCGCGCCGGCCACCTCGAGACGGCGGCTGAATGAGTAAAGCTCCTGCGCTTCCGGCGAGCTGTAGGCCGCGCTGTAAATGCGCGCCGCCTCTGCATCCGCTTCGCCTTCGGTCTTGAGCGCATTGCGGGTCGCGCCCGATTGGATCGAGGCGACATCGCTTTCCTTTTGTCCGTTGATGTTGGCGGCTTCACCGCGCCCTTCGGAGCGAAACTTCGAAGCGATCTGATGACGCTCACTCGACATACGCTCGATAATTTTTTCGGCGACGGCAGGATTGTATTTGCTGCGCTTGAACCGTTCGTCGAGCAGCTCGATCCCGAAACCTTCGATCTTTTCGCGCGCACGTTGCGTGATCTGCTGCTCGATCGCGCTCCGGCCGAGTTCAATATCCGGCAGGTTGCTCGGGAGGACGGTCCCGCTCTTTTCCAACTCTTCGTCGCGGACGGGTTGACGCCCTTTCGTCACGCGAACGATTTCGACGAGATCGTTTGAAGCGACCGCGGTGCGCGTCTCGCTCCCGAGGATGTCGTCGAGCCGGGAGAGCGCGCTCCGCTCGTCGTTCAGGCGGTTGTAATAGAGAAGCGGATCGCTGATCCGCCAGCGCGCGAAACAATCGACGATGAGATAAAGCTTATCCTTGGTCGGCGTTTCCGTCGGCGGGCCGTCCCAGGCGAGGATCCGGTTATCGAAACGGTGGACCGCATCGATGAACGGCACCTTGAATTTCAGCCCTGGCGTCTTCTCGATCCGGACCGCTTTGCCGAAGCGAGTCACGATTGCGGTCTCGTACTGACGCACGACAAAAAGCAACGCGCCCCACTTCAACGCCGTGAGGAGAAAGATGAGCCCGATGATGGCGAGGACGCGGCTCTGCATGAAGTCGACGAACCGGCTGGAAAAGTGCGGGCGATAAATTGAGCTCATGTCGTTAGGCCAAGTTCGCTCATGGCTGGGGCGCGGGTGTCGGCGCGGCGGCGGGCAGGAGCGGCAGCGTCTGCAAAATTCCCTTCACGCTTTCGTCCACCACCACTTTGCGGTCGAGCGCTGGAAGGATCGATTGCATCGATTCGAAATAAAGCCGGCGCCGCGTGATTTCCGGCGCCTTTGCGTATTCCGTCAGGAGGAGGGAAAATTTCTCGGCATCGCCTTTCGCCTGGTTGACCCGTCGAAAGGCGTAGGCTTCGGCCTGTTTCTCCCGCTCTTTCGCCTGACCGCGCGCGTTCGGCACCGCGTCGTTGTAGATCGCCCACGCCTGGTTGATCGCGGTCTGTTTCTCCTGCTGCGCCTGGTTCACTTCGTTGAAAGCCGCCTGCACCGCGGGCGGCGGTCGGACGGTCGCGAGCTGCACCTGCTGGATTTGCAGACCGAGTCCGTACTCCGATGACAACTTGGCCAGCCGATCGAGCGTCGCCGTCTCGATATCGTGCCGGCCGATCGTGAGCACTTCATCCACTGTGCGGTCGCCGATCACCTCCCGCATCACACTTTCCGAAAGATCGCGCAAGGTCTGCTCGGGCTCGCGCGCCCCGAAAAGATATTGCTTCGGATCGGTGATCCGATACTGCACGACCCACGGGACGAGCGCGGTGTTGAGGTCGCCCGTGATCATCGTCTCGGTGTCTTCGGGCTCGTTGTCCCCTTGGAAACCATTGGTCGCCTGCGGTGTGGTGAAGCCGAACTCGAGCTTCAGCAGGCGCTGCGTGGGCACGATCGTGATCTCGTCCACATAAGGAATCGCGTAGGCGAGCCCAGGCCCCTCCGTGCTTTGATAAGCTCCGAAGCGCAGCTTCACCCCGACGGAATTTGCCGGGATGGAAACGAAGCCGAACAAAAGCGAGAACGCCGTGATAATGATTCCGATGAGGCCGATCACGCCGAGGACAAACCGAAAGGGATGGAACTGGAATCCCGGCGGGAAAGGCGAGGCGGAAGAGCCTGATGAAGTCGTTATTTGCATCGGAAAAAGCGAAGCGTCCGAAGCCTAGCACAGCCGCGGCGGCGGCGGACAGCTATTCCACCTCAACATGGAAGCCGCCGACCCAGCGGGCGATAAGGTTGTAAAGCGCCGCACCGATCACTCCGAAGATGAAACCCATTACGGCATAGATAATCGGCATGAAGATGCCCATGCCCAGGAGCAGACCGGCGACCATCGCCACTGGCGCCGCTTGATTCGCCTGCGTGTGCTGCGCAAAGGCACCCAGCATCCCGGCGAGGGCGAAGAAGGGCAGGAAAATCAAACCCATGCAGCCGTACAGGATGCCGAGAATTTTCCCGGCTTGCAGAGGTGCGATCCGCTTGAGCGTGCGAGTCATGTTGACCGAGGGTGGCGGGACGGAGGACGTTAGGCGAGGAGAAAATCGCCCCCCGGACGGGTGACAACGATTTGCCGGGGGACGCGATAAGTCTTAATCTGGATGACCGTTCTATCGCGTTGACCGCGCCGTTTTTTTCCAGAAGGAGCTGCTCATGAATTCGCCAACCAAATCCAGCAACGCCGCCGTCGCCGCGCTCCCCAAGCATTTGCTCCAATTCGCGGTCGACCAGCGCTACGACGACTACACCTCGGTCGATCACGCGGTCTGGCGCTTCATCATGCGGCAGAACGTTTTTTTCCTGAAGGAATACGCCCACAAACTCTACTTCCAAGGCCTGCTCGACACCGGCATTTCCTTCGACCGCATCCCGCGGATCGACGAGATGAACGAAATCCTCGGCAAGATCGGCTGGGGTTGCGTGGCGGTGGATGGCTTCATTCCGCCGGCTGCGTTCATGGAATTCCAGGCTTATCGCGTGCTCGTGATCGCGTGCGACATGCGGCAAATCAATCACATCGAGTACACGCCCGCGCCCGACATCGTGCACGAGGCGGCGGGCCACGCGCCGATTATCGTCGACCAGGAGTACGCCGATTACCTGCAGCGTTTCGGCGAAGTCGGTGCGAAAGCGATGTCGTCGAAAAAAGACTTCGAGCTTTACGAAGCGATCCGCCATCTCTCGATCCTGAAGGAGTTGCCGAATCCTGAGCCTAACGAACTGGCTGAGGCGACCAGGCTGGTCGAAGAGCGGCAGACGAACCTGGGCGCACCCTCCGAGATGGCGCTCCTTTCGCGCCTGCATTGGTGGACGGTCGAGTACGGGCTGATCGGGCCGATGGAGAATCCGAAGATTTACGGCGCCGGTCTCCTTTCCTCGATCGGCGAATCGGTTTCCTGCCTCGAACCGAAGGTCAAAAAAATCCCTTATTCGTTAGGCGCGGCGGAGACGGCTTTCGATATTACGACCAAACAGCCGCAGCTTTTCGTGACCCGGGATTTCAAACAACTGGCCGATGTGCTGGAGGAATTCGCGGGCAGGATGGCGTTTCGGGTCGGCGGTCTCGAAGGCATGCGCAAGGCGATCGACAGCCGCAACACCGCGACCTGCCAGTATCGACTCCGGGCTGCAGGTCTCGGGGACATTTGAGGAGGTCCTGACCGGGCCTAACGACCAACCGATTTACCTGCGCACCACCGGCCCGACCGCGCTCGCTTTTGCCGACAAGGAGCTGCCCGGGCACGGTCGCGATTACCACAAGGAGGGCTTCGGTTCGCCCATCGGGCAGTGGAAGGAGACCGAGCTGAAGGAAGGTGAGACGGCGAAGCTCGAGTTTGAGAGCGGCGTCACTGTGGAAGGCAAAGTCGAGAAGCTGCTGCGCCGCGACGGCAAGTTGCTCCTCGTCACCTTTTCAAATTGCACGGCGAAACTCGGCGACCGCGTTCTCTTCGATCCCGCCTGGGGCGCCTACGACATGGCAGTCGGTGAGCAGATCGTTTCCGTCTTTAACGGCGCCGCCGACAAGGATGCCTACAATCAGGTCGCGCTCGTCCCGAAAGAGCGCACGATTAAAAATCCTTCCGATGCGAAACGGAAAAAACTAGAAAGCCTCTACCAGCAGGTGCGCGACATTCGCACGCGCAAGACCGGTTACGAGCGGCTCGGCGAAATCTGGGAAACGCAGCAGGCCGAACACCCTAACGACTGGCTCCTCTCGATGGAGATTTTCGAAATCCTCGACGAGATCGAAGAGCAGAAACCGCTCCAGGAAAAGATCGCGCAATTCCTCAACGCGCGGAAAGCCGCTGACAAAGAAATCGCCACCCTCATCGAATGGGGCTTCCGGCTCGTGACCTATCACAAGCAGGACAAAAGCGCCGCGGTAAGCTAGAAGCCGCGCACCGGCCGGCCCTCCCGACGGCGGAAACGCGCTTGCAGTCAGCGCGGAAATCTCCCACCCTCGTCCGCGAATGAGCTGGTCCTCCGTACGCGCATGATTGATTGGTGGAATTCCCTCCTCGTCGACCAACAAATCTTCTACGCGATCGGCATCTTTTCGATTTCGATCCTGCTCCTGCAAATTCTTCTCACCGCTATCGGGATCGACGCACACCATGGAGACGCCGATCTGAGCGGGCATGGCGACCATGAATCGGGACTCGGCCTCCTCAGCATCCGCACCGTCACCGCTTTCTTCGTCGGCTTCGGCTGGACGGGCGCGATCATGCTCAATCACGGGCATTCGCTCATCGCCGCCATCGCTGCCGGCACCGGCACGGGCCTCGCCTTTCTTCTCACCACCGCTTTTCTGATTCGCAATCTCCTCCGCCTGCAGAGCAGCGGGAATCTCGATTACCGCAACGCCGTCGGGATCGTCGGCACCGTCTACACCACCGTTCCCGCGGCCGAAAGCGGCGGCGGACAGATCGAACTCATGCTCCAGGGCCGTCTCATGATGGCCGAGGCTTACACCAAAGCCGCCCGCGATTTGAAGCCCGGCAGCAAGGTCCGGGTCGTCGATCTGATCGGCCAAAGCACGCTCCTGGTCGATCCCCTAACGAATCCGCCTAACGCCTAACAATGCAAATCCCAGCCTCCTCCAACCTCGACGTCCTCTTCCTCGCGGCCGCCGCGTTCATCATCATCTTCGGCACGCTCATCGCCTTCGCTTCCCGTTACAAAAAGTGCCCGTCCGATCGCATCCTCGTCGTCTACGGCAAAGTGAGCAGCGGCAAATCCGCTCACTGCCTGCACGGCGGCGCGGCCTTCATCTGGCCGATCATCCAGGATTACCAATTCCTCGATCTCACGCCCATGCCGATCGAGATCAATCTCCAGGGCGCTCTCTCCAAGCAAAACATCCGCGTCAACACGCCTTCCACCTTCACCGTCGGCATCGCGACCGAGCCCGGCGTGATGGAAAACGCCGCCGAACGTTTGCTCGGTTTGCAACTCACCGAAATCAAGGAACTCGCCAAGGACATCATCTTTGGCCAAATGCGCGTCGTCATCGCGACGATGAACATCGAGGAGATCAATTCCGATCGCGACAAGCTCATCGCCAACATTGCGAGTGGCGTCGAAGTCGAGCTCAAGAAAGTCGGCCTTCGCCTGATCAACGTAAACATCCAGGACGTGACCGACGTTTCCGGTTACATCGACGCGCTCGGGCAGGAAGCTGCCTCGAAAGCAATCAACGAAGCGCGCATCAAAGTCGCGCAAGCCGATCGCGACGGACAGATCGGTGCGTCCGAAGCGCAGCGGGACCAACGCATCCAGGTGGCCAACGCCAATGCCTCCGCGACCAAAGGCGAAAACGTGGCTGGCGTGGAGATCGCGAATTCCAACGCGGACCGCCGGAGCAAGGAAGCGGAAGCCGAGCGCATCGCCGTGGCGGCGGAGAAAGTCGCGACCGCCCGCGCCCTCGAGGAGGCTTATTCCTCCGAGCAAAAAGCGGAAGCGCAGCGCGCCGAACGCGACAAGGCTACCCAGTACGCCAATGTCGTCGTGCCGGCGGAAATCTCCCGCGACCGCCTCCTCGTCGAAGCGGAAGCGCAAGCCGAGCAAACGCGGCGCGTTCAGCAAGGCGCCGCCGATGGACAGCGGGCCGCGAAACAAGCCGAGGCAGACGGCCTTCTCTTTGTCAGAAAAGCGGAAGCCGAAGGACTCAAGGCGCGCCTGCTCGCCGAGGCCGATGGCACCGAGGCCATCCTCACGAAAAAGGCCGCCGGCTTCCGCGATTTGATCGACACCTGCGGCGGCGCGAGTGGCGCGCAGAACATGCTCATCACCGAGCAACTCCCGAATCTGGTGCACGAGCAGGTCAACGCGATTTCCAATTTGAAGATCGACAAAGTGACCGTCTGGGACAGCGGCAAGAACGCCGACGGCAAAACCGGGACAGCCGATTTTCTTTCCGGATTGATCAGCGCCCTGCCGCCGCTGCACGAGCTGGCGCGCAATGCCGGCCTCGATTTGCCGACCTATCTCGGCAAGCTCCAGGACGAAGCGCAGCGCCGCGAAAAGGCTGACCAGCGTTCGCCCTACGTCGAAGAGGCCGGCGCGACCGAGAAGCCCGCTTCGCCCAAGAACAAAGCCTAGAGCGTGCCCTGAAACTTCGGAGTGCGTGCCGCCGTGGACGTGGAGGGACAGCGCCCGTCCCTCCAGCTTTGAAAGGGATCCGCGAGGCACCGCCCGTAGACGCCTCCCTCTGGGAGGGTACCTGTTTAGCGTTAATGCACTCTGCAAGCGCCGGAGGCGCGCCATGTCTATAGAACCGCGCTATGAAACGGGTCCAAGCTCCGGTAGGAGCGGCATGTATCCCGATTCGCTCTTTCGCACATGCCGCTCCTACCGGAGCTTGGACGTTTTATTGCCCAAGTTCTATAGACATGGCGCGCCTCCGGCGCTTGTGCCTTTCGTCAAGACGACGCTAAACAGGTACCTGGGAGGCGCGGGTTTCGGCGCCATTAGGCAAGCCGCGTCGATATCCGCGCTTCGCAGAGCGAAGCGTCCCCCTCGCGCCTCCCAGAGGGAGGCGTCTACATCTCGACCGGTTCCAGCGCGGTCGGTCTGGCCGTCCGCCAGCGCTTCACCGCATCGGCGGTAAAGATGGCGAGCGCGATCCAGATGAGCGCGAAGGTAAGCATCTGCGCGCGCCGAAACGGCTCGTGAAACGCAAAGACGCCGAGAAAAAAAGTGCAGCTCGGCGCCAGGTACTGGAGAAAGCCCAGAGTCGTTAGGCGAAGACCGCGGGCGGCGTGCGCAAACCAGAGCAACGGCACGCCGGTCACAATGCCAGTGCTGATGAGTAAGAGGGAAAGACCGGGAACGACGAGGCCGAAATGCGAAGCGCCTGTCGCCCTGAGGTAAAACAAGGCGCCGAACGCGAGCGGCAGGATCACCGTTGTCTCGAGAAAAAGCCCGGGAATCGGCGCCGCGCCTGAGATTTTGCGCAGAAGCCCATAAGACCCAAATGAAAAACAGAGAATGAGCGCGACCCAGGGCAATCGGCCAAATCCAAACGTGAGATAACAAACCGCGCCGGTGGCGAGGAGAACGGAGACAATCTGCGCGCGGCTCAGGCGCTCGCGGAGAAAGACCGCGCCGAAGAGCACGTTGACGAGTGGCGTCATGAAATATCCCAGACTCGTCTCGAGCACATGCCCGGCGTTCACCGCCCAGATAAAGAAAAACCAGTTGATCGCGATGGCGAAACCGCTCGCCGCGCAGAAAAGCGCCGTGCGCCGCGAGCGCAGAATGGCGAGGACGTCCGGCCAGCGCCGTTGCCAGCTCAGGAGCAGAACCATGAAGAGGCACGTCCAGACGAAGCGATGCGCGAGAATTTCCATCGCCGGGACGAAACGCAGCAGCTTCCAATAGACTGGCACGAGCCCCCAGGTGACGAACGCGGCGATGCCCGCCACGAGCGCGGTCCTGTCCTGCGGAGAAGGCGCGCGCTGCATCGCTCGCTATTTCACGAAAGCGCGGCAGCGGCAACCAGCGCCAATTGCGCCGTCTCCTTCGGCGCGGCAAACTCAACCGTGGAAACTGCGGTCATCGCGCTGAGCGAGAAATTACTTTCCGGCGCGGGCGGGTGGCAGGCGATGAAGGCCGCGCGCGAACTTTTCAAGGCCGGCCGCGTCGAGAGCGCAACCTACGAGCCGCCCTTGCTCAGCGGGATGGTGCGCGACGGAAAAACTTATCGCGCCGGGCTGCGCATCCGCAGCGCCACCGATGTGGAAAACATCTGCACCTGTCGCGATTCGCGTCAGGAAGGAAAGATTTGCGCACACTCCCTCGCCGTCGGTCTCGCCTGGCTCGCTCCGCCGCCGGCCCCGCCGGTAGCGAAACCCGCCGAGGCACCGACGAAACTTTCTCTCCGCGGATGAACCCGGAACAACGCCGGCTCTGTTGCATCTTATCCTGCCGCCGAATTTCGCGAGCGCCTGGCAAAAGCGGCAAATCATGATCTGCGCGGAAGTCGAAATCGCCGGCTCCCGCCTCGTGCTGGGCGCGCTCCCTTCGGATTTGCAGCCCGGCTACGAAGAAGCGGATCGAGCGATTCTCGAGCAACTTGCGATGTCGTTAGGCGCGGAGCCGGCCGGCATGAACATCCTGCCGGCGGCCGCTTTTCTTGAGCTGTTACCGCTTCTGCGAGGATACGAAAGAATCACCTTCGGACGATCCAAACCCGCGCGCGTCGCCGCAGCCGTTTTTCGTCCGATGATCGGCGTCGATCGCAGTTTTAGAATCAGCGCGGAGCGAGAGCCGGATGACATCCTCCTCGTCGCCGGAAGAGAGGCCTGGCTATTGCGGGACGGGAATTTCCACGAGATCGGCCGCGACCTGCCATCTCGCCTAACGGACGTTCTGAAGGAGCCGCTCCAACTCGATGAGGAACGTGCGGCGCTGGAGCTGCCGCTCTGGCGGGAAGTTGTCGACATCGTTCTGCCGCCGGGCGTGACGCTACCGACGGTCGTTCCAGCGCAGCCGCGATTCAGTCTGGAAATCAAAGGCTCGCTCCAGCACCTCCGCGCCTCGCTTTCCTGCAGCTACGGAACTCGCCCTTCCTTCCCGCCGACCTCCGACCCCGAGAAGTCCTTCGTCTTCCGCGACGAGAACGATCCGGGCCGGCTGCTCGTCCGCAATCTCCCGGCGGAAAAGGCCGCCGTAGCACGACTCGAAGCGTGCGGCTTCGTCGATGGTGAGCTGCGCGATCAGGCGCAAGCCGCCCGTTTTTTCGCCTTCATTTATCCAGCTCTCGCGTGCGACTGGAACGTCTCGCTCGCGCCACAACTGGGGAAAGCGCGCGAGTCGCTTGAGCCGGTCGCGCCGATTATAGAGATCGTCGGCTCCGGGACCGATTGGTTTGAGTTGAAGTATTCGGTCGCGAGCGCGGAGGGCGAGCAGATTCCCCTCTCGGAAGTGCAGCGGCTGCTGCGATCCGGACAGACCCGGATGCGATTGAAGAGCGGCCGGCAAGCCGTCTTCGATCCCGCCGCGCTGGAAGATTTTGAGCAACTGCTCCGGGACGCCGACCCGCGCCAACGGCAGCCGGGTCTTTACCGGCTCGACAAAACGCAGGCTGCTTACCTAACGAACACGGCGGCGGAGATCGGTGCGAAGCTGGTCGACGCCGCGCGCGCCTTGACCGACTCCGCCAGGACCGTGCCCAAGCTCGGATCGCTCGGGGAAAAGCTGCGTGATTATCAGCGCACCGGCGTCGCCTGGCTGGCCGCTCTCGCCGAACAAAAACTCGGCGGCATTCTGGCCGACGAAATGGGCCTTGGTAAAACCGTGCAAACGCTCGCGCTCCTGCAACTCCGCCGCGGCCAGGGCCCGTCTCTGATCGTCTGCCCAACCTCGCTCCTCGCCAACTGGGAACGCGAAGCAGCGCGTTTCACGCCCGAGCTGCGAGTCGGCCTAATCGACGGCAGCGATCGCGAGAGGAAAATTGGCGGCCTGGGCGCACTCGATCTTGGCCTAACGAGTTATGGATTGCTCCGCCGCGACGCCGAACTCTACGCCGACATCGCGTTCGACACCGTCGTCCTCGACGAAGCCCAGCACATCAAGAATCCCGAGACGCAAAATGCGCAGGCCGCTTTCAATTTGCGTGCTCGTCAGCGCTTCGTTCTCACCGGCACGCCGATGGAAAACTCCGTGCGCGATCTCTGGTCTCTCCTAAATTTCGTCGTCCCCGGTTATCTCGGTAGTCGGACTGATTTTCGCGAGCGCTACGAGAAGCCGCTTACGACCAACCCGGAGCCGGCCCTGCAACGGCGACTCGCCCGGCGCATTCGCCCGTTCCTTCTTCGCCGCCGCAAGGCCGACGTCGCGCGGGAATTGCCGGCAAAGATCGAGCAGGTCGTGCCCTGCGATCTCGCTCCCGCACAGCGCGCGACCTACGACGCCTTGCTTCGCGAAATCCAGCAGGGCCTCGGGCCTAACGATGCCGCCACGCGGATGAAAATGCTGACCGGCTTGTTGCGCCTGCGGCAGGCGTGTTGCGATCTGCGCCTGCTCGGCCTCGAGGAAAGCCCCTCGGCCAAGCTCGATCTCCTCGAAGAACTGCTCGAGGAGATGATCGATGGCGGTCATCGCGTTCTTATTTTCAGCCAGTTCGTGCAAATGCTCGACCTCGTGCGCGCGCGGCTCGTCGCGCGCGGGACGTCGCATTGCTATCTCGCCGGCCTAACGAAAGACCGGCAGGCGCAGGTCGATCGCTTTCAAAACGACGAGACCATTCCGGTTTTCCTCATCAGCCTGAAGGCGGGCGGGGTTGGGCTGAATCTTTCCGCGGCCGACAGCGTGATTCATTTCGATCCATGGTGGAACGCGGCGGTCGAAGCGCAGGCGACCGATCGCGCGCATCGCATCGGGCAAAGGCGGGTTGTCACGTCCTACAAATTGATCGCGCGCGAGACGGTCGAGGAAAAGATTCTCAAACTGCAAAACCGAAAACGGGAAATGGCGAGCGCGATGCTGGAGAGCGACGAAGCCCCGTTGATGCATGGCCTAACGACTTCCGATCTGGAAGAATTGCTCGCGCCTTAGGTAGCTGTGACGCCGCCCTCTGGGCTATCAGGCAATCTCGCGGTCCTCCGCGGGCCACGCCAGCCTCCGCTTCGTCAGGATGACGCACTTGCGTCTACTGCGGCTTCGAGCGCTGCAGCAACTCGACCAGCTGATCTTTCCAAAGCGCCGCGATCGTATGGCTGCCGTGGCCGCGCGTCTGATCGCTCAGGGGTAAAACGAGCGCGCGTCCCTTCGGCACCCGTTTGATTTCGCGCTCGAGAATTCCGAGCTCGGGTGGATTGATCAGATCGTCCGCGGAATTGATCGCGAGCAGAGGGCGCGCGAATTTTTTCGAGATCCGGGCCGGGATCGTAATCGCGCGAAGCTTCGACGGCGTAGAGGACATCGTTCGCGTCCGCCGTTTTCACGTGCTCGTCTCACGAAACGGTCGAGGACGGCGTCGGTCTTCGCGAGGGTCGGCGCTTCCTTTTGCCGCAGCACCGGATTGCTGCTCATAAACCAGAGCATCTCGGTCGCGGTGCGCAGGCTGGGCGGCTGGGTTTTGTAATCGCCGCCGTTCCAGGCCGGATCGTTCCGGATTGCGTCGATGATGATGCGGCGCCAGGCGCGGTTCCGGCCGGAAATCTGCGTCGGCAAACTGGCCAGCGGAAGGAGCGCGTCCATGAATTCGGGATGCAGCTCGCCCCACATCCAGGTTTGCATTCCGCCCATCGAAGTCCCCATGACGAGACGCGCGTGATTGATGCCGAGGCCTTCGGTAAGCAGCCGGTATTGCGCCGCGACCATGTCGCGATAGCCGTAGCGCGGAAACTTGGCGCGCAAGCCGTCGCTCGGTTTGCTCGAATTGCCGTGGCCGATGCCGTCGGGCAGGACGAGGAAAAATTTCGTCGCGTCGAGCGGCTGACCCGGGCCGAAAAGCTCGCCCGCGAATTCCGGCCGGATGAACTGCGCGCCGCTCCCGGTCGTGCCGTGCATGATGAGAACCGCGTTCTGCGTCGTGCCGTGGGCGTCCTTGATCGGTTTGCCTAACGAACGGTAATGCAGGCGCAACTCGGGAAGCGTTTCGCCCGAGGCGAATTTGAAATCGCGCGCGACAAAATCGCCTTCGTGTGGCGCAGGATAATCCGCGGCGCGGAGCGAAGCGGTGAGGGCGAGGAAGAGAAGAAACTGGCCGATACGCTTCATGAGCGAACTTCGGGCGAGAAGGAATTTTCGCCAAGATTTTGCGCTCCGCTTCTGTCTCCGGGGAGGACGGGGTGTTACCCCGTCGTTCGGCGGAGTCTCCGCCGAACAACACACAGCATGTCGCGCTACGGGCAGTTCGATCCACGGGTTGCGCTGCGCGCAAAGGGCCTTGGTCGAGACTCGACCAAGTGCGACGGGCTAACAGCCCGTCCTCCCCGGAAAAACAATCTTTGAATCCAAACCCACCACCAACCGCATCCCATCGTCAATGCTCCAAGATTTTCGCTTCGCTCTTCGCCAACTCCGCAAGGCGCCTGGCTTCACCGTCATCGCCGTCCTCACCCTCGCCATCGCGATCGGGGTGAACTCCGCCATTTTCGCACTGGTCAAGGCGGTGATCCTGAAACCGATCGTCCCGTTGCGCCCGGAGGAAGTCGTCGACGTCTACACCGCGCGCCAAAACGCGTCGCACGATTACCGGCAATTTTCTTTCAACGAGTTCAGCACCCTGCGCGAGAACACCGATGTCTTCGCGGAGGTCGCGGCGATGCAGTTCGCCCTTGCCGGCGTCGGGCGGGACGAGGCGATGCGGCGCAGCTTTGTCTTTCTCAGCTCGGAAAATTATTTCTCGCTCATGGGGGTGAAGCCCGCGCTCGGCCGTTTTTACAATGCCGCGGAATGCCGGCCAAACGCGAACCTGCCCGTGGCGGTGGCCAGCTACGCCTTCTGGAAACGACTCGGCGGGCGCGCGGATCTCATCGGAAAAAACGTCACGATCAACAACCAGAGCTACACTCTCATTGGGGTGGCCCCGGAGGATTTCTCCGGCGCGAGCGCTTTGATCGCGCCCGATCTCTGGCTGCCGCTGGGCGTCTATTCGCAGCTCGGCGCGGCCTTCAGCGACACCGACGTCAACCAGAACCTGGCTTCGCCGAAAAATTACACCCTCAACGTCATCGCCCGCCTGAAGCCTGGCCTAACGATCGCCGGGGCGAAACCGCGGTTGCCCGCCCTCGCGCAACGACTCACCGCTGTGCAGCCGCCTGACTCCGCGGGCGCGCGCGAGTTGCAGATCGATCCGCCCCCGCGTTTCAGCATCAGCACCCAGCCGGAGGACGACGGCCCGATCGGCTTCGCCGGCACGCTTCTGATTGCAATGGCCGCAGCCGTCCTCTTCATCGCCTGCCTGAATCTGGCCAACATGCTCCTCGCGCGCGGGGCCAATCGGAACCGCGAGATCGCGCTCCGCCTCGCCCTCGGCGCGAGCCGCTGGCGTATCGTTAGGCAACTGCTTTGCGAAGGACTTCTGCTCGCGCTCTGCGGCGGCGCGCTCGGGTTACTGATCAGCTATTGGAGCAACGGATTGCTCGTCCGCTCGATCGGTACGCTCTTCGGCTCGATGAATTTTTCCCTGGTCCTGAACCTGCGGCCCGATCTCACGATCATGGTGCTGACGTTTCTCATCTGCCTTTTCGCCACCTTGCTTTTCAGCCTCGGCCCGGCGCTGAAAGCAAGCCGGCCGGACCTGGTCAACGATTTGAAACAGCAGATCGGCGAACCGGCGCACGTCGGCCGGCTGAACCGGTTTTTCGCGGGGCGACACCTGCTCGTGATGGCGCAGATCGCGCTCTCGCTCATGCTCCTTTTCAGCGCGGGCCTTTTCTTCCGCGGCGCGCTCAAGGCGGGCGCGCTTTATCCGGGCTTTGACCGGCGCGGGGGAATCTCGGCGGAGATGGATTTTACCCTCGGCCGGATGGACGCGGCGGCGGCGCAGCACACCATGTTCGCGGCGTGGGAGCGAGTGCGCGAGCTGCCCGGCGTGCGCGCTGCTGCGCTCACCACCATGCTGCCCTACGGCAACATCACGAACGCGCGCCGGATCATGCGGATGGATGAAGCCGCGGTCGCGAAGACCGACCCGAAAGCGCCGGAAGCCGGCAAGGGCGCGATCTTCACCGCGGTCACGCCCGGGTGGTTCGACGCCATCGGGGTGAAGATTTTGCGCGGTCGCGATTTCACGGCGGACGAAGCGGAGCATAAAGAGACGCCGCGCGTCGCGATCATCGACGAGCTGATGGCGGAGCAGCTTTTTCCAAAACAGGACGCGCTCGGCCAGCATGTCCGCTACACCACCCCGCCGAGCGACGGCTCGCCTAACGACCTCACGATTGTCGGGATCGTGAGCAAACATCGGCATGAAGTCCTGGGCGACGGGCCGCCCCGCCGGCTCTTCGTCCCGCTGGCGCAGGCCTACTCCGGCGCGGTCACCCTGCAAGTGCGCCTAACGAATGAGAGCCGCGCTGCGGTCGCGGCGATGATCCCGACCGTGCGGCAAACTCTGCGCAACGTGGATCCGGCGATGCCGATCCTGCGGATCGAGCCGTTTGAAAACATCGTGGACAAAAATGTCGGCCTTTGGGCGGTGCGCTTCGGCGCGGTCCTCTTCGGCATTTTCGGCGGGATCGCGCTGCTCCTCGCGGCGGTCGGAGTCTATGGAGTGAAAGCCTACTCGGTGGCGCGCCGGACGCGCGAGATCGGCATTCGCATGGCGCTGGGCGCGGATCGGCGCGATGTCTTTGCGCTCATCATGAAACAGGGCGCGCTGCAAACTTCGTTCGCGCTCGGCGTCGGATTGCTCCTCGCGCTCGGGCTCGGCCGCGTCCTCGCGCAGATGCTTTACCAGGTGAGTCCGATGGATCCGATCGCGCTCGGCGTTTCCAGCCTGCTCCTCGGTGCGGCCGCCTTGCTTGCCTGCTACCTGCCCGCGCGTCGCGCGATGCGGGTGAGCCCGATGACGGCGCTGCGGACGGAGTGAGGAGTTGTAGGGCGGGCGCTGTCGCCTGCCCGTGGTTTATCGAACTCTCGGGGCAACCGGAGCGGTCGCCCGTACAACCCGCGCAAACGTTCGCAGCCGGCTCGTGCGATTTAGAGAATGTGAAGCGAACTGCGCGAGCGAACGGTGCCGGGTTGGTTAGGCACGATCCTCATTCTCGGCACCTACGGCGCGCTTCTCTGGCTGGAAAATCGCCGCCCGCTCCGCCGCTCCGTGGAATCAAAGCTGCGCCGCAATGCGCGCAATCTCGCGGTCGCGACGATCAGCGCAGTCAGCCTGCAGCTGGCAGAGCAACCGCTCGTTAGGCCGCTGGCTCGCCGGGTGGAAAAGCAGCGGCTCGGGTTGCTCAAACTGATGCCGCTGCCGGCCTGGCTCGAAGTGACGCTCGCGATCGCGCTCCTCGATTACACCCTTTATCTCTGGCACGTCCTGACTCATCGGGTGCCGTTCCTCTGGCGTTTTCATCAGGTCCATCACGTCGATCTCGACATGGACGCCTCGACCGCGCTGCGTTTCCATTTCGCCGAACTGCTCCTCTCCATCCCTTATCGCGCAGCGCAGGTGGCGGTGATCGGGGTTTGCCCGTTCGCGCTCTCGCTCTGGCAGAATGCGCTGCTCGTCGAGATCATGTTTCACCATTCCAACGTCGAGCTTCCCCGCGCGGTCGAAGCCTGGCTCGGCAAGCTCATCGTCACACCGCGGCTGCATGGGATTCATCACTCGATTGTGGAGGACGAGGTGAACTCCAACTGGTCGAGCGGCCTAACGATTTGGGATTGGCTCCACCGGACCCTGCGGACCGACGTTCCGCAGCGCGCGATCACGATCGGCGTGCCGGCGTTTCTCGACCCGGAGGACGTGGAGTTGGGAGAAGTGCTGGAGATGCCGTTCGTCGAGCAGCGCGATCCGCGATTCTTACCGCCGCGTCATTCTGCGGATAATTAACTGCAGAGGACGCGAGAGCGCGAGATTCATAGAAATAATTTCTTCCGCTGCGTCCTCTGCGCACTCTGCGGTTAATTATTTCCGCACCTGCCCGGTCCCGCGGATGATGTACTTGTATGTCGTTAATTCCTCCAAGCCCATTGGGCCGCGGGCGTGCAGTTTGTCCGTGCTGATCCCGATCTCCGCGCCGAAGCCGAATTCGCCGCCGTCGGTGAAACGAGTGGAGGCGTTCCAATAAACAGTCGCGGAATCGATCTCGCGCAGGAAGCGTTCCGCCAGCTCTTCATCGCGAGTCACGATGCAATCGCTGTGGTGCGAACCGTAACGCTCGATGTGCTCGATGGCGTCGTTAGGCGAATCGACCACCCGCAAGGCGAGAATGAAATCGAGATATTCCGTCGTCCAATCGGCTTCGGTCGCGGCCTGGAGCCGCGGGTAAGCGAGAGTCGCAAGTTGCGCATAGGCGGTCTCGTCTGCTCGTAGCTCGACGCTCTTTTCCGCCAGCCGCGGCGCCAGTTTTTCCAGAAAAGGCGCGGCGATCGCGCGATGCAGGAGCACGGTTTCCGCGGCGTTGCAGACGCCCGGTCGCTGGGTTTTTGCGTTCATCACGATCTCCGCCGCCATCTCGAGATCCGCTTCCCGATCGACATAAATGATGCAGACCCCGTCGGCGTGTTTGATCACCGGCATGCGCGCATGACTAACGACCGCTTCGATCAGAGCATGGCCGCCGCGCGGAATGATGAGATCGATGTAACGATCCATCTCCGCCATGTGCCGGACCGCTTCGCGATCGGTTTCCGGAATGAGCAGAATGCTGTCAGCCGGCAAATCAGCGGCGGCGGCGCCACGTTGCAGCGCCTCGGCCATGGCGATATTCGAGTGAATCGATTCCGATCCGCCGCGCAGGATGGTGGCGTTACCGGTCTTGGTGCAGAGAACGGCGGCGTCGCTCGTCACGTTCGGGCGCGATTCGTAGATGATGCCGATGACACCAATCGGGACGCGGACTTTGGAAATTTCGATTCCGTTAGGCTGAGTCCAGCTCCGCAGCACTTCGCCGACCGGATCGGCCAGTGCGGCGACCTGGCGAATGCCCTCGGCGATTTTCTCGAGCCGCGCTTGATTCAAGGTCAGGCGATCGATCATCGCGTCGGGAAACGCCCGCTCCCGGGCTTCCGCCAGGTCTTTCGCATTCGCCTCCAGGATCGGCGCGGCTGAGGCGATGATTTCGTCGGCCATCGCGCGGAGGGCGGCGTTCTTCTGCGCGCTCTCGAGTCGGGCCAGAACGCGCGCGGCCTGTCGCGCCCGTTGTCCGAAGTCGAGAATTCGTTCCCGCAGATCCATTACAAATGCCCTAACGAACGGTCGTGCGTTGGGCGCGCTTCCGGGTCACGAAATGCGTTCCGGCTTCCTCGCCCGCGACGACCGCGGCGATGCGGTGCGGTTGACGGCCATTGATGATGGCGGTCGCGATTCCGGCGTCGACCGCCAACTTGACGGCGTCGAGCTTGGATTCCATCCCACCCTTCGAGAATCGCCCCTTCTCGTCGTGGACCAGCTTTTTCACCCGATCGACATCGCGCACCCGCCTAACGATTTTTCCTTGCGAATCGAGCACGCCGTCCACCTGCGTCAGGATGATTAGCAAATCGGCGCTGGCCAGGACCGCGACATCGACCGAGAGCCGGTCGTTATCGCCGAAATTCAACTCCTCGACCGCGACGGAATCGTTTTCGTTGATGATCGGGACGACGTTTCCGGCGGCGAGCAAACGCTCGAGAGTGTTCTTGGCGTTGGCGCGACGCATCTGGCTGTCGAGATCGCCGTGAGTGAGGAGGAGTTGCGCGACGTTCAGCTTGTAGCGCGCGAACGACGTCTCGTAGGCGCGCATGAGCTTCGATTGGCCGATCGCCGCGCTCGCCTGCGCCGTCGCGAGATCGGTCGGGCGCTCCGTGAGCGAGAGCGCGCTCATCCCGGCCGCGACCGCGCCACTCGTTACCATGACGCATTGATGACCGGCTCGGATGAGAGCGGCAACTTCCGCGCTGAGGCGAGAAAATTGTTTCGGGTCGAGGCCAGCCCCTTTCGCGCGGGTCAGAATGCCGGAGCCGAACTTGAGGATGATGCGCTTTTTCTTCCGCACAATTTTACGAGCGACCATGAGAAAGAAGCGATTCGAAACGCGCCCCTAAGGCCACGAGTTTTAATGGCCGAAGACAAGCCGACGGCTACCGGCGCGCACGAGTAAACTCTCCTGCGATTGGATGAGTGAAAATGCCATACGTGATTCACTTATAGCAGCGTGTTCGCCGGGAGCGTTTTCCGCGGTCGGCGCGAAGGTTATCGCGACAACAGGATGTTGCGCTCCATTGTTTTCCGCGTCCCAGCCCATTAATCGACCTCTGGTGTTTGCAAGGAAGCAACCGCGATGCCGACGGCCGCTTCGGCAAGGTAAATTCCGCGGGCGGTGTTCGGGTGCTCAGCCAGTTCTTCGGTCGCGGCGCGCGCCAGCTCTGGACCGAAATGCCAGAGGAGCGAATGCCAGCGCGGCTTGAGGAGCCCCATTACGCCATCCCCAATTAAAAAAAGTGCGACCAGCTGAATCAAACGCCGGACGAAGAGGTTGTTTGTCATGCCGTTCTATGGTGCGACCACTCGGAAGTTTCAAATGGATCGTCAGCCGGCGGGGACGCTGGGCCGGCGTCAGGTGCCGGGCTGGCGCTGCTGCAAGGCGACGATCTGGAGTTCGTCAGGGCTGGTGCGGGCCAGGACGAGCGTTTGCCGCACTTCGCCCTGCCGGCGGGTCACGCCTTTCCGCAATTCGTAACGGACGGAAAAGCTAACCTTGGTCCGCCCATCCTTTTGCACCTGGATGTCGAGGTCGTGGGTGAGCGAAAATTGCCGCTCGGGCCACCGCTGGCGAATCCGCAACAGGTCGCGCCGGATTTCTTCCCGCGAAACGTCGGGGCGCCCGAGATACTCGGCGCGTGCTGCGAAAAACCCGAGCTCTTCGTCGACGGACGGGGCGCTCCGGGCGCGGAGGAAGGCGATCACGAAATGGCGCAAGCTCGGCCGGCTGAACAGGTCGGGTCGGTTGGGCGGGGGCGGAGCGGGCGGCGGATTTTCCGGGAGCGGAGGGGGCGGTGCGTGCGGATCGAGCACGGGCGAAGCAGCCGGGCGGGTGATGGCAAAGTTATCGTTAGGCAAAAGCAGGACCGAAAAAGTCAGCGCGAGGAAGAGGAAGCTTTTTCGCCCTGGCGCACGCATGGCAAAACTCTAACGCAGGATCGTTCTTCACCAAAGAGGAGGGCGGAGAGCATCGTGCAGATGTTGCCGGGGCGGGTGCTGAGCCGCTGCGCTTCGCCTAACGACTCCGGGTGGAGTTTTTCACTGAAATGAAGCCATTGATGGAGCGCGATGCTCCGTCATCGCGAGAAAGAGACACGCGCCGACGGAGCGGCGCGCTCCAGTTCATCCGCCAGAGCGAGTCATGCGCTTCAATCGTCGAGGTTGCCGGGGCGCGTCACCTGTAGGTGTGGCCAGGTTCCTTTCCGAAGGATCCCTACTCTCGCGCTTCGCAGAGCGAAGCGTCTACAGGTGAGCGACGCACTCCTGTGTTATCCTTCCGCCAATCATGTGGAGCGACGATAACTTTCAATATGCGATCGAGAACACCGAGGTGATCCTCGCGCCGCAGGGCCGGATCGCGACTTTCGGCCACACCAGTTTCCGATTTTATCTGATCAGCGAGTTAATGGATCAGGTGAACGAGGTGCGGGTGCGCGACGGACGCATCCACGCGGAGCGGCCCCAGATCCTGACGGCCGAACATTACTCGCGGCTCCTCCTCGAAGGCTTCGGCGAAAAGGCGGAGCGCTACGTCGATCGTCTGCGCGAGCAGTCGGCGAAATTTGCGGTCGTGCGCTACGGCTTCCAATTCCGCAAGACGGATGTGACTGAGAAAACGGTGCGCGCTTCGATGGCCTCGGTCATCGAGCAAACGAAGACGCAGGTCGAGCGCTCCGAGGAGCCGCTCAGCGCGGTGATTCAGGGCGTGGATGACGCCTGGGAGGTTTGCCTTCTTAAATTCACGATCGATCTGATCGAACGTTCTTCGGGCGGAAACATGGGCGATTTCCGGCGGCGCGGCTTGATGTAAAGCCAGTTTCCTGGCTGGACAACGATTCGCCTCTTTGCTCCAATCCAGCTAGCCGATTTCCGGCCTAACGACTAACGAGGAGGTTCGTCATGTCCCTGATCAAGCAAAGCTCTGTCGCATTTTTCATTTTTATACTCGGCATTCTGGGTGCCCAGGCGCAATGGGCGTCGGTGGCGTCTGGCACGAGCAAGAATCTTAATGGCGTGCACCTCCTTGATTCCAGCGTCGGTCTAAGTGTGGGCGACACCGGCACGATTCTTAAAACCACCGATGCAGGAGCCACCTGGAATGCTCTGGTTTCGGGCACGACCAAGACTCTGCACGACGTTTATCTCTTCGATGAGAATACCGGTGTCGCGGTCGGCGACGGCGGCCTCATCCTGCGCACGACGGATGGCGGCGTGAACTGGACGAGTGTGGCCAGCGGCGTGCGCGACAGTCTGCTCGCCGTCTCCTTCAGCGGCGCGAACGGGATCTGCGCGGGGAATTCGCAGGACATTCTTTACTCGAGCGACTCGGGGGCGACCTGGCACGTTTCTCAGAAAGGCTTCTTCGGCGGCGGCTTCCTCGGCGCGCAGATGATCAGTTCGACCCAGGGATTTGTCTCGGGCTCGAACTCCATTTTTCAGCCTCTCCTCGGCGCGAGCACCGATGGCGGGAAGACCTGGACCTTTCATCCCTTCTACTTCGACAGTAACGAAGGCGGCAGTGATGACGTTTTCTTTTTCGATGCCAACACCGGCCTCGTGTCAGGCAGCGTCTTCGACGGCCGCGGTGCGCTTGCCCGGACCACTAACGGAGGCGTCGATTGGACGACGACGTTCTATCCGGCACCGATGCATGGGATTGATTTTGCAACGGCCGCGAGCGGATTTGTCGTGGGTGCGACCGGCAGCATTTTGCATTCGACCGATGCCGGGATGACGTGGTCGGAGCAGGAGAGCGGCACCTCGGCAGAGCTCTTCGATGTGGATTTCGAAAGCGACGGCCTGGTCGGGATCGCGGTCGGAGCGGGCGGCACGATTCAGCGCACGACGGACGGCGGCGCCGCGGGTGATTTCGCCCTGGTGGCGGCCGGTTCGCGGGTCTTCGGGTTCACGACCGATCTGCCCTTAAGTGGTTCGCCAGGGGTGGAATCTCGCGATGGCGGCGCCCATCACCATTACGTGATCATTTTCGCCTTCAATCATCCCGTGAGCTCAGTCGAAGGAGCGGAGACAAGCTGCGGACGGGTCGCGCGCGGTGAGATCGATCCCAATGACGATCATCGTGTATTCGTTAGTCTGACGGGAGCGGACTGCGACGAGAGCGACGTTGTCGTCACGCTGCGCGGCGTGCAGGATGATCAGGGCGGCACGATCACCAGCGCCTCTGCGACGATGAAGTTGCTCGTTGGCGACGTTGACGGGGATGGGAGCGTCACCCAAGCGGACGTGCGCCTGACGAAGTCGTCACTGAAACAAAAGGATCGGGCCGATAATTTCCGCGCGGACGTAAACTCCAACGGCCGAATCAACGGCGCCGACGTAAAGCTGGTGAAGGCGCAGATCGGGAAGTAATCTTTCTAACGCCCCCGCGAATTCAAAGTTCGGCTTCTCTATCTTTCTCGCGCTCGAGGTGCAAGCCAGCCCTTTATGCCCTCTCGCCTGGGAGAAGAAAGGGCAACTTTAGCGAGTGATTTACCTAATGCTCAAAGTCGCACTATTGCTAATCGCTCGCGCTGCCGGATTGCTCACCACGACTGAGAACAATGTGCCGTCGTCACCCTGAGTGGTGGGCGGAGTGGTATAACTTGCCCCGGTGGCTCCGGGAATATCAGTGCCGTTTTTGCGCCATTGATATCGCAGCGGGTCCGTTCCGGTGGCACGAACTTGGAACTTCGCTCTTTGACCCAGATTTACACTCTTGCTTACAGGCTGCTTGGTGATGGCCGGAGCTATTGGCGGGACGGCATTGAACACACCGTTCACCGCCAGAGTCAGTTGATCAATGCTTGCAGAGGTTGTGTAGGACGTAAGATCGGCCGTCGAACTCATGACGGTATAAAGAACAGACACGCCGGCGGGCTGCCCCGGAATAACCGCGGAGAAATTTCGGCCCGAACCGGTCGCCGACACCATATGCGAGGTGATGAACGAATCATTAGACCAGCGAACATAGATTCGCTCTTCGGGCGACTTTGTCTTACTGGTTACGATGTTAACCGTGATGGGTTTTGTCGGCGCAGGATGTGCCGGGCTTTGACTGGTCCGCCTGACTGCGATTGGCGGTCCGGATGTTTTCATGACCGCCAATGTCATAGCGAGTCCCGGCGTCGGTTGGAGGTGGGTATCGATGAGGCGAAACGAATAATAGTAATTGTTATCGAGGGTAATCGTGTTGCGGGGTCCCAAGGTTGAACCGGAGTAAGAAGGGATATCGGTAACGTTATCTATGTTGATCGTAACGCCGCCCCATTGGAGGGAGTACTTCTCGGTTCCCACGATTGTAAAGGTATGAATACCCGGAGTGGTATCGCCGCCTGCACTCGCCACATGGATGGTGCCGGTGATCCAGTTGTAGCCATCGGGTGCTCCGTGCAGATCTGGTGCAGGAAGTAACGTCAAGGTCCAGGGTGGGCCGGTGTCGTTCTTGTTAAAGCCGTTCCAATCGCCTGCCAGGACCAGCGGCAATAGGGCGGTATCGGAATCCCTCTGCCAAACAGAAGGAATATCATTGAGCTCCCATTGTTGATAGAGGCTTAGTAATGAACTGACTTGGTCGGGCTCCTTCGCAGCCAGGTCATTTGTCTCACCCAAGTCCTGGGTCAGGTTATAAAGTGCCGGCGGCTGATCATCTTCATCGCGCTCGGTTACTAACTTCAAAGAGCCGCTGCGGACCGCCCAGATGGTGCGCAAAGACCCGAGAGGGCCGTCCGGTCCCAAGCCAAAATATCTCCAGAACAGATTCCGATTAGGATCGGGTTGGTCGCCTGAGAAATAGGGCAAGATATTGATCCCGTCATATGCCCGATCGGTCGGTAATTCTACTCCGGCAGCCGCCGCGGCGGTGGCAAAAATATCGAGGGAAGAAACGGGCGCGTGGAAAATCGTTCCGGGTGGAAGATGGGAGGACCATTGCACGGCATATGGGATGTGTATTCCCCCCTCGAGCACGTTCGTTTTGTATCCACTAAGAGGCAGATTGCTGTTTTTGGTAGCGCCTCCAGAGGGCGCACCGTTGTCACTGAGAAAGAAGATCAACGTATTGTTGAGCAAGTTATTATCCTGAAGGCTCTGAATGACTTTGCCGACCCCATCGTCGAGCGCGACCGCCATGGCTGCATAGTTACGGCGCTGCGCATTTTGGATGTAGGAGACTCGGTCCAGATATTGTTGCGGTGGGACGTCATAGGGTGCGTGGACGGCGTTGTAAGCCAGGTAAAGAAAGAAGGGCTGCGCGGCATGGTTGTCGATGAAAGAGACCGCTTCGCGGGTGAAGGCATCTGTCAGATAGGCCGTCTCCACATATTCTGTATTGCCGCGGTAAAGCGTGGTGTTGTAGTACTTGGCTTGGGCATCGAGAAAACCAACAAATTCGTCAAAGCCACGTGCGGTTGGGAAGACGGAGGGTGCGGTGCCGAGGTGCCACTTGCCAATGGCGCCAGTGACGTAGCCCGCCGGCTTAAGCAGTTCGGCGAGCGTGGTCTCAGTCGCGGGCAAACCCAGAATAGGATTGGCATTGTCATTTTCCGGCCCAACATCATAGCCGAAACGTTGTTGATAACGACCGGTGAGGATCGCGGCGCGAGAGGGCGAACAGAACGGTTCAGTCACGTACCCGTCGGTGCACTGGACGCCGTTGTGCGCCAAGGCATCGATGTTCGGAGTGGGAATATCGGGCGAACCGTCAAACCCGACATCACCGAATCCCATATCGTCAGCGAGAATAACGACGATATTGGGATGCTGCTGGCCAGAGGCCGAGCAGACGAATAGGATGGCCGGCAAAAAAAGAGGAAGGAAGAGTTTTCGCACAAGAACCGGCAGTAGCGAAAAAGAGGTCTGATTTGATGTAATCATGTTGATTGAATTAGCACAATGTGCCGAGTGTAGCGAGACTCGATTCCTTTTGTCAAACCGGAAAACGCGGAGCCGTCGAAAGCGGGTAGTGTTGGTCAATTGTCAGTGGGACACCTTATTCAAGGAGGGGCGCTTGGAAGAGCCCCCGGCGGTTACCCCGTAGCGTGCAAAGCAATGCCAGGCTTTCCAACCGCCGCTCCTTTGCGCTGATACTCGAATCACCTCGCTGACAAACGGGAGCACCACCTCGAAGCGGTGATGTGACAAGCTCAATTCTTCGATTCCATTTGGCCTTTACAAGGTGGTCTGCGTTTTTTGCCGGCGCGCTTTGCGCATACAGACCTTAAAAATAATGCTCGGAATTACTCAACTTGGAGCGACTGGTCTCGGCTTTTCATTGTTAGCGGCTGCGGTTCTGCCTGCCATTCAGGCCGCTCCAGATGGTCCTCCGGCGCGTGGGAGCGAAGCTCAAAGCGAACCGCCCAAAGGTATGGCATGGATTGCCGGCGGCGAGTTTGTCATGGGTTTAGCCGATACCTCGGCGGCCATGTGCGGCACGGCGGCCGGACATCCGGTCCTCGATGCACAGCCCACACATCGGGTGCAGGTGGATGGGTTTTGGATGGATAAGACGGAAGTCACCAACGCGGAGTTTGCTCGCTTCGTCCAAGCTACCGGCTATGTCACGGTCGCCGAGCGCGTGCCCTCAGCGAAAGACTTTCCCGGCGTGCCGGCGGATCAGCTCGTGGCGGGTTCGTTGGTCTTCGCGCCGCCTGCCCACGCCGTGTCTCTGCAGGATTACGGGCAGTGGTGGCGTTATCAGCAGGGCGATCTTCGGATCCCGCCGAACCCGGCGCGGAGAAGCGCGTGCAGCGTGGCGGCTCTTTCCTTTGCACCGATCAATACTGCACCCGTTAAATGGTAGGGGCCCGCGGAAAAGGCGAAATCAACACGAGCAGCAACCATCTCGGCTTTCGTTGCGCGCGAGACGCGAGCCGTTAGCGGTCGACGGCGGCGCTCTGCTTCTCGTAGCGCCGCATCAGTTTGAGGAAACGCAGCGTGTCGCGCACCGGATGGATGCTGCTTTTTTCATCCGCGTAGACCGTGCTGATCGGGACTGAAACGATGCGGAATCCTTGCCGGCTGGCGAGGAAAAGCATTTCCGTCTCGTAGTCGAAGCGGCTCGTTCCTCCGAGAAGGTGGGGGGCGAGGGCGCGCCGGAGCATGCGGTAGCCGCATTGCGTATCGGGCACCTGCTGCCCGCAAACCCGGCTGATGCGATGACTCATGTAGCGGTTGACCACGCGCCTAACGAACGGCATTTTCCGAACGTCACTCATCCGGGTGCCGACGTAAAGACCGGCCTCGGTCTCGGCCGCGACGGCAAAGAAGCGATTGATTTCTTCCGGCAAATGCTGTCCGTCGGCATCGAGCAGGAGAATAAACTCGATCTCTTTGTGCGCGAGCCAATGGCGCAAGCCGGTCTTGATCGATTCGCCTTTGCCGCGGTTTTCGGGGTGAGCAACGACCTCGGCGCCGCCTTCCCGGGCGCGTGCGGCGGTCGCATCGGTCGAGCCGTCGTCGACTACGAGGACGCGATCGAGATGCGCGCAGACGCGCTCCGCGACGGCGCGGACATGCCATTCCTCGCAATAGGCGGGAATGACAGCGGCGACGTTGGCGCGATCGAGCGGCCGGCCCGGCTGCGGCAGCGCGTCTTCTCCTTCTTGCACTTGCACCTTCACTTGCACCTACACCTGGGTTGCGCTTGCGAATCTTCTACGCGGTGTAGGTGTAAGTGAAAGTGCAGGTGCAAGTCACTCAATCGCGGCACCCGCTTTCCATCGTTAGCGGACGACGGGATGAAAATCCGCCGCGTGATAGGAGCTGCGGACGAGCGGCCCGGAAGCGACGTGGGCGAAGCCCTTGCCGCGCGCGATCTCGCCGTAGAGATCGAACTGCTCCGGCGTGATGTATTCGACCACCGGGAGATGCTTTGGCGTCGGGCGCAGATACTGGCCTAACGTCAGCACCTGGCAGCCGACCTCGCGCAGGTCATCCATCGTCTGGAAAAGCTCCGGCTCACTTTCACCGAGGCCGAGCATGACGCCGCTCTTCGTGACGACGTTAGACGAAAGTTCCTTCGCGCGCCGCAGAACCTGCAGCGAGGTGCGATATTTCGCCCGTGACCTAACGACCGGCGTAAGCCGTTCCACCGTCTCCATGTTGTGATTGAAAATCTCCGGCGCGGCGTCGAGCACGAGCTGGATGCACCAATCCTGCGCGTGAAAATCCGGCACCAGCACCTCGATGATGATCGAGGGATCCATCTCGCGAATGGCGCGAATGGTGCGCGCGAAATGCTCCGCGCCGCCGTCTTTCAGGTCGTCGCGCGCGACCGCGGTGATGACGACGTGCTTCAACTTCAGTCGCCTAACGGCTTCGGCGACGCGCTGCGGTTCGTCCTCTTCGAGCGCGAAGGGTTTCGCCGTGGTTACCGCGCAAAAGCCGCAGGCGCGGGTGCAACGTTCGCCCGCGATCATCATCGTCGCAGTGCCCTGGCTCCAGCATTCCCAGCGGTTGGGGCATTGCGCGCTTTCGCAAACGGTGTGCAGCCGCAAATCGGAGATGAGCGCCTTGGTCGAGAAAAAGACCGGATTGGAAGGAAGCCGCACTTTGATCCAGGGCGGCTTCTGCGTCTGGTGGAGGGCGGGATCGATTTTGGCGCAGGGCATTTCGAGAAGTTTTAGGTCTTAAGTTTTAAGTTTTAAACGGGAGGGGCGCAAATTCTCTTAACACTTAAAACTTAACACTTAAAGCTGCGACCGCTTCGATTGCCGACGGCGGCACTTAAACTAAGGTGCGCTTCGTGAGCGACGCGATTTCTCCGCCGACCGCCGCGCCGGTTGAGTCGGCGCAAACATATCCACCGATCACTTGGCTGAATCTCCTCTGCCTCGACGCCCCGCTCGTCGCGGTCGCCTGGCAATGGCTTTTCGCGCGGAGTTTCGGGGCTCATCTCGATCTTTCGCTCCGGCTCCTTCTCTTTCTCACGGCCTGGCTCATCTACCTGGGCGATCGATTTGCCGATACGATTCGTTTGCCCGCGACGGCTCCGCGTTCGCGGCGGCACCGCTTTTGTCAGGAGCACATGGCGGCGTGGTGGATCGCGATTGTGATCATCTTCGTGGTCGATACCTCACTCGCCCTGCGCACCCTCGATCTGCAGATGTTCTTCCTCGGCGCGACCCTCGCGACGATTTGCACGCTCTACCTTTTCCTCAACCACTTGTTAGGCGGGAAATGGCGGCCAATTCCGATGAAGGAAAAAGCGGTCGGGGTCCTCTTCGCCGCCGGCACCACTCTCGCGGTCGTGGGAGAGCTTCCTGGCCTAACGATTTCATTCGCCTTTGCCGTCGTGCTTTTCGCCATCCTTTGCACTTTGAATTGCCTCTGCATCGCCGCCTGGGAACGCGAGCTCGATGCCGCCCAGGGCAAGGCCTCGCTCCTCACCGGCTGGCCCTCGGTCGCGCGCGCGCTCAAGCCGATCGGCTTCGGGATCATCATGGCCTCGCTCGTTCTCGCGCTCGCCTGGCGCTTTGCCGCGCCGCTCTGGATTTGTCTGGCGGTCAGCGCTGCCCTCCTCATCTGGCTGCATGGCGCGACGAATCTGCCGCGGGATAATCGAACTGCGCTGGCCGATCTCGTCCTGCTCACGCCGCTCGTTGCCCTGGCGTTTTTGTGGCGGTGAGTTTCGATCGCGTCGCGCCGTTTTATCGGCGGCTCGAGACCCTGGTCTTCGGCGGACAACTGCAGGCGGCTCGTTGCGCATTCGTTAGGGAAGTGTCCGGCTCGCGTCGGGCCCTCCTGGTCGGCGAAGGGGACGGGCGATTTCTCGAGCAATTGCTTCGCGCGCAACCGGAGCTGCGAGGTGGAATGTCTCGATGCGAGCGCCACGATGCTGGCCCTGGCACGGCGGCGTGCCGGCGACGATCGGGTGCAGCTTTATCCAGGCGGACCTGCGCGAAGCGGGCTTTCCCGCCGGCAACGCTACGATCTCGTCGTGACGCATTTTTTTCTCGATTGTTTCGAGGGCCCGAGTTGTCGCGGGTCGTGGAAAAACTGAGCGCGGCGGCGACCGATCGCGGCCGTTTGGTTGATCGCGGATTTTCAGGAACCGCGGCGCGGTTGGCGTCGCGCCTGGGCCCGGCTTCTCGTCGCCACGATGTATCTTTTCTTCCGGATCGTGGCCGGCCTCGAAACCCAGCGGCTGGTCGATTACACACCGCTTCTCCGGAAGGCAGGCTTTGCCCTAACGAATGAAGTAATTTCGCCTAACGAGGCGATCCGCTCGCAACGGTGGGAACGAAAGGCACGCCCAGCGTAATCGTGACCTTGTTTCCGACGCTGACCAAGTCCTTGATCCGAGCCGCGTCCCAGTTTGCCATCCGAATGCAGCCGTGGCTCCCGGCCCGCCCGATCGTCTCCGGGTTGTTCGTGCCGTGGATGCCGATCCCCGGTTTGTTCAAGCCCATCCAGAGAATGCCGACAGGATTGTTAGGCCCAGGCGGGATGTTGTAGAAATCGTTCGTCCGCACGCCGTGCATGAGCACGCCTTCGTCGTGCCGAAACCACGGCAGGGTGGCGATCCCGAGAATTTTCCAGATGCCTTGGGGCGCGGGCAAGGTTTTCGACCCGGGAGTGATCGGAAACTCGGCCACCAGTTTGTCGCCTTCTCGCACCTCGAGAAAGTTCTCTCGGATGTTGATGAAAATCTCGCGCGTAGCGAAAGCCGGATTGGCGGGAATGAAATGCTCGGACAGTTTTTCGATCTCGAACGGCTGAACGTTAGGCACCGTCACCGTGTCGCCGACCTTGAGCTGTTCCTCGAGGTTGATCGCCGGGTTCAACTTTTGCAGAAAATCCTCCGAAGCGTGAAAGCGCTCGGCCACGAATTCGAGCAACGAACCGTATTTCATCGCTTTCAACTTCGCCTGCTCGGATGGCCGGGAAGCGACCTCGCCGACGAACTGCTCGTCTTCCGGGCGAATCGTGTAAGTCGTGTAAGGTTGTGGCACCTGCGCGAGCAATTCCGCGTCGACTGCGCCGCCGGGAGGCAGGTCGTGCGCTTTCTTGTAAGCGACCAGCGCCTTGCCGAAAAACTCGCCCATTTTGCCATCGATTTTGCCGGGACCGAACTCGGCGTTATCAAGAAAAATCTGGAGCCGCACGCTCGTCTCCTCGTCGTAAACCGGGAGTGCCACGAGCTCGCGCGGTGGGAGCTTGGGCGTCGGAACCGGAGTCGGGGTCGGGCGCGGGGTGAGCGTTGGAGTAGGAGTCGGCGTGGGCGTGCGGCGCCGCCACCAGCCTTGAGCCTCCGCGGGCGAGGCGACGAGGGCCAGGAGTGCGAGAAGGGTGATGACGCCCGGCTTCATGAGCGGAAGCTATCGGCCGCCAACGACGCTCGCGCAAGAAAACCCCGACTTTCTTAGAGAGCCAGGCCGACGCCTCCGCTGATCTTCGCCCCGGCCAAACGGTCGAGAAACGCAATGCACTCGGAGCGCGCCGTGACAAGAAATTCATTTCGGCTCGCGCCGGTTGCCTTAAGTGCCGAGCGATGATCAATCCAGGCAACGTTGAGCGCGGCGGTGAAGAGGAGTTGAAACTGCAGCGTCCAGGCGGCGCGTTCTGCCGGCAGGAGCGCAGCGTGGATTTCGCGCAAATGATCGAGGTGAAAGGCAACGTGCTGCGCTTCGTCCGCCAGAATGCGCGCGCAGACCTGATCGAGAACCGGATCACAGACTCGCCGCTGCAAGACCCGGTAATAGGCGGTGCCGACCAATTCCGCGATGAGCAGGACCTGAATTTCAAAATTCAAACCCAGCGCCCGCCGTGCGGCGCGAAAAAGCAGATGCGTCCAATGGCGGGAAATCAATCGTCCGCCAAAGCGCGCCACGAGCAATTGCAAGAGTCGCGCATGCTCGCCTTCTTCGGCCACGAATAACTCCAGCGCGCCGACGTATGCCGGATCCTCCCGCACCTGCCGCGCCGCTTGGGCGAAGAGATGACGCCCGCCACCGCTTTCCCCGAGCTGAAAATGGGAGAGCGACGTGGCGAGAAGCGTTCGCAGTTCCGATGGCAGCGCGATCGGCGCGGAGTGATCGGGCTCGATAAAGTTGCGGCGGTTCGCTTCGAAATAACGAAGCCAGGCGAGTGAGTTCATATTGGTCTTTCGGTTGAGTTTGATGGTGGGTTGGAAATTGTGCGGAGCCGCTCGACGACCGCGGCGACGGTTTCGGGCAGGGTTGAGGTGCCGGCGGTCACGCCGACGATTTCGACGCCCGCGAAATCCTCGGCGATCAGTTCGTTGGCGCGCTCGATGTGAATCGCGCGCCGGCCGGCGGCTCGACAGGTCTCGACCAGCTGGCGCGTGTTATTGCTCGAACGCCCGCCAACCACCACGACCAGGTCGGCTTGGGTGAGCAAACGCTGCAGGGCGAGCTGCCGATCCTTGGTCGGCTTGCAGACTGTGTCGGCGAAATGCACTTCCGTTTTCGGAAACGCGCGGCGCATCTCCGCCACCAAAGCGTGGACGTGTTCGATCGGCTGAGTCGTCTGCGAGATGACGCCGTAGCGATCTGCCGGAGGCAGACGCCTAACGTCTGCGCTCTCGCTTATCACCATCGCGTCGGCGAAATCCTCCGTCAGTCCGCGCACTTCGACGTGGCCCGGCCGGCCGATGACAACCGGAAAATAACCGGCCTGAACAAGCCGGCGGAGTTGCGTGTGCGCGTGGCGCACGAGCGGACAGGTGCCGTCGGCGACGTTGAAGCCGGCCGCGTTCCATTCCCGCCTCTTCCGGTCCGATGCGCCATGCGCGGTGATCATGACTTCGCGCGAAACGCTCGGCGCGGCTTGATCGAGCGAACCTTCCTGCACCCCCTGCGCGCGGAGTCGCTCGCGCACGACCGGATTGTGCACGAGCTCGCCGAGGATGGTGAGAGGCGCGGTGGCGGCGAGCGCTTCTGCCTGGGCGAGGGCGTCGCGCACCCCGAAGCAGATGCCGAAATGATCAGCGAGCAGAATTTTCATGAGATGACTGAGATAGCTTTGTGCGGCAAAGTTTGAACGCAAAAAAACTCAGGCCTTGCCGGCTTTCACGATTTGCTCGAGCACTTCGAGGTATTTGCTGAACGCCGACCGGCCTTTGGTCGTTAGGGCATAACTCGTCTGCGGACGGTCGAGAACTTCCTTGGTCACCGCGACGAAGCCGAGCTTGTGCAGCGTGCGCAGGTGCGTGACGAGATTGCCGTCGCTCATTTTCAATTCCTCCTTCAGGTCCTGAAACGACCAGCTGACCCGGCCGGCGAGCAGGGTCAGGATCGCGAGCCGCCCTTTTTCGTGGATCGCTTTGTCGAGCTTCTCGAAGTCCGGCATCGTTCATTCGTTCGCGAAAGATTGCGGGACCCCGCTCGGCCGGCGCGACCAGATGAAGGCTGCGTAGACGAGGTGATAGAAACCGAAGGTCGCGCCCATCGCGAGGTTCGGAAACATTCCGTGTGGATCGAACCCGAGCGGCTTCGGCCAAAACATGACGACCAGGCCGGAGAGGAGAAACGCCCAGCCGAGGATCGCGAGCGAACGAGGCGCAAAGAGGGCAGTGGAGAGCAGAGCGAGTCCGTAGAAAGCGATCCAGACCGCGACGAGGATTTCGCGATCGATCGGATCCGCATCCTTGAAAAACCAGAGGGTGATGGCGGCGGGAATAACGAGGCAAGGGGCGATCGCGCGCAGGGCCAGCTTCGCACCGGAGGAGAGGAGGGGGCGACCGACCTTAAGCGCTTCCCGCCTAACGAAAAGCGTGTTGACCGCGAGGACGAGGCCGAGGATGACGAGCCAGATGAAGGCAAAGGATCGGCCGTCGAGCGCCGAAGCTCCGGGCGCGTTCCGGCGATCGAAATACCAAAGGGCGGCGGTGGTCGCGAGCGCGAGGAGGCCGCCGACCAGGGCGGTCGGCGCGGAAATGGCGCGGTAAATTGTCGCGCGCTCCATCAGGGAACGGATCACCCGAAGATGTTCTTCGGCGCGCTCGCGTTCATTCATGGGTGAGAGCTTTGTAATACAAAGTAAATGATGAAGCAAGAGCAAATTTACGAGATCAAGGCCAGGCTGTAGACGCTTCGCTCTGCGAAGCGCGAGGGTGGCGTTGCACGGAGGCCAGAGCGCGAGCGTGGACAACTCTTGCCTCCCAGAGGGAGGCACCCACAAGAAGCGGCGCGAGGGCGAAAACTAACGCGAGGGCGGCGGCGCTTCGGTGTTCGCTTTGGGGTCGGTCGCGGCCCTATCGAGACCGCGCCGTTTCAGGAGCGGCTCGATCCAGGGATCGCGCCCGGTGAAATCGTGGAAGAGTTGCATCGCGTCTTTGCTTCCGCCGCGGGAGAGGAGGGTATCGCGGAAATGATCGCCGTTCTCGCGCTTCAAGCCGCCGTGTTGTTTCATCCACTCCACGCTGTCGGCGTCGAGTTCCTCCGCCCAGATGTAGCTGTAGTAGCCGGCGCTGTAGCCGCCGGCGAAAGCGTGCGAAAAATACGTGGTGCGATAACGCGGTGGGACGGGCGCATAATCGACTCCCGGCTTTTTTCAGCGCCGCCGCCTCGAAGGCGAGAGCGTCGTTAGGCACTTCCGCGGGCGAGATCTGGTGCCAGGCCTGATCAAGCAAGGTGGCCGCGAGATACTCGGTCGTCTTGAAGCCCTGGTTGAATTTTTCCGCGGCCAGGACTTTGTCGAGCAGCTCTTTCGGCATTGGTTTCCCGGTCTTGTAATGCTTTGCGTAATGCTGCAGGACCTGCGGCCAGCTCGCCCACATTTCGTTCACCTGCGAGGGATACTCGACGAAATCGCGCGGCACGCTCGTCCCGCTGAAGCGCGGGTATTTCACATGGGAAAACATTCCGTGAAGCGCGTGCCCGAACTCGTGAAACATCGTCGTCACTTCGTCGAAGGTGAGAAGGGTTGGCTGCCCGGCTTCCGGCTTCGGAATGTTGAGATGATTGGCCACGACCGGCTTCATGCCTAACAATTCGCTCTGTCGGACGTATGCGTTCATCCAGGCGCCGCCACGTTTCGAGGGGCGCGCGTAATAGTCGGCGAGAAAAAGCGCGAGTGGCGAGCCGTCCTTGTCGTAAACCTCAAAGACGCGGACATCCGGCTGATAGACCGGAAGGTCGTGCCGTTCCTTGAAGGTGATCCCGTAAAGCTGAGTCGCGGCGTAGAAGACGCCGTCGGTGAGGACGTGGTTGATTTCGAAATACGGTTTGATTTCCGATTCGTCGAAAGCGTAACGGGCTTGCCGGACCTGGTCGGAATAAAAGGCCCAATCCCAGGAAGCGAGCTGGAAGCCGCCCTTCTCTTTGTCGATGATTTTTTGCATGTCGGCCGCTTCCTTGTGCGCATTCGCGACCGCGGGCGGGGTCAGCTCGGCGAGGAGCTTGTTCACGGTCTCGACGTTTTTCGCGGTCTGGTCAGCCAACTGGTAGGCGGCGTGATTCGGGTAACCGAGAAGGTTGGCCCGCTCGGCCCGCAACTTCACCATGCGCAGCACGACCTGCTGATTGTCCCACTCGCCGCCATGGCTGTTGCGCGCGAGCGATACTTTCATGATGCGCTCGCGCAAAGCGCGATCTTTTAGACTCGTTAGGGCAGGCTGCTGGGTGGTGTTCTGGAGCGGCAGGACAAATTTGCCTTCCTTTTTCTCGCCTTTCGCGGCGAGGGCGGCGGCGTTGATTTCGTTATCGGAGAGACCCTTCAGGTCGGCGCGATTATCGACGACGATCGATTCGGCATTTTTTTCCTTCAGCACGTTCTGCGCGAACTTCGTCTGCAGCTCCGCCAGCTCCGCGTTCATCGCCTTCAACTTCGTCTTATCGGCGTCGGAGAGTTTCGCCCCGGCGCGCACGAAATCCTTGTAGTAACGCTCGACCAGCCATTTCGATTCGTCGTCGAGTCCGAGCTTGTCGCGGTCGTTATAAATCGTCTCGATCCGTTTGAAGAGCGGACCGTTGAGGAAAATTTCGTCCTGCTGCGCAGCCAGCTTCGGCGCCATCTCGGTCTCGATTTTTTGCAGCGCAGGGTTGGTATTAGCGCCAGCGAGATTGGAAAAAATGCGATCGACTCGGCCGAGCAGTTCGCCCGTTTTTTCCAGGGCAACGATAGTGTTTTCGAAAGTCGGCTTCTCCGTGCTGGAAGCGATCGGCTCGATCTCCTTCAACTGATCCGCCATTCCTTTTTCATAGGCGGGGGTGAAGTTCTCGTCTTTGATCTTGTCGAAGGGCGGGTAATGAAAGTCTAACGAACTCTCCTGAAGAAGTGGATTTTCAGTCATGGGTGCGGCGCTCGGGGAAGGGGATTCATCCGCGGCGCGGACCGAAAGGGCAAGGAGCGGGGCGGCGAAGAGAGCGAGGATCAGGCGATAGGATAGCATGGTTCGTTAGGCGGTTAGTTGAAGTCAAAAGCGAACCGGACTATTCCCACGGCCCTTCCTCGTTGTCACCCGCATTCCATCGCCGCGCTCGGCGTGCGATTTAGAAGATCGTTTCGGGCTCGGGGTCGGCGAGAATTTTCTGGAAACGCGGGTTGCTGCGGAGCGAGTCCCATTCCCAGCGCAGACGCAGCTCGGCCAGCGCCATGGTCGACGGACTAGGGAGAGTCTCGGACAGGCCGGGAATGGATAGGAGATGCTCGATCAGGGTAATGGCGTGATCCTGTTCGCCCACGAGCGCATAGACCAACGCCAGATTGGCCTCCGCGCTAGCGGCGTGAAACGCATCCTGGCTTTCCGGCTCCATCTCGACCGCGTGACGCCCTTCCCGGAGAGCGTCCTCTTTCTTCTGCCTGTAGGCGTAGAGTAATCCGAGCAAAGCGTGACGCCACGGGTCGTTGGAATTATCACGCATCCACTCTTCCATCACGGGCGTGGCCGCGGCAAAGTAGTGCTCTGCCGAGGCCAAGTCGCCGTGGCCGAGGGCGGTCTGACCCTGGAAAAATGTCTTGGGGTATCCCTCGCCTTTAAAAAATTCCCCATCGGGTATGGCGTGCAAAATTTTTTCTGCGGCGAGATAGTCTCGCTCCAGGATGGCGAGGTCCCAGCTGGCCAGAGCTATGTCGGGTTGAGAATCAGCGCCGGGAAAGTCCCGTAGAATCTTTCTTCCCGCCGCGGGATTGCCGTTTTGAAAAACTTCGAGGTAGGCCAGGCCGATCCTGGAAAAAATGGCCTCCGGCAGAATCTTCAGATCGCGGTTGTAGCCCGCGCGCGCGCCGGGCCAGTCCCGCACAAAGAGATGATTGTCGGCGGCTGGACCTACAATGTAGCTATTCCGAGGGTCGAGCTCTTCTGCGCGCTGAAAGGTGGCGAGCGATTCGCGCCAGCGGCCCTGCCGCCGATAGATGCCACCGATGTAGCTGTAGACGTCGGCATTGTTAGGCAAAGTGGTGGCGGCAATCTTCAGCTCCTGAAGAGCCGCGCCGAACTTCTTTTCCCCCCAGTAGAGGGAAAGTCCTAAAGCCAGATGGGCTTCGCCCAGGCTGGGCGACAAGCGGAGAGCTTCCTCCGCCTGCGCGCGCGCTTTCGCCTTTCGCTCCGGATGAAGCCCGGGAATTGCGAGCCGGCTGTTCACGATGGAAGCTCGCGCGTAAGCCAGGGCGAACTTCGGATCGATCGCTGCAGCCTGCACGTAAAGCTGCTCTGCCCCAGACTCATCTTTTTTTTCCTTTCCGAGCGCTCGTCAGGTAAAGCACGTAGGCTTCCGCGTTGGTGGTCGGTTCGATGGTGAGGCGAGTTTTTTCCTCCGGGGCGAGGGTCGCTTTCAAAGCTACCGCGATTTGTGTAGCAAGCTCACCCTGCAGGCCGATAGAGTCGGCCACGGAGCGATCGTAGCGCTCCGCCCAGAGGTGCCGGTCGTTGCGGGCGTCGATCAACTGGACATTGACGAACATGCGGTTGCCCTCGCGACGGACGCTCCCCTCGAGCACATTCGCCACTCCCAAGGCTCGCCCGATCTCGCGCACATTGTGCGGGCCAGGTTTTTGATAGGCCATCACGCTGGTGCGGCTAACGACTTTCAACTCATGAATTTGAGTGAGACTTGTGAGGAGGTCATCCTGGATGCCGGTCGCGAAATATCCATTTTCCTTGTTGTCACTGAGGTTCTCGAACGGGAGCACGGCAATGCTTTTCTCGGGCGCCGCGCTCGTTTGATTTCGATACCAGTAAAAGGGAAGCGCCACCGCCAGAACAACGCCTAGCACCGCAAGGACTATGGCAGCGTGCGATCTGCTCCAGTGTATCTCTGCAGGAAGCGCGGCTAAGCGTTTCGACTCAGTGCTCAAGTCCATGCGTCGGCGAACCCCTCGGAGCGCGTCAAGCAGTTCACGGGCGCTCTGATATCGTTCCTTGCTCTCTTTGCGAAGCATTCGCCCGATAATCTGTTGCAGCTCGTCGGGAATTTGCGCCTTATCGTTCGCGAGGGGCGGCGCTTCCGTCTCCATGATTGAGGTCAGCACCTCTCCCGCCGATTCTCCTTTGAATGGCGGCCCGTCCCGCTACCATCTCGTAGAGCACCGCGCCGAGACTCCAGATATCAGTTCGCTGATCGACCACTGCGCCGCGCGCCTGCTCCGGTGACATATAGCGAGCGGTTCCAAAGATTGACCCGAGCCGGGTCTCAACGAGTAACACCGCTTCTTCTTCGGCAATTGCTGCCGGCGCTTCCTGTTCGGCGAGTTTCGCGATCCCGAAGTCGAGCACTTTCACGTAGCCGTCGGGCCGCAGCATGATGTTCTCCGGCTTGATATCGCGATGGACGATGCCGGCCTCGTGCGCCGCGACGAGCGCACTGGCCACCTGGATTGCTACGTCGATCGCTTCCTCCATTTCCATCGGACCGCGCTCAAGACGTTGCCGCAGGTTTTCGCCGTCGATCAGTTCGCTCGCGATGTAATGCGTCGAACGATCCTCGCCGATCTCGTAAATGGTTAGGATGTTTGGATGATTGAGCGCAACCACGGCGCGCGCTTCCTGTTCAAAACGCTTCAGCCGCGCCGGGTCGCCGGTAAAACGCAGGGGCAGGAGTTTCAGTGCCGCCTTCCGACCGGCGCTGATGTCGGTCGCGAGATAAACTTCGCCCATTCCCCCGGCGCCGATTCGCTGAGTTAATTCGTAGTGGGCGATCCGCTGGCCGACGAGCAAGTCGGGCGGCGCATTTTCAAGAAGCTTTGTCGCAATCCCGGCTACCGGCGTCTCGATAAAATCGACCGCGCGTCGGTGAGAGGCGAGCAGCGTTTCAATCTCGACCCGCAACTCGTCGTCACCTTCGCAGGCCGCTTCGAGAAAGCTTCTCCGCTCTTCCGGTTGTTGGTTCAACGCAGAATGGAAAATTTCCTCGACCGTGTGTAGTCGCGCTGGGGTCATAGCGACCGGTTTTCGCGAGGAGTCTACCGGACTTAGTCCGCGCGATGCAATTCCGAATAGAGCCAGGCCTTGGCAAATTCCCAGTCGCGCCGCGCCGTGATGGCGGAGATTTTGAGCACCTCTGCGATCTCGTCGTAGTTGAGCCCGCCGAAATATTTCAGCTCGACCACTTCTGCTTTTCTGGCGTCGAGTGTCGCCAATCTTTCAAGGGCCTCGTGCAGATCGATGATCTCCTGTGATTGTTCCGGGGTGACCAGGGCCGCTTCGTCCAACTCCACCTTTTGCGCGCCGCCGCCGCGCTTCTGCGATCGATAGCTCTTGGCGTAGTTGACCAAAATCTGGCGCATCGCTCGAGCCGCGACGGCCACGAAGTGGGCGCGGTTCTGCCAGCTTGGGTTTGTCTGGTCGGCCAGGCGCAAATAGGCCTCGTTGACCAGTGCGGTCGTCTGCAGGGTGTGGTCGGGGCGTTGGCCACTCATGTAATGATGGGCGAGCCGCCGCAAGTCTTCGTAGACGAGAGGGGTGAGTTGCGTCAGAGCCACCTGGTCGCCCTCGCGCCAATCCACCAGGAGTTGGGTTATTTGCTCTGGGGAAGGGGAAGGCATGTCCGTAAGGTTTCATCCACGTCGAGCAACAAGGAATTTTCAAGCTCAGCGGTCTGTCGCAAAACTTTTTCGATTCGGATGATCACTTTGCCCGTCATTTCTTGTTTATGGCGATAGAGGCAATATGCAAAATCCCACAAAAAAAATCGTACAACAGATACTCAAATCGGTCACGTTCTCTGTGACGTTGACCGTTTCCCTCATGCTCCTCGCGGGCACTTCGGCAAACGCGCAATGCACCGAACTCGTCCCCGGTTTGCTCGAACCGATCGGCACTGTCCTGACCGACCAGGGCAACCTGCTCGTCGCGGAGTCGGGCGATAACACGCCAGGTTCCGGGCGTGTTTCCATCGTCGACCCGAGCGGCAATCGGCGCACCCTGCTTGCTGGCTTGCCCTCAGCGCCGGCAGACGTGGGCGACCCATCCGGTCCCACCGGTATGATGATGCGCGGGCGAAAGCTGTATCTGGCGATCGGAGTAGGCGATGTCGGGATCGCCGGGCCGCGCCCCGGCACGACGCTGGAGAACCCCAACGGCCCATCCTCCCCGATTTTCAGCTCCGTCCTGCTGTTGCAGTTCAGCGCGTCGACCGAGAACAGCACGACCGGTTTTACCCTTACTCCGGCCGACGAGGAGTCGCTCGCTGACGGACAGGAGGTGGTGCTTTCGAACGGCGGCGGCGACCGACTCCGCATCCAGTCGGTGGTTGATTTCCCGAATTTCATTCCCTTTCCCTTGGATGACGTTCCGGACAATATTCAGGTCTCGAATCCTTTCAGTTTGGCGGCGATAGACCATTCCCTCTACGTCACCGATGGCGGGCGGAACCTGGTCTGGCAGACGGACCTCAAGACCGGGGCCTTCTCGGAACTGGTCAACTTTCCCGATATTCCCAATCCTCTCTTCCCGACACTCGGTGGCCCGTTCCTCCAGCCTGTCCCGACGGGCATCGCCGTCGCTGGTGGGAAACTTCTCGTCACTCTCCTCCGGGGCGCGCCCTTCCCGACCGGCACTTCGACCGTGGAAGAGATCGACCCCTCGACAGGAAGTGACACCGTCCTGATCGATAACCTAACGAGCGCAATCGACGTCGTTCCCCAAATGAAAAAAGGTCACGTCCGCTACTTTGTGCTCGAGTTTTCCTCGGAAGGCCCATTCTTTAGCGGGCCCGGAACAGTCTTGCGCTTCGACGACCCGGCCGGTCCCCCGGTGGTGATTGCCGATTGCCTCACGACTCCGACTTCCATGACCCGGGATATAAGGACCGGGACCCTCTACATCAGCGAGGTCACCGGCTCAGTTGCCACGATTCCGCTTCGGTAAGGAGGCCCAGCGACTGTAGACGCCTCCCTGTGGGAGGCGTGGGTTTCGGCGCCACCAGGCAAGAAGCCGCGTCGATACCCGCGCTTCGCAGAGCGAAGCGTCTACAGTGACCCGCCTCGGCAACCTCGACGATTAAAGTGCACAATTCGCTTTAGCGAATACTGTCGCAATCCGATCAAAGTGAGCGTGTCGCTCGGATCGAAACCGCGCAATGAAATGGAGGACGCGCCCGCGGGTAGAGCCGGCTGAGTTGTTCGAAGCCGGCACTCCATTCGGGCCCGCGACGGTCAAATTCCTGATCAAGTCCTCCGCGGTGCGCTCGCCCGATTTCTCGATTGCATCGCGGTCGATAGTTAAAACTGGATTGGGACCAACCTCCTCGGCAGTGGGAATATTGGATCCGGTGACAACGATGCGTTCGCTTTCGACCGAATCCGCTGCGGGAAGTGCGTCCTGCGCCAGAGTGAATGCGGGGGAAAAGAGAAAAAGCGCCATCGGGGCGATCCTTCTGCAGCGGGTGGACGACTGTTGCGGCACGGTCTTCCTCGAGAGCTATTTTAGGATCGTCTTCGGCTCGGGCGCGGCGAGGATCTTCTGGAAGCGCGGATTGCTGCGGAGCGAATCCCATTCCCAGCGCAGACGCAGTTCGGCGAGCGTGATGCTCCAGGGCTGATCCGGCCATGGGACCGGGCCGGGAGCGGAAAGGAGGCGTTCGATCAGCGTGATGGCCTGGTCTTGTTCGCCCACGAGTGCATAAACCAGCGCCAGATTGGCCGCCCACTGCGCGCCATGAAATGCGTTCTGGCTTTCTGGCTCGAGCTCGACCGCTCGACGACCTTCCCGAAGGGCGTCCTCCTTCCTCTGCATGTAACCGTAGAGCAATCCGAGTAGCGCGCGCCTTTCCGGATCCTCGGGAGTGTCCCGCACCCGTTCTTCGATACCTGGGGTTGCCGCTGCCAGGTAGCGCTGGGCCGATTCGACGTCGCCACGGGCGAGGGCGGTGCGGCCCTTGTAAAACGTCAGTGGAAATGCTTCGTCCAGAGCGAAATTTTTCAAACTGGACTCGGTCAGTATCCTTTCCGCGCCAGCGTAATCCCGCTCCAGCATGGCGAGGTCCCATCGCGCCTCGGTCACCATCCCATCGGGATCAATGCCGGGAGGAATACTCTGCAAAATCTTCCTCCCGGCCGCCGGACTGTTGTTTTGAAAGATTTCGAGATAAGCAAGGCCGACCATGGGAATAGCTGAAGCGGGCGCAATCTCCAGCGCGCGTTTGTAACCGGCGCTCGCGCCCGGCCAATCCCGCACATAGAGGTGACTGTTGGCAGCCTGGATAAAAACATAGCGGTTACGAGGATCGAGGCCTTCAGCGCGCTGAAAGGTGGCGAGCGATTCACGCCAGCGTCCTTGCCGGCGATAAATTCCGCCGATGTAAGTCAGAATGTCGGGCTCGTTGGGAGATGTCGCCGCGGCGATGGAAAACTCCTTCAGCGCGGCAGCGTAATTTTTGTCGGCCCAATACAAGGAGAGACCAAGAGCCGTATGGCCTTCCCCCAGAGAAGGCGACAAACGAAGGGCTTCTTCCGCCTCGCTTCGCGCTTGCGCTCTTGCGGCCTTCTCCCCCGCGTCGAAGGCAAGATCGCTATTGAGAATGGAACGCCGGGCGTGGGCCAGGGCAAATTTCGGATCGAGCGCAATCGCCTCCGCATAGAGTTGCTCGGTTGCGCGATCGTGCTCGTACGAGCGATTAGAAGCTCGTTCGCGCCCGCGAGCTTGCAGGTAAAGCGCATACGCCTCGGGATTGTCGGTCGGTTTCGTCTCCAGACTGGCTTTTTCTTCCGGCGCCAACTGCGCTTTAAGTGCCTCGGCGATCTCACGGGCGAGTTCGCCTTGCAGGCCAATCGAATCGGCGACGGTGCGGTCGTAACGCTCCGCCCAGAGGTGCCGATCGGTACGGGTGTCGATCAGCTGAACGTTAATCAGCACACGGTCGCCCGCGCGCCGCACGCTTCCTTCGAGCACATTCGCCACGCCGAGCGCCTGGCCGACCTCCCGCATGTTGTGCGCGCCAGGCCGGTAAGCCAGCACACTCGTGTGGCTGATTACTTTTAACTCGTGAATCTGCGCCAGGCTCGTGAGGACATCGTCCTGGATGCCGGCGGCGAAGTAAGCATTTTGCTTGTCGTCGCTCAGATTTTCGAACGGCAGGACCGCAATGCTTTTCTGCGGAAGCGCGGCGGGCGCGGGCGGCGCGGGCGGCGCTTTGCGACTGCGGACAAGTAAGACGCCAGCGCCGAGAGCGATCATCACCAGTAGCGCGATCACTGCTCGTCGAGGAAGAGGCCAGGCCGGTGCGACCTTGGGTTCCGAGACAGCCGGGGCCAGTTTCGTGGCGGTTGGGGCCGGCTGGGCTTCGAGTTTTCCGGAAGAGCTTTGCCTGTTTTCGGCGATGCCGTCACGGATGACCACGTCGGCCGCGAATCGATAACCGCGTCCCGGAACGGTCACGATGAAGCGGTGCGTCCCGGGCTTTTCGCCTAAAACCTGGCGCAGCTTCGAGATGCTTTGGGCGAGATTGTTTTCTTCGACAATGGAATCGGACCAGACCGCTTCCATCAGCCGCTCTTTGTCGAGCACCGTGCCGTGGTGCTCCACCATAAAAACAAGCGTATCGAAAACACGAGAAGTCAGCGGCACCGGTGTGCCATCGCGTCGGGATAAGAGGTGGTTCGCCGGGTCGAGCTGAAACTCGCCGAACTCGTAAATGATCGTGCTCATCGCGATTTCAGAAGATTCACGAAAAATTCAGGGGCCCGTTAAAGACTTTCAGAGCGCTTTGAGGGGAATGTTCGCCATCTGGACAGGACGGGGAAACTCCCGACTGCCAATAAAACCACAAAGTAAAAACCTTAGAAAGACAACAAAGATGAAAAAGATAACTCTAAAATCGCTCGTTTCGACGATGGCTCTGGCCGCTCTAATCCTCACGCCCGCTTCGCTCTCCGCGCAGCAGGCGCTCTCCGCGCAGCACAGAGCGTCTTTGCAAGGCGCATGGGATTCGCAGGTGACAGTTACCGATTGTAACGGCCATACCGTTATGGCTTTTCGTGGCTTCGAGTTGTTCCATCAAGGCGGCACGCTCACCACCACCGGTAACGCCAATTCACCTGCCTTGTCGACTCCCGGCCTCGGGACGTGGCAACGCACGCCGGACAGGCGGACGTTCACTTCGACCTTGCAATTCTTCACCTTCAATCCCGACGGTAGCTTCGCCGGGATCGTGAAGAGTGCAGGAGAGTTCCATCTGTCGGCCGATGGTAATAGCTATACTGCCACCTCCACCTTTGACGTTTACGATTCAGACGGCAACCTGGTTTTCAGCGCCTGCGGCACCGAAGCCGCGACTCGCCTGCCATAGCGGAAGCTCGGTTGCGCCCGACGATGCGGATTGGGGTAGCGCGCAACATCGTTGAGGCGAGACGCCTCAACCAGCACGCGCACGCGCGCGCTACCGCAGGGCTGGCGCCAGAATAGTTTTCGGCTCAGTTCCAGCGAGAATTTTCTGGAAGCGCGGGTTGCTCCGGAGCGAATCCCACTCCCAGCGCAGACGCAACTCGGCCAGCGTGATGTTCTGCGGACGATCCAGCCATTGGACCGGTCCAGGAGTGGAAAGGAGGCGCTCGATCAGCGTGATCGCCCGTTCCTGTTCGCCCACCAGTGCATAGACCAGCGCGAGATTGCCCGCCTCAACAGCGCCATGAAATGCATTCCGACTTTCTGGCTCGAGTTCAACTGCCCGACGATTTTCTCGGATGGCATCCTCCTTCCTCTGCATGTAGGCATAGAGCAGTCCGAGTTCAGCGTGGTACTGGGGATCAGCGGGATTGTCGCGCACGGGCCCTTCGAAAGCTGGCGTCGCCGCGGCAAAGTAACGCTGGGCCGATTCAATGTCGCCGCGGGCGAGGGCGGTTCGACCCTGATAAAATGTCTTCGGGCCCTGCGCCAATTTTTCCCCGCGGTAATCCGCCAAAATCTTTTCCGCGCTGGCATAATTTCGCTCCAGCATGGCGAGGTCCCACCGCGCCGAAATCGGCGCATCATCGAGATCAATGGCGGGAGGAATGCTCTGCAAAATATTCCTGCCGGCAGCGGGGTGATTGTTTTGAACAACTTCGAGGTAAGCAAGGCCGATCCTGGCCGCGACGAAATCCGGCCTGATTTCCAGCGCGTGATTGTAACAGGCAGCAGCGGCCGGCCAGTCACGCACAAACGCGTGATTGTTGCCGGCCAACAAAGCGATATGCGCATTGCGAGGATCGAGGGAGAGAGCGCGCTCGAAGCTGGACAGCGCATCGTGCCAGCGTCCCTGCCGCCGATAGATGCCACCGACGTAACTGTAGATCTCGGCGTTATTGGGAGAAGTCGCCGCGGCGAGCTCGAACTCCTTGAGAGCTGCGTCGTAATTCTTTTCCCCCAAGTAGAGACAGAGACCTAAAGCCATATGGGCTTCGCCCAAAGTTGGCGATAAGCGCAAAGCTTCCTCTGCCTGAGCGCGAGCTTTCGCCTTTCGCGCGGGGGGCTCCTGGTAACTTGCGATCTCGCTGTTAAGCAAAGACGCTCGCGCGTGAGCTAATGCGAACTTGGGGTCAATCGTAGTGGCCCGCACGTAAAGCTGCTCCGCAGCGATCTCATCTGCCGCTTCCTTTCCGAGTGCGGTCAGGTAAAGCACATAGGCTTCGGAGTTAGCGGTAGGTTCGACATCGAGGCGAACTTTTTCTTCCGGCGCGAGGGTCGCTTTCAGAGCGACCGCGATCTGCGTGGCCAGCTCCCCTTGAAGACCGATCGCATCGGCGACGGTGCGGTCGTAGCGCTCGGCCCAAAGGTGCCGGTCGTTGCGCGCGTCGATTAACTGCACGTTAACAAGCACGCGATTGCCCTCACGGCGGACAGTCCCTTCGAGAACATTTGCCACTCCGAGCGCCCGGCCAATCTCACGGATGTTGCGCCCGTCGGGTTTTTGATACGCCATCACGCTGGTGCGGCTGATGACTTTCAAATCGTGAATCTGAGTCAGAGTCGTGAGGAGGTCGTCCTGGATGCCGGTCGCGAAATATCCATTTTGCTTGTCGTCGCTTAGATTCTCGAAGGGCAGGACGGCGATCGATTTCTCCGGCGGGAAGAATTCTGGTGCGGTCGCAACTTGTCCACGCCACAGCCAAATCACGGCGAGGGAGAGGAAGAGACAGGTCGTGGCGGTAGCCGCGAGGATGGGATTGCGCCGGGCCCAGCGCCAGGTGCGAGCGGGCGCGTGAATCGGCCGGGCGAGAATCGGCCGGCCCTCGAGCCAGCGCTCGAGGTCTTCGGCCAAAGCTCCGGCCGATGGGTAGCGGGCCTTCGGATCGCGCTCCAAACAACGAGCGGTGATCGTCTCCAGATCGCGATCGAGCGACGGCGCGAGGGAGCGCAACTTCGGGGCGGGACCGGCGGCTGCCTGATGGATGACCGAGAGCACATTCGCGCCGACGAAGGGCGGGCGACGCGCGAGGAGGTAGAAGAGAATGGCGCCCAGACTGTAAACGTCGGCGGCCGGAGTAAGTTCCTCGGCTGCGCGTTCCGCTTGTTCGGGAGCGATGTAACCAGGCGTGCCAAAAGTGGTCAGGCTCTGGGTGAGATCGCTATTCTCGAAGAGCCACTTGGCGAGGCCGAAATCGCTCACCAACGGCTCGCCGCGCCCGTCGAGAAGGATGTTTCCCGGCTGCAGATCGCGATGCAGAATCCCCTGGTCATGCGCGTAGGCAATGGCGCGCGCGACTTTCGCCATCAGCCGCACACACTCGTTAGGCCGGCCGAGCAGGGTCGGCGCGGCGTCGCGCAAACTTCCCCCGGTCGCGTACTTCATGCTGAAAAACGGAAGACCGCTTTCGCTCTCGCTCACCTCGTAGATCGGGAGGATGTGCGGATGATCGAGGCTCGCAACCGCTTCCGCTTCGCGCCGGAAGCGCGCGAGGGTCTCCGGTGAGTCCGCCTGCTCGGCGAGAACGCGCTTGAGCGCGACGATGCGCTGGGAAGGGCGCTGGCGAGCGCGGTAGATCACGCCCATCCCGCCGCGCCCGATTTCCTCGAGGATTTCGTAATGCCCGAGGCGCCACGATTGGTCGGGCACATTCGCTTCTTCGAGGACGCGCTCGAAGTCTGCGCGTGAAGCTTCACCCTCCGTCTCGAGTCCTTCGCCGAGGAGACAATTGACGCAATCCGTCTCCCCGATCCGGATCGCGGTGCCGCAGGTCGCGCATTCAGGGGGTCCTGGCATGGTGGCTTAGTGGGCGGCGGCGGCGAGAGTAGCGCAGAGATAGCGAATCTCGTCATCCACCTCCGCAGGGCTTTCGACCGTGTGAGCGACCTCATCGCGCAGGAGCCAGCGGTAACGCTGACGCAAGTTGTGCAGTTGCTTTTTCACGACCGCTTCGCTTACGCCTAACGAAGCCGCCCGCTCCGCGTAGGAGAGCTCGGCGCCGTCCGCGGTGAGATGTTCGCGCAATGCCTCAAAGAGGCGGACCCGCCCTTTGCCTTCGCACTCCTGGCGCAAACGCTGCAAGGCGCGCTCGACCACCGTCGCCGCCCAACGAAGATCGAAGAGCCGTTCCGGCGCGAGCGCCTCGAGCGCGCGAGGGGGAATGGAGATCTGCGACGGCGCTTCCGCCATCCAGGCTTCCCAGGAAATGAATTGGACCGCGCCGCCTCGCTTGAGCGTGGCCCGCTTATCCGCGGCGTTATGGAGAAAATTCTGGACCGACTTGAGGAGCAGCGAACGGAAGCGCCCGCGGCTGCGATCGGCCTGGCGGAGCCAGTCGCTCTCCAGAATCATAAGGAAGAAATCCTGGGTCAGATCCTGGGCATCCGGAGTCGAGTAACCCTGCCGGCCGACGTAGGAAAAAACAGGGTGCCAGTAAGTCCGACATAACTCGGCGAGAGCGAGGCGGGCCGCTTTATCATCTCCGCCGGGAGAGTTCGCGCCGGAGAGGACCATGCTCCATCGCGTGGTCGCGAAAACCCGCTCTTCGGCTTCTGCGTTCACCGCCGCCAAGCGTAACCTTTTTACGGTTTTTTCTCCAAGCCCAAAGCGGCGCGCCAGCCTGCGCGCGGAAGAATTTCGGAACTTCGCCGGTCAGTTCCTTTAGAAGATCAGTGAGGCAAACGCTGGTGAAGAGTTGGAACTCAACATCTCGTTGGCCTGTTCACTCAGTTAAAAACGAAATAGCAAAACAAGAAAGAATCACACCCCATGAAAAGACTAACGAACATTGGTCCCCTCATTTCCACCCGTGCACTGGCCGCTCTGCTTGCCGCAATCGCCCTCGGCGTCGCCGGCAGCGCGCGGGCGCAGGGCGAGGCACCGGTTTGCGGTCCGCAGACCCTGCACGGCTCCTATTTGTTTACCGCCCAAGGGTTCACCATCGTCAGCGGCGCCGCGCAACCGAAAGCGATCGTGGAGGGGATCGACTTCAATGGAGACGGCACCCTCTCCGTCCCCTTCGCCACCGTCAGCATCAACGGCATCATTATCCAGGTCCCTCCCGGTGGAGTAGGAACCTACACGGTGGAGACAACCTGCCAGGGCACCGTCTCATTCACCAACGGCCCCAGCTTCAACATCTTCGTCGCGCGCAACGGTAGGCAGGCAGCGATGATCGAGACTGACCCCAACACCGTGTTTCAAGGGACGGCCGACAAGGTGAAGTAAGGCACCTCGGCCATCCGCAAGCCTGTTGCTTACGCGAGAAGCGCCTCTAAAAAGAGCGTTTCTCAAAGGGGCCGGTCGCATCAACCGCGACCGGCCCTGCGTTTTCTTGCTGACTAAATGCGAATGCGCTCTCGGCCCTTACAGGGCGATTGTTCACCGGACGCAGGTATCGCGCGTGTCGAGACGTATCAGTTAAATAGCTAGAGCGGCTGCCTCACGAAGTTTCCGGCTCTTGTAGAGTGCGCCTGCTCGGGTTGCGCCTGTTCGGGCGGATCCCTTCGTCGTCTTCAAAATCCGCGATCATGCGCGAGGCCTTGATGGGAAGAGCTTGTCTTTTTTCCTCCGAATCGGATGAGCAAGGATGCAATCAACTCGTCCGGTCGTTATCGCCTCCGCGAATGGCAATCGTTTCCACAACGGCGGCGACCTGACCTGCGTGGAGAAAGCGTTCGCTGAAATGATGCGCGGCGCCGACGTCCTCGACGCGCTCATCGCGGGAGTGAACATCAACGAGCTCGACCCGGAAGAAACCAGCGTCGGCTACGGCGGCCTGCCTAACGCCGAAGGCATCCTGCAACTGGACGCTTCCGTGATGCACGGTCCGCGCAAAGGTGCCGGCGCCGTGGCTGCTTTGGAAGGCGTGCGCACGCCCTCACTCGTCGCCAAGGCCGTGATGGAGAAAACAGATCACCATCTTCTTCTCGGCACCGGCGCGCAGGAGTTTGCACGGGCGCAAGGTTTCGAGATCGAAGCAGACCTGAACTCAGAGAACTCGCGCAAAGTTTGGCAGGAATGGAAACGCCGTCTCGCTCTGGTGGACGCGCCTAACGAGGAGTCGCGGGCGGCCGCGAGTAACCGCATCATGCACGAGCTCGTGGCGGAAGGGCTGGTCGATCCCCAGCACATTTACGGGACGATCAATTGCAACGGCCTGAACGCGCAGGGCGAGATTGGCGGCGTCACCACGACCAGCGGCCTCGCCTGGAAGATGCCGGGACGCGCCGGTGACTCGCCCATTTTCGGCGCCGGCCTTTATGTCGATGGCGAAGTCGGCGCCGCCGGCTCGACCGGTCGTGGCGAATCGAATCTCTTCAGCGTTTCCTCGTTCCTGATCGTGGAAAACATGCGCCGCGGGATGCATCCGAAAGACGCCGCGCTCGAGGCCTGCCGCCGCGTGCAACGCAACACGGTCGCACCGCATCTTCTCAATTCGCGCGGCTTGCCGAATTTCGGCCTGAACTTCTACGCTCTGAACACGCGCGGAGATTTCGCCGGCGTCTCTCTCTATCCCGGCGCGCACTTTGCCGTCTGCACGGAGAGCGGCGCGGAGACGCTCCCTTCCGAGCCGCTTCTCGACGGCACGCCCTGGGATTAGACTCGTTAGGTTTCGTTAGGCTAGTTTTCCGCCGGGATCTTTAGCTCCTGGCGCATCGCTTCCTCCGACCGTTTCTCCTCCTGGCTCCAGGGGCCAGGCTGATCGACAAACCAGCGTCGGGCAGTCGCGGCACGGCCGATTGCGCTCCGGGCGGCGCGATTTTGCAGGATGCTGAAGTAGCGGTTGCCGAGCTTCTCCTCCTCGTCTTTCACCCAGAGTCCGGCGCAGTTGACCACGTCGGCCAGTTCTTCGCTGTCGTTAGGCAGCAACTTTGCCGCGTCGATCGCGAGGGCGGCGGCGATGACGCGATAATGATAGCGTAAATCCGGCACCGGTTTGCTTTTCGTTAGGCGCGAACGCTCCGAGACCGGCAGGCGCAGAACCGTCGAGTGTTTCGAGACTTGCGGGGTCGAGCTCTCGTAAGAGGTCGTGGTGTAGAATCCGCTGCGGATCTGCTCCGCCAGGTCGGGCATCGGAAAAGCGCCGCCATTGACGAAGCCGTCCGGCGCCCCCTCGGTCCCCATCAATTCCATCCCATCGTGCCGCGCCAGCCAGGCCGCGGTGAAAAAGGCGCGGGCCCGTTCTTTTTTCGAGTGGCTCTGGTCGTGCGCCGTCCCGAGCGCGACGACATATTTTTGCAGCACCTGATTCCACGGAGCAGGGATAAGTTTGCCGGCTTTTTCGTATTGATCCTCGCGGACGAAACGGCGGCCGAGCAGATAGCGCAGTTTTACTCGCCAATCCTCCGCGCCCGCACCCGCGACGGGTGGATGTTGCTCGACGAAAGTCTCCAGCTCGCTCGTCCTGAGGACGCGTTCTGCGACAAAGGCGGCGTCGTTCCAAAGGTCGCCGTCGAGTAACGTCTCCAGCGCCTGCACGAAGTCGGTTCGCTCGAGCCGAAGTGCGCCCAGATCGCCGCTCGCGCTTTGCGGAAAAGTCCAGTGCGGCCCGAAGTCGATCGTGTCGAGCTGCCTTGTCGGGCCATTCCAGCCGGTGTAGGCGGCGGGATCGCGCAAGGTCTGCCACGCCTGCGCCATGCTCTGAGCGGCGTCGGCCAGATGTCCGTCGCGGCGCTGCAATTTCGAACGCAACCAGAGCGCGGCGGGAGAATCTTTCCGCGCAAAATCGAGCCAGCGCGCGGCGCCGTTGTAGTCACCGCTGTTGTAGGCGACCCAGCCGAGATATTCGGCGTCCTCCAGTTCGGTCAGCTTGAGCGCAGCGATCAACTTGAGCCAGCGCTGGCAGCGATTCGGCTGCCGATCGCCTTCGTAAACAAACTCATCGGGCACCGAGGCGAGCGCGAGGATATGAGCGGTGATCAAACGGCGGAGCAATGGATCGCGCGCGGCGCGTTGCAGCGCGGCGTCGGCCTTCGCTTGTGCTGCTCGCAGCTTCTCCGCGGTCATCTCGCTTTGTTCGTCCGGCTCAGGGCCGTAGTTCAACATGCCCTCGACCGGGCGCCGGTCAGGCACGAGCGCTTTGAGCGAGACGATCGCGCTCTCGTCGCCGAGCGCGAGTTGGTTGAGAAAAAGCGGCGCCGCTTTTTCCGGATGATCCTGCTTCCACTCGGAACGGCCTTCCCAGCCGTAGCTGGCCGCGGCCATGCCTAACGAATCGGCGAAACCCGCGCGGGCCAGCTCGCGCGTGCGCTTGAACCAGTCCACGGCGGCGGGCTCGTTCCGTTTCAGGGCGATTTTGCCAAGCATGAAGGCCGCCCAGACGGTTCGATAATGCCGTTCCGCTTCGGGGCGTTTGAGCAGGTTTTCCCAGGCCTGGCGCGCTTCGTCCCAATGTTCCGGTCCACGTCGATAAGCGAACGCCCCGCGATGATAATCGGCAAACTCGGAGGGAAATTCCGGCGGCAATGTCAGCGCGCTCGTTAGGCTGATTTGTTCGAGGACGGCGCGCGCGGCGGCATCCTGACGCGTCGCTGCGGCCGGATCGGGAGGAGCGATGTGGCCGTCGCGCAAAGCAGCCGCGAAATCCGCCGCGTCCGCCGCGGCCGTCGTGCGGTCTTCCCAAGTCTTGCGCTCCTCCGGCGTTTGCGATGGTTCGAGATTGCGCGGCCCGAGTTTTTCCGGCGGATGAAAATCACGCGCCAATCGTTTCGTCTCCAGCTCCCAAAAGAACTCGGGCGACCCCGCGATCCGCCGTCCGCCTTCATCGAGATAAACGGCCGGCCCGAAATAACCGGTCGCGCCGCCCTCCTCGGCCAGAGCAAGAAGAAGCAGTGTCCCAACTAGCCTAACGAGAAAAGGACGTTTCGTCATGATAGGTGAGCGTCGGCGCCGTGTCGCCCCGTTGTCGCAGCCAGCCGATGCGCCGGCTTGCGCCCGGCGGGAGGCGCAGATGATGTCCGCTTGCGACGGTGAAGAGCGCGCGAGTTGGTTGTGAATCGACCTGCCACCCGGCGAGCGCGTCGGCCGCGATCAGCTCCGCTCCGCTCCAGCTCGCCAGGAGCGACGCCTGGACGTCCTCGTCGGTTTCGCCTTCGTTCACGAGCGAGAGATCGATTGGGTTTTCGCCGGCGCGTACGACGGCGAGATGTTTCGCCGGTTTCCGGCCGGCCTTGACTGCGTCCAGGGTTGGCCAGCGCCAATTGCGCGCGTCGCTGGCGACGGGTATGCGATACCAGAGCAGTTCCTGCAATTCCGCCGGCCGACTGCGCTCCCATTCTTTCACCAGATCGGCGAGCGCGTCCGCGTCGGGCGAGTAAGTCAGGATGCGGGTCCCCGGCGGCCAGACCGGCTGCACGCTATCCATCGCGACTCCAATGAGCCGACCGGTCGGGTCGTAGCCGGCCGTGCAGCGATAAGTGGGGAGCGCGACGGAGAATGGATGGCGCAGGCGCGCCGCTTGCCTCACCCAGCGGCGGGCACGTTGCGGATCGCACAAGCGTCCGCCGCCCGCCTCGGCGAGCGGAATGGAATGCACCTGCAGGATGTAGCCGTCCACCTCCTGCAGCCAGCCTAACGAATTCACGATGCTCGAGCCACGACGGCAGAGTGGTGATGACAAATCGAGTGGGCGCAAGCGCACGGCGCAGCTCCGGCAACCAACGGCGATAGGCGCCGAGATTTCGCTCCGCGCAATCGTAGTCGAGCTGGAATTCTTTCACCGCCACGTCATGAGCGTGCGCCTCCGCGACTAACGAGCGTGCCGCCGCTGCAATCGCGCCGAGAGCGGGATCGTCGCGCGCGGCCGGGAACGCGAACGGCGCGACGCGCAGAGCGATCGCGCAATTTCCGCCGCCAGTTTTGCGGACCTGCTCCCAATCGATATTCGCCCTAACGATTCGTGGTTCTTTCCCAGTCCACTCGATCTCCGCGCCTAACAAGACTATGCCTTGGAGATGGCGCTGCGCTTCGCTTAAGGCGGCGTCGACCGCGGGGGTCCAGTCGCGTTGCCAAAGATAACCGCGTTGCGCGAGCGGGCCGGAAACTGTGGAGGGCGCCCGACTGCAGCCGGCGACAAGAAATGCGAGCGCGAAAATCACGGCCATGGCAACGGAAAATTCCGGGGAGCGCACGCGACTCGCGTGCCCATTTCGGCGACTCGCCGAAATGCTCTTCGCGCCCAGCGCTGAGCCCGCAGAAGCAATCGGCGAGTCGCCGCTTGCAGCACGCGAGTCGCGTGCGCTCCCCGGAAGACGATTCGCGCCGTTATTCATTCGAACGATCCGTTGCCCTAAATCCACAGGGTGCGATCAAAGGTGCGATACTGGATTGCCTCGCTCACGTGATCGGGAGAGATGGCTTCCGCGCCCTCGAGATCGGCGATCGTGCGCGAGACTTTCAGGATGCGATCGTAGGCCCGCGCGCTCAGGTTCAACTCGGTCATCGCAATGCGAATCAACTCCTGCGATTCGTCGCTCAGTTTGCAATGCGCCTTGATCGCGCGCGCGGTCATGCGGGCGTTGCAGGTGATTTTCTTGTCGGCTTGGAAACGCGCCTGCTGTCGCTCGCGCGCCGCACCGATGCGTTCGCGGATCGCTTCCGATTTTTCTTCGGCCCGCTCGCTCGAGATGTCGCGGTATTCGACCGCCGGCACTTCGATGTGCAGATCGATGCGATCGAGCAGCGGCCCGGAGATGCGCTGGCGGTAACGTTGCACCTGCACCGGGCTGCAACGGCATTCGCGCTTCAAGTCGCCGAAGTAGCCGCAGGGACACGGATTCATCGCCGCCACGAGCATGAACTCCGACGGAAACGTGACCGTGCCCGCCGCGCGCGAAACCGTGACGCGGCCATCTTCGAGCGGCTGGCGCATCACTTCCAGAGTGGAGCGCTTGAACTCCGGCAGCTCATCGAGAAAAAGAACGCCGTTATGCGCGAGGCTCACTTCGCCGGGCGCGGGAGTGGCCGAGCCGCCTAACAATCCCACGTCGGAAATGGTGTGATGCGGCGAGCGGAACGGCCGCGTCGCGACGAACGATGCTCTCCGCCTAACAATCCCGCGATGCTGTGGATTTTCGTCGTCTCGATCGCTTCCTCCAGCGCCATCGGCGGCATGATCGTGGCGATGCGTTTCGAGAGCATCGATTTGCCGGAGCCGGGCGGGCCGATCATGAGAATGTTGTGCCCGCCGGCGACCGCCACTTCGACCGCGCGCTTGACGTGCGCCTGGCCTTTCACGTCGGCGAAATCGACGTCGTAATTTTGATGGGTGGCGAAGAAATCGCTCAGATCGCCGCGCACCGGCGTGAGCTGCGTTTCGCCCCTAACGAACTGGAATGCCTCGCGCAGATTCTGCACCGCCGTAGATGTCGATGCCCTCGACCATCGCGGCTTCGCGCGCGTTCGCTTCCGGCACGATGATGCGCGCGTTTGCCGCGGCGTCGCGCTTCGAGCGCGACCGGCAGCACGCCTTTGACCGCGCGGACCGCGCCATTGAGCGCGAGCTCGCCGACGAAACTGTATTGGTCGAACAGTTCGTCCTCGATTTCCTGCGCGACCGCGATCATGCCGAGCGCGATCGGCAGATCGAAGCTCGGGCCTTCTTTTTTGATGTCGGCGGGCGCGAGGTTGATCGTGGTCCGGCCGCGCGGCCAGTAGTAGCCGCTGTTGCTGATCGCGGTCGTGACGCGGTCCTGGCTTTCCTTCACCGCCGTGTCCGGCAGACCGACGATGATGATTTTCGGGTTGCCGCCGGCGGCGTTGACCTCGATCTCGACTTCGTAAGCGTCGACGCCGTAGACCGCGGCAGAATAGATCCGGGAGAGCACAAGCGGAGATTGGCAGAAGCGCCCGGCGATGTCCAAACCGCCGTGCGGAATTTCGCTGCCATTCGCGGGGTATCGCCGGGCCGGCGTTTGGCTGGAGACCTGCTTTAGCCACAAGCGCCGTAAGAAACAGAGGCGGCCTAACGAAATGATATCGCACCAAGGAGCCGCGCGGAATGGCGCGGCGACGGCGGCGGATTCTCTGTGGGAGGCGGAGGCCTATCGTCTCCTCTTGGAGGCTCATCCCGCTTCGATGTTCGTCTACGAGCTGGACACGCTTCGCATCCTCGCCGCGAACGCTGCCGCGGTCGGTGCAATACCGCTACGAGAGCATCGGCACGCTCGCGGCCGGCGTGGCGCACGACCTGAACAACATTCTCTCCCCCATTTTGCTCGTCTCGCCCCTGCTCCGAACCGATCT